>NZ_SUKC01000012.1 GCF_005047635.1 Arthrobacter sp. CAU 1506 | reverse complement strand
TGGACTACGTCAACGTCAAGGCCGACTACGTCAAGGCGTTCTGGAACATCGTCAACTGGGCCGACGTCGCTGCCCGGTTCGACGCCGCCCGCACCGGCGCTTCCGCGCTGATCACCCCGGCCAGCTAGGGCCGGACCACCAACAAGGCACGGCCGCGGTGGCCCCGCCGCCGACCGTCATCTCCTCCAGGAGGCAGAGACAATGACTATTCGAGTTGGTATCAACGGATTTGGCCGGATCGGCCGCAGCTACTTCCGCGCCGTCCTGGCGAAGGACACGGATCTGGAAATCGTCGCGATCAACGACCTGACCGATGCGGAGACCCTGGCCCACTTGCTCAAATACGACAGCGTGCTGGGCATCCTGTCGGACACGGTGGAGGTGGACTCCGGCAACCTGATCGTCGGCGGCCGGAAGATCCGGGTGCTCTCGGAGAAGGACCCGGCAGACCTGCCGTGGAGCGATCTCCAGGTGGATATCGTGATCGAATCCACCGGGCGGTTCAACAAGAGCGGGGGCGCCCGCAAGCACATGGACGCCGGCGCCAAGAAGGTCCTGGTCTCCGCGCCCGCCAAAGATGAGGACATCACCATCGTGATGGGCGTCAATGACAGCGAGTACGACGCCGGGGCGCACCACCTGATTTCGAACGCCTCCTGCACCACCAATTGCCTGGCCCCGCTGGCCAAGGTATTGCACGAGAAGTTCGGCATCGAGCACGGACTCATGACCACCATCCACGCCTACACTGCCGACCAGAACCTGCAGGACGGCCCGCACCGTGACCTGCGGCGCGCCCGGGCTGCGGCCATCAACCTGGTGCCGACGTCGACCGGCGCCGCCAAGGCCATCGGCCGGGTGCTCCCTGACCTGCAGGGCAAGTTGGACGGCTTCGCGGTCCGGGTGCCAGTGCCCACCGGCTCGATGACGGACCTCACGGCCACCCTTTCCCGCGAAGCAACCGTGGAAGAGGTCAACGAGGCCTTCAAGGAAGCCGCCGCGGACCCGCACTGGGCCGGCATCCTCACCTATACCGAGGACCCGATCGTGTCGTCCGACATCGTCACAGACCCTTCGTCTTCGATCTTCGACTCGGGACTGACTAAGGTTATGGGTAACCAGGTGAAAGTTGTTGGCTGGTACGACAACGAATGGGGCTACTCCAACCGCCTGCTGGATCTGACCACTCTGATCGCATCAAAGCTGTCCTAGGCACGGCACCACCGTCCTCCGCACGAAGGTAGAAATGACTGCACATTCTCTTGATGAACTGCTGGCCGCCGGAGTCCGCGGACGCCACGTGTTGGTCCGTTCGGACCTGAACGTCCCGTTGGAGGGCGAAGCGCCGGCACTCACGGTGTCCGACGACGGACGCATCCGCGCCTCGCTGCCGGTCATCACCAAGTTGGCAGAGGCCGGGGCCCGGGTCATCGTGACGGCACACCTCGGCCGCCCCAAGGGCGCCCCCGAGGAGAAGTTCTCGCTGCGGCCTGCGGTTGCCCGGCTGAAGGAGTTGGCTGCCGTCACGGTCAAGTTCGCCGAGGACACGGTCGGCCCGGCGGCCCGGGAAGGCGCGGCAGGGCTGCTGGACGGCGAAGTGCTGGTGCTGGAGAACGTGCGCTTCGATGCCCGGGAAACCAGCAAGGACGACGCCGACCGCGGCGCTTTCGCCACCGAACTTGCCGCCCTCACCGGTGATAATGGGGCCTATGTGGACGACGCGTTCGGCGCCGTGCACCGCAAGCACGCTTCGGTCTACGACATCGCCCGCCTGCTTCCGGCCTACCAAGGCGACCTGGTCCGCACGGAACTCCAGGTGCTGAACCGTCTCACCGAAGCGCCGCAGCGGCCGTATGTGGTGGTGCTGGGCGGCTCCAAGGTGTCGGACAAGCTGGCCGTGATTGAGAACCTGCTGGGCAAGGCCGACTACCTGCTGATCGGCGGCGGCATGGTCTTCACCTTCCTCGCCGCCCAGGGACACGAGGTCGGCGCCAGCCTGCTGGAGAAGGACCAACTGGACACGGTGCGCGGCTACCTCGCCCGCGCCAAGGAACTGGGATGCACGTTCATCCTGCCCACCGACATTGTGGTGGCAGAGAAGTTCGCCGCTGACGCGGCATGGGAAGTGGTGCCCGCGGACAGTATCGAGTCGGCTTCTTTCGGCTCCGACGGCATCGGATTGGATATCGGTCCGGAGTCGGCCGAAGCGTTCGCGCACCAGATCCATTCGGCGAATACCGTCTTCTGGAACGGGCCCATGGGTGTGTTCGAATTCGATGCCTTCGCGAATGGAACCCGCACCGTGGCCAAGGCGCTCACCGGTAGCGACGGCTTCACCGTCGTCGGCGGCGGCGATTCTGCCGCTGCCGTGCGTACCCTGGGCTTTGACGACGACGCGTTCGGGCATATTTCCACCGGCGGCGGCGCCAGCCTGGAATACCTTGAAGGCAAGGAACTGCCCGGCCTGGCCGCACTCGACCGCTGACGGGACCGGGACCCTCGCCGCGGCGAGGCCGGTTCCGGCAATCCCCACGCCCCAGCGCGGCCCGGCCGCGCCAATCGACGCCCAGCACCACAGATGGAGACCGCAGTGACCACTTCGACCAACGGCAAGTTCGACCGCAAACCGCTGATCGCCGGCAACTGGAAGATGAACATGGACCATGTCCAGGGCATCACGCTGCTGCAGAAATTGGCCTGGACCCTCAGCGATGCCCGGCACGACTACAACCGGGTCGAGGTTGCCGTCTTCCCTCCGTTCACGGATTTGCGCGGCGTGCAGACGCTCGTCAATGGCGACAACCTGAAACTGGTGTACGGGGCACAGGACCTCTCGCCGCATGACTCGGGCGCGTACACCGGGGACATCTCAGGACAGTTCCTGGCCAAGCTGGGCTGCGGTTATGTCCTCGTGGGCCACTCCGAGCGGCGCGAAATCCATGGCGAGGATGACGCCCTGCTGAATGAGAAGCTGAAGGCCGCCTACCGGCACAAGCTGACGCCGATTCTGTGCGTGGGCGAGGGCCTCGCGGTGCGCCAGACAGGTGGCCACGTGGAGCACACGCTCAGCCAGTTGCGTGCCAATGTGGCCGGGCTCGACGCCGAGCAAGCAGCCAGGTTGGTCGTTGCCTACGAGCCGGTCTGGGCGATTGGTACCGGGGAGGTGGCCGGTCCCGAGGATGCCCAGGAGATGTGCGCCGCCCTGCGGGCCGAGCTGGCCGTGCTCTTCGACCAGACGGTAGCAGCCGGCGTCCGGTTGCTCTACGGCGGCTCCGTGAAGGCGGGGAATGCTGCCGCCATCCTGAACGAGCGCGATGTCGACGGCGTGTTGGTTGGCGGGGCCAGTCTCGACGCGGGCGAATTTGCTAATATTGTCAGGTTCGAACACCATCTGCTGACAAAGTGATGTCTGCCCGCCACTGGGATATCCCGACAGCTGACGAAAGGCCACTGTGGAAGCTCTGAAGATCACTCTGCAAATCCTGCTGGGCATCACCAGCCTGCTGCTGACCCTGCTCATCCTGCTGCACAAGGGACGCGGCGGCGGCATGTCCGACATGTTCGGCGGCGGCATGACCACCAGCCTGGGCTCGTCCGGTGTGGCGGAGCGCAACCTCAACAGGTTCACGGTGGTCCTTGGGCTGGTCTGGGGCACGGTCATCGTGGCTCTCGGCCTCATGATGCGCTTCAGCGCTGAATCCTAACCGGTTTGCCGGCGGCCCTGCCGCCTTTCGGTCCGCTGAAGGACCGGTTTTCGGTGCCCCCGAAATTCCGAGAGAGATTGCCCCAACCCCTTAACCCTGCGCTGTTCCCACCGTAGACTGGTGCCCGATGCAGGGGGCATCGATTCTGGTCATCGGGGGCAAACATGGTTGATCCGTCGAATTCCTTTCGGGCCGTCCGGGTCGGTTCAGAAACGGGCGCCGGGCTCGCCGGTTGGCAGGCCGTCACCGGCCGGACGGTAGTGCCGGTGACCAAAGTCCCGGTCACCTACTGGTGCCCCAAGGGACATCAGACCACACCGGTCTTCGCTAATCTCAGCGAAGCCGACATCCCTCCGTCCTGGGACTGCCCGCACTGCGGCCAGATAGCCGCCAGGGAGCCAGGCGGGGGCGGTGCCGAAGCCCGCAGCACCGACGAGCCCTATAAGAGCCATCTGGAGTATGCCAAGGAACGGCGCAGCCCGGATGAAGCCGAGGCCGTGGTGGAACAGGCCCTGGAGAAGTTGCGGCGGCGACGGCGGGAAGCACTTCGCCGGGCCGAGTCAGGCCGGCGCAAGAATGACTAGGCGCCCACTCATGGCGCATTCTTCCCGGGGCACGGATGGTTATCCGGCGGGCCGCTTTGTCCCCGGGCACGGCTGGTAATCCGGCGGCCGCTTTGTCCCAGGGCTGGTTATCCGGCGGGCCGCCGTCGATCGTGGCGCCGCATGGTGCCGGGCCAGCGGATCGCGCTGGCGGCCGGCAAAACCGGGCTCTAGTCTTCGTCGCCGCTTTCCGCCGGGGCCAGCAGCGCCTCGGGCAGCTTCGAAGCCGCGTCCTGATCCAGCAGCCAGACCGTGCGCTTGCGTCCACGGGCGCCCGCAGCAGGAACCTGTACCGGGCTGGCACCGGCCAAGGCCAACCCCACGGCTCCGGCCTTGTCACTGCCGCCCACCACCAGCCACACCTCATCGGCGGAATTGATCGCGGGCAGCGTCAGGGACACCCGCTCGGGCGGCGGTTTCGGTGCCTCGGTTTCGCCCACCGCGGAGCGGTCTTCGGTACGAATACCGGCCATCTCGGGGAACAGCGACGCAATGTGTGCGTCAGGGCCGACGCCGAGCAAAAGCACGTCGAACTTCGGCACCGGGCCGCCGGTGCCCTCGTCGGCCGCTGCCTGGCGGAGGGCCGCGGAGTAGGCCGAGGCCGCCGCGTCCGGGTCGGTGTATTCGCCGGCCGCGCCGAAGGGGTGGATCCGGGTAGGGTCCAGCGGCAGTGCGTCGAGCAGTGCGTCACGCGCCTGGCGTTCGTTGCGGTCCGTGCTGTCCTTCGCGACGAAACGTTCGTCGCCCCACCACACGTTCACCTTCGACCAGTCGAAGCCGGCAGGAACGTCAACCGCGGCTACCGCCTTCAGCGTGTTGATCCCCAGGCTGCCGCCGGTGAGCACCACGGTGGCTTCGCCGCGATCGGACTGGACCGCTGCCAGCCGCTCGACCAGCCTGTTGGCGGCCGCGTTCGCCAGGGCGGCGACGTCGGAGTGGACTATGACGTGTGGTTCAGCGTTCACTGCGGCGTACGCTCCTCAAATTGGTCCGGGGCAATCCATCGATCAGCACTTCACCGAAAATCTCATCTGGGTCGAGCCGGCGAAGCTCTTCAGCCAGGCATTCTTCCAGCGGCCGGCGCGGCAGCGAAATCCGCTGGACCGGCTGGCCCGGCATCAGCAGTTCGGCCACGCTGGGGCCGGGACGCAGGATGCGGATGTCGCCGGTGGTCCGCGAGATCCGCACGCCCCGGATGCCGGTGCCCGCGGGGTCCTCCACGATGGTCACCGGCGCGTTCAGGGCCAGCGTCAGCCACGCCGCCAGCAGGACCGTGCTGGGGGAGTCGGAAGCCCCCTCCACCGCCACCGAGGTCACCGGGGCCGGCTCCAGCTGGTCAAAGACGGCAGCAAGCTGGATGCGCCAGTTGGTCAGCCGGGTCCAGGCCAGGTCCGTATCGCCGGCGGTGTACGTGTCGCGGAGGCTGAACAGCGCCTGCTGCGGGTCGGGCTCGTTACCGGAATCCGTGATGCGTCGGTGGGCGATCCGGCCTACCGACGTGCGCGAGGCATCCTTCGGCATCCCGTGCGGCCACCAGGCCACGATCGGGGCATCTGGCAGCAGCAGGGCGGCCACCAGGGACTCGCTTTCCGCAGCCAGCTGGCCGTACCCGTAGAGCACGATGACCTCGGCCGCACCGGCGTCGCCGCCGACCCGGATCTGGGCATCAAGGCGGGTCTTCGCTTTCGAGCCCGCATCCACCAGCGCAATGATCCGGCACGGATGTTCCCGGCTGGCGGCATTGGCCGCCAGGATGGCCTCTTCTTCATGGCCCAACGAAGTCGCCACCACCAGGGTGAGGACACGTCCCAGGGCCACAACGCCGCCTTGCTCGCGCATGGCGACGATTTCCTTCGAGACCTTCGACGTCGTGGTGTTTTTGAGGTCTTTGATCACGGCCTTCTCCAGGTGCGTCCGTCGCGGGCCAGCAGTTCATCGGCCGACGCCGGCCCCCAGCTGCCGGGGGAGTACGGCTCCGGCCGGGTGCGGCTCTCGGCCCAATATTCCTCAAACGGATCGAGGATCTTCCAGGAGAGCTCGACCTCCTGATGCCGCGGGAACAGCGGCGGCTCACCGAGCAGGACGTCCAGGATCAGCCGCTCATAGGCCTCCGGACTCGACTCGGTAAACGCATGTCCGTAGCCGAAGTCCATCGTGACGTCGCGGACTTCGGTCTGGGTGCCGGGCACCTTGGAACCGAACCGGATGGTGACTCCTTCGTCGGGCTGGACGCGGATCACCACCGCGTTTTGGCCGAAATCGTCTTCGGTATGGCTCGGGAACAGCAGGTTCGGAGCCCGCTTGAAGACGACGGCGATCTCCGTCACCCTGCGGCCCAGCCGCTTTCCGGCCCGCAGGTAGAACGGAACACCAGCCCAGCGCCGGGTGTGGATGTCCAGCCGCAGCGCCGCATAGGTCTCGGTGACCGAATCGGGGTTGAAGCCTTCTTCCTCCAGATAGCCAATGACCTTTTCACCGCCCTGCCAGCCGCCGGTGTACTGGCCCCGGGCCGAATGGGCCGAAAGATCCTCAGGGAGCTTGACGGCGGCCAGCACCTTTTCCTTCTCTGCGCGCAGGTCTTCCGCCTGGAAGGAGATCGGCTCTTCCATAGCGGTCAGGGCCAGCAGCTGCAGCAGGTGGTTCTGGATGACGTCGCGGGCCGCGCCGACGCCGTCGTAATAGCCTGCGCGCCCGCCAATACCGATGTCCTCCGCCATGGTGATCTGCACATGATCCACGTAGTTGGCGTTCCAGAGTGGTTCAAAGAGCTGATTGGCAAAGCGCAGGGCCAGCAGGTTCTGGACGGTTTCCTTGCCCAGGTAGTGGTCGATGCGGAAGACCGCGTCCGGCGGGAACACCGACTCAACGATGTTGTTCAGCTCCCGCGCGGACTGCAGATCATGGCCGAAGGGCTTTTCAATGACCACTCGGCGCCACGGCATGCCCGGAGCATCCTCGGTGGCCTGGGCGAGGCCGTGCGAGGAGAGCATCTGGCACACCTGCTCGAACGCCTTGGGCGGGATGGAGAGGTAGAAAGCGTGGTTCCCCTGGGTCCCGCGCTGTTCATCGAGTTCCTTCAGAGTGGCCCCGAGCTGCTCGAAGGCCTCGTCGTCGTCGAACGTCCCCTGGACAAACCGGATGCCGGCAGCCAGATGGGTCCAGATGTCCTCGCGGAACGGGGTGCGGGCGTGCTGCTGCACGGCCTCTTTCACCTGCGCCGCGAATTCGGCGTCGTCCCACGGCCGGCGGGCAAAACCCACCAGCGCGAAACTGGGCGGCAGCAGTCCGCGGTTGGCCAGGTCGTAAACGGCCGGCATCAGCTTCTTGCGCGCAAGGTCTCCGGTAACGCCGAACAGCACCAGCGAACAGGGGCCGGCAATCCGGTCGAGCCGTCGGTCGCGAGGATCACGCAGCGGGTTGGCCGGACGACGGTGTGGTGTGGAAGGTGCCATTACTACTTTCCGGCGAGTTGGGACACGGCATCGATGACCTGGCGCAAACCCGCCGCGCGGTCCGCCAAATGCAGGCGGAGGACGGGCCGGCCGGCCCCGCGCAGCACGGTGGCGTCGCCGGCGGCCTGGGCATCGATCAGTTCGCCGAAGCTGAAGGGACGGCCCGGGATGGGGATGTCCGCGGCAGCTTCGCCGGTCAGCTGCAGGAAGACGCCGGTAGCCGGTCCTCCCTTGTGGAACTGGCCGGTGGAGTGCAGGAAGCGCGGTCCCCAGCCGAAGGTCACGGGACGGCCGGTTGCTTCCGCCAACAGCGGCCGGATCCGTTCCAGCTCGGCCTGGCCGAAGCGGTCCAGATAGGCCTGGACGCCGAGGTAGCCGTCCGGTCCGAGTTTGCCCAGCAGGTCGCGGAGCGCATCCGACAACGAACCGCCGACAGCCAACCCGCTGCCGCGGACCTGGACTGCGCCGTCGGTGAAGTCGGGAAGCTTGGCCTCCGGACGCTCTTCCAGTAGGCCGCGCGCGGCGGCCTTGGCCGCCTCCACATCCGGCTGGTCGAACGGGTTGATGCCCAGCAGGCGGCCGGCCACTGCCGTGGCGTACTCCCAGAGCAGCAGTTGGCTGCCCAGGCTGCCGCCCACGGCAAGCTCGTCCGCGCCGAGTGCCACCTCGTGATCGGGGGAGACCAGGCGGACCACCAGCACGTCCGCGGCCTTGGAGACCGTCTCGGGGTCGCCGGAGTTGACCACGACCGGCAGCAGTCCGGTGCCCAGCTTGCCGGTGGACTCGGCGATCAGTTGTTCGGCCCAGTCGCCGAAACCGACAATCCCGGACCCTTCATCGGCAATGGCGATCTTGTTGCGCAGCGGTTCCGTGCCGGCCAGCGCGGCACCCAGTGCGAGGGCCATGTTGTCGGCGGAGTCCTCGGAGAGTACTTCGGCCGCTTCCTCGGCGTCGTCAAGCAGCTTTTCGATGTCCACTCCGGCCAGCCCCGAAGGGACCAGACCGAAGGCGGTCAGCGCGGAGTAGCGCCCGCCGACGTCGGGATCGGCGTTGAACACCGCCCGGTAGCCGGCCTCCCGGGAGGCCTGATCCAGCGGTGACCCGGGATCGGTGACCACAATGATCCGCGACGCGGCGTCCAGGCCCGCGTCGGCGAAAGCCTGTTCGAAGACCCGGCGCTGCGAATCCGTTTCCAGCGTGGAACCGGATTTGGACGCCACGATAATGGCGGTGTCGGCCAGCCGCTCCGCCAGGGCGGCACCCACCTGCTGCGGGTCCGTGCTGTCGAGCACGGTTAGTTCCACGCCGGCGGTATTGGCGATGACCTCCGGAGCCAGCGAGGAGCCGCCCATGCCGGCCAGCACGAACCGCGTCACGCCTTCGGCAGCAAGTTCCTTGCGCAGCTCCAGAATGTCTGCCACCAACGGCCGGGAGAGCGCGGCGGCATCCACCCAGCCGAGCCGGATACTGGCCTCGGCTTCCGCGTCCGGGCCCCACAACGTATTATCCTGGGCGGCAATCCGGGACGCCACGCGGTCCTCGACCAAGGTGTCGATGTGCCGGCGGACGGCGGCCAGCGCAGCTCCCGATGCTTCGAAGGCCAGCGAGCTCATGCCTTCTTGGCTCCCGGTGCCGAGTCCAGCGCGTTCTGGACGGTCTCCCGCAGTTGCTGCCAGCTGGTGACGAACTTCTCCAGGCCCTCGTCCTCGAGCAGGTCGACGACTTCGTTGTAGGAGATGCCGACCTTGGCGATCTGGTCCAGCACCTTGTTGGCTTCCTGGTAGCTGCCGGTGACCCGGTCGCCTTCGATCTTGCCGTGGTCGGCGACGGCGTCCAGCGTCTTCTCCGGCATGGTGTTGACCACATTGGGGGCCACCAGTTCGGTGACGTACAGCGTGTCCGGGTAGTCCGGGTTCTTCACGCCGGTGGACGCCCACAGCGGCCGCTGCGGGCGGGCACCGGAGGCGGCCAGGACCTGCCAACGTTCGGTAGCGAACTGCTCTTCGTAGATCTGGTACGCCAGCTGTGCGTTGGCGACGCCGGCCTTGCCCTTGAGCGCGATGGCCTCATCGGAGCCGATCGCGTCCAGCCGGTTATCGATCTCGCTGTCGACGCGGGATACGAAGAAGGAGGCCACCGAGTGGAGGCTGGCCAGGTCCTTGCCGTTCTCCTTGGCCTGCTCCAGCCCGAGCATGAAGGCGTTGATCACTTCGCGGTACCGCTGCAGCGAGAAGATCAGCGTGACGTTGACGCTGATGCCGGCCGCGAGGGTCTCGGTGATGGCTTCGAGGCCTTCCGTGGTGGCCGGGATCTTGATGAACGCGTTCGTCCGGCCCACGGCCTTGTGCAGGTGCTTGGCCTCTTCGACGGTGCCCTTGGCGTCGCGGGCCAGCCGCGGGTCCACCTCAATGGATACCCGGCCGTCCACGCCATCGGTGTCGGTGGCGAGGGCGGAGAACAGGTCGCAGGCTTCGGCCACGTCGGCGGTGGTGATGGCGAAAACCGCCGAGTCCACGTCAGCGCCGTCGGCGGCCAGCTGGTGGACCTGGGCCTCGTAGCTGCGGCCGTCCTGCAGTGCCGAGGCGAAGATGGACGGGTTGGTGGTGACGCCCACAACGTTCTTCTCGTCGATCAGCGCCTTCAGCGTCCCGGAACTGATCCGTTCGCGGGAGAGATCGTCGAGCCAGATGGAGACACCGGCATCGGAGAGTGCCTGGGTATTCGGGTTGGACATCGCGTCCTCCTTAGGAGTTGTTGATCTGTGCGAGCGAGTCGCGGGCGGCCTCGACAACGGCCTCGGCCGTGATGCCGAACTCGCGGAACAGGGTCTTGTAGTCGGCGGAGGCACCGTAGTGTTCCAGGGACACGCTCCGGCCGGCGTCGCCGACCAGGCCGTCCCAGCACTGCGCGATGCCGGCTTCCACCGAAACCCGGGCCTTCACGCCGGCGGGAAGCACGGATTCGCGGTAGGCGGCGTCCTGGCGGGCGAACCACTCGAGGCAGGGCACGGACACCACGCGGGTGGCGATGCCGTCGGCCTGCAGCGTTTCGCGGGCCTGGACGGCCAGTTGAACCTCGGAGCCGGTGGCCAGCAGGATCACCTGCGGCGCGGCGTCGGCGCCGCCGGACTGCGCTTCGGCCAGGACATACGCGCCCTTGGCCACATTGTCGGCGGAGGCGAAACCGGATTCTCCCCGGTCGTAGACCGGCAGGTTCTGCCGGGTGAGCACAATGCCGGCCGGGTTGCTGTGGTTCTCCAGCATCGCCTTCCACGCCTGGGCCACTTCGTTGGCATCGGCGGGGCGGACGACGTCGAGGCCCGGGATGGCACGCAGGCTCGCCAACTGCTCCACCGGCTGGTGGGTGGGCCCGTCTTCGCCGAGGCCGATGGAATCATGCGTCCACACGTAGATCGACGGAACACCCATCAGCGCGCCGAGCCGGATGGCCGGCCGCTGGTAGTCGCTGAAGATCAGGAACGTTCCGGAGAAAGCCCTGGTGTTGGAGCTGAGCACAATGCCGTTCACGATGGAGGCGGCCGCATGCTCGCGGATGCCGAAGTGCAGTACCCGGCCGTAGGGACCGCCCGACCACATTTCGGTCTGCCGCGACTCCGGCACAAACGAGGGAGCGCCTTCGATGGTGGTGTTGTTCGATTCTGCCAAGTCGGCCGAGCCGCCCCACAGTTCCGGCAGCACCGGACCAATGGCGTTGAGCACCTTGCCGGAGGCGGCGCGCGTGGAGATGTCCTTACCGGCGGGGAACTCTGGCAGCGCCTGCTCCCAGCCCTGCGGCAGCTCGGAAGCCTGCACGCGGTCCAGCAGCGCGGCGTTCTCCGGGTTGGCTTCCCGCCATGCCTGATAGCCGGTGTCCCAGTCCGCGCGGGCCTGCTTGCCGCGTGCGGCAACCTCGCGGGCGTGGTCCAAAACCTCCTGCTCGACGGCGAACTGCTGCTCCGGATCGAAGCCGAGCACTTCCTTGACCGCTGCGACTTCTTCGGCGCCGAGCGCCGAGCCGTGGATCTTGCCGGTGTTCTGCTTCTTCGGGGCCGGCCAGCCAATAATGGTGCGCAGCGAAATGATCGAGGGCCGGGACGTCTCGGCCTTTGCAGCCTTCAGCGCCTCAAACAGGGCCGGAATGTCTTCGGCGTACTCGCCGGTCTTGGTCCAGTCCACGCGCTGGGTGTGCCAGCCGTACGCTTCGTAGCGCTTGAGCACATCCTCGGTGAAGGCGATGTCGGTGTCGTCTTCGATGGAGATCTTGTTGTCGTCGTAGATCACCACCAGGTTGCCCAGTTCCTGGTGGCCGGCCAGCGAGGAGGCCTCCGAAGTGACGCCTTCCTGCAGGTCGCCGTCGGAGGCGATGACCCACACGGTGTGGTCGAAGGGGCTCTCGCCGGCGGCGGCATCGGCGTCGTACATGCCGCGGGTGCGGCGCTGCGCGTAGGCGAAGCCGACGGCGGAAGCGAGGCCCTGGCCCAGCGGGCCAGTGGTGATTTCAACGCCCGGAGTGTGCTTGTACTCGGGGTGGCCGGGGGTGAGTGAGCCCCAGGTCCGCAGCGCCTGCAGATCCTCCAGCTCCAGGCCGTAGCCGGAAAGGAACAGCTGGATGTAGAGCGTCAGCGAGGTGTGGCCGGGGGAGAGGACAAAACGGTCGCGGCCCACCCACTGCGGATCGGACGGGTCGTGCCGCATGAACTGCTGGAAGATCAAGTAGGCGGCCGGCGCCAGGCTCATGGCGGTGCCCGGGTGGCCGTTGCCGACCTTCTCCACCGCGTCGGCGGCGAGAACACGCACTGTGTCCACCGCCCGCTGGTCCAGCGATGTCCACGACAATTCCTGATCTTGCATATGTGGCACCGGTGGGGCCCTTTCTGATCGAGATAGCAGCACCGACGGCCCGGAAAGGCGCCCGCAACTGCGGACCCGGCGGACCATTCGCCGTTGAACCTGCTTGAGCATTGTTGCGCCACATCCCCGCGGACTGGCGCTCGATCCCCACTCTATCCGTTGCGCCTGCAATGCGCAGGAAGCTTTACGGTGCGAGCAGTCACAGGTGCGCGTAGTCACACCGGCAGTCATGGTTTAGCGCTGGCTGACGGCGGCCGCCGTGCGCGTCGGTTTCCTACCCGGGGCGACGTGCGCGTCGGTTTCACCGGGGCCGACGCGGCGACCGCTCGCGTCGGTTTCGCTCGGACCGACCCGGCTGTCCCGCGCGTCGGTTTCTACGACAGATAGAAGGAGTATGATGTAGGAGCACCTTGACCCGCCCTAAGCGGCCGGGCGTTTTCGTGTGTCAGACGGACTCCAGCAGAACTGAGTGGTTTTTCCTTGAATATGCAGACCGTGCCGGACCAGGCGTTGGCAGTTCCGGCCAAGCCCGGCTTTTCGCGCAAGGCCAAAGCGTACATCGCGCTCACAAAGCCCCGTGTCATGGAACTCTTGCTGGTCACCACCCTGCCCACCATGATCTTTGCCCACGGCGGCTTTCCGGATCTCTGGCTGATGGCTGCCACGATGATCGGTGGCGCGCTGGCCGCCGGGTCGGCCGGCTCCTTCAACTGCTACATCGACCGGGACATGGACAAGCTCATGCACCGGACGGAGAACCGGCCGCTGGTGACCGGCGAACTTACTCCCCGCGAGGCTCTGGTGTTCTCCTGGGTCCTGGGCGTGGTGGCCGTCGCGCTGCTCTGGTTCGGCGCGAATCCGCTGGCCGGCATGCTGGGCGTTGGGGCGATCTTCTTCTACGTGGTCATCTACACGCTGATCCTCAAGCGCCGCACCTCGCAGAACATTGTTTGGGGCGGCGCCGCGGGATGCTTCCCGGTGCTCATTGCCTGGGCCGCTGTCACCAACACGGTGGCCTGGCCCGCTGTGATCCTGTTCATGGTCATCTTCCTGTGGACGCCGCCGCACTACTGGCCGCTGTCCATGAAGTACAGCGACGATTACAACGCCGCCAACGTCCCGATGCTGGGCGCCATCGCCAGCGCGCGCCAGGTATCCGTCCAGGTGGTCCTGTACGCGTGGGCCACGTTGGCGTGCTCGCTGCTGCTTGCTCCCGTCGGCGGCGCCGGCTGGGTTTACACGGTTGTGGCGCTGGTGAGCGGCGGCTACTTTGTGTATGAATCGCACCGGCTGTACGCGCTGGCCAAGCGTGGAACCGAGACTCCTGCGGCCACGAACAAGAGCGCCATGCGGGTCTTCCACGGCTCCATCAGCTACCTGACCGTGCTGTTCCTGGCTCTGGCGGTAGACCCCTTCATCGGCGGCCCCGTCTTCGGCTAACCGCCGTCCGGATCGGGGACGGCTTGGGCGTGCGCAAGTGCTAGGCCCCACATAAGTCGCGCCAGCGGCGTCCATTAGCGGTGCCCTGTCCATCCCATGGCGGCCCACGCGCTGGCCTAAGATAACGGAATGAATCCATTCCGCGGTCTCATTGCCTACCCGGTGACTCCTTTCCATCACGACGGCAGCGTCAACTTTCCAGAGTTGCACCGTCACGTTTCCGCAGTGGCCGGGTCACCGGTGGATGCAATAACGGTGCTCGGCAGCTCCGGCAACTTTGCCTATCTGGACCGTGCGGAACGGCGAGAAGTCATCACAGCGGCCGTGGAAGCTGCCAAGGCAGTGCGACCGGATGTGCCGGTGTGTGCCGGCGTGAGCGCGGTGGGCACCCGGGAACTTCTGCAAAACATCGACGACGCCGCGGCGGCGGGTGTCGATGGGCTGCTGGTTTCCACCGTCTCGTACTACCCGTTGACGGACGAAGAGGTTGCAGCCCAATGCGTTGCGGCTGCCCGGCAGTCGCCGCTCCCGATGTGTCTGTACAGTAATCCGCGCACCACACAGTTCAGCTTCAGCTTGGAGTTGGTGGCGGAGCTGGCGGCTGAACCGACCATCGTCGCTGTGAAGGAATCAGCTGCTGATGCGGAAGTATTCCGTAAACGTTATGAACATCTTCGCCGCCTGTTGCCCGCAGGGTCGAAGGACTTTAGCCACGGGATGAGCGGCGATCCCTTGATCGCTGACGCAGGATTCGCGGCCGATGCTTGGCACGGCGGTCCGATTGCCGTACTTCCTGCCCACTACCGCGTGCTGCGCGATGCTCTGGAAGTCGGTGACGTGGAAGCAACAGACGCTGCGCGCGCGGCGCTTGCCCCGTTGATGGGCTACTTCGGGACGCTAAGGCCGCTCAGTAACCTATACGGCTTGGCCAGGGCGGCGGGCATCGACGCAGGCGACCCCCGCCTTCCGCTGCAGCCACTGCCGGGAAGCAGTCTGCGCGAACTGGCCCGGCTGCTCGAAGGCATCGAAGCCTTCCTGCCGGCCGAACGGGCGACGGCGGGGGAGTAGCGCCGCCGGTCGGAGCTTCGGACGAGCGCGCCACGAGCCTGGGGAAAGTCAGATAGCGCCCCAAGGCCGGGCGCAGTGGCGGACAGCGCCAGGCGCGGCTGGGGAAAGCCAGATAGCGCCTCAAGGCCGGGCGCGCGGATGCGGGCACCCCTCCTAGCGGATAGGGCGGTACCGACACTGCGCGTGTCAGGTGTCTCTACACCGTGACCCTGCTCTTCCCTACTTGTTAGTAATTCGGCCGCAGGTCTGGCGCCTGCTTCTGCCACCAATGTTTGCTTCCATGTGTGTGGCGCACCCTGGCGCACTCGTTTTTCACCATCGGGGTGAAGGTCCGTGCAGGCCTGGTGCACCGTCTCAACGATCGGTATTGCGCAGCAGGATCGTCACTGGCGGCACTCACTGAGCGGGTGGTTTTGGTTTGGGCTATCCCACCCTTTTTGGTTTCAGCGCTTGGGGGTGGATCCGAAACTGTCGTACCCGGGTGGTTGAGTTGGGTTATGGACGGTACGGAGCATCGGGGTCCGGTTTCCGGGGAGGGCCGGCGGTTGCCTACGCAGCAGGAGCGTGAGGCGGCGATCGCGCGGATTCTGGCCGGGATGAAGCCGGCCCGGAAGGAACCGGTGCCGGCACCGCCGCGGTGGGTGGAGCCGGAGTTTGAGCCCGGCCCCGACCCGTACGCGGGCCTGGACGTCCCGCCGGCCCCGGACGAGGAGCTGGATCATGGAAACCGGGCGTACCGGGAGGATTTCGAGCCTCGGGACCTGGATGACTTACAGGACCGGCCGCCGGGGGTGGGGCCAGTGCCCGCGGAGTTCGCGGAGCTGGCCAACCTGCCCGAGGGGTGCTGGCTGCCGGAGGGGTTGTTTGAGTCGAAAGCGCACGCGGACTATTACGCCGAGCGCCTCGAGACGCTGGTAGCCTCGGCGGACCCGGCGGTGCTGCTGGCCATGCTGACCGGTTCCGGCACCGGCGGGCTGGGCTATCAGGAGACGGTGGAACACCTGGCCGCGGTGCATCGGGTGCGGTGCTGGCTGGATGCCCGCGAGGTGGGGCTGGAGGCACGGCTAGGCCAGACCGCGCTGGCGCAGCTGCCGCCGCCGGGCCCGGGCTGTAAGACGTTGCGGCAGCGGCAGTCGCTGGCCGCGACGTCGGCGGCCGAGGAACTGGGCTGCCTGCTGGGGCTGGAAGAGCAGCAGGCGAGGGCCCGGCTGGACCAGGCCACCGACCTGCACCGGTTGTTCCCGGCCACGCTGGCGGCGATGGAGGCCGGGGACCTGGACCGGGAACAGGCAGCGGTCATCGTGGCCCAGGGCCGGTCCCTGCCGGAGGACGCGATTGCCGGGTTCGAACAGGCGTTGCTGGGCCGGGTGAAGGGCAGGTCGCTGCGGTCGTTGCGGGGCATGGCCAGGCGGCTGCGCGAGCGCAGGCACCCGGAAACCATCAGGAAGCGTCGCCGGCGCGCGGAGGAACGGCGGAACGTGGGCGTGGACCCGGCGCCGGACGGGATGGCGTGGCTGAACGCGTACCTGCCGGCCGAGCAGGCCGCCGCGATCGATGACCGGCTCACCCGCGCCGCCGGGCACCTGCGTGGCCAGGAGGGCGAGACCCGGTCGACGGGGCAGTTGCGGGCCGATGTGTTCGCGGACCTGCTCATCCACGCGGGCATGGACACCGGCCCGGCGGCCGGGATCCACGCCGAACCGGCAGTCACCGTCCCAGTGCTGTCGCTGCTGGGGCTGGGCGAGGAACCGGCCACGCTGGACGGCTACGGTCCGATCCCGGCGGACGCGGCCCGGCAGCTGTGCGCGGACGCGAAGTCGTTCTACCGGATCCTGACGCATCCGGAGACCGGGGCCCGGCTCTCCTACGGCCGGACCCGGTACCGGCCGCCGGCGGATCTGGCCCGGGCGGTGCGCAAACGCGACGAGGTGTGTCCGTTTGCCGGCTGCCGCAAAAACGGCAAGGCCTGCCAGATCGACCATACCCAGGCGTTCCGCGCCGACGGCGGGACCGGTGCAACCGATGCCGAGAACCTCGGTCCGCCGTGCGAGACCCACCACCGGCTGAAGACCAACGCCGGCTGGAAAATGACACAGCCCACGCCCGGGGTGTTCAACGTGACCACCCCGGCCGGCCGGACCTACACCGACCGGCCCGGCGAAGACAACGACCCGCCCGGCCAACCGGCCTACCCGCCCTCCGTTACCGCCGCGCTTCCGAAAGACCACAGGCAACGAATCGAACCGCTGGTCGTTCAGCCCTCGACGGGATCCGGGCCAGCCGGCAGTTCCAGCGATGACGGGTGGATGCCGCCCTGGCATCCCGTAAATAAGAAGCGTGCAACGGGCGAACAGCAGAACGAACCACCGGCAACCGATCGGCTGCACGACGGGCCGTCACCGAACCAACAGCAGGACCCGCCACCCTTCTGAAATCAAACGACCTGAGAGGTCAGACCGGTTGCCAGATCTACTGTTGTGACGGTAAGCATGCCAGCACGCCGCCTGTGCGTCCGACATTGAAGTTCGCGACCCGTTGGGAGGAGTTGCCGTGGTCCTGCGGGCTCGTCCAGGGGGTGTTTCCGCCGAGCGAACTCAGCGCAGTAACCAGTTCTTCCTGGTCACCTTGTTCAAGAATGAGAGTTCCATCTGCAGCCGCCCCGTACAGGGTCGCGCCCGCCAAGCAGTCTGCCTGCAGCTCATAGGCCTGAGACCGGAGGTTGGGGGCGAGCCGGTTCGCGATTGCATGGCTCCATTCGTGAGCGATGACCAAGTAAGGCCAAGCGTCTCCGAATTGGAATCCGCGCTCCATGAGCGAAGCGTCCCAGGCGACGTAATCCTCTGGAATGCAATAGAAGGCGTTGTCCGGCAGGAGTGGCTTGCCCGCGCAAGTGGGTGCGTTGCTTGGGTTTCTGCCATCGTATAGTCCAACGACCGTCGGCGGCGTGTATGTCCCGGTGAACAGTTCACTCCAATGAGTGCGCCAGAACTGGTCCGTGATCGCTTGGGCTGTCTGAATATCGGCCAACTCTTCTGAGGTGATGGCGTACGTGGAGATTCCGGCCGGGCCTGCATCAGCAGCATCATCTCCCGCTACTTCCGCAGGCAGCGTATGCACGTGGTGCGAATAATGGCCGAGTGCCTGCACACCGGGCCCCTCGATAGGGGTACCGCCCCCGTCCACTCCGAATCCTATTTCTGTGGAGTCCGACCTGCCTTGGTTGCCTGTCGAAGAGCCGGAAACGCCGGAACTTCCGCATCCGGATAATGCCAGGGTCATTGCCAGCACAAGACCAGCAATCACGCCCCATCTGTTTTTGGTTTCACCAGTCATGACCTCACTCGACTTTCCAACAGTATGATCCTCATCGAGATGGAGTTCCGACCGGGATATCACCTTTAGGTAAAGGGGTACAAGGGGCAGAGGAGAAACAACCGGTTCAGAGATTTAGATGAAACACTTCACCGGTCCGGAGAGCTCAGCCGGGACTGGCGCAGAGGCCCTTAGCCGAGGCCCTAGGGATGTCAGGTCGTGTCCCGCCGCGGGGTTTCAAAGCCGTTCCGGGAGGTACCTGCGCGGGGGCTCAGCCGGCTTCAGGACAGCGAACAATTGCAGTGCCATGGTCGCCCTTGCGAACCCGGGAGTTCGCCGCCGGCGATTTAAGCGATTACGGGGCTTCCTGGGCCGGCTCAGCCTGCCAGCCAGTACTGTGCTGATCCATAGTTACCGATCCATCGCTACTGATCCATCGTGATCAGGGCGATGATAGAGGGTCACGCTTGTCGACCCGACCGGTATTCCGCATCTGGCTGACTCGGTCGCCTACTAACGCCGACTTAGTCGTCTACTGGCCGAATCGTTCGCCGACTAAGGGCGACTCGGTCACCTACTAAGGGTTAGAGCGGGAATTTGCCCGTCGAACGGTCCCACACGTTCGTCGCAGCCACAGTCAGCAGCGCTGAGCCGAGCATGTGCAGCAGGACCAAGCCGATGGGCAGGCCGGTGAAGTGCTGCAGGTAGCCAATGCCGCCCTGGAGCAGGATCACCGCGGCCAGCCACCACAGGCCGGTGCGCAGTGGCTGCGCGGTTGCGTGGCGGTACGCGAGCACCAACGCCAAAACGGTGGCAGCGACCAGCAGGTAGACCGGCACCACGTGGATCCGTGTGACGAGGTCTGCGTTGAAGTCATGGCGGGGGGCGCTGGCGTCGCCAGCGTGGGGGCCGGTGCCGGTAACGATGGTGCCGAGCACGATGGAGGCGGCGGAGGCAGCGGCGATGGTCCAGCCCAGCGTGCGCTGGATGCTGGGGACGGGAGCGACGGCCACGGCGGTGCCACCACGCAAATACATTCCCGTTCGGTTGACCAGCAGGGTGGCCACCGCCACGAGGGAGGCAGAGGCCAGGAAGTGCAGGCTGACCACCCACGGATTCAAGCCGGTCCAAACGGTAATTCCGCCAATCAGGGCTTGCACCGGGATCACGCAGAGCAGTCCCACGGCCAAGCCGAACAGCGTGCGGTGCTGCCGGCGCATGCGCCACAGCGAGACCAGCATGGCGACCGCGATGACGGCCAGGATGAAGGTCAGTGTGCGGTTGCCGAATTCAATCAGACCGTGAATACCCATTTCCGGCGTCGGTGTCATGGAGCCGGGCACGCAGTTTGGCCACTGGGAACAGCCAAGGCCTGACTTGGTCAACCGCACGGCGCCGCCGGTGATGATGATGCCGATCTGCGATACCAGCGACGCAATGGCCAAGCCATGGACGGTTCGGTTGACGGAGGTCGGCAGCCGGTCCAGGAGATCGCGGGACTTGGGGGTGGCGGTGGTCATTCACTTAGCTCCATTTGAACCAGCGGATGGCGGCAAGGCTGGCCACTACGGTCCAGACCAGCAGCACGATTGATGCGGTGAGATTGAACTGCGCGTCGATCAGGGCGCTGCGCAGTGCGTCGCCCAGGGCGGTCGATGGCAAGAGGTGGGCGGCGGGCTCGAAAACATCGGGCCAACTGGCCACCGGGAAGAGGATACCGCCAGCGGCTGCCAGCAGCACCCAAAGCAGGTTGGTAATGGCCAGTGTGGCCTCCGGCCGGACCGTGCCGGCAATCAGCAGGCCCAGCGAGGTGAAGGCCGCGGCGCCCAACACCAGTTGCGCGGCCGCCGGCAGCAAGCCGCCTAGTGCAGGCTGCCAGCCGAGGAACAACAGGGCTGTCCCGCCCACCACCACAACCTGGATGACCATGATGGCCAACACTGCGATGATCTTTCCGAGAATCAAACCGCTCTGCCCCAGCGGGGTGGTGGACAGGAATCGCAGCACGCCGTAACGGCGATCAAAGCCGGTGGCGATCCCCTGCCCGGTCAGCGCAGTGGACACTGTGCACAACGCCAGGACTCCCGGGGCGGCCATGGCGATGCGATCGTCAGTGTACGTGTCGAGCAGCGGTGTCACGGTAAGGCCGATCAGCGCCAGCAGCGGCAGGATGATGGCAATCAGCAACTGTTCGCCATTGCGCAGCATGCCCATCGTCTCGTAGCGGCCCTGAAGGGCGATCCGGCGGATCAAAGCGGCGGGTGCGCTCATCGCAGATCCTTCCCGGAGATATCGAGGAAGACATCCTCAAGCGAGCGGGGCGCCATATGGATGGACGCCGGCATAACATTGTGGGCCGCCCATTCCGCGGCCAACACGGCCAGCAGCGCGGGGGACAACTGCCCGGACACTGTATACCGGCCAGGAACCGATTCGACGGCGGCGAACGGCTCGGGCAGGGCGAAGACCAGCCCCGGGGGCGCGTCAAAGGTGAGCAAACGCTCGACGCCGGTGCTCTCGTCTGTGGCAGCGGTCAGCTCCGCGACGGTGCCATGCACGACGGTCCGGCCCGCGTCGATGATGAAGACGTAATCTGCCAATCGCTGGGCATCGTCCATCAGGTGCGTGGTGAGGATGATGCCAAGGCCCTCGGCACGCAGCTCCTGAATCAGATCGAAGACAACGGCACGGGACTGCGGATCCAGCCCGGCGCTGGGCTCGTCCAGGAAGAGGACTTCCGGATCACCAACCAAGGCGGCCGCCAGGGCCACCCGCTGCTTTTCTCCACCGGAAAGCCGGCGGATGGGGGTGTTGGCGAAGCCCTGAATGCCAAGCCGTTCCGCCAGTTCGTTCACGCTGCGCGGGTTCTGGTACATCCCTGCTACGTGCTGCAGCAGCGCCAGTGGTCGGATGGCTTGCGGGAGCCCGCCTTCTTGGAGCATGACGCCCACCCGGCTGCGGAGGGCTGCTCCCGCCTGGTAGGGGTTTTGGCCGAGGAGTCGGACGGTCCCGCCGTTAGGGGGCATCAGGCCTTGCGCGCAGGCTAGGGTAGTGGTCTTGCCGGCGCCATTAGGTCCGAGAAGTGCGGTAACCTGCCCGGGGTAGGCGCGAAGATGGACCCCGTCGATGACGCGGACCATCTTGTTATCCAGGGCCTCGACTGGCCCCAGATCTTTCACGAGTCCCTGGATGTCGAGGCAGGGTTCGGAGTTAGGCACCCGAACATTCTACGGGACGTAGAGCGGTCAGGCTAAGGAGAGCCGGCCGGGCCAAGGACGGACTTCCGGGCAAGGGACGTCCAGCCCAGTCGGGGACGGCTGAACGGGCCAGAGGTGCCTAGCCGCGACTAGGGTCGGCCGGGCCCACCACGACCCAAGAGGGTTGCCAGGGCCAGGGGTCCGGCCGCCGACCAGCGTTGACCGGGCCAGGGGTCCGGCCGCCGACCATCGTTGACCGAGCCTTGAGGTCCGGCCGACCAGATCCAGTCGGGTCAGCGAGGGTCGGTCGGGCTAAGGACTGCCTTACTGGTGAGGGGGAACAGAATACGTCATGATTGTGTTGTGTATTCCATGACCAGTAGTGCTTCTTTGCGTCCCCAGGCGCCCGAGTCCGAAGAGCGGACGCGGGACCGGGTCCTGAACGCCGTTTTGGAACACGGACCCGTCAGTGCGGCGGACCTCGGCAGGATCCTCGGCTTCACGCCGGCGGCCGTCCGGCGCCACCTTGATGCCCTGTCCCGCAAGGGCTTGATTGAGGTCAAGCTCACCGCCAATTCCGCAACCGGCGCCGGCCGTCCGGCCCGAAAGTACGTGCTCAGCAGGCAGGGTCAGACCCGGCTGGGTGACGATTACTTGGACATCGCCCGCACGGCGTTGACTGCCCTGAGTGAGGCGGCCGGCAGCGAAGCGGTTGCTGAGTTTGCCCGAAACCGGTACCGGGACATGGAGGAGCGCTACCGCCCGATCGTCGAGGCCGCCGGGCCGGATATCGAAGAGCGGGCCAAGGCCTTGGCTGAGGCGCTGAGCGCCGACGGCTTCGTTGGATCCACCACTGTGGTTGGATCCAAGGCGCCGCACAGCACCATGCTGGCAGTCCAGCTTTGCCAAGGGCACTGCCCGGTGCAACAGTTGGCAGCGGACTTCCCGGATTTCTGCGACAGCGAAACTGAAGTTTTTTCCCGGCTGCTCGGAGTGGATGTCAGGCGACTGTCCACGCTGGCCGGCGGGGGACATGTTTGTACGACCCACATCCCGGTGGGCCGAACAAGGTCTGCGGTTCGACCCGTCGAACCGGCGACAGGAACCAGACGAGTATCCATCAATCTGCAAGAGAGGCCGTGATGACGGACCAAGTGGATCAGAGTATGAGGAACGCGGTCGGGACGACCGATGTAGCCGACACCACCATTTCCGAAATCCTGGAAAAAAACCCCGAGCTTCATGGCATCGGTAACTACGAGTACGGCTGGTCCGATGCGGACACCGCCGGCGCCAATGCACGCCGCGGCCTGAATGAAGAAGTCGTCCGCGATATTTCAGCCAAGAAGGGCGAGCCCCAGTGGATGCTGGATCTGCGCCTGAAGGGCCTGAAGTACTTCGACCGCAAGCCGATGCCCACCTGGGGTGCCGACCTGTCCGGTATCGACTTCGACAACATCAAGTACTTTGTACGCTCCACGGAGAAGCAGGCCGGCAGCTGGGAAGAGCTTCCCGAAGACATCCGCAATACCTATGAGAAGCTCGGCATCCCCGAGGCGGAGCGCAACCGGCTGGTGGCCGGCGTCGCCGCCCAGTATGAGTCCGAGGTTGTCTACCACCAGATCCGCGAGGACCTGGAGGCCCAGGGCGTGATCTTCCTGGACACCGACACCGGCTTGAAGGAACACCCGGAGATCTTCCAGGAATACTTCGGTTCGGTCATCCCGGTGGGCGACAACAAGTTCGCGTCGCTGAACACCGCGGTGTGGTCCGGCGGCTCCTTCGTCTACGTGCCCAAGGGCGTCCACGTCGAGATTCCGCTGCAGGCCTACTTCCGGATCAACACGGAGAACATGGGCCAGTTCGAGCGGACCCTGATCATCGCCGACGAAGACTCCTACGTGCATTACATCGAAGGCTGCACGGCACCGATCTACACCTCGGACTCGCTGCACTCCGCCGTCGTCGAAATCATTGTGAAGAAGGGCGCCCGCGTCCGCTACACGACGATCCAGAACTGGTCGAACAACGTGTACAACCTGGTGACCAAGCGCGCCATTGCGCACGAAGGCGCCACCATGGAGTGGATCGACGGCAACATCGGTTCCAAGGTGACCATGAAGTACCCGGCTGTCTACCTGACCGGCGAACATGCCAAGGGCGAGACGCTGTCCATCGCATTCGCGGGCGAGGGCCAGCACCAGGACACCGGCTCCAAGATGGTACACATTGCCCCGAACACTTCGAGTGCCATCGTGGCCAAGTCGGTGGCCCGCGGTGGCGGCCGCTCGGCCTACCGAGGATTGGTCCAGGTCCGCGAGGGCGCGAAGAACACCAAGAACTCCGTGGTCTGCGATGCGCTGCTGGTGGACACGATCTCGCGTTCCGACACCTACCCGTACATCGACGTCCGTGAAGACGACGTCACCATGGGCCACGAGGCAACCGTATCCCGCGTCAGCGAAGAGCAGCTGTTCTACCTGATGTCCCGTGGTCTGCCCGAGGACGAGGCCATGGCCATGATCGTGCGCGGCTTCATCGAGCCGATTGCCCGGGAACTGCCGATGGAATACGCACTTGAGCTGAACCGCTTGATCGAACTGCAGATGGAAGGGTCCGTAGGTTAATGACTGAGATCACTGAGAAGGCACGTATCGGTGCTCCGGCCATCGACGGATTCACCGAAGAGGGCGAAAACCTCTCCCCGCTCAACGCTGCGGCAGGTCCGCTGGCCGGCGCCAGCGCCAAGAGCCACAGCCACGGCGGCGGCGTCGGTGTCCCGGACAGCTCGCGTGCCGGCCGTCTGACCTCGTACAAGGCGGACGACTTCGGCCAGCTGACCGGGCGCGAGGAAGACTGGCGGTTCACCCCGCTCAAGCGGCTGCGCGGACTGCAAAGCGACGCACTGGTCGGCACCGCACCGACCGTCACCGTCAGCGGCCCCGAGGGCGCAGAGCTGCCCGCCGGCGTTGTCGTTGAAACCGTTGGTCGGGATGATGCACGCATCGGCGTCGCCGGCATTCCGGAGGACCGTGTTTCGGCGGCTGCGTGGGAGGCCTTCAAGGAAGCCACCGTGGTGACCATTCCGGCCGAGGCACAGTTGGAGACCGGCGTCGCCGTCGTGATTGAGGGCACCAGCACCGAACTGTCCGCCCAGCACGTGGTCATTGTGGCCGAAAAGTTCTCCAAGGCCGTCGTGGTGCTGGACCACAAGGGCAGCGCAACCGTCTCCCAGAACGTGGAGATCGACGTGCAGGACGGCGCTGACCTCACCGTTGTCTCGGTGCAGGAATGGGCCGATGACGCCGTTCACGCCTCTTCGCAGCAGACCCGTGTGGGCCGCGACGCGAAGTTCAAGCACGTGACCGTCACCCTCGGCGGCGATCTGGTCCGCGTGACCCCGTCCACCCGCTTCACCGGCACCGGCGGCGACGCCGAAATGTTCGGCCTCTACTTCGCCGACGCCGGGCAGCACCTTGAGCACCGGCTGTTCGTGGACCACGCAGTCGCCAACTGCAAGTCCCGCGTGCTGTACAAGGGAGCCCTGCAGGGCAAGAACGCGCACACCGTCTGGGTGGGCGACGTGCTGATCCGCAAGGAAGCCGAGGGCACCGACAGCTACGAGGCCAACCGCAACCTGGTGCTGACCGATGGCGCGCGCGCCGATTCGGTGCCGAACCTCGAAATCGAAACCGGACTGATCGAAGGTGCCGGACACGCCAGCACCACCGGCCGCTTCGACGACGAGCACCTGTTCTACCTGATGGCTCGCGGCATCCCCGAGGACGTCGCCCGCCGACTGGTGGTGCGCGGCTTCCTCCACGAGATCATCCAGCAGATCCGGGTTCCCGCCCTGGAAGAGCGTCTCAACGCATCGCTGGAACGCGAACTCGAGGCGGGCAACCTCTAATGAGCGAAACTCCGCGCGGCGAACTGGTGTGCAATGCCTCGGACGTACAGGTCAAACAGGCGGTGCGCATCCTGGTCGATGACTATCCGGTAGCCATCGTCCGGGACTCCGAGGGCGAACTGCATGCCATCGGGGACACCTGTTCGCACGCGGACGTCTCACTCTCCGAAGGCGACGTCGAAGGCTGCACGATCGAGTGCTGGGGCCATGGTTCCCAGTTCGATCTGCGCACCGGCGAGCCGCTGAGCCTGCCGGCGTTCGAACCCGTCCCGGTGTTCGCGCTGACGCTCGACGGCGACAGCGTCTATGTGGACGTCACAAACGTCCTCAACGGGGCGCCTGCTCCGGACCTCAACTAAAAACTTCAACACGCGAACTTACGCCCGCCCTCACCGGGCGCAAAGGAGAAAGCAGACAGATGTCTACTCTTGAAATCAAGGACCTGCACGTCAGCATTGACACCGAGCAGGGCAGCAAGGAGATCCTCAAGGGCGTCTCCCTGACGATCAACACCGGCGAAATCCACGCCATCATGGGCCCGAACGGTTCCGGCAAGTCCACCCTGGCTTCCACCATCGCCGGCCACCCGCGCTACACCGTTGACTCCGGCAGCATCACGCTGGACGGCGAAGACGTGCTGGCCATGAGCGTGGACGAGCGCGCCCGCGCCGGCCTGTTCCTGGCCATGCAGTACCCGGTCGAGGTGCCCGGCGTGACCATGACCAACTTCCTGCGCACCGCCAAGACCGCGCTCGACGGCGAGGCACCGAGCCTGCGCCACTGGACCAAGGACGTCAAGGAAGCGATGAGCCAGCTGCGCATCGACGCCGACTTCGCCCAGCGCAACGTCAACGAAGGCTTCTCCGGCGGCGAAAAGAAGCGCGTGGAGATCCTGCAGCTTGAACTGTTCAAGCCCAAGTTCGCCATCATGGACGAGACCGACTCGGGTCTGGACGTGGATGCGCTCAAGGTGGTCTCCGAAGGCCACAACCGGGTGCACGCCGACGGCGCCATGGGCACCCTGCTGATCACCCACTACACGCGCATCCTGCGTTACATCAAGCCCAACTTCGTGCACGTCTTCGTTGACGGCAAGATCGCCGAAGAGGGAGGCCCCGAACTGGCCGACCGGCTGGAAGAAGAGGGCTACGACCGCTACCTGACCGCAGCAAAGGCCTAATTATGACTGAAGTCAATGCCCCGCAGACGTCCCTGGAGGACGTCGAGGAAGCGCTCAAGGACGTCATCGACCCTGAGTTGGGCGTCAACATCGTTGACCTCGGCCTGCTCTACGGGCTGAAGTACGCCGACGACGGTGCCTTGCTGATTGACATGACGCTGACCACCGCTGCCTGTCCGCTCACCGACGTCCTCGAGGAGCAGACCGGCAAGGCGCTGGACGGCGTCGTCGACGAGTGGCGCCTCAACTGGGTCTGGATGCCGCCGTGGGGTCCGGAACGGATCACCGACGACGGCCGCGACCAGATGCGGGCGCTCGGCTTCAATATCTGATCTTGCGCAGGACTAACGACGGCGGACCAGTCACCTTCGGGTGGCCGGTCCGCCGTCGTCTGTCCCTGCGTGTGGTGCTCCGCCTGGCACCCGGCAGCAGCGGCTCTGTCTGGTCCCCGGCGGCGGCGTTAGGATCGGCTCTGTCTGGTCCCCGGCGGCGGCGTTAGGATCGGCGTATGGGTGTATCGACCGTCGGGAAGGCACAGGGGCGCGGACGCTATGACGAGGTCCATGTCGCTGCGGCCTTCCACGGCCTGACGGCACTGCTGGCCGTGGTGGGCATCGCCCTCGGAATTACCGCCGTGCCTGCGTCGCCCGGATATGCTGCCGCGCCTGCGCATTCGTGGTGGAACTACGCCAGCGCCGCGGGTGTCCAAGCCGCCCTGGTGGTATTCGTGGTGAGCCTGACCTTGCTGATGGACTCCGCCATGGCCGGGGGACGCTTGTGGCGGGCGGCACGGACAGCCACGTTGGCAGCCATGCTGCTGGTCTTCCTGGCCCAGTTCACCCCTTTCCGCGGATTGCCCGACACGGCTGAGATGACGGTGGCCGGGGTGATGGCGGATCGGCTGCTGCTCTACGCGCTGCCGGTGGTCGTGGTGACCGGTTGGCTGATCTTCGGTCCCCGTCCCCGAATCAGCACCGGAGCAGTGGCCCTCGCGCTGATCTTCCCGGGTTTCTGGCTGCTCTGGACGGGCCTCAGGGGTGCGATCACCGGCTGGCTGCCCTATGCCGCTGGCCCGGCTCCGGCACCGGGGCAGCTGCTGATGATGGGCATCGGCCTGATCCTGCTGTGGCTGGGAGCCACCATGGTTTTCCTGCTGCTGGACTCAACGATGGGGCGGGAGCCCGACGGGTATCTGCCGGGCTTCGGGCCGCCCGACTCCGCCGCCGGCAAGAATGCGGACGGCCCGCCGTTCGCCGAGGGCGTCCGCGAGCCCGATCCGGTCGATCCGCGGGACCTGTAGCCCAAGCCGGACCATGCACTGGAGGGCCCTACAGCGATGTCCTTGGGCCGCCCAGATCCTGAGGGCTGCCGTCGCGCGTGATCGACTGAGGCGGCTGCCGGGCGGGGTTCCGGCAGGCCGCTTTTGGGCGTGGTCTGACTCAGGCGGGCCTATCGAGGTTCGCCGCGGAGAAGGTGTCACAGCGGCCCGCATCGCCGGTCTGGTAGCCCTGCAGGAACCAGCGCTGGCGCTGCTCACTGGAGCCGTGCGTCCAGGTATGGGGATTGACTTGGCCGGTGGCAGACTGCTGGATGCGGTCGTCGCCCACCGCGGCGGCGGCGGAAAGAGCGTCCCGCAGGTCCTGCTCCGTCAGCGGCTGCATAAAGGGCTCGCCGGTCCGCTCGTCGATCTGTTCGGTCGCGTTCGCTGCCCAGACGCCGGCGTAGCAATCGGCTTGGAGTTCCACCCGGACCGCGCCGGATTCCGGACCCTGCGCATCCTGCTGGGAGTAGTCGATGGCCCCGGTCAGATTCTGGATGTGGTGTCCGAACTCGTGTGCCACCACATACTCCTCCGCCAACGGTCCTCCGCTGGCGCCAAACCGGCTGGTCAGCTCGGCGAAGAACGCGGTGTCGAAATAGGCGGTCTGGTCGCGCGGGCAGTAAAACGGGCCCACGGCGCTGCTGGCACTGCCGCAGCCGGTGCTCACCCCGCCGTCGAAAAGGACGGTCCGCGGGGCCGGATACTGCATGTTGTAGCGGGGCAGGTAGCCGGCCCAGAAATCGTTCAGGCTGTTGACCGTTCCGACGATCCGGCAGTCGGTGCGTTCGTTGGCGTCGGCACCGGTGAGGCATTCCTGCTGCAGGGCCGGTCCGCCTGCCTGCTGCTGTTCCTGCCCGCTGCCGCCCAGCCCGAGTCCTTCCAGTACGTCTGCCGGCACACCCAGCAAGCTGGCAATAAGCACCAGGAGACCGCCGCCGCCAATGGCGATCTTGCCGCCCAGACCGCCTCGGCGGTCCTGCACTTGTGACGTGTCCAACCGGGAGCCGCGGGAGAAACTCATGAGCCAACAATAACGGTGCTGCCCGCGGTCGGTCCGGTGGGGGAGGTGTGCCGATGCCGGTAGACTGGAAAGGTTGATTTCCGCCCCGTCCCGTCCTGGACGGCGCCCGGGCATCTCGTCCCGCACTCTCTTGAAAGGCCGCCACTGTGATTACAGTCAATGATCTTGAGCTGCGTGCAGGAGCCCGTCTGCTCATGGAGGCGGTGTCCTTCCGGGTGGACAAGGGCGACAAAGTAGGGCTGGTGGGCCGGAACGGCGCCGGCAAGACCACGCTGACCCGGGTGCTGGCCGGCGAGGGCCTGCCCGCCGCCGGTACCGTGGTGCGCAACGGAGAGATCGGCTACCTGCCGCAGGATCCCCGGACCCCGGATATGGAACAGCTCGCCCGCGACCGCATCCTCTCGGTCCGAGGTCTGGACGTGGTGACCCGCAAACTCCGTCAAGCACAGGCGGACATGGCCAGCAGCGACGCCGAAGTGCAAGGCAAGGCGATGCGCCGCTATGACCGGCTCGAGGCCGAATTCATCTCCGGCGGCGGCTACGCGGCGGAAGCCGAAGCAGCCGCCATTTCCTCCAACCTGGCGCTGCCGGAGCGGATCCTGAACCAGCCCCTGAGCACCTTGTCAGGTGGCCAGCGCCGCCGCGTGGAGCTGGCCCGGATCCTCTACTCCGGTGCCGAAACCATGCTCCTGGACGAGCCGACCAACCACCTTGACGCAGACTCGATCAGCTGGCTGCGCGAGTTCCTGAAGAACCATCAGGGCGGGCTGATCGTGATCAGCCACGACACCGGCCTGCTGGAGGCGACCGTCAACAAGGTCTTCCACCTGGACGCCAACCGCGCCACCATCGACATCTACAACATGAACTGGAAGCGCTACCTGCTGCAGCGTGAGACGGACGAGCGCGCCCGCAAGCGCGAGCGGGCCAACGCGGAAAAGAAGGCCCAGGTCCTGATGGACCAGGCGAACAAGATGCGCGCCAAGGCCACCAAGGCAGTGGCGGCGCAGAACATGGCCAAGCGCGCCGAGCGGCTGCTCAGCGGCCTGGACGAGGTCCGGGCACAAGACAAGGTGGCGGCGCTGCGCTTCCCGGACCCGGCACCGTGCGGCAAGACTCCGCTCACCGCGGAAGGCCTGAGTAAGTCCTATGGATCGCTGGAGATCTTCACCGACGTCGATCTGGCCATCGACCGGGGCTCCCGGGTGGTGATTCTGGGTCTGAATGGCGCGGGCAAAACCACGCTGCTGCGCATGCTGGCCGGCGTGGACACCCCCGACACTGGCGATGTGCTGCCGGGCCACGGCCTGAAGATCGGCTACTACGCCCAGGAGCACGACACCTTGGACGTGGGACGGACCGTGCTGGAGAACATGCGCACCGCTGCCCCGGATTTGCAGGATGCCGAGGTGCGCAACATCCTCGGTTCGTTCCTCTTCTCGGGCGACGACGTCAACAAGCCGGCCGGAGTGCTCTCCGGCGGCGAAAAGACCCGGCTGGCGCTAGCCACGATTGTGGCCTCGTCGGCGAACGTGTTGCTGTTGGATGAGCCCACCAACAACCTGGACCCGGCCAGCCGCGCGGAGATCCTGGGCGCACTGCGCAACTACAGCGGCGCCGTCGTGATGGTCAGCCACGACGAAGGCGCGGTCGAGGCCCTGAATCCGGAGCGTGTTGTGCTGCTGCCGGACGGCGTCGAGGACCTCTGGAACGAGGACTACCTGGACCTGGTCACCCTGGCCTGAGCACGGGCTTTCCGCCGTCGCAATCGGAAATGCAAAGGCGCGCATCGCCGACCGAGGAACGATGGCAAGGGAGCAGCGAGGGACCCTGCCTGAGTTTGCGAAGGCTGGGAAGCTGCGACCGCTAAGCGCCGTGGAATTCCGATTAAAGACGGCGCTGGAGTTCAGTCGTCGCGGCTGAGCAGGGAGCCGTCGGTGCGGAAGCCTTGGGCATCCAGCAGGGCGTCTTCCTCTTCCTCCGACGTGGGCCGGTTGCGGCGACGCTTCGGGGCGGCAGCGGCACGCGGGGCCGGATTGGCCTGGTGGTAGCCGCTCAAGGCCTCTTCTTCCTCGGTCAACCGGCCGTGGTGCGCGTGCTGCCGTGCGGCGTAGCCGTAACCGACGAACAGGAGAACGCCGAAGGCATACCACTGCATGGAGTAGGAAAGGTGTGGGCCTTCATCAATGGCGGGTTTCGGGATCTGCACCGGTTGATCGGCGGCAGCGGGGGACTCCGCTGCCATCAAGCCGTAGCTGCCGGTGTAGATCGGGTAGCCCAGTTCGGCCGCATAGGCATCCAGGTGGATGGATGCGAGCTGTCCTTCGGGGGCACCGCGGCTGACCGCCCCTTCGCCCGGCTTAACGCGCGCGACGACGGTGACCTCGCCCGTGGGAGCGGCCGGAATCGTGTCCGGGTAGCCGGCCTGGTTGTTGCCGATAGGCAGCCAGCCACGGTCAATGATGACTGCCGGCCCGTCCTTGAGCCGGAGCGGGACCAGTACTTCGTACCCGGGCCGGCCGTTCAGCGGCCGGTTCCGCACAATCCGCTGATTCGCGGCGTCGTACTCGCCATTGAGGACCACTGGAGTCCACTCCACCGAATCATCGGCAGTGCTGAAAATCTTCGGGACATCGCTGAACGGCACCGGGTCGGCGTCGTAATGGGTCTCGACGGCGGCGATGGTGGCGCGCGCCTGGTCGCGGCGGTCCATCTGCCAGTTGCCCAACATCACGCAGACCGCGGCGAGCAGGGCAACAATCAGCAACCAGCCCAGCCACTTGCCGCTGAGCAGGAATCGATAGGACATTCAGGCACCGCTTTCCGGTATAGCGGGTTCTTCCAAGGGAAGCGTTTCCTTCCACAGACTTCGCTGGACCAGGTAGTCCTGCAGCCACTCGCGATGCCCGTCGCAGGCGAGCCAGACCTTGCGGCGCTCAGGGGTATGGATTTTCGGATTGTTCCACAGCAGCTGCCATTGGGCGTTCTCGCGGCAGCCCTTCCGCGAACAAATGAGTGTCTCGGCGGTTGCTGCACCGCCGAGCTGGCCTAAGAGGTTCATGCGGCGGTCTTCCGTCGACGCCGCTTGACCACGGGGCTTAGGCTTCCCATGAAGGCCGCCGATTCGTCATAGTGCTCTTGTTCTGTGGGACCGGGTGGCGGTTGGCTGGGCGTTGGACCGGATGCGTCCGTTGATGCCTGCGGTTCGTCTGTGACCGGATCTGTCGACGCCTGTCGTCCCGGCGCGGTGGATGCGGAACCCTGTGCCGGGGCCGGATGCTGCCCGGTGTCGTCGACAACCACCCCGGTCAGGAAGTCGCCGTCGTCGCTCTTTCCGCCGTCTGTACTGATTGTAGGGGCTTCCAGTTCAGGGAGTGGAGCTTGATCCAGCAGTGCGGTGCTGTGTGTCGGGTGCGATTTGTCGCTGCCGCCATTGGCAATGATCACGGCGATCCATGGCAGGAAGACGGCGCCGGCCACGAAGAACCAGCGGAACCAGGGGTCGATGAAGAAGAAGAGCAGCAAACAGGCCAGCCGGATGCCCATGGCGAGCGTGTACTTGACCATGCGCCGGTGCATCTCGTCGGTGTGGCTTTCGGGGACGTCCGTAATGCTCAGGACTTCCGGTTTTTCGTCAGGCTGCTTGCTCATCACACTCCATCAGGGCTGTATCAATTCTCCCACGATGGCCTGAATGTCTAAAGCCGACGCAACGAGTCCCCTGCCTCAGGACCTCCCGGGCTAGGATTCCATAGGAAAACAGCAGCTTCTTGGAGGTAAGTGTGAGCAACGAACAGCAGACCGGCCGCAGCGTGCTGGTCACCGGTGGTAACCGGGGCATCGGCTTGGCCATCGCCCGGGCCTTCGCAGCGAACGGCGACAAGGTAGCGATCACCTACCGCAGCGGCGAGGTGCCCGAAGGACTTCTGGGTGTGAAGGCCGACGTCACGGACGCCGGGTCTGTGGATGCTGCTTTCACCGAGGTCGAGGCAGCGCACGGACCGGTGGAGGTGCTGGTGGCCAACGCCGGCGTCACGCGCGACACGCTGCTGCTGCGGATGAGCGAAGAAGACTTCACCAGCGTGGTGGACACCAACCTGTCCGGAGCGTTCCGGGTGATCAAGCGTGCCTCCAAGGGGATGATCCGGCTGCGCAAGGGTCGAGTGGTGCTGATCTCCTCAGTAGTGGGGCTCTACGGATCGCCCGGCCAGATCAACTACGCCGCCTCCAAGGCCGGCTTGGTGGGCATCGCACGGTCGCTGACCCGCGAACTCGGCTCCCGCAACATCACTGCCAACGTGGTGGCGCCGGGATTCGTCAACACGGAAATGACCGCCGTTCTGCCGGAAGACACGCAGAAGAGCTACCTGGCCTCAATCCCTGCAGGCCGCTTTGCGGAACCCGAGGAAGTGGCCAAGGTGGTCCGGTGGATTGCCAGCGACGAAGCTGCCTACATCTCCGGCGCGGTGATCCCGGTGGACGGCGGACTGGGTATGGGCCACTAAGCCGCCCAGCCGGGCGGCCCGCGTTTTGAAAGTGGGCGGCCTGCGGTGCAGGTGGGCCGCCCGCGGTGCAGGTGGGCCGCCCGCACTCCAAGTGGGGCGCGCAGTGCAGGTGGGCCGCCCGCGTTTTGTGGGCTTTCTACAACGGATAAGGCTTCGTGGACTGGCAAGATGGAACCCGAAGCCTTCTCCGGTTAAGCGTTTCCTACAACGGGCCACCGGAACACCACAAAGAACTTAGCGAGAATTTCAAGGAGCAGCCATGGGCGCACTGGATGGAAAAGCAGCAATCGTCACCGGATCTTCCCGCGGCATCGGGGCCGAGGTGGCCAAACTGCTCGCCGCCGAGGGCGCAGCGGTAGTGGTCAATTACCGTCAGAAGGCTCCGCGGGCCAACAAGGTCGTGTCGCAGATCGAGGAAGCGGGCGGCCGCGCCGTCGCCGTCGCTGCCGACCTCACTGCTGAAGAGGGCTCGCAGGCACTCGTCGACGCCGCCCAGCAGAACTTTGGCGGCCTGGACGTACTGGTGCTCAACGCCTCCGGCGGCATGGAGACGAACATGGGCGAGGACTACGCATTGCGTCTGAACCGGGATGCCCAAGTGAACATGCTCAAAGCGGCGGTCGAGGCGATGCCGGCAGGCTCCCGGGTGGTCTTTGTCACCAGCCACCAGGCGCACTTCATCCGCACCGTGCCGACGATGCCGGAATACGAACCGGTGGCCTTGAGCAAGCGGGCCGGCGAGGACGCGCTGCGCGAACTATTACCGGAACTGGAAGCCAAGGGCATCTCGCTGGTGGTGGTCTCCGGCGACATGATCGAAGGCACCGTGACTGCGACCCTGCTGGACCGCGCACGCCCGGGCGCCCTTGAGGCCCGCCGTGCCGATGCCGGGAAGCTCTACTCCGTGGAAGAGTTCGGCGCAGAGGTGGCGAAGATGGTCACCGCCGATGTGCCCTCCGGCCATACCGAGTACGTGGGCGGGGCCGGGTCCTTCCAGCAGTCCCAGGGCTAGGGGTAAGGCAGGTCCGACGTCGTTGCCGGCGGCTGATGGATCGGTGGCCACCCACTGCGGTTCCGACCGCTGTGGGTGGACGCCGTGACGCGGCAATGCCGGGCATGCCGGGGCAAGATCCTCAAAGCTGTCCGTGGCAGGTGTTACGTTGGCCGCAACCTTGGATATTCAGGAGGTAGCGAAGATGGCTAAGGCACATTCCCGCGGGGTCGGGTTTGATTTCATGGAACCGAATGCGTGCGGGCACTGTGACGCCTGCGACGATATGCCGGCGCCGGCAATCTGTGAGGACTGTTCCTACGACGAGAACGGGAACTTTGTCCGGCTCGTGGAATGGCCCTGCCCGGCCGCCGAGGCCTCCCTGGCGGCCTAAGAGGCGGCGCTTGGCACGCTTCCGCGGCTGACGGACTAGCCGCTGACCAGGCTGCGTGCAGCCTCCGCGATGTGCCGGGCAGAGATGCCTGCCGCGTCCAACAGTTCCGCCGGTTCACCGGAGGCCGGCAGTCCTTGCACGGCCAGGCGGACCAGTTTGAGTTCCGGGACCTGAGCCTCGGTCAGCGCGTCGGCGACCGCTGACCCGAGGCCGCCCTCGGGATAGTGGTCCTCAACGGTGATGATCCGCCCGCCGGTGGCCCGGCACGCGGCCAGCAACGTTTCCTGGTCGATCGGCTTGATCGAGTACAGGTCGATCACCCGGGCGGCAATGCCTTCACCGGCCAGTTGGGCGGCTGCGCCAAGGCATTCATGCACGGTGACTCCCGCGCCAACGAGCGTGACCGCGTCGTCATCGGTGGCTCCGTGAACTTTGGCGCCGCCCAGCGGGAACTCCTCGTCCGCCTCGTAGAGCACCGGGTAGTCGCCGCGGGTGGCCCGTAGATAGCAAATGCCGGGGGTGTCCGCCATGGTCTGGACGAGCCGTGCCGTGGAGGGCGCGTCGGCCGGATAGAGGACGGTCGAGGTATGGATCGCGCGCATGGCCGCGAGATCCTCCAGGGCCATCTGGGAAGGTCCGTCCTGGCCGATCTCGACGCCCGCATGGGTGCCGACCAGCCGGATGTTCAACTCAGAGACGCCGGCCATCCGGATGAAGTCGTAGCCGCGGGACACCAGGAAGGCTGCAAAGCTGGCGGCGAACGCCACATATCCGCGCACGGACAGCCCCGCCGCCGCAGCCACCATTTGTTGTTCGGAAATGAACATCTCGAAGAAGCGGTCCGGCGCGGCCTTGCTGAACTCACCGGCCTTGGTGGAATTCCCCACTTCGCCGTCCAACATCACCACCTCGGGCCGTGCGGCCAGGGCGGAGACCGCGTCGCCGAAGGCGGTGCGGGTGGCGACGGCGTCGCCCACGGTGTAGCTGGGAAGTTTGACCGTGGCCGCCGGGTTGGGTTTGATGGCCGGCACGCCGGAGGCCGGCGCCTGGGTGGTGATCCGGATCTGGGTGGGTCCGCCCAGCGCCTTAATGGCAGGTTCGGCGATGTCCTCCGGCAGCGCCTTCCCGTGCCAGCCGTTCTTATCTTCCACCTCGGGAACGCCCTTGCCCTTGATGGTCCGGGCCAAGATGACGCTGGGCCGGTCGGTGGTGGCCCGGGCGGTGGCGAGGGCGTCATTGATCGCGCCGAGGTCATGGCCGTCAATGGGCAGCGGTTGCGCGCCGAATGCCCTGACCCGGTCGGCGTAGCGGTCCAGGTTCCAGCCCAGCTCCGTCGGTCCGTTCTGGCCCAGCCGGTTGACATCCACGATGGCGGTGAGATTTCCCAGCCGGTAGTAGGCGGCCTTGTCCAGGGCCTCCCACATGGACCCTTCGGCCAGCTCGCTGTCGCCGCACAGCACCCAGGCCTGATAGGGCAGCCGGTCCAGGAACTTGCCGGCCAGGGCAATGCCGACGGCGTCGGGCAGTCCCTGGCCCAGGGACCCAGTCGCCACGTCCACCCACGGCAGGGCAGGAGTGGGATGGCCCTGCAGCCTGCCGCCGAGCTGACGGTAGGTATCCAGCAGCTCGGCTTCGTCGACGGCGCCGGCGGCGCGGAAGACGGCATAGAGCAGCGGCGAGGCGTGGCCCTTGGAGAAGACCAGATGGTCGTTCGCGGCCAGGTCGGGACGCTGCCAGTCATAACGGAGATGGTTGACCAACAGCACGGCCATCAGGTCGGCCGCGGACAGCGAGGAGGTGGCGTGGCCGGATCCGGCACGGCTGGTGACGCGGATTGAATCCACCCGCAACTGCGCAGCCAGGGCGCGGCAGCGCTCCGCCAGGCTCGGATCCCAGGTGGTGGTGGATGCGGACTCGGTGCTCATCGCTGACTCTCCTTCACGGAAGGTTCAGGGAATCCCGGCCCCCGTTGCACTCATCGGCAGCACTGTCCGGGGATGACCAAACCGACCCTACTCCCGTACGTGGCCCGGCGACAGAGCGGAGGCTCCCGCCCCGGTCAGCAAACCAGTGAAGGCCGACCGGGCCTCAGACTCCGGCGAAGTAGCGCGCCACATCCAGATAGGGCAGGTTGATGGCCGCATCAGCCGCATCACGGACGGCAGGCTTGGCATTGAAGGCCACCCCCAGCCCCGCAGCGGCCAGCATATCCAGATCGTTCGCGCCGTCGCCGATGGCGATGGTCTGGGCCAGGTCGATGTTCTCCGCCGCGGCCCATTCGCGCAGCGCGGCTTCCTTCGCGGCGCGGTCCACCACATCGCCGTGCACCGTGCCGGTCAGCACGTCCGCGTCGGTGCCGAGCAGGTTGGCGCGGTAGTACGTGAGGTTCAGTTCCTCGGCGAGCGGGTCCAGGATCTGGCTGAAGCCACCGGAGACAACCGCCACCGCATGGCCGGCGGCCAGGAAGGCCTCCACCAGTTCCTTGGCACCGTGCGTCAACAGCAGGGATTCGCGCACCCGCTCGATCACGTCCAGCGGGAGGTCCTTCAGCGTTGCCACGCGGGCATGCAGGCTCTCGGCGAAGTCCAGTTCGCCGCGCATCGCCGCTTCGGTCACGGCGGCAACCTCGTCCCGTTTGCCGGCGTGATCCGCCAGCAGCTCGATCACTTCCTGCTGGATGAGCGTGGAGTCCACGTCCATGAGCAGCAGCTTCCGCTCCGTCCCGGCCAGCGACGCGTCCATCACCGCGGTGCCCAGCTCACCGACGAGCACGGGGGCCAGCGCCGCCCGCAAAGCAGCGAGACCGTCGGAGGCGCCGCCGTCGTACTCCACGGTCAACACGGTGACCTGGAAGCGGTCGTTGGCCGCGTTCTCCAGTTCAACGATCTTTCCGCCGGCCCCGGTGACTGCGGCCTGCACGGCGGCAAGGTAGGCATCGGGCAGTTCCCGGCCGTAGGAGACTACGCGGAGGAGCGAGGGCATGATGATTCCGTTCTGCGCAAAGCTGGAGGGGATGGCCGGATCCATCATGGCAGGCTCCGGCGTCGCGTTTGGCGATTACTACGCGTTTTAGCCTACTGTCTACTGATATGAGCGATGTACTTGAGTTTGCCGGGGTCACAGTTGTCCGCGGGCGGAAAACCCTGCTGGACGGCGTCGACTGGCAGGTCAAGGAGGGGGAGCGCTGGGTAGTGCTGGGCCCCAACGGGGCAGGCAAGACCACCCTGCTGCAGATCGCCGGTGCGCGCTTACATCCCACCCGCGGCATTGCCGGCATCCTGGACGAGACCATGGGCAAAGTGGACGTCTTCGAGCTCCGGCCCCGAATCGGCCTGGCCTCCGCCGCGTTGGCGAACCAGATCCCGGAGCATGAGCAGGTGCTCAACGTGGTGGTCACGGCCTCCTACGGTGTGACCGGCCGCTGGCGCGAACAGTACGACAAGATGGACGAGCGCCGGGCCTTCCGCCTGCTGGACGCGTGGGGGATGTCCACCTTCATGAACCGCACCTTCGCCACGCTCAGCGAAGGCGAACGCAAGCGGGTGCAGATCGCCCGCGCGCTGATGTCCGATCCCGAACTGCTGTTGCTGGACGAGCCCGGCGCCGGGCTTGACCTGGCCGGCCGCGAAGACCTGGTGGAGCGGCTGAGCGAACTGGCCAAGGATGAGGACGCGCCGGCGCTGGTGTTGGTCACCCACCACCTGGAAGAGGTCCCGCCGGGCTTCACGCATGCCATGCTGCTGCGCGAGGGCGGCGTGGTGGCCCAGGGCCCCATCGACGAGGTGCTTACCGAGGACAACCTGAGCACCGCTTTTGACATGCCGCTCAGCCTGAAGAACGACGGCGGCCGCTACACTGCCGTAGCCAAGCGCGCCTAGGCGGTCCCTGCCCTCAATGGATGTGCTTAACGCTGCCCTGATCGGGCTGGCCGGGCTGTGGGCCGGCACCATCAACAGCATCGTCGGGTCCGGCACGCTGGTCACCTTCCCGGTCTTGGTGGCGCTGGGCTATGCGCCCGTGACGGCGACCATCTCCAATGCGATTGGTTTGATCGCGGGCAACGTGGGCGGGGTCTACGGTTACCGGCGGGAACTCGCCGGGCTTCGCCGCACCGTTGCCATCCTGTTGCCGGCGTCACTGCTGGGCGGGATCACCGGCGCGTGGCTGCTGCTGCACCTGCCGGAGGAAGTCTTCGGCATTGTCGCGCCGTTCCTGGTTGTGGTGGCGCTGGTCTTCGTGGTGTTTCAACCGAAACTTCAGGTCTGGGTCCGGGACCGGCAGGCAGCTCAAGCCCGTACCCGCCAACGCCCTTGGGCGTTGCTGAGCCTGGTCTACTTCGCCGGGGTCTACGGCGGATACTTCGTGGCCGCCCAGGGCATACTGCTGGTCGGCATCCTCGGTGTCTTCCTGCACGGCACCATGCAGCAGGCCAACGCCATGAAGAACGTGCTGGTGCTCGGCGTGAACATCATTGCGGCGACCTCCTACATGCTGTTTGCTTTCGATCGGATCGAATGGCCGGTGGTGCTGGTGATCGCCATCAGCTCCCTGATCGGCGCGCTGATTGGATCGGCCGTGGGGCGCCGGCTGAAGCCGGTGGTGCTGCGCGGCGTGATCGTGACACTGGGCCTGGTGGCGCTGGTGGTGCTGGTCAGGAACCTCTTCGTATGAACCTCATCCGGCTGGACTCCGCCGACGATCCGCGGGTGGCTGACTACACGCAGTTGACCGACACCGCCCTGCGCCGCCGCCGCGAACCCGCGGAGGGAATGTACATCGCCGAGAGTTCCAAGGTGCTGCGCCGGGCGATTGCGGCCGGGCATACCCCGCGGTCCTTCTTCCTGACCGACAAGTGGCTGGACGACCTCCGCGATGTGATCGACCGGTTCCCGGACGTACCCGTGTTCATCGGAACGCCGGACGTGCTGGAGGCGATCACCGGGTTCCATCTGCACCGCGGAGCCATGGCCGCCATGCACAGGCCTGCGCCGAGGTCCGCGGAGGAGGTGCTGGCCGGCGCCCGGCGGGTGGCAGTGCTGGAGGACATCGTGGACCACACCAACGTGGGCGCGATCTTCCGGTCCGCCGCCGCCATGGGCATGGACGCTGTGCTGCTGAGCCCACAGTGCGCCGACCCCTTGTACCGGCGCAGCATCCGGGTCTCGATGGGCACGGTCTTCCAGATACCGTGGGCCAGGCTCCCGGAATGGCCTGCTGGACTGGCCGTGTTGGGCAGCCAGGGATTCACGACGGCGGCGCTGGAACTGACCGACGACGCCATCACCCTGGACGAACTCGAGCGGCGCACTTTCGACAGATTGGCCCTGGTGCTGGGCACCGAGGGCGCCGGCGTGCAGCCTCAGACGCTTGAGCGGGTGGACTTGACCGTGATGATCCCGATGCGGGCCGGCGTTGATTCGCTCAATGTTGCCGCGGCCAGTGCCGTGGCCTTTTGGGCCTGCCGCCCGGACTAGTCTTCGGTTCGTCGGCGCGAACCTGACGTGTCGCTTCGACGCCCACCCTGCGGATGCGGTAGAGTTGTGTGCTGGCCCTGATGGGGCTGCCATCTTTCCATCCTTATAGTCGCTGGCAAAATCCAGGGGCGTGTAGAAAAGGTACAACTATGAAGTCTGATATCCACCCGGCATACGCCCCGGTTGTTTTCCGCGACCTGGCCTCCGGCGTTTCCTTCCTGACCAAGTCCACCGCTACGTCCAGCAAGACGGTGGAGTGGGAAGACGGCAACAGCTACCCGCTGATCGAGGTTGAAATCTCCTCGGAGTCCCACCCGTTCTACACCGGCAAGCAGCGCATCATGGACAGCGCCGGCCGTGTCGAGCGCTTCAACGCACGCTTCAAGGGCTTCGGCGGCAAGAAGTAACTCGTCGCCCCAAGCCGTTCAGCAGGACCCGCACCGTCTGGTGCGGGTCCTGCTGCTTAACGGGCCGGGAAGGTGGCCGGCTGGGAGGCTCGGCTGCCTGGATTGCCGGCTGAGAGGAGCTGCTCATGGACGGGCGACCTAAGGGCTTGCCGGGACTACCGGCTGGGAGGCGCGACGGCGGGAATGCCGGCGGAAGCCGGTTCTGACGCTACGCTGCTGCCATGACAGCAGCTGACGGAAGCAACACGGTCCCCGCGCGCCGGCTTCCGGGAACCGCCTGGGGACGGCGGGCTCTTGCCGCGCTGTATCTGCTGCCCGTGTTCGCGCTGCTGGTAGCCGGCTGTGCCGCCGGCCCACAACAGCTTCCGGCTGAGATAGCCTGCACCACGCAGTACCGTCCGGACGCCGGCAGCAGTGCTGGAGAAGAGGCCGCGCAGTTGGTCCTGCCGCGGCTCGACGGGATGGCCGCAGCCAGGCAGGAACTGTCGACGGGCACCTTCAGGTTGTCGGGCAGCTACATCGGGGAAGCTCCGGACGGCCGCGCCGTCTCCCTGGCCATCAGTAACGCCGAGGGGAAGATGCTGGCCAGCATGCTGTACCAGCTGGAGGACGGCTCGTCCTTGGCATCCCGGTTCGTCGGTGGGCACGGGTTTACCGGGCTGCATTATGTCTGGGACGGCGAAGCCGAACTGCAGCTGTACTGCACTGCGGGGGAGTAGGCGTCACGGACTCTGGCTGGTCCTGTCGCCCAAAGCCGTTTTCCGGACCTGGTCATTGCGCCGTTGCACGGCGGACGCCCAGACCCAGGTAACCCTCCGGTTCCCGCCATCCTGCCATGCGACTTCAACGGCGCGGGAGGTCCAGCCAAACGCCTCACCCTGGACCAGTTCGGCACTCCCTGGGAAGCGGATCCACGCCCACACCGGCACCCCCGGCACCACGCGGGTCACATGGCGGTGCTCAAGATCCAGCTCTTCCGGCGTCAGAGACAGCGGCTCGGCCCGCCGTGCGTAACGGGCGGCGATCTTCGCCAGTGCGTCCCGCTCCATCTCCTAAATATAGAACATCTGTTCGAATGAAGGGTAGTCCGGCGCCACGGCTGCGCTTGGCCCTGTGCGCGCCCCGGATGCCATCAGGGCCAGGGGCAGCCATTCGAATCCGTGGCCCTGCAGTGCGTCATAAAAATCAACGCCGCAGAAAAGTCGGGCTCCAGTTTGGCTGCTTAGGCTTGGCTAACCTAAGCTCGATGAGGGCCCAAAGGTCCCCTCACTGTTTGCAGAAAGAAGCTCCCTCATGAAGCTCCGCAAGAACGCTCTGGTCGGCATCGCCGTAGCTGCCACCGCTGTCTTCGGCCTCGCAGCCTGTGGTTCGAACCCGGACTCTGGCTCCGCAGGGTCAGGATCCGCCGCGGCCGGCGACGGCATCACTGTCTACAATGCCCAGCACGAGAGCCTGGCCCAGGAATGGATCGACGCCTTTACCGCCGAGACCGGTATCAAGGTTACCGTCCGTCAGGGCTCGGACACCGAAATGTCCAACCAAATCATCCAGGAAGGTGACGCTTCGCCGGCCGACGTTTTCCTGACCGAGAACTCTCCTGCCATGACGCAGGTCGAGAACGCCGGGCTCTTCGCCGACGTGGACCAGGCCACCATCGACCAGGTTCCCGCCGAGTTCCGTCCTTCTACCGGGAAGTGGACCGGCATCGCGGCCCGTTCCACCGTTCTGGTGTATGACAAGAACAAGATCAGCGAAGACAAACTGCCCAAGTCCATGCTGGATCTGGCCAACCCTGAGTGGAAGGGCAAGTGGGCCGCGTCGCCGACCGGCGCCGACTTCCAAGCCATTGTTTCCGCCCTGCTTGAGCTCAAGGGCGAGGCCGCCACGGAGGAGTGGCTTGCCGGCATGAAGGAAAACTACAAGGCCTACAAGGGCAACAGCACCGCCATGAAGGCGGTCAACGCCGGTGAAGTCGACGCCGCGCTCATCTACCACTATTACTACTACGGTGACCAGGCCGAGACCGGGGAGAACTCCAACAACGTCACACCGTACTACTTCAAGAACGAGGACCCGGGCGCCTTCATCTCGGTGTCCGGCGGCGGCGTGCTGAAGTCCTCCAAGAAGGCCGAGGACGCGCAGGCATTCCTGAAGTTCATTACCGGCAAGCAGGGCCAGGAAATCCTGAAAGACGGCACATCGTTCGAATATGCCGTCGGCTCGGGGGTGGACTCCAACGAGGCTTTGGTTCCGATCAAGGACCTTGAGGCCCCCACCGTGGACCCGGCCAAGCTGAACTCCACCCAGGTCACGGATCTGATGACCCAGGCGGGACTACTGTAGTTCTGTGACGACTGATCTATCGGCTCCCGGTACGACTGATACTGGGAGCACGACGGCGGGCGGGGGCAAGCGCCTTCGCCCGCCTTTCGGGGTTTCGGCGGTGTCCCTGCTGGCCGTCTTGATCGCCCTGTTTTCGCTCGTCCCCCTCGGTTATGTCGCCTACATGACGGTAGCCACCGGCTGGGACACTGCCGTCGAGCTCATTTTCCGCCCGCGTGTTGGCGAGTTGCTGCTGAACACCGTCATGCTGACCGTCATCACCGTTCCGCTGTGCCTCGTCCTGGGCGCCGGTGGGGCGTGGCTGGTGGAGCGGACCACGCTGCGCGGTCACCGCTGGTGGGCGGTAGCGTTGGCCGCGCCGCTGGCCATTCCAGCCTTCGTCAACAGCTACTCGTGGGTTTCCGCGGTTCCGTCCTTGGAGGGAATCTGGTCCGGCGTGCTGATCGCCACCTTGTCCTACTTCCCGCTGGTCTACATACCGGCGGCTGCGGCCCTGGGGCGCCTGGACCCGGCCATCGAGCAATCCGCCGCGTCACTCGGGCTGGGGTCGTGGGCTGTCTTTTTCCGTGTGGTGCTCCCGCAGCTCCGCATCGCCCTCACTGGAGGGGCGCTGTTGGTCTCCCTGCACCTCCTGGCGGAGTACGGTGCCTTTGCCATGATCCGCTTCGACACGTTCACGACGGCGATCATGGTCCAGTTCCAGTCGACCTTCAACGGCACCGCCGGCAACATGCTGGCCAGCGTCCTGGTGTTCCTCTGCCTCATTCTGCTGCTGGCTGAGGTGAAAAGCCGCGGCACCGCACGCTATGCCCGGATTGGCTCGGGCGCGCCGGCCAAGGCGACGCGGCTGCCGCTTCGGCACTACCAGTTGCCGGCCCAGCTCTCGTTGGCGGCTGTCACGGTGCTGGCCTTCGGCGTGCCCGTCTGGTTCGTGCTGCGGTGGCTAATCGCCGGCGGGTCCGAGGTCTGGGCGGCCGACGAATTCCTGCCCGCGCTGCTTCAGACGCTGATGTACGGGGCCGTTGGCGCTGCCGTCACCATAGTGGTGGCCTTCCCCATGGCCTACTTGGCAGTTCGGCGGCCCAGCGGGTTCAGCAAGCTACTGGAACTCTCCAACTACGTGACCAGCTCGCTGCCCGGCATCGTGGTGGGCCTGGCCTTCGTCACGGTCACCATCCGGGCGGTCCCCGGGATCTACCAAACGGCGGGCGTGCTGGTGGCCGCCTACGTGCTGCTGTTCCTTCCCCGGGCACTGGTCAACCTCCGCTCCGGGCTGGCACAGGCGCCGAAGGAACTCGACGAAGCGGCGCAGTCGCTGGGCAAAGCGCCGTTGACTTCGTTTGTGCGGGTGACGCTGCGCCTCACCGCACCGGCTGCTGCCGGCGGCGCCGCACTGGTCTTCCTCGCCATCGTCAATGAACTGACGGCCACGCTGCTCCTCTCGCCGAACGGAACCCGGACGCTTGCCACCGAGTTCTGGAGCAAGAGCAGCGAGATCGATTACAGCGGCGCCGCCCCCTACGCCTTGCTGATGATCCTGCTCTCGGCACCGATGACGTACCTGCTCTTCCAACAGTCCAAGAAAGTGGCCGGACAGTGACCGAACATTCCCCCTCCGCGCTCCCGGCGTTTCGCGTCGCGCCCTCCGTGGCGCCGACCACCAACACGCATTTGGAGATCGCCGGGGTCACCAAGAACTTCGGCTCCCAGTCTGTGCTTAAGGGCGTGGACCTTTCCGTGGCCAAAGGCGGAACCACGGCGATCGTGGGCCCCTCGGGGTCAGGAAAAACCACGCTGCTGCGACTGATCGCCGGTTTCGAACATCCGGACACCGGGTCGATCAGCCTCAGCGGCTTCCCCGTTGCCGGAAACGGCGTCTGGATTCCTGCCCACAAGCGCCACGTCGGTTACGTCGCGCAGGACGGAGCGCTCTTTCCGCATCTGACGGTGGGGCAAAACATTGCTTTTGGCCTCAATGCCGGGAAAATCGACGGCGGTCGGCGGGCCGTGAATGCACGGGTCAGCGACCTGCTTGAGATGGTGTCCCTGGACGCGGCGATGGCGAAGCGGCGGCCGCACCAATTGTCCGGCGGCCAGCAGCAGCGGGTTGCCTTGGCCAGGGCGCTGGCCCGGGAACCCGAACTCATGCTCCTCGATGAGCCGTTCTCGGCACTCGACGCCGGGCTCCGGGTTGCCACCCGCCGCGCCGTCGCCAAGGTGCTCAGCGAAGCCGGCGTGACCACCATTTTGGTAACCCACGACCAAGCCGAAGCACTCTCCTTCGCGGACCAGGTAGCGATCATGCGCGCCGGAAAACTGGCACAGATTGGCAACCCCTTCGTGGTCTATACGCGGCCGGCCGACCGGGCCACGGCCGAGTTCCTGGGCGACGCGGTGATCCTGGACGCGTGGATGGAGGGGTCGCTGGCGACCTGCTCGTTGGGCGGAGTCCCGGTGCGCCGGCCACCGGCGCAGGGGAGGGTCCAGCTCATGCTCCGCCCCGAGCAGATCCGCATTGCGCCGGATGGGCCGATCCGAGGAGTGGTGGTTGACACCGATTACTTCGGCCCGGAAACCACCGTCCGGATTAAACTTGCCGAGAGCAATGCGCCACACCGCGCCGCCTCCGGCAACGGTCATCGGTACCCCGGCGGCGGCGAAGTCATCACCATCCGGCACTGGAACGCGTCCATCACCAAGCCCGGGACCGAGCTCTGCCTACGGGTGGTCGGCGAAGGCGTGGCCTTCCCGCAGGAGAGGGAACATGGCCAAGAATGAGCAGCGGAGGCGGCTGCTCGCCGACGCCGGCCTGGCAGTTCTCGCCCGCGAAGGCTCGCGCGGACTCACGCATCGCGCGATCGACGAGGAAGCGGATGTCCCGGTTGGCACCGCTTCGAATTACTTTCGCAGCCGCGATGCGTTGATCGCTGGCCTCGTCGACCGTATAGGCGAGCGTCTCGCCCCGGACCCGGAAGTCCTCGAGCGGCTCGCTGCCGAGCCATCTGGCAGCGGGTTTTTCGCCGATTATCTGCGCGATATTGTGCGTCGGCTGACCGCCGAACGCGAGGTCACGCTGGCTATGTACGAACTCCGCCTGGAGAGCACACGGCGCCCAAGTGTGGCTTCCGTACTGCGGGAGTGGCAGCGGACCGCCTTTGAGGCCGACATCGCTTTCAGCACCGCGGCCGGACTTCCCGGTGGTCGTCGGCAAGTCGCGCTCTTCCACTATGCGGTGGACGGTTTGCTGTTCGACCGGCTCACCAACCCGTTGGACCCGGGCACATCAACCGATGATGTCATCGACGCGCTCGTCGCAGGCCTGCTGGGCGAGCAATGATGGATCCCGGCGAACAGCTGCCAGAGCCCGGGCGGCCTGCACTATAGCGGGGCACACTGATCCTCTACCCGGCTCGTACGCCGCCCTGCCCGGCGGCGCGGTGGTGAGCTCGGCCACCAAAGCTGCGCATCGGCGTCGTGCTTTGCTATTTTGAGATCAAGACCTCTTTCCTAGGTCTCCGGACGACGGATCAGTACCCGGTGCGCGACAAGACTGGCCAGAGGAATCAATCGTGGAATGGGTCATTCTTATCCTGTCCGGCGTCTTGGAAGCCGTGTGGGCCACGGCGCTGGGCGCATCCAAAAACTTCCGCCGGCTGTGGCCGTCCATCATTTTTGTGGTGGCCATGGCGTTGAGCATGGCCGGCTTGGCCTACGCCATGACCGCCCTTCCCGTGGGAACCGCCTATGCGGTCTGGGTAGGCATCGGTGCCGTGCTGACGGCAGCCGTCGCCATGGTTACCGGGGCCGAAAAAGCATCGCTGAGCCGAGTGGCCCTGCTGCTGGGCATCATCGGCTGCGTGGTCGGCCTCAAGGCGATCGGTTAAGGGGAGCTGACCATGCACTGGATTATTCTGCTGATCAGCGCCGTCCTGGAAGCCGTGTGGGCCACGGCGCTGAGCCTGTCGGATGGCTTGAGCCAACCGGTGCCCACCATCGTGTTTTTCGTGACGGTGACGCTGAGTATGTTGGGCTTGGGCTATGCCATGCGCGGCATCGCGCTGGGCACCGCCTACGCGGTCTGGACCGGCACGGGGGCGGCGCTGACCGTTGGTTACTCCATGCTTTTCGGCGGAGAACCGGCGAGCGTGTTGAAGCTGCTCTTTGTCGCGGGCATCATCGGCTGCGTCATCGGGCTTAAGCTCGTTGACGGCAAGGGCGACGAGGTAGCCAAGCGGGCATGAAAAAGCGCCGGCAGGTGATGGAGAAGTTGGGGGAGTCACTCCATCCCCGCCGGCGCTTGGACCGGGCACGTCCGGTCCCTCTTTCACTCGCACCGTGATGAGGTGTCTATGACACTACGGGACGGTTCTGGGTGAAGCCCCGGCAGCGGCTGGGAGAACGCTGGGTGCCGTGCGCGGAGCCAGCGGCCGCCCGGAGTGGGCCCGGTACGGGAAGCCCGGCGCCGTGATATGACTGTGGTGGCCTCTAGCCACCGCCGGCCGAACCGTCGGCGGCAACCTGGCCGCCTTGAGCAAGGAGAACGTGTATGTCCGACCATCGCCACGGAGAGTACAAGGTCCAGGGCGGCAAGCTGGTGGTTGTCGATTTTGACGTCGTGGACCAGAAGATCGTCCGCCCGTCGGTCAGCGGGGATTTCTTTCTGGAACCGGACGAAGCGCTGGCGGACATCAATACGGCGCTGGACGGCATGAGCACCGAAAGCAGCCACGCCACCTATGCCGCGGCCATCACCGCTGCGCTGCGGTCCGACGCCCAGCTGTTCGGCTTTTCCGCCGACGCCGTTGCCGTGGCCGTGCGCCGGGCCCTGAACAAGGCCACCGGCTGGCTGGACCACCAGTGGCAGGTCATTGGCCCTACGCCGCTGCCCACGCACATGCATGTGGCGATGGATGAGGTGCTGACCCGTCAGGTAGGCGCCGGGAAGCGGCCGCCCACCCTGCGGTTCTGGGAGTGGGAGACCCCCTCGGTGGTGATCGGCAGCTTCCAGTCAGTCCGCAACGAGGTGGACCCGGATGGGGCCGAACGGCACGGCATCACCGTGGTGCGCCGGATCAGCGGCGGCGGGGCCATGTTCATGGAGCGGGGCAATGCCATCACCTACTCGCTCTACCTGCCGCAGACACTGGTCGACGGGCAGAGCTTTGAAGCTTCTTACGCGTATCTTGATGCGTGGGTCATGGCGTCCCTGGAGAAGGTTGGCATCCAGGCGTTTTACCAGCCGCTCAACGACATTGCGACGCCGGAAGGCAAGATCGGCGGCGCCGCACAGAAGCGGTTGGCCAACGGCGGGATGCTCCACCATGTGACCATGTCCTACGACATCGACGCGGACAAGATGACCGACGTGCTGCGGATCGGCAAGGAGAAAATCTCCGACAAGGGCATTACCAGCGCCAAGAAGCGCGTTGATCCGCTGCGGCGGCAGACCGGCCTGAGCCGGGAAGAGATCATTGACGTCATGATCCGGACGTTCAAGGACCGCTATGCCGCTGCGGACAGCGGATTCTCCGACGACGAGCTGGCCATGGCGCGTGAACTCGTGGACACCAAGTTCAGCACCGACGAGTGGCTGCACCGCGTGCCGTAAGGCTGCCGCCATCACTTCGGGGGCCGGTTTAGCCGCCGCTCGCCGAAGCGGTGCCCGCCTGCTGGGCGCGCAGTGCCCGGAGCAGATGGTCCCGCTGCTCGATGACGATGCGGCGCAGCGCCGCGGGAGAATCGCTGTTGGCCTCCAGCCAGGCATCGGTGCGGACGACGACGGGGTGCCCGGCAGGCGTCTGTCCCGCGGCCAGATCCTGCGCGCCCGGGTAGAGCCCGCGGACCAGTCGGGCCGCGATCTCGATGCTCTTGGACGACCAGATCCGGTTGAGTTCCGCGAAGTAAGGGTCCACGTACCCGTCGAGCAGGGCAGGTGGCCCCTGGCAGAACCCGTCGATCGTGGCGTCCAGGAGCTGGTTGGATAGCGAGTCGGTGTGCACTGCCGTGCGCCACGCTTCCGCCTTGACCGCCGGATCCGGCCGGGCGGTCAAGGCCGCCAGATGGCCGGCCCGGGCAGTGACAGTGCGGTCGCCCTCCAGCGCCGCGTCGAGTTCAGCCACGTCAGCATGGCCGGTGGCGGCCAGCGCCTGCCAGAACCGCCAGCGCAGATCGGTGTCAACGGTCAGCCCGTCCACCACCACGCGGCCCTCCACCAGGTCGCGCAGGAACGGGGCCTGGCTGTCCTCAGCACGCGCCACCGCGGCCAGCGACCTCGCCCAGGTCAGTTGCTGGTCGCTACCCGCCTCGGCGGCTTCGACCTGCCGCCGGGCAGCAGCGACAAATGCATGCCGAAGCGCCGGCCGGTGGGCTGCCGGTGCGTAGCGGTCCACGGCCGTCTTGGCACAGTCCAAGACCACCTGCAGCACGCTGTTCTCCGTCTCGGCGGGGGCAAACCGTTGCACGGCTGCCACGTACTCCGCGGCCGGGATCAGCCCGTCGCGCGCCATGTTCCAGAGGCTGGACCAGCATAGGGCGCGGGCCAGCGGATCGTCGATCCGGTCCAGCGATGACAGCACGGTGTGCAGTGAGCGCTGGTCGAAGACCACCTTGGCGTAGGTCAGGTCGTCGTCGTTGAGCAGCAGCAGTGCAGGCAGGTCCCTGCCGGTTAGTTCGGGAAGCTCAGTGCGCGGACCGGCCGCGTCCACCTCCAGTTGGTCCGTGCGGAGCAGCCGGCCGGAGGCATCCGGGTTGTAGAACCCCAGACGCAAGCGGTGTGGGCGGTGTGCCTTTTCGTGCGTGACCGGGTCCACCGCATGCTGGACGACGGCCGCAGTGGCGATCGCTCCGCCGTCGTGCTCAAGGTCCAGGGCAAGGGTGGAGATGCCGGCGGTCTGCAGCCACTGGTGCGCCCACTGTTCCATGTCCCGGCCGGAGGCCGCGCTCAGGGCGGCGAGGAAATCGGCCAGCGAGGTGTTGCCGTAGGCGTGTTCGCGGAAATAGCGGCGCGAGGCACCGATGAACGAGTCGAAGCCGGCGTAGGCCACCAGCTGCTTGAGCACCGAGGCGCCCTTGGCATAGGTGATGCCGTCGAAGTTCTGTTTGGCCGCTTCCAGGTCGCGGATGTCGGCCACGATGGGGTGGGTGGTGGGCAATTGGTCCTGCACATATGCCCAGCCCTTGCGCCGGTTGGCGAAGGTGATCCAGGCGTTGCTCCACTGGGTGGCTTCGGCCGAGGCGAGGGCACCCATGTAGTCGGCGAAGGACTCCTTCAGCCAGAGGTCGTCCCACCACTTCATGGTGACCAGGTCACCGAACCACATGTGCGCCATCTCGTGCAGGATGGTGTTGGCCCGGGCCTGGTACTGCGCGTCGGTGGCGCGGGAGGAGAATACATAGGCCTCGGTGAAGGTGACCAGGCCCGGGTTTTCCATCGCGCCGAGGTTGTACTCGGGGACGAAGGCCTGCTCGTACTTGCCGAACGGGTACGGGTAGTCGAAGAGGTCGTGGAAGAAGTCGAGGCCGGCCTTGGTGACCGCGAAGATCTGGTCCGGGTCGAAGGAATCGGCCAGCGAGGCACGGCAGTAGGCACCGAGCGGCACCCGCAGTTCGCCGCCGTCGGGCAGCGGCCGGTGCCACCGGTCCGTGGCGGCATGGTAGGGCCCGGCCAGGACGGTGGTGATGTAGGTGGAGATACGCTGCGTCGGCTCGAAGCGGCGGACTGAATGGCCGGGTGTGGAAGCCAGGGGCTCGGTGGAGGCGACGGCGGCGTTTGAGGCGACGGTCCAGCTGTCCGGCGCGGCAACGTGGAAGGTGAAGGAGGCCTTCAGATCGGGTTGTTCGAAGTTGGCGAACACCCGGCGGGCGTCGGCCGGTTCGTACTGGGTGTAGAGGTAGGTTTTCCCGTCGGCAGGGTCGACAAACCGGTGCATGCCTTCGCCACTGGTGCTGTACAGGGCAGTGCCGGTGATGATGGCCTGGTTCTGCGCCTCCAGCCCGGGCAACAGGATGCGCGAACCGTCCACCACCTCGGCGGGCTCCAGCGGGCGCCCGTTGAGCAGCACGGAGTGGACGCCGCCGTGGATGAAGTCTACGAACACCGTTGAGCCCGGATCGCTGCAGCTGAAGGTGATGACGGTCTTGGAGAGGAAGCCGGGCTCGCCCTGGTCCTCGGCGTTGCGCAGGTCCAGCGAGACCTCATAGCTGTCCACCTGCAGGGCGGCTGACCGGGCGGCGGCTTCGGCGCGGCTGAGGTTCTGGTTCGTCATCCGGCCCATTTAACCATGCGGCGGCCCGTCAGCCCGGCTGGCCACGGCGGGTGTCAGCCGGCCGCCGTGCGTTATCTGGCCGTCGCCGCGCGGCGGTCTGCCGGTCGTACCGCTGTGCGTCAGCCGGCGGCCATGGCCAGCCAGGCCGCGCCGAGGCCCAGCCCGGCGATCAGCAGCCAGGACAGCAGTGCGGTGGAGATGGCCGGCAGCGATGAGCGGAGCAGTTCCCGGACACGGACGGCAGACCCCAGCCCGAACAGGGCAGCGGCCAGCAGGATTTCTTGCACCAGGGCGGTGCCATCCAGCACGGGCTGCGGCAGCCATCCCGTGCTGCGCAGCAGCACCAAGGCGAGGAAACCCAGGACGAACAGCGGCACCACGGGAGGTTGCTTCCGCGGCGCATCGGCGCCCTCGGAACCCACGCCCTCGTCAGGGCGTGCCTTGGCCGTGCGGCGCCGGTGGACCGCGACGCCGGCCGCCAGTGGCGCAAGCATCACCACGCGCGCGAGTTTAACGACGACGGCGATGGTCAGCGCCGCTGCGCCTGCGCTTTGCGCGGTGGCCACCACCTGCCCCACATCGTGCACTGACGCACCGGCCCAAAAGCCGAACACTTCCGCGGGCATGCCTGTGACGGCCATGACGGCCGGCAGCACCCCGATGGCCAGCGTCCCGCACAGGGTGACCAGGGCGACGGGCATCAGGCTGTCCTGCGCGCGGCTGCCGCGGGCAGCGGCGATGGCGCCAATGGCCGAAGCCCCGCAAATAGCGAAGCCGGCAGCCAACAGCACCGGCTGGTCGCCGGGCAGGCGGTGCCAGCGCGCCAGCAGGTAGGTTCCGGCGAACGCGAGCAGCAGCACCAGCACCACCAGCACCAGCGCGAACCAGCCCAGCTCCACCAGATCGGACAGTGCCAGCCGGGCGCCGAGCAGCACGATCCCGGCGCGCATCAGCGTGCGGGCGCAGAAGTCCAGCCCTGGTCGGGCCGGGCCGCCGATCACGGCCGCTGTGGGGGGTACGTTGGCGGCCAGAATCCCCAGCACGACGGCGAAGCTCATCACCGGCACCACGGGCAGCAGCCAGTGCAGTCCAAATGAAAGGACCACGGCCGCTGCCGCCAGGGCAAGTCCTGGCCACGCCCGGCGCAGCCAGCGTCCGCTGCGGGACCAGAAGTGAGCCGAAGGCGTTGGGGTTGCGGTGCGGGCGCGCGTGTTTGCCGGCTGCTGGGGGAGTTTCACAATGCTGGGGTTTTGTTCTGGTGGCTACAAGCCTGCGGCTTTGTTGGCGGATTCGGTCTGTGTCCGAGCGGTGAGCAGGACGCGTTCGTCTTTACTCAACACCGTCAGGCCGGAATCGGTCACAGTGAAGCCGCGGGCGCGGTCCAATTCCGGGTCCACCCCGATAGTGGCGCCGGCCGGGATCTGCACGTTCTTGTCCACAATCGCTTTGCGGACCACGGCACCTTCGCCCACGGTCACGTTGTCCATCAGCACGCTGCCGTGGACCTGGGCTCCCTCGGCCACAAAGACGTCGGTCGCCAGCACCGACTCAGTAACTTCGGCCCCGGAAACCACCACGCCCTGGGAGAGGATGGAGTCGTGGGCCGTACCGGCGGCGCCGCTGACCCCGCGGACCAGCTTGGCCGGGGGAGAGACGGACTGGCGGGTGTAGATCGGCCACTGCAGGTTGTACAGATTGAAGGCCGGCAGGGGACTGATCAGGTCCATGTGCGCCTCGTAGTAGGAATCGAGCGTCCCGACGTCGCGCCAATACTGCCGGTCCGCCCCGGTGGAGCCGGGGATATCGTTGGCCGTGAAGTCATAGACCGCCGCCTCGCCGCGCTCAACGAAGTAGGGGATGATGTCGCCGCCCATGTCGTGGTCGGTGTCCAGCCGCTCGGCATCGGCTTCCAACGCCCGCAGCAGGGCGTCGGTGTTGAAAACGTAGTTCCCCATCGAGGCCAGGAAACTATGCGGATCATCGGCCAGCCCGGCAGTGGTGGCCGGCTTCTCGACGAACGCCCGGATCTTGGTGGGCGCATCCGGTTCCGATTCGATGACGCCAAACTGGTTGGCCAGCGCCAGCGGCTGGCGTACCGCGGCCACGCTGGCGGCGGCACCGGAAGCGATGTGTTCCTCCACCATCTGGGAGAAGTCCATCCGGTAGACGTGGTCCGCGCCGACCACGACGACGATGTCCGGCTTGGCATCGTGGATCAGGTTCAGCGACTGGTAGATCGCATTGGCGCTGCCCAGGAACCAGCTCTTGCCGCGCCGTTGCTGCGCCGGGACCGAGGCCACGTAGTTGCCCAGCTGGGCTGCCATCCGCCAGGTTTCGGAGATGTGCCGGTCGAGGCTGTGCGATTTGTACTGCGTCAGCACCACGATCTGGCGGTAGCCGGAATTCACCAGGTTGGACAGCGCAAAGTCGATCAGCCGGTAGCTGCCGGCAAACGGCACCGCCGGCTTGGCCCGGTCTGCCGTGAGCGGCATCAGCCGCTTTCCTTCGCCGCCGGCGAGTACAACGGCCAGGACCTTCTTCTGTGCCACGATTTTCCCCCTTCACAGTCGTTGCGGCCCTTTAGGGCCGAAACGTGACATCCCCCTCCACCTCACAGTAGAGGAAGCCTCCGGCGTGCACTACGTTAGGTTTCGTGCGCGTAGATATTGTGACAAAAGAATTCCCGCCGGAGATCTACGGCGGGGCCGGTGTGCATGTGGCCGAACTCAGCCGCGTGTTGGCCGGAAGGCTGGACCTGCACGTGCATGCGTTCGGGGCTGAGCGGCCGACCGACTTCCACGGCGCCACGGTGCGCAGTTATCCGGTTCCGGCCGGGCTGAAGGAGGCGAACCCGGCGGTGCAGACCCTCGGCGTCGACCTGCAGATGCTGGACGGCTTTGCCGGCGCTGACCTAATCCATTCACACACCTGGTACGCCAACATGGCCGGGCATTTGGGCTCGCTGCTGCACCATGTCCCGCATGTGCTGAGCGCCCATTCGCTGGAGCCGTTGCGGCCCTGGAAAGCAGAGCAGCTGGGCGGTGGCTACCGGCTCTCCTCTTGGGCAGAGCGCACCGCCTATGAGGCGGCGGCCGCCGTCATTGCGGTGTCGGCCGGGATGCGTCAGGACATCCTCCGCTGCTACCCGGACGTGGACCCGGACCGCGTCCAGGTGGTCCACAACGGCGTGGACGTACAGCAGTGGAAACCGGACCATAACGACGACGCCGTGCGCGCCTTGGGCATCGACCCGGACCGGCCCAGCGTGGCCTTCGTGGGCAGGATTACCCGGCAGAAGGGCGTGCCGTACCTGCTGCGTGCTGCCGCACTGCTGCCGCCGGAAGTGCAGTTGGTGCTCTGCGCCGGCGCCGCCGACACCCCCGAACTGGCCGCCGAGGTCAACGCCCTGATCGCGGGACTGCGCGAAACCCGGAACGGCGTTGTGGTGATCGAGCGGATGCTCCCGCGCGCCGAACTGATCCAGGTGCTCAGCCATGCCACCGTCTTCGCCTGCCCGTCCATTTACGAGCCGCTGGGCATCGTCAACCTTGAGGCGATGGCCTGCGGCGCACCGGTGGTGGCCAGCGCCACCGGCGGCATCCCGGAGGTGGTCGACGACGGTGTCACCGGGGCATTGGTTCCGCTGGCACAGGTCTCCGATGGAACGGGAACCCCGCTGGATGAGGAACAGTTCGTGCGCGATTTCGCCGCTGCGTTGAACCGCACACTGGCCGACCCGGCAGCAGCCCGCCGGCAGGGCGAGGCAGGCCGCCGGCGCGCCGAGGAGCACTTCTCCTGGGACTCCATCGCCGGCAAGACCCTGGAGGTCTACCGCAGCGTACTGGGCTGAGGGAAGCTCCGCACGAACCGCCGCTGCCACGGGGTCTCGACGGCGCCGGGACGGTAGCGTTCCCTGACGTACTCGACGGCTTCGGCCCGCGGCACGCCGTCCAGGATGGCAATGCACGCCAAAGCCGTGCCGGTCCGGCCGCGTCCAGCGAGACAGGCCACCTCCACCCGCTCATGCTGTGCCCGCAGCCAGGCCTCGCGGAAGGCGGCTGCGGCGTCGTGGAAGTCATCGGGCAGCCGAAGGTCACGCCAACGCACCCACCGCTGTTCCCATTCGGTGGGCAGCGGCCGCCCGTGCTTCAGGTAGAGCGCAAACTCGGGTGCCGGGCCTGCCGGCACCGGCTTGTACAGAGCCCGTCCGCGCACCAGCCGTCCCGAAGGCAACCGCAACACGCCTGGAAGCGTGGGATCCCACGGCGTTCCCATGGCAGAACTTTAGTCCTCCATCAGCGCATCCGGGAGCCGCTGGAAACCCAAGGCCGCCGGCATCAAGAAGGCGTTAAGACTGCGTGCAGCCGGCCGGAACACGTTTACCGTGACAACGGTCCTCAAAAGGGCCGTGTTGAAAGGGTTTCGTCCAATGACCACCTTGAGTTTGCCTCCTTTTGATCCGTCAGCGCCCAGGGCTCGCCCGGCAGTGCGGCTGCGGGCCTGGATGCTGCACGACCTGCCGACCGCCAGCGGGGTGAAGCTTGGCCCGCACGGGACGGTGGATTCGCTTGAACACGGTCACCCGTGGTGGAAGGTGATGTGTTTGACCGGCGTGGACTACTTTTCAACGCTGGGTTATCAGCCGGCTATTGCCGCATTGGCTGCCGGCGCCGTCTCGCCGCTGGCCACCATGCTGGTGGTCCTCGTGACCTTGTGCGGCGCGTTGCCCGTTTACCGCCGTGTGGCGGAGGAAAGTCCACACGGTTCCGGATCGATTGCCATGCTGGAACGGCTGTTGCCGCGCTGGCGGGGGAAACTGCTCGTGCTGGCGCTGCTGGGGTTCGTGGCGACGGACTTCATGATCACCATGACCTTGTCGGCCGCGGACGCCACCGCCCACCTGATCGAGAATCCGTTGCTGCCGCACTGGCTGGAAGGCCAGAACGTGGCGATCACGCTGGTTCTGCTCGGCGCCTTGACCGCGGTGTTTCTGCGCGGATTCCGTGAAGCGATCGGGGTCGCCGTCGTCGTGGTCGGCGCCTATCTGGCACTGAACGCGGTGCTGGTGGCGGTGTGCCTGGCTGACGTGCTGACGCACCCGCTGGTGGTGCGCGACTGGTGGCAGGTGCTGACGGCGTCGTACGGCAACCCGCTGTTGATCGTCGCCGTCGTCCTGTTGGTCTTCCCCAAGCTCGCCCTGGGCCTGTCCGGTTTCGAGACCGGGGTGGCCGTCATGCCCCAGATCCGGGCCAGCAGCCAGGTCGACGGGGACCACTTGGCGGGCAGGATCCACGGGACCAGGCGACTGCTGACCACCGCGGCGCTCATCATGAGCGGGTTCCTGATCTCCAGCAGCTTCGTTTCCATCCTGCTGATCCCGGCGCAGGAATTCCAGCCCGGGGGAGCAGCCAACGGGCGGGCCTTGGCCTATCTGGCGCATGAGTTGATGGGACCGGTGTTCGGGTCGCTGTATGACGCCAGCACCATTATCATCCTCTGGTTCGCCGGTGCGTCGGCGATGGCCGGCCTGCTCAATGTGGTGCCCCGGTACCTGCCCCGCTACGGCATGGCACCCGGGTGGACGAAGGCCTCGCGCCCGCTGGTTCTAGTGTTTTGCGCCATCGCTTTCCTCGTCACGGTGGTTTTTGACGCCGACGTCGATGCGCAGGGTGGGGCCTATGCCACCGGGGTGCTGGTCCTGATCACGTCCGCAGCCGCGGCCGTCACGCTTTCGGCACGGTCTCGAGGCCAGCGACGGCTCGTCTGGGGTTTCGGGGCGGTCACCGCGGCTTTCGTCTACACCACGGCAGCGAACATCGTGGAACGGCCCGAGGGTATCCGCATCGCGTCACTGTTCATCCTGGGCATTGTGGTCATTTCCTTCATCTCGCGGACCAGGCGCTCGTTCGAGTTGCATGCTACCCACGTCCATTTCGACGAACGTGCGGTGGAGCTGATCGCCCGGTCCGACACGGGGCCGCTCTTGTTCATTGCGCATGAGCCAAAACGGCTGGACGCGGAGGCCTACCGCAAGAAGCTGGCAGCGGCCCGCGCGGTCAATAACCTGCCGGCCGACGAGGTGCCGGTGTTCCTGGAAGTCATCGTCGACGACTCCTCGGACTTCGAAACCGAACTGGAGGTGCACGGCGTGTGCCGCCACGGGTACGACATCCTTGAGGTCCACGGTCCGGTGGTGCCCAACACCATCGCCTCTGTGTTGCTGCACATCCGCGACATCACCGGGCTGATGCCGCACGTCTACTTCCGCTGGACGGAGGGCAACCCGATCAGCAACCTGCTGCGTTTCCTGGTCTTCGGCGAAGGGGAAATCGCTCCGGTCACCCGGGAAATCCTGCGTGAAGCCGAACCGGATGTGACCAACCGGCCCTGGGTGCATGTTGGCTAGCCGCTGCCCGCGAACGGTGCCCGCAGGCCGGCCGGTCCGGCTCAGGGATCGAATCGGTAGCCGAGCCCCGGCTCGGTGATGAGATGCTGCGGCCGGGCCGGGTCGGCTTCCAGCTTCCGGCGCAACTGAGCGATATACACCCGCAAGTACTGGGTTTCCTTGACGTAGGCAGGCCCCCACACGTGCTCCAGCACCTGCCGATGCGGCACCAGCCTGCCGGGCTGCCGGGTCAGCACCTCGAGGATCTTCCATTCCGTCGGTGTGAGTTTCACGGCGGCTCCCTGCTTCTCCGCCCGCCCCGCAGCAAAATTGAGTGTGAAGCCAGCAGCCTCCACCACGTCGTCCTGGGTACCGGCCTGGCCGCGGCGCAGCAGTGCCCGCAAGCGGGCGAGCAGTTCGTCCAGTCCGAACGGTTTTGTCACATAGTCGTCGGCGCCGGCATCCAGAGCGCTGACCTTCTGGGCGGAGGCGTGGCGCGCGGACAACACCAGGATCGGAGTCTGCGCGCCGGACCGGACACGGCGGATGATCTCGACCCCGTCCATGTCCGGCAATCCCAGATCCAGCACCAGGGCGTCGACCGGACCCTCGGCCAGCGACGCCAGCGCGCTGCTGCCTGTGGGTGCGGCGACAACCGCATAGCCATTGGCCCGCAGCGCGAGCTGCAGCGCCCGCAGCAAGCGGCGCTCGTCTTCCACCACCAGGATGGTTGTCACCGGTCTTCCTGCCATCTGCCCCGCGCGTTGGATGCTGCGCGGGAACCGGCCAGCGGAAGGCGCAGCACCATCGTCAGCCCTCCGCCGGCGGTGCGTTCGGCGTGCAAGGTACCGCCCATCGCTTCTGTCAACCCCCGCGCGACCGCCAGGCCCAGCCCGACGCCGGCATCTTCGCCCGAGTCGGTCATCCGCTGGAAGGGCTTGAACATTTCTTCCAGATCCTCAGGCAGCGGACCGGTTCCGGCGTCGATGATCCGCAACTCGCCGTGCGGCCGGTCGCCTGCTGCAGGAAGTTCTCCCGCCTGCAGCGTGATGGTCGACGGGTGGGCGTGTCGGTCCGCGTTTTCGACCAAATTGGCAATCACCCGCTCCAACAACCCGGCGTCTGCCTCGACCGGTGCGCAATCCTCCGGAATGTGGAAGCTCACCGACTCCGGCGGGACTCCACGCAGCGCCCCCGGCAGCACGTCTTCCCATTGGACCGGCCCCGGCATTGGCCCCACCGATCCGCTGCTGATGCGGGACATGTCCAACAGGTTCTCCACCAGCAGCCCCAACTGGTCGGCGTAGGCATCGGTGGTCTGCAGGAGCTCACGCTGCTCTTCGGTGCTGAACGAACCGCCCTCGTGCAGCAGGCTGCTGACCGAGAACTTGATGCCGGCCAACGGCGTGCGCAAATCATGGCTGACGGCCTGGAGGATCGAACCACGCATCAGGTTGTCCTGGGCCAAACGTTCGTTTTCGAGCCGGCTGACCATCAGCTGCTGGCGCGCACGCAATGCTGTGGCCTGGGCGGCGAAGGCCTTCAACAACTGGCCCTCATCGGCAGTCAGGCGGGGTCCGAGCAGGGCCATGACGGTGTTGTCATCCACTCGCTCGACGGTATCGGCGGCGTCCGGAGAGCCGAGCTGTGGTCCGGCTCCGGCGAGCAGGAGCCAGCAGGAATCTTCGCCGGTGCCCGTGTCGCCGCCGGTGGGCCGCACGAACAGGGCGGCCGCATCGGCACGGAACACTTGGCGGGCCTGTTCCAACAGGCTTCGCAGCGGGTCCTCGGTGGCGATCGCCACCCGGGTGAGCTCATTCAATGCTGAAGCCTCGGCACCGGCGCGGCGGGCCCGCGCGGCCCGGCGGGCGGACTCGTCCACAACCCAGGCCACGGCCCCGGCGACGGCGACAAAACAGACCAAGGCCACGGCCATGGCAGTGTCGTGGATCATCAGCTGGCCGGTGGGCTCAGTCATGAAAAAGTTCAGCAGCAGGCTGCTCCACAGGGCGGCCAAAAGCGCGGGCCAGATGCCGCCCACCAGCGCCACGCCAACAGTTCCGGTGAGCTGGACCAGCGACGCGGTGGTCAGATTGGCGTGCCACATCTGCAGCAGCAGGAACTGCAAGCCAGCCGGAAGCACAACGGCCAGCACGAGGCCGGCCACCACCCTCCGGAGGCTCAGCGACCGGGGAGACGGCCAGCCGGGCAGTTCCGCATGCACCTTCGACATGCCCTAGTCATACCACCGCACCGGCCGGCAACGCCGGTTTCCGGGCAGAACGCATGGTCGCTGCGCCGTCGTCGTTCTGACGCGTAGCCCCCAGCCGGAGGGATCAGCGCAGGACGATGTCCACCGGGCGGGCGAGTGAACGGCCGCGTTCCAGGATGCCGGAGCGGTTGGCGGATTCGTCGCGCAGGACTTCCGTGACGGAGCCGAGGAAGCGGGCCAGGTCCACCTTGTCCTCCGGAGCCGCCAAGAGCAGCTGGAAACCGAACTCGTGCAGCGCGTTGATGCTGGCCTCGGCGAACGCCAGCGACGATTTCACAAACGCCTCGTCCATCATGACCGTGCCGAAGGTGCTGAAGCCCTGGCCGGCGATGCCAAGCTGGTAGGCCAGCGCGGAGGCCATGATGAACGCGGTGAAGCGCTGGCCCTCGCCGCCGGACATCAGGCTGGCCTGCAGGTTGGTGTACGCGCGGCCGTCCGCCAGCACGTTGGTGCAGGTGATGTCCACGTGCGACCGCACATCCAAGACCTCGGCACGCCAGCGGCGTTCGTCCTCCGATGCCAGCCGCTCCACGATGCGGTCCAAGGCGAGGTAGCGGGCGTCCATGTCATCGCCGGTCTGCCGCCGGCCCATCACCGGCAGCGCGTTCTTCAGGTCAGTCCGGAATTTGTGCGAGGCGTCCGGAACTGCGTTCGCAATCTCGATCTGCAAGTGGCTGTCCGCGTGATAGTTGACCCGCCGCAGGATCTGGTTCAGCGGCTGCAGCCGGGAGGCGATGCTCCGGCGTTCCTCGTCCAGCAACTGCAGCAGGTCGCTGAAGCGTTCGTACGTGCGGTTGTTGAAGTACTCGCGGAACTCTGCCTCGCGCTGCGGCAGGCCTTCGCCGACAATGTCGTGGTAACGGGCCTCGTAGTCGGCGGCGGCCTCCAGCGAGGTGCCGTAGTCCGACCCCCACTGCCGGTTGTAGGACTCGAAGATCTTCACCAACTGGTTGCCGGCCTCCAGTTTGGTCCGTTCCAGTGTGCCGCGGGACGTCAGCAGTTCACGCTCCACCCTGGTGCAGACATCGCCGAGGAACTCCAGATCGGTCACTTCGCCATGGGGGGCGAACAATGCGCCAAGTTCGGACGCGAGTTCCTCGGTCAACGCTCCGGCAGGTTCGCCGTTGCCGGCCAAGCCGTCGCGGCGCTGGCGCGCGGCAGACAACCCGGTGGACAAGCGGGCGGCTTCGCCCTTGAGGACCCCGATCTTCTCCGTAGCGGCCGTGAGGTCCAGCTCCGCCGTTTCCAGTTCGAACCGCAGCTGTTCGAGGTCCGTGTTGGCGTCCCTCGCCTGCTCCAAGCGTTCCGCCGCCGCAGCCACTGCTGCGGCATGTGCAGCGGCGGAGATCTCCTCCCAGCTCCGGGTGTCGGCAGCGACTGCCTTGGCCGCGGCCAGCCTCCGGCCAAGGTCCTGCTGTTCGCGGGCGCGTTCGGCCGACTCTGAATCCGCGGTGCCGTAGGTGTCCCGCAGTTCCAGCAGCCGGGTGGCGAGTGCGGCGATTTTGTCCCGGTTGTCGAAGCCCAGCAAATGGTCGGAAGCCCCGGTGTGCCGGTCGTCCTTCTCAGTGGTGCTGCTGCTGCGCTTGACCGCACCGCCCAAGGTCACGCCGCGGGAAACACCGGCCAGCTGCTCCGGCTCCTCGACGCAGACGTAGTCATAGTGCGCGGTGATCTTGCGCCGGACCCATTGGCCCATCGCGGTGTCCTTGGTGACCAGTTTGGTGACCAGGTCGTCCGGCTCGGCCTCGGTCTTGCCGTCCAGCGGAGCACTGACATCGATGATCCGCAGGAAGCCGCGGATATTGTGCTCGTTCAAATACCGGGTGACGGCGTTCATCCGGTCGCCGGGCACCAGCAGCGCCGAAGCCAGGGAGCGGAGCGTGCGCTCGGCTGCCGGCCGCCAGCGGGTCTCGGCGGGGTCAAGATCGATCAGCTCGCCGGCGAAGGGCAGCTCCTCCTCGGTGATGCCGGTCGCGGCGCAGATCTGGCGCCGGCGTTCCAGGCTCTCCGGCCGGATGTTGCTGGTGCGGCGGCGGAAGGACTCAATTTCCTGCTCCAGTGCCCGGATCTGTCCCTTGAGGCTCCAGGCTTCGCCCTGGGCGTCGTTGCTGCGTTCACGGACGGACTCGGCTTCTGCCAGCAGCTCCTTGACCAGCACCGCGGCGCGGCTGCGCGCTGCCGCCAGCCCGCCGGGGCTGAAGTCGGCGTCAAGGCCCGCGGCCTCAGCTTCGGCCCGGAAGGAATCTTCGATCGACTGGCGGGCGCGCAGCTCGGACTGCGCTGCGGCCAGCTCGCGCTCCAGGGTGGCGACGGCGGCGCCGCCTTCGCTGCCGTACCGCGCGGAAAGCCGGGCCGTTTTCTCCTTGAGCGCGGTTCGTGCCGCTTCGGTCTCCGCCAGCTCCGCTGTTGCGGTGGCCGCCTCCGCGCTCAACACCCCGATCTGCCGGTCCTGGCACTCCAGTGCCAGGCGGCGCCGGTAGAGCGGCAGGGCGACGTCGGCCAAGAGGATGTTGCGCTCCAGCTGCGACTGTGTCTCCTGCAGCTGCTGGTGCAGCCGGGGCACCGGAGCGAGCAGGTCGCGTTGCTGCCGGACCCGTTCCAGCTGCCGCCTGATGCTGCGCAGGTGGCTGAAGTCCTGCACTGCTTCTTCGGCCGCCGCCAGCGTCCGCGGCGTATCCAACACGTGGTTGCGGAAGAAGTCGTTGACGGTGCCGCCCAGGCCCTTGCCGGTCTGCAGCGTGCGCAGCAGGCCGAACGCCTTTTCCTGGTCGATGCCCAGCGCCTGTCGGAAACGTTCCGCGAAGGCCTTGTGCGAATCGAAGACCTGGCTGCCCGGCAGCAGCGCCTCCAGCGATGTTTTGCTGAACCTGCCCGCCATGCCGGACTCCAGGCGGGGGATGTCCAGCGGCTTGTTGTGCAGGACGTAGAAACGGCCCACATTGTGTTCGGTGCCATTGGCCGGCAGGTCCAGCATCACCGAGAGGCTGGTGGTCTGGCCCAGCGCATTGTCGAAGGTCAGGCAGACCGCCGACCAGATGGCGCCGGGGCGCTGGTAGAACGTGGCGGTCTGTGAAGCATCGCCGTCGGCCGGCGTGGCACCCAGCCGCCCGCGCATGTAGCTGAACGCGGTACGCCGTTCCTCGGATGCGTGGCCGGAGCTGGTCTGCGCGGCCTCATTCATTTTGGGCCGGGCGTCCAGCACCTGCAGCATGCCGTCAAAGATGGTGGATTTGCCCACCCCGGAACCCCCGGTCAACAACGTGCCGGCGCGGTCCACGCGGATGGTGTGGGCGCCGTCGAACGTGCCCCAGTTGACCAACTGCACGGACGTTAGCCGGTGCTGGCCCGGGTTGAGCAGCCCGTCCATCGGCAGGATTGTCTCAATGCTCATGCTCAGGCCTCCCCGCCGTCGAAAGCCAACTGATCCGTTTCCGGCCCGCTGCCTGCCGGTTGATCATCGCCGGCCAGCGAGTTGATGACCGCCGGGATGTCGCCGATGTTCTCGAACGGCAAGGCCAGCGGAAGTGCCGGCGAAATGACCCACACATCCGGAAGTTCGGTTGCCTGCAGGAGCCGGCGCTCGTTGACCAGCTTGCGCAACGAGGCGTCAGCCAGGTCCTCTACGTGCTTGGCATCGCGTTGCTCCGGATCCACGTAGTCCTGCAGCACGTCGATGACGTCGGCACGGCTGAGCAGTGGCTCAGTTCCGGTGCCGGCGTGACGGTCCTGCACCAGGCGCATCCGCAGCAGCAGCAGCGTTTCTTCCCGGGTCATATCCCGCTGCCGCTGCAGGGCGGTGGTGTGCGGTTCGGCCATCGGGACCGGGCGCAGCATGGCAACCTTCCGGTCTTCGTCAATGACCAGTTGCAGGAACAGTTCGCTGAGCCGGGACGCCAGGATCCGCCGGTGTTCCACCACGGTGTCGTAGACGCGGTCCGTGGACGAGGCGTCCAGGTAGGGGCCGCGCAGCAGCCTGATCAGGGCCTGGCGCAGCTTCAGCGGCAGGGTGCCGGTATCGCCGTCGAACAACTCGGGCCCGTCCCGGACCTCGTCCCGGGCAGTTGCATCCGGTTCAGCCTGGTCGTCCAGCCCGTCCTGGTCGTCCAACCCAGCCTGGGCGTCCAGCCCGTCCTGGTCGTCCAGCCCGGCTGCGTCGTCGGGCTCGGCCCGGTCCTCCAGCCCAGTGTCGAGCCAGTCCTGGTCGTCCAACCCGGCGTCCAGCCCTGCAGACTCCTGAAGCTCCGCGGATTCATCCTGCGGGTTGCCGTCGGACGGGCCTCCGGCGGGTGCAACGCGGGCCTCGGTCATCTCGTTCATGAATCTGCAGCTTTCGTGAAGGTGACGGCGGGCAGCAGTGCGGTGCGTTCGCTGCCGTCGATCTGGATCAGGGTCACGGTGTCGGTGGCCTGCGGGTCCAGCGTGCCACCGGAATTCAGCGCATGCTGGAGCAGCCACCGCAGACTGTTGAGGTGCCGGTGCTGCGTTTCCAAGTCGGCATAGACCTCGGACAGCGGCACCGGCCCGCGGGCCTCGACGGCGGTGCGCACGGCGCGGGCGAGGGCCGCCGCGTCCGCCTGCGGCGTGCGAAGCGCGCGGTGGATGTCCGCTTCGGTGAAGGCAGGCGGTTCCGGCAGCTTTGCCGGGGCCTGGTGGTCCTGAGGATCGTAGAGCCGGACCATGCTGACCGATTCAAAGCCGGAGCCGAAGAGTTCGGGCGCGGGAATCACGGCACGGCGGCCCGGCAGGCTGCGCCGGGACTTGAGGATGGCGGTCTCGGCCGCCCGGATGGTCTGCCGCAGCTGGATCGATTCGCGGACGTCGTCCGACTGCACGAAGGTGTGCATGCTCTCCGAGAGCCGCCCGTAGATCCGGTGGATCTCCGCCGATTGCGCCCGCAATTGGGGCATCAGCCGCTGCAGCGCCCGCCGGTCCTCGGCCTCCAGGGCGTCGGCGAAGTCCCGCTCGAGCACCTCGGCGATGGCCTGCCGGAAGCGCTGCTGCTGCTCCTCGTCGTTCAGGAAGGCCGTGAAGCTCTCGTATGTCCGGCCCTCGCTGGTGCCGCGCAGCCGCTTGTCCGCCTCGAGCACCTCGCCCATGGTGATGCCCTTGGTGGCGTTGGACTCCACAATCTCGGCGCGCAGGGTGTGCAGCATGAGCTCCAGGCCGTCACGCATCCGCTTGAAATCGGCCGGCAGGCCGGCGGCCAGCGCCAAGACGTCGCGGGCTGCCTCCACCGCGGTGGCGTCGGGCAGCGACGCAGGTGCTTCGCCGGCTTCCAGCGCGCGGATCTTGTCCTGGCGCTGGGCGATTTCGGCCTGCAGCACGGCGATCCGGGCCTCGGGGTCGGGGTCCGTTTCATGCGCCAGCGCTTCGACGCGGGTAAGCAGCGTGGCCAGCCGGGAGCTGTTCAACGACGAGGAAGTCCCGGTCAGGCCGTCCAGGTACTCCAGGAACCGCACCGTGGTCTCGGTGGGTTCGTAGACGAACCGGCCGTCCTCGCGCAGCCGGGACAGGTAGCGCCGGGCCACCCAGTCGTCGGCGTACTGGCGGGCGGACCAGTCCACGCGCAGCTCCACCCCGGCGCGGCGCAGTTCGGCCAGGAACGAGTCGGTACTGCGGTGAAACTCTTCCAACGGCAGCTGCGGGCGGGAGCGGGTGAAAGCGGTCCTGAACAGCGCCGGCACCCACGGACTCGCGGAGGCGAGCTTAAGCCCGGGCGTGGCGGCCAGCGCCTGCAACTCCTGCCAGCGGGCAAGGGCATTCTGGGTGAAGGACATGGAAGTGCTTTCCGCCCGCGGAAGGGAAGATCGGGCCCAGAAAATCTTAGCTGGTCCAGCTCCGCTCACGACGGCGGGGCCCCGCCAAGGCGAGCCGTGTCGCCCAAGGGGAGCCCCGCCGTCGTTGTCCTAGTTCTTGGCTTCCAGCTTCTGCCGGTTCTTGCTGAGCTTCTCCTCGGCCTTGCGCCGGGCCATCAGCACCTTTTCGTCCACCGGGGCTTCGCCGCTGGCGCGCCGTGAGCGGGCGTACGCCATGGCTTCGTCCTGGCGTTCTTGCTCCGCGCCGCTGGCAATCTTCGCGCGCAGGTGCTCCGGGCCGTAGCCGAAGGCATCCACCAGGTCATGGGCGTGCGGGCGGAGCCGGGACAGCAGCCGGTTGATGTAGGTGCCGAGGATCCGGGCGCGCTGCGCCGACAGCCGGCCGTACATCAGGTACCAGCCCAGGTTCTTTTCCACCAGCGACAACCCGAAGAGGTCCCGCAGCCAGGTCAGCACCTGCCGGGTGCCGTGGTCTTCGATCTCGGCGATCGCGGCGCTAAAGGCTTCCCATTGCAGCAGTTCGGCGTGGGCGCGGGCCGCCTCGATCAGTTCATGCTGGTGCTCATTGAACAGTGCCGCGGCTTCCTTTTGCGGAAGTCGGGTGGCGTTGCGCAAGGCGCCGCCGATACCAGCCACCATGGTGGAGACCCGGTCGGTGAGCAGTTGGCGCTGGGTTTCCGGATCCTTGAGGTAGTTGGCGCTCTTGCGCTCCGATCCGCTGTCCGCGAAGGTCTGGGCTACCTGGCGCAGCCCGGTGCGGTGCAGCGTGACGTCGGCCGCCTGGTGCGCCACCCAGCGGGCCATGACGCCGAAGTCGGCATGACGGAATTCATTGGCGTAGTCCGCCAGCAGGCGCTTGGCAACCAACTGCAGCAGCACCGTGTTGTCGCCCTCGAACGTGGCGTAGATGTCCAGGTCGGCGCGCAGGGCGGCGAACCGGTTCTCAGCCAGGAAGCCGGCGCCGCCGGTCGCCTCGCGGCACTCCTGCAGCGTGTCCAAGGCGTGCCAGGTGCTGAGCGACTTCAACGCCGCCGCCAGGGTCTCCAGATCCTGCCGGTCCTCGTCGGTGTCATGCGCACCGGAGAACACGTCGTCGAACTTCTGCAGCAGTTGTTCATGGGCGAACGAGGCCGCGTAAGTAGTGGCCAGCCGGGGCAGCAGCCGGCGCTGGTGTCGCTGGTAATCCAGCAGCACCTCTTCGGCCGTGTCCGAGGAGGCGTTGAACTGCCGCCGCTCGGTGGCGTAACGGACGGCGATGGCCAGTGCCACCTTGCTGGCAGCCACCGCGGCGCCGTCCAACGAGACCCTGCCCTGCACCAAGGTGCCCAGCATGGTGAAAAAGCGGCGGCCGGGGCTGGCAATGGGGGAGGAGTAGGTGCCGTCTTCGGCCACGTCGCCGTACCGGTTCAGCAGGTTGGTGCGCGGAATCCGGACCTGGTCGAAGTGCAGCCGGCCGTTGTCGATGCCGTTCAGGCCGCCCTTGTAGCCGTCGTCCTCGCCGCCGATACCGGGCAGGAAGCTGCGCTGCTCGTCGCGGATGGGGACGTAGAACGCATGGACGCCGTGGTCCACCCCGCGGGTGACCAGGTGCGCGAACACCACCGCGGCCAGACCGTCGTTGGCGGCGTTGCCGAGGTAGTCCTTCCACGCGGCGCGGAACGGGGTGTGGACGACGAACTCCTGCGTCGCCGGGTCGTACGTGGCGGTGGTGGCGATGCTGGCAACGTCCGATCCGTGGCCGGTCTCGGTCATGGCGAAGGCGCCGGGCGTCTTCAGGCTCATGATGTCCGGCAGCCAGCGGTCGTGGTGCTCCCGGGTGCCCAGATGCAGCACGGCGGCGCCGAACAGGCCCCACTGCACGCCGGCCTTGATCTGCAGCGAGGGATCGGCGGTGACCAGTTCCTCGAAACCGGCGATGTTACCGCCGTGGTTGTCCTCGCCGCCCAGCCGCCGCGGGAACGCGCGGTGCACGGCCCCGGCGTCGACCAGGTACTTCAACTGGCCCACCACCCGTTCGCGGTGCTCATCCATCGGCAGTCCGTCGATCCGGTAGAGCTCCGGATGGCCGGCGAGGTCACGGGCCGCCTTACGGACCTCGGCCCAGCGGCCCAGCAGAGCCTCGCCGAGCCCGGCCACGTCAACGGTAGCGCCGCTGTCTACAACCGGCTCCGGCGTTTCGGCAGTGGGGGTGTACGTCATCGGGTGTTCCTTCGGTCGTCACGGATAGGTCGGATGGTCAAAGTGGCTGCGGCGGTGCCGGCGGCAGCACTGCGGCTCAGTGTGCGGACTGGCGGGCTGCCGGCGGGGGACCGGACGCCGCTGTCGGCTCCGTCCGGCCGGGAGCCACTCCGCGGAGCAACCATTGGGTGAGCATGCTGGTCATCAGCTCCCGGCTTGGTTTGCTGCCGTCATCGGGTGCGGCCAGCCAGCGTTCGCCGGCGGCGCGCACCATGCCGATGGCGGCCCGCGGCCAGTAGGAGGCCGCGGCCAGTTCCGCCGCGCTGTCCGCGGAGGCGCTCAGGTGACCGCGCAGCGGGGCTTCGATCATCGCCGTCACGTTGGCGAAAAAATCATGCAACACTGCGGAACTGCCGGTCTCCGTGGCAGCAGCGGGCGGCGTCGGTTGGCCGCGCAGCGGCTGCGGAACCGATGGGTCCAAGGGTGCATCCCGGGTGACGAACGCGTACACGTGCGGCGAGGATTCCGCCATCTGCAGATAGACCGAGACCATGGCGGTCAGGCCTTCCTGCGGTGTGGTCGCACTGGCGGCGGCTTCCTGCAGCCTGGCCTGCATGCGGCCCACCACCACCTCGCCCATGGCCTGCTGTAGCCCTGCCTTGTCGCCAAAGTAGCGGTAGAAAACCGGTTTCGAAGTCCCGGCAGCCGCTGCGATGTCCTCCATCGAAGCGTCGGGGCCCAGCCGGTGCACGGCATGACGGGCAGCACGGATCAGTTCCCGGCGGCGTTCGGTCCGATGGCGGTCCCAGCGGGCGGAGCGGCCGTCGGGCCCGGGCGAAGCCGCGGAACGGACTGTGGCGCTATTCACGTTACCCAGCGTATCAGGTACGCTTGGTAACGGTAACTGACTTCGATCCGACCTGTACCCAATTCACGAGGAGAGCCTTCATGGCCGCTTCACCCGACGCCACCGGCACCCGTCCCGCCACCGTCCTGCGCAAGGCAGTCGTCATCGGCGGCAACCGCATCCCGTTTGCCCGGTCCAACGGGGCCTACACCCAGGCCAGCAACCAGGACATGCTGACGGCAGCATTGGACGGCCTGGTGGCGCGCTTCGGCCTGCAGGACGAACGGATCGGCGAGGTCGCCGCCGGCGCTGTGTTGAAGCACTCCCGCGATTTCAACCTCACCCGTGAAGCAGTCATCGGTTCCGCGCTGTCGCCGGAAACGCCCGCCTACGACCTGCAGCAGGCCTGTGCCACCGGCTTGGAAACCGTGGTGGGCCTGGCCAACAAGATCAAGCTCGGCCAGATCGAATCCGCCATCGCCGGCGGCGTGGATTCCGCCTCGGATGCCCCGATCGCTGTCAGCGAGGGGCTTCGGGCGGTGCTGCTGGAATTGAACCGCGCCAAATCGGTGCAGCAGAAGCTCACCGCCCTGGCCAAACTGCGCCCCAAGGATCTGGCGCCCAACGCGCCCGGTACTGCCGAACCGCGCACCGGGCTGTCGATGGGGGAGCATCAGGCGCTGACCACTGCGGCGTGGAACGTGAGCCGCGCGGCGCAGGATGAACTGGCGCTGGCCAGCCACCGCAACCTGGCGGCTGCCTATGAGCGCGGGTTCTTCGACGACCTGATGACGCCGTACCGCGGCCTGGCCAAGGACTCCAACCTGCGGGCGGACACCACGCTGGAGAAGCTGGCCAAGCTGCAGCCGGTCTTCGGCAAGAACCTGGGCGCCGAGGCGACGATGACCGCCGGCAACTCCACCCCGCTGACCGACGGCGCCTCCACCGTGCTGCTCGGCTCGGAGGATTATGCCCGGCGCAACGACCTTCCGGTGCTGGCCGAAGTCGTCGATTCCGAGGCCGCAGCCGTGGATTTTGTGCACGGCAAGGAGGGCCTGCTGATGGCGCCGGCCTACGCCGTGCCGCGGTTGTTGGCCCGGCAGGGCCTGACCTTTGCCGACTTCGACTATTTCGAGATCCATGAAGCCTTTGCCGGCACGGTGCTGTGCCATCTGGCGGCGTGGGAGAGCGAAGAGTTCTGCCGGAACAAGCTGGGCCTGCAGAAGCCGCTGGGCCCGATCGACCGGACCCGGCTGAACGTCAACGGTTCGTCGCTGGCCACCGGACACCCGTTCGCCGCCACCGGCGGCCGGCTGGTCGCCAGCCTCGCCAAGATGCTGCGCGAAAAGGCCGACGCCGAGTCCCGCGGCACCCGCGGCCTGATCTCCGTGTGCGCCGCCGGCGGCATGGGCGTGGTAGCCATTCTGGAGGCGAACTAATGGCGGACCGCTACCTGGACTTGGTCAACGCCGGGCCGCTGAAAAGCCTGGCCAAGAAACTGGGACTGCCCCAGCCAGCGGTGCTGCGCCGCTACCGGCCGGGCACCCCGTTGCTGCCCGGGCCCGTCCTGGTGCTGGGCTCCGGGGCCGGCGCCGACGTGCTGGCCAAGGAAATGCTCGGCTGGGATCTGGATGTCCGCCGGCACGTGGCGCCGAAGGAACGGCTCGGCGGCATCCTGCTGGTGCTCGACGAACTCGAGTCGCCGGAAGAACTCTCGGACCCGATGCTCACCGCAGGCGCCAGCCTGCGTGCCCTGGCGCCTGGCGGCCGGGTCGTTACGGTCTCCCGCCCCGCCTCCGGCACCGGCGAGCCCGCCCGGGCTGCCGCCCGCCAGGCGGTGGACGGTGCCCTGCGGTCGCTGGCCCATGAGCTGCGCGGCGGAGCCACCGGCAACGGGATCCTGCTGGGCGAGGGCGTGGATGCCGGCGCTCCTGCCGTCCTCGGGGCCCTGCGCTTCCTGCTCTCCGGCCGAAGCGCCTACATCAACGGGCAGTTCCTGACGGTTGGCTCCGGCACCGCCGCGCTGCCGGCGGAGGCGGACCGCCCGCTGGCTGGCAAGGTCGCCGTCGTTACCGGTGCCGCCCGCGGCATCGGCGCTGCCATCGCCGAGACCCTGCACCGCGACGGCGCCAAGGTCATCGCCGTCGACGTTCCCGCAGCCGGGGAACAGCTGGCCCACCTTGCCAACCGGGTAGGCGCCACCGCCCTGCAGTTGGACATCACCGCGCCGGACGCCGGCGAGAAGATCGCAGCCCATGCGGCGGAGCGGAACCACGGGCTGGATATTGTGGTGCACAATGCCGGCATCACCAGGGACAAACTGCTCGCCAACATGGACCAGGCACAATGGGACTCGGTGATCGCGGTCAATCTCTCCTCCCAGCTGAGGATGAACGAGCAGTTGTTGGCCTCGGGAGTCCTTCGCGGAGCCCCGCGGGTGGTGTCGCTGGCCTCCACCAGCGGAATTGCCGGCAACCGAGGGCAGACCAATTACGCCGCCTCCAAGGCGGGCATCATCGGCATGGTTCGCGCATCGGCGGCCGCCTTTGCGGACGCCGGCGGCAGCATCAACGCCGTGGCACCCGGCTTCATCGAGACGGACATGACCGCGCGGATGCCGTTCCTGACCCGCGAGGTGGCCCGTAGGCTGTCCTCGCTGCAGCAGGGCGGCAGGCCGCTGGACGTGGCCGAAGCGGTGGCCTTCCTGGCCAGCGACGCTGCCGGTGGGATCAACGGCCAGACGCTGCGCGTCTGCGGCCAGAGCATGGTGGGCGCATGAGCGAGGTCATCCTGGGGGAGATGCCCACGCTCTCCCGGCTGTACCTGACGGCCGCGTCCACAGCGGCGCGGCACAAGCTCGGCGTCGGCCAGCAGACCGAGCAGCTCCCGGCGGTGCGGCACACCGTTGACGGCGTGCACATCGCCCCGGAACGGGTCAGCGGCTTCCAGCAACTGATGCACGGCACCGTGCGGGACACCTTGCCCTCGGTGTTCCTGCACTCCGTTGCCTTCCCGGTGGCGATGAGCGTGATGACACGGCAGGACTTCCCGCTCCCGCTGCTGGGCATGGTGCATCTGGCCAACCGGGTGAACCACCTGCGGCCGGTCCACTTCACCGAACCGTTGACGGTGACGGCCTGGGCCGAAGGCCTGCGCGGCCACCACGCCGGCACCCAGGTGGAACTTCACACCCGGATCGAGGCCGGAGGCGAAACCGTGTGGGAAGGTGTCTCGGACTACCTGGCCAAGGCGGTCTACCTGCCCGGCCTGGACAAGGCCTTCAGGCCGGAACGCACCGATTTCATCCCGCCGCAGCCGACGGCACGTTGGCGCCTCGGACCCGAGGCAGGCCGTGAGTACGCCGGTGTATCCGGCGACTTTAACCCCATCCACTTGAGCGCGGTGTCGGCCAAGATGCTGGGGCTCAAGCGGTCCATCGCGCACGGCATGTATCTGGCATCGCGGGTACTGACCAGCGTGGAGGCCACGGCCAGCGAACCGTTCAGCTGGCGCATCGACTTCGCTGCTCCGGTGTTCCTCCCTGCCACGGTGGCCGTACGGATCCATGACACGGAACGCAACGGGTCGTGGGAATCGTCCGAGTTCTCCGGCTGGGGAGAGCGCAGCCACCGGCTTCACTTCACGGGCAGCGTCAACACTCTCTCAGGGGAAGACAGCTAACGCACGGTCCGTGCCAGCAACGGTTCAGCGCAGGCCCGATTCAGGTGGCGGCCGCCTTGCGTTCGAGCACCTCGCGTTCACGGTCGTTCCTGGCCAGGGCGGCTGCGGCGGCGAACTCGGCGCGCGCCTCGTTCGACCGGCCAAGCCTGGCCAACAGTTCGGCCCGGACGCTGGGCAGCAGATGCGATCCGCGCAGTGACCCCGCCGCAGCCAGCTCATCGACGATGGCCAGCGCCGTGGCCGGGCCGGTGGCCATGGAGACGGCGACGGCCCGGTTGAGCTCGACCACCGGGCTGGGCGCAATCCGTCCGAGTGCCTCGTAGAGCAGCACGATCTCTGCCCAATCGGTTCGTTCGACGCTGGGCGACACCGCATGGCACTCGGCGATGGCCGCCTGCAGCGCATAGCTGCCGCGTCCACGGCCCAGCCGGTCCGCCCGGGCCAGCGCCGCGCGTCCGCGGCCTATCTGGGCGCGGTCCCAGCGGGTGCGGTCCTGATCGGCCAACAGGACGGGTGTGCCGTCGGGCCGGGTACGGGCGCCGAACCGCGAGGCCTGCAGTTCCATCAAGGCAACCAGCGCGTGCGCCTCGGGCTCCTGCGGCACCAGCGTCACCAGGACCCGGCCGATCCGCAGGGCCTCGCCGGCCAGGTCCGGCCGGATCCAGCGTTCCCCGGAGGTGGCAGCATAGCCTTCGGTGAACATCAGGTAGATCACCCGCAGCACGCCGCCCAGCCGCGGTCCCCATTCATTTGGTTCCGGCACCTCGAAGGGGACCTTCGCGGCGGCCAGGGTTTTCTTGGCGCGGACAATGCGCTGCTGGACCGTGCCCACCGGGAGCACAAAGAGCCGGGCGATTTCCTCGCTGGACAGGCCACCGACAATCCGCAGCGTCAACGACACCTGCGCCTCCCGGGAGAGCACGGGGTGGCAGGCGGTGAAGACCAACCGCAGCACGTCGTCCGGTACTGGTTCCCAGCCGGGGGCGTCTTCGTCCTGCAGCCCGCGGGCCAGCTCCTGGTAGCGCTCGTCGAGGCGGTCGGCCCTCCGCCAGGCGTCAATGGCTTTGCGTTTGGCCACCGCGGTCAGCCAGGCGGCGGGATTGCTTGGCACGCCGGTGTCTGGCCATTGGCGCAGGGCATCGGCGGCGGCTTCCTGCGCCAGGTCCTCGGCAAACCCCACGTTCCCGGTGGCCCGGGCCAGCGCGGCGACGATCCGGGCACCCTCGATGCGCCACACGGCATCCAGCCGGCGCCTGACCGCAGCTGCCCGCTCGGTCGCCTCCTCCCGCTCAAGCGATCCCGAGCGCTCGGTCGTGACCGAGTGCTCGGTAGCCTCCGTCCGCGCGGCAGCCTCGGCCCGCGCCTCCTCCGTCCCCGCCACGGCTGACCCTCCCGCCGCCGCGAGGCTGCTAGGCGTTCTCCGCGCGCAGTTTCGCCTCTTGTTCGCGCCAGCCCTCTTCCTTCTGGATGTACTCGTTGTCGGAGAACTCGGCGAAGTCGGCGGCCTCGGTCACGCGGCGCACCTCCAGCTTGGAGCCGGGGCCCAGTGGGCAGCGGCTGGCCCACTCCGCAGCTTCTTCCTTGGACGACACCTGGACAATCCAGAAGCCGTTGAACAGCTCATGGGTTTCGCCGTACGGGCCGTCGGTGACGATCGGCGGCTCCTCCGAGAAGTCGACGACGAAGGCGCTGCCGTCGGACAGGTCCGCCAGCCCTTCACCGCCCAGCATGACGCCGGCATTGATCATGGACTCGTTGTAGGCGCCCATCTTGTTGATCATTTCTTCGAACGGCATGGCCTTGGACGCTTCGATCGCTTCGTCGGTGGCACGCATGATGAACATGTACTTCACGGCTTTTCTCCTTTGTGAACGAGGACGCGGTATGCGCCTTCTACTATGCCGTCGAACGGCGGATGTGGATATCGACAGCAACGGAAAACTTTTTTCTGATTCACCGTGCCCTTACCTCGCGCCCGGCCACGCCCACCGCCCTTATGCTGGCCGTATGACCACCGATGCTCAGCTTGCCGACCGCGCCCGGACGCTCGATGCCGCCGACCCGCTGGCGGGATACCGCACCCGATTTGTGGGCCACGACGACGAATCTGTCACCGCCTACCTGGACGGCAATTCACTGGGCCGGCCGCTGGCCGCCAGTGTGGACCGGGTCCGCGAGGTGATGCTGCAGCAGTGGGGCGGACGGCTGATCAGGGCCTGGGACGAGGGCTGGCTGGCGCTGCCCGAACGGGTCGGCGATGAATTGGGCCGCGTGGTGCTCGGCGCAGCCCCCGGCCAGTGCGTGGTGGCCGACTCCACCACCGTGCTGCTCTACAAGCTGGCAAGGGCAGCGATTGCGGCCCGCCCCGGCCGGACCCGCGTCCTGGTGGACCGGGACAATTTTCCCTCCGACCGCTTCATCGTGGAGGGCATCGCTGCCGAGTGCGGCTTGGAGTTGGACTGGCTCGAACCGCCGCATGGCGGGGGAGTCACCGCGGACGCCGTGCGCGCCGCCGTCGGGCCTGACACCGCGCTGGTGTTGCTCAGCCATGTGGCGTACCGCTCCGGATACATTGCCGACATCCCCGCCATCACCACCGCGGCGCACGACGCCGGTGCCCTGGTTTTGTGGGATCTGTGCCATTCCGCCGGGGTGCTGCCCGTGGAACTGGATGCGTGGGGCGTGGACCTGGCCGCAGGCTGCAGCTACAAGTACCTGAACGGCGGACCGGGCGCGCCCGCTTGGGCCTATGTGCGGACAGAACTCCAGCATTTCCAGCAGCCGATCCAGGGCTGGCTGGGCAGCAGTGAACCGTTCGAGATGGGCCAGGGCTACGAACCCGCCGGCGGTATCCGCCGGTTCACCTCCGGGACGCCGCCGATCATCGGGATGACGGCCATGCAGGACATGATCGCGCTGATCGATGAGGCCGGCCTGGCCGCTGTCCGGGACAAGTCCGTCGCCTTGACCGAATTCGCCATCGAAGCCGTGCAGGCCAGCCTGGCCGACTTCGGCGTCGTCGTCGCCTCCCCGTTGAATCCGGCCGAGCGCGGTGGACACGTCACGATCGACCATCCGGCGTTCAAACACGTCACGGCCCGGCTCTGGGAACAGGGCGTGATCCCGGACTTCCGCGAACCGGACGGTATCCGGCTGGGGCTCTCGCCGCTGTCCACCAGCTTTGCGGAAGTCTGGCGCGGCATCGCGGCAATTCGCGCCGAGCTGGAACGGGCCTGACGGCAAAGGGTGCGGCTGGAGGGGGCTCACCGACAAGGGCCTGACGGGAAAGCGCCCCGCCGGAGGGGCTTTACCGGAACGGGACTACCCGGCGTTGCGGACCATCCGGATCTCGTGCAGGCCGTCCCATAGGCCGGTCAGTGCTTCGCGGCGTCCGTCGGCGGCGAAGCCGTGCTTGCGGTAGAACGCCTGGGCGCGGGGATTGTCCTCGAGGACCCAGAGCAGCGCCGGCTGTCCACCGATCGCCGCCTCCAGCAGCTGCTGGCCCAAGCCGGTGCCGTGCGCCCGCTTCAGCGCATAGAGCATCTGCAGTTCGTACGGGACGCCGGCATCGCCGTCGTCATCCTGGGCCGGTCCGGCGCCGGCACACCCGATAATCAGGCCGGACGGATCCTCGGCGATCCACAACTCCGCGCCCGCGGCCAGGCCGCGAGACCACCAGTCGACCTGTTGCTCCCGCTGCGCGGCTTCGGCGGCAAAGAACGAGGCGGGACGCTGCTCGGCATACGTTTCCCGCCAGGCAGCCAACTTCATGTCCAGGGTTGCGGGAACATCATTGCTGGTGGCGCGGCGGACGCGGTAATCGGGAGTTGGCACCTATGAATCTTAGCGGTGCGCGAGGACCCGTCAGCGGCGGAAGTGGTCCACCGCCAGCTGGTAGCTGTGCGCCGTCAGCGCTGCGGTCTGCTCCCAGCCGAACGACGAGGCGTGCACCGCGGCGTTGACGCCCAGCCGCTGGCGGAACTCGGGGTAGTCGTGCAGTTCGCGCAGCGCACCGGCCCACCGCACAGGATCGTGTCCATCCACCAACAGTCCGGTGAGCCCGTGGCTGACCGCCACCGGCAACCCGCCCACGTTCGTGGCGACCACTGGTGTACCGCAGGCCTGCGCTTCCAGGGCCACCAGCCCGAAAGATTCGCTGAAGGACGGGACCGCCACCACATCGGCGCTGCGGAAGGTGGCCGCCAGTTCGGCAGGCTCCACCGGCGGCGAGAGCGTCACGACGTCTGCCAACCCCAGTTCCCGGGCCAGCGCCGGCAGGTCCAGTTCGGCGGCTCCGCTGGCCTCGCCGGTGATGGACATCCGCAGCCGGATATCCGGCCGTTCCCGGCGCAGTTCCGCCGCCGCGGCCAGTAGCACCTGGGGCCCTTTCAGCGCCTGGATCCGGCCGGCGAACACCAGGTGGAAGGTATCCGGGTCCAGCCCGGCAGCTGCCCGGTCCCGCTGCCGGCCCTCCGGACGGAAGGTCCGCAGGTCCACGCCGGGCGGGATCACGTCCACCGTCCCCTCGTCCGCGCCGTAGAGATCCACCAGCTCGGAAGCTTCATTCAGCGTATTGGCGATCAGCCGGCCGGCACCGGAGGCGATGGCCTGTTCGCCGCGGACCCGGGTTTCCGGCTCGGCTGCCTCGCCGGGCTGCAGGTGCAGATTCTTGACCAGCCCCATAGTGTGCATCGAATGTACCAGCGGAATCCGCCAGTCCCGCTGCAGGCGCAGTCCCACAGCACCTGAGAGCCAGTAGTGCGAGTGCAGCACGTCATACCGGGCCCCGTCCCGCTCCGCGAACCGCCGTAGTGACGCTTCCAGCGCGGCCAGCCGCAGCGGCACCTCTTCCTTGGCCACGGTGTCCGCCGGCGCCCCGTCCAGATGGATCACGCGCACGCCTGCCCGGGGATGCTCCACCGGCTCCTGGCCGTCATGTTGGGAGCGGGTGAAAACGTCGACGGCGGTGCCCAACGCTGCTTGTTCCCTCGCCAGCGCGCGGACATAGACGTTCATGCCGCCGGCATCGCCCCCGCCGGGCCGGGCCAGCGGCGAGGTATGCAACGAGAGCACGGCGATGCGGTCCGCGCCGACCATGCTCCACCTCCGTGCTGTGCTCGGCCGGTACCTCTCCAGCCGTGGGAAACCGGCGTGCTGCCGAATTTGTCTAGCAGCAACTTTAGCCGTCCGGACAGGCGGCAGCCGCCCGATGACGATCAGTGCATGGTGAAGCGGCTGGCCACCGCGTCCTGGGCACCGGGTATGTGGGTCAGCGCGGCGAACACGTGGTTGCGGGCGGCGAGCACTGCCGAGGGCAGCGGCCGACCCAACGCCATGTTCAGATGCGCCTGCCACGTGGCGGTGGCGGCAGCCCGCCGCCGGTCCGCCTCGAACTGCCGCAGCGCCCGCGCCGTCGGCTCGCCGCGCAGCGCCGCGGCCATGATCGGAGCCAGGGCAGCCGCGTCCAGCCAGCCCAGGTTCATGCCCTGCCCGCCGATCGGGCTGATTTGATGTGCCGCATCGCCAATCAGGGCCAGCCGCCCCGAAATTAGCCGACGCGGCATCCTGGAACTGACCGAGAAGGCGCTCAGCATGGAGCAGCTGTCCGGCTCCGGGCCACCGCCGGTACGCCGCGCGATCAGCGAGGCCAGGCCGGCAGCGGTGGGATGGCTGACCACGCCGGGCATCCTCGCCACCCAGCGCCGGGTGCCCCCGGGCAGCGGAAACGATTCGACGATGCCACCGGCCTCCAGATAGAGCACTGCAGTGCTGCCGTCGGCGGTGCCGTCGGCGGTGCCGTCGGCGAAATCTCCCATCAGGTAGGCATCCGGATACATCCGCGTTCGCACCGTGACGCCGCGTTGCCGGCGTAGCGCGGAGTACGCGCCGTCGGCCGCGACGACCAGACGGGCGCGGATTGATACCTCGCCCGGGTCCGCGGCATGCCCAGCATCCGGGACCGTTGCAGCTCCCGCCTCGCCCGCGCAAGTTTCCGAACCCGGCGCTATGCCGGCGCGGGTTCCCGCTCCCGCCGCCTCGCCCACGCAAGTTTCCGAACCCGGCCCTATGCCCGCGCGTGTTCCCGCTCCTGGCCTCGCGCCCAGGCGACAGGAGAGCGTGACGGTTGCCCCGTCGTCGTCCGCGCTGTACACCTGTACGCCGCGCCGCAGGGCGCCCGGAAGCAGCCCTTCCAACTGCTCCTCCAGCAATTGTTCGGTGATCACCTGCGGTACGGCCAGCACGTAGGGATGCGGGCCGGGCACGGACGCAAAGGACAGCGAGGCGACCTCGCGGCCGCGGCTGCGGGCCGTGCCCCGGCGGATGCGGACCCCGGCCGCCAGCAGTGCAGCACCCACGCCCGCGTCATCCAGCACGGCCAGGGCCGGCGGATGGATCCCGATCGCCCGGGAGTGGCTGCTCCGCGCCGTCCGTTGCTCCAGCACGGTGACGTCCAATCCGTGCCTGGCCAGCAGGATGGCCGTGAACAGCCCCACCGGCCCGCCGCCCACGACGGCGACGTCGTGCAGCGTGTCCTCCGCCCGTCGCGTACTTCTCCGGTGCCGCGGGGCCAGCAGCTCAGCCATGGGTCCCACGGACCAGCAGCTGCCGGAAGGGTGAATCGCGAACCACCTGCCAGTCCGGCGGCACGGCGGCGCGCAGTTCCGCGGGCGTGTAGCTGCGGCGAATGGAGGTCAGGCCGTCGCGGCGGATTAAGGAGCGGTGGAAAAACGGCAGCGTCCCGGCGGCGAACAGCACATAAGCCGGACGGCTGCGGATGATGTCGCTGTGCACCGCGAGGGAACGCGCCAACTGCCCCGAGTCCTGCAGCAGTCCGGCGAGTTCAGCGTCGGTCAAGTGGTGAAGCAAGTGGTTGGACACCACCGCATCGAAGCGACGCCCTTCGGCAACCAGCTCCGAGCTGAAGGCCTGCCGGAACTCCAGTCCCGGCAGTTGAGGGCGCGATGTGGCGAAGGCGTGGGCCCGCGGGTCGGGGTCGATGGCGGTGATCCGCAGGCCCAGGCCGTCGCGGGCGGCCCAGCGCGCCAGCATCCGCGGCACGTCGCCGCCACCGGAGCCGATGTCCAGCAAGGCGGGGTGCTCCACCGCGGCCAGCCGCGGCCGGAGCAGCCGGCGGTAGATGCCGTGCCAGCCCGAGACCGCCCGGTTGATCAGCGGAAACTGGGCATAGGTGCGCCGCAGCATGGCCGGATCGCAGTCCGGTTTGTCCATTTCCTCCATCGCGTCCACGGCGCGGACGGCGAGGAACGGTGACCGGCTGTGCACCGGAGAGGGGGAGGCCACGGCGGTCCGTTCCGGCTACACCGCGGCTGCAGCGATGGCGTCTCGGGGGTGCGGCGTCACGGCCGGGACAGTCTTGGTAAACAGGCCGGTCTCCACCGTCAGCCCGGGGCCGAAGGCCATGGAGCAGATCCGTTCCTCCGCGGCGCCCGCTGGCTGCTCCAGAATGTGCTTGAGCACGAACATCACCGTGGCGCTGGACATATTCCCGTACCGCCGCAGCGTTTCACGGGCGGGCATCAGCTGCTCCTCGGTCAGCGCCAGTTTGGCCTCCACCTTGTCCAGAATGCTCCGTCCACCCGGGTGGATCGCCCAGTGCTCGATGTCGCGGTACGGTTTGGCCGCCAGCGCCGGTTCACGGGCCAGCAGCGGCTCCAGCGCGCCGACAATGTGTTCGTCGATGATGTGCGGAACGTACGTGCCCAGCACCATCTCGAAGCCTTCGTCGCCGATATTCCAGGCCATGGATTCTTCGCCCACCGGGGTGAGGATGGTTTCAAAGTGGTCCAGCCGGATGCCCGGCCCGGAATGCTCCAGTTCGCGTGCGGTGATGACCGCGGCTGCGGCGCCGTCCGCGAACAGCGAGGACCCCACAATGGTGTCCGGGTCGTTGGACGTGCGCACATGCAGCGTGCACAGTTCCGCCGTCACCACCATGACCACGGCTTCGGGGTCCGCGTCGCAGAACAACTTGGCCGCCCGGAGCGCAGGGAATGCCGCGTAGCAGCCCATGAACCCCAGGTGATAGCGCTGCACGCCGGGATTGAGTCCGAGTGCGCGGACCACTTTGTAGTCCGGGCCGGGGTTGAAGAATCCGGTGCAGGAGACGGTGATCAGGTGCGTGATGTCCGCCGGGCCGATCCCGTCGCACGCGGCCAGCGCCTTGCCGGCGGCTTCGATGAACAGCGGAGTGGCCTTGTGCGCGAAAAAATCGTTGCGCACCTTGGTGCTGGGGGAGAGCAGCTCCCGGGATCCGGCGTCGAAAAACACCGGTTGTTCGGCCCGCTTCGCCGTGGTGAGTTCGTCGACGGCGGTGTGCCGCGTGTCGATGCCGGACTGGTCGAACGAGGTGGTCACCAGCCGCTGGCCCAGGCGCGTCAGCCCGGTCTGGGCGGCAAACACGTCACGCGCCTCGGCCTGGATCAGGATCGTTTCCGGAACAGCGGTTTCCAGGGACCTCAGCGTGACCGTCATAGTCCATTCATAGGGCAGGAGGCCGGGGAACACAATGGACCGGCCGCGCGGATTCCCGGCTGAACCGCATCACCGGCGTGCACGTCTTACCCGTTGACGGCCCTGCCCGGAGTCTAAGGAGCGGAATGCGATGGACTACGAAGTCAATGCGCTGCCGCTGCACGTGCTCCTGGTCCACGCCACGGTGGTGTTCATTCCACTCACCGCGCTGTGCATTGTGCTCAGCGTCCTCTGGCCGGCGGCCCGGCGCCGATTGGGGATCGTGACACCGCTGATGGCGCTGTTCGCGTTGGTGCTGGTGCCGGTATCCCAGCAGGCGGGGCACTGGTTGTTCCTGCGCATCGACCAGACGCCACTGGCCATGGAACACATGCGCCTGGGTGACATGATGCTGCCGTGGGTGATCGGCCTGTTCATCACGGCGCTGGGCCTGTGGCTCTGGTTCCGTTATGGCACGACGGCGGCGGCCTCCTGGCGGCGCAGGCTCGGCGCCGGGTACCGCATCATTGCGGCGGTGCTGGTCGTCGTCGTGCTGGCGGTGTGTGCCGGTGCCACGGTGGCGGTGGTGCTGACCGGCGAGTCCGGTTCGCGGGCGGTCTGGGAAGGCCGCTTTTCCGAGCCACCTCCGTTGCCATAGGCGGGCGTCCGACGCTGCCTTAGCCCGGCGTGGGCCGCTGCCGTAGCCCGGCGTCCGCCGCTGATCCGCCCTTACTGCGCTGGCCGCCCAAACTGCGCTGACCGCCGCGCTACCGGCGCAGGCGGTGGTAGGAGGATGCGAAGTGGATCAGCGGATCGGCGCTTTGCGTGCCGGAGGCATCCCGGCCCATGGCCAGCACCTCGCCCACGATCAGCGAATGGGTCGCCGCCGGATGCACCGCGCTGGTCTTCAGTTCGAACCACGCCGCCGCTCCGCCGATCACGGCCGCGCCGGTGGCCGGGCCGCGCCGGAACGGAACCTGGTTGAGCAGGCCCTCCACCGGGTTCCCGGGACTCGCCAGCCAGTTCGCGGTGCCCTGGTGCTGGGCCGCCAGCAGGCTTAACGCCCAGGTCCCGGAACTGGTCACCGCGTCACAGATGCGGGACTCCTCGAAGAGGCTGACGAGCATGGTGGGCGGGTCATAGGAGACCGAGAGATAACCGCTGACGGTTGCCGCGTAGTCCCGGTTCCGCCACCGCGTGGACACCACCGCCACGCCCGAGGCGATGTCGGCGCTCAGGGTGCGGTACAGGTCGATGTCCCGCTGATCCGGGCCGTCCGGCCGAATCTGCTGGCCCGCAAGTTCTCCGTCCAGTTCCATGCCGTCATCTTTGCACGCGGTACCGGGCGCGGCTGGCCGGAGGGTTCATCGCGCCAACAACCGATGGTAGAAAGTAAGCATCCTGATCATGACGAGTGGAGCAAACTATGGCCCAGCGGCTGGTGGCAGACCTTATGGTTGAACGGCTGCACGCCTGGCAGGTACCCCGCATCTTCGGTTACAGCGGGGACGGCATCAACACCTTCATGGGCGCGCTGCGGCGGGCCGGGACCGTGGAGTTCGTCCAGGCCCGGCATGAAGAGAACGCCGCTTTTATGGCCGTGGGCCACGCCAAGTACACGGGCGGGGTGGGTGCGGTCACCTCCACGCAGGGACCCGGCGCAGTGCACCTGCTCAACGGACTCTACGATGCCGCGTTGGACAGCGTGCCGGTGGTGGCGATCATTGGCCAGCAGGCGCGCACCGTGCTCGGTTCCGGTTACATGCAGGAGGTGGACCTGTCCACCCTCACCAAGGACGTAGCCGTCTACCGGCAGCAGGTCAGCAGTGCTGAGCAGGTTCCGCTGGTCATGGACCGGGCGTTCAAGGCAGCGCTGGCAGGCCGCGGTCCCGCCGTCGTGATCATTCCGCACGATATCCAAAAACAGCCCGTTCCCGAACTCGAGCACACGCACGGCATTCTGGCCACCGCACCGGTGTGGCGTCCGGGACAGCTGGTGCCGCGACCCGAGGATCTGCGTGCTGCCGCCGACGTCCTCAATGCCGGACAGCGGGTGGCCCTGTTGGTGGGGCAGGGGGCGCGCGAGGCCGGTGAGCAAGTGGTGGCGGTGGCCGAGAAGCTCGGCGCCGGCATCACCACCAGCCTGCTGGGCAAACCGTATGTGGATGAGTCGCTGCCGTTCGCGGCCGGGACCATGGGCCATCTAGGAACCGGAGCCAGCGGCCAGCTGCTCGGGAACTGCGACACCTTGCTGATTGTTGGCTCGAACGACCCGTGGACCGAGTTCTATCCGCCGCCCGGGGCTGCGCGGGCAGTGCAGATCGATAACAATTCAGGCGCCATCGGCAACCGTTATCCGGTCGAGGCAGCGCTGACCGGCGACGCCGCCAGCACCCTGGAGGCGCTGCTGCCGCTGCTCGAGGACCGGGCGTCCAGCCCGTGGCGGGAGCAGCTGGAAGGCTGGGTCCGGGAATCGCGTGAACTCTCACGGAAACGCGCGATGACTCCGGCGCGGCCGGTCAACCCCGAGCGGGTGGCGTTCGAGCTCAGCGCACGGTTCCCGCCCGACGGCTGGCTCGCCGTCGACGTGGGCAGTTCTGTGTACTGGTATGCCCGGCAGCTCCGCCTGCCGCCCGGTGCGCAAGCGCACCTGTCCAGCACGCTGGCAAGCATGGGCTGTTCGCTGCCCTACGGCATTGCCGCCAAGCTCTCGGCCCCCGAGCGGCCCGTCGTGGTGCTCAGCGGCGACGGGGCGATGCAGATGAGCGGCCTGGCCGAACTGATCACCGTCAGCCGGCTCTGGAAACAGTGGCTGGACCCGCGTTTTGCCGTCTGCGTGCTCAACAACCGGGAGCTGGCCGAAGTGACCTGGGAACAGCGCGAGATGGAGGCCGAACCACGTTTCGCCGACAGCCAGGCGCTGCCGGATGTCGACTACGCCGGCTATGCACGCCTGCTGGGGTTGCAGGGGAAACGGGTCGAGGATCCTGAGCAGCTTGGTGCCGCGTGGGACGAGGCGCTGGCAGCCGACCGGCCCTACCTGATCGAAGTCATCACGGACCCCGACGTTCCGCTGCTCCCGCCGTTCCCTGCCGGCCGGGACAAGGCCCAGACCATGGAGCAGGCCCTGGCGGAAGAGGGTACGGCGTCCGTCGGCGCCAGGCAACTCCTGCGGACCTACACCGAGCAGGAAGAGTCCGCCAACGGTCAGCAGAATTAGCACGCCGGGGCCAGCCCCGGCTCGACAGCGCCAGCGGTGAACGAAAGAATCCTGGGATGAGTGAGGCGGCTGAGTTCATCGACTCCACCTTGCAGCGGGAGGCTACGGAGGAACGGGCGCGGGCGGCGCATGACCCGGGTGACGGCCTGCGGTACTACGGGGCGTCCGTCGGCGCAGTGCGGGGCACGGTGCGCGATGTGGGGCGGAAATTCCGGCCTTGGTCCCATGACCAAGTCACAGCCCTCAGCTCCGAATTGTGGACGCGGCCGGTCTTCGAACTGCGGCTGGCCGCCGTGGTGCTGCTGCAGTCCAACCTCAGCCTGCTGCTGAACTCCGACCTGACCCGGATTGAGGGATTCCTGCGGGACGCCCGCACGGCGGCGTTGGTGGATCCGCTCGCGGTGGACGTCGTGGGCCCCTTGATCAGCGGGCTGGCGGACCAGTCCCGGGCGCGGGCCGAGGCAATCCTGGATCGTTGGGCGCGGGAGCCGGACCCTTGGCTGCGCCGGGCCGCGATCCTTGCTCCGCTGCGGGCGCTGCGTGCCGCCAGCATCGACGCGGAGGAGGTGGTGCGGCGGGCCAGGGCTGCAGCGGCGGGCGGTGACAGTGACATCGTCCGGGAAGGTGTGGCCAGGCTCTGCACCGAGGTGAAGAAAATTGTCCCCGGCCGGGTATCATCGCTCCACCTGCCATGCTGCACCGCAACATAGCGGGTGTCAGGGGACACAAAAAAGCCCCGGATTCCCGGGGCTTTCTCTGTGCGCAGGAAGGGACTCGAACCCTCACCCTCAATAAGAGGACTAGCACCTCAAGCTAGCGCGTCTACCATTCCGCCACCCGCGCAGGTGGAGTTTTCGATGGATGATCAGGAGCCCTCAGGCGCACTGATTCCGTCGAAAGCAGCGAGAAAAACTCTAACATGTTTTGTCCGAAGTGTTGAATCGGCCGCGCGGCATGCCCGGCGGTGCGCGCCGCACGCAGCGGCCCCGGCCCGGAACCGCAGCGGCGCAGCGCGGCGCTGCTGCTGGTTCTGGCACTTTGGCTGGATAGGCTGGGGACAGACACCTACTTCGAGGGAGCCGTCATGACCGTACCGAACCCGCACGACGAAGTGGTCCGGATCTGCCAGGAACTGATCCGGATCGACACCTCCAACTACGGCAACAACGAGGGCCCGGGGGAGAGGCAAGCCGCCGAATATACCGCTGGCCTGCTGGAAGAAGCCGGGCTGGCCACCGAGGTGTTCGAGTCCGCGCCCCACCGGACGTCCGTCGTTTCACGGATGGCCGGCTCGGATCCCTCGGCCCCGGCGCTGGTGGTGCACGGCCATCTTGATGTGGTCCCGGCGCAGGCGGACGACTGGCAGGTGGATCCGTTCAGCGGCGAGGAGCGGGACGGGCTGATCTGGGGCCGCGGGGCCGTGGACATGAAGGACATGGACGCGATGATCCTCTCAGTGGCGAGGCACATGTCCCGCAGCGGCATCCAGCCCCGCCGGGACATCGTCTTCGCTTTCTTCGCCGATGAAGAAGCGGGCGGTACCTACGGCGCGCGGTGGGCGGTGGAGAACCGGCCGGAGCTTTTCGACGGCGCCACCGAGGCCATCTCGGAAGTGGGCGGTTTCTCGGCCACCATTGGCGGCCGGCGAGCGTACCTGCTGCAGACCGCGGAGAAGGGGATCGCCTGGCTGCGCCTCGCCGTCGCCGGCCGCGCAGGCCACGGTTCGCAGATCAACACCGACAACGCGGTCACCACACTGGCCGCCGCCGTCGGGCGGATCGGATCACACCAGTGGCCCATCGAATTGACGGATACCACCCGGCAGTTCCTGGACGGCGTCACCGAACTCACCGGCGTGGAATTTGATCCGGACAACCCGGAGATTCTGCTCAAGGAGCTGGGGACCGTGGCCCGTTTTGTGGGCGCCACGCTGCAGAACACCTCGAACCCCACCGTGCTGAAGGCCGGCTACAAAGAGAACGTGATCCCCGGGCTGGCCGAGGCGCGAATCGACGCCCGGACGCTGCCAGGCCAGGAAGAGCTGGTGCTCGCCACCATCCGCGAGCTGGCGGGCCCGGACGTGGACGTGAGCTACGTGCACCAGGACAGGTCCTTGGAAGTCCCGTTTGCCGGCAATCTGGTGGACGCCATGGTGGACTCGCTGAAGCTTGAGGACCCGGACGCCGTGGTGCTGCCGTACACCCTCTCCGGCGGCACCGACAACAAGTCGCTGGCCCGGCTGGGCATCACCGGTTACGGTTTCGCGCCGCTGCGGCTGCCCGAAGAGCTGGACTTCCCCGGCATGTTCCACGGCGTGGACGAACGGGTGCCGGTGGAGTCGCTGAAGTTCGGCACCCGCGTGCTGCAGCGGCTGCTCACCACCTACTGATCTCTGCACCAACAACGAAAGGACCACCGGCATGCCTGCCAGTGTTGAAGAACTGCTCCCGGACTCACTGCTGGAAACCATCCGCGGACGGGCCGCAGGCTACGACGAGGCGAACAGCTTTTTCCACGAGGACTTCGCCGATCTGGTTGAGGCCGGCTACCTGAAAATGTTCGTGCCGGAGGAAGACGGCGGACTCGGCTACTCGTTGGAAGAGGCAACCCGGGCTCAAATGCGGCTGGCTGGCGCCGCCCCGGCCACCGCGCTGGCGGTCAACATGCACTTGGTCTGGACCGGTGTTGCCAGCGTGCTCAAGGCCCGAGGCGACAACAGCCTCGATTATGTCCTGGCCGAGGCCGGCCGCGGCGAAGTCTTTGGCTTCGGCGTTTCCGAAGCCGGCAACGACCAGGTGCTCTTCGACTCCCGGACCGTAGCGGCGCCCCGCGCTGACGGCGGCTATGAGTTCACCGGGACGAAGGTCTTCACCAGCCTCTCTCCGGCGTGGACCCGGCTGGGCGTCTTTGGCCGGGACGACTCCGGCGAGGCCCCGCAGCTGGTCTGGGGGTTCATCGACCGCGACAAGCCGGGCTACCGGATCAAGGACGACTGGAACACGCTGGGCATGCGCGCCAGCCAGTCCAACACCACCGTGCTGGAAGGCGCAGTGGCAGCGCCGGACCGGATCTTCCGGAAACTGCCGGTGGGCCCCAACCCTGATGTGTTGATCTTCGGCATCTTCGCGTGCTTCGAAATCCTGCTCTCGTCCGTGTATGCGGGGATCGGCACCCGCGCCCTGGACCTGGCCGTGGAAGCCGTGCACCGCCGTCGTTCTTTGAAGACAGGCAAGAGCTACGCGCAGGATCCGGACATCCGCTGGCGGGTGGCCGATGCCGCCCTCGCGATGGACGGCTTGTACCCGCAGCTGGCATCCATCGCCCTTGATGTGGACACGCTGGCCGACCACGGCGGGCTGTGGTTCGCCAAACTGGCCGGGATCAAAATCAGGGCCACCGAGACGGCCAAGGACGTGGTGGAAAAAGCCGTCCGCGTCTCCGGCGGCGGCGGATACTTCCGCGGTCGGGAGCTGGAGCGCCTGTACCGGGACGTGTTGGCCGGGCTGTACCACCCCTCCGACAACGAGTCGGCGCACAGCACCATTGCCACGGCTTGGCTGGGGCCGTTGGACGACTGACCCGGACCGCCCGGGCGGTGCGCGCCGCACCGTTCGGGCTGGTTCAGGCGGTGCGTTCGACCCGGAGCACCCGGCGGCGCAGCCAGTACTTGCGGCCGCCGCCCAGATACAACCGGGTGCGCACCAAATCCCACTTGCCGTACTCGGCGTGGTCGGTCAACACCCGGCGTGCTTCGCCAATGGATTCGTCCTTGTTGACGGTGAGGACCAGGTATTCGTACTGCCGGGCGTAGTCGCGTTCGCGGGTGACAGCGGCACCCAGAAATTGTTCTCTCATTGCCCTCCTGTTCTCTTCACTTATTCTCCACATTGCGGCTAACGTCTACACCATGAGCATTGATCCGCGTGTCGCACTTGAGTCACTGGTTTCCGCGCTGCAGGAACATCTGGCCGCCGCTTCGAGCCGCCGGGGTGAAGACGATCCTGCCGTGGAAGCAGCGTTCTCGTCCATTATGGAATCCTTCGAGACCTACGAAGACGCGCTCTACGATGCTTACGGCGAAGTGACACCGCTGGTAATTTACGACGAGTCCGATGACGAGGACATGGACGACCCCGACGACGTCGTCGATCCGTTCGACGACGATCTGGAAATCGAAGAAAAGTAGCGCCGAACCTCAGGTCAGGGCGCGGAAATTTCATCCAGGACCTGCGCGATCTCCGCAGGCAAGGCATCCAGCGGAGCCTTGAGGATCTCGTCCAGCTGCGCCGGAGTCCGCGGCCCCACGACGGCGGTGCCGACCGTGGGCCGCTGCAGCACCCAGCTCAGCGCCAGATCCAGCGGCTGGACGTCCAGGCCACGGGCGGCCGTGGCCAGCGCATCCACAATCCTGGCCGGTCGGCCGGCCAGATACGGTTCCACAAAGCCGGCATGTTGTTCGGAAGCGGCGCGGGAATCGGCGGGCGTGCCGGTGCGGTATTTGCCGGTCAGGACGCCACGGCCCAGCGGCGACCACGCCATCAGGCCCGGGCCCAGCGCAGTGGCTGCCGGAATCACCTCGTGTTCCGGCCGGCGCTGCAGCAGCGAGTACTCGTTCTGCACCGCGACCAGCGGAACCGGACTGACCGAGACCGCCCGGGCCAGCTGCCAGCCGGAGTAGTTGGACACACCCACATAGCGCGCGCGGCCGGAGGACACGGCATGTTCCAGCGCGGACAGGGTTTCTTCCAGCGGAGCCGAGGCGTCGTCCCAGAGATGCACCAGCCAGACGTCCAGGTAGTCGGTGCCCAGCCGCGCCAGGCTTGCGTCCAGGCTGCGCAACATGGCGCCGCGGGACGTGTCCACCTCGCGCCGGCCCTCGCTCCGGGTCACGCCGGCCTTGGAGACCACCAGCACCTCCTGCCGGGGAACCAACTCGCCCAGGAAGGCACCGAGCATCGCCTCGCTCCGGCCCTCGGCGTAGGGCGCGGCGGTGTCCACCAGCGTGCCGCCGGCGTCGAGGTAGGCGCGCAGCATGGCACCGGCGGCTTCCTCGTCCGTCTCCTCGCCCCAGGTCATCGTTCCCAGCGACAGCTGCGGGACCTTCAGCCCGCTGTTACCCAAGCGCTTGTGCTCCATATAGCCAGCTTATGGCCTGCGGTGCCGTGGCCTTGGCAGCGGCCCGCCGACGCCGTGCCCGAGGTCCTGCCTGGCCGCGGGAGGGAGCCCAGTCCTCATACCGTGGGGTGATCTTCGCCCGGGGACTGTGTCTGGTTCCGTTTCCGGGGCCCGCGTGCCATAGGGTCGACTGTGTGAATTGGCTAGAAGCAATCCTTTTGGGGCTCGTGCAGGGCCTGACCGAGTTCCTCCCGATCTCGTCCAGCGCGCACCTGCGCATCGTGGGGGAGTTCCTGCCCGGCGCCGCCGACCCGGGGGCCGCTTTCACCGCCATCACCCAGCTGGGCACCGAAACCGCGGTCGTCGTTTACTTCTGGCGTGACATCGTCAGCATCGTCAAGGCCTGGTTCGGATCGTTGACCGGCAAAGTGCCGCGCAACGACCCGGACGCGCGGATGGGCTGGCTGGTCATTATCGGTTCGCTGCCCATCGCCGTGCTCGGCTTGCTGTTCCAGGACCAGATTGAATCCACCTTCCGGAGCCTATGGATCGTGGCCACCATGTTGATTGTCTTCGGCCTGTTCCTGGCCATCGCGGACTCGATCGGCCGCCACACCCGCACACTGGACAAACTCACCTACAAACACGGCATCCTGTACGGCCTGGCGCAGGCACTGGCGCTGATCCCCGGCGTCTCGCGTTCCGGCGGCACCATCACCGCCGGCCTGCTGATGGGCTACACCCGCGGGGCAGCGGCCCGCTATTCATTCCTGCTGGCCATTCCCGCGGTCTTCGCCTCCGGCCTGTACCAGCTGGTCAAGAGCTTTGGGGAACCGGGACCGTACGGGCTGGGCGAGACCGCGCTGGCCACGGCGGTCGCCTTCGGCGTCGGCTTCGTCATCATCGGCTGGTTCCTGAAGTACGTGTCCACCCGCAGCTACCGCCTGTTTGTCTGGTACCGGATCGGTCTGGGCACGCTGTTATTCGTGCTGCTGGGCTTCGGAATCATCAACGCCTGACAGCCCGGGAATTTATCCGGCTCCTGCGTCCTTGAACGTTAGGAGCTTTAATGTACGACGGCGGGACCGCCGCCCCTGCGCCGGTCCACCTCATTGGAAGGAAACTCAAGAGTGCTTGGTTGGAATGCCCGTGCCGTACCCGAAATCCCGGGCGGCAAAGACGAACTGACCATCCACGACACCTCTGTGGGGTCGCTGGTAGCACTGGAGCCGTCCTCTACCGGAAGCCTCTACGTCTGCGGCATCACCCCGTACGACGCCACCCACATGGGCCATGCCGCTACCTACGTGGCGTTCGACCTGCTCAACCGCTACTGGCGCGACGCCGGCCGTACGGTGAACTACGTCCAGAACGTGACGGACATTGACGATCCGCTGCTGGAACGAGCCAACGCCATCGGCGTGGACTGGCAGATCCTGGCGAAGGACCAGACCGAACTGTTCCGCACGGACATGGAAGAACTGAACGTGATCCCGCCCCAGCAGTATGTGGGTGCCGTGGAAGCCATTGAATGGATTGTCCCCGCTGTGGAAGATCTGCTGGCCCGCGGCCTGGCCTACCGGGTGCCCGGCACCGACGGCGAGCCCGACGGCGACGTCTATTTCGATTCCGTTGCTGCCGCCGGCCCCGGCTGGCACAACGGCGCCACCTCCCGGCTGACCGAGGAAGACATGCTGCCGCTCTTTGCCGAGCGCGGCGGAGACCCGGGACGGCCCGGCAAGAAGCACCCGCTGGACGCCTTGTTGTGGCGCGTGTCCCGCGACGGAGAACCCGAGTGGCCGGGAGCCTCGCTGGGCGATGGCCGGCCCGGCTGGCATATCGAGTGTTCGGTGATCGCCCGCAAATACCTGCCGGAAACCTTCGATGTCCAGGCCGGCGGCTCCGACCTGAGCTTCCCGCACCACGAAATGAGTGCCGGCCACGCCTACGCCTTGGCTGGCAAACCGCTGGCTAAGCACTTCGTGCACGCGGGCATGGTAGGCCTCGACGGCGAAAAGATGAGCAAGTCCAAGGGCAACCTGGTGCTGGTGTCGGCGCTGCGCGAGGAAGGCGTGGAGCCCGCAGCCATCCGCACGGTCCTGTTGGGCCAGCATTACCGCAGCGACTGGTTCTGGACCGAGGACCTGCTTCACCAGGGTCAGGCCCGGCTGGCTGCCTGGCGCAGCGCCGCTCCCTACGTTCAGGCGGGGCAGGTGCCCGAGCTCGCGCAGCAGGTCCGGCGCGCGCTGTCCAACGATCTCAATGCCCCCGCGGCGTTGGCCGAAATCGACGGCTTCGCCGAGCACTCCCGCGAGCAGGCCAACGACCAGCCGCAGGACGGCGCCGAACAGTTCGCCGCCCTGCTCGACGCGCTGCTGGGTATCCGGCTCTAAAACGTCGGCCTGCGCAGGAGCGCGTTCTTAGCGCCAGCGCCGTTCCGACGTCTTCCGGTGCCTTGCCGGCCGGTATGCACGGGGGACGGCTTTGGTTACCCGGTTCCAGACAACCCAAAGCCCGAGAGTTCCCAAGAGCATGGGATGCACCAGCGAGGCGGATTCGCCGGCCGTGACAACCAGGAGGTAGAGAAAGCCGGCCCAGCACAGCGCGACCAAGTACGCCCCGACGACAAGAGTGCCCCTCCTGAAGTCCGGGCTGTGCAGACGGTTTTTGACGAATGTTCCCTGGACAGACATACGTGCTCCCCTTGCCGGACCGTCGATCGAGTGCGTACATCACAGCACGAAGGCGCCGTTCCGTCGATACCTGATGCACAGATACTCCGGCGGATGGTGAACGGCTGCCAGCTGGGAAGCACCGGCAGTGGCCCAAGCAGCCGGACAAAGTTCTTGCGAGACGCGTCCTCGGCCGGCGCAGGCCTTCACGCGAAACGTGTGCCCAGGCCCGGAAGGCGCCTTCCCGGTCTACTCCTTGCGGCGCTTTTTGAGGTAGCGCTCGAATTCGCGGGCAATGGACTCGCCGGTGGCCTCCGGCAGTTCGGCCGTGTCCTTGGCCTCTTCCAACTGCCGCACATAGGCGGCAACTTCGGGGTCCTCGGTGGCTAATTCGTCGACGCCGCGCTCCCAGGCTTCGGCTTCTTCGCTCAGGACGGACACTTCCAGCGGCACCTGGAGAATGTCCTCCAGCCGGTGCAGCAGCGCGAGTTCGGCCTTGGGGGAGGGCGACTGGCCGACGTAGTGCGGCACCGCCGCCCAGACGGACATGGTCGGGATGCCGGCCAGCGAGGCGACGTCGGCCAGCACACCGACGATTCCGGTGGGGCCTTCGTACTGGCTGGTTTCGGTGTTCAAAGCGCTCCGGACATCGTCGTCGTCGCTGGTCACCGTCACCGGGATGGGCCGCGAATGCGGGACGTCGGCCAGCAGCGCGCCCACCAGGATGATGCAGTCCACTCCCAGCTCCTCGGCGTGCGCCAGAAGCTCAGCGGTATAGGCCCGCCAGCGGTAAGAGGGCTCCACGCCGTGGACAAAAATGATGTCGAGCGGCGCGTCCGGAACGCTGCTCCGGGTGAGCTTCGTCGTCGGCCATTTGATCCGGCGTTCGCCTGACCCGGTGCGATGGACAACCGGCCTGGTGAACTGGAAATCGTAGTAAAGATCCGGGTCCACGGTGGCCACCTTGTGGCTCTCCCACAACCGGCTGAGGTACTTCACGGCATCCGTGGCGGCCTCTCCGGCATCATTCCAACCTTCGAACGCAGCCAGCATCACGGTATAGCGACGCTGTGCCTCCCCGGCCTTGGGCTGCGGGAACAGCAAATGCAGGCCGTGCGTTTCGCCCGGGCCGTCCATCGGCAGATCGCCACTGTCCTGAGTACTCACGGTTTCACCCTAATCCTCCGCGCACGGCTTGTCAGTGAGGCCCTTTGCGATTCGCGCACAGCATAGCGGCCGGTTTCCGGTGTCCAAGCCGGTCCCTGCCTGTGCTGTGGCCGGACAATGGCCGGGCCCGTGGGGCCCGTAGACTGGTGCCATGCCCGCACTTGATCCTTCCGCCGCTGCGTCCGGCGCCCTTCAGCCAGACCTGCAGGCGGTGTTCTGGGATATGGACGGAACACTCGTCGATACCGAACCGTATTGGATCGCAGCCGAATCCGAACTTGTGGCCTCTTTTGGCGGCGTGTGGAGTGCAGAACTGGGCTTGGAGCTCGTGGGCAATGCACTGGAGACATCGGCGGCGGTACTGCAGCGGGCCGGCGTGGACCTCAGCATCCGCGACATCATCGACCGGCTGATCGACGCCGTGACCGAACAAGTCCGCCAAAGTATTCCGTGGCGACCCGGGGCCCGGGAGTTGCTCGCAGAGCTGCGTGAGGCCGGCATTCCCACCGTTCTGGTGACCATGAGCGAGACGAAGTTGGCCACCGAGGTGGTGCGTGCGCTGCCCGAAGGCAGCTTCCCCTACCTGGTCACCGGCGATATGGTCAGCCATGGCAAGCCGCATCCGGAGCCTTACCAGCGGGCTTTTGACTGGCTCAGCGAGCGGCTGCCCGGCGCAGACAAGCGGTGCGTGGTGGCGCTGGAAGACTCCGTTCCCGGAGTTGCATCCGCCGAAGCCGCCGGTCTCGTGACGGTCGCTATTCCGCACGTAGTGCCGGTTCCGCCGTCTCCCGGGCGTCCGCAGTGGGACAGCCTGGCCGGGAAGGGCGTTACGGACGTGGAGCGGCTCTTGGTGCCCGCTTCCCAGGAAGCAGGAGTATGAGCACGCAGACACCCCGGACGCCGGGGCAGAAACAGCGCAGCGAAGGGATTCCGCTGGGTCGGATGTTCGGTGTGCCGGTGCTGCTCGCCTGGTCCTGGTTCGTCATCGCCGCGTTCATCGTGCTGATCTTCGGGCCCCAGGTTCAGCGCTTGATACCGGAACTCGGCGTTGGCGCCTATGCGGTGGCCTTCGGATATGCGCTGCTGCTGCTGTTCTCCGTACTGGTCCACGAACTCGCCCACGCCCTGACTGCCCAGGCCTTCCACTGGCCAACGGCCAAAATCGTGCTCAATCTCTGGGGCGGCCACACCCAATTCGACAATTTCAATGCCACACCGGGCAAATCCCTGATGGTGGCGTTGTCCGGACCGGTGGCCAACTTTGCCCTGGCCGGCCTCGGTTCGCTGGTCCTGCCGCTGTTCCGCGGCGAGCCGATCCCGTTCCTGCTGACCGACATCTTCATCCTGGCGAACTTCCTGGTGGCGCTCTTCAATATCCTGCCGGGGCTGCCCTTGGACGGCGGCCGGCTGGTGGAGACCGCGGTCTGGAAAGTGACCGGCAGCCAGGAGAAGGGCACCGTGGCGGCAGGCTGGGCCGGCCGCGTCATTGTAGTGCTGCTGGTGATCGGCGTGATCGGCGTGCCTTTGATGCGGGGCGACTCACCCGACCTGCAAATGGTGGTGCTGATGGTGCTGGTCTGCGGGTTCCTCTGGATGGGCGCCAGCTCGGCGATCGAGCACGCCCGGATGCGGCTGCGGTTGCCGACCGTCAGCGCCGGGCAGCTCAAAGTCCCGGCAACGTCGCTGCCGGCCACCGCCATGGTCGCCCAGGTCCAGCAAATCCTGGAGCGGGATCCGGGGCTGAACGTGGTGCTCACCGCCGGCACCGGCCAGCCCGAAGCGGTGGTGGACCGCGGCGCCCTGAGCCAGGTGCCGCCGTCGGCAGCCGCACTGACCCCGGCCGCCGCCGTCTCCCGGGCCTTGGCGCCGGGGGCCTATGTCCCGGAAGTGGCCGCCGGACAGGAATTGGTCCAGTACCTGGCCCGGCTGGCCGGCAGCGAGTATGCCGTGATCGACGGCGGCGGCCGAGTCACCGGGGTGCTGCAGCAGAGCACCGTGGTCCGTGCCATTACCGGCAAACCCGGCCGGCTCTGACCTTCACGACGACGAGCACCCGCAGCCGGGCTGCCGGTGCGAATACAATCGACAACACCGCAGCGGTTGGTACCGCCGCGGCCACGCAACAACAACCGGAAGTGATCCACGCATGAGCTCCTCCACCAGCCCGCACGGCGCCGACCAGCGACGCGGACCGCTCCGGCCCGGCGAACGGGTCCAGCTCACCGATGAAAAGGGCCGGATGAACACCATCACCCTGACGCCCGGGGGTGCCTTCCATACGCATAAGGGCTTCCTGCCGCACGACGAAGTCATCGGCCGGGAAGAAGGCACGGTGGTGACCAACACCGTGGGCCACCGGTACCAGGCGCTGCGTCCGCTGCTGTCGGACTTCGTGCTGTCCATGCCGCGGGGCGCCGCCGTCGTCTACCCCAAGGACGCTGCGCAGATTGTCACCATGGCGGACATCTTCCCCGGTGCCCGGGTGGTGGAAGCCGGCGTCGGCTCCGGAGCGCTGAGCATCTCCTTGCTGCGCGCCGTGGGCGACGGCGGACGGCTGCACTCGTTCGAGCGCCGCGAAGAATTCGCCGACGTTGCCCGCGGCAATGTGGAGACCTTCTTCGGCGGACCGCACCCTGCCTGGCAGATCTCGCTGGGCGATTTCCAGGACGAAGTGGTCAAGGCTGAGGAACCCGGCAGCGTGGACCGCGTGGTGCTGGACATGCTGGCGCCGTGGGAATGCCTGGACGCCGTGGCCACGGTGTTGGCGCCCGGGGGAGTGTGGATCAACTATGTTGCCACCGTGACTCAGTTGTCGCGTACCGCCGAAGCCATCCGGGAAGACGGCCGGTTCACCGAGCCGGAAGGCTGGGAATCGATGGTCCGCAGCTGGCATCTGGAGGGCCTGGCCGTGCGTCCGGACCACCGGATGGTGGCGCACACCGGCTTCCTGCTCACCGCCCGGCGACTGGCCAGCGGCGTGACCGGGCTGACCCCCAAGCGCCGCCCGTCCAAGACCGAATTTGCCGCCGAGGACGTGCAGGTCTGGACCGGCAACGAGCAGGACTGGAACGCCGAGGCACTGGGCGAGCGGACGGTTTCAGACAAGCGGCTGCGCCGGGTGGCCAAGGACGCCGCCTCCACTGTGCAGCGCGGGGCGTTCAAGGACGTCAACCCAGAGACCGACTAGCCGGGCACCAACGCGGCGGCGTTTTCGTTATCTCGCGTAATAAGCCGACCACAGGCAACAGATCCTCCCGGCCGGACGTTGGAATTCCATGTTTCGATTCGGCGTTTCTTTTCGTAGACACGTGCAGGCGGCTCAGGCGCCCGTTAGGGTCTAGTGAAGGAACCGATGCAAGGAAGCGGGTCGCGGTGATGAAGGACAACCAGAACCAGAACAATGAACCGGCACCGGCTGACGAACTGGACGAACAGCGTGACGCGCTGACCGTCGCCCAGCGACAAATCAACGTCCTGCGCGACAAACTGCGCCACTTGGATAAGTCCCTTGCTGCAGCCACGCAGAACAATTCCCGGCTGGTCGCCACCCTTGAGGCCGCCAAGACGGAGATTGTGCGGCTCAAGTCCGCCCTCGAGCGCGACGGCGAGACACCCTTCAGTTTCGCCACCATCACCGACGTGCATAAGGCGCAGAGGCCGCGTCCGGGCGTCAGCAACGCCGCCATGGTGCAGGAGAGCGTGGACATTGTCCAGTCCGGACGCAAGCTCCGGGTGGCAGTCAGCCCCCTGGTCGACATGGACCAGCTGGGGCCCGGGCAGGAAGTCCTGCTGAATGAATCGCTGACGGTGATCGCGGCGCTCGGCTTCGAGCGTTCGGGCGAACTGGTGACCATCAAAGAGATGCTGGACGGGCACCGCATCCTGGTGGTGGGTCGGGCCGACGAAGAACGTGTGGTCAAGCTCTCCGGAGCACTGCTGTCCGAGCGCCTTCGGGTTGGCGACGCCGTCTCGATCGACGCCCGAAGCGGCTACGCGCTGGAGAAGATCCCGCGCAGCGAAGTGGAGAACCTGATCCTCGAAGAGGTCCCGGACATCTCCTACGAGGACATTGGCGGACTGGGGCCGCAAATTGACCAGATCCGCGACGCCGTCGAACTGCCCTTCCTGCACCCCGACCTGTACCGCGAGCACGGGTTGAAGGCACCCAAGGGCATCCTGCTCTACGGTCCTCCGGGCTGCGGCAAGACGCTGATCGCCAAGGCGGTTGCCAACTCGCTGGCCGCCAAGGCAATCGAGCGCAGCGGCACGGACACCCGCAGCTACTTCCTGAACATCAAGGGACCGGAGCTGCTGGACAAATACGTCGGTGAGACCGAGCGCCACATCCGGCTGATCTTCGCCCGCGCCCGCGAGAAGGCCTCCGATGGCAGCCCGGTGGTGGTGTTCTTCGATGAGATGGATTCGCTGTTCCGCACCCGTGGCACGGGCGTCTCGTCCGACGTCGAAACGACGATTGTGCCGCAGTTGCTCTCCGAGATCGACGGCGTGGAGAAGCTGGAGAACGTGATCGTCATCGGCGCGTCGAACCGCGAGGACATGATCGACCCGGCCATCCTGCGCCCGGGACGGCTGGACGTGAAGATCAAGATCCACCGCCCGGATGCCGAGGCGGCCGCGGACATTTTCACCAAGTACCTCACCACCAATCTTCCGATCCATGCGGAGGACCTGGCCGAACACGGCCAGGACCGCAAGGCCACGATCGAGGCGATGATCCAGCGCACGGTGGAGGAAATGTACTCCACCGACAAGTCGAACGAGTACCTGGAAGTCACCTACGCCAGCGGCGATACCGAGATGCTCTACTTTAAGGACTTTAACTCCGGCGCGGTGATCCAGAACGTGGTGGACCGGGCCAAGAAGAATGCCATCAAGGACCTGCTGACCAGCCGGCAGAAGGGCCTGCGGATCGAACATCTGCTGCGCGCGGTGGTGGACGAATTCCGCGAGCATGAAGACCTGCCGAACACCACGAACCCCGACGACTGGGCCAGGATTTCCGGTAAGAAGGGCGAACGGATCACCTACATCAGGACCATCGTGCAGGGCAAGGCCGGGCAGGAGGCCGGCAAGTCGATCGAAACGATGCCGAACACGGGGCAGTACCTGTGAGCGTTTACCGGGTGATGGGTTCGGAGACGGAGTATGGCATCCATGCTCCGAGTGAACCGCTGGCCAACTCCACGGTGCTCTCCTCGCAGGTGATCAACGCCTATGCGGCAACCATGCGCAAGGGGCTGGGCAATCTGGCCGGCACCCGCTGGGACTATACCGACGAGGAGCCGCTGCACGATGCGCGCGGCTTCGACCTCTCGCGCGAGGCGGCCGACCCTTCGCAGCTGACCGATGTGCCGCCGGTGCTGGATGCCGAGCAGATTGCGCTGGCCGGCGGCCGCGCGGCCGCCAACGAGTTCTACACGGACGAAGCCTCCGGCGTGCTAATGAACATGGTGCTCAGCAACGGTGCCCGGCTCTACGTGGACCATGCGCACCCGGAGTACTCCTCGCCGGAAGTGACCAACCCGCTGGACGCGGTGCGCTGGGACAAGGCGGGCGACGCCGTCGTGCTGTCCGCGCTGCGCAGGATAGCCGCGACGCCGGGGTTCTCGCCGGTGAATCTGTACAAGAACAACACGGACAATAAGTCGGTCTCTTACGGTGCGCATGAGAACTACCTGATGCCGCGCAGCCTGCCGTTCAACCAGATTGTGACCGGGTTGGTTCCATTCTTCGTGTCCCGGCAGGTGGTGTGTGGGGCCGGCCGGGTGGGACTGGGCACCAACGGCCGGACGCCCGGGTACCAGATCAGCCAGCGCGCTGACTTCTTCGAAGCGGAGGTGGGGCTGGAGACCACCATCCGCCGGCCGATCATCAACACCCGCGATGAACCGCACTCGGTGGCGGACAAGTACCGAAGGCTGCACGTGATCATCGGCGACGCGAACCTGAGCGAGGTGTCGATCTTCCTGAAGATGGGCACCACGTCCGTGGTGCTGTCCATGATCGAACATGGGGAAGCCCCGGACGTGCAACTGGCCGACCCGGTGCAGGCGCTGCAGGCGGTCAGCCATGACCCTTCACTGCAGCAAAAGGTCGCGCTCAGCGACGGCAGCATGGTCACCGGCCTGGACCTGCAGGACATCTATCTGCAGGCAGCCGTGGAGCACTGCCGGAGGCACGGGACCCATAGCGGCCAGACCGCGGAAGTGCTCGAGCGCTGGGCCTCGGTGCTGGAGACCCTGCGGCGCGACCCGATGGAAGCCGCGGACCAGGTGGACTGGGTGGCCAAACTCAAGCTGCTGCAGGCCTACCGTGACCGGGACGGCCTGGAATGGGGCGATCCGCGGCTGGGCCTGATCGACTTGCAGTACGCGGATGTCCGGCCGGAAAAGGGCCTGTACCACCGGCTGGCTGCACGCGGCCGGATGCAGCGGCTGCTCTCGGATGAACAGATCAACACCGCCGTAAGCCAACCGCCGGACGACACCCGGGCCTATTTCCGCGGAAAATGCATCCAGCATTTCCCGCAGGAAGTGGTCGGCGCCAGCTGGGATTCGGTGATTTTCGACCTTCCCGACCGGCGGCGGCTGCAGCGCATCCCGACCCGCGAACCGCTGCGCGGCAACCGCGAGCTGACCGGGAAGCTTTTCGAGGAGGCTGCATCCGCGGAGGATTTTATTACCGCCTTGCTGGGACCCAGCAGCGAGCCGCACGTGGCAACATAAGCATGAGGACCGAGTCGACCGTCACACCATAAGGAGGCCATCATGGCAACCCAGGACCGCAAGAACGCGGACTCCCGCCGCGAAGACGAAGAGTACGACGACGAGCCCACACCCGAGCCTGCCGCCGCACCTGCCGCGCAGGCCGAGACCGAAGGCACCGATGATCTGCTGGACGAGATCGACGGTGTGTTGGAACAGAACGCGGAAGAGTTCGTGCGTGGTTTCGTGCAGAAGGGCGGGCAGTAATTGATTAACATGCCGGCCGGCGGTCCGGGCTCCGTCTTCGCCCAGATTTCGCATTCAGCCACCGCCTCCTTCAGCGAGTATCTGGCCCGTACGGCGCCGGACCTGCTGCCGGCTGCCCGCGGAGCCCAGCAACTGCCGGCCGGAGCCGCCCCGCTGGTGCCGCATGCCACCACGATCGTCTCGATGACCTTTGCCGGCGGCGTGCTCATGGCCGGCGACCGCCGGGCAACGATGGGGAATATGATCGCCAGCCGGCATATCGAGAAGGTCTTTCCGGCCGATTCCTATTCGGTGCTCGGCATCGCAGGCACCGCCGGCATCGCCCTCGACATCACCCGGCTCTTCCAGGTGGAACTGGAGCACTACGAGAAGATCGAAGGCACGCTGCTGAGCCTCGAAGGCAAAGCGAACCGGCTGGGCGCGATGATCCGGTCCAACCTGCCGATGGCAATGCAGGGCCTGGCCGTCATTCCGTTGTTTGCCGGCTTCGACCAGGAACGCCGGGTGGGCCGCCTGTTTTCCTACGATGTGACCGGCGGCCGCTACGAGGAGCAGGAGCACCACAGCGTCGGGTCCGGCTCGGTCTTTGCCCGCGGCTCGTTGAAGAAGCTCTGGCAGCCGAATCTGGACGAGGCGACCGCTGTCCGGGTCGCCATCGAAGCCCTCTACGACGCCGCCGACGACGACTCGGCCACCGGAGGTCCGGATACCGTCCGGCAAGTATGGCCGGTGGTCTACACCGTCAACGCGGCCGGCGCCCGCCGCATCCCGGAGCGCGAACTGGCCGCCACGTCCGAAGCCGTGATCGCCGGCCGGGCCGTGGCTGGACGGGAGGCGTAGGCATGACACAGCAGTTCTACGTATCGCCCGAGCAATTAATGAAGGACCGGGCGGACTTCGCCCGGAAAGGCATTGCCCGCGGCCGTTCGGTGGTGGTGCTCAGCTGCTCGGACGGGATCGCGCTGGTCGCCGAGAACCCTTCGCCGTCGTTGCATAAGATCGGCGAGATTTACGACCGCATCGCCTTCGCCGCGGTCGGCAAGTACAACGAGTTCGAAAGCCTGCGCCAAGCCGGCGTGCGCTACGCCGACGTCCGCGGCTATTCCTACGACCGCGAGGACGTGACCGGGCGGGGCCTGGCCAGCGTCTACGCACAAAGCCTGGGCGCGGTCTTCACTGCCGACACCAAACCGTTCGAAGTGGAGCTCGCTGTAGCCGAAGTCGGGACGACGCCGGCCGAGGACCGGCTGTTCCGGCTCACGTTCGACGGATCCATCGCGGATGAACGCCGGTTCGTGGTCATGGGCGGTGACGCCGAAGCAGTGGGCGAAGCCCTGCGGACCGACTGGGCCGACGGCCGCGACTATGCCGGGGCGGTTCGGGCCGCGGTGGCCGCCTTGTCCGGCAAGACCGGGCAGCAGGACGCCGGGCAGGCCCGGGAACTGCGTCCCGAAGGACTCGAAGTTGCTGTGCTGGACCGCGACCCGCTGTCCAGCCGGGGGAGCCAGCGTGCATTCCGTCGGTTGGCGACCGCTGAACTAACCGAGATTTTGGGCGAGGGAATGGACGGCTAGCCATGGACAGACGGATCTTCGGAATCGAGACCGAGTTCGGCATCTCCTATTCGGCGCCGGACTCGCGCCCGCTCTCACCCGAAGAGGTGGCCCGCTACCTCTTCCGCCGGGTGGTCACGTGGGGAAGGTCCTCCAACGTGTTCCTGACCAATGGCTCCCGGCTGTACCTGGACGTCGGATCCCATCCCGAGTACGCCACCGCGGAATGCGACGACGTCGCCCAACTGGTAGCCCACGACCGGGCCGGCGAATTGATCCTCGAAGACCTCATGAACGAGGCCCAGGAACGCTTGGCCCGCGAGGGCTTCGGCGGCCGGGTCTACCTGTTTAAGAACAACACCGATTCTGCCGGGAACTCCTACGGAAGCCACGAGAACTACCTGATCCCGCGCAAACTCGAGTTCTCCCGGCTGGCCGACATCCTGATCCCCTTCTTGGTGACCCGGCAGATCCTGGTGGGCGCCGGCAAGGTACTCAAGACCCAAAACGGTTCTATCTACGCCTTCTCGCAACGGGCCGACCACATCTGGGAGGGCGTCTCATCGGCCACCACGCGTTCACGGCCGATCATCAACACCCGTGACGAACCGCATGCAGATGCCGAGTACTACCGGCGGCTGCACGTCATCAACGGCGACTCCAACATGTCCGAAGCCACCACCATGCTGAAGGTCGGGTCGGTGGACCTGCTGCTGAGGATGGTGGAAGCCGGACTGATCATGCGCGATCTCCGGCTGGAAAACCCGATCCGGAGCATCCGCGACATTTCCCACGACCTGACCGGACGGAAACCCCTGAAACTGGCCAGTGGTCGGGAGATGTCCGCGCTGGCCATGCAGCAGGAATACTTGTCCAAAGCGCGGGAATTCGTCGAAGCCAATGGAGCGCACAATCCGCACGTGGCACGCATCCTGGACTTGTGGGAGCGCACGCTGGCGGCGGTGGAGTCCGGCGACCACAGCGGGATCGAGCGGGAGATCGACTGGGCGATCAAGAAACGGCTGATCAACCGGATCATGGACCGCGAGTCGATCGACCTGGATGCCCCGCGGATTGCCCAAGTGGACCTGACCTACCACGACATTTCGGCCAAGCGCGGCCTGTACCATCTGCTGCAGGCCCGCGGCGAGGTGGCCCGTGTGGTGGAGGAACAGGAGGTCAAGAATGCCATGGACTACCCGCCGCAGACCACCCGGGCGAAGCTGCGTGGCGACTTTGTCCGGGCGGCCCGGGAGAACGGCCGCGACTTCACGGTCGACTGGGTTCATCTGAAGCTCAACGACCGCTCGCAACAGACGATTCTGTGCAAGGATCCTTTCAAGAGTGAGGATCCGCGGGTGGAAGCCCTTCTCGCCACCCTGTGACCTGCTGACGCTGCTTCCAAGCAGATCTCCAGATTTCTCTGCGAGAATGTCCTTCAAGCCCACATGTTCCACGATAAGAAAGTCGATTGTGCGCAAAATACTCTCCATCCTGCTACCTGCAGCCTTGCTCCTGACGGCGTGCAGCGGCGGCGCTGATTCCGGCTCGGACAGCCTGGACGACATCACTGTGAAGGCGGGCGCCGAGGGCGCCGCACCGGCGGTTGACTTCTCCGCCCCGCTGGAACTGCCCGAATCGAACGCCGAGGTCATCACCGAAGGCAAGGGCGACGGCGCTGCCGACGGCCAGTGGATCCGGTACCGGCTGCTGGCCAAGGACGCCGTCACCGGCGAACAGTTGGGCGAGACCTACTCCGGACCGGTCGACCAGACAGTGGAACTGAGCGAAGGCTTCAAGTCCGCCGACCCCGCGCTGTACAACGCGCTGCTCGGCGCAAATCCCGGCAGCGAGATCGCCTACTATGTGCAGCCGCCGGAATCTTCCAGCTCGTCTGCCCCCGCGCAGAACCCGCAACTGCTCTTCCTGACCGTGCAGGACGTCCGGGACAAGGCGGTTAAGGCCGACGCGGCCGAAGTCGCCGAACTGGACAAGGCCGGCAAGCTGCCTGAGATCACACTCGACAAGAAGGGTGTCCCCTCGGTCAAGATCCCCGAGGGCAACGACGCGCCGGACAACCTCATCGTCAAGGTGATCGACGAAGGCGACGGCAAACAGGCCACCGAGACCAGCACGGTGAAGGCCAATTACGCCGGCTGGAACTGGTCCGAGGGCACCGAGTTCGACTCCAGCTACTCCCGCGGAGAAGCTACCGAATTCCCGCTCGACGGCGTGATTGAAGGCTGGACCAAGGGCCTGACCGGGCTCAAGGAAGGCGCCAAGGTCATGCTGTCCATCCCCACCGAAATGGCCTATGTCCAGGGCCAGGGAGATGCTGTCGGAGACCTCATCTTCTATGTCGAACTGACCGACGTGAAGTAGTAGCCGAGCCCGGACGGTACGGTAACGTAGCCGTCGGCAGCACCGCATACACGTCACAAGCAAGAGAGGTTCAGCATGTCTTTTGGCAAGCGCGACTACGACCGCACCAAGCCTGAAATCGAATTTCCCGGGACCGAAACGCCCCAGGACCTGGTGATCGAAGACATCATCGTGGGCGACGGCGCCGAGGCCAAGGCCGGCGACACCGTCTCCACGCACTACGTGGGCGTGGCCTGGTCCACCGGCGAAGAATTCGATGCTTCCTGGAACCGCGGAGCGCCGCTGGACTTCCGCGTCGGCGTCGGCCAGGTCATCCAGGGCTGGGACCAGGGCCTGCTGGGCATGAAGGTCGGCGGACGCCGCCGGCTGGAGATCCCGGCCCACCTGGCCTACGGCGACCGCGGCGCAGGATCGGCCATTGCGCCGGGCGAGTCGCTGATCTTCGTGGTCGATCTGCTCGGCGTCCGCTAGGTCCGCCGACAGCCTGAACAGGGGCGGAGCAACGGTGAACGTTAGGTCATCGTTACTCCGCCCCTGGTCGTTAACTTCGTTCCGAATGCCCGGTAGCCAGTAACGTTTCAACTATGTCCGCCTCCAAAACCGAACGACTCCTGAACCTGCTGATCGCGCTGCTGGAACGCCGGCGCGGCTACAGCAAGGAGGAGCTGCGCGCGCTGATTCCGCCGTATCGAGAGGCCACCAGCGACGATGCCTTCAACCGCCTGTTCGAGCGGGACAAGGAAGACCTGCGGGAAATGGGCGTCCCGGTGGAGACGTTCCCGGGCGACACGCTGTACGAGAACGACCAAAGCGGGCTGCGCTACCGGATCGACCGGCACAAGTACCGGCTCCCGGAACTGCAGTTCAGCCCACAGGAAAGCGCCGTCCTCTCGCTGGCCTCGCGTCTCTGGCAGCAGGCCTCGCTGGGGTCCGCCGCCGCCCGCGCGGTACGCCGGCTGGACGTCCAAGGCGCCCTGGCCGAGGGCGACCCGCTGATTGGCGTGGAGCCGCGTATCCGGACCGCGGAACCGGCCTTCGAAGCCATGCTCAAGGCCGTGCTCGAGCACACGCCGGTCTCCTTCGATTACCGGTCGCCCCGGGACGGGCAGCCGCAGCAGCGGCGGGTCGAACCCTGGGGTTTAGGCAACCGCTACGGCCACTGGTACCTGGCCGGCCGGGATCTGGACCGGGACGCCCAGCGCACCTTCCGGTTGTCCCGAATCACCTCCACCGTTAAGAAGCTGCCCGGGACCTACAGCATCCCGGAGGGCTTCACCATGCGTGCTGTGCTGGCAGGACTTCAGGCGCCGCAGGACAACGGCACCGCGGTCCTGCTGCTGCGCGAAGACAAGGCCAATTCCCTGCGCTCGGCCGCTTCAGCCGTCGAAGCCGTTCAGCCGCCGGCCGGCTGGGACGCGGTGGAACTGGGCTACGGCGATGTGGAAGTACTGGCCGAGGAAATTGCCTCGCACGGCGCCAACGCCTGGGTGCAGGAACCGGACGAATTGCGCGGCGCGGTGGTCCGCCGGCTGGAAGGCGCCCTGGCCGCCGCAGCCGAAGCCCCGCCGTCGTACACCCTCAAAGACGACCCTGCGCGGCCGTCACGGAAGTCCGGCTCCCTGGACCATCTGCCGCGGCTGTTGGACCTGGTGTCCTACGTCACCGCCAACCCCGGGGTGCCGCTGGAGGACACCGCGCACAAGTTTGGCATCAGCACCACCCAGTTGATCAAGGACCTCAACCTGCTGTTCGTCTGCGGGACACCCGGCTACGGTCCGGACCAGTTGATCGAGGCGTTCTGGGAAGACGGCACGATTTCCATCAGCAATGCCGATGAGATCGACAAGCCGGTGCGGCTGAGCCTCGACGAGGCGCTCTCGCTGGTGGTGGGGCTGCAGGCGCTGGAAACCGTCCCCGGGGTAGGGGAGCAGCCGGCCCTGCGCAGCGCACTCAGCAAACTGCTGGCGGCGGCCGGCGGGGTTGCCGGCCGGCATGCCGCCGTCGCGGCGGACCTGGCCGCGGAGGAACGCGCACCGGAAGTGCTCGCCCTGCAGGAGGCTGCGGCCACGCGACGGAGCGTAGAGATCGATTACCTGGTGCCTTCCCGGGACGAAATCACCTCCCGCCGGATCGATCCGCTGCGGGTCTTCGCCGTGGACGGCCACTGGTACACCGAGGCCTGGTGCCACCGGCAGCAGGCCGTGCGGCAGTTCCGCGTGGACCGGATGCGGTCCCTAACCCAGACCGGTGAGCCGTTTGAGCCGCCGGCGGCGCGCAGCAGCGAATTCCCGGACAGCCTGTTCACGCCGCAGGAGACGGACCAGGTGGTGGTGTTGCGGATCTCAGAGCGTCTGGCCGAACTGGCCGATCAATACAACGCCCGACGCCGTGCCGTGCTGCAGGACGGATCGCTGGTGGCCGAAATCCGCTTGTCCACCACAGCTGTGCTGCCCGGCCTGGTGGCCCGGCACGGCGGCGAAGTGGTGGTGTTGGAGCCGGCCGACGTAGTGCAGCGCAGCCAGGAATGGTTGCGGCAGGCGCTGGACGTGTACAGCTCGGCTGCGGCTCCCAGCGGAAGCTAGAGTGGACAGCATGCCGCTTTGGTTCTGGATTCTTCTGTGGGTTGCCCTCTGTGCGCTGGCGTTGGTCTTCATCGCCCTGCTGGGTTGGCGGATCTTCCGCCAGTTCATGCGAACATTGCGTGAATTCGAGTCGGCGGCGGACCGGCTGTCGAATGGCCTGCAGGCGGAACCGCCGGTGGCCGAACCGCACCAGCCCCGACCGGCACTCTTCGCCGATCCTGCCGTGCTCAAAGAGGAATACGCCCTGGGCAAGGAGCAGCGCCGCGAGCAGCGGCGGCAGCGGCGGGTCGCCCGTCGGGAGGCCCGGGGGCAGCGGCAGTCCCTGCACGACCTGCGGCTTTCCTGACCCCGCGATGACATAAGATGTAGTAGACGAAAGGAACCACGCATGGGACGACTCTTCGATAACCCTTGGACCATCATTATTCTGGTCATCATTGTGCTGCTGCTCTTTGGCGCACCGAAGCTGCCGGGCCTCGCCCGCAGCGTGGGTCAGTCTATGCGCATCTTCAAGTCCGAAGTGAAGCAAATGAAGGACGACGATGCGTCCGGTTCCGCTTCCGCTACGGACTCGGAGCCGGTCGAGGGCCGTGTGGTCAACCCGCCCCGCAACAACACTGATAACCGCGGCCAGGCGCCGAATGCGAACGGTGGATCCCCATCGCCGCACCAGCAGTAAGGGCCGTGGCCGGTAAGAAGGGCCGCAAGGCCAACCCTGAGGGGCGGATGCCGCTCAAGGCCCACCTCAAAGAACTGCGCAACCGGCTGATCATCGCCGGCATCGCCGTCCTGCTGGGGGCCATTGTCGGCTGGTTCCTCTATGACCCGGTCATGGTGGCCGTCCAACAGCCGCTGATGGAAATTTCGGCGGAAAAGGGCCGGCGCGCCGAGATCAACTACGGCAGCGTCGGCTCGCCCTTCGACCTGAAAATCCAGGTCTCCATTTTCCTGGGCCTGCTGGTCAGTTCGCCGGTGTGGATCTACCAGATCTGGGGCTTCATCACGCCCGGACTCAAGACCAAGGAACGCCGCTACACGCTGGGCTTCATGTTCGCCGCCGTGCCGCTGTTCCTGCTCGGGATCTACTTTGGTTGGATTGTCCTGCCGGAGATCGTGAAGGTCCTGACCATGTTCACCCCGCAAGGTGGCGTGAACCAGATCCTGGCCACCGACTACCTGACGTTCGTCATGCGGATGTTCCTGTCGCTCGGGATTGCGTTCCTGCTTCCGGTGGTGCTGGTAGGCCTGAACTTTGCCGGTCTGTTGTCCGGCCGCAGGGTGATCAAGAGCTGGCGGATCGTGGTGTTCGTAGTCTGTCTGGTTGCGGCCATGGCGGCCCCCGGACCCGACGCCATGTCCATGTTCCTTCTCGCCGGACCGTTACTAGCGCTGTTCTTCGTGGCAACAGGTATCAGCCTGATCAACGACAAGCGCCGTGAGAAGCGGCGCGCCGCGCGCGAGGCGGACATCGCAGCCACTCTCGACCAGGCCGTGCCCCTTGACCAGGCCACGCCGCTGGATAAGGCAATGCCGCTGGACCAATTGAAAGCTGATGACGGGAAGCCGGACGGCGCCCGCTAGCGGCATACGGCTCGTCGAGCCCAGAGGTGCACTCAGGCGCACTGGTTTAAACGGATAGTCTTTTGATATGAGTTCTCCATCCGAACGCTATCTGGCAGCCGCCGAACGGGTGGCCTTCTCCAAGACCCGGTTGTATTCATTCAGCCAGACCCTCGGATTCGAACTCGATCCGTTCCAGCGCGAAGCCTGCGAAGCGCTTGAGCTCGGGCGCGGCGTGCTGGTTGCCGCCCCCACCGGCGCCGGCAAGACCGTGGTCGGCGAGTTTGCGGTCTACATGGCGCTGCAGCGGGGCTTGAAGGCTTTCTACACCACGCCGATCAAGGCGCTGAGCAACCAGAAGTACAACGAATTGGTCGCCACCTACGGAGCGGAACGGGTCGGCCTGCTGACCGGCGACACCTCCGTCAACCCGCATGCGGACGTCGTGGTGATGACCACCGAGGTGCTGCGGAACATGCTGTACGCCAACTCCGAGACGTTGCTGGACCTGGCCTACGTGGTGATGGACGAGGTCCACTATCTGGCCGACCGCTTCCGTGGTGCGGTGTGGGAAGAAGTCATCATCCACCTGCCCGACGACGTGCAGTTGGTCTCATTGTCGGCCACCGTCTCCAATGCGGAAGAGTTCGGCGCCTGGCTGGATACCGTCCGCGGCGACACTGACGTGGTGGTGTCCGAGCACCGGCCGGTCCCGCTGTGGCAGCACGTGATGGTCGGTTCCGACTTGTTCGATCTCTTCGCCGGCGACATTGCCTTCGATGAATCGGTGCCGGAGTCCGGGGCCGGCAACAGCCGTGCCTATGAAGTGAACCCCGAGCTGCTGAAGCTGGCTTCGGCCGAGCACAAGCTCAACCGCAGCGCCAACTGGGGCCGGTCCGGCGGACGGCGGGGACGGCGTGCCCCGGAACCTCCACGGCAGGCGTTGACCCGGATCCGGCGCGCCAGCCGGCCGCAGGTGATCGCCAAGCTGGACAGCGAAGGGCTGCTACCGGCAATCACTTTCATTTTTTCCCGCAACGGCTGCGACGCCGCCGTAAAGCAGTGCCTGGAGTCCGGGTTGATCCTGACCACGGAGAAGGAACGCGACGCCATCGTCCGCCGGGTGGACGAAGCAGTGCAGGACATCGCCGAAGAAGACCTGGACGTGCTCGGCTTCTGGACCTGGCGCGAGGGCTTGTCCCGAGGATTCTCGGCCCACCACGCCGGCATGCTTCCCACGTTCAAGGAAGTGGTGGAGAAGCTTTTCGCCGACGGGTTGGTGCGCGCCGTCTTCGCTACCGAGACACTGGCGCTGGGCGTGAACATGCCGGCCCGGTCCGTGGTGCTGGAGAAACTGGACAAGTTCAACGGCGAGGCACACGTCGACATCACCGCGGGGGAGTACACCCAGCTGACCGGCCGCGCCGGACGGCGGGGCATCGACGTCGAGGGCCACGCCGTGGTGCTGTGGCAGCCCGGCACCGATCCGGGAGCAGTGGCCGGCCTGGCTTCACGGCGCACCTATCCGCTGAATTCCAGCTTCCGGCCGACCTACAACATGAGCATCAACCTAATCGCCCAGTTCGGCCGCGGTCCCGCCCGCGAGATCCTGGAGAGCTCGTTCGCGCAGTTCCAGGCCGACCGCTCGGTGGTGGGCCTGGCGAAGCAGGTGCGCAGCCGGGAAGAATCCCTGGCCGGCTACGAACAGGCGATGAGCTGCCACTTGGGCGACTTCACCGAGTACGCGCGGCTGCGCCGGGAACTGAACGACGTCGAGAAACGCGCCTCCCGTACTCAGTCCCGGCATCTGCGTTCGGCGGCCGCATCGTCGCTGGACCGCCTGCGCCGCGGGGACATCATCGACATCTCGGCAGGACGGAGCCTGGGCTACGCGGTGGTGCTGGACCGCGACGAATCAGCCCGCGAGCCCCGCCCGACGGTGCTGACCCAGGAAAAGCACATCCGGCGCATCTCGGTTGACGATTTCCAAGGCCCGGTGGAGGTCCTTTCCAGCATCCGGATCCCCAAGTCCTTCAACGCGCGCAGCCCGAAGGAACGCCGCGACCTGGCGTCGTCGCTGCGCAATGCCCTGCACGACAAGCGTCCGCCGCGGCGCGGGACCGAGCACCGTGACTTTGTGGTGCCCGGCGGGCAACAGGCCGAGCGGCAGATCAACGACCTGCGCCGCAAACTTAAGGCCCATCCCTGCCACGGCTGCAGCGATCGTGAGGACCACGCCCGCTGGGCCGAGCGGTGGTGGAAGCTCCGCAAGGAGACCGACCAGCTGGTATCGCAGATCCAGGGCCGGACCAACACCATCGCCAAGACCTTCGACCGTGTCTGCCAGGTATTGGACAGCTATGGCTATCTGGAGACCGGCGGCGACGGGGTGGCCATCAGCCCGGCGGGAGAACGCCTCCGGCGGATCTACGGGGACCGCGACCTGTTGGTGGCGCTGTGCCTGGAACAGGACGCCTTCGCAGGGCTCAGCTCCGCAGAACTGGCGGCCTTCGTCTCCTGCCTGGTGTACCAGGCCAAACGCGAAGAGGCCGGCATTCGGCCCAAGATGCCCTCGCCGGCGATGGAAGCGTCGGTCAGCATCGCCGTGCGCGAATGGTCGCAGCTGACCGACCTTGAGGAGCAGCACCGCTTGCCGCTGAGCGGAGAGCCGGAACTGGGACTCGTCTGGCCGATCTACAAGTGGGCGAGCGGCCGCTCGCTGCAAACAGCCCTCAAGGGAACCGACCTGGCTGCCGGCGACTTTGTCCGGTGGGCCAAGCAGGTGATCGACCTGCTGGACCAGTTGGTCAAGGTTCCCGCCATTGATTCACAGCTAGCGGCGCGCGGCAGGCAGGCCATCGGCCAGGTCCGCCGCGGCGTCGTTGCCTATGCCGCCGTGGCCGAATAGCCCGGCCCGCCGCTGCACCCCCTGAAAGGATCTCCATGAGTAACTCCGCCCTGCCCGCCGCCTCGGGTGTCACGCTGTACCGCAATGGCAGCATCTACAGCGCGGCCGACCCCTATGCCACGGCCATGCTGGTTGACGGCGGCACCGTGGCGTGGATCGGATCCGAGCATGCCGCCACGTCCATAGCGGACAACACCATGAGCATTGTCGACCTGGACGGTCGGCTGGTGGCCCCCGGGTTCGTGGATTCCCATGCCCACGTGACCCAGACTGGCCTCGCCCTGTCCTCGCTGAATCTGGCCGGTTGTGCCTCACTGGCCGAACTGCTCGATGCGGTCGCAGCAGCTGCGCGGCAGAACACGGGGCCCGTGCTGGGACACGGCTGGGATGAAACCCGGTGGCCGGAGCACCGCGCACCGAGCGCTGCCGAACTGGACCGCGCCGCGGCGGGGGCAGAGGTCTTCCTGACCCGGGTGGACGTCCATTCAGCAGTGGTCTCGGCGGCGCTGGCAGCCCGGCTGGCGCTGGCCGAGGTGCCCGGATGGACCGCCAGCGGCACCGTCAGCGGGCCGGCGCTGGAACGCGCTCGGCACGCTGTCCAGGCTCCCGCTGCCGGCCGGCGGGAAGAACTCCAGCGCAAGGCCCTGCAGCACGCGGCTTCCCGAGGGTACGTCGCGCTGACGGAAATGGCTGCCCCGCAGCTGGGACCCGCCGAGGACCTGCTGGGACTGCTGGCGCTGAGCGATGCCGAACCCGGACCCAGGATCCTGCCGTATTGGGGCGAGCTGATGACCTCGGCCGGACAGGTCTCCGAGACCATGGAACGCTTTGCCGGGCGCCTGCGGGGGCTGGGCGGCGACTTGACCATGGACGGCTCCATCGGGTCCCATTCCGCGGCCATCAGCGCCGGCTATGCCGACCGGCCGGGCGAACACGGTTCGCTGTACCTGGAAACCGAGGCAGCTGCCCGGCACCTGGAGTTGACGGCTGAGGCAGGCATTCAGGCCGGCTTCCACGTGATCGGCGACGCCGCGCTCCTCCGGGTGCTGGATGCGCTGGATCTGGCCGCCGAACGCGTCGGACAAGCGACGGTGCGGTCCGCCCGTCCGCGCCTGGAACATGTGGAGATGCTGCCTGATGGAGCACTCGAGCGGCTGCTGCAGCATGGCGTGACGGCCAGCATGCAGCCACTCTTCGACGCGTATTGGGGCGGGAGCGACGGGATGTACGCCACCCGTCTTGGTGCCGAGGCTGCACTGGCGATGAATGCGGTGGGCACGATGCAGACCGCGGGCGTTCCAGTGGCCATCGGATCCGACGCCCCGGTGACCGAACAAAGCCCATGGGCAACCGTGAAGGCATGCCTGGAGCATCACAATCGGGGCGAGCAGATGTCTGCACGGGCTGCGTTTTTGGCGCACACGCGGGCAGGCTGGCGGGCGGCAGGGGAGCGCAACCCGATGGAGGGGCAGCTGGCTCCGGGGACACCGGCCACCTTCGCTGTCTGGGATGCGGATGAACTTTCCATCCAGACGCCGGACTCGCGGGTGTCTGCCTGGAGCACGGATGCCCGCGCCGGCACCCCCATGCTTCCGTCTCTGGACAATGGGCGGTTGCCGGAATGTGTCCGGACCGTGGTGAACGGAATAACCATCCATGACGCGTTCTAGGGCGGGTGGTGCCGGGGGAGCGGTCCGGGCCGCATGGAGGAAAATCTGAATGAAATGTTTAATTTCTGCTCATTTCCGCAGTAAGGAGACCTGCTCTGACGTGCATCTTTGGACAAAACCGCAGGTCAGAGCGGTATTGACACTTCCTACATAGCCAGTAGGCTGAAGTCTCAGTGGGCCGGTATTTCTTCGCGGATTTCGGCCCGTGCCGGGGAGAGCGGCAGCTGGCGGTAGCCTGCCTCTGGGCGGTTGCACCCTTTGCCCCTTGACGAACCGGCACTTTCCAGGGTAGGTCCGCATGTCAGTAGAAAACATGTCTGCGTTCCCCTACAGGTTTGCTTTCGTGGCCCGAAGGCATGCGGACCTACCCGCCCTTCCTCCCGATACCGGCCGCCCGGACTGTCTGCCAGCTGGCCATCCGGGCGATGGCCTATACTGGACCGTCGATGTGGAAGCCTTTGGGCACCTCACGCATCATGGAATCTGCGGTTTTGCAGCACAACGTTCGAAAGGCCACTGAGTGCGGGTCGTCACCATCATCCCGACGTACAACGAGATTGAGTCCCTCCCGAAGACAGTAGCCCGCCTCCGCTCCGCCGAACCCGGCTCCGACATCCTGGTGGTCGACGACAATTCACCGGATGGCACCGGCGCCCTCGCCGACCGGATGGCCGCTGAAGATTCCGCCATCCACGTGCTCCACCGCGAGGGCAAGGCCGGACTGGGCGCAGCCTACATCGCCGGATTTCGCTGGGGCCTCGACGCCGGCTACGACGTGCTGGTGGAAATGGACGCCGATGGCTCCCACCAGCCGGAAGAACTGAACCGGTTGCTGTCCGCGCTGCGCGAGGGCGCAGACATGGCCAAAGGCTCGCGCTGGATCCCCGGCGGCAAAGTCGTCAACTGGCCCATCCACCGCAAGGCCATTTCCCTGGCTGGCAGCCTGTACTCGCGGATCATGCTGGGTGTGACCATCCGCGACATCACCGGGGGCTACAACGCCTTCAAGGCCCAGACCCTGCGCACCATCGATCTTGCTGCCGTGGAATCGGTCGGTTACTGCTTCCAGATCGATCTCACCTGGCAGACCCTGAAGGCAGGGCTGACAGTCCGCGAAGTTCCGATCACCTTCGTCGAGCGGGAGTACGGCGACTCGAAGATGAGCGGTGCAATTGTTGCCGAATCGATTGTGCTGGTCACCAAATGGGGGATTGCCGACAAGTGGCGCAGGCTTCGCGCCAAGAGGGCCTGAGCCGCGCGAGCGCTCCGGACCCGGACGAATGCATCAGAGGCCGACTTAAAAGCAGAGGGAGCAACCCGGATTCCGGGTTGCTCCCTTTAGCTTTGGCGGCTGAGAGGCGAGGCGTTAAGCGGTGCGCCGTTCCCCGCGGCGTTCGCGGAGCTTGGTCAGGCGGTCTTCGAGGATCTGTTCCAGTTCCTCCACGCTGCGGCGCTCCAGGAGCATGTCCCAGTGGGTGCGCACTGGCTTGGCATTCGGGTCAACGGGCCTTTCTCCGTCGACCAGGAGCGCCTCTTTGCCGGATTTGGAGACCCAGACTGCGGGAATCTCGGCCTCTGCGGCAAAAGTGACGAACACCTGCTCGCCATCCTCGCAACGGTACTCAACGCGCTGGCGCGGAGCCGGCTCGACACCGGATTCGGTCTCCATGCTCTGCGCTCCGAGGCGCATACCCCGCAGGCTACGATCGCTCATGATCTCTCCCTCTTGTCTTGTGGCGGACCTGGTGCTTGGACCACGTCCGCGATGGCTCGCTAACACCCTCAACGTCGGCGGGCGGCCGTCTGTTCCCGGTCGCAGATGATAAAGGCAATCTGCTCCACGTCAAGGATGGTTATGAGCGGCAACTTCCCGGCAAACAACCCATTATAGTCCGCGCCCCTGTTTCAGGTAAAACGCCGCCGGGCTGCTGCGGGTCCCGGCGGCCACAGGCTCACAGATGCCTGGGCCGCCGGGTCCTTCATGAGGCTGCGGTCGTGCGGCCTAACCGCGCGGCGCGTTGTCGGCTGCGGAGACCGCCGGCGTGCCGTCCTCCGGAGTCGCAGCGCCCAGCACGCTGCCAATGCCCTTGAGCGCTTCGCCAACCTCGCTGGGGATGATCCAGAGCTTGTTCGATTCGCCTTCGGCAAGCTTGGGGAGCGTCTGCAGGTACTGGTAGGCCAGCAGCTTTTGAGTGGGGTTGCCCTTGTGGATAGCGTCGAACACCTTTTGGATGGCCTGGGCTTCGCCGTCGGCCCGCAGGATGGCCGCCTTGGCATCGCCCTCCGCCGCAAGGATGGCAGCCTGCCGCTGGCCCTCCGCGGTCAAGATCTGGGACTGCTTGAGGCCTTCGGCAGTCAAAATGGCCGCGCGGCGGTCACGTTCGGCCCGCATCTGCTTTTCCATCGAATCTTGGATGGAATGCGGTGGATCAATCGCCTTGAGTTCCACCCGTGAGACGCGGATCCCCCAGCGGCCGGTGGCTTCGTCCAGGACTCCACGCAGCTGGCCGTTGATCTGATCACGGGACGTGAGCGCCTCTTCCAGGTTCAAGCCGCCCACCACGTTGCGCAGGGTAGTGGTAGTCAGCTGCTCAACAGCCTGGATGTAGTTGGCGATCTCGTAGGTCGCGGCCCGGGCATCGGTGACCTGGAAATAGACCACGGTGTCGATGGAGACCACCAGGTTGTCTTCGGTGATCACCGGTTGCGGCGGGAAAGAGACAACCTGTTCGCGCAGATCCAGCAGTGGCAGCAGCCGGTCCACGAAGGGGATCAGGATGGTTAGTCCCGGGTTCAAGGTGCGCTGGTACTTGCCCAGTCGCTCCACAACGCCGGCCCGTGCCTGCGGGACGATCCGTACGGCCCGGACCAGGACGATCACGACGAACAAGATCAGGACCAGCAGCACGATCCAGATTGCGATATTGCTATCCATAGTTCCCCTCTAGGAGTGGTGTCAGTGACTCGGGTGCCGGAATCCAGCCCGGCGCGGGTCTTACTGGGCCGGGAGCGGCCCGTCTGTTCGTTGTGGTGTCACGACGGCGGTCGCGCCCTCGATCCGGGCCACCGAAACGCGCTGACCGGCCGGAATGGCCGATCCGTCCGCAGACCTTGCGGTCCAGGTATCGCCGCCGATCTTGACCACGCCGGAATGGTCGGTGACGGATTCAAGCGTCATCGCTGATTCACCAATCAGCCGGTCCACGTTTGTTGCTTGCTCCCGCGGTCCACGGCGCAGATGCCGCAATGCGACCGGCCGGACGAATAGCACCATCAGCAAAGCGACGACGCAGAAGATGACCACCTGCAGCCAGAAAGGCAGCCCGAGCAAAGCCCCGAACAGGGCCACCAGTGCGCCGGAGGACATCATGATAAAAAATAGGTCCAGCGTCATCATTTCGACGATGGCCAAGATCAGGAACACGACCAGCCAGAGTACCCAGCTGTTGGCGACAAGCCATTCGATCATCAGTACTCCCAGATGTTGGAGCAGCCGCCGTTTCCTGAGCCTGCATCGTTCAAGCAGGCATCCACCGCGAGCTGCTGCTGCCCTTGATGCTTCCATCATGCCCGACGGCGGGGCGGGTCGGCGTGAAATTGGCCACTTGCGTGCGGGATTGGGCGTATCGTGGCCAAGTTGTAACCAGAACGGCGTTGCCGGGAAGTCAGACCGCGGGCTGGATAGGATGGTTCGGTGCTGAATACCGCGCCCCACCGCGTCTCCCGGAGCCTGCCATGCAGACAGTACTGACCAGCAGCCGATTGTCCCTGAGGACGCTGCGCCTGTTTGTCGGTCTCTTCGCCTACGGCATCGCGATCGCCCTCATGATCCGGGCCAGCCTCGGTTCCGCGCCGTGGGATGTGCTGAGCCAAGGAATAGCCCGGGCAGCCGGCATGAGCTTCGGCTGGGCTACCGTGGCGATCAGCGCGGCTGTGCTGCTGCTCTGGATCCCGCTGCGGCAGAAGCCGGGCGCAGGCACCATCGCCAACGCACTGCTCGTTGGCTTTTTCGCCGACATTGGTCTGCTGGTCATTCCGCACTGGCATCATCTGGCCGCGCAGATTGCTTCTTTCAGCGTCGGATTGCTGCTGCTGGCTGCCGCCAGCGCCCTGTACATCGGAGCTGGACTGGGCCCCGGCCCCCGCGACGGCTTGATGACCGGCCTGCATGCTGTCACCGGGTGGCAGGTCTGGATAGTCCGGACCGGGATCGAAGCAGCGGTGACCCTCACCGGGTGGCTGCTCGGCGGCGTCGTCGGGCTTGGCACGCTGGTGTTTGTCCTGGCCATCGGACCGCTGATCCAGCTGTTCCTGAAATGGATGTTTGTCGATCTGGCGCCGGCCGCCCCCAAGGATGCCTCGGCCGAGCCCGTCCACTGATCGTTCCCGTCCACCGACCCGGAAGGGGCGCAAGGCCGTGCCTTGCGACGACGGGCCTATCCGCGGCCGCGGCGCCGATACGTCGACACAGTGAACCGCGCGGTTACCTGAAATCCGCCGGCCGCAGTCGCGTCGGCCGCGGCAGCACGGATCTCTCCGGCATCGCTGTGGTGGGCGTTAGGTCCCATCATGACCAGCTGCACCATATCCTCGGCGTCCAACTGGAGCGGCACCTGGAGCTGCACCTTGTCCACTCCCTCGAAGCCGTCGCCCAGGGTGGTGCCCAGCCGCTCTGCTTTGTCGGCATCCACGGCCAGCAGCGGTACCACGTCGCGCAGTTCGCCCAGGTGCCCGGGCGCTGCCGTGGCCACCACCAAGTGGCCGCCGGGTTTCAGCACCCGGGCAAACTCCGCGGGATTTCGCGGGGCGAAGACGTTGAGGATCAGGTCGGTGCTGCCGGCAGCCAGCGGAAGCGGCTTCCACAGGTCCCAGACCACGCACAAGGCGTCCGGCAGGGCACGGGCTGCCCGGCGCAGGGCGAACTTGGACAGATCCAGCGCGAATGCCCGGCCATCCATCACACTTCGCAGCACGGCTTCAAGGTAGTAGCCGGTACCTGAACCGGCATCCAGCAGCACGGGTGCCGGCGTGCCGGCCAGGAGCGTGCCGGCGGTCGCCGCCAGTTGCCGGGCCAGCGGAGCGTAGTGTCCGGCGCCCAGGAAGGCGTCGCGTGCGGCGACCATCTCGGCCGTGTCCGGAATAAAGCGGGTGCCGCGGCCGGTGAGCATGTTGACGTAACCCTGCCGTGCGCCGTCGTACTGGTGGCCTGCCGCACACCGCAGGCCTTGGGCCGGGACCTGCCCGGCGGCTTCCAGTTGTTCTCCGCAGACCGGGCAGAGCATCAGCGGGACCAGATCCAGGGGGCGTACGGCGGAGGGCATGCTCCATCCTAGGCAGCGCGGACGGCGGTGCGGCTGATTGGCTCCGGCCCGGCGATGAGACTAGGCTCACAAGGGTGAGATCTGAAGACATTGCTTTATTTAATTCGTTGTCCGCCCCAACACTCCACCCGGACGGTAGCCGTGCGGCGGTGTCCGTCACCCATCCTGACTTTGCGTCGGACAGCTATGTAGGGCAATTGTGGGAGGTTCCGCTTGATGACGGCGGAGCGCCTCGCCGCCTGACCCGCGGCTTCAGGGACACCGCGCCGTGCTACTCGCCCGACGGCGGTTCGCTGGCCTTCCTGCGGGCGGCGGCACCGGGGGAGCGGCCGCAACTGATGGTGGTGGACAGCCGCGGCGGAGAGCCAGTGGCCGTCACCGACCAGAAGCTGGGGGTCTCCGCTTTCATCTGGGCACCGGACTCCCGCCGCCTGGTCTTCGCCGCCCGCGTCCCGGAGGAGGGTCGCTACGGCAAGCTGGACGGCGTGGGCCCCGGTGCCGAAGATGCCCGGCTGGTCACCGGCTTCAAGTACCGGATGAACGGCGCCGGCTACACGGGCGACAAGCGCAGCCACTTGTTTATGGTGGACACCCCGGACTTGCAGGCGGAACCGGCGGTTGCGCCCGTGGGCCGGGCGCGGAAGGCCACCGAGGACGCCGGCGCCGAGTTTTCGGCGGTAGCGCCCGCACGGCAGCTCACCAGCGCGGACGCCGACCACGACAGCCCGGTCTTCAGCCCGGACGGGCGGACGCTGTACTTCGCCGCCGCGCTGCACAACAGCGCGGATGAAGATCTGCGGCGCGACGTGTACGCCCTCGATCCTGAAGCCTTGGACGAGCAGCCAAAGCTCCTGTCCAACCTGGCCGGCGAAACCCTGGGCGCCGGCTCTCCTGCGCTCAGCAACGACGGCGACTGGCTGTTCTATCTGGGCAGTTCGATCGGCAACGGAACGGACTTCGTCGCCCGTAACACCGCACTCTATGCCGCCCCCGTGTCCGCTCCGCACGAGGTCCGGCGGCTGACCGATCCGGAAACGTTGGACCTGGCCGAGGGCGACCTGGTGCCCACCGGTCCAGACTCGGTGCTGGCCGTGAACCGGCACCGCGGCTCAGCACAACTGCTGGAAGTATCGGCCACGGGCAGCAGCACCGTCCTTGTCGACGGGCCGCTGAATGTGTCGGCTGCTGCACACGCCGAAGGCCGGACGGTCGTCAGTTTTTCCGACGCCGGTACGGCAGGGGACCTCGGACTGGTCGCCGGCGCCGGACTGTCCCGACTGACCGACTTCTCTGCCGCCCTGCGCAGCACGGGCGTTGCCGAACCACTCGAAGAGGTCTTTGCCTCGGACGACGGCTACCCGGTGCACGGCTGGGTGTTGCTGCCCGAGGGCGAGGGGCCGCATCCAGTGCTGCTGAACATCCACGGCGGGCCGTTTGCCCAGTACGGCTGGGAGGTGTTCGATGAGGCGCAGGTCTATGCCAAGGCGGGCTACGCCGTCGTGATGTGCAACCCGCGTGGATCCGCCGGCTACGGCCAGACGCATGGCCGCGCCATCAAGGGTGCCATGGGGACCGTGGATATGGCCGATGTGCTGGCGTTCCTGGATGGCGCGGTGGCAAAGTACCCGCAGCTGGACGGAAGCCGGCAGGGCATCATGGGCGGCTCCTACGGCGGCTACCTGACAGCCTGGACGGTGTCCCAGGACCACCGGTTCGTCGCGGCCATCGTGGAGCGCGGTTATCTGGATCCGCCGTCGTTCGTCGGCTCCTCGGACATCGGCTGGTTCTTCTCGGACGAATACACCGGCACCGATCCGGAACGCGTCCGCGGCCAGAATCCCTTTGCCCAGCTGGACTCGGTACGCACCCCGGTGTTCGTCATCCATTCCGAAGAAGACCTGCGCTGTCCGCTGGAGCAGGCCCAGCGCTACTACGTGGGGCTGAAGCAGCGCGGCGTTCCCACCCAATTGCTGATCTTTCCCGGCGAGAACCATGAGCTCTCGCGTGCCGGCACCCCGTGGCACCGGAAGCAGCGCTTTGACGAAATCCTGCGCTGGTGGTCCACCTACCTTCCCACCGAGCAGAACAACGACGGCGGCTTCGCTGCCGCCGCCGGGGCGAAAGCAGCTGCGCCGGCGTAGGGTAAGCCGGTGCGGGCGCCGGCCTAGAAGTCTAGGCCGACGCGCGCCTGATTGACCGTCGGCTGCGCCCAGAAGCGCATGTACTCGGCATTGCCGCAGAGCGACCGGGGCAGCATCTTGTCCACGTAGATGGTGCCGGCCAGGTGATCGGTTTCATGCTGCACAATCCTGGCCGGCCAGCCGGTGAAGGTTTCCTGCCGGTGGCTGCCGTCGGGAAGGTCGTAGTCCAGTTCGACGCTACTGTGCCGTTCCACCACGCCTTGGAATCCGGCGAAGGACAGGCACCCCTCATAGAAGGCGGCCGTTTCCTCGCCGACGGCGCGGTAGGACGGATTGATGATCGCGAAGTAGGGGAGCGGGGTGCGTTGCCGCGCTTCGGCCACTTCGGGGTCCGCGGCGTAGCTGTCTTCGAGAACCGCGATCCGCAGCGGCACCCCGATCTGCGGAGCGGCCAGTCCGACGCCGGGGGCAGCCTGCATGGTCCGGCGCATCAGCTCCAACAACGCGGCTAGGCCCGCAGCGTCCAACTGCCCGTCGAACACCACTGCCTGCTGCCGCAGCATCGGATCGCCGATTTGCAGGATGGGGGCAGGTTCGCCGGAGGCGGCCAGCGATTGAACCAGATCACGCAGTTGCTCGGCAGAGTAGTCGGTCACAGCTGTCAGTGTAGGCGCTGGCACGCCGCGGCAAACGCAGACACCGGCCGCCGGAGGCCGTCAGCCCCTCTGGCCGGCGGCTTGGCAAGCAGCGGTGATGAAGCGGTACACCGCGCGGTCAAAATCATGGCCGCCATCGAGCCGCAGGACGCCGTGGTGGTTCCCGGCTGCGATGCTGACCGGAATCCGGGTGCCCAGCTTGTCCTCGGCCAAAGCATGCGGATCGCAACGCATCGGCACCACCTGCAGGCTCAGGCGGGATGCCGCATCAGCTCCGTCCACGCGGAGGTTCCTGGGCCAGGCATGTTTGCTGTCCTCGTCCAGCAGGGTGGTGGTGCCAAAGGATTCAATGACCAACGACTCCTTCCCGCCCGTCGGCCGGACGTCTATGCCGACCAGTGCGGAGCGGCTGCCTGGCAGCACTTTTAGTGTCTGGTCAATCCGCAGCGCTGCCACCGAACCCGCAGCCTGCGCCAAGCAGTCCTCCGAGTGGTTCCGGGAGAGCACGTTGTGCGGATCGTTGGCCCGGACTTCGACGGTGCTCAGCCCTGACCGTTCGCCGTCCATGGTCACCGTTATCCGGTGCCCCGCAGCCTCATCCGCCGCTTGACCGGCCGAGCACTCGGCCGGAGGCAGCTCAGCGGGCAGGCTGACGGTTGAACCGGCCGAGACCTTCGTGCCGCCGACGCGCGTGGGCTTCCAGTCCGCCGCTCCGTCATACAGCGGTGAATGCAGTGTGGCTGAGGTCACCAGCACGGGATCAGGGGAAATGTTCGTGATCAGCAGGTTGACCACACGGTCCGTGTAGTGCGCCCGGCCCTGGTCAACGGCGGCCGCCACCGGGTGGTTAGCCGGCGGGGTGGCGGGGGACAGGCCTCCGGGGGCGCCGGTACATCCGGAGGTGAAGACTGCCGCCGTCAACAGCAACACCGAACACTTTCGATTCCTTCGGCTGCCGTGACCCATGGCACTAAGGTAGTACCAACTCCGGGGGACCTGGTCCCTGTCAGCAGCGAAAGGGCAACTTGTGGACGAACGACTCATGCTCCTTGACACCGCCTCGCTGTATTTCCGGGCCTTCCACGCACTGCCGGATTCCATCAAGTCCAAGGACGGAACTCCGGTGAACGCCGTCCGCGGATTGCTCGACATCATCGCCCGGCTGGTGGCCGACTACCGGCCCACCCACCTGGTGGCCTGCTGGGACAACGACTGGCGTCCCGCGTGGCGGGTCGAACTGATTCCGACCTATAAACGCCACCGCGTGGCCTCGACCGTGCCCGGGGGCGTCGATGTTGAAGAGACTCCGCCGGGGCTGGTGGCCCAATTGCCTTTGATCCGCGAGGTGCTGGCCGCGCTTGGCCTCGCCGTCGTCGGAGCTGACCAGCATGAGGCCGACGACGTGATCGGCAGCCTTGCAGCCCAGGCCAACGTTCCCGTCGATATCGTGACCGGAGACCGGGACCTGTTCCAGCTGGTGGACGACGAGCGGGACATCCGGGTGATTTACACAGCTAAGGGCATGAGCAACCTAGAAGTCCTGACAGATGTGTCCGTGGTGCGCAAGTACGGCGTGCTGCCCGTGCAGTACGCGGACTTCGCCACGCTGCGCGGCGACACCTCCGACGGCCTGCCAGGCGTGCCCGGCATCGGCGATAAGACGGCGGCCGGACTGCTGAAGGACCATGGCAGTTTGGACGGAATAGTTTCCGCCGCCGCTAGTCCGGAGGCTCAGATGTCCGCGCGGTTCCGGGCGAAGATTGCCGAATCCGCTGACTACCTCAAGGTTGCGCCCACGGTGGTCAACGTGGTCCGGGACCTGGACCTCGGGAGCGTTGACGGCCGGCTGCGGGTGCCCGACGATGACCGTGCGGAACGGCTCGACCTGCTGGCGAACGAGCTGAACATCAGCGGACCGCTGGGCCGCGCCCGCAAGGCGTTGGCGACGGTCGGCGCGACCTCCGGCTGAAAGGTGCCGCGAACGTCGCGGCCGAGGCAAACTGCCGTCCCGGGCTCACGCCAAGGCCGCCGTCGTTGGCCGCCGTCCGGAACGGGCAGGAATGGAGAAGTTTGGGCGCCCCGGCCACGGCTAGCATTACGGTCATGGATATCGTCACCTTCGGAGACCCCAACGGTGACCCCGCCTCACAGATGGAGACACGATGAGTACGGCCACGACGACGGACTCGCAGCCGCGGGCGCACGCCGCAGACAGCCACGACATGATCACCGTGCAGGGTGCGCGGGTGAACAACCTCAAGGACATCAGCGTTGCGATCCCGAAACGGCGCTTGACGGTCTTCACCGGAGTCTCCGGCTCGGGCAAGAGCTCGCTGGTGTTCGCCACCATCGCCGCCGAGTCCCAGCGCATGATCAACGAGACTTACAGCGCCTTCGTGCAGGGCTTCATGCCGACCCTGGCCCGGCCCGAGGTGGACATGCTCGAAGGGTTGACCACGGCAATCATCGTTGACCAGGAGCGGCTGGGCGCCAACCCGCGTTCCACCGTCGGCACGGTCACGGACGCCAACGCGATGCTGCGGATTCTGTTCAGCCGGCTGGGGGACCCGCACATCGGCTCGCCCAACGCGTATTCGTTCAACGTTCCGTCGGTCAAGGCCAGCGGTGCCATCACCGTGGAACGCGGCGGCAAGACCAAGGCCGAAAAGGCCACCTTCCACCGGCTCGGCGGCATGTGCCCGCACTGTGAGGGCATGGGCTCGGTGAGCGACTTTGACCTGACCGCGCTGTACGACGACACCAAATCGCTGTCCGAGGGCGCGCTGACCGTACCCGGCTACAGCATGGACGGCTGGTACGGCCGGATCTTCAGCGGGGCGGGCTTGCCCATGGATAAGCCCATCGGCAAGTACAACAAGAAGGAACTGCACCAGCTGCTCTACGCCGAACCGACCAAAATCAAGGTGGAGGGCATCAACCTCACCTATGAGGGGCTGATCCCCAAGATCCAGAAGTCGATGCTCTCCAAGGACCGTGAGGCGATGCAGCCCCACGTCCGGGCCTTCGTGGACCGGGCGATCACGTTCGCCACCTGCCCCGATTGCGGCGGCACCCGGCTGGCCCAGGAAGCCCTGTCATCGAAGATCAGGGGCAAGAACATCGCCGACCTCTGCTCGATGCAGATCACCGACCTGGCGGACTGGGTCCGGACGCTGGATGAGCCTTCGGTCGCGCCGCTGGTCACCGGGTTGCAGCACCTGCTCGACTCTTTCACCGAAATTGGACTCGGCTATCTGTCCCTCGACCGGCCCTCGGGCACCTTGTCCGGGGGAGAGGCGCAGCGCACCAAAATGATCCGGCATCTCGGGTCGTCCCTCACGGACGTGACCTATGTCTTCGACGAGCCCACCATCGGCTTGCACCCGCACGACATTGAGCGGATGAACCAACTGCTGCTGCAACTGCGGGACAAGGGCAACACCGTGCTGGTCGTCGAGCACAAGCCGGAGACCATCGCGATTGCGGACCACGCGGTCGATCTGGGCCCGCGGGCCGGCACCGCAGGGGGAGAAGTCGTGTTCGAAGGCAGCGTGGACGGGCTGCGCGGCAGCGACACGCTGACTGGCCGGCACCTCGACGACCGCGCGGCCCTCAAAGCAACCGTCCGCGAGGCCAGCGGCGCCCTGGAGGTCCGCGGCGCCACCACGAACAACCTGCAGGGAGTCGACGTCGACATCCCGCTCGGGATTCTCTGTGTCCTCACCGGGGTCGCCGGGTCAGGTAAGAGCTCGCTGATTAACGGCTCGGTTGCCCGCCGCGACGGCGTGGTGGTGGTTGATCAGGGCGCCATCCGGGGTTCCCGGCGTAGCAACCCGGCAACCTACACCGGACTGCTTGAGCCGATCCGGAAGGCGTTTGCCAAGGCCAATGGCGTCAAGCCGGCCCTCTTCAGCTCAAACTCAGAGGGCGCCTGCCCGGTGTGCAACGGTGCCGGCGTGATCTACACAGAGCTCGGCATCATGGAGACCGTGGAGTCAACCTGCGAGGAATGCGAAGGCAAGCGCTTTCAGTCGGCAGTGTTGGAATACACGCTGGGGGAGAAGAACATCGCGGAAGTGCTCGCGATGTCGGTGACTGAGGCCGAGGAGTTCTTCGGTTCCGGCGAGGCGCGCACCCCGGCCGCGCATAAGATCCTGGACCGGCTGGCGGACGTTGGCCTCGGTTACCTCACCTTGGGCCAGCCGCTCACCACCCTGTCCGGCGGAGAACGGCAGCGGCTCAAGCTGGCCACGCAGATGGCGGAGAAGGGCGACATCTACATCCTCGACGAGCCGACCACCGGACTCCATCTGGCCGACGTCGAGCAATTGCTCGGCCTGCTGGACAGGCTCGTGGATTCCGGCAAATCCGTCATCGTCATCGAGCACCACCAAGCAGTCATGGCCCATGCAGACAGGATCATCGACCTGGGGCCGGGGGCCGGCAATGAGGGCGGAAGGATCGTCTTCGAAGGCACTCCCGCGGAGCTGGTTGCCAACCGTTCCACCTTGACCGGCAAGCATCTGGCGGCCTACGTCGAAGCCTGACACTGCATCAGCCGCTGGGGTGATTCTGCGCCATGCCGACGGGCGTGGCGCAGAATTATGTCAACCTAACCGCGCGGCGTGCCGTACCAAGCGGGAGAGCACGGAAGGCCCTGGCTTGATCTCCTGAGCCCCTCAGGCGGCGTCGTGGAGGCGGTGATACGGAGACGACAGACACCTGATCAGGGTGATGCCCGAGGCAATGCCGTGCGAGCATTGCAGGCGCACGGGTGCTGCGCGAACAGCGTCAACGGGCGAACTTATCAACGGGCAACTGACACCCAGACAACATGGCCGACATGGTGACGTTGTCTGCGCGTTCAGGTCTCGGCACAGCCGCATGCCGCTGGCACGACGGCGGGCCGGCTTGATGCCACGGCGTCGTGCAGAGAAAGCCGCCCGCAGTTGGCTTCCAACGAGGTTCACCCGAGCGGGATAGACCAGTTGCCAGATCGCCTGTGAGGCTCCCCGCCCGGCCCTATTCGTAACGCCGATAATCCACATTATGTCAACTAGAACAGTGATTATTGCATCCGATGCACGACAGGCCCTCCACTGCCGCGACTTCGGCACCACACTGCATGGACGACACCACATCGTCTCTGACCTGCGGAAACGTCCTTCAGAAAGTCGAGT
>NZ_SUKC01000011.1 GCF_005047635.1 Arthrobacter sp. CAU 1506 | reverse complement strand
CGTCGCGGTGATGGCCGCGCTGAAACAGGAAGCGGACCGGTTGGCGAACGCCGGGGACCGGCGGTCGCGGGGGCAGGTGATGGCCGATACCGTGTTTGAACGCGTCACCGGCCGCAGCACCGCAGACCCGGCCCGGCTGGAAGTGCAACTGGTGATGACCGACCGGGCCTTGCTGAAGGGCGAGCGCGAACCGGCCTGGCTGACCGGCTACGGCATCGTCCCGGCCCAGTACGCCCGCGACCTGATCCGCCTGCCCCAAAACCCGCAACCCCAACCAACCGAAACCGAAACCGGCCGACCACAAGCAGGCCAAAGCCAGCCCGGCGAACGCATGGCCGGCCCGCCGGGTGACGGCATCAGGCAGCAGACGTCGTTTGGTGCGGGAGCCGAGCGAAAGGAGCCGCCGGGAAGCCGCGTCGGGCATCAGGACCCGTCCGCTGCTGGAGCGCGGCAGCAGGCTCCGCCGGCCGGGACCGAGCCGGGTTGGCAGACCGCCCGCGAAACGGCCCGACGGGAGCGGTTGCGGAACCTGAAGGTCGGCGGGGTGGAGGACGTCTGGATCCGGCGCCTCTATACCGCGCCGGGGACCGGGCAGTTGCTGGGCATGGACTCGAAGGCCCGGAAGTTCCCGGACGGGATCCGGCGGATGGTGATGGCCCGGGACGCGGTCTGTGCCAGTCCTTGGTGCGACGCGCCGATCCGGCACATCGACCATATCGTCGCGTGGGCCGAGGGCGGGCCCACCACCCTCGCCAACGGGCACGGACTTTGTGAACGCTGCAACCAGGCCAAGGAAGCCGACGGCTGGACCACCACACCCATCGACGGGCCAACACACAAGGTGAAAACGACCGCCCCGACCGGCCATACCTACACCAGCACCGCACCGCCGCTGCCCGGCACGCCGCCGGGCGGGTCGGCCGCAGAGGCAGCGGGTGTGCAAGAGGCAGCGGCAATGCGGCAGGGCCAGCGAACCGCTACCGCGCCGCTGCTCTTGGTGGAGGCGGCCCTGCGGCAGACGGGTGCCGCCGGCGCTGGCCGCCCAGATATCGGTGCCAAGGGTGGCTGGGCGGTCGTCCGCATCCCGCGGGACAAACTGATCCGCCCTGCGGCCTGACCGCAAAGAGCGGCGTGGGGACAACACTCGCGGTTGGTGCCCCGTGCAAGTTCACATTCGGACACCAGCCTTCTTGAGCCATCGTGGCTGACAGGGGGACTGCCTCCAGACTCGGCCCGATTCTGAGTACTCGGTGCGCCGAGCCCGGTTCGGACTACGGGGCGCGGTAAGGCAGACTTGTAGGCGATGAGCATGATGACCTTTTCCTCCCTGTCAGCCATTCCCGCACAAGCTTCTGGTGATTCCAGTGCACTCACCGGTGTAGCTGACTGGGCTGTTGGCTTGATGGAGACCATCGGTGCCCCCGGCGCCGGACTGGCCATCGCGTTGGAAAACCTTTTCCCGCCGCTGCCCAGTGAAGTGGTGCTTCCGCTGGCCGGCTTCACGGCGAGTCGCGGAAGTTTCACCCTCATCGAGGCACTGCTCTGGACCACGCTGGGCTCGGTCTTCGGCGCTTGGGCGCTGTACGGTCTGGGGGCATGGCTGGGCCGGAGGCGAATGCGCACCATCGTTGCAAAGCTTCCGCTGGTCGATCTGGAGGACGTGGACAAGGTCGAGGCCTGGTTCGGCCGGCACGGCTACAAGGCCGTGTTCTTCGGGCGGATGATTCCGATCTTCCGAAGCCTGATCTCTATCCCCGCTGGCATCGAACGCATGCCTGTGGCCAAGTTCCTCTTGCTGACCAGCGCGGGCAGCCTGATTTGGAACTCCATCTTTGTGTTCGCTGGTTTCTACCTGGGGGAGAACTGGCACATCGTGGAGCAGTACGCGGGCATCTTCCAGAAGGTTGTCATCGTCGTCGTCGTTCTTGCGGTTCTCTACTGGGTAACCACCAGAATCCGTAAGATCCGCAACCGCAGGGGCTAGTAACCCGCCGCTACACTCGTCTGTTCCTGGGGTTCTTGACTGCCCCGAAGCGATCTTGCCGCTGCAGCGGCTGAAGCCGATGTGACCTTCCACCCGTTCTAAGCGGCTTTCACCCGTTGCCGCTGCGCTGAGCGTAGGTTCAAACACCTCCTCCCAGTTCTCCGCCGACTGCCGCCTGCCGTGACTGACCGCACCCGCGGTGGATGCGTCTCATCGACATCACCAAGCGGGTGTCTCACGCCCGATCACAGCCGGCAGCGCGCCAACATCCAACATCCCAGCCCGGTGGCCCGCATCCCGGGCCATGGCTAGTGCTGTCGGCAGATCAGGTGCGGCCCGTCGGTCCATCCGACGATCGCCCCGGCGACGCTGCGACCGACGCTGCCACCGAACGCCGCGGCTGATGCTGCTACCGAACGCTGGGGCCGACGCCGCGCGCCATCTGTAGGCCCACTCATCCTTTCTGCTTGACAAGCGCTTTCGACGTTGTATGGTTAGTTACATCAGTAACTAACCCCTCCACCGAATAACCAGTGGAGGGAACCTGGAAGGAGCGGCTGTGATCGACGATTCAAGGCCGATCTTCCTGCAGATAGCGGAGCTCATCGAGAACGACATCGTGGACGGGGCGCTGGCCGAAGAAAGCCAGGTGCCGTCCACCAATGAGTTCGCCGCTTTCTACCGGATCAATCCCGCCACTGCGGCAAAAGGAGTCAACCGCCTGGTGGATGACGGGATTCTGTACAAGAAGAGGGGGATCGGCATGTTTGTAGCAGCCGGCGCCCGTTCCCGGTTAGTGGCCCAACGGCGCGACGACTTCTTCAGGGAGTACGTCCAGCCGATGACCCGGGAGGCACGAAAACTGGGTATCAGCACCGCACAGCTGACCGAAATGCTCCACCGCACCGAGTCCACCAGCGACATGACAGAGGGAAGCGTGTCCCGATGAACAACCCGACCACACCCGCCGCCATAGAACTGCGGCAGGTGACCAAGACGTACCGCGATGCGACGGCGTTAGACAACGTCAGCCTCCGCTTGGAAGGTAACCGGATCTACGGTCTGCTGGGCCGCAATGGCGCCGGCAAGACCACCTTGATGTCGGTGCTCACCGGCCAAGGCTTCCAGACCAGCGGCGAAGCACTGGTCTTCGGTCAGCACCCCTATGAAAACGACGGCGTGTTGTCCCGGATCTGCTTCATCCGTGAATCGCAGAGGTATCCGGAGGACTTCAGCGCGCAGCGGGCGTTCAAGTCCGCGTCCTTGTTTTTCAAGCACTGGGACCAGGCTTTCGCTGACCAGCTGGTTGAGGAATTCCAGCTGCCACTCAAACGCCGGATCAAGAAGCTCTCCCGCGGCCAACTCTCCGCAGTCGGGGTGATCATTGGGCTGGCGTCCCGCGCGGAGATCACGTTCTTTGACGAGCCGTACCTGGGGCTTGACGCCGTGGCCCGGCAGATCTTCTACGACCGGCTGGTCGAGGACTTTGCCGCGCACCCGCGGACCATCATTCTCTCCTCGCACTTGATCGATGAAGTGGCGAACCTGCTGGAGCACGTGGTCCTGATCGACCGCGGCCGGATCATCCTGGATGACGACGCCGAGGCCATCCGCGGCACGGCCGTCACCGTTGCGGGCAACGCCTCTGCAGTCCAGTCGTTCGCGGCCGGCCGCGAGGTGCTGCATCGTGAGTCCTTGGGCTCGCTGGCTTCGTGGACCGTCGAAGGCCGGATGACGAATGCCGAGCGTGCAGAGGCAGCCGAACTAGGACTGGAGCTGGCACCGGTGTCGCTGCAGCAGTTGGTGGTGCGCAAGACCATGGCAGCAACCGATGCTGTCCTCGATACCGACTCCGAGCTGGAGGTCCTGAAATGAACCGCGTCGTCAACGTTGCGCGCATGCAGCTGATCAACAAGTGGACCTTCCTGGGCATCCCCGCCATCATCATGGTGTCGGCCTTCCTGATAACCCTCGCCATCTGGGCGATGATCCCGGCCAGCGGCGAGACGTTCTACTCTGGGGCTTCGCAGGCGGTGATGTGGTACTTCATGGCGCTGGGCATCCAGTCGCTGACCCTCACGTTCCCGTTCTCGCAGGCCATGAGCGTCAGTCGAAGGACCTTCTACATCGGCACCGTGGGACTGTTCGCCACCGTGGCGCTGGCCATCAGTGTGCTCTACTACCTGCTGGGCCTGGTGGAAGTGGCCACCAACGGCTGGGGCTTCAACGGACAGCTGTATGCGCTGGACTGGATCGCCACTGAGCACGCGGTGGTGCAGATCCTGTTCTACTTCATCGCCATGGTGGCGCTGTTCATGATCGGTTTCTGGTTCGCCACCATCTACAAGCGGTGGCAGGCAACCGGGATGTTGGTCACATGGATCGCCATCGCCGTGGTCCTCATCGGGCTGCTGGGCTTGACCAGTTGGCAGGGATGGTGGCCTGTGGTGGGGCAGTGGTTCGTGGCCCAGACACCGCTGAGTGTCTCCGGCTGGGTGGCGCTGTTCTGCGCGGTTCTTGCTGGCGGGTCCTACCTGACGTTGCGCCGCGCAACCCCCTGATCCAGGCCCCGATCGACGTTCGAAACTTCGGCAGTACGGCGGCTCCCGCATAGCAAGCGGGAGCCGCCGTACTGCGTGTTGGTGGACCGGAACTGTCCGGGTCATCACCTAGTGTGGATCCGTGGCAATTGACTTCACGGCGATCGATTTCGAGACGGCAAACGGGTTCAGGGGCTCGCCATGCTCCGTCGGCTTGAGTAAGGTCCGTGACGGCCGGATCGTCGAGGAAGCCTCATGGCTGATGCGCCCGCCGGACGGCTTCGACCAGTTCGATCCGCGGAATGTCCAGATCCACGGTATTTCCGCAGGCATGGTTGCCGGTAAGCCCCGCTTCGGGGAACTGTTCGCGGACATGGCGGATTTCATCGGCTCCGACGTGCTGGTGGCCCACAACGCTGCGTTCGACATGGGGGTCATCCGGTCGGCCTTGGAAGTGTCTGAACTTTCCGGCCCGGCTTACGACTACGCCTGCACCGTCATCCTGTCGCGGCGCAGCTACTCGTTGGTGTCCTATTCGCTTCCGTTCGTGGCGGAAGCTGCCGGCGTGCCGCTGCTGAACCACCACGACGCCGTGGCGGACGCTCGGGCGTGCGCCGGGATCATGATCGACATCGCCAGCCGTAATTCGGCAGGTAGCATTCCTGACCTGCTCACAGCGATGCAGTTGCGCACCACACGCCTTGAGGCCTATATCCACGGAACTGCCGCCGTCTCGAAGCCAACGCGGACGGCACTGGAACGCCAAACGCTGGCCTCCGCCGGGGGAGTGGCTCCGTCCTCTGCCTGGACGTACTGGCCGGACGAGGGCAGCAACCCCGAGCCGAACCAGGACGCCGACGACTCCCATCCGTTGTACGGCCAGACCGTGGTTTTCACCGGTAATTTGGGCCTGTCTCGCCAGGAGGCCAAGAACCGCGCGGCCGAACTGGGTGCGCGACCGGCCAGCAACGTGACCCGCAAAACCACGGTACTGGTGGTCGGAGACGGTTTCGTCGCCTCGGATCTCAAGAGCGGCCGGGTCACGGCCAAGGCCCACAAGGTGCTGCAGTTGCACGGCAAGGGCCAGCAGATCGAGGTGCTGTCCGAGGGTGAGTTCCTGCAGATGATCGGCGGCCGCTGGCCTGCGCACAGCGCCTGACTGGCACCTAGCCGGCCGCAGCCGCCCGTCAGACCCGCAGACGGACCCCGGTGAGCTCCTCGGACAGGTCGATCAGCCGGGAGGCAGCATTGCGCTCAAGCGCATGACGCTGCGGCGCAACGACGGCGGGGCGCCCGGTCAGTTGGAAGCGTCCGTCGGGCCCCCAATAGTCGCCGTTACGAACCTCATCGCCGGCCGTCGCCTGCACCAGCGGCCACGCTCCGGCGTCCTTGCCCTGTGCCAGCAGGCCGAACAGCAGCCGCTGCCACCGGGTGGCCGGTTGAGAGAGCCGTAGCCCCGGCCTGTCCGGCGTGAAGTACTTCCGGCCATATCCCGGATGCGCCACCACGGACGAGGCAGGCGAGCCTGCTGCATCCAGCAGGCGCGCCAGTTCGAAACCGAAACTCATCACCGCGAGCTTGGACAGGGCGTAGGACCGGTAGCTGGAGTACTTAGCCGGCACAGCGGCCCGGCGGAAGTCCGGGCGTGCCCAGCGGTGGCTGATGCTGCCCACATGCACCACGCGGCCGCGGCTGTGGGTCAGGGCAGGCATCAGCCTGGCAATCAGAGCGAAGTGGCCCAGATGGTTGGTGCCGAACTGCAGTTCGAAGCCATCCTCGGTGAATTGCAGCTCCCGGGAACCGATGACTCCGGCATTGGCCAGCAGGGCATCGATCCGCTTAAGCCCGGCCAGTTCCTCCGCGGCGTGCCGGACCGAGTCCAGACTGGCAAGGTCCAGCTTCTGGAACCTCACGTCTGCTCCAGGCACCGTATTCCGGACTGCTTCCATAGCAGCGCGGCCGCGGGCCTCGTTGCGTGCGGCCATCACCACCGTCGCCCCGGCCGCGGCCAGTTGCTCACTGGCGAAATAGCCCAAGCCGGCATTAGCGCCGGTCACGACGATCGTCTTTCCGTCCTGGCGGCCCGGGGCGGCCGGGTTGCGGGCCATGCCTAGCCTTGGGTCTGCGCCAGGAAGCGGTCGGCCATGCCGCGGATGGCGTCTGTTCCCTCCAGGGCGGCCAGCCAGTCGCCGGGCAGTGCAGCTTCGCCGTAATGGGCGCCCAAGAGGCTTGCGGCAATGCTGCCGGTCGCGTTGCTGTCGCCGTCGTGATTGATCGCCGTGGCGACGGCCCTGCGGAAGTGCTGCTCCGGCGTCGTGCTGTCCGCCGTAGCCAGGACCGCGTAGAGGCCTATGGACAGGGCTTCCTCAGCAGACCGGCCGTCGCCGAGTGCCGCGGTCAGGTCGGCAGGTGCCACCGGGCCTTGGGCGGAGAGTTCGACGGCTGCGCGCAGGCGGCCGGCCAGTTCGGCGGCCGCGGGATCGTGCTCGGTGCGGGCCAGCATGGCGACGGCGGCGCCCGGCAGGGTGGCCTGTTCATGTACCAGCAGACGGATGAACGTCGCCAAGGTGGCCGCGCTGCGGTGTGCGGCCGGATGGCCGTGGGTGAGGGCAGAGCCGTCGGTGGCCAGTCGCTGGACGGTCTGGTCGTCGACGAACGGCAGCAGTCCGAAGGGAGCTGAGCGGGTCACGGTGCTGCTGTCGTGGGCGTCCCGGTTAACCGGTCGGGCCCGGGTGCCCATCTCACCGCTGGCCAGCCCGGACAGGCACGCCTCGGCGGGTGCGCGCCGCGTGTGCAGCACGGTCTGGCCGTCGATCCAGCGCGGCTGCGGCGCCGGCGCGCCATCCGGAAAGCGGCCTTCCTGTGTGGCGTACCAGCGGAGGTAGGCGAGCCAGAGGCAGGCGGCTTCGTCCGCGGCAGTGCCGGCGTTTGCCCACTCCAGGGCCTCGGTCAAGCCGTCGAGGGTGTACAGCGTCAACTGCGTGTCACTGGTGAAATGCCCCGGATCCGGCAGTTGGGAGAAGTCGCGCAGGCCGTCGGCGCCGAACTGCCCGGCGATCAGGTCGAAGGAGTCCAATTCAACGGCTGCCCCCAGTTGGTCGCCGAGCGCGCCGCCGAGCAGGCAGCCGCGTACCCGCGAGGGATAGTCCGGAACAGCATGCGAAGGGTCGTTGGACCGGGAACCGGGAAGCGGGGCATCGGTGATCACGATTATTAGCTTAGGCGTGCGGACCGACATTTTGCCCGACTGGGCTTTCGGGATGTGTTCAGGGTTTTCCCAGAACCCGGTGACAGAGTGGAGTAGTTTTGAGTCAATCGCCGGCGTCCCGCCGGCCCGGTAGGAGGACAGTATCCATGGCAGCAGCCCACCCGGCGGCATCGGCACCAGCCGTCCCCGCCGCCCCACCCCGGCTCGGCGAAGGACGCAGCTACTCAGCCCGCATCGGGGCCGAGGTGGCAGGTTCGTTCTTGCTGTTTTTCGGTGCGCTCGGCATCGGCATGTTCAATCCGCAGGGCTCTTTCGGCGTTCCCTTCGGTTTCGGTTTCGCCGTCATTGCCGGCATGCTCGCCTTCGGCTACATCTCCGGCGGCCAGTTCAACCCGGCGATCACGCTCGGCAGTGCGCTCGCGGGCCGCACGGCCTGGAAGTCGGTTCTGCCCTATGTCTTGGCGCAGCTGGTCGGCATGTCTTTGGCCGCCGTTGTGCTGTGGGTCATCATCGGCAGCCACCCGGCCGGCGCGCAGTCGGAAAGCGTCTTCGCTTCCATCGCCAACGGCTATGCCAGCGGTGATGAGCTGGGCTTCTCGATGGCCGGCGTGTTCCTGGCCGAAACCATCGCGACCGGCCTGCTGGTGGCTGTCTACCTGGGCGCGACCTCGTCCCGCGACCGGCTGCGCAGCGCCCCCTATGCCGTTGGCCTGGCCTTCGCCGTGCTCACCGCGGTAATGCTGCCCATCTCCAATGCCGGCCTGAACCCCGCCCGTTCCACCGCCGCGGTGTACTTCGCCGGTCCCAGCGCGGTGAGCGAACTGTGGCTGTTCTGGGTGGCTCCGCTGCTCGGTGCCGTGATCGCCGGGCTGCTGTACCGCAGCGCCGAGATGGTTCCCAAGGCGCGTAATGCCGCTGACGACGGCGGTGCCCCGGTGGCGTCGGCAGCCGCACCTGTGGAGGGCGCGACAGCCGTCCGGGAGAGCGGTAGCCGAGGTGATGTTCCCAACACCGCGGTGCAGGACCAGCCGGACGCGCCGGTGCCGGCGGACGACCAGGGCGCGGCCGAAGCCCGCGATTTCTTCGACCGCAAGCCGAACCGGCCCCGCCCGGAATCCGACTGACCTCAAGCTGCAAGCGCAACGGCACGTCCCGATTTCCGGGGCGTGCCGTTGCGCTTGTCCGAAACTGTCCTGGCCGGCGGCTAGCTTTGAAGCATGAGGTTATTGCACACGTCCGACTGGCACCTGGGCCGCTCATTCCACGGCGTCGGGATGCTGGAGGCGCAGCGCGGATTCATCGACCAACTCCTGGAAACCGTGCGTGACGAGGACATCGATGCAGTGCTGATCGCCGGCGACGTGTACGACCGCGCGTTGCCCGGCGTGGATGTGGTCAACCTCTTTTCCGAAGCTTTGTCGCGTATCCGTGCCGTCGGGGCCACCGTAATCATGACCAGCGGCAACCATGATTCGGCCAGCCGGTTGGGTTTTGGATCCGGCATCCTGGCCCACGGCGGTGTGCATATCCGCACTCGGCTGGACCAGCTCGCAGATCCGGTGGAGCTGGACCTTGGCGGGGCCACCTTGGCCGTATACGGCATCCCGTACCTCGAACCACGGATGTGTGCCGAGGAGCTCGGGGCGGCGGCCCCCAGCCATACCGCGGTGACACGGTCGGCGTTGGACCGCATCCATGCCGATCTGGCACAACGGCAGGCCAGTGGTCCCGTCCATTCGTTGATCATGGCGCACACGTTTGCCAGTGGCGGCATCAGCTCGGACAGCGAACGGGACCTGAGCATCGGGGGAGTAGGGGCGGTTCCGCTGGATTTGTTCGACGGTTTTGATTACGTGGCGCTGGGACACCTGCACGGACGGCAGGCGTTGAGCAACACCGTGCGCTATTCCGGCTCGCCGCTGCCCTACTCCTTCTCAGAGGCCGGGCATGACAAGGGCGGCATCATTCTCGAGTTCACGGCGGGCGGGCTCAGCACCGTTGAAAACGTCTCCTGGCCCGCCCAGCGCAGGCTCGCCGTGCTCAAGGGGACCCTGCAGGACCTGCTGGAATCCGCGGACCACGCCTGGGCGCAGGATGCGTACTGCCAGATCACCCTGACCGACGACGAACGGCCGCTGAAGGCGATGGAGCAATTGCGCGAACGTTTTCCGGACACCTTGGTGCTGAGCTTCGAACCAGCCTCCGGATCCCGGCGGGACACCATGAGCTACAGCCAGCGGATCGCGAAAGCGCAGGACGACCTGCAGGTCTGCTGCGGTTTCCTGGAGCATGTACGTTCCCGGCCCGCCGACGATGCCGAGCGGGCGCTGCTGGCGGAAGCGCTGAAGGCAGTACAGGCAGCGGAGGTGTCGGCATGAGGATTCACCGGCTGGAAGTACAAGCCTTTGGTCCCTTCGCGGCTCGGGAATCCATCGACTTCGACGAACTCAGCTCGCAGGGACTGTTCCTGCTCAACGGGCCGACCGGTGCCGGCAAGACCAGTATTCTGGACGCCATCTGTTTTGCGCTGTACGGGTCCGTACCCGGAGCGCGTCAGCAGGGCAAGCGGCTGCGCAGCGACCACGCCGAACCGGGGACCGCCCCCGAAGTCGTCTGCGAATTCTCCGCTCGCGGCCGCCGCTTCGAAGTGACCCGCAACCCGCAATGGGAGCGTCCGTCGAGCCGGGCCCGGTCCGGGTCGGTGACGGAGCAGGCACACACCCTGTTGCGCGAGAAGGTACATGGCGTGTGGGTCCAGAAAAGCGGCCGCAACGACGAGGCCGCCGCGGAACTGCTGTCGGTGCTGGGCATGAGTCTGGAACAGTTCACCAAGGTAGTCCTGCTGCCGCAGGGGGACTTCGCTGCCTTCCTGCGGGCCGACGCCAAAGAGCGCCGGCCGCTGCTGCAGCGCCTCTTCGCCACCGACCGCTACGAGGCGGTGGAGCAGGCGCTGGCAGATGAGGCAGCGAAGGCGCGTTCGGCTTATCAGTCTGCGTTGGCGGGTGCTGATCAACTCGTGGAACGGGCAACGGAGGAAGCAGCGCGCCATCTGGCGGCCGACGACATGCCGGACCAGTCGCTGGCTGCCGGGGACCTGCTTGTTGCCTACGAGTCGTCGGTGGGCTCCGCCGCCGCCTCGGTGGAAGGCGCTGCCACCCGCGGACAGGAAGACCTGGGCCGGTTGCTGGAAACCATCGGCAGGCGCGAGCGGGCCGTGGCCGATCACGCGGCCCTGGCGGAACTGGAAAAGCTTTCCGTCGAGCACCGCCAAGCCGCTGACGGCCACGCCGCGTTGACCGAAACGCTGGCAGCGCACCGGTCGGCGGAACTGTTGGCCGCGCCCATCCGTCATCGCGACCAGGCCGCGCTGGCCATGGAACGCGCGGCGAAGGACTTCTTGGACCGGATCGACGCGGCCGAGACGCATCCGCTCTATCCGGCTTTCGTGCCCAGCCGTCCGGAACCCGACCACTCCGGACAGACGCTGCTCGACGAGGCGTCGGACCGGCTTGGCAGCGAGCTTGGGCGAATCCGGTCTTTGCTGCCCGAAGAGCAGCGGTTGCAGACCTCCCGTTCCGACGTGCAACGTTTCGAACAGCATGCGGCGCAGCTGGCGCAGGATCTGGCTGCGGCCACCGCAGATCACCAACAACTCGCCGCCACGGGCCGCGGACTGCAGGATGAACTGGCTGCACTCGCCGAGACCCCGGACGTGGAGCTGCTCACGGAGCGCCTGGAGCAGGCGCAGCACATCCGGGATGCGGTGGCCGACCACACCGCCTGTCTAGCCAAGGCGGAAGCTGCACGCGCAAGCCGCGATGCCGCGCACACCCGGCAACTCGAACGCAAGGAAGCCTGGCTGACCTTGCTGGAACAGCGCTTGGACCAGGCGGCAGCCGAGCTGGCGGCCAACCTTGCCGAGGGAGACCCTTGTCCGGTATGCGGCGGGACCGAGCATCCGCAACCAGCAGTAGCCGCCTCCGGCCAGCTGATCACCCGCGAGCAGGAAGCCGCAGCCCGGGAGCAGCACGATGCTGCCGAGGCACGGTACACCGAGGCACGCGAAGCCTGCGCCAATCTGGAACAGGAGCTGTCCAACTTGGCTTCCCGAGGCGGGGCGACCGACGCAGCCGAAGCGGCCGCGGCCGTGGCAACCGCCCGGGCCAGCTTGGACCATGCGATAGCTGTGCGGGACCGTCGCCGCACGCTGCAGGAACGTTTTGCCGCTACGACGCAGCAGCTCGAACAGATCGCGCGCGAGCTCTCGGCCCTGGCTGTGGCAAAGGCCAGCGCCGATTCCGAGCTCAAGGCGGGGTGGGAACGCACGGACGAGCTGGAACGGAAGCTGCGCGAGGCGCTGCCCGACGGGGGCAGCCTGCACGAGCATGCGGCGTCCCTGTCCCAACTGGACCGGCTCCTGGCTGATGCCCGCAAGCTCCTCGCCCAGCACCGCCATTGCAGCAACGCCTTGGACCAGGCCGAAGGCGAGCTGGCCTCCGCGATCGACCGATCCAACTTCAGCACTGAAGATGACGCCAGGGTCTCGCTGCTGGCGCCGGCACAGCTGCAGGCACTGGAGCAGCGCCACACTGCCTACATCGAGGCCGGTCAGCGGCTGGCGGTGCTGGAGAGCTCGGAACCCGTTGTCCGCGCCCGCGCCGCCCTCGAAAACGGAGAAACCTTGCCGGATTCCGAGGAAATGGAAGCGGCACGCGATCAAGCCGGGGCCTTGGACCGCACGGTGCGGGAGCTCCAGGTGCGGCACGGTGTGCTGGCAGCGTCTCAGCAACAGTTGGCCGCCTACCGCCGGCGTTTCGACGAGGAACAACTCCGTCTGGCGCCGATTGCCGCACGGCACGAACTGCTGCAATCGGTGGCGGACACGGTGAGGGGACTGGGCGAGAACGAACGAAAGATGACGCTGACCACCTACGTCCTCGCCGCCCGGTTGGAGCAGATCGCGGCTGCAGCTACAGAACGCTTGATCGCGATGACTGACGGTCGGTACACCCTGGTCCACGACGACTCGAAATCCGGGAACAAAAAATCCGGACTCGGCCTGCACGTCAGCGATGAATGGACCGGACAGCGGCGCGACACCGCGACCCTTTCCGGCGGAGAGTCTTTTATGGCCTCGCTCGCGTTGGCCCTGGGACTGGCCGACGTCGTCCAAGCCGAAGCCGGCGGCGTGGACATCGAAACGCTCTTCGTCGACGAGGGATTCGGCAGCCTGGATGAGCAGGCCCTCGAACAGGTCATGGATGCTTTGGAGGGGCTGCGCGACGGCGGCCGGGTGATCGGCCTGGTCAGCCATGTGGCGGACATGAAGCAGCGGATCGGCGCTCAACTTCAAGTCACGAAGGGACGCCACGGCTCAACCGTCCGCACGGCACTCACCGGCGTCGCCTGACCACCGGTATGATAGTAACGTTATCCGGGTTGTGCGCATCGGGAGGCGGGACGATGCGCGGTTCGAACCAACGGAAAAACCTATGACATCTCCCGATTCCGACGCGCCCGCGCGGCAACACTCCGCGACCGCTGCTCCGGCCACCAGGCGCAAACGCCGCAATCCCTTCGGCCGCTACGGCCGGTTGGCCCGGCTGGCCGGCACTTCCTTCCTGGCCATCGGATTCCTCGCCCGACTGCCCTTGGCGATGTTGACGGTCGGAGCTTTGACTCTGGTCACCGTGACCAGTGGGTCCTACGCCTCGGGTGGCTTCGCCGCCGGTGCTGTAGGCATCGGTTCAGCCGCCGGGGCACCGCTGTTCGGCTATCTCGCGGATCGAGCGGGACAACGCCCGGTGCTGCTGATCGCCGCCGCGGCCCACACCTGCGCCATCGTCTTGCTGCTGACCTGCGTCTACATCGGCACCAGCGGGGCCGGGGCTGCCGCCGTGTTGGCGGCGGCATTCCTCGTTGGGGCCACCTGCCCGCAGGTCGGGTCGCTGGCGAGGGTGCGCTGGATGGCGATGACGCGCAGCGATAAGCCGGCGCTGGACACGGCGCTGTCCTACGAGAGCACGGCGGATGAACTGACGTTTGTGTTGGGGCCGGCGCTGGTCGGGCTGTTGGCCGCGCTGATCGCGCCTTGGCTTCCCTTCGTGCTGGCGGCCGCGCTGACCGTCACTATGGTGACCGCGTTCGCCGTCCACCCCACGTACCGCACGGTGGTCCCGGTGACCCCGGAGCTGGTCAAGGCGCACCCGGAAGCGGCTGCAGCCGCGACCCCGGTGCGGATCAATTGGCCGCTGGTCTCCATTCCGGTGCTGGGCATGGTGGCCATGGGCACATTCTTTGGGGCGACCCAGAATGCGCTGAGCGCTTTCGGCGGCACCTTTGGGGCGGCCGATGCCGCCGGCCTGCTGTATGCCCTGCTGGGCCTGACATCGGCGTTCGGTGCCCTCTCCGTCGCGTACTGGCCCGCGCGCTGGACGCATGCCTGGCGTTGGGTTGTCTGTGCTGCGTTGATGACGGCTTTTTGCCTCTTGCTGCTGCTGCCGGCCGACGTGCTGCCGATGATCTTCGTGCTGCTGCTGGTCGGCGTTCCCGTCGGGCCGACCATGGTCACGATCTACGGCATTGGAAGCATGGTCGCCCCGGACGAGCGGCTCGGCACGGTCATGACGCTGCTGGCCAGCGGCGTTGTCCTGGGCTCTGCGCTGGGTTCGGCGTGCGCCGGTGCGCTGGCCGAAACCTCCGGGCACACAGGTGCCTTTTTGGTCTCGATTGGCGCCGCGTGCATGCTTTTGGTGCTCGGCCTGGTGGCTGCCGCCGTCGTCAGGCGACGGCAGCGCTGAGCCCGCTCACCGCAGTTCAGCCTCGATGGTGGCAGCTGACCGCTTCAATGCTGCCGCGATCTCCTGGTCGGGGGTCTCGGTTCGGATGTAGACCACCGCTATGGCCGCCGGCAGCTGGCCGGGAACGGAAACCGGCACCGCAACCGCGGAGACGCCGGGGATGACCTCGTCATGGCTGACGGCGTAGCCGATTTCCTTGGCCAGCTGGGCTTCCGGCCGGATGCGTCGTCCCGGAGCGTGTTGTTCCCACTGTTCCCGGGTCAGCGCCGACTGGATGGCGATTCCCGGTGCGCCGGCGTCGAAGGAATGACGCGTGCCCGGATGCTGGACCAGAGCCGTTGTGTGCCGCGGCTCCACCGTGAACAGCGTGACGCAATCGTGTTGATCCCAGACCGCGATGAAAGCGGTCATCATCAGGTCGTTTGCCAGCAAGGTCAGCTCCGGCAGCGCAGCCGACTGCAGGTCCCGTGACACGCCGCGAGCCAGCGCGGCCAACCCCGGGCCTGCCTGCACTCGCCCGGCCGAGTCCCGCGTCAACAGCGAATGGTCCTCGAGGGTCCGCAAGATCCGGTAGGCGATCGAACGGTGCACGCCCAAGGCCTCGGACAGTTCGGCGATGGTCATCGGCGCCTGCGCTTCGGCCAGGATTTCCAGCGCTCGAATGCCGCGTGACAGAGTCTGGGAGTGCGCCGGGGCCGGCTTGGTGGGAGTCTGGCTCATCGGACCATCCTAGGAAGATTGACTGCTTGAAAGCGGACGTGGAGCGGTGACACCAGCGATGTGCCACGCCTCACACCACTATTGTTCTATATCAGGACGAAGTGTCCAACTATAGAACGAATAAAGGCTGCTCTGGGCCCACGACCCCTTGGTGGGCTGAGGCCTCACGGGAACAGTCGACCCTGCCGTTACCCAATTGATATGGGGGCGCTATGTGGGCCGCGCCACTCTCCGGTAATATGGCTCGGGTCACATTACCGACCGTTCGGTAAATACCGTTCTGTGAACGCAACGGAGAGAATATGTCCACGTCAGAAGAGCTGGCAGGCAACATCAGCCCGGCAGCCCGCCGCGAAGAGCGCAAGGTGCTCGCCGGCACCTTAGTTGGCACCACCATTGAGTGGTACGACTTCTTCATTTACGCCCAGGCAGCCGGATTGGTGCTGGCCTCGCTGTACTTTGCCCCGCTGTCGCAGGAGAGCGCCGGGCTGGCGCAGATCGTCTCTTGGGCCTCGCTGGGCATCAGCTTCCTGTTCCGCCCGCTCGGCGCCATCGTCGCGGGCCACCTCGGCGACCGCCTGGGCCGGAAGATGATGCTGGTCTTCACACTGGTGCTCATGGGTGCGGCCACCGCGCTGATCGGTGTGCTGCCGACCTACGCCCAGATCGGCATTTGGGCTCCGATCCTGCTGGTGTTCCTGCGGATCCTGCAAGGTTTCTCGGCTGGCGGTGAATGGGGCGGCGCTGCCCTGATGTCCGTTGAGCATGCCCCGGTGAACAAGCGAGGCTTCTTCGGTGCATACCCGCAGATCGGTGTTCCGTGCGGCATGATCCTGGCCACCGGCGTGATGTGGCTGCTCAGCACCTTGCTGACAGAAGAAGCGTTTATGAGCTGGGGCTGGCGTGTACCGTTCCTGTTCTCGATCGTGCTGATCCTGGTGGGCTACTTCATCCGCCGTTCGGTGGACGAGTCCCCGGTGTTCAAGGAGATGCAGGAACGCAAGAAGGAATCGGCAGCTCCGCTGGGCCAGTTGTTCAAGCACAACTGGAAAGAGGTCATCCAGACCGCGCTGATCTTCATCGCCAACAACGCAGCCGGCTACCTGCTGATCGCGTTCTTCGCGTCCTACGCCACCAAGCCGGTGGAAGCCGGCGGGCTTGGCATGGACCGTCCGTCCGTGCTGCTGGCAACCACGCTGGCCGCCTTCGGCTGGTTGATCTTCACCATGTACGGCGGAATTCTCTCCGACAAGATCGGCCGTGTCCGCACCTTCCAGATTGGCTACGTGTGGGTCCTGCTGTGGCAGATCCCGATGTTCATGCTGATCGACACCGCCAGCATTGTGCTGATGGGCATCGCGATGTTCGTCCTGACCATCGGCCTGGGCCTGTCCTATGGTCCCCAGTCGGCTCTTTACGCCGAGATGTTCCCGGCCCACGTCCGCTACTCCGGCGTATCGATCGGCTACGCCATCGGCGCGATTCTTGGCGGCGCCTTCGCCCCGTTGATCGCGGAAGTGCTGCTGGGGGCGACCGGAACCACCATCTCCATCGGCATCTACATCATGGTGCTCTGCGTCATCTCGCTCGTAGCCGTCTCCGTGGTCAAGGAGACCAAGGGCAAGAACCTGCGGGTGGAGGAAGCGCATCAGGAGTACCTGCAGCAGCACCCTGAGGCACGCGACTCCCACTAGGGAAAGCTCTCCCACCAGGGAGCAGGGACTTCTCCTCTGGACCGCCGTCGGTAATAGATACCGGCGGCGGTCCTTTTTGGGCTGTGGGCGGCCGCTACTGCGGGAGCGCGGTCAGGACTTCGTCGTCGCTGACCTGGTTGAAATGCCGGTAGGCCTCGCCGACGGCGCGAAAGCCCCGTGGCTGACGCAGGCAATAGACGGCGTCGGCCAGCTTCTCCAGTTCTGCGCAGGTCTGCGGAGGACCCACCGGCACGGCGACGACGATCTCTCGTGGCTTGCTTTGCCGGACAGCCTTAATCGCGGCCTTCATGGTGGCGCCGGTCGCCAGGCCGTCGTCGCAAAGTATGGCGGTGCGGCCGACGACCTCCGTCGTCCTTCCGTGCAGATACGCCTCCTGACGGCGCTGCAGCTCGGCACGTTCGGTGGCTTGGACGGCTTGGAGGCGCTGCTCACTGTAATTGCGGCGGCGCAGTTCGGCCACAATGTGGTCCACCATGACGACGGCGGTGTGCCCGCCATGCGCTGCCAGCGCGCCGAATGCTACTTCCGGTTGATCAGGGATCCCCAATTTGCGGACGATGAGGGCATCCAGGCCGGCGCCCAGTTCTTTCGCCACAACGGCAGCCACGGGAACGCCGCCGCGCGCCAGCCCAAGCACGGTGACGTCCTTGCGCCCGCGGTAGTCTGCCAACTCGGCCGCCAATTGATACGCCGCATCGGAGCGATCTGTAAAAGGGGATGGTGCTCCGCTCAACAGTCCCACGGCCTCAAGTATCCTCTCCCATGCGCCAACGGGCGAGGGCGAGTGCGGACTGGGTCAAACCCGCGCCGGGCGAGTGCGGACTGGGTCAAACCCGCGCCGGGCGAGTGCGGACTGGGTCAAACCCGCGCCGGGCGTCGAGGGGACAGTGCCGCCGCCGGACGGGGTCGCTCGAAGGACAACGGCCGCGGGTTGAGGCCCGGGCACCCAGAGATGGTTGTACGGAATCATAGAGGTTCCGACCGACAATCGGTTGAGGCGCGATGGGTAGTTCTCCCCATCGCGCCGGTTCAACTGCCCGGATAAGCTCGTATCAACGGTCGGGCTCGGAACGGGGGCCCGCACCGCCTCGGCCGGACTTGGGTCCGGGCGTGGAAGAGCCGGAGCCGCAGGATTCCCCCCAACGCCTGCTGCTCCGGCCCTTTCGTTTAACCCTGGTGCCCCAAGGTCCCAGTCTGTTGCCTTCAGCTGCCGCCGCCGAAACGATGCGCCGATAGCTCTCGGGTCGGTTGTCTTCACGGAAAGAAAGACCGTTCCCGGAACGGGTGGATGCCCCTGACGCGCATCACCTGGCGTCAGGAGCATCCACCCGTTGAGATATCGAGAGGCGGCGCTATTTATTCAGGGTGTCAGCATCTTCGACGAGCAAATCGTCGAACTTCTCTAGATCGTCGCTGAGACCTGCGTACACTTCAGGCTTCTTCGACTTGAGGTAAGCGCCGTAGACGATGCCGCCGATGACAGCGAGCACGAGTATCCACGGGAGCACGACCACATAGGGCTCCTCGGAACCGGCGACCAGCGGGAACTGCACAATCGCCATGATGCTGAAGACCGCCAGGGCGATAAAGCCAATGGCCGGTGCGATCAGCGTCGTCCAGAGCCGCGGGTCGCGCTTCTTGCGGAAGTAGACGACGACTGACAGGGCGGCGATCGCCTGCACGATGATGATCGAGAGTGTCGCAAAGCCAAGGCCCACCGGAACGAGTGTGAGGATCGACGGCAGGTCCGGGAACGCGAAACGGAAGATCGCCGCGATGACCAATGCAAAAATCAGGTTGGTCAGCAGCGCGCGCTGTGGCGCGCCCTTCGCGTTGGTCTGAGCCAGCCAATGCGGCAGCACCCGTGCGCGACCCAGCGAGTAGAGGTAACGTCCGGCCGAGTTGTGGAATGCCAACTGCGCGGCGAAGAGGCTGACCACGACGAGCACCAGGGCGATGACGACGAAAACCGGCCCAAGATGCTTGTCGATGAGCATCAGGGTGAGGTCGCCCGCCTCGAGATGCTCCATTGCCGTCGCCTGCGCGATGTCGGGACCGATCGAACTGACGATCGCCCACGCGGCAAATGCATGCATGAGACCGATGATGATGATGGCCGCGTAGGTCGCTCGGGGAATGGTCCGGTGAGGATCCTTCGCTTCCTCACCGAAGAGCGCCGTTGCCTCGAAGCCGATAAACGCGGTGGCCGCGAGCAGCAGGCCGATCCACAATGATCCGCCCATGACGATTTCAGGCGTGAACACCGCGAAGCTGAAGCCCTGCTGGAACAGCACGGAGAAACCGAAGACGAAGACCATGATGATTTCGAGCACGAGCGCGACACCCAAAACGACGGCGCTCACATGGATACCCGAGATGGCGAGCAGGTAAACGATGACGAAGAGCACCGCACCGGTCCAGAACCAATCGAGCGTGAACGCCTCGCCGAAGAGTTCGGGCATGACGACCATGCCGGCGAAGAAGCCGATGGTTCCAAGGGCGCCGGCCACGAAGGCATTGTAACCGATCGTGGCGATGATGCCAGTGATGAGGCCCGCAGTCTTGCCCAGGCCTTTCACCGCGATTGCGTAGAAGCCACCAGCGTTGGTCAACTCCTTGGTGATCTGCGCGTAGCCGATCGCAAAGAGCAGCAGGGCCGCTGCGACCATAAGGATCGCGACGGGAACACCGCCGCCGTTGCCGTGCGCGATCGCGAGCGGGAGCACGACGATGAGAACCGTGACTGGAGCAACCGCAGCGAGAACGAGAAAGACAATCGCACTTACTCCAAGCTGGTTGCGTGCCAACACTTCGGTGTGTTTCTCAGACAACTGAACTCCCTTCGAATGAGTTGTGGTGAATGTTGGAAGTGAATCGCATTGCCAGCGGCGAACAACTACTCTGACCGTGCAGCACATCCAGCTTCCGGACTAATAAAGCCAGTTTGCGCCGGATACCGCGGTTCTGGCTTGTCATTCCGTGCATGAAGATAGACAATGCGTGCCCGAACGGCACTGACTTCCAGGCTGCAAGGTGCTGACGCCGGTTACGCGGGGAAGGAGGAACGGCCGGTGTAGCCAAAGTCGGACAGCAGATTGACTCCGTTGACGGCGCGTGACCGGCGGGAGGCCAAGTAACCGACGCTCCAGGCGATGTCGTCGGCCGACTGGATGGGAAAAGCCGGGTCATTCATGGCTTCGCCCAGTCCGCGGCGCGCCATCGGGGTGTCGACAATCGAGGGACAGACGCTGTTGACCCGGATCGCATACTCGTCGAATAGTTCTACGGCCAGCGCCCGTGTCATTTGGACGAGCGCGCCCTTGGACGCGTTGTACGCGAGCATGCCCGGCACCGCAACGAAGCCGGAGTCAGAGCCGACGATGGTCACGCTGCCGCCCTCTGCGCGCTTGAGGTAGGGAAGAGCAAACTTGACCGCAAGGAAGGTGCCGACGACGTTGACGTCGAGGACCTCCCGAAAGCTCTTCGCGCTAACGTCCTCGCAGGCCGCTCCCATTTCGCCTTCGATGCCGGCGCAGCAGACGAGCGCGTCGATGCCGCCCAGCTTGCCGGCGATTCCTCCCACCGCGTCTTCCAGTTGAGAGTCTTCGGCGACATCGGCGCGTGCGGACACGACTCGCGACGGCCCGACGAGTTCGAGTTCGGAGAGTGCCGCGTCCAGTCGGTCCTGGTTTCGGCCGATGATGCCAACCTGTGCACCTTCCCGGGCGAATAGCCGCGCCACGGCCAGGCCGATGCCGGACGAACCTCCCGTCACGACGACGCGTTGCGGCAGGTTGCTGCCCTCAGTGGCTGAAAGTGACATGTGTGCTCCAACTCCCTCGGCCCGGGCGATTGCCTTGCTCTCGGCATTCGCGGTTTGGCTGTGAGACAAGTTACTCACAGTTCGCGCGAGATGGAATAGCAGTCTAGTCACTAGACCTAGAGTCTGATTAGTAGACCTTCGACGGACCCTATTCCATTTGACTGGACTAGGAGTATAGTCGCGGTTACACATTCCAGACTTCGGAGCGAGGAGCCCCATGTCACAGCTGTCCCGTGAGGAAGCCCTCACTATTGCCCGCAACGCCCTACCAATGTTTGGGATAGCGGAAGACGCCGTGATCGACTTCGTCAAACATCGCGAAAACGTCGTCTTCCGCGTGTCCGACGGGTCAGCCGCCTTCGCGCTGCGAATTCATCGGCTGGGTCATCGAACTGACGACGAGGTAAGCACTGAAGGCGCTTTCATGACCGCTTTGGGCGCAGAGGGTTTCCCGGTTCCTGCAGTAGTCCGGACCGTTGCGGGCGCGCTGTTCGCGCCTGTGCCCGATAGCAGCGGGCGGACGCACCACGTCGATGTGCAGAGGTGGATTGCAGGCGGTGAGCCCTTGGGTGATGCCGGAGAGGCATGGCTCGGCGAGGACGCCTTGGAGACCGAAGTTTTCGCGCGACTCGGCGAACTCTGCGCCACGTTCCATCTGGCATCGCGTCGAATAGGGAAGATCTCCGGCTACGCCAGGCCGGCCTGGGACGCCGAGGGACTTGCCGGGGCGGCAGCCCTCTGGGGTGATCCCCGCCGGCTGGGGCGGACCGATGATGAACGCGATGCGATCGACGCGGCCGTGCGGCGCATCGGCCAACGACTGGATCAGTTGGGAACCGCGCCCGCATTTTACGGCGTCATCCATGCTGACTTCACGCCCGAGAATGTTCTGACCGCCGGGGGCCAGCACGTCCTGATTGACTTTGACGATTTTGGAGAAGGCTGGTGGCTGTTCGACCTGGCCACCATCCTGTTTTGGTACCACCGCCACCCGCAAGCCGAGGAGTATCGCCAGGCGCTGCTGGCCGGCTACCGGAGGCATGCGGCTATCCCGGAGCGTGCCATGGAGGACCTGGACACGTTCATCCTGGCCCGGGGCCTCACCTACCTGGGATGGGCGGCCGATCGACCGAGGGACGAAACCAGCGCCTTTTTGCAGTCCGAGGTTCTGCCCGTCGTCGTGGATTTGTGCCGTGAGTACGTGGCTGTCGAAAGGCCGTTGCCGGAAGGGCAGTCGTTGGCGGGGCAGCACACCCCACCGGATGCCAGCCTGCTTGCCCGCCGGACCGCGACCATCGGACCCTACTCGCCCCTGTTCTACGACCGGCCGCTGCACTTCGTGTCCGGCGACGGCGTGTGGTTGGTCGATTCGGAGGGAAACCGCTTTCTCGACGCGTACAACAATGTTCCTCAGGTCGGCCACGCAAATCCTCGGGTGGCAGATGCCGTATGCCGACAGCTCAATACGCTCAATGTGCACACGCGGTACCTCAGTGAACCAATCGTGGACTACGCCGAGCAGCTCTTAGGCACCTTCGACGCACCGCTTGACCGCGTCTACTTCACGAACAGCGGATCCGAGTCCAACGAGCTTGCCATCCGAATTGCGAGGCACATGACCGGCCGCAGCGGCGTGATTGTCACCGATCACAGCTACCACGGCAACACGATTGCACTCGCCGCGCTGACGACCGGTTTGGCCGTTTCGGAGCCATTTGGCGACCATGTCCGCCCCATTCACGTACCGGATCTTGATGGCGAGGGGGAGAACGCAGATTCGCGAATCATCCTGGAGCGCGCTTTGGCAGCGATTGACGAGGCCATCGCATCCCTGGTCGAATCCGGCCATGGTGTGGCTGCCCTGCTGATCGAGCCGGCGTTCTCCACCGAGGGTCTGCCCCGGGTGCCGGCGGGGTACCTTGAGGGGGTCGTCGAGCGGATTCGTGCGGCCGGCGGCTTGGTTATTGCAGACGAGGTCCAGACCGGGTTGGGCCGTTTGGGTGATGTCTGGTGGGGGCACCAGGCGACCGGCATTGAGCCGGACCTGGTCACGCTTGGCAAGCCGTTGGGCAATGGCTATCCGCTGGGCGGCGTGGTCACCACCGCCGCAATCCTTGAGTCCTTCAGCAGCGCCAACATGTACTTCAATACTTTTGCCGGCACCGCCACCGCGGCGGCTGCCGGCCAAGCCGTGCTGAACGAGATCACCGAACACGGGCTGATTGCCCGCTCAGGTGAACTTGGACGGCACGTTGCCCGCCGGCTCGAAGACTTGGTAGCCAGCCATCGCCGGGCGGCCTCTGCTAAGGGACGAGGCCTGTTCTTCGGTTTGGAACTTGTTGACGACGCCGGCCGCCCGGATGCCGGTTTGGCCAAACGGATCGTCGAAGCTCTCGTGCGGAAACGGATCCTGATCAGTCGGATTGGGCCGAACGACAACATCCTCAAGATCCGGCCGCCACTGGTGATTGGCCGGGACGAACTCGACCGCGTCATAGACGCTCTCGACGTGGCACTCGCCGCGGAAACCCATGCAGAAGCCGTCCACGCATGAACGCCGACGATGGTTCGGGTCCGTCCACGGCGCGCCGAGGGGAGGGAGAGTCGGGGACCCAGCTTGCTGAGCTGCCCCTTCCGCTCCGCAAGCGGCAGCAGCTGCAAACCCGTCACGACTTGGTGCGCTCAGCCATCGACATCATCGACGCGTTGGGGGAGAAGGCTGCCACCATCGACCGGATCACTGCGCGGGCCGGCACGTCAAGGGCCACCCTTTACGCGCATTTTCCGGGGGGCCGTGCCGACGTGTTGGCCGAAGCCTACAAGAGGGTTGGCCAGGATTTGATCGACGCAGCGGAGCGCGACGCTGCGGGGCAAGACGATTGGATCGAGAAGCTCTGCGCCTACCCGCGTGCCATGCTCGGCCTTGCCGCTCGGCGCGAGCTGGGCTTCTTCTACAACGTCTCGGGGCCCCAGCACTTCGGGATCGGCAAGCGCCGGGGCAGCGCCTCGCAACATACCCTCGACATGTTTGTCGGCGAACTCCAGCAGGCCCAGGAGCGCGGGGAGCTGCGTGCCGACATCGACATAGAGGCGGTTGCGGGGCTCCTCATCGGCGCCATCCGCGAAGCGGGAATCGATGCTGCCCGTGAACCGGCCACAGCGCCCCGCAACCTCAGGGCGTTCCGCCAGCTTCTGCAAGCCGTCGCCGGCCGCTGACCCGCTCAGCCGCGCCGGTAAGTGCTCGGCGGAACGCCAAAGGCACTGCGAAACACCCGGCTGAAATGGGCTGCATCGGTGAAGCCCCAACGCGTGGCGATGGCACCGACCGCACGGTCTGCCTGCAGCGGGTCGCGCAGGTCGCGACGGCAGCGTTCGAGCCGTCGGGCGCGGATCCACCCGGCTACGGTGGTGCCGGCGTCGTGGAAAATGCTGTGCAAGTGCCGGGTGGAGATGAAGTGGGCTGCGGCAATGGCTGCCGGAGACAGTTCCGGGTCGCCCAGATTGGCATCGATGTGCTGGCGGATCCGTGCCAGCAATTCGCCATGATGGCCGCGCTGGGGCCCGTTCTCGCTGCGCAGTTCGCTGTCAAACAGGGTTGCGAGCAGGTCGACGGCGTTATGGGCCAGCCTGTGGCCGCTGGGGCCCGAGAGCAGTTCAAGGTTGTCCGCCAATTGGACCATGAACGGGCTGATCATCCGGCCGATGCCGGCGTCCCCGGCGAACCGGACGGCGGTCAGATCGGTCACGGAATCCGGCGGCAGGTCCAACGCGTCGTGCGGGAACATCAGCACCAGGGTGCGGAAGTCGTCGTCGAACTCCAAGGTGTAGGGCCGGTGGGTGTCATAGACCGCCAGATCGCCCGGGCGCAGCGTGGCTTCGCGGTTGTCCTGGACGAGGATGCCGGTGCCGGACAGTTGCAGGTTGAGCTTGTAGTAGAGCCGGTCGGACCGCGTGATGAGCGCGGGCGTGCGCAGCACCTTGTGGCTGTTCGCGGTCACTTCCACCACGGACAATTCGTCCAGGACCCGGGAGCGCAGGCGGCCGTGGAATCCGGCGGGGGAGTTGGTGCGGGCCTGCAGGGGCACAAAGGACTCGGAGATCAGCGTGTTCCACTCGGCGAACGAGCGGGCCTCGGCAACCTGGACCGCGGAAGGCGCGGACGGCGCAGACGGGGTGCGCGGCTGGGAAGGTGCGGGAGCCGCGGCCGGCGTGGCAGGCGCGGCATTGGCGAAATCGCTAGCGGTTCCGGCGGTGCCGGATGAGGTGTGGGTGCTGCGTTCGGGAAAGGTGATCGTCACAATGGCCCCTTCGCTTGGAACCGGTTTTCAGGTGTGTCTCAGGACACAGTCTCCACACCATAGCGCCTGCGGGGGCACGTTGTCATCTATTTTCCACAACGGGCGAAAAACAATTTTGATCAGGAATCCGCGGAGACCATTCGAAGCCAACTGTCCAGGTGCTCGATCAACTGCTCAGGGGAGTGGTGGTCAGGGGTGAGTGAGGCGGTGATCTGCGCGCCCAGCAGGAAGGACAGGAGCTGCCCGGCCAGCACATCGTCGCTGGCCGGAGAGCGGACCTCGCCGGCCTCCCGGGCCTCGGCGAGGAAGCGCATGAAGTCCACGCGCCAGCGTTCCATGGAGTCGGAATGGAGTGCGGCCTTGTCCGGATCGGTGAGCGCCTTTTGCCAGAACGGAATGACCAGTCGGGCCTCGCTGATGGTCACATCGGTGACGGGCAATACCTCCAGGCAATACCGCCGCAAGGCGTCCAGGCCGCTGTGGCCACGGATGGAGTCGGCCACCCGCCGGTTTGTCTGGTCGAAGACGTAGCCGAAGGCAAAGGCCAGCAGGTCGTCCTTGGTGGGGAAGTAGGGCTTGAGCGCGCCGTTGGCAAAGCCTGCTTCCGCGGCTATTTCGCGCATGGTGGCACCGTCGATGCCGTGCCGGGCGATGATCCGCCACGTCGCTTGGACCAAATCGACCCTGCGTTGGTCGTGGTCGACGATCTTCGGCACCGGCCGCCTCCTGTAATCGTGCGTAGAAAAAACGTGCGTAGAAAAAACCCTTGCCATGAATCCTACTGAGGGTTATTCTCTACGAACATAGAAAAAAGAACGTGGTGTCGATCACAGCCGAAAAATTCGTCTCCGCGTTTCCCAATCCGTTTGAGAAAGGGCCGCCATGACCACCGCTGCCGCCACCGTTTCCTCCTACGCTTTGGCCTCCGCCGAGGAAATCACCGCCGTCCGCACCATTCTGGCTGAGGCAGGGCTGGCGGGGGAGAACACCCGCTTCGCCTACCTTGGGCTGCTGGATCCGCCGCGCCGCGCTGGTGAAGCGAGCGGAGACCGGCGGTTCCGGGCCTTCCTGCTGGACGTCACGGGCGCCGCGCCCAAGGATGTGACCGTTTCCGTCACCTCCCGCAAGGTCCTGACACAGGTTGAGCTGGATACCTCGGTGACCGGCGAGCTGCCGGTACTCGAGGAGGAGTTCGAGGTCGTCGAGGCCATCCTGTCCACCGATGAACGCTGGTTGAGGGCGATTGCCGACCGCGGTCTGGAAATCGACAAGGTGCGGGTCGCACCGCTCTCTGCCGGGGTGTTCGAGTATCCGGAGGAGAAGGGCCGGCGGATCCTGCGCGGCCTGGCGTTCTACCAAAACTTCCCGGAGGACAGTGCCTGGGCGCACCCGATCGACGGGCTGGTGGCCTATGTGGACATCGTGAACAAGACCGTGGACCAGGTGCTGGACTTCGGCGCCATGCCGGTTCCGGCCGAGCACGGCAACTACACGGATCCGGAACTGACCGGCGAACTCCGCACCACACAGAAGCCCATCGAGATCACCCAGCCCGAAGGACCCAGCTTCACGGTCACTGGCGGCAACCACATCGAGTGGGAGAAGTGGTCCTTTGACGTCGGCTTCGACGTCCGCGAAGGCGTGGTGCTGCACAACATCGGCTTCAAGGACGGCGACCGCACCCGCTCCATCATCAAACGGGCTTCGATCGCCGAAATGGTGGTGCCGTACGGCGACCCGTCGCCGGTGCGCTCCTGGCAGAACTACTTCGACACCGGCGAATATCTGGTGGGCCAGTACGCCAACTCGCTGGAACTGGGCTGCGACTGCCTGGGCGAGATCACCTACCTCTCGCCCGTGATCGCCGACGGTTTCGGCAACCCGCGGGAGATCCGCAACGGCATCTGCATGCACGAAGAGGATTACTCCATCCTGGCCAAGCACTCCGACCTGTGGACCGGGATCAACTACACCCGCCGCAACCGGCGCATGGTGGTCTCCTTCTTCACCACCATCGGCAACTACGACTACGGCTTCTACTGGTACCTCTACCTCGACGGCACCATTGAGTTCGAGGCCAAGGCCACCGGCATCGTGTTCACCAGCGCCTACCCGGGCAAGGGCTACGAGTACGCCTCCGAGATGGCTCCGGGCCTGGGCGCGCCGTACCACCAGCACCTGTTCAGCGCGCGGCTGGATATGGCGCTGGACGGCTTCACCAACCGGGTGGAGGAAGAAGAAGCTGTGCGGGTTCCCCTCGGCGAAGGCAACGAGCGCGGCAACGCCTTCACCCGCCGTCGTGCTCTGCTGAAGACCGAGTCCGAGGGCGTCCGCGAGGCCAACATGCCGGCCGGCCGGACCTGGCACATCTCCAACCCGGAATCCACCAACCGGCTGGGCGAGCCGGTGGCCTACAAGCTGATGCCGCAGGGCCAGCCCACGCTGCTGGCCGACCCGGAGTCCTCCGTGGCCAAGCGCGCGGCCTTCGCTGCCAAGGACCTGTGGGTTACCCAGTATGCCGAGTACGAGCGCTACCCGACCGGCGACTTCGTGAACCAGCATGCCGGCGGCGCCGGACTGCCGGCCTACGTGGCGCAGGACCGCAACATCGATGGCGAGGACATTGTGCTCTGGCATACCTTCGGCCTGACCCACTATCCGCGGGTGGAGGACTGGCCTATCATGCCGGTAGACACGGCCGGATTCAGGCTCCGCCCGGATGGTTTCTTCGACCGCAGCCCCGTGCTGGACGTGCCGGCAAATACGCCTGCCGCCGGCGGGCACTGCCACAGCTAACCAGGGGGTGTGGAGATGACCGCGGTTGCACAGTGGGGATCCACGGCCCAGCACGACGCCGGGGCCCGGCTTGTGCGGCTGGCCCGGCTGTGCGCCGTGGTCGCCTTCACTTCCATCGCCGCCCACCTGTGGATGGCCTGGCAGCACCTGGACACCCCGTGGCAGAGCCTGCTGATGCTGGCCATGGCCGCGTTCTGCCTGCCGTGTGCGCTCAAGTCTTGGCGCCGCGGCGGGGCAGGACCGGCCCGGATGCTGATGTTGGCGGCCCTTGCCATGGCAGCCTTCCACACCTGGCTGCTGACCGGGGCCGGTTCGTACGGCGGCGGCCACGCCGGGCACGGTGTCGCCGCCGCCGGGAGCACTGCGCTCGGCGCAGGCCCCGTGGGGACCGCCGTCGGTGCGGAGTCCCTGACAGCAGTCCTTCCGCACACCGAAATGATGCTGGGCGTCATCCTGCTGGAACTGCTGGCGGCCGTGTCGGCTGCGTTCTACCTGAACCGGTTGCGCCAACGACCGTAGAGCCCAGGCCGCCGGTGTTCACACCGGAGTTCAGGCAACCCCGCCGGAGTTCAGGCCTACACGCAGCGGGACGGATTCGTACCGTTTGGCAGGGGCACGCACCCGGCGTATGAATGAGGGGTGACCCCAGACCCTGACTCCGCTCCCCACCCCGCTCAGAACCGACCCGCTGCCGGCATAACGGAGAGCCCGGACGGCCCGGACGGCGCCGAGCAGGGGTACGTGCCGGATCCCGGCCGCTGGCGGATCCTGTCCGTGCTGCTGGTGGCCATTTTCATGTCGCTGGTGAGCGTCAGCATTGTCAATGTGGTGCTGCCGTCCATCCAGATCGGGCTGGGCGCCTCCGATTCTGACCTGCAGTGGGTCCTGTCCGGCTACGCCCTGACCTTCGGCGTGGTGCTGGTGGCCGCAGGCCGGGCGGGAGACATCCTGGGCCGCGGTCCGTTGTTCATCGCCGGCGTCGCGCTCTTCACCCTGGCCTCGGTGGCCGCCGGACTGGCCCCCGACCCGCTCAGCTTGAACATCACGCGCTTTCTACAAGGACTCGGTTCCGGACTGCTGAATCCGCAGGCCGTGGGCATGATCCAGCAGTACTTTCGCGGTGCCGAACGCGGCCGGGCCTACGGTGCACTCGGCAGCGTGATCGGCATTTCGGTGGCCATCGGGCCCTTGCTAGGCGGGATGATCATCGAGTTCGTCGGCGTGCAGGAGGGGTGGCGTTGGACGTTCCTGGTCAATGTCCCGGTGGGGATCCTGGCCATTGTGCTCGCGTTAGCGTGGTTTAAACCCCGTCACGCCGGGGCCGGCCGTCCCAAGGCGGCAGATGCCGACCGGGATCTGGATCCCCTCGGAGCGGTGCTCCTGGGCCTGGCCGTGCTGGCGCTGCTGTTGCCTTTCGTGGAACGCGGGGCCGGGCCCTGGATCTGGCTGCTGCTGCCGGGCGGCGCTGCGCTGCTGGCGTTGTGGGCGTGGTGGGAACACGCCTACCGGAGCCGGGGCCGAAGCCCGATGGTGGACCTGCGCATTTTCCGCACGCACAGCTTTTCGAACGGCTCCTTGATCGCAGGCCTCTACTTCATGGGCGTAACCAGTGTGTGGGTGCTGGTGGCCCTCTACATCCAGCAAGGGCTGGGCGGCACCGCGCTCGAGGCCGGGCTGATCGGCCTGCCCGCCGCCCTGCTCGGTGCCTATGCGTCGCACTGGTCGGGCCAGCGGGTCCTGGAGCACGGGCGGACATCGATCGTGGTCGGCATCCTCTGCGCGTTGCTGGGGCTGGGCCTGACCATCGCCGTCATCCAATGGGAGGCGGCCGGGGTGCTCAGTATCTGGTGGATGCTGCTGACGCTGTCGTTCATCGGTATGGCGCAGGGCCTGATCATCACTCCCAACCAGACATTGACCCTCGCTGAAGTGCCGCTGGAGTATTCGGGCAGCGCCGGGGGAGTGCTGCAGACATCGCAGCGGATCGGCACTGCCGTGGGCATCGCCGTAATCACCGCCGTGGCCTTTGCGGTCCAGGCCCGGGCCGGCTGGACGGCAGCGATCACCGCGGGCCTGTGCGTCACCGCTGCCTCGGTCGTTGCCACGCTGCTGATCGCCGTGGCCGATGCCCGCCGCAGCTCGCGTTTGTCCGCGGCGAGCTCCGGGCGCCGCTGAATCCGGCGCGGCTGGCACCGGCAACAGCTGATCCGGGCGCTGCTGGCACCGGGCCTCAGGAGCGACCGGCCAACCTGGCCCGCCGGTCAGCGCCGGCGGACTTCGATCTGCCCTTCGCGGACTCGGGTCTCGTAGGCCGGCTGCTCGGAACTGGCCGGACCCCTCACGACGCTGCCGTCCGCGAAGCGGAAGGTGCTGCCGTGCCAGGGGCAGGTGATGCACCCGTCGTCCACCGTCCCCTCATCCAGCGGACCGCCCATGTGGCTGCAGACACTGTCCAACGCCCGGACCGTTCCGCCGCTGCGGTACAGGACCAGCGAGAGGTCGCCGACCTTCGCCAGTTGCGGCGTGTTGTCGGCCAGTTCGCTCGCGGCCAGCACACCGGTCCATTCGGCCGGGCCCTCCCGCCACGCCGTGTGGTTGACGTTGACGCCGCGCGAGTAGCTCAAGTGTCCGCCGAGGTAACCGCCGGACATGAGCAGGCCGAATCCGCCCAGGGCGATCACTTTGGCAACTCCGCGATGGCCGCTGCAGCGGGCCACTAGCGAGGCGGTGAAGCAGATAGTTGCCGACGCATTGGCGGCGGCATGCACGATTCCCACCCGGCGGTCTTCGCCCTGCGTGTCCGACCAGTCGTTCAGTCCGGCCCAGGCCGTGGGCGCCGCGGTCAGGATTCCGGCAGTGACCAGCACGTCGGCGGCGGGCTCGGCGCGGCGGCCGCCCACGGTGTCCAGCAGCGTCGACATGGTCCACGCGCCGATGGGCAGGTCGGTCATCAGTGGATGCAGCGGATGCCCCAGATAGCTGCCGCTGAGGACGTTCCTGACCAACCGCGGTTTGACCAGGCGGCCAACCAGGGCGGCCACCGGCCGGGCGACCTTGTCCAGCGCTTCGGTTTGCTCGATCCGTTCCATCAGCTTGTGCAGAGCAGACATCGGCGTTCCTCTTCCCCATAGAGTGTTGGCCAACGGCAGCCCGCCGGCCGCTGAACGGCCCCCAGTAGCAGCCAGTGTTGCATCGGCGGGCGGAAGCGGCAAGGGTGGGCAGACGCCGGTGGGCGGCCTCCGTACGGAAGCCGCCCACCGGCGTCGTTATTCAAGCAGGCCTGAGCGAACTAGACCTGGTTGCCGATCTTGAAGCCCTTGGCGGCCTGTCCGCGGAAGGTGCCGTCTTCGTCATCTTCCCGGGTGAAGGAGAAACCGTCGGCGCCGATGGTCACCGCCATCTCCGAGCTGTCGGTGCGCTCGACGACTTCCTGCGGGTTGCCGTCGAGGTCCAGCACCAGGGAGGCCTCGGTGTACCAGGACGGGACCACCGGGTTGCCCCACCAGTCGCGGCGCTGGTTGTCGTGCACGTCCCAGGTGATCACGGGGTTGTCCGGATCGCCGGTGTAGTAGTCCTGGGTGTAGATCTCCACGCGGTGGCCGTCCGGGTCCAGGATGTAGAGGTAGAACGCGTTGGACACACCGTGCCGGCCCGGGCCGCGCTCGATCCGGTCGGACATGCGCAGCGCGCCCATCTTGTCGCAGATCTGGATGATGTTGTGCTTCTCATGGGTGGAGAACGCCACGTGGTGCATGCGCGGTCCGTTGCCGCCGGTCAGGGCGGTGTCGTGCACGGTGCCCTTGCGGTGCATCCAGGCGGCGTAGGTCACGCCGTCGGAGTCCTTGATGTCCTCGGTGACGCGGAAGCCCAGGTCCTCCAGGTACTTGCGGCCGCGGGGGACGTCCGGGGTGACCTGGTTGAAGTGGTCCAGACGCACCAGTTCGCCGGCAGAGTAGAGGTCGTAGCGCATGTGCAGGCGCTCCACGTGGTCCACTTCGTGGAAGAACTCGTACGGGAAGCCCAGCGGATCCTCCACCCGCAGCGAGTCCCCAATGCCCTTGACGAAGCCTTCCTTGCGGCGCTCCGTGCGGCAGCCCAATTCCTTGTAGTAAGCCTCGGCGCGGTCCACGTCCTCCGGGGTGCGCACCCGGTAGGCGAAGGCGGCGACGGCGGCGATCGGCCCCTTGCGCAGCACCAGGTTGTGGTGGATGAACTCTTCGAACGAGCGCAGGTAGATCGCCTCGTCGTCTTCGTGGGTCACGTGCAGGCCCAACAGGTCCACGTAGAACGCACGGGACTTGGCCAGATCGGTCACCACGATCTCCATGTAGGCGCAGCGCAGGATGTCCGGGGCCGGGACGGAGGGCTTGGGGATTTCGTTGCTCATGTTTCTCTCTCCTTCGAGCGGTGGGGGATGGGGTTAGGAGTCCATGACCGCGGCGGCATCCTCGGCCTTGCCGAAGACCGGGTTATGCACCTCGCCGAGGTTGATGTGGACGGCCTGCTGGTCGGTGTAGAAATCGATGGAGCGGTAGCCGCCCTCATGGCCCAGGCCGGACGCCTTCACACCGCCGAACGGAGTGCGCAGGTCGCGGACGTTGTTGGAATTCAGCCACACCATGCCGGCCTCGACGTTCTGGGCGAAGTTGTGCGACCGCTTGAGGTCGTTCGTCCAGATGTAGGCGGCCAGTCCGTACTTGGTGTTGTTGGCCAGCTCCAGCGCCTCCTCGTCCGTGTCGAACGGGGTGATGGCCACGACCGGGCCGAAGATCTCCTCCTGGAAGATGCGGGCGTCCGGAGCCACGTCGGCGAAGACGGTCGGCTGGATGAAGTTGCCCTCCGGGAACTCCTCCGGGCGGCCGCCGCCGGCGGTCAGGCGGGCTTCCTGCTTGCCGATCTCCACGTAGGACATGACCTTCTCGAAGTGCTCCGGGTGGACCAGGGCGCCCACCTCGGTGGCCTCGTCGTGGGGGTAGCCCACCTTGACGCGCTTGGCCTGGGCCGAGTAGCGCTCGACGAATTCGTCGTAGATGCTCCGCTCCACCAGGATGCGCGAGCCGGCGGTGCAGCGCTCGCCGTTGAGGGAGAAGACGCCGAAGATGGTCGCGTCGATGGCGGCTTCGAGATCGGCGTCGGCGAAGACGACGGCGGGGGACTTGCCGCCCAGCTCCATGGACAGGCCCTTCAGGTACGGGGCCGCGTTGGCAAAGATGATCTGGCCGGTGCGCGACTCGCCGGTGAAGGAGATCAGCGGGACGTCCGGGTGCTTGACCAGCGAGTCGCCGGCGAAGCCTTCTTCACCGAAGCCGTGGACGATGTTGAAGACGCCCTCGGGCAGGCCCGCTTCCTCGAAGATCCCGGGCCACAGGGACGCGGAGAGCGGGGTGAACTCGGCAGGCTTCAGGACCACCGTGTTGCCGGTCGCCAGCGCCGGGCCCAGCTTCCAGGACTCCAGCATGAACGGCGTGTTCCACGGCGTAATCAGGCCGGCGACGCCGATCGGCTTGCGATTGACGTAGTTGGCCTGGCGGCCGGGGACCTTGAAGGCGTCGTCGTGCTGGGACACGATCAGGTCGGCGAAGAAGCGGAAGTTTTCCGCGGCGCGCTGGGCCTGCCCCAGGGCCTGCTTGATCGGCAGCCCGGTGTCGAAGCATTCCATTTCGGCCAGTTCCTGGCCGCGGGACTCGACGATGTCGGCGATCTTGTGCAGCACCCGGGAGCGCTGGCGCGGCAGCATGGTCGGCCAGGGGCCGTTCTCGAAGGCGTCCTTGGCGGCGGCGACGGCCGCGGCGACGTCGGCGACCTTGCCGGAAGCTGCCTTGATGTAGGGCTTGTTGGTGACCGGGTCCAGCACGTCGAAGGTGTCGCCGTCGATCGAGTCGACGAGCTTGCCGCCGATGTAGTGCTGCAGATGGGTGGGCAGGTTGTCCGGAACAAAGTGCTCGGCCATGATGGTCCTTTCCAATGGGGGTTGCGGTGTCGGGTAGTCGGTTGGGTCTAGAGGGGTGAGGGCGGCATGCCGTCCGCGGCCAGGTAGGCGTTGAGCGTGTTGGTCCGGTGGGCCCGGGCCGCCTTCTCCACCTCGCTGGTGCTGGCACCGGCATCGATCAAATCCAGCAGATGCTCGTGTTCCTCGACCGAGGAGCGGGCACGGCCGGGAATGTGGCTGAAGCTGGACGCCCGCATGGCGTTGAGCCGGTTCCAGCCCCGGTGGACCAGGTCCAGGATGTGCGGGTTGGGGCAGCGCTCGTACAGCACGGCGTGGAACCTGTCGTTGAGCTGGGTGAAGCGGGGCGGATCGAAGTCGTCCAGGCAGCGGCGCAGCTCGGCGTTGATGGCACGCGCTTCGGCCAGGTCCACCGCGGAGAGCAGCGGAGCGGCCAGCGCCGTTGCCGCTCCCTCGATGACGGCCAGCGTCTCCATCGTGTGCAGGTACAACTCGGCGTCAACGGCCGCGACCGTTGCCCCGATGTTGCGCTCGAAGGTCACCAGACCCTCGGCCTCCAGCCGGCGGATCGCCTCGCGCACCGGAACCGTGCTGCAGCCCAGTTCCGCGGCGATGGTGCCGAGGACCAGCCGGTACCCGGGCACCAGCTCGCCCTTGGCGATCCGCTCGTGCAGCAGCTCGTAAGCCTGCTGCGATTTGCTGGGGGCCAGGGTGGTCACTTCGGCTGCTCCGCGACCCAGGCGTCGTAACGGGCGCGCCATTCGGCGTTCATCGGGAACAGGCCCTCGATCTTGTGGCCTTCCTTGACCATCTCGAAGACGAAGGTGTCCTGGCGTTCCTGCTCCACCACCTCGTCGGCGATTTCCGCGGCCAAGGCCGGCGGGATGACCAGGATGCCGTTGTCGTCGGCCACAATGATGTCGCCGGGCTGGATGGTGGTGCCGCCGCAGGCGACCGTGACGTCGGTGTCCCAGGGAACGTGCTTGCGGCCGAGGACCGCCGGGTGGGCGCCGTTGTAGAAGGTGGGGATCTCCAGGGCCGCCACCTCGGACAGGTCGCGGACACCGCCGTCGGTAATGATGGCTTCGGCGCCGCGTACCTGGCTGCGCAGGGCGAGGATGTCGCCGAGAGTGCCGGAGCCCTTTTCGCCGCGGGCCTCCATGACCAGGATCTCGCCCGGGCCGATGGCGTCGATGATGCGCTTCTGGGCGTTGTAGCCGCCGCCGTGGGACTTGAACAGGTCCTCGCGGTTGGGCACGTAGCGCAGCGTGCGCGCCGTGCCGATGACCTTCTGCCCGGGCTTGGTGGCCAGCAGGCCGTCAACGCTGACATTGTTCAGCCCGCGCTTGCGCAGCGCGCCGGAGATGGTGGCCGTCGCAACCGAGAGCAACTTGGCCTTGACGTCTTCGGTCAGCGCGGATTTGCCGGTGACCGCCGGAGCCAGCCCGGCGGCCTCTTCGCTGCCGAAGGCGTCGACCCGGTCCTGGTCGGTGATCTTCGGGGTGTTGCCGAAGGAGGCGAATTCCGCTTCGCCCTGGGTGACCGTGGTGGACAGGCGGCCGGTGCTCAGGCCGGCGGCTTCGTCGGATACTTCAACCTCGACGACGTCGCCCGGCACGATCACGGAGGAGCCGGCCGGGGTGCCGGTGAGGATGACATCGCCCGGGTGCAGGGTCATCAGCTGGGACAGGTCGGCCACAATCCGCGCGAAGGAGAAGATCAGGCCGGCGGTGGTGTCGTCCTGGACCACCTCGCCGTTGACCCAGGTGCGGATCCGCAGCGCGTCCGGGTTGACCGACGCGGCCGGCAGCAAGGCCGGGCCGATCGGGGTGAAGCCGTCGCCGGACTTGGAACGGATGTTGGAGCCCTTGTCCGCGTACTTGATGTCGTAGACGCCCAGATCGTTGCTGGCGGTCACCTGACCCACGTAATCCCAGGCGTCCTCGACGGTGACGCGTCGGGCGGGCTTGCCGATGATCAGGGCGATTTCACCCTCGAAGGCGAGCAGTTCGGTGTTGGCGGGACGCTCCACGGTGCCGCCGGAGAGGGCCAGCGACGAGGAAGCCTTCATGAAGTAGGAAGGGTTCGCGGGGACCCGTCCGCGCTGTGCCGCCCGGGAACTGTAGGAGAGGTGTACGGCCAGCACCTTGCCGGCGTCCTCCAGGATCTTGGTATCCACCGTCTGCAGCGTGGCGGCGGACTGGGTGACGTTGCCTTCGGACAAAGCATCCTCCTGTGAAGTACGAAATCGTATACGATCCATCATGGCGTGTGGCGGAAGCCACGTCAAGAGGGTGGCGAAACATTTCTCGACCGATCGGTCGGAAAGTCTGAAAGCCGGTGCCGGCCTTGCACGAAGCTGTTCCGGGATGGTGCCCGCACTGATGGACCTGACCGCCGAGACGGGTGTGTCCGACCGAAATGACGGATGCGCCCGACCGCAGGGACGGGTGGGTCTAACCGCAGAGACGGAAGGATGGCTGGCTGAAAGCCGCTGATGTCAAGATGCTGCTGCCCGTTTCGTGGCTGACGCGCGGTCGTTGCCACCCGGGATCTGGCTAATACTGTAGCGGCGGCTCAGGGTGTTTCAAAGACTATGAGGGTGCTGCAGTTCAGCCCACGCTGGGCGCGCGGTTTGGCGGCGCGGGGATGGCCAGGTTTCCTGTCGTATTCCCGCCGGTGCGCTCTACGGGTGACTCTGCGGACGATGCGCCGCCCGCCGGCGGCCCGGTCGTAGGCTGAACGGCCGCAGCCGGGGTCCCGGCGGATGGTCCGGTAGCGGATGATTCGGCGTCAGATGGTCGGGTAGCGGGGAAATGAACCGGCGCGGAGGCGACCACATTGGCGGGCGCATCGGACTCATCGGGCCCCTCCGACCCGGCGGAAGCGCCGGAGGGAAATGTCAGTGCCGACTGGTCGGGCAGCGGGGCCTCGGCCTGGTTCCGCAGGCTCACGGCGACCTCGTGTGCGGTAGGCCGCGCGCCCGGGTCGCGGTTGGTCATCCGGGTGAGCAGGTCTTTCCAGTGCCTAGGGAGCGAGTCCGGCACCTCCGGGTCGCGCAGCAGCCGGGCCAAGGCCGCCTCCAGCGGCGTGCCGGAAAAAGCCTTCTGGTGGGTGAGGCATTCGAGCAGGACCAGCCCCAGTGAATAGACATCGCTGGCCCCGCTGACCGGGTGGCCCAAGGCCTGTTCCGGACTGAGGTAGTTGGCGGTCCCGATGGTCGCGCCCTGGGCCGTGGCCATGCTGGCTTCGATCATCCGCGCAATGCCGAAGTCGGACAGCTTGGGGTGGTGCCGGGTGTCCGCGGCATGCCCGTTGGCCAGCAGGATGTTGGCGGGCTTCACGTCGCGGTGGATCACGCCCTGGTCGTGGATGTAGTTCAGCGCATCGGCCAGATCGGCGCCAATCTGCGCTGTTTCGACGGACGTGAGCGGACCAGCGCGCAGCCTGCGCCGCAGGTCGGCCCCTTCAATCAGTTCCATCACCAAAAAACTGGTGGTCGCGCCGTCGTCGGCGGTATGCAGGCCGGCGTCCAGCAAAGTGACCAAACCGGGGTGGTTCAGGGTGGCCAGCAGCAGTGTTTCGGTGTGCTGCCGCCGGTACTCGTCGTCATCGGGCGTCGTCGGAGCGAACATCTTGACGGCCACGTCGCGGCCCAAGGATTGATCCACGGCCCGGTATACAGACGCTGCCCCACCGGTGCCGATAAGCTCCCGTGTCCTGTAGCGCCCGCCCAGGATTGTCTCCATCAAGCCTCCACGCCCCAGGATTTTGCTGTCGTCGGCAATTGTAGCGATGATCAGCCTGCTTGGCGTCTACAGTTGGGGGCGAAAATGGGTTATCCGGCGAGGAATTCGATGGCGGCGGTCTTAAAGGTGCGGGAAGTCACCGCATTGGCGTGCGTGCGGGCAGGCAGCCACACCAATTCGGCTGCCTCGGCGAGCGCCTCCAGCTCAGGAGCGGTGGACGCCAGGTCGTCCCTGTCGCCGGCCACCAGCAGGATGGGCATTTTTGGCACAGCTTCGGCCGGCACAAACGGTTCCGTCTTGATCGCTTCGATCATGGTCATCAGCGCGAAGATGTCGTTGGACGGCACCAGCTTGGCCATCCGCAGCAGTTCAGCGGTGTTGACGTCCTCGATCGGCGTCCCGTCGGCCAGGAAGCGCTGAGCGGCATGCAGGTCGAAGTCTGCCAGCGGGTCTGCGCTGCCCGGGCCGCCGAGTACCATCCGCCGGACCAGTTCCGGCTGGGTGGCGCCGAATTCCCATGCCAGCCGGGCACCCAGGGAGTAGCCGATCAGGTCCACCCCGGTGTCGCCGTCGTCCTCTTTCAAGAGCCGGACCTTGGCGTCCTGAATCAACTGCAGCAGGTCGGCACGGATCCGGCTGGGCGCGTAGGCATCCATTTCTTCGGGGGCGGTGCTTTCGCCGTGGCCGGGAAGGTCTACCGTGACCACGCGCCGACCCGCCTGCGTCAGCGCGGTGATCCAGCCGGCGTCCTCCCAGTTGAGCTTGGCGGAGGAGGCGAAACCGTGGAGCAGGATCACTGGGCGGCGAGGACCTTCGGTGCCCTCGGCGGCCTCGTGCACCTGCACGTGCAGGTGCGGGTCAACGCCTTCAACGGTGTGCTCCCGGTGGGTTCCCATGCTTAGTCCTCGTCGTCGAGCGCCGCGGTCAAGCGGACGCGGCGCTTGGGCGCTTCTTCCTTCGGTACAGTGCCCACAATACCGGCGGTGTCGTCGGGAACCTCGAAGACGATCAGCGGTTCGCCAACCTTGATGATGTCACCGGGGCCGCCGTAGATTTTCACCACCTTGCCGGCCTGCGGCGAGGGCAGCTCGACGGCCGACTTGGTGGTCTCCACCTCCACCAGCGGGTGGTTGCGCTCGATCTGCTCGCCCTCGGCAACCAGCCACTCCAGCACGGTCGCTTCGATCAGGCCTTCGCCCAAGTCGGGCAAGGGGAACGAAATTTCAGCCACGGCGATACTCCAATACTCGCTGGATCCCGAACAGGATGCGGTCAATGTTGGGTACGTACTCGTCTTCCAGATCTCCTGACGGGTACGGTACGTCGAATCCGGTCACCCGTTCAACGGGCGCACGCAGGGTGCCGAAGCAGCGCTCGGTGATCAGCGCTGCCACTTCTGCGCCCAGGCCGGAGGTCAGCGGCGCTTCATGCACGACGACGGCGCGTCGCGTCTTGGCCACGGACGCCGCCAGTCCCTCGGCGTCGATCGGCTTGAGCCAGCGCAGGTCCAGCACCTCGATGTCGATGCCGTCTTCGGCGGCGAGCTCCGCCACCTGCAGGCAGCGGGCCACCATGGCACCCCAGGCCACCAGCGTCAGGTGCTTGCCTTCACGGACAATCCGGGAACCTTCGGGGGAGTAGGCATCGGCCGCGGGCGACGTATCCACCGGGCCCTTCTGCCAGTAACGGGACTTCGGTTCCATGAAGATCACCGGATCCGGCCGGGTCGCGGCGTGCTTGAGCAAGTGGTAGGCCTCGTTCGGGCTGGAGGGGGAGACCACCTTCAGTCCGGGTACGTGGGCGAACAGCGATTCCAGCGACTCGCCGTGATGCTCCGGAGCGCGGATGCCGCCGAAGCTGGGTACCCGCAGCGTGATCGGCATCGGCATGGTGCCGCGGCTGCGGTAGTTCATGCGGCCCACCTGGCAGACAATCTGGTTGATTGCCGGGTAGGCGAAGCCGTCGAACTGCACCTCGGGGATCGGGTGGTAGCCGGCCATGGCCAGGCCCACCGACATGCCCAGAATGCCCGATTCGGCCAGCGGAGTGTCGAAGACCCGGTCCTCTCCGAACTTCTTCTGCAGGCCATCGGTGATCCGGAAGACGCCGCCGAGCTGTCCGACGTCCTCGCCCAGCACCAGTGCCTTGGGGTTGTCCTTCAGCACCTCGGCCAGTGCGCGGTTCAGCGCCTGCTGCATGGAGAGGGTCTCGACGGCGGTGACCACGGCGGGCTCCACCACATCGGCGGACGCCTGCTGGGCGTCGGTGCCGAACGTATTGTCGATGGCGGCTTCGAGGTCGCTGAGAGTGGTGTGCTCAGACATGCTCGGACTCCTCTCGCCAGGCGCGCGCCTGGGCCTTCAAGGCATGGGTGGGTTCCTGATAGACAAAATCGAACATTTCAGTGCCCGGCCGGGAACCAAGTGCTCCCACACCCTGGCGGATCCGTTCCTCTTCGGCCTGGGCGGCTTCGAGCGTTTCAGCGAAAAAGTCCTCGCCGGCGACGCCCTCGGACAGCAGCAGGCTGCGCATCCGGGCCAGCGGATCCTCTCCGCCGTCGGCCCGTTCCTCGGCCAGGGTGCGGTAGCGGCCCGGGTCGTCACTGGTGGAATGCGGGCCGCGGCGGTAGGTCATGGCTTCCACGATCGCCGGGCCGTTGCCGGAGCGGGCGTGGGCCAGAGCGGCAGCCGTGGCCTGGTGCACGGCCACGACGTCGTTACCGTCCACCTGGAGCGACGGCATGGCGTATCCGGCGGCGCGGGCGGCCACCGAGCCGCCGGCCACCTGGCGCTCGGTTGGCACCGAGATGGCGAATCCGTTGTTCTGGATGAAGAAGACCACGGGGGCCTTCATGACGGCCGCGAAGTTCATGGCTTCATGCACGTCGCCCTGCGAGCTCGCGCCGTCGCCGAAGTAGGTGATGGCCACCCCGAGCTCGCCGGCAGGGGTGCCGGAAAGCGTCTGGCCGTGGGCCCAGCCGACGGCGTGCAGCACGGAGCCGGCCACCACGGCCTGGATCGGGGCGAAGCGGGATGCTTGGGGATCGTACAGTCCGCCGTGCCAGCTGGCCTTGTGGGTGGACATGTACTCGACCATATCCACGCCCACGGTGCGGGCCACGCCCATTTCCCGGTAGGTCGGAAACACGAAGTCCCGTTCCATATCCAGTGCGTAGCCGCTGCCGACCTGCGCGGCTTCCTGGCCAAGCTCCGGCGCGTAGCCGGGAATCAGCCCTTGGCGCTGCCAGCGGATGGCTGATTCGTCCAGGTGGCGCACCGCCACCATCAGCCGGTAGAGCTCCTTGAGGTCTTCGGCGGACAGGTCGGGCTGGGCCGACGGGTCCAGGGCAAGAGTGTCGCTCATGCCTGCTCCTCCACGTAGTTTCGGTGCCGCGGCCCGCCGGAAGCGGCGGCCGACGGCGTCGGTTGCTAACCGTGACGATAGTCACCGAAGGCGGGGGTGTGCAATCTGCAACTGATTTACCGCACAACGTGCGCAGTTAGTCGCTTCCATTGGGGGAAGGCGTGGACAAACTGCCAAGCGAGTCAGGGGGCAACGGGGCTTTTTGCCGTGTTTCTGCGGGCGTTGATTTTCGCCGCTACGGCGATGCCGGCAATGAGCCCCAGGGTGGAGAGCAGTTGAATGCCGGTGGCCGGGGAGAAGAAACCCAGCACCAGGATGATGGTCAGCAAGGCCAGGCCGATGAAGGTGACGGCGGGGAAGCCGCGCATCCGGAACGGCAGTTCGGTGCCCTCGCGGTCAGCCCGGCGGCGCAACACCAACTGGGACAGCAGCACCATCCCCCAGACCACCAGGCAGGTCGACCCAACGATATTCAGCAACACAGGGAGGACCCGCTCCGGGAAGACCAGTTCCAGCACGGTGGCCACGAAGCCGAAGGCCACGGACGCGAACACCGCCCTCATCGGAACCCGGCGCTGGCTGAGCCGTTGCAGTGCGTGAGGCGCCTCGCCCCGCTCCGAGAGGGAGAAAATCATCCGCGAGGCCCCGTACAGGTTGGCGTTGAGTGCCGAGAGCAGCGCGATGGCTGCGACCAAGGTGATGGCTGTGTCCGCCCCGGGAATCTTCGCCTCGGAGAGCACCGCGGCGAAGGGGGATGCCAAGGCGGGCGAATCCCACGGCACGGTCAAGGCGATGACCAGCACGGACCCGAAGTAGAACACCAGAATGCGCCAGACCACGGTGCGGATGGCCTTGGCGACGCTGGTGCCCGGGTTTTCGGTCTCCGCTGCCGCTACGGCCACGATCTCGGTGCCGCCGAAGGCGAAGATCACCACCAGCAGCCCGGCGCCGATGCCGGCGATGCCGTTGGGGGCGAAACCGTCTTCGCCGAAGATCACGCCCAGTCCGGGCGAGGCCACGTCGGGCAGCCAGCCAAAGATCAGCGCCGCACCGATGGCGAGAAAGGCCAGGATGGCGACGACCTTGAAGATGGCGAACCAGAACTCGAATTCTCCGTAGTTGCGCACACCGAAGAGGTTGATCACCGTGAAGACCACCATGAAGACCAGCGCGAGCAACCAGACAGGCAGCGACGGCCAGATGGTGGCCAAGAGGCCGGCGGCCCCGACCGCCTCAGCCGCGATCACCACGACCAACTGCAGCCACCAGAGCCAGCCGATGGTGGCGCCGGCAGTGCGGCCGAGCGCCTTCTCCGCGTACGTCGAGAAGGCGCCGCTGCTGGGGTTGGCCGCGGCCATTTCACCCAGGGCCCACATCACGATGATCACCAGCGTGCCGGCCAACAGGTAGGAGATCAGCACGGCGGGCCCGGCGGCCTGGATGCCCGCTCCGGAGCCGAGGAAAAGCCCGGCGCCGATCGCGCTGCCGAGACCCATCATGATCAGCTGGCGCTGTTTCATGCCGTGGCCAAGCCTGCCGGGCGCCGTGCCGGTGGAGTCGCGGTGGTGTGCGGTATTGGCTCGCGGTCGTGGCATCGACTGTCCTGTTGTTTGGTGAAAGCAGCCCGAAGGCTGACAATTTGTCTAGCGGTTTCCCGCACCCGGCGATGACCGAACGTGAAAGGACGCCCAGCGTCATGCAGATCGACTCTCTCGATGCCGACATCGTCGCGCTGTTCACGGAGGACCCGCGGATGTCCGTGCTGGAAGCCTCGCGGGTACTGAAAGTAGCGCGTGCCACAGTACAGGCCCGGTTGGACAAGATGCAACGCGCCGGTGTGACGTCGGGCTGGGGCCCCCGGCTATCTCCCGAAGCGCTGGGCTACGTCGTGCGCGCCTATTGTTCTTTCGTGATCCGGCAGGAATCCGGCCACGACGCGGTGGCCGCTGCGCTCGCCGAGATTCCGGAAGTGCTGGAACTGCATACCGTGTCCGGCGAAAGCGACCTGCTGGCCTGTGTGGTGGCCCGTTCGAATGCGGATTTGCAGCGCGTCCTCGATGAGGTGATGGCGACCAATACGGTGCTCCGCTCGTCCTCGGTGATCGTCCTCAACAGCCATTTTCGGGAGCGAACGCTCCCGCTGGTCAAAGCTGCTGCCGATCCCCGCTGACCTCGGCACTGTGGCCGTCGCCGCCGTCGTAAATTTCGACGTCGTAAATATCGACGTCGGGAATCACCGCCGCCCGGCCGAGTCCGGCTGCGGTTCCGGCGATCGCGGCGACGACGGCAGGCAGGGCTCCCGTTTCCGGAGCGAGGCCGGCAAAAACGGCCCACGTGAACCCGCCCAGGCCGACGGCGAATACCAGGACATGGATCCACTGCCGGCGCACGGGACGGAGTAGGGCGGCCACCGCGAGGGCAGCCGGCGCGCCCAGGAGTGCGGCGAAGAAAAAGCTGACCATCAGCGCCAGGCCCCAGAAGCTCAGGGCTGCCGAGTCTGGCGATACAACCGTGTCGATGATGCTGATGGTCAGGGAAAAAGCGAACCACGAACCGAAGGCCACCAGCCAGCCCTTGAAGAACGCATGGCTGCCCAGCACCACGCGGTGGTTCGCCGGCCGCGGTTTGGCACCGTAGCGACGACGCAGGATCTCCTCGTTGTCCGGCCACTCGAACCGGCGGCGCTGCTCCTCTGGCTGCATGATCCGAAGCCTAGCGTCCCAGCCCTCAATGTCCGGCGCGGGCTTCTCCGGGAATCGGCGCAGATAACTGCGCCGCAGCGCACCGGCGTCACAATCGGCTCCCCAAGGAATCTGATGGGGTCATTCTGACCATAACCCGCTACCATATGTTCTAGTCATCATGACCTTTACTCAGGTTCCGGGAGGAGGCAGCCATGCCGGTCTATTCAGCCAACGTGTCCGAGCGCGCGCAACAGCCCCCGGAACTGGCAATTTCCACAGTCATCTTTGCCCTGCGTCCGGACCCGGAAGCCGGCGGCCCCACGCTGTGGCTGCCGCTGGTCCGGCGCACGCGCCAGCCTTTCCGTGATCTTTGGGCGCTGCCCGGCGGGCCGCTCCGCCCGGACGAAGCGCTGCAGGATGCGGCGGCCCGGAATCTGCAGGAGACCACCGGACTGCAACCGAGCTACCTCGAGCAGCTCTACGCGTTCGGAGGCCTGGACCGTTCGCCGGTCCAGCGGGTGGTCTCGATTGTCTACTGGGCCCTGGTGAAGCCGGACGAGGCGGCGCTGGCCCGCGAGACGGAGAACGTCCGCTGGGTGCGCGCCGACGACCTTGGACAGTTGGCCTTCGACCACAACCACATCGTGGAGTACGCGCTGTGGCGGCTGCGCAACAAGGTGGAATACAGTTCCATCGCTTACGCCTTCCTGGGCTCCACGTTCACGCTGGCGCAGGTCCGCGAAGTCTACGAGGCCGTGCTGGGCAGGCAGCTCGATCCCGCCAACTTCCGCCGCCAGCTGCGCGCCACGCCGGACATCGAACCGACCGACGAGTACCTGCAAGGCGGCCGGCACCGGCCGCCCCGGCTCTACCGCTACACCGGCGGCGCCGCCCAGCTCAGCGGCAGCCCGCCCGCCTGACAGCCTTGCGCGCACCACGGACACCCAGACTTGACCACCTGCCCAGAACATCGGAGAACACCATGCCATCGGTCAACAGCACCATCCAGCTGATCACCCGCGAGGAAGCGCTGGCTGCCGGCGCGGGTGCGCCCGCGTCCACCTGCACACCCGGGCTGGCCGAGGGGCCGTGGACCTTTGATACCGCGTCGGCCAGCGGAGCGTGGGCGCCGTCCTACGGGCCGGGCGCCTCGTTGGCCGATCCGGCGCCCGCCGCCACCCCGCGGCAGGGCGAGATTCCGGCCGAATACCGGCTGGCCAGCGACGCGGAGCTGGAGGCGCGGATCCTTGCCGCCAAGCAGAAGCTCGGCGAGAAGCTGGTGATCCTGGGCCACTTCTACCAGCGCGACGAAGTGGTCAAATACGCCGACTTCGTGGGCGATTCCTTCCAGTTGGCCCGCGCCGCCAAGGAGAAGCCCGAAGCTGAGGTCATCGTGTTCTGCGGGGTGCACTTTATGGCCGAAACCGCTGACATGCTCTCCGGCCCCGACCAAGCGGTGATCCTGCCGAACCTGGCGGCCGGCTGCTCGATGGCGGACATGGCGGACATCGACTCGGTGCAGGCCTGCTGGGACCAGCTCACCGGTGTGCTCGGCAGCGGTCCGGACGCGGACGGCAAGGTCCCGGTCATCCCGGTGACCTACATGAATTCGTCGGCCGCGCTCAAGGGATTCTGCGGCGAGAACGGCGGGATTGTCTGCACTTCGTCGAACGCCGAGACCGTGTTGGAATGGGCCTTCGAGCGCGCCCACCGCGTGCTCTTCTTCCCGGACCAGCACCTGGGCCGCAATACCGCCAAGGCCATGGGTGTGCCGCTGGAACAGATGCCCATGTGGAATCCGCGCCAACCACTCGGCGGCAACGACGAAGCCACGCTGCTCGACTCGCGGGTGATCCTCTGGCACGGCTTCTGCTCGGTGCACAAGCGCTTCACGGTGGACCAGATCGACAAGGCCCGCGCCGATTACCCCGGCGTCCGGGTCATCGTGCACCCCGAATGCCCCATGCCGGTGGTGGACGCCGCGGACGAAGCCGGCTCCACCGACTACATCCGCAAGGCCGTGGCGGCGGCCACCGAGCCGACGGTCTTCGCCATCGGCACCGAGATCAACATGGTCAACCGGCTGGCCGCCGAGTACCCGCAGCACACCATCTTCTGCCTGGATCCGGTGATCTGCCCGTGCTCCACCATGTACCGGATCCACCCGGGCTACCTGGCCTGGGTGCTCGAGGCCTACGCCGGCACCGGCGAAGTGCCCGGCGGCGAAGTGCTGAACCGGATCACCGTGTCCGATTCCGTGGCCGTCCCCGCCCGCGTGGCGCTGGAACGGATGCTGGCAGCCAAGCCGTGAACAGCAACGCCGCCCGGCGCATCGCGGTGGTGGGCTCCGGCATCGCCGGGCTCTACGCCGCCGCGCTTGCCGCGAATCGGCCGGACACCGCCGTCACCCTCATCACCAAGGGCAAGTTGGCCGAGTCCAACACCTGGCACGCCCAGGGCGGCATCACCGCGGTGACCGCGCAGGGGATCTCGGCAGGGGACTCCGTGGCGGCCCACGTGGCGGACACGCTCAGCGCGGGCGCGCAACTGAACGACGACGGCGCCGTCCGCCTGTTGTGCGAAGGTGCGGCGCAGGAGATCGCCACCTTGGAAGAGTGGGGTGTGCCCTTCGACCGGCATGGCGAGGGATTCTCGCTCGGCCTCGAAGGAGCGCACTCGGCGGCGCGGATCCTGCACGCCGGCGGCGACCGGACCGGAGCCGGCATCGCCGAAGTGCTGATCCGGGTGGTCCGCCGCCTGGCCGAAGAAGGGCGGCTGCACATCCTCGAGCACACCCGGGTGCGGCGGCTGCTGCTGGACGGGGGCCGCGTCACCGGGGTGGAAGCGACGGAAGTGCGGACCGACGCCAACGCCGGGGATGCGGCGCCGGCGCAGCTGGCCGCCGACGTCGTGATTCTGGCGACCGGCGGAGCGGGGCAGTTGTTCCCGGCCACCACCAACCCGGCCACGGCAACCGGCGACGGCGTGGCGCTGGCCTGGGACGCCGGGGCGGTGTTGGCCGACCTGGAGTTCATCCAGTTCCACCCCACCCTGCTGGACCCGGCGGCCACCGGCGGCAGCCCGTTCATGATCTCGGAGGCGGTGCGCGGCGAGGGGGCCGTGCTGGTGGACGCCGCCGGGGAGCGGTTCATGCCGGCACTGCACCCGGTCGCCGAACTGGCGCCCCGGGACGTGGTCTCGCGCTGCATCCACCAGCAGCTGCGGCTGCAGGAGGAACGTGGCCTGGTGCCGCAGGTCTTCCTGGACGCCACGGCCGTGGAGCGGGAGAAGGGCCCCGGCTTCCTGGCCGCGCGGTTCCCGCTGATCGATGCCACGGTCCGCTCGCTCGGCTTCGACTGGACCAGCCAGCCGCTGCCGGTGCGCCCGGCCTCGCATTACTGGATGGGCGGGGTGCAAACCGACGCAGACGGCCGGACCTCGATGCCCGGACTTTTCGCGGTGGGCGAGGTGGCCTGCACCGGAGTACACGGAGCCAACCGGCTGGCCTCGAACTCGCTGCTGGAGGGGCTGGTCTTCGCCCGCCGCGCCGTCGCGGCGCTGGACAGGCCGGCCACTGCGCCGGAGTTCCGCGCGGTGCCGCTGGATGTTGGCCTCCCGACCGGCGTCCCGACAGGTTTCCCGGGGAGCGACACCCGGCATGCCGGTAGCGGGCCGGATGAAGGAACCACCCCGTGCACGCGCAAACAGATCCAGACCCTAATGGCGGCGGCCGCCGGCGTGGTGCGTGACGGCGCGGCGCTGCAGGACGCGGCCCGGCAGCTGGCGCAGCGGCACCTGCCGGCCACCGGTACCGCGCCGGTCGAGGATGCCGCCCTGCTGACCCTGGCCCGGCTGGTCGTGGCGGCCGCCGCCGCGCGGCAGAACAGCATCGGCGCGCACTTCCGCAGCGATCACCCCCAGGCCCCTGCGGACCGGGCGCGGCTGGCTTTCGTGAACGCCCGCACGGTGGACGCAGCCGCCTCCCTTTCCAGACCGTCCCAGCGAATCCTGCAGGAGCAGCCATGAACCCTATCCAGCCGATCGACGGCACCGCCCTGGAACGGATCGTCGCCGGGGCGCTCACCGAGGATGCGCCGTGGGGCGACATCACGTCCAACACGCTGATCCCAGCCGACGCCAGCGCCACCGCGGAGCTGGCCGCCCGCGAGCCCGGCTTCTTCTCCGGCGGCCCGGTGTTAGCCGAGGTCTTCCGTCAAGTGGACCCGTCCGTGCAGGTGGACCTGAAGGTTGAGGACGGCGCCGCCTTCGCCGCCGGAGACGTGCTGGCAGTGCTGTCCGGCAACGCCCGGGCGATCCTGCTGGGCGAGCGCGTGGCGCTGAATTTGGTGCAGCGGCTGAGCGCGATCGCCACCCAGACCGCGGCCTTCGTCGCCGAAGCCGCCGGCACCGGTGCCCGGCTGGTGGACACGCGCAAGACCACGCCGGGACTGCGGGCGCTGGAGCGCTACGCGGTGCGCTGCGGCGGCGGGCACAACCACCGCTATTCGCTCTCCGACGCAGTGATGGCCAAGGACAACCATCTGGCCGTAGTCACCGCGGACGGCACCCGCGACCTGACCGAGGCGCTGCGCGAAGCCAAGGCCAAGCTGCCGCACACCGTGCACTTCGAAGTGGAAGTGGACCGGGCCGAGCAGATCGAGCCGGTGCTTGCCGCGGGCGTGGACACCATCATGCTGGACAACTTCGGCCTGGACGAGCTCCGCGCCGGCGTCCAGCAGGTGGACGGCCGGGCCCTGGTGGAAGCCAGCGGCAATGTCCGGCTGGAAACCGTGGGCGCGATCGCGCGGACCGGGGTGGACATCATCTCCTCCGGCGCGCTGACGCACAGCGTCCGGTCGCTGGACCTGGGCCTGGACATCCGTATTTCCGCCGAGTTCGCGGAGCGAGTGGCAGCTCCCGCGGCGGGCGGGGAAGCGGCGTCGTCGTGATTTATCTGGATGCCGCGGCCACCGCGCCGGTGCGCCGCGAGGTGCTGGAGGCCATGTGGCCGGCGCTAACGCAGGACTTCGGCAACCCGTCCAGCCACCACACCGTGGGAGAGGCGGCGCTGCGGGCGCTGGACTATGCCCGCGGCAAGGCGGCGGAGGTGCTGGGCTGCCGGCCCGGGGAGATCATCTTCACGTCCGGCGGGACCGAATCCAACAACCTGGCCATCAAGGGGATCGCGCTCGCTGCCCCGCGGGGCAGGCACATTGTCACCAGTGCGGTGGAGCATCCGTCCGTGCTGGAAGCGGTGGACTACCTGGTCCGGTTCCACGGCTTCGAGGCCACCCGGGTGCCGGTGGACGCCGAGGGCGCCGTGCGGCTGGACGCGCTGGGCGCAGCGCTGCGCGAGGACACCACGCTGTGCACGGTGATGTACGCCAACAACGAGGTGGGCACCATCCAGCCGGTGGCACGGATCGGCGGACTCTGCCGGGCCGCGGGCGTGCCGTTCCACACCGACGCCGTACAGGCCGCCGGCTGGCTGGACTTGGACGTCTCGGCCCTGGGCGTGGACGCGCTCAGCGTGTCCGGGCACAAGCTGGGCGCACCAAAGGGCTGCGGCCTGCTCTACGTTGCCGGCCGGGTTCCGCTGGAGCCGGTGCTTCACGGCGGGGGACAGGAACGCGGCCGGCGTTCCGGCACCGAGAACGTCGCCGGCGCGGTGGCGGTCGCCACGGCCTTGTCGCTGGCCGCCGGTGACCGTGTGGCCGACGTCGAGCGGCTCACCGGCTACCGCGATTACCTGATCGACACCGTGCTGCGCGAGCTGCCCGGCACGGTGCTGACCGGACACCGGACCGAGCGGCTGCCGGCCAGCGCCTCCTTCTGCTTCCCCGGAACCTCCGGCGAAGCGGTGCTGCTGGAATTGGAGCGCCGCGGCGTGGTCTGCTCCAGCGGTTCCGCCTGCGCAACCGGGTCCGACGAGGCCTCACCGGTGCTGCTGGCAATGGGCATCGACCGAACCGTGGCGCAAACCGCGGTGCGGCTGACCTTTACCGCCGGCGTGAAGGAATCCGAGATCGCGCTGGCAGCCCGATCCGTGGTTGCGGCGGTCAAAGAGGTCCAGTCGCTGCGGCGCTGAGACGGTTTCGGAGTACGGGGGAATTGACCCGCCGATCCGGATATCGCTGTCCGGTCAGGTGCGGGTAAGCTCCTGTCACGGCTCCGCATGGGCCTCTGGTGGGCGCGGGGCGGGCCGCATGTGCTGCTCGGGCGGAGGCCCGGAGGGTACACAGATGGGTGCCGGGTGGGACACGGTGCGCGCGGCTCTTCCGAACGGGTCGGCACAGTGGCTACGGTAGGAACCTGACGGAGGGGGAGCAGGCCATGAAGGCAGGGAACGTACTGGGCCGTGGTGCCGCTGCCGCCCTGTGTTTGGCACTGGTTTCCGGGTGCGGGCTGCTGCCAACCAACGACGCCGGTGCCTCGCCCAGCGCGGGCGCGTCACCTGCGGTGGCGGCGGGCGGCGACGCTTCGCCCGGGCCCGGCGCAGCAAAAGGGCCGGTCCGTCAAGCCACCATCGACGGCTGGAAGGTGTACACCGACCCCGACCGTGTGCTCAGCTTCGAGATACCCGCCGATTGGGTGGTGCAGCGGCAGGTCAAGCCCAGCCAACCCTCGGACAACGGACTGCATCTGGACATCCGTGACTCGTCCGGCAAGCTGGCCGCCGAACTGCACACCCGGTTGAAACTGCCGAAGGACACCTGCAGTGCGGGCGGCGTCACCGAACTGCGGGTGCTGCTCAGCGAACCGGCGAAGGTGCCAGCCGTGGCGTCCGCCGACACTGTCGATCCCGTCTTCGTTTACCGGACCCTGCTGGGCTACAAGTACTTCGGCTCCTACGGGCTGACCGACAAGCCGGCCGGCAACGGCTTCCAGGCCTGCACGGTGGAAAACACCGTCAACGGCCCGAAGTCCGTGGGTACCTACTCCTTTGGCACGGCCGTGCGCAATGGTACGCCGGCCCCGGGCGAAAAGACCGGCCTGCTGGACAAGTACGGGCTGATCGCGGAGGCGGAGCGCTTCCTCACCACCAAGCACTTCAAGACGGTGCAGCAGGTCATCATGACGCTGCAGATCTCCGGCGACGCCCCCGCCTGAGGCGGCACCGGCGACGTGAGGCGGAGGCGGCACCGGCGGCCTGCCGCGTGGTCTTGCCAGCTAAACCGTTGCGGCCAGTCGGTTCGCGCACATCCGGCCGCCACATGGGCGGGCATAAGGCCCGGTTGCTGCCGCATTCGCGGAAGCAACCGGGCCCTGTGGACCGCGGCGGCGTCAGTCGTTCTTCAGGCCGGCATGCAGTTTCTTGGTCAGCCCTCGGAGCTGGCCGAATTCATCCTCGGTGAGCAGCGGCGCGAGCATGGAGTGCAGGTGCTTAACGTGCTCCCGGCCAATTTCCTTCTGCAGCGCGCGGCCTTCCTCGGTCAGCGAGATCTCGATGCCCCGCTGGTCGTTCTGGGCCGTGCGCCGGAGCACCAGACCCTTCTTTTCCAGTCGGTCCACCATCCGGCTGAGGCTCGGCTGGCTGATCAGCAGCGCTTCATTCAGCTCGTTCAACCGGCTCCAGCCGCCCGGGCACAAGCTCAGATTGAAGAGCACGTCGTACTCCCGCATCGCGAGCTTTTTGAACTCGGGCAGTTGCTGCATCCGGCGCATCACCGCCACCTGGGTGCGGAACAGCGATTCCCAGGCCTCCGCCGTCGTCCTGATATCAGGAGTAGAGGATTCAGCCATTGGTCACCGACTCGCTGGCCAGCTGCTTGGCGTCGCGAGCTGCCTTGCGGCTGGCGTGCGTCGGGGCGTCCGGCACATGCGCCGGCTTGCGGGCGGCGAATTCCTTCTTCAGCACCGGCAGCACCTCTTCGCCGAACAGGTCCAGCTGCTCCAGCACGGTCTTCAACGGCAGGCCGGCGTGGTCGATCAGGAACAGCTGGCGCTGGTAGTCGCCAAAGTAGTCGGCGAAGGCCAGAGTTTTTTCGATGACCTGCTCCGGGCTGCCCACGGTCAGCGGGGTCTGCGCTGTGAAGTCCTCCAGCGACGGGCCGTGGCCGTAGACCGGGGCGTTGTCGAAGTACGGGCGGAATTCGTTGACCGCATCCTGCGAGTTCTTGCGCATGAAGAACTGGCCGCCCAGGCCCACAATGGCCTGGTCGGCGGTGCCGTGGCCGTAGTGCTCGTAGCGTTCCCGGTACAGGCCGATGAGCTGCATGTAGTGCTCCTTCGGCCAGAAGATGTTGTTCGCGAAGAAACCGTCGCCGTAGTAAGCGGCCAGTTCAGCCACCTGCGGGGTGCGGATGGAGCCGTGCCAGACGAAGGGTGCGACGCCGTCCAGCGGCTGCGGCGTGGAGGTGTAGTTGTGCAGCGGCGTGCGGTGCTTACCCTGCCAGTTGACTACTTCTTCATCCCAGAGCTTGCGCAGCAAGGCGTAGTTCTCCACGGTCAGCTCGAGCGAGTCCTGGATGTTCTTGCCGAACCAGGGGTACACCGGGGCAGTGTTGCCGCGGCCCAGGACCAGGTCCACGCGTCCGTCGGCCAGGTGCTGGAGCATGGCGAAGTCTTCGGCGATCTTCACTGGATCGTTGGTGGTGATCAGCGTGGTGGCGGTGGACAGCGTAATCCGCTCGGTCTGCGCGGCGATGTAGGCCAGCAGGGTGGTGGGGGAGGAGGAGAAGAACGGCGGGTTGTGGTGCTCGCCGATGGCATACACGTCCATGCCGATCTCTTCGACCTTTTTGGCGATGGCCACCGACGCCTTGATCCGTTCGCGTTCGGTGGGCATGCGGTTGGTGGTCGGGTCCAGGGTGACGTCGCTGACGCTGAATACGCCGAGTTCCATGGTTTGCCTCTTCTGTAGTGCTTGTCGGAGATCAGTTTACATGCATTTGCATTCACTGTCTCCAACGGGCGGCAAGGGCCAGGTATTCCCTTGGGGTTCTCACGCGGCTGGTCACCGTCGGAGTATAGATTTTTCCGATCGTGCGCGCAGATGGCACCGGTCCGCTATCACCGCTGCTGGTTCGTGGAATCGTCCAGCTGGCGGCGCAAAGCGGACAGGATGCGGTCCAGGCTGACCGCAACGTAGCCACCTGCCGTGCCCGGGGTCTCCGTGGTGACTGAGCCGGCCAGCTCTGTTGTCAGTTGCTGCTGTGCCGCGCTGGCGGCGTCCAGTTTTTCCTGCAGGTCCTCGGCGGCCAGGCTTCTGACCGCGGCTGCCGTGGCCTTCAGTGCCTCGGACATGGGCTCCAGCACCCGCGTGGGGATGTGCAGGTGATCGTCCCAGATCACCGCACCGAGCACCTCGGTGATGTCCTGGGTGTTAAACGCTGCGCGTTCCAGCGTGCGCAAATTACTCCAGTCGGCCTGAAGATCCCGGTCTTGGAACCTGCGCCGCGGGTTCGCTTTGCGGCTGCGGTCGGCGGTCGCCACGGCCTGGCGCACCTGTTCGCTCAGCCGGACGATGTTTTCTCCGTTGGAAGCCCACTCGTCGCGCTCCGGCGGCCAGTCCTCCAGCAGCGCCTCGGCGATCTCCTCCAACTGGCCCGCAAGGTCGGACTGTAATTGCTGCAGGCTGCGGCCCACCGCGCTGAAGTTCAGCGGCGGGATCAACAGGAAGTTCACCGTAATGCCCACAAGGACTCCCACCGCCATCTGCACCGCATAGCCCAGCGAGTAGTCGCCGGCATCGGAGCCGCCCACCAGCAGGACGAACAGCGCGGCCATCGGGACCCAGTCCCTGCCGGCGCCGAGGCGGGGCAGCCCGGCCACCAGAACACCCAGGAACACCAGCAGGCTCACGGTCAGCACGTGCAGCCCGACCGTCAGCAGCAGGAGCCAGGCCAGTCCGATCCCCAGCAGCAGTCCCGCCAGCGTCTGCAAAGACGTCTTGACGGAATCAGCAACGGTGGAATACATGCTGATCAGCGCACCGAGCGGGGCGTAATAGGGGTAGTCGGCCACCTCGCCGGGCAGTTGCCGGGCGATGATCCAGGCGATGCCACACGCCAGGGCCGTCTTGAACGCCAGCTGGATCCGCTGCCAGCCGCCGATCTGTTGGCCGTATCTCCGCATCGGCGCTGGAAGCCGGTCCACGAACCGGCTGATGGACCTGGCCAGCCGGCCGGGCGTGCCGGCTGGTGCGGTTTCAGGTTCTGGCATGCGCTGCACCTCCCGGGGTAAAGGGACCCGCCGGAGGTCAGCGCCCGGCCGGGACCAGCTCTGCCTCGAGTGTATTGCGCTTGATCTCCCGGCGCTCGTGCCGTCCCTCCACCAACCGGTACAGCACCGGCACCAGCACCAGCGTCAACGCGGTGGAGGAAACCAGGCCGCCGATCACCACCACGGCCAGCGGCTGCGAAATGAAGCCGCCCTCGCCGGTCAGTCCCAGCGCCATGGGCGTGAGCGCAAAGATGGTGGCCAGCGCGGTCATCAGGATGGGCCGCAGGCGGCGCCGCGCGCCGTGTGTAATGGCATCCGCCACGTTCATGCCGGGCTGCCCGTCATGCGGACGCCGGTACTGGTTGATCAGGTCGATCAGCACAATCGCGTTCGTCACCACGATGCCCACCAGCATCAGCATGCCGATCAGCGACGGCAGCCCCAGCGGAATCTGCGTGAGGACCAGCAGCCCGATGGCTCCGGTGGCCGCGAACGGAATGGAGACCAGCAGGATCAGCGGCTGCACCAAGGATTTGAAGGTCGCCACCATGATCACGTAGACAATGGCGACGGCGGCCAGCAGCGCCCAGCCCAGCTGCGTGAAGGATTCGGCCTGCTGGGTGGCCGCGCCGCCCAGGCTCGCGGTGACGCCCGCCGGCAACTCGGTGCCGTCCAGGACCGCCGCCACCTCGCCGCTGAGCGCACCCAGGTTGTCCCCCTCCGGGGTGACGGAGACGACGGCGGTGCGTTCGCCGCCGCTGGCGCTGATCGACGTCGGCACGTCGGTTTCTTTCACCGTGGCCAGATCGGTCAGCGGGAGCGGCCCGGCGGCGGTCGGCAGTTCGACGTCGCGCAGCTCGTCGACGCTGGAGAAGTCGCTGCCCTCGCCGATGAGCACGGGGAAGTCGGTGGTGCCGATCCGCACCGTGCCGCCGGGCAGCGGGCTGAGCGTTGACGCCAGCAGGCCCGCGACCTGTTCCTCGTCCAGGCCGGCAGCCACGGCCTTGGCGCGGTCCACGGACACCTGCACCACGGGTTCGGCGGCCGACAGGTTGCTGGATGCCTCCGCGGCTCCCGGCAGGTCCCGCAGCCGGTCCACCAGCCGGTCGGAAACATCCTGCAACTGCTCCGGCTCGCTGGCGGAGATCTCCACATCCACGGTGCTGGAGGTGCCGAAACCGCCGCCCTGCGTGCCCAGCGTGAACGTCGCGTCACCGGGCAGATCCTCGACGGCGGCGCGCACCTTGTCGCGCAACGCCGCCTGGTCGATGCCTTCCTCCGTGATGACGGTGTACTGGGCCACCGAGGCGCCCGCGGACAGGAACGTGCCGACGCCGCCGCCGGCATTGCCCATGGTGACCTGGACGTCCTGAATGCCGTCCATGCCGGCCAGCAGTTCCTCGACGGGAACCGATGCCTCGTCGGTGGATTCCAGACTGCTCCCGGCCGGCATCTGCATCCGAAGGCTGAAGCTGTTCTGGCCGCTGTCGCCCAGCAGGTTGGTCTGCATCAGCGGGACCATCGCGGCGGTGCCGGCCAGGACCAGCAGGGCGGCCACGGTGGTCACTACCGGGTGCCGCTGGGTGCCGGCGAGCACCGGCAGATAGCCGCGCTGCAGCAGGGAGCGCCGTTCTTTCTCCGACGCCGCTTCGCGGACCGCCAGCGCGTCCGGGCGTGACTGCGGCTGCGGCGACTTCACAAACCAGTACGCCAGCACCGGCACAATCGTCAGCGACACCGCCAGCGAGGCGAGCAACGCCAGTGCCGTGGTGACGGCGAAGGGCCGGAACAGCTCACCGGCCAGATCGCCGACGAACGCGATCGGCAGGAAGACCGCCACGGTAGTCAGCGTGGACGCGGTGATCGCGCCGGCGACTTCGCGCACCGCCGCCATGATGGCGTCGCGCTTGGCCTCGCCGTAGTTCAGATGCCGCCGGATGTTCTCGACCACCACGATCGAGTCGTCCACCACGCGGCCGATCGCGATGGTCAGCGCGCCCAGGGTGAGGATGTTCAGCGAGTAGCCGAGCGCGTTCAGGCCGATGAAGGTGGCCAGCAATGACAGCGGGATGGAAATCGCGGTGATCAGCGTGGCGCGCACGGACAGTAGGAAGACCAGGATGATCAACACCGCGAAGCCCAGCCCCAGCAGTCCCTCGGTGGTGAGGTCCTTGATGGACTTTTCAATGAACGGGGCCTGGTCAAACACGGTGGTGATCTGGGCGCCGTTGCCCAGTTCGGCCTCCAGCTCCGGCACCATCTCCTTGACGGCGTGCGAGATGGCCACCGTGTCGCCGTCCGGAGTCTTCGTGACGGCCAGCGCCAGCGTCAGCTCTCCGTTGGTTCGCGTGATCGAGGTCCGCTCGTCGTCCGCAATGGAAACTTTGGCCACATCCCCAATGGTGGCGGGATCTGCCGACGCGGCCTCCGGCTGCTGGCCGGGCTGTGACTGTCCCGGCACGGTGTCCGGGACCGGAACCTGGCCCTGGTCCGCCGAGCCGCCCGGCGGAGCGGGCTGGCCCCGGCCCGGGAACTGTCCCGGTGCCTGCCCCGCCGCCCCTGGCGAGGAAGTATCGGTGGGCTGCTCCGCCGTCGTTGTGTCAGCGGGGGAGAGCGGCAGGTTCTCGATGGCCTTCAGGCTGTCCAACGGACTGCCGATCTGCACCGAGAGGCTCTGGCCGTCCTGCTGCACCGCCCCGGCAGGAACCAGCCCGCCGCTACTGGCCAGACTGTCCACCAGGGCGGATACCCCGACGCCGGCCTCGGCCATGGCATCCTCGTCGGGCAGGATGGCGATGTGCCGGCCGGGGCCGCCGGAGACTTCGGCGCCGCGGACGCCGGCGATGTTCTGCAGCCGGGGCACGGTGAGCCGGTTCAGCTCGGTGCTCAGCTCGCTCAAGTCGACGTCGGATGAGACCGCCATGAAGACGATCGGGATATCATCGATGCTGCCCGCGAGGGACAGCGGCGCAACGTCGTCGGGCAGCTGCTGGCGGACGTTGGAAATGGCGCGGTCCACCTGGCTGCGTGCGCGGTCCAGGTTGGTGCCGTAGACGAACGTGAGGTTCACGGTGGAGAACCCGGTGCGCGACACCGCCGAGGACGATTCGAGGCCCTCCACGGCGGTGAGCGTACGCTCCAACGGTTCGCTGACCTGCTTGTCCACTACTTCCGGGGACGCGCCGGGCATGGAGCTGACCACGGTGACCCGCGGAAACTCCAGCGAAGGGATCAGCTCCTGTTTCAGCGATCCCATGGTGATCACGCCGAAAACGGCCACGAAGACCGTAATCAGCGCGATCAGCGCCCGGTTAGCCAGGGACAGCGTTGCCAGCTTGTGCATGGGTTGAAGCTTAGTTTGTCAGGGCTGGACCGCTGAAACGGACCGCTGTCAGGCCAGTTCGAGCACCTTGTTGGTATCGGCGGTGATCTCGGCCAGCAGGGACGGGTTCTCGTTCAGGTTGGCGCCGTAGCCGGGGATCATTTCCTTCAGCTTGGGCTCCCAGCCCTTGAACTCCAGCGGGAAGCAGCGTTCCAGCAGGCTGATCATGATCGGGGCCGCGGTGGACGCCCCGGGGGAGGCTCCCAGCAGGGCGGAAATGCTGCCGTCGGCGGAGGCGATCATCTCGGTGCCGAACTGCAGGGCGCCGCCCTTCTTCGGGTCCTTCTTGATGACCTGGACGCGCTGGCCGGCGGTGATCAGTTCCCACTGGTCGCCTTCAACCTCCGGGTGGAAAGCACGCAGGGCCTTGTTCTTGCCTTCGCGGGTCTTGAGCACCTCGGTGACCAGGTACTTGACCAGGCCAAAGTTGTCCTTGGCGACGGCCAGCATCGGGATCAGGTTGGACGGGCGGACGGATAGCGGCAGGTCCAGCAGCGATCCGGTCTTGAGGAACTTCGGCGAGAATCCGCCGTACGGGCCGAAGAGCAGGGAGCGCTTGCCGTTGACGAAGCGGGTGTCCAGGTGCGGCACGGACATGGGCGGTGCGCCCACGGAAGCCTGCCCGTACACCTTGGCGTTGTGGGCGGCAATGACGGTTTCGTCGGTGCAGCGCAGGAACTGGCCGGAGACCGGGAAGCCGCCGAAGCCCTTGGACTCGGGGATGCCGGAGCGCTGCAGCAGGTGCAGGGCGCCGCCGCCTGCGCCGATGAACACGAAGCGGGCGTTGACCTTGGTCTTTTCGCCGGTGCCATTGTTCTTCACGTCCAGCGTCCAGCGGCCGTCCGTATTGCGGGAGACGTCCAGCACGCGGTGGCCGTAGTTCAGTTCGACGCCGTTGGCGGTCAGGTAGCCGGCCAGCTTGCGGCTCAGCGAGCCGAAGTCCACGTCGGTGCCGCCGGTGACGCGGGATGCTGCCACACGCTGCTGTGCGTCGCGGCCACCCATGATCAGCGGGGTCCACTCGTTAATGGTGGCGTGGTCTTCGGTGAACTCGATCTGTTCAAACAGCGGTTCGTTTTTCAGCGCTTCATAGCGGCGCTTGAGGTAATCCGCGTGGTCGTTGCCCCAGACAAAGCTCATGTGCGGCAGCGGGTTGACGAATTCCTTCGGCGAGGAGATGTGGCCCTCGCGGATCATGTGCGACCAGAACTGGCGCGACACGTGGAACTTCTCGTTGATGCCCACGGCCTTGGCGGTCGCCACGGACCCGTCAGCGGCGGCGGGGGTGTAGTTCAGCTCGCAGAGCGCGGCGTGTCCGGTGCCGGCGTTGTTCCAGGGATCCGAGGCCTCCATGCCCACCTCGTCCAGGTTCTCGAACAGGCTGATGCTCCAGTCCGGCTGCAGCTGCTTGATGAAGGAGCCGAGGGTGGTGCTCATGATGCCGCCGCCAATCAGCGCGACGTCGACGTTGTTGGATGATCCCGAGGGGGTATTTGCAGTCAACTTCAATCTCCAATAGCAGCTTTGCCAGCATTGAGAAGCCTAGCGCTATGCCACAGCGAGACTAAAATTTGCCGTCTCCGTTGTGACCCAATAGACAGACGCAGCAGGGGGTTTCGTAGTAATGCAGCGTGACACACTGCCGCGGCGGCAGCCGATGCCAGTTTAGGCCGGGCCCAGCTGAATCAGGTTGTAGACCTCGTCCAGCATCGGGCTGGCCGGGTAACTCTCCACGCGTGCGCCCATGGCCAGCGCCGAGATCGGGAAGGCCAGCGGCACGGCCGGGACGGCGCGGGCCAGTTGCTCATTGATGCTGAGGTACGCGTCCACGCGGTCTTCGCCCTCGGGCAAGGTCTTCGCCCGGGCAATCTTGCTGCGGATCTGCGCGCTGTCGTAGCCGAATTCAGGCGTTTTGCTGCCGAAAAGCGGTCCCACGAAGTTGTCGGGATCGCGGTAGCTGCCGCTGATGCCGGCCAGGTGCAGGGCATGGTCGTCAGTGCCTTGGACCGCTTCCAGATAGCCCTCGTCCCACGGAACCGGCATCGGCTTGATATTGATTCCGACGGCGGTGAGCTGGCGGCTCAGCTCCGCGTACACCTTTTCGGGAGTGGGCAGGTAAGCCCGCGTCACGTCGAGCGGATAGTAGAAGGTGAGTTCCCCGCCGTCGTACCCTGCCGCTGCCAGCAGCTCGCGGGCACGATCCGGGTTGTACTCGTAATACGGGATGGTCTCGTTGTTCACGCCCAGGCTGCGCGGGATGAATTGCTTGGCCTCGGTGGTGCCCTGCAGGTAGAAACTGTCGATCAGCGTCTTCCGGTCGACGGCGTGCGCGATGGCCTGGCGCATTCGAATGTCTTTCAGCCCGTCGGCAGCCTGGTTCATACCCAGGTACGCCACCGAGAACGGGTCGCGCTGGAGGACCTGCATGCCGGCCCGGACCAGGTCCGCGTACGTGTCCGGGGTGACCAGGTCGTAGCCGTCGATGTCCCCGGCGGCCAGAGCGCGCAACCGGGCGGACGGATGCGGCAGCGTCTTGAACACCACGGTGCGCACGTCGCCGGCCGCGCCCCAGTACCCGTCGTAGGCGGAGAGCGCCACGCGGTCCTGATCCCAGTTGGCGAAGGCAAAGGGGCCGGTGCCCACCGGAGCCAGTCCGTAGCGGGAGACCTTGTTGCCGTTGCGTTCCTCCGTCAACCGGTCGGCCTTGCCGGCCTTGAGCGCGGCGGGCGAAGCGATGGCGAAGGCCGGCATCGCCAGCGATGCCACCAGCCCGGTGAACCGGCGCGTCAGGTTCAGCTGGACCTCCAGCGGGCCCACCACCTCGCAGCTTTCGTAGAGCGATTCGCCCTCGTCGGAGGCCAGCGCGCCGAAGACCGATCGGAAAGCCAGTCCGCCTTCCACCGGCTGGGAGTCCTCCGGGAGGTGGTACCAGCGTTCGAAGTTGGTGTGGACCGCTTCGGCGTCGAATGGAGTGCCGTCGTGGAAGGTGACACCTTCGCGCAGCCGGAAGCGATAGGAGCGGCCGTCATTCACCTCGTTCCATTCGACGGCCAGCCGAGGCGCCGGCACGCCGGTCGCCGGATCCACGCCAATCAGGGTCTCCAGCATTTGCCGGGTCACCCGGTACGACTCGGTGTCCAGGGCCAGCGCGGGGTCCAGGGTTACCGGAGTGGCGGCGATGCCCATCGTGAAGGTGGTGTCCTCAGGCGATGCCGTCGGCGGGGCGGCCGTCGTTGCTGAGGGCGCGGGCCGGCCGGGATCCGAAGTGCAACCGGCGAGCAACACAGCCGCTGCCGCGGCACCGGCTTTCAGCACGGTGCGGCGCGCGGGAAGTGGTGTCACGCTTCGGGCTCCTTCGGGGCGGGCAGGAATGATCCTTCAGTCTAATCGACGCCGATCCCGCACCCCCTGCGGCGAATTCCCGATGAGAGGTAGGCCACATCCGGCGTCGAATGGGGCAGGATGGACTCATGATCGAACAAGCCGACGCCACAGCGCTGCTCGAGGTCAGGGACCTGGCCGTTACGTTCCGCACGACCTACGGCGAAGTCGCAGCAGTGGAGGGCGCGTCGTTGCGCTTGGAACAGGGCCAGACGCTGGCGATCGTGGGCGAATCCGGTTCCGGCAAGTCCACCACGGCGATGTCCTTGATTGGCTTGCTGCCCGGCAACGGCCGAGTGACCGGCGGGAGTATCCGCTTCGACGGCCAGGAACTGGTGGGGCTGCCGGAGCAGCGGATGCGGGCCATCCGCGGCCGACAGATCGGACTGGTTCCGCAGGATCCGATGTCCAACCTGAATCCGGTTACCAAGATCGGCTCGCAGGTGGCCGAAACGCTGCTGGTGCATGGCATGGCGACCAAGCGCGATGTGGACCGTAAGGTCATCGAGGTGCTGGAAGCCGCGGGACTGCCCAACGCCAAGGAGCGCGCCAAACAGTACCCGCACGAGTTCTCCGGCGGCATGCGCCAGCGTGCCCTGATCGCCATCGGCCTGGCTTGCCGGCCGCGGCTGCTGATCGCCGATGAGCCGACGTCGGCCCTGGATGTGACCGTGCAGCGCACCATCCTGGACCAGATCGACTCGATGACGCAGGAGTTGGGCACTGCCGTGCTCCTGATTACCCATGATTTGGGGCTGGCCGCCGAACGCGCCGCCGAGCTGGTGGTGATGCACCGCGGCACCGTGGTGGAGGCCGGTCCGGCTCGGCAGCTGCTGGAGGACCCGCAGCATCCGTACACCCAGTCGTTGGTCAGGGCGGCACCCAGCGTGGCGGCCGTGCGCCTGTTGCCGGGCGCGTTTGTCCCCGGCCCGGAGTCGCGGCCTGACCGCGCAGAGAAGGTGTTCCAGAACCACGACGCCGGAGCGGCCTCGGCGGGGGCGGCTCCACTCGGGATGCGCGCCGCCGATCGGCTCGGTGCCGGAGCGGTCGCGGATTCGTCCGCCGGACTGGCCACTGGCGCTGCCGCCGGAGCCCGGGCCGTGGACAACATAGTGGAGTTGCGCGACCTGACGAAGGTGTACAAGATCCGCGGCCAGGCCGAGGACTTCTACGCGGCGAAGAACGTGACCTTGGATGTTCCACGCGGACAGACGGTCGCGATCGTGGGCGAATCGGGCTCCGGTAAGACCACCACGGCACGGATGCTCCTGAAGCTGATCGAACCGACCAGCGGCACGATGACCTTCGACGGCATGGACGTGGCCACCCTGTCCAAGCCGCAACTGCGGGAGTTCCGGCAGCGGGTGCAGCCGGTGTTCCAGGATCCCTATTCATCGTTGAACCCGATGTTCACGGTTGAACGGATCGTGGACGAGCCGCTGTCCACTTATAAGCGCGGCAACGCCAGGGAACGCTCCGCCCGGGTCCGCGAACTGATGGACCAGGTGGCCCTGCCGCAGAGCATGCTGCGCCGCTACCCGTCCGAGCTCTCCGGGGGACAGCGCCAGCGCGTTGCGATTGCCCGGGCGTTGGCGTTGAAGCCGGACCTGATTGTCTGCGACGAGCCGGTGTCGGCCCTGGACGTGCTGGTCCAAGCGCAGATCCTGAAACTGCTCGGTGACCTGCAGTCCGAACTGGGGCTGAGCTATCTCTTCATCTCGCATGATCTGGCCGTGGTTCGCCTGATCTCCGACTACGTTTGCGTGATGAAGGACGGCGAACTCGTGGAGGCGGCCAGCTCGGAGGAAGTCTTTACCAATCCGCGGCACCCGTATACCCGGCGGCTGCTGGCCTCCATCCCGAGCAACGAACTGGACATCGACGTGGAGGACCCGGAGATTGCCTCCTAAGCCAGCCGGACCCGGTTCCAGCCCGGAGCCGGAAAATCACCGCCCGGAGGGTTTTGGCTTCCGGACCGGTGTGAGGAGCGCCGCCGTCGCCACCGGTTTCGCCGTCTTCGTGCTGGTGATCGGCACGGTGCTGGTGGCTTTCGGCGCGATCATCTTCGCGGGCGAGGGCCAGTGGGGCGCGGTCTGGCTGCTGGTGGTGCTGGAACTGTTCTTTATCGCGGGCTTTGCAGCCATGTTGCATATGGCCCGCCAGCGGCGCCGCAACGGAGGAAAGCCGCCGGCGGCGCTGCCTGGCTGAATCCCTAGCGGGCCGCGGCGCCGGCGCTGTCCCCGTGCCGGTTACTTGGACCGCGTTTTCGGATCCAGTGCCTCGCGCAACGACTCGCCCAGCAGCGTGAAGCCCAGCGCCGTGATGGCGATGCAGAGTCCGGGCAGGAAAGCCAGCTGCGGTGCGATGCCGAGTTCGGCCTGGGCGTAGGTGAGCATCCGGCCCCATTCAGCGGTTTGTGGCCGCCCGCCGCCCAAACCCAGGAAGGAAAGGGCAGCGGCGTCGATCACCGCGGTGGCCAGCGTCAGCGTGGCCTGGACGATTACCGGCCCCAGGCTGTTGGGCAGCTGGTGGTTCATGATGATGGCGCCGCGGCTGAGGCCCAGCGTCTGCGCCGCCAGCATGTATTCGGCGCTGCGCTGCGAAATCATCGATGAGCGCAGCAGCCGGGCGAAGATCGGCACCTGCGCCACGCCGATGGCAATCATCACGGCGAAGGCACCCTGGCCCAGGATGGCCGCAATGGACACTGCCAGGAGCAGGTTCGGCACGGAGAGCAGGATGTCCACGGCACGCATGATCACGTTGTCGACCTTGCCGCCGATGCCGCCGGCGATGATGCCCAAGAGCATGCCGCCGGCCAGGCCGATGGCCGTGGACATGACACCGATGACCAGCGACGCCTGCGCGCCCCAGATCAGTTTGCTCAGCAGGTCGCCGCCGAAGCGGTCCAGCCCCAGCGGGAAGCCTTCCACTACACCGAAGCCCGGGATGTGGGTGGGCGTAATGTAGGTGCGGCCGGGCAGCTCTTCGCCGCCGTAACGGGCCAGCACCGGGGCCAGGACCGCCACCAGCAGGAACAGCCCCACGATGACGGCGCCGGCGATGGCTTGCGGGTTCTTGCGCAGCCGGCGGAAGGCGTCCTTCCACAGGCTGGTGCCGCCCGTGTCCCGGACGACGGGCACGGGTGCGGCGACGTCGGTATCGCCGCCGGGCTGGGGAGGAAGAGTTGTGCTCATCAGACACGCACCCTCGGGTCGATGACGCTGTAGGACACGTCCACCAGCAGATTAATCAGTGAATAGATCACGGCAATGAAAATAATGAACCCCTGCAGTACCGGATAGTCCAGATTGAAGATGGCGTCGCGCAGGAACCTGCCGATCCCGCTGAACGCGAAGACCGTCTCGGTCAGCACCGCGCCGGAGACCAACAGCCCCAGTTGCAGGCCAATGGTGGTGGTCACCGGCAGCATGGCATTGCGGAGCACAAAACGGTTGCGGATGGTTTTTTCCTGCAGCCCTTTGGCCCTGGCCGTGCGGACGTAGTCGGCATTCTGGACCTCCAGCACGGAGGCCCTGGTGATGCGGACAATGATGGCCAGCGGGATGGTGCCCAGCGCGATGCCGGGCAGGACCAGATGCATGAACGCGTCCCAGGCCGCGTCCCACTCCCGGGTGAGGATGCCGTCCAGCACGTAGAAGTCGGTCACGTGGGTGGCGTCGATGCGCGGATTCTGCCGGCCGTCGGTGGGGAACCAGGGCAGCTTGATGGCGAAGAGCCATTTGAGGATGAAGGCCAGGAAGAAGACCGGGACGGTGATGCCGATCAGCGACAGGACCACCGACGAATGGTCCGGCCACTTCCCGTAGTTCTTGGCTGCCTGATACCCGAGCGGAATGCCGATGCCGACGGCGAAGATCAAGGCCACGATGGTCAGTTCAAGGGTCGCCGGGAACCGGGTGCCGAATTCTTCAAGCACCGGCCGGCCGGTCAGGATCGAGGTGCCGAAATCGCCTTGAAGCAGCTTCCCCATGTAGACGAAGTACTGCTCGATCAGCGGCCGGTCGAAGCCGTAGAGCTCGTTGATCCGTGCCACCGCGTCGGGAGTGGCACGGTCGCCCAGCAATGCGGTGGCCGGGCCGCCGGGCAGGCTGCGCACCCACAGGAAGAGCAGCAGCGAGAGCCCGATGAGTGTGGGGATGAGCAACGCGATGCGTTTGCCGATAACTCTTAGCACAGTATCCTTCCGGCGCCTGGTGGGCGCCTCGTCCTGTTGCCGTGGGGTGGTAACGCCGGGACCCGCACGTGGCGGGTCCCGGCGGCGGGACTACTCGGTCAGTTTGATCGTGTTGAAGACCTCGTCGTTCACCGGGCTGGCCGGGTAGGACTCCACCCGGGGCGCGAAGGCCAGCGACGGGGCCGGATGCGCCAGCGGGATGGCCGGGACGTAGTCGGCGATGTCAGCGTTGATCTCCTCGTACAGCGGCGTCTGCTCTTCGACCTTGCTGGTGCCACGGGCCTCGGCCAGCTTGTCGAACAGTTCCTTGTTGTCGAAGCCGAATTCCGGCTTCTCCTGTCCGAAGAACACGCCGACAAAGTTGTCAGTGTCGTTGTAGTCGCCGGTCCAGCCCAGCAGGTGGATGCCATGGTCCTCGCTGGCTTGGACCCGGTCCAAGTAGTCCGGAGCCCACTTGTCCGGCTGCGCCTTGATGGTGATGCCCACTTCTTCCAGCTGGGCGCTCAAATTGGTGAACACCTGCTCCGGCGTCGGCATGTACGGCCGGGAGACGCCGGTGGGGTAGTTGAACTGCAGCTCCAGTCCATCCGCGTAGCCGGCCTCGGCCAGCAGTTCCTTGGCCTTCGCCGGATCGTACGCATAGGTCGTCACGTCGTCGTTGTAGCCGTTGACCATGTCCGGGACGAACTGCGAGGCGACCTTGGTTCCCTCGGGCAGCGTCTGCTTGACCAGCGCGTCCTTATCGATCGCGTAGGAGAGCGCCTGGCGCACCTTCAGGTCGGAGAGCGGCTTCACCTTCTGGTTGAGCCCCAGATAGAGAATGGTGAACGGATCGCGCGGCACGATCTTGAAGCCCGCGTCCGCCAGTGCCTGGGTGTCCGCCGGGGCTACCAGGTCGTAGCCGTCGATCTGTCCGGCTTCCAGGGCCTGGCGGCGGGCGTTCGGGTCGTCGATGATTCGGAAGATGATCTTGTCGATCTGTCCGCGGTCGCCCCAGTAGCCGTCGAAGTAGGACAGCTCCAGCGACTGGCCGGCCTCCCAGCTGTCGAACTTGAACGGCCCGGTGCCCACCGGGTGTCCCTCGGCGTATTCGCTCAACACCGGAGCTTCGGCCGAGCCGCCGACCTCGTCTGCCTTGAACTCTTCCATCGCTTTCGGGCTCTGCATCGCGAAGGCGGGCAGCGACAGTGCGGCGATGAAACCGGCGAACGGCTTGGCCAGCTTGACCGTGACTTCGGTGTCGCTGGCGGCTTCGCAAGAGTCGTAGACGGCGGTTTCGGGGGAGTCGGAGTAGCCCTTGAAGAGCGAGCCGTAGTAGTAGCTCACGGCCTGTGACTGCTGGACGCCGGTGAAGTTGTACCAGCGGTCGAAGTTGAAGCACACCGCTTCGGCGTTGAAGTCGGTGTCGTCGTGGAACTTCACGCCTTCCTTCAGCTTGAAGGTGTAGGACAGGCCGTCGTCGGACGCTTCCCAGGACTCGGCCAGCAACGGGGCCGGATCAGCCGTTCCGGGTTCCACGCCCACCAGGCCCTCGAAGATCTGGCGGCTCACGCGGAAGGATTCGCCGTCGCTCGCGTAGGCCGGATCCAGCGATTTCGGATCGGAAGAGGCGGCGAAAACGAAGGTCGAGTTGACGCCGCCTTCGCTTTCGGCGTCCGTTCCGCCGCCGCGCTCGCTTTGGGCACAGCCGGACAGGATGAGTGCGCCGGCGGCCAGGCCGGCTATAGCGGCTGCGGTGCGCCGGCCTCGGCGCGGGCCACCTGAAGTGGTTCCAGTGAATGACATGGACTGCTCCTCGTGGACGTGAGGTGGGGCGCCGACCGTGTGTGCGGCGACCGGCGGAGCCGCGCTATGGCACGGCTCCGCTTGATGAGAGCTTAGTCACATGAAAGATCGAAAGCATCGGTTTCACGTTCTGGCGTGGGACAAAAGCATCACAATTTGGTGACAGCACCGCATCCAGCACGACGGCGGTGCGCCTCTGCCGCGGGGCGGGGCGGGGCGCCGCTGTCGCGGAGCGGGACCGGGAGGCCGTGGCTTAACGCGAAGAGCCCCGCGGTTGCCGCGGGCGGTGCCGGGAGGCCGGGGCTCATCCCGAAGAGCCCCGCGGTTGTCGCGGAGCGGGACCGGGAGGCCGTGGCTTAACGCAAAGAGCCCCGCAGCTTCTGGGCTGCAGGGCTCTTGTTGGTGGTGCGCAAGGCGGGACTTGAACCCGCACGTCCGAAGACACTGGAACCTAAATCCAGCGCGTCTACCAATTCCGCCACTCGCGCATGTGCTCCGGGCCGGACTGCGGCCGTTGAGGAACAGCAATTAGTCTACCGGCAACCGGGGCAAGTCTCCGGCGGGTCCTGCCGGCCGCCGGCAGGACCCCTGTCGGGACCTAGTTGTCCAGGCCCAGGTCGCGCCGCAGTTTGGCCACGTGCCCGGTGGCGCGGACGTTGTACTGGGCCAGGGCCACCTTTCCCGCGGGGTCCACCACGATGGTGGAGCGGATCAGGCCCTCGTAGACCTTGCCGTAGTTCTTCTTTTCTCCCCAGGCGGCGTAGGCCTCGGCCACGGCGTGGTCTTCATCGGAGAGCAGGGGGAAATTCAGCTGCTCGTTCTCGGCGAATTTCACCAGCTTGGGGAGCGGGTCGGGGGAGATGCCCAGCACTGCGTAACCGGCTCCCTTGAGTGAGGCGAGGTTGTCACGGAAATCGCAAGCTTCCTTCGTGCAGCCCGGTGTCGAGGCGGCAGGATAGAAGTAGACCACAACGTTTTGGCCACGATAGTCGGCCAGTGAAACGGTGTTGCCGGCTGAGTCCGGGAGCGTAAATTCCGGCGCGATGTCGCCAGTTGAAAGTCGTTCGGCCATGGGGCAGCTCCTTCGCGATTTCGGGTTTCAGCACCAGCATAGCCAAGTCGGCCCCCTGACAGCCGGGGCAACATACGTATACTTGAGGGCATGCCGGATTTGAAAAATTGGCCGATGCCACGGTTGCTCTCCACCGCCGCGCGGTTGGTGGAGCATGAGTGGAACGACAAATTAGCCGGCCTCGGACTGACACACGCCGGCGTTATCGCCCTGGAAGTGTTGGCCGCCGATGGCGAGATGACCCAAGCGCAATTGGCGAACCGGGTGCGTGTGCAGGCCCAGACCATGGGTAAGACGCTGGGCCGGCTTGAAGTGCACGGGCACATTGTCCGGGCCCGTAGCGAGGTGGACCGACGTCGGCAGATCGTACAGATCAGCGACGAAGGCCAGTTGGCGCTTAAGAAGGCCGCGGAGTTGGAGCGGCTGCTCAGCAGCGGCAATGGCGACCAGATGGACGAGCTCAAGGAACGCCTGACCGTCATCATCCGCAGGCTCGGCAACACCCGTTTTGGCATCGGCGGGGCCGAACCCATCGACGTCGTCGAGCTCGAAAACCTCGAGAACCTCGAAGACGGCGACTGACCCGCCTTTCCAGCGCCGTTTTTTGCCGGCCTTGTCTCTCCACCGGCGGAGTCTAGGTCTTCACCACGCGAACTTCGCGAGCCTCGCGCCTGCTCGTTAAGGGATGCCGGGCCTCTATCACCGGAAGGCCAGGCTTCACCAGCGGGATGCCGACGCCCTCAAATGCGCGCGGAACCCGGCAAGATCAGCCACCACTTCGGCAGCAGTTTCCCCTCCGTGCGTGATGCCCGCAGACTGGCCGGCATAAACGGGTGCTTGGGCTACGTCCGCATCGCGGCGTGCTGCATCAATTGCCTCCGTGATCCGCGGAGCTGAAGCCACTTCGGCCTGCAGTGCCTCAAGGTCGTCCGCCCAACGGTCGCTGAACTGGTTGCGCAGCGCGCGGCCGCCGAACTCGGCGGGCCAGGGTACCTGCTGGGCGATGTCGAAGGCACGGGTGTAGACCGTGTCGTCCGTACCGGCACCGGCGATGGCCTCTTTGGCCCTGGCGGGGCTGGTGGATTCAGTGCAGGCCGCGAACCGGGTCCCGATCCACGCACCCTGCGCCCCGGCCGCCAGTACAGCTGCCACACCCCGTGCCGTCGCGATCCCGCCGGCAGCCAGGACCGGTTTCTCCGTCTGGTCCAGCGCCAACTGCAGCAGTGGCAAGGTGGCCACTTCGTTACGACCGTGGCCGCCACCTTCGCTGCCACGGACCACGACGACGTCGATGTCATCTTCCAGCGCACGCTGAAGGTCCGCGTGGTTCCCCACTTGCATGGCCACCAACGCGCCGGCGTCGCGGGCCATCGAAGCTGCCGCACTGGGATCGCCGAAGCTGATGCCGACCAGGTTCGGACGGTGTTCCAGCACCACCCGCAGTGGCTCCAAGGACTCGCTCAGCACCCACGCCATTAGCCCCGCGCCCCACGGCTTGCCCGAGGATGCAGCCAACGCCAGCTCGCGCTGCAGCCAATCCGTGGCGACTCCGCCGCCGATGCCCACCATGCCCAGTCCGCCGGCAGACGAAACCGCCGCAGCCAAGCGGCCGCCGGCAGCCCCGGCCATCGGGGCGTTGAAGATCGGCTGGGTCAGGCCAAGGCGGCCGCAGAGGTCATCGGAGGCTGGGGAGAAACTCATGCCGTCGGATTCACCAAGATCTTTACGTGCTCCTCATTGTTGTTAATCAGCTGGTCGAAGCCGCCGGAGACGAGGTCGTCCAGCGGGATCTTCGCGGTGATGAACGGGGCCAAATCCAGCTTGCCCTCCTGCACCAGCTTAATGGTGCTGGGATGGTCGTTCGCGTAGCCGATTGTCCCGCGCAGGTCGATCTCTTTGAGCACCAAGGAAGGCATATCCACTTCGGGCTTGTGGCCCCAGATGGAGACGTTGACAATGACGCCACCCGGCCGGACGGCATCCATCAGCATGTTCAGGACAACCGGGACCGAGCTGCACTCGAAACCGACGTCGGCGCCCTTGCCGCCCGTCAGGTCACGGACGCGCTGGGCAACATCGCCGTCCCTCGGGTCGAATACTTGATCCGCGACGCCGGTGTCCCGGGCCATTTTCTTGCGCGCCTCGCTGAGTTCCGAGATATAGACGGTCAAGCCGGAGGCCTTGAGTACGGCCGCGGTCAGCAAGCCAATGGGCCCAGCCCCTCCGACAATGGCGGTATCGCCGGACTTCGCCTGGCTGCGCACAAAAGCGTGGTGTCCCACCGAGAGCGGTTCGATCAGCGCCGCCTGGTCCAGCGGAATGTCCCCGATCGCGTGGACCCAGCGGCGCTCCACCACGATCTTCTCGGACAGCCCGCCGCCGCGTCCGCCCAGCCCGATGAAGTTCATGTCCTTGGACAGCTGATAGGCATGGCCGGGGCCGGTCTCGACGTCGCTGTGGATGATGTAGGGCTCAACCACCACGTTCTGGCCGACTTCCAGGTCGGTGACTCCGTCGCCCAGGGCGGAAATCGTCCCGGAGAACTCATGTCCCATGGTCACCGGTGCCTCTTCGCCCGAGATGGGGTGTGGCGAGCCCTTGGGCGGAATGAAGATTGGTCCTTCCAGGTACTCGTGCAGATCGGTGCCGCAGATGCCGCACCACGCCACGTCGATGGCGACCGTTCCGGGTTTGAGTTCCGGCTCCGGAATGTCCTCGATCCTGATGTCCCTCTGGTCGTAGTAGCGCGCAGCTTTCATGACGGACTCCTCAAACGCAGGCTGGGCCTTCATCCTACTGACGATGCGCAGCTTATTGAATGGCAGGACTACGTTCCGGCAAGAGGTCCGGCAGGGGTCCTCAGCGGCCGGCAAACCAGGTGGCCGTGCCGGCCGGCAAGGTGTTGGCAAGCCCTAGGAGTCCATGCCAACAGCCCAGGCCGATCAGGGCAAAAAAGAAACCCCGCCCGGCGAAGCTTTTCGCTTTGCCAGACGGGGTTTGTCTGTGCACCCCCCGGGACTCGAACCCGGAACCCATTGATTAAGAGTCAATTGCTCTGCCAGTTGAGCTAGAGGTGCATCTGTTCCTGAAGGTCTCAGCAGCGGTTTCCCTCTGTTTTTTCCCTCGCAACGACATGTAACTCTAGCAGGACATTTCTGCGAAAGTGAAATCGAGAGGGCTTTTGTAGCCTACTTCACAGGAACGGCCAGCATCCGGTCATTGTCAGTGCCGTTGGTGAGCACCCAGAGTCCTCCGCCCGGAGCAGCGACGACGTCGCGCAGCCGGCCGAATTCGCCCTCATAAAAGGCCTCGGGCTCTCCGGCTGACGTGCCGTCCAGTTCCACCTTCCATAGCCGCTGGCCGCGCAGCGCGGCAATCCATGCCGTGCCGTCCACCAGGGCCATGCCGCTCGGTGAAGCATCCGCGGTGGAGGGCCAGACCACTTTGGCGTCGATGAACCGATCGTCGCCGGGGGCACCGGTCACCTCCGGCCAGCCGTAGTTGCCGCCGGCTTCGATCAGGTTCAGCTCGTCGTCCCGGTCCGGGCCGAACTCCGTGGCCCAGAGGCGGCCGTCCGCGTCCCAGGCAAGTCCCTGCACGTTGCGGTGGCCGTAGCTGTACACCGGGCTGTCGCCGAACGGGTTGCCAGGCGCGGGATCGCCGTCGGCAGTGACGCGAAGGATCTTGCCACCCAACGAGGAGCGGTCCTGGGACCGGGAGGACACCGCTGCATCACCGGTGGCGATGTAGAGGTAGTCATCCGGGCCGAACTTGATCCTGCCCCCGTTGTGGTTCCCGGCTTTGGGGATTCCGGTGACAATCTCCCGCCCGTCGCTGAGCTGGCCGTCTTTCCAGCGGTAGCTGACCACGCGGTTGTCCTCTGGCGAGGTGAGGTAGACGTAAAGACGGGCATCGGCGTCGAAATTGGGGCTGAGCTCCAGCCCCAGCAATCCTCCCTCTCCGGTGGTTTCCAGTGGGGACTCCACCGGGACCGCGGCCACTGTTTCGCCGTCCACAACGTGTTTGATCAGGCCGGTGTTGTTCTCCGAAATGAGGGCGCTGCCGTCGGGCAGTACCGCGATGGACCACGGCTCGTCCAGCCCGGAAGCCGCGGTGCCCACCTCCTGGTTGGCCCCGGCGCTGCCGCCGCTGTTCGGCGCGCCGCTGACACCGCCGGTGCATCCGGTCAGGACGGTGGCCAGCACCACCGCCAGGCCCAGGTCGGCATTGCGCAGCTGTTTGACGCGGTCTTTGCTCTCGGCGTCCACGCGTTATCCCCTTCGCCGGTCCGGCCCGTCTCCGTTCTCAGCTGCGACGGACGATTCGATGACTGCCTCGCCCGCATAGCCGAGCCATTCGGTTTCATCGTAGAGGGGTTGGGTGGTGTGCGGCGACTGCTCGGCTGCCGCATCTTCGACGTCGGCAGGAGGCGGTTCCTCCGCCCCGGCGCCCTGCGCGGTGGTGGTGCCGGTTGCCCCCGGGGACTCCGGCATCGTCTCCTCGACCACCATGTCTTCGTCGGCAGCCGCAGTGAGGACCTCTTCCTCGTACATGGCGTCGGCGACGTGCTCCTGCCGGTTACCCGAGTCACCGAGCGGCCGGTCGGCGTCTGTGTCGCGGGCCTGCCGCTCCTGGTCGCGGGCTGCGTCTGCGGGATCTGCCGGAGGGTCGGAAGGGCGCGACGGCGGTGGCTGGCTCACAGCCGCGGTACCGGCGGGCGTGTCCTCCGGCATGGGAGGTGCGTTGGCAGCGGCGGCTTCGGCCCCGCCGTCGGAAGGGCCGCGAGTGAGGTTGCCCGGAGCTTGGGCTGTGGCTCCGGCGTCGGAGGATCCGGAGTTGCGGGAGAAGAGCCACCACAGCAGGGCAACAACGATCATCACCACAACGATCCCGACGACCCACATCCAGTCCATGGCCTTCACCTTCCAGTTGATGGTTATGGTGCACTGGTCCCGACGTTACGTCCGGGGGAGAACAGTGTCCATAGAACCGGCGGCCCGGTCAGCAAGGGGCTTACGGGCGGCTGAGCGCGGAAAACAAAGGCGGCTGCGCAGGCCGGGGCGTGCGCCTGGGCCCGGATATCCAGGGCGGCGGCGTGCACAGGGCGGGCACCTGGCCCGGGAAGCCAGGGCGGCTGTGTAGGCCGGCTCGGCAGCCTAGGCCCGGAAGATCAGCTCCGCCATGAAGCTGTGGAAGTCGGGCTGGTCCTCGGACTGGTCGATGGTGCGCCCCTCGCCGGGCAGCTTCCCTTCGGCCTGCACGCCGAAGCGGAACGTCCTACCCGTGCTGGTGCCCACTTCGTATTCACCGCCGCCCAGCTGGACCGCGTGCGAGAGGTTGGTCATGTTGATGGCAACGGGGACCCCGCCGGCCGTCAGGCTGGTGCCGTCGAACGGCGCGACGACCAGTTCCTGAGGCCGCCAGCGGTAGCCGATCACGTAGCAGTGCCCGGTATCGCCGCCCGGCGCTCCGTGGATGTTGTCCTGGCGGCTACTGCCGAAAACCAGGTTGTAGTCGCCGTAGTTGGGAATCTGGGAGTCAAAGATGGCGCTGAGCGCGTCCTTGAGTTCGTCGCTGGTGGGCATCGTGACCTTTGAATCTGCGGGGTGGGCTGGGCGGACGGCGCGTGCGGTGGCGGAAGCGGGCATTGCTCCCGGTCAGCCTAGGGGGCCGGACCCACAAAAAAGCGCCTGGCCCTTGTGGTGCCCGGCGCTCGATTGCGGTGGTGGAAAGGTCAGACGGCGTCGACCGCTTTCACCGGCATGGCCGAGTGGTCGGTCTCCCACGCGTGGCTGCGCGGCACCGGACCATGGTCACGGCGAACAACGACGGCGAGGCGCGCCAGGACGGCGGCCATCCCCACTACGGTCAGGGCTACTGAGACTGTCATGCCTACATTGTCAACTGCTCGGACCTTCAAGTTCAATCTAACGTTGCTAACCACACTATGTAGGATCGCTTTATGGACATCAGGCGGCTCCAAATTCTGCGGGAACTCGGCGACCGGGGGTCCGTCGTCGCGACGGCGGCTGCGATGAAGGTCACAGCCTCAGCGGTATCCCAGCAGCTGAAAGTGCTGCAGGAGGAAGTCGGCGTCACCCTGGTGGAGAAAGCCGGCAGGGGAGTGCGCCTGACCGAGGCTGGGCTCGCGATGGCAGCAGCTGCCTCGGACGTGTCTGCCGCCATGGAGCGCGCGCAGGCCACGGTGGACGGGTACCGCAGCGGCTGGCAGAACCAGATCCGTGCCGCATTCTTTCCCAGCGCGGCGGAGATGTTCCTGCCGGGCTTGATGTACCGGCTGCAGGAGATCGAGGGGCTGCACTTCGAACCCTGTATGGAGGACCCCTCCGTGGACGGCTTCCTGCGGTTGGCCGCCGACTACGACTTGGTGCTGGCACATAGCCAGCAGGGCGTGGAGGCCTTTGCGCGGAGCGGCATCACCGTGCTGCCCTTGCTGGACGAGCCACTGGATGTGGCTATGCCGGCCGGGCACCCGTTGGCCGAATTCGACGCTCTCAAGCCCGAGGACGTGGTGGGCTTCCCATGGATCGGTGTGCCTCCGGGCTTCCCTTTTGAACAAGTGCTGCGGCAGATCGAAGCACGCACCGGCCGGCTGGCCAAGCGGACCACGCGCTACGCCGACCTGCGGGTCATGGAAGCGATGGTGGCCGCCGGGCACGGCCTGGCGATCGTGCCGCGCTTCACCTCGCGCAAGGCGCAGACGGCCCGCGGTTTCGTGATGCGGCCGCTCGAAGGGATCCGTGCCAGCCGCAGCATTGTGGTGTTGGCCCGCAGCGATGTAGCCGAACGCAGCAGCGTGCACAGGGTCATCGGGATGCTGCAGCAGGAAGCTGTGGCGATCGCAAGCCAGCAGGGTTGAGGGGACGGGCCCGATGAAGACCCCTGTCCACGGTGTGCTGCTGGCGGCCGGTGCCGGGCGGCGGCTGGGTCTCGGGCCGAAAGCGCTGCTGGCCGGTGCGGATGGGGTTCCGCTGGTCCGGAAGGCCGCGGAGGTGCTCCGGCACGGCGGCTGCGCCAGCGTGGCGGTGGTCCTGGGCGCCGGCGCGGCCGAAGTGCACGTGGCTGCTGATCTGGCAGGCTGCTCGGTGCTGGTCAATGAGCAATGGAGCGAAGGAATGGCCGGATCGCTCCGCCTCGGCGTGCAGAGCGCCCTGCCCGACCAGGCGGTGCTCATTGCGCTGGTGGACCAGCCTGGGATCAGCCCCGAGCTGGTGGCCCGGCTGATCGACGCTGCCCAGCCGGGGCGGATCATCGCGGCCGGCTACCGCAGCCCGGAGGGCAAGCTGCGCCGCGGGCATCCGGTCCTGTTTGCGCCTAGTTTGGCAGCCCGGGCAGCAGAGCAGGCCACGGGCGACGCCGGTGCGCGCCCGTTCTTGTCGGCGCACCCCGAACTGGTGGAACTTGTGGACTGCTCGGACCTCTCCGATGGCGGCGACATCGATACGCCAGCGGACCTCGGCCGGCTCCGGTAGCGCCCGGCGGTGGTGGGCTGGCAGCCTTTTCGTGAAGGCGGGGTAAATCGGTCAGGGCAGGGGCCATGGAGGCCGCCCTCACCGATTTACCCCGCCCTCGCTGTTGGGAGTACGGGTCGCCTGCCCTGGGCCGGATCTCGGTGCGGCCGCAAGCGGCCTTACTCGATCACCGGGTTAGCGGGCAGGGGGTTTAGTTGCCCGGCGGCCCGGCGGTGCTCGATCACCGGGGTGGCGGGCGGAAGCGGCCTTATTCGATCACCCGGGGATGCAGACAAAGGCCGGTCAGTATTCCACTTTGTCCGGCAGCCGGTCCCAAAGCCGGAACGGTGCCAGGTAGTCGGTGGTTTCGTAGCCGTCGCGGACCACGGGCATGAGTTGCTTATCGCCCTCGGGGCCGAAGTAGTCGTAGAACAAGGCGTCGTCGAAACCGGAGCTGGCGGCGTCGTCGCGGTCCGCGGCATAGACAACCCGGTCAATCCGCGCCCAGAGCGCCGCGGCCAGGCACATGGGACATGGCTCGCAGCTGGAATACAGCACCGCGCCGGACAGGTTGAACCCGGTCTCCGCGGCGGCCCGGCGGATCGCCACCACTTCGGCGTGCGCGGTCGGATCATTCGTCGCGGTCACACGATTGACCCCGTCGAAGATCTGTCCGTCCCGGGTGACCACCGTGGCGCCAAAAGGTCCGCCGGACTTGCCGACGTTCTCCACGGCGATTTCAACGGCCCGGGCCAAGTACTCGTTGTTTCCGGCATTCATGGGCGCAGACTAACAGGCAAGCGTGGCCAACACCACAGATGCGGGCGCGTCGGTGCCGCCTCGGCACCCGCGGCAAGGCACCGCCGTCGTAATATGCCCTGAAGACTGCGGCGCGGGTCATAGAATCAAACCCATGAGCGCGGACGTAACCCCTGATATCAAGCCCCGTAGCCGGGTAGTCACCGATGGCATCCACGCCGCTCCGGCGCGCGGAATGTTTCGAGCAGTGGGAATGGGGGACGACGACTTTGCCAAGCCGCAGATCGGCGTCGCCAGTTCCTGGAACGAAATCACCCCCTGCAACCTTTCGCTGAACCGCCTGGCACAGGGCGCCAAGGAAGGCGTGCACGCTGGCGGCGGCTTCCCGATGCAGTTCGGCACCATCTCCGTCTCCGACGGCATTTCGATGGGCCACGAAGGCATGCACTTCTCGCTGGTCTCCCGCGAGGTCATCGCGGACTCGGTGGAAACCGTCATGCAGGCGGAGCGCATCGACGGGTCGGTGCTGCTGGCCGGCTGCGACAAGTCGCTGCCCGGCATGCTGATGGCCGCGGCCCGGCTGGACCTGGCCTCCGTCTTCCTCTACGCCGGATCCATCATGCCCGGCTGGGTCAAGCTTGAGGACGGCTCCGAAAAGGAAGTCACCCTCATCGACGCTTTCGAAGCCGTCGGGGCGTGCGCTGCCGGCAAGATGAGCATGGAAGACCTCACCCGCATCGAAAAGGCGATCTGTCCCGGCGAAGGTGCCTGTGGCGGCATGTACACCGCCAACACCATGGCGTGCATCGGTGAGGCGCTGGGTATGTCCCTGCCCGGCTCGGCCGCGCCGCCCTCCGCCGATCGCCGTCGTGATGAATTTGCCCGCAAGTCCGGCGAGGCGGTGGTGAACCTGCTCCGCAAGGGCATCACGGCCCGCGACATCATGACCAAGAAGGCGTTTGAGAATGCCATCGCCGTCACCATGGCCTTCGGCGGCTCCACCAACGCCGTGCTGCACCTGCTGGCGATCGCCCGTGAGGCGGAGGTGGACCTGACGCTCGAGGACTTCAACCGGATCGGCGACAAGATCCCGCACCTGGGTGACCTCAAGCCGTTCGGCCGCTACGTGATGACCGACGTGGACAAGATCGGCGGCGTGCCCGTCATCATGCGGGCGCTGCTCGACGCCGGCCTGCTGCACGGCGATTGCCTGACCGTCACCGGCAAGACCGTGGCGGAAAACCTGGCCGAGATCAACCCGCCGGACGTGGACGGCAAGATCCTGCGCGCGCTGGACAACCCGATCCACAAGACCGGCGGCATCACCATCCTGCACGGTTCCATGGCCCCCGAGGGCGCCGTGGTCAAGAGCGCCGGCTTCGACGCCGACGTCTTCGAAGGCACCGCCCGCGTGTTTGAACGCGAACAGGGTGCACTGGACGCACTGGACAACGGCCAGATCAAGGCCGGCGACGTGGTGGTGATCCGCTACGAAGGCCCCAAGGGCGGTCCGGGCATGCGCGAAATGCTGGCGATCACCGGCGCGATCAAGGGCGCCGGGCTGGGCAAGGACGTGCTGCTGCTCACCGACGGCCGGTTCTCCGGCGGCACCACCGGGTTGTGCATCGGGCACGTGGCGCCGGAAGCGGTCGACGGCGGTCCCATCGCGTTTGTGCGCGACGGCGACCGGATCCGGGTGGACATCGCCGCCCGCAGCTTCGACCTGCTGGTGGACGAAGCCGAGCTGGAAACCCGCCGGGTGGGCTGGGAGCCGTTGGCGCCCAAGTTCACCTCCGGCGTGTTGGCCAAGTACGCCAAGCTGGTGAACTCGGCCTCCACCGGCGCCTACTGCGGCTAAGCACGGCAAGGTTCGGCAGCCGTAACGGCTGAACCACGACGGCGGGTGCGCGCCCCGCGCGGGCCGCGCACCGCCGTCGTACCTCCCCGTCGTATTTCCGCAGGGGAGTGGCCGGGACCGCCCGGAGGGCACGGCGTCCATGTTTTGGACTCAATTGCCCAAATAGTGAGACACAGATGTCTCAGGTTGACACTGGTAAGCGCGTGGCACGAAACTGAAGCCATGCAAAGCGTATCCGTGGTCGTCCTTATCAAGCGCGTGGCGTAACGCCCGTCTGGTTCGACCACGTCACGCGCTAACCCCATCGGAGCCAACCGGCTCGACGGGGTTTTTTTATTTGCAGAAGAGCACAGGGCCTTCTTCCGCTCGCGGAGGACGGCAAGCACATCAAAGAAACGTAAGATCCGCAAAGGAAAATCCGATGACTAAGGGATCGCCAATCAGCCCCTCGCTGATGGCTCACAAGGCGCCGGCCGCGGCCGACGCCGTCAAAACCAAAGATGTAGCTGCCTCTGTCTCTTCCGTCGTGGACGGCCTCAGCCCGGTCATCGGGCCGAACAACATCGTGCCGCCCACGGAAATGACCGGCTCACAAGCCGTTGTCCGTTCGCTGGAAGAACTGGGCGTCGATGACGTCTTCGGGTTGCCAGGCGGGGCTATCCTCCCCACCTACGACCCGCTCATGGATTCGGCCAAGATCAACCATGTCTTGGTCCGTCATGAACAGGGTGCAGGCCACGCCGCACAGGGTTATGCCATGGTGACCGGCCGCGCCGGCGTCTGCATTGCCACCTCCGGGCCAGGCGCCACCAACCTGGTCACCGCCATTGCCGACGCGCACATGGATTCGGTGCCGATGGTGGCGATCACCGGGCAGGTGTCCTCGGCCGTGATCGGCTCGGACGCGTTCCAGGAAGCGGACATCGTCGGCATCACCATGCCGGTCACCAAGCACTCCTATCTGGTCACCAAGGCGCAGGAGATTCCGCGCGTGCTGGCCGAGGCGTTCCACATTGCCACCACCGGCCGCCCCGGCCCGGTGCTGGTGGACATCACCAAGGACGCCCAGCAGTCCATGATGAGCTTCTCCTGGCCGCCGAAGATCGACATCCCCGGCTACCGCACGGTGGTGCGCGGGCATTCCAAGCAGGTCCGTGAGGCGGCCAAACTGATCGCCGCGGCCGAACGCCCGGTGTTCTACGTGGGCGGTGGCGTGATCAAGGCCCACGCGTCCCAGGAGTTGCGCGAGCTGGCCGAGCTGGTGGGCGCCCCGGTGGTCACCACGCTGATGGCCCGCGGCGTGTTCCCGGATTCGCATCCGCAGCATGTTGGCATGCCGGGCATGCACGGCTCCGTCTCCGCGGTGACCGCGCTGCAGCAGGCAGACCTGCTGATCACGCTGGGCGCCCGCTTCGATGACCGCGTCACCGGCGTGCTGAGCACTTTTGCCCCGGGTGCCAAGGTGATCCACGCCGACATCGACCCGGCGGAGATCTCCAAGAACCGCACGGCCGATGTGCCGATCGTGGGCTCCGTCAAGGAAATCATTCCGGAACTGGCCGACGCCTGCCGCGAGCGATTCGCTGCGGAAGGCACGCCCGACCTCTCCGCCTGGTGGGCCATGCTGGACCGGCTCCGCGAGACCTACCCGCTGGGCTTCTCCGAACCCGACGACGGCCTGGTGGCCCCGCAGCAGGTGATCCAGCGGATCGGCGAGCTGACCGGGCCGGAAGCCGTCTACGTTGCCGGCGTGGGCCAGCACCAGATGTGGAGCGCGCAGTTCATCAAGTACGAGCGCCCGCACGCCTGGCTGAACTCGGGCGGCTTGGGCACCATGGGCTACTCGGTGCCGGCCGCGATGGGCGCCAAGGTGGGCAACCCGGACCGCGTGGTCTGGGCGATCGACGGCGACGGCTGCTTCCAGATGACCAACCAGGAACTGGCCACCTGCCGGCTGAACAACATCCCCATCAAGGTGGCGGTGATCAACAACTCCTCGCTGGGCATGGTCCGCCAGTGGCAGACCCTGTTCTACGACGGCCGGTACTCCAATACCGACCTGAACACCGGCCACGACACCGTGCGCGTGCCGGACTTCGTCAAGATGGCCGATGCTTACGACTGCGTGGGCCTGCGCTGCGAACGGGTCGAGGACATCGACGCCACCATCCAGCAGGCGCTGGCGATCAACGACCGTCCGGTAGTGATCGACTTCGTGGTCAGCCCCAACGCGATGGTGTGGCCGATGGTCCCCTCCGGCGTGAGCAACGACCTCATCCAGATTGCCCGCGACATGACCCCCGTATGGGAAGAGGAGGACTAGGCATGGCCCGCCATACCCTTTCAGTGCTGGTGGAGGACGTCCCGGGTGTACTGACCCGCGTCGCCAGCCTCTTCGCCCGCCGCGCATTCAACATCCATTCTCTGGCGGTCGGCCCGACGGAAGCTGACGGGTTTTCCCGTATCACCGTGGTGGTCGAGGCCGAGGGTGATCTGCTGGAGCAGGTCACCAAACAACTGAACAAGCTCGTCAACGTCATCAAGATCGTCGAGTTGGTTCCCGAAACTTCCGTGCAGCGCGACCACATCCTGGTCAAGGTCCGCGCGGATGCCGCAACACGGCTGCAGGTAACCCAGGCAGCAGATCTGTTCCGTGCCTCCGTGGTCGACGTGTCCACAGACTCGTTGGTTGTGGAGGCCACCGGCACCGCCGATAAGCTCGAAGCTCTGCTTGCAGTGCTGGAGCCGTTTGGCATCCGCGAAATAGTCCAATCCGGAACGCTGGCCATTGGCCGCGGCTCCCGCTCGATGAGCGACCGCGCGCTGCGTTCCGCCTGATTCCTTTCCACGAAATACCCAACAGGAGAAACCCAAAGTGACTGAGCTGTTTTACGACGACGACGCCGACCTCTCGATCATCCAGGGCCGCAAGGTCGCTGTCATCGGTTACGGCAGCCAGGGCCATGCCCACGCCCTGAGCCTGCGCGATTCCGGCGTTGACGTCCGCGTTGGCCTGGCCGAGGGCTCCAAGTCCCGCGCCAAGGCCGAGGCCGAGGGCCTCAAGGTCCTCTCCGTCGCCGACGCGGCCGCCGAGGCCGACGTGATCATGATCCTCACCCCAGACCAGGTCCAGGCCAAGGTCTACGCCGAATCCATCGCGGACAAGCTTGAAGAGGGCAACGCCCTGTTCTTCGGCCACGGCTTCAACATCCGCTTCGGCTTCATCCAGCCGCCGGCCAACGTCGACGTCGCCCTGGTTGCCCCCAAGGGCCCGGGCCACATCGTGCGCCGCGAGTTCGAAGCCGGCCGTGGTGTGCCGGACCTGATCGCCATCGAGCAGGACTACACCGGCGGTGCCAAGGCACTGGCGCTGTCCTACGCCAAGGGCATCGGCGGCACCCGCGCGGGCGTCATCGAGACCACCTTCACCGAAGAGACCGAGACGGATCTGTTCGGCGAGCAGGCAGTGCTCTGCGGCGGCGCTTCGCAGCTGGTGCAGTACGGCTTCGAGACCCTGACCGAAGCCGGCTACAAGCCGGAGATCGCCTACTTCGAGGTGCTGCACGAGCTCAAGCTGATCGTGGACCTGATGGTCGAGGGCGGCATCGCCAAGCAGCGCTGGTCGGTTTCCGACACCGCTGAGTTCGGCGACTACGTCTCCGGCCCGCGCGTGATCACCCCGGAGGTGAAGGAAAACATGAAGGCCGTCCTCGCGGACATCCAGAACGGTTCCTTCGCCAAGCGCTTCATGGACGACCAGGCCAACGGCGCCAAGGAATTCCTGGAACTGCGCCAGAAGGGTGAAGACCACCCGATCGAGGCCACCGGCCGCGAGCTGCGCAAGCTGTTCTCTTGGATCAAGTCCGATGACGACTACACCGAGGGCGTCACTGCCCGCTAGTCCGTGCTACGGCCGGCGCCCACGGCGGGCGCCGGCCGTCACTTTCTGCCTCACTGTCGTTCCGGCGGAGGCGCCGGGCCCGCCGGTTCGGTAACAACTGGGGGACCGGGCGGCAGCCGTTCTAGACTGGACCCACCCCCACTTATAGACGCACGGCCATCACCATGCATGCAGCGAAGGAACAACCCCTGTGGAAAAACCAGTAGTTCTCCTTGCCGAGGAACTCTCCCCAGCTACCGTCGAAGCCCTCGGGCCTGACTTCGAGATCCGCCAGACCGATGGAGCCGACAGGTCCCAGCTGCTGACCGCGATTGCCGACGTCGACGCCATCCTGGTCCGCTCCGCCACCAAGGTGGACGCCGAAGCCATTGCCGCGGCAAAGAACCTGAAGATCATCGCGCGCGCCGGCGTGGGCCTGGACAACGTGGACATCAAGGCCGCCACGCAGGCCGGTGTCATGGTCGTGAACGCACCGACCTCCAACATCATCTCCGCCGCGGAACTGACCGTCGGGCACATCCTGGGCCTGGCGCGCCACATCCCGGCCGCCAACGCCTCGCTCAAGGGCGGCGAGTGGAAGCGCTCCAAGTACACCGGCACCGAGCTCTACGAAAAGAAGATCGGCATCATCGGCCTCGGCCGCATCGGCGCCCTGATCGCTGCCCGCATGCAGGCGTTCGAGACGCAGATCCTGGCCTTTGACCCGTACGTGACCAGCGCCCGCGCCGCCCAGCTGGGCGTGCAGTTGGTCAGCCTGGACGAACTGCTGGAGCAGTCGGACTTCATCACCATCCACATGCCCAAGACCCCGGAGACGGTCGGCATGATCGGCGCCGACGCCTTCGACAAGATGAAGGACACCGCCTACGTGGTCAACGTGGCCCGCGGCGGCCTGATTGACGAATCCGACCTGTACGACGCGCTGAAGGAAGGCAAGATCGCCGGCGCCGCCGTCGACGTCTTCGTCAACGAGCCCAGCACCGACCTGCCGTTCTTCGAACTGGACAACGTTGTGGTCACCCCGCACCTGGGCGCCTCCACCGCTGAAGCCCAGGAAAAGGCCGGCATCTCGGTGGCCAAGTCGGTGCGCCTGGCGCTTGCCGGCGAGCTGGTGCCCGATGCCGTGAATGTGGCCGGCGGCGTGATCGCCCCGGACGTCCGCCCGGGCATCCCGCTGATCGAAAAGCTCGGCCGCATCTTCACCGCGTTGACCCACGATTCGGTGACCCAGATCGACGTCGAGGTCGCCGGCGAAATCGCCGAGCTGGACGTCAAGGCCCTGGAGCTGGCCGCGCTCAAGGGCGTGTTCAAGGATGTGGTCTCGGAGCAGGTTTCATACGTCAACGCCCCGGTACTGGCCGAACAGCGCGGCATCAACACCCGCCTGATCACCACCACCGAGTCCGAAGAGTACCGCAACGTGCTCACCATCCGCGGCGCACTGTCGGACGGCTCCCAGATCTCGGTCTCCGGAACGCTGACCGGCCCCAAGCAGATCCAGAAGATCGTGGCCATCAACGGCTACGAGGTGGAAATGCCGATCAGCGAGCACGTCATCGTGTTCCTCTACGAGGATCGTCCCGGTGTGATCGGCACGCTCGGCCGGTTGCTGGGCGAGCAGGACATCAACATCGCCGGCATGCAGGTCGCCCGCAATGAGGACAGCAAGCAGGCGCTGGCTGTGCTGACCGTGGACAGCGCACTCCCGCAGGACCTGCTGGACCAGCTGACCGTGGAAATCGGCGCCGTCGTCGCGCGCGAAGTGGACCTGCAGGACTAACGCTCCAGCCGCAGTAAAGCCCGCCCGGTCCTCGCTGCACTCGCAGGACACGGGCGGGCTTTGGCCCGACGCGCGGGTCGATTCCTCGACTGCGCGCACCTCATGAGAACCTTAATGCCGGGTCAATGCGACCTTTGACCTCATTGCCGCCGTATGGAGTGATTTTTTGGAAATCCGGTTCAACGCCGCGTCGCGCTTCATGCGCAGCCGGTCGCTCGTGGTCACGGTTGCCGTCCTCATCGCGGCGATGGTTCTCTCGATTTTCGTCCAGGGCCGGGCACAGGCGGCGCTGACCCGTGTGGTGGACGAAAACAGCCGCGGCGTGTACGACATCCTGGTCCTGCCCGGCGGCGCCGGCGGGGATGAACTGCGCCAGCCCGACTTCCTGTCCGGCAACGGCGGAATCGCCGCCACTGACCTGGACCAGGTCCGCGGGATCGACGGTGTGTCCGTCGCAGCACCGATTTCGCTGGTCTCCAAGGTGGTCCAGGACATCGAGTTCCCGCAACTGAAGGCGACGGACTACGTCGGCTACAACGCGAACATCGAGCAGTACCTGAAGTCGCAGGGCATCCAGGACGCCGTGCCGGAAGGTGAGTGGCCCGAGCCTGCTTCCGTGTTCAACGAAGAACCGACCAACTACCGGATCACCGCCAAGGCCGTCAGCAACGATGGCTTGAGCGACACCGTTCTGTTCGAAACCGCCGCCGAGGGCTCGCTGGGCCAGGCGAAGCTGGAGGAACTGGACGTTCCCGGCGGCACCAGCCTGCGCACCGTGGCTCCCGAAGACGAGACCGGCATCAAGTTCCCGGACCCCGCCGGTGGCAGCATGCACGGCGATTTTGACACCACCATTGCGCTGCCGATGCTCCCGCAGATCACCGAGACCGTGGTCGCCGTGGATCCGGCGGCCGAATCCGCGTTGCTCGGCGAGGCCGGCGACTTCCTGGCCCCGCTCAAGCAGGCGCCGGAAGCCACGGACCGCAACGCCCAGGAACTGGGCCAGTACTTCTCCTCGCAGTTCGGCATGGGCATGTTCTCCGAGGGCGGCGAAGGCGCCGCGATCGACGGGCACCCGTTCCAGTTCTGGAGCCCGTTCTTCGTCCAGTACCAGAACGCGGTTGAAGCCGGCACGCTCGACGACGAGTCGCAGGTCATCCCCATGGTGGTCCGCTCCGGCACCGACCTGGACCTGACCTACTCGGTCAAGATCGAAGAATTGGACGACGCCGGCAACACCGTCAAGGAAGTCGGCACCGTCAGCAAGGAACTGGGGGAGGGCTACCTGCCCTTCGCATCCAGCAAGCCGTTCCAGCTGCGCTGGCCGGGCGGCGAGGACTACAACTACCTGCTCGGCTCCGGCGGCGTCCAAATGGTCGCCGGCCTGCACCAGCCGCCGGTGTGGACCACTGACTTCATGTCCAACCCGGATTACGCGCTCGGCGACGCCGCCAGCGATGGCAGCTCCGAGCAGACCGCCACGCCGCAGGGCTGGATCCAGGTCAACAAGCTGCCGGAGAAGACCCTCCAGTGGCAGCTGGAACCGGACCAGAGCCAGCGCGCACCGGTGGAGGAGCAGTCCTACCGCAGCACCGTGGATTCCGGCACCGAATCCGCCACACCGCTGCCGTTCGTGTACGGCACCTTTGACGCCGCCGCGGTGCGGGAGGCTGCCGGCGATGTGAACTACCTGCCGTTGGGCGGCTATGACCCGACGCCGGTGACCATCACCCACGATGCCGAGGGCAAAAAGATCGACGAAACGGTGATGAAGCCGGGGCTTAGCGGTGCTGGCCTGTCCGTGCAGTCCGCCGGTGCGATCACCGACTTCGCCGGGCTTGCCGCGGTCCGTGGCACCAGCGCGGACGACGCCGTGATCGACGCCGTCCGGGTCCGGGTGGACGCCGGCGGTTCATGGGCTGACGCCGAGGACCAGATCAACACCGTTGCTGCCGCCATCGAGGACCTTGGCCTGCAGACTCAGGTCGTTGCCGGTTCGGCCCGCGAAGACGTTTCCATCTACGTTCCCGATTACCACAAGGACGCTTCCGGCACGGTCAGCGATCTCGGCACTGTGCAGCAGTCCTGGGTCCGTCAGGGCGCAGCCGGCGAAGTCCACGGTGCCCTGAGCGAATCCAGCGCTGCGCTGTTGGCCCTGACCGTCGGCGGTGCGGCCCTGTTGACCGCAGCCAGCGCCGTGGCCTTCACCCGTTCCCGCCGGACCGAAGCCGTGACGCTGCGGGCCATGGGCTGGAACCGGCGCCGCATCCGGTCCTGGTTCCTGAACGAGCTGCTGGTCGGCGGCGTGGCTGTGCTGGCGGTGGCGATCATTGCCAGTGCCATCAGCCGCAGCGCCGTGACGTTGTGGGTATCGCTCATCGCGCTGGTGGTCTACGGTGCCTCCTCCTTCATCTCTGCGGCCATGCTCAAGCCGCATCCGAAGAGGGATACCGAACCGTCCGGTGCTGCCGGTGTGCCGTCCGTGAAGACGCCCCTCCAGTTCGCCGCGAGGCAACTGAGCACCAACCGGTTCAACACCGTGGCGATTGCCTTGGCGGTGGCCGTGCTCGGCGCCGCGGCCGGAGCCCTGGTGGCCGTGCTGGCGGACATTCCACGCGCCGCCGGCAGTACCGCGCTCGGTTCGCTGGCCGCCTCGCAGCTCAGCGGACTCAACATCGCGCTGGCGCTGCTCGGCGTCGTGACCGCGCTGCTGTTGGCGCTGATGACCACCCGGTTTGAAGCCCAGCGGAAGCGCGAACAGTTCGCCATCCTCGGCGCCATGGGCTGGACGCCCACGCTGCTGCTGCAGGCCCGCCGCGGCGAGGCCGGCATCACCGCGGCCGTCGCCCTGCCGCTGGCGGTCATCGGCGCCGTCGTAACTGCCCTGTTTATTGCACCGCACGCTGCGGTGTGGGCCGCTGCCGCTGGCATCGTGGCCGTGCTCCTCTGGTTTGTTTTGATGACAAGGACCCGGAAATGATTGAAGAACGCCTGACCCGCGCTGCCATCAAGGAGCGCACCGAGGACCACGCCATGCCGGTGGAGCTGCGCGGCATCACCATCCGGTACGACGGCGGGGCCGAACCTCTGGTGATCGCCGAGGACTTCGACCTCGGCCTCGAAGCCGGGACCATGCACTGCCTGGCCGGCCGCAGCGGCTCCGGCAAGACCAGCATCCTTACCGTGGCTGCCGGTCTCCAGGAGCCCACTGCCGGCGAGGTGTTCTGGCAGGGCGATGCGCTCAGCACCATGGACGACGACCAGATCTCCGACCGCCGCCGTGCGCTGATCGGCTACGTGGACCAGGGCGGCGCGCTGATCGACGGCATGAGCGCTCTGGAGAACGTGCTGCTGCCGGCCGTACCCGACGGCCAGGTTGAAGAGCGCACCGAGATGGCCAAGGACCTGCTGGACCTGGTCGGTCTGGGCCGCCGCATGCGGCACCGCCCCGGCCAGCTCTCCGGCGGCGAACGCCAGCGCGTCGCGATCGCCCGCGCCCTGATCCTGGGCACCAAAGTCCTGGTGGTGGATGAGCCCACCGCCAACCTGGACCGCGAACAGGCCAACAAGATCATCCACATCCTGAAGGACACCACCCAGGACGGCATCGCCGTGCTCGTGGCCTCCCACGACCAGGAGCTCATCAAGGCCGCTGACAGCAGCACCAAGATGAACTAGCGAAGGCCTACCTAGCTGGGGCGGGGTCGGCCTCCGTCGGCGGAGCGGACGCGGCAGGTGCAGGGTCCCGGCAGGTTCAGGGTCCCGCCGGGACCAGTTCCCTCCGGGACCAGTTCCCTCCGGGACCCGGTCCTGCCGGCTCTGCTGCTAACCCGGATCCAAGTTCCACCCTGCTGTTGCAGGGTAAATCTGTCACTGCAGTATCCACGGTCCCTACCCCGACCGATCAACCCTGCACCGACAGCGGAAAGTCCTTGCTGCTAAGCAGCTGGCGGGCGGCCATGTGCATACACGGCGTTGTTATACGCCCGGAGAATGCGGCTCCGCAGACTGGCCTCGTGATCGAGTTGCGGCCAGCGCACGCGCACAATGCTCCAGCCGCGTTCCATCAGCGCAGTTTCGCGTTTCCGTTCATCCAAGAGAACAAAGTCAGTCGGCGCCTTGCCGTTGTACTTGATATCGCCGTCGAACTCCAAGATCAGCATCAGCTCGGGCCATGCCAAGTCTGCCCGATATCGGCCTTCAGTAGTATCAATTTCGTACTGCAAGACCGGAGGCGGGAACCCCCATTCCAATACTTTGAGCCGGAGCCTCGTTTCGCCGGCGGATTCGCTGAGCGCGTTCGCTGCGGCCAGCACTCGCCGAGCCTTGCTGATATGCGCGTACCCTGTCTGTTCTTCAAGGATCGCGCTGACCCCTTGGCGGCTGGCGCCGCGGTGAAGGGCCGAATCTGCAATCACCGTTGCCAGCTCATGTGGCAGGAGCTTGGCACAGTCGACGACGGTGCGTTCCCTGTTGGTCAAACGGAGGCCTCCCTGCATCACCACCTGTCCATCGGGAATCATCAATGCGTGCCGCACCACGCCAGCAGAATTGTCCCCATGCCGCGTCCCTTGGGTCACGTGGATCTCATTCGTCGCGTTCCAGACGTCCATGCCCCACAGGCGCGCAGCTGAGACATGGGTATAGATCAGGTGCGATCGCGAACTGAGATGATGGGCTCGAACGGCCCACACATCGCGATCCCACGGCTTCAGCGTCCGCCAGAACTCTGCCGAGGCGTAAACACCGTGCCGCACTCTCACGATGTTCCGCGCCCGGAGGGCAGCAGCTATCTCGGTTTCCTCATAGTTTGATCGTCGTAACTCCGCATAGGTCATCAGCCGGGCGTGGGGGATATCCACCGGACGGGGAGCGGAAGAAGTATGCATGGCACCAATGTGCCCGTGGATCGGCGACGCAGTCCACGGCCGCTCCGGAGCTGTGGAGAACTGAACTCTCCTGCGCATTTCGACAACCGCCGAACGCAGAGGGTAATTTCATAGAGTGACCTCCTCTGAGCCCAAGACCCCGTACTACATCACCACGGCCATCACGTACCCTAACGGCGTGCCGCACATCGGCCACGCCTACGAGTACATTGCCACGGACGCGATGGCCCGTTTCAAGCGGTTGGACGGCTACGATGTGATGTTCCTGACCGGCACCGACGAGCACGGCATGAAGATCGCGCAGACGGCAGCCAAGGAGGGCATTACGCCCAAGGAACTGGTGGACCGGAACACCGCGGTCTACAAGTCGGCGCACCAGGTCTTGGAGATCTCCTACGACCGGTTCATCCGCACCACTGATGCGGATCATTACCAGGCTTCCCAAGCCATCTGGAAGAAGATGGAAGAGGCCGGGGACATCTACCTGGGCAAGTACGAGGGCTGGTATTCGGTCCGCGACGAGGCCTACTACGCCGAGGATGAGACCGAGCTCCGCGAGGACGGCAAGCGCTATTCCATCCAGACGGATACCGAGCTGACCTGGACGGAGGAGGAGAGCTACTTCTTCCGGCTGTCCCAGTACCAGGACAAGCTGCTCAAGCTTTATGAGGAGCAGCCCAACTTCGGCGCGCCCCGCAGTCGCTTCAACGAAGTGATCAGCTTCGTCAAGGGTGGCCTGGAGGACCTGTCCATCTCCCGCACCACGTTCGATTGGGGCGTCCCGGTTCCAGGCAATGACAAGCACGTCATGTACGTGTGGGTGGACGCGCTGACCAACTACCTCACCGGCGTCGGGTATCCGGACATAGAGGCCGAGTCCTTCAAGAAGTACTGGCCGGCCGATGTCCACGTGATCGGCAAGGACATCTCCCGCTTCCACGCGGTGTACTGGCCGGCCTTCCTGATGTCCGCAGGGCTGGAACTGCCCCAGCGCGTGATGATCCACGGTTTCCTGAACAACAACGGCGTCAAGATGTCCAAGTCGCTGGGCAACGTGGTGGCCCCGGACGAGTGGGTTGCCCAGTACGGCCTGGACCAGGTGCGTTTCTTCCTGCTGCGCGAGGTTCCCTTCGGCGCCGACGGTTCGTACAGCCATGACGCGGTGGTGGGCCGGATGAACGCGGATCTGGCGAATAACCTGGGCAACCTGGCCCAGCGTTCGCTGTCCATGGTGGCGAAGAACTGTGAGGGCAAGGTCCCGCAGCCCGGCACCTTGGCGCCCGAGGACCACGAACTGTTGGCCCGCGCCGAACGTCTCCTGGAGAAGTCGCGCGCAGCCTACGAAGTGCAGGACTTCCACGGTTCGCTCGAGGCCATCTGGACCGTGCTTGGCGACACCAACGCCTACTTCGCGGAACAGGCTCCGTGGGTGCTGCGCAAAACGGACGTGGAGCGGATGAACACCGTGCTCTACGTGACGCTGGAAGTGCTGCGCATTGTCTCCATCCTCATCCAGCCGGTCATGCCCACGTCTGCGGGCAAGCTGCTGGACGTGCTGGGACAGCACGACGACGGCGCCCGCGACTTCGCTGCCATCGGCTCAGCCTTGGTGCCGGGAACCTCGTTGCCGGCGCCGACGCCGATCTTCCCGAAGTACGAGGAACCGGCCGCCGACTAACGCTCGGCTGCAGCCAGGAAGCGCCGGCGGCGGTCTTTGCTGTAGCCGAAGCTCATCTGCCCAGGACGAAGCGCTTAGCCGACGACGGCGTTCGCCTTAGCTCAGGATGGAAGGCGGCAACTCACTACGAGGTTCGCCTCGGCTCAGAACGAAGCGTCTTAGCCCACGACCAAGCGCCCAGGAGCAAAACGTGGCGCCTCAGCTCAGGGCGAAGCCAGGAAACGCTGCGGTGCGGTGGCGTTCATCATCCGTTCCACGCGTTTCTGCTGGGCCACCGCCTGTGCCTCCAGTTCCTGGAAGCGGAGGGCATCCAGGCGGGGGTCGCTGGGGGCCAGCTCAGCCAGGATTTGCCACATGCACTGCTTGCCGCGCAGCGCGGACAGCATCGATTCCAGCTCCAGTTGGGTCCCCACGCCGCCGGAAGCACGGGTCGGATTGAGCGGGTTCACCTTGCTGATGACGGCACCGGCAGCGGCTGCGAGCCGCTTGAGCGTGCTGCGCCGGTGGCCGAAGCTGCGGTGCAGCGCCTTCAGCTCCTTGCGCTCCGCGGACAGTTCCTCCCGCAACCTCCGGAGCTCGGCTTCCTGAGGCGTGCCCGCCCAAACCTGGCGGACGGCGTCGAACAGCTGCACACCTGCGGCCGAGCCCAACAGGTGGTAGTCCAGATAGGACGCGATGTCCTTGTGATTCAGCGTGCCTGTCGACAGTTTGTCAGCGGCCATGGCCTTCCTTTCTACTGCCCGTCATCTCAAGCGGACGGATTCCGCCGTCGTCGTCATGACTGTCCTTACCCACAAGAGCGCGCACTCATTCACCCAATTCCTCCGGGTGGCGGAACTTGGTTCTCCTGCCGTAGGCGCCCCGATTCCACATCCAGGTGAACAGCCACAGCACCAAACCGAGGCCGATCATCATGCCGGCAATCTGGTACTCAATCGGATCCTGCGCCCACGGCCCCACCAGGAAGAGGCAGGTGAACATGCCCAGGTAGGGCAGCACCGTGGGGGTCCGGAAGTGCTTGCGGTCCACCGGTTTCCGGCGCAGCACCAGCACCGCCAGGTTCACGATGGTGAAGACGCCCAGCAGCAGCAGCGCGGTGGTGCCGCCAAGTGCGGTAACGGTCTCGGCGCCCATCACGTTGGTGACCACGAAGATCAGTACGAAGGCAATGAGGGTGGTGAAGATGATCGAGGCCCAGGGGGAGCGGCGGTTCGAGTGCACCTTGCCCAGGAAATGCGGCAGCACGTCCTGGCGCGCCATGCCGTAGAGCAGCCTGCTGGCCATCAGCATGTTGATCAGCGCGGTATTGGCCACCGCGAACATGGACAGGAACGGGTAGATGACATCCACCGGCAGGCCCGGCGCTCCAATCTGCACGACTTCCAGCAGCGGAGTAGGGCTCTCCGACAACTGCCCGATCGGGACAATTGCCACCGCGGTGATCGACACCAACAGGTACACAATCATGGTGATGCCGAGGCCGGTGAGCATGACTTTGGGGAAGATCCGAGACGGGTCCTTGGTTTCCTCGGCCATGTTGACCGAATCTTCGAAGCCTACGAAGGAGAAGAAGGCCAAAGAGGTGGCCGCCGTGATGGCCAGGAAAACGCTCTTGTCATTCGAGGTTTCGAACACCATCACCCGGCTGAAGTCCACATTGCCCTGGCTCATCGCCCAGAATCCTATGAGGATCACGATCAGCAGTCCGGTGAACTCCACCAGGGTCAGGACCACGTTGAACTTCACCGATTCGCTGACGCCGCGGAAGTTGATCGCCGCAAGGACGGCCATGAAAATGATGGCTACCCAGGTCACCCCGGTCTGGTTCCAGTCCAGGTTGAAGCCGGCAATGAAGTTCTCGCCCAGGAACTTGGCGGCGGTGGAAGCCGAGGTAATGCCGGAACTGAGGACGGCGAAGGTCACCAAAAAGGTCAGAAAATGGATCCCGAAGGCCTTGTGTGTGTACAGCGCGGCGCCCGCAGCTTGCGGGTACTTTGTCACCAACTCCAGGTAGGAGAAGGCGGTGATGGTGGCCACGACAAACGCCAGCAGCAGGGGAGCCCACGCCGCGCCGCCCACCTCACCGGCCACCTGCCCGGTGAGGGCATAAACGCCGGTTCCCAGGATGTCGCCCACGATGAAAAGCAGCAGGAGCTTGGTGCCGATGGCCCGCTTCAGCTCCGGATGCTTCTTGGTTTCGGTGGATTCGCTCACGATCGACCTCCGTCCACGCGGTACCCGCCGTTGGTCTATCCGGCCAACGTAGCACCCGCCACGGACGATGTCTGCGGCACGGACGCGTGCGGGGGAGACACCCACCCAGATTGCTTTTCCCTAGGCCTCCGGGGGCCCGATCGGTAGAGTATCGGCTACTTGCGACGCGGAAGGATGCTCCGATGACCTACCAGACCATGTCCTTCGACAGTCTGCGTCCTGCCTCAGGCGCCGCCGTCTTCCACGGCTCCGAACACGGTGCGCATGCGTCCTTCTTCGTCAATTCCCGCGGCGCCGAGCGCCACCGCCACCCGTATGAAGAGATCTTTGTACTGCTCGACGGCGAGATCGACTTCATTATCGACGGCGAGTCCGGCCATGCAGCCTCCGAGACCGTGATCGTTATCCCGGCACATACCTGGCACGAGTTCACGGCGACCAGCGCCGACGGCGTGAAGATGGTCAACATCCATCCGGTCGCGCAGATGCAGACCGAATGGGCTAGATGACCCCGGGCCGCGTCGGGCGGACGCGGTCATCGGCCCTCCGGCCACGGCGGAACGCCCCCGCCGGGCGCTGCCCACGGGGCCTGACCCGCTGGCCACGGCGGAACGCACGCATCCCTCAGACGCGGTCATCCGGCCCTCAACCACTATTGAGCAGGTGCCCTTCCCAAGCCTGAGAAGGGCACCTGCTGATTCCTCGATGAGGGGGATTGCGGGGGAGGGGGACGACGACGGCGTGGCCTCGCGTGGCCTGCAACCTCCTAGCCCGCCCTCGCCGGCGCCCACATCCCGGCTAGACCGTTGCCAGGCCCTCCACAGGGGAGAGGCGCGCGGCGCGGCGGGCCGGCATCACCGAGGCCAGCAGCCCGGCCACCACGGCGACGGCCAGCACGGCCAGCAGTTGCAGCCACGGAACGTCCGGCACCACGGCGGCGAAGGCCCCCAGCGCGGACTGCGCGCCGAGCCAGCCGTACACCGCGCCCAGCACCGCGCCGATCAGCGCGGCCACGCCGGCGATCAGCACTGCCTCCAGAGCCAGCATGCCGCGCAGCTGCGATTTGGTGAGCCCCAGCGCCCTGAGCAGCGAGGACTCCTGCGTGCGTTCCAGCACCGAGAGCGAGAGCGTGTTCGCCACGCCCACCAGCGCGATCAGAACCGCCACGGCCAGCAGCCCGGTGACCACCAGCAGCAGCACGTCAATCACCTGGTTGAACGCGGCCCGCTCCACGGCGGCGCCGGAGATCTGGTATTCGTTCACGTCCAGTCCGGCTGCCAGCTGGCTGCGCAGGTCAAGCAGCGCCCAGGCGTCCAGATCGCGGTCCACCGAGACCCACAGCTGCGGCAAGGACGTGTAGTAGTCCTCGCTCTCGGCGGCGGGCAGCTTCGGCACGCCGATTTCCGCGGCCACGGCGGAGGAGATCAGCGGCGGCAGGGTCCGGCTGTCGGCCTCCACCACGGTCAGTTCCTTGGAGCCCTTGCTGCCGGTCACGGTCAGGGTCTTCAGCTCGGAGCCCTGCGGCATCAGCACGGTGTTCCCGTCCAGCACCAGGGTCTTGTCCTGCAGCAGGTCCAGCTGCTCCGGCGCCAGCTGGTACACGCCGGTGCGCGCCCCGTGGACCTCGGCATGACCGCCGTTCGTGATCAAACCGGCGGCCGCAATGCCGTCGTAATTCATAGCGGTGGCCGCCGCCGATACATCCAGCGGCTGCCCCTCCAAGGTGAGGTCGCCGACGGACAGGTCCACCGGGTACTCCGCGCCCAACTGGCCGTCGAAGGCGGTGCGCGAGGTCTGCGCGCCGGTCATCATCATCGCCACCAGGGTCACGCCGATCAGCAGCGCCGTGGCGGTCGCGGAGGTGCGGCCGGGGTTGCGGACGGCGTTGACTGCCGCCAGTTTGCCCGGGACGCCGGCCGGCTTCGCCAGCGCGCCCACCGCCGTCACCAGCGGCGGCACGAACAGTGTGGCGCACAGCAGCAGTCCGATAAAGGACAGCATGCCGCCGGGCAGGGCAATCAACAGGTTTGCGGAGACCGCGCCCAGCGCGAGCACGACGGCGCCGCCGACCGTGAGTGCGACGCCCACCGCGAGCCTGACCTTGCCTTTGGCGTTCCCGGCGCGGGCCTCGTCGGCCGGCCGCAGCGCAGCCAGCGGAGCAACCCGGGTCGCGGCACGGGCCGGGGCCAGCGCGGCCAGCACGGTGAGCAGGATCCCCACCACCAGCCCGACGGCGACGGCCACCGGCGGCACGGCCAGCGCGGCGAACTCGGTGTCCGGCTGCGCCTGCAGCACGGCGACGATGCCGGCCATCAGGCCTACCGCGCCCAGCACGCCCACGATGGACGCGCCCACGCCCACCAGCAGCGCTTCGGCCAGCACGGAGTTGCGGATCTGCTTGCGGTCCGCGCCGATGCAGCGCAGCAGCGCCAGCTCACGGGTGCGCTGGGCGATCAGCACGGAGAACGTATTGGCCACCACCAGGGCGGAGACCAGCAGCGCCACCAGCGCGAACGCCAGCAGCACCACGGTGAGCTGGTCGGTGCCGCCGGTGAAGCTCGCCACCACTGCCTTGGTCTGCTCTTCGGCGGTGTTCACGGTCGCATCGGCGAAACCGGCATCGGCCAGCGCGCCGGCCAAAGCGCTTTTCACCGCGGTCGCGTCGCCGCCGGCCGCCAGATCCAACTGGATGGAGCGCAGCTGCGGTCCGCCTTCGCCAGCCAGGTGCTGGACCAGTTCGCCGCCAGTAAAGAACTGCGGTTGGCCCATCATGAACGGATCCTTGGAGGCCTTCACGATGCCGGAAACTGTCAGCCCGGTGCCCGCGGCGGCGAGGTCCTCGGCCGCAACCAGACCGCCGGCCGGGGCCAGCTCTATGGTGTCGCCGGCGGCCAGTCCACGTTTTTCCGCGGTGCCGGCGTCCAGGGCCACCTCGCCGTCGCCCGGCAGTTTGCCGCTGAGCAGTTCCAGGTTGTCCAGCCCGGCGGGCGCCGTGTTCTGCAGCGCGCCGTAACCTGATTCGGTCGACGTGCCGAACGCGATCCACCCCATCTCCTGCGCGTACACCGCGCCCACGCCGTCGGTGCTCTTGACGGCGTCAACGGCCGGTGAATCCAGCGGAGCCTCGGGTCCCTCCGTTACCACCAGGTCCGCGTTCCGGAAACCGGCGCCGATGCTGTTGCCCAGCGACGCTTCCGTGGAGGCATTGACCATGAGCGTGGCGGTCAGGAAACCCACCGCCATCATCACGGCAAGCCCGACGGCGATGAACCGCCGCGCGTGCTGCCTCACCTGTGCGAGTGCTACTTGCAGCATGGCTTAGGCCCCCAGCTTGGCCAGCGAAGCCAGAATCGTGTCGGTGTCCGGGCGGTCCAGTTCGCCGACCAGCGCGCCGTCGTTCATCAGCACCACGCGGTCCGCGTAGGAGGCGGCCACCGGATCGTGCGTGACCATGATGATGGACTGCCCCATCTCCTGGCAGGACCGGCGCAACAGCGAAAGCACCTCGGCTCCCACTTTCGAATCAAGGTTGCCGGTGGGCTCGTCGCCGAACACCACATCGGGGCGCGTCAGCAGTGCCCGGGCCACGGCCACCCGCTGCTGCTGTCCGCCGGACAGCTCGTGCGGGCGGTGCGCCAGGCGGTCGGTCAGGCCGAGCGTCTTGGTGACGTAGCCGAACCACTCCTTGTCCACCGTCCCGTTGGCCAGCGAGATGGGCAGCGTGATGTTCTGCTCCGCGGTCAGCGTGGGCACCAGGTTGAAGGCCTGGAAGACGAAGCCCACGCGCTCGCGGCGCAGCTTGGTCAGCTGGGAGTCGTTGAGTCCGGTGATCTCCGTGCCGCCGATCCAGATGTTGCCCGAGTCGGCGGTGTCCAGCCCGGCCAGGCAATGCATCAACGTGGACTTGCCGGATCCGGACGGGCCCATGATCGCGGTGAACTTGCCTGCGTCGAAGTTCGCGTCCACATTCTTGAGGGCGTGCACACGGGTATCGCCGGTGCCGTAGATCTTGTTCAGGCCGCGGGTGGCAGCGGCCGAGGCGGCGCGTCCGGGGGCGGCGCCGACGAGTGATTGCTCAGTTTTAGTGGTCATACTCCTACGGTAGGGAACCGGTGCCCCGGTCCGGATCCGCCGCCGGGCTGGTATTCGGCGCCGCCGCGCTCATACCCAGGGTGGAGAAGCGGCCCCCGGCGGTCGACCAAACGAGCGCCAGCGAGTGCGTGGAGACCCGAGTGCGTGGAGACGCGCCCCCGGTGGTCGACCAAACGAGCGCCAGCGAGTGCGTAGAGACCGAGCCCGGACGGCGCGCCTCGACCACGGTTGCCGAACCCGGCACCGCGGCAGCGCTGGCACCGCGGCCGTCCGCGCGCCGGCAGCGCACGTCAGCAACCGTCAGGGCAGGGTAAATCGGTGAGGGCACCGTCCATGGAGGGTGCCCTCACCGATTTACCCCGCCCTCGGCCGAACGAGCGGCCGAAGCAGCCTCGGTGGCTAGACCGGACGGGGCACGATGGCGCAAGGCGTGCGCCGGCGAGTTCGGAGTGAGGCTGCCCTCGGTGCGGACCAAGCGTGGGGACGCCACCCCGGGGGTCGACCAAACGAGCGCCAGCGAGCGCGAGGTGACGCTGCCCCGGTGGCCGACCAAGCGAGTGCCAGCGAGCGCGTGGAGACCCGAGCGGAAACCCGGGCAGAGACCCGCCCAGAGACCGCGCCGGCCCCGAAGCCCTCCCCGCCACGGAGGCGGAACACTGCGGGACACGCCGCGGTGGTGAAACCTTTGGGCTACGGGCGCGGGAGAGTGGAACATTGAGCCATGAAGCTTACGCGCCTCGCCGCACTGCCCCTTGTCTCCCTGCTCGTTTTGACCGGCTGTGCCCCGAAGGAACAGCCCGCCCGCCCGCTGACGTCGGCCACGGCGACGCCAACACCGACGTCAAGTGTGGAAACAGGGGACATGCCGGCCGCGCTGGCCAAACTGGCTACCGCCATCTACGAGGGCGGCGAGCTCAAGGCCAACAAGCGGACGGCGACCGCTCTCGCGGACCGCAAACCGGTGGATACCAAGATCACCGTGAAGGCGTCCACCGGCAAATGGAACAAGCAGAAGATGGCCGTGCTGACGTCGGACAAGGACGTGACCCTCGCCGTCGAAAAGGACGGCACCTGGACCGCGGTCGGTGGTTGGTGGCCGTCGCTCGGCGTCAAGAAACCCGTGCTGGGCGGCAAGCGTCACGTCCTGGTCATCGGCTCCGACGCCCAGAAGAGTAAGGGCGAGAAGGTTCGGGAAGCACGAGCCGATGCCCTTCAGGTGGTCGGTGTGGACGGCAAGGGCGGCGGCGGAATCCTGGGCATTCCGCGCGACCTCTGGGTGAAAATGCCGGGCGGCGGGCAGGCGAAAATCAATGCGGCCATGATGCAGGGTGGACCTAAAGCTCAGCAGGAGGTCGTAACGGACGTGACGGGCCTGAAGGTGGAGGGCTACATCCTCACCGGTTTCAAGGGGTTCGAAAACTTGGTCGATGACATAGGCGGAGTGACCGTCGACGCCCCCGTCCCGGTGCTCGACGTCAAGGCGGGAAAGAGCAAGCTCGACGGCGAGACGGCGCTGGACTTCGCCCGGGAACGAAAGACCCTGCCGGGTGGCGACTTCGATCGTTCAGCACACCAGGGCGTCCTGCTGCTCGGCTTCGCCGCACTGGCGAAGATGAACGGTCCGGCCGGGCTCGTCGACCTGCTCTCCGCCGCCGATCCGCTTGTGGAGACCAACCTGACCGCGGAGCAGGCGCTGACGCTCGGAGCCTGGGCGTACAAGGCGGATCCGCGCAAGGTCGGCGGCGAAGTGCCCGAGCCCCCATTCGGGTACAGCTCAGACGGCCAGTTCATGCTGCATCTGGATGCGCCGACCCGCAAGATTTTCGATTCCTTCGCGGACGGCAACCTGTAGTTCCGGCGGCAGCGGCTGCCGGGCGCCTGAGAGTCGACGGCAACCTGTAGTTCGGCGGCTGCGCTGGCCGCAGTATGGCCGCGCATCCGGGGAGCCGGCGACATCTAGTAGCACGGCGGCAGCCGGCTGCCCCTTGATCCCGCGCGCACGCCGCTCTACGGCGTAACGACCCCGGTTTCGTAGGCGATCAGCACGGCCTGCACCCGGTCGCGCGCGTTGAGTTTGGCCAGGATATGGCCCACGTGGGTCTTCACGGTTGCCTCGGACAGGAACAGCTGGGCGGCAATTTCCGGGTTAGAGAGACCTTGGGCAATCAGCGTGAACACTTCGCGTTCCCGGGCCGTCAGCGTTTCGACGGCCGCATGGCTGCGGCTGGCCGCCGGGCCCGGTGTGCGCAGCATCGGTGCCACGTGGTCCAGCAGCCGCCGCGTGGTGGACGGCGCAATCACCGCATCTCCCCGGTGCACCGTGCGGATGGCGCCCAGCAGTTCCTCCGGCGGCGCGTCCTTGAGCAGGAAGCCGCTGGCTCCGGCCTGGATGGCGGCCAGCGCGTACTCGTCGAGGTCGAACGTTGTCAGCACCACGACCTTCAGGTCCGCCCGGTCCGAACCGGCGGGCTGCGCGGCGGCGGTGTCCAGCAGCCTGGTAGTCGCCTCAATGCCGTCCATGCCCGGCATGCGAACATCCATGAGCACGACGTCGGCGCGCACCTTTCCGAGCGCGCTCACGGCTTCGCGCCCATCGCCAGCTTCGGCCACAACCTCCAGGTCCGGTTGGGAATTGATCAGCATCTTGAAGCCGCCGCGGACCAGCTGCTGGTCGTCGACGAGAGCTACGCGGATAGGGGAGTCGGTCATCGGGATCTTTCTGGGTCGGCTGGAACGCGTTGGGGTTGGGGCGGTTCGGGGCTGCGGAACACGCTGGAGTTGGGGTCGGTTGGGGCTGAATGCGTTCGGTTGGGTTCGGGGATTGGAGGACACGTAGGAAGCGGTTGGGGCTGGGCGGGCAGGTCGGGGGTTCAGAGCTCGTCAGGCTGGAATCGGCCCACACCGAAGCTACTCAACCGTCAGGGAAGGTTGCCGACATCGGCGTCAGGCTTCGGTGTAGGGGATGAAGGCCGAGACGCGGAATCCGCCGCCGGCACGCGGTCCGGCCTGAACCGTTCCATCGTAGAGCGCCAGCCGTTCCGCCATCCCGGTGAGGCCCTGCTGGCTCCCCGCGGTGGCCGGGTCGGCGGCGGCGCCCCGGCCGTCGTCGTTAATCTGCAGTTCCAGGCCGCGGACAGTCCATTCCAGACGCACCTGCGCCGAGGCCTCCGGCCCCGCGTGCTTGAGGACGTTGGTCAGGCCTTCCTGCACCACCCGGTAAGCCGTCAGCTCGGCGCCCGCTGGCATCGACCGCCTCGGCCCGCCGAACTGCTCCAGCTGCACGACCAGCCCGGAGCGGCGGACGGTGTCAACCAGAGTTTCCACGTCGGCCAGCGTCGGCAACGGGCGGGTTGAGGCAATCTCGTCTCCGCGCAGCACGCCCAGCAACCGGCGCATGTCCTGCAGCGAATTGCGGCCGGTTTCCGCGATGGTTGCCAGGGTTCCGGTGGCAATGGCCGGGTCCTGCACGCTGGCGTACCGGGCGCCGTCGGCCTGCGTAATGATGACGGAGAGCGAATGCGCCACGATGTCATGCATTTCGCGCGCGATGTGGCTGCGTTCATCCGCGGCGGCCAGATCGCGCTCCTGCTGGCGTTCCACTTCAAGCCTGCGGGCTCGGTCCTCCAGCGCTTGGACCGTTAGCCGCCGGTTGCGGACCAAGTCGCCGAACATCCAGCAGGCGAGTACCAAGGCATCGACTGCTACCAGGGCAACCAGGTAGAACGGCGCAGTGCCGCCGGTGAAGGGATCCGTGATGCCGTAGCGGATCACGTACATCGCCCCGCCGAGCAGAGCCAGCACCAGGCCGCCCAGGCTGCTCCAACGGGGGCCGTACGCCGCCAACGAGTAGACGGTGACCAGCACAAACACATGCGCGGGCAGCGGCTCGCCGATGACAGCCACGTTCATCAGGGCCGCAGCCGCCATAGCCACCCCGGACTGCCAGGGATACGTCCGCCGCCATGCGAGCGGGACAACCAGCAACGCCGACATCACGAACGCCGGCAGGTGGGCCATCGCCAGGTACGGCAAGACAAACGCCACTACCGCCGCCAGCATCAGGATCAGATCTACTTTGCCGGTGTTGGCCTGGAGCCAGCGGTAGATTTTGTGGTGCACGCCCATGATCCACAACTCTAGGATGTCGGCGCGGACGGCCGCGTCATTCCGCGGTCTGAGATTAGTGGACGGGTGACTGTCGCGTAACCCCGGCCGACTGCCCGGGGACGAGCGCTGGAACGCCCGCCAGCACACCGACCAGCACCCCACCTTAATGTTTCACATATTGGGACGGTTTGCCCAGAATGTGGACCCCCTCCCTAAAATATATCCATGAGCGCAGCAACGAAGGCATTCTCCCTGGCAGTCATTCCCGGCGACGGCATCGGTCCGGAGGTCGTGGCCGAGGCGGTGAAGGTCCTTGAAGCGGCAACAGCCGGCGGCGATGCCACGTTCGAGCTGACCGAGTACCCGCTGGGCGCCGAACACTGGCTGGCCACGGGCGAGACCTTGCCCGAGGAGACGCTGGAGCAGCTGCGCAAGCATGACGCCATCCTGTTCGGCGCCGTCGGTGCAGCCCCCGGCGACACCCGCATCCCGTCCGGCATCATCGAACGGGAGATGCTGCTCAAGCTGCGCTTCTCGCTGGACCACTACGTGAACCTGCGCCCGGCCAAGCTGCTGCCCGGCGTGGCCAGCCCGCTGGCGAACCCCGGCGAGGTGGACTTCGTCGTCGTCCGCGAAGGCACCGAAGGTCCGTATGTGGGCAACGGCGGAGCGCTGCGGGTGGGCACGCCGCACGAGATCGCCACCGAGGTTTCGGTCAATACCGCGCACGGCGTGGAACGCGTGGTCCGCGATGCCTTCCGCCGCGCCTCCGCCCGCCGCAACAAGCTGACGCTGGTGCACAAGCACAACGTGCTGGTCTATGCCGGCCACCTGTGGCGCCGCACCGTGGAGACCGTCGGCGCGGAGTTCCCGGACGTCACCGTCGACTACCTGCACATCGACGCGGCCACCATCTTCATGGTCACCGACCCGGCGCGCTTCGACGTGATCGTCACCGACAACCTGTTCGGCGACATCATCACCGACCTGGCCGCGGCGATCACCGGCGGCATCGGGTTGGCGGCGTCCGGCAATATCAACATGGACCGCACCGCCCCGTCGATGTTCGAACCGGTGCACGGCTCGGCCCCGGACATCGCCGGCCAGCAGAAGGCCGATCCCACGGCAGCCATCCTGTCCGTGGCGCTGCTGCTGGAGCACCTGGGCCTGGCCGACGCCGCCGCCCGCGTGCAAAAGGCGGTGGAGGACGACGTCGCAGCCCGGGGGAGTGCCTCCCGCACCACTGCGCAAATCGGCGATGCCATCAGCGCCGCTTTGGCAGTAGGCTAGTTAGCGGTTACTAACCAAAACCATTTTATTGACGCACAAGGGCGTGCCCTCACCGCGGAGGAACCCATGACTGAAACCCTCGAATTCACCCAGCAGCTCTCGGACCGTCCGAAGAGCGCCGAGGAGCGCGCCGCCATCCTGGCGAACCCGGGCTTCGGCAAGCACTTCACGGACCACACGGCAGTGGTCGACTACAAGGTCGGCCCTGACGGCCAGGGCGGCTGGTCGAATGCGCGGATCGAACCCTACGGGCCCATCATGATGGATCCGGCCGCCGCGGTGCTGCACTACGGGCAAGAGATTTTTGAGGGCCTGAAGGCCTACCAGCACGACGACGGATCCGTCTGGACCTTCCGCGCGGAAGCCAATGCCGCCCGGCTCAACACCTCGGCCCGCCGCCTGGCGCTGCCGGAGTTGCCCGAAGAAACCTTCATCGAGTCGCTGCGTCAACTGGTCAGCACGGACAAAGCCTGGGTTCCCACCGGTGACGGCGAGGCGCTGTACCTGCGCCCGTTCATGATCGCCACCGAGGCGTTCTTGGGCGTGCGCCCGGCGCATGAGGTCTCCTACCGGGTGATTGCTTCACCGGCCGGAAACTATTGGGGCGGCGAACTCAAGCCGGTGTCCATTTGGCTTTCCGACCACTACTCCCGCGCCGGGGAAGGCGGCACCGGCGAGGCCAAATGCGGCGGCAACTACGCAGCATCGCTGGCCGCCCAGCTGGAAGCGGAAGCCAACGGCTGCCAGCAGGTGCTCTTCCTGGACAAGTTCAACGACAACGCCATCGAGGAACTCGGCGGGATGAACGTGTTCTTCGTCTTCAAGGACGGGCGCCTGGTCACGCCGGAACTCAACGGCCACATCCTGCACGGCGTCACCCGCTCCTCGGTGATCGAACTGGCCAAGGACCGCGGCCTGGACGTGCAGGAACGCAAGATCACCATCGACGAATGGCGCGACGGCGTGGCCGCCGGCGACATCACCGAAGCCTTCGCCTGCGGCACCGCCGCCGTGATCACCCCGATCGGCGAGCTGAAGGCCGACGGCTGGTCCATCGCGTCTCCGAGCGCCGGTTCCGGCGAAGTGGCCATGTCCATCCGGCAGGAACTGCTCGGCATCCAGACCGGTGCGGTGGAAGATTCGCGCGGCTGGCTCACCCGGCTGGCCTAGGCTGGTTGACCGGCTTGGCCTAGGCTGGCTGACCCGCCCGGCCTAGGGCTGACCCGCTTGGCTTAGCCAGCGCTTCCGTTCCGCGGCTGCCGGGGCCACACTAGGTCCATGACCGGGGTGGCTTACCTGCTTGCCGTGATCTTCGGCTTGGTCCTGATCGCCGTCGGCATCGCTGAGGCGTTCTACTTCCGCGACCAGCGCTTCCACAAGCTGTTCCTCATCCGGCCGCAGGACGTGGCAGCGGTCCGGCTCTGGACCATCAACCTCGGCTTCTACAACATGGTCTGGGGATTGGTCCTCATCGCCGGCGTGTTCATCGCCGCCAGCGGCAGGACCGCCATCGGCGAGACCATGGTCGTCTTCACCTGCCTCGCCCACGTGGTCCTCGGAGCAGTGCTGTGGATCTCCGAACGCCGGCTCTGGCAGAGCGCCCTGGCCCAAGCCATCCTGCCGCTGATCGTCCTCCTCCTGCTGCTGCTCTGACCCAGGAGGAGGACGACGGCGGCGCCCCATCTGGGGACGCTACCGCTTCCGGGCGGCGGCCTTGCGCTCGGCGGCCTTCCGGGCCTTCTTGGATACCGGCTTCAGTGCCTTGCGCTCGGCCTCTTCGGCGGCGATCCGGTTCTTCCGGGCGTCCACCAGATCGTTCCACAGTGCGGAGGCAAAGCTGCCGCCGTCGCGCTCGTAGACCTGGTACGGGTAAGACGCGAAGATTCCCACCGGCAAGCCCGTACCGGGGAGCCCCTTACCGGACTTCAGCGCGTAAGCGTCGCCAAGCGACCACGTCTCGGACAGGTAGCGGGCCAGGTTTTCGCGAATGAACACGTTGGCGTCCGGGGCCTCCGCAGCCTCGGCGAGCACGGCCTGCAGGCGTGCGGCCAGCAGCTCCGAGGCAGCATCGGAGAGATCCGCACCCCGATCCGCCGCAGCGTCGAGTTCGGCAGTGAACTCGTTGACCGCGGATTCCCAGTCGGTCGTCTCGCGGTTCTTCTGCCAGGTGGGGAACCAGACAATGTCCCCGTTGGCGTGGTTGTGGATGTGCTGCATTCCGCTATTGCGCTCGGCCGCCGCATGGTCGTGCTCAGCCGAGTCGTAGTCGGCCAGCAGCTCGGCCAAGGACAAGGTGTTCTGTGTTTCCGCCATGGAATTTTCCTATCGTGCAGCAGCAATGGTTCCATCAGGGGCAACCCCGCTGCCGCGCGAACTTATTCCGCGGTGAAACCTGCCGGCCACTCCGGTGTCGAATCTAGCCGGCCGGACCGGTGGCGCGTCCTACCGCCGGGGCGCGGCGCCAAAAACGCCGCCTAGACGCAGGCGGTTCGGTACCGGCGTCAGACGACGCTCGCGTCCACCTCAAGCAGCGGCAGGCGTTGGATATGCGGTGCCAGCCAAGCCCGCGCCTCGGCCTCGTCGTCGAAATAGCGGGCAAAATCCTCGTCGTCGAAGATCCTCAGAAAGAAGTTCGCCAGCACCCGGTCCACCGGCCCATCGCCGAGCACAGCCAGCGCAATAGAGGGTGTGAAGGTCTGGGCGACCGCCTGCACCTCCGAGGTGGCCCAGCGCACGCCGGCGATCCGCAGCAGCATCACCACCCGCCGGTCGCCCACCAGGTCGAAGAGGCGGTCGACCACCTGCTGCGCCAGCTCTGCGCCGACGCTCAGGCCACGATGGAGCGTCAGCACCATCAGGCCGTCGTCATCCAGTTGCACATCGAATGTTGAGTGAACTTCCTCCAGCACTGATCCCCCCATCGTCGTGCCGCGGTCAGCGGCCGGTGCAGGACCCCAGCCTATGCGACGGATGTCACATTGGCAGCATGGCGGAGGCGAATGTGAACCGAACCTTTCATATTTCGCAAATATTACGACGACGGTGCGCGCCTTCCGGTCAGCAGTCCTGCGGTGCCGGACGGGGAAGTGCGAGGATGGCCCTGTGACCGCTGAACAGAATTCCGCCCTGGTCCGCAGCAGCGACCTGACCCGCTACCGGTTGGCTCCCAATCCCGGACCGATGAGCCTGGACGGCACGCAGTCGTACCTGATTGCGGGCCCGGAGAGCAGGGGAGTGGTCGTGGTGGACCCGGGGCCGCTGGATGAGGCCCACCTGGCCGAACTGGCCGCCGCCGGCGAGATGGAACTCGTCCTGATCACGCACCACCACATCGACCACACCGAGGCCAGCGAGCGTTTCCACGAACTGACCGGTGCGCCCGTTCGGGCGCTGGACACCGCGCTCTGCTTCGGCGGCGACCCGTTGACGGACGGCGAAGTGATCAGGGCCGCCGGCGTCGACATCCATGTTCTGGCCACCCCCGGGCATACGGCAGACTCCGTCAGCTTCCACCTGCCCGCGGACGGCCCGCACGGCTCGGTCCTCACCGGCGACACCATCTTGGGGCGCGGGACCACCATCATTGCCTTCCCGGACGGCCGGCTCGGCCCCTATCTGGATTCGCTGGCCCGGCTGGAGATCCTCGGTCCGGCCAAAGTGTTGCCGGCGCATGGCGGCACCCTGCCGGACCTCTCGGCGATCTGCCGTGAATACGCCAGTCACCGCCAGATGCGGCTGGACCAGATCCGCGCCGCCCTTGCGCATCTCGGCGCCGAGGCCAGCGTGGACGACGTGACCGACCATGTCTACCACGACATCGATGCCGCCGTCCGGCTCGCTGCCGAAGCCTCGGTCGCGGCCCAGCTGGAGTACTTGCGCGGCTGACCGCCTGCCTCGGCTTGGAATCCATCCACCGGCAACCAGTAGGCTAAACCCATGCGTATAGCCCGGTTTGTCCTTGATTCCGACCCCCAGTACGGCATCGTCGAAGGCGAGGAGGGAAGCGAGCAGGTCACCGTCATCGCCGGCGACCCGTTCTTCAACGGCGTCCAGCCCACCGGAGCCCGGCACAAGCTCGAGGACGTCCGCCTGCTCGCCCCGATCATCCCGCGCAGCAAGGTGATCGGCATCGGCCGCAACTATGCCGAGCACATCAAGGAAATGGGCAACGAGACCCCGGCCGCACCGCTGATGTTCCTCAAGCCCAACACCTCGGTCATCGGGCCGAACGAGCCGCTGGTGCTGCCCGAGTTCTCCGACGAGGTTTCCTACGAAGCCGAACTCTGCGTCATCATCGGGCGGATCTGCAAGGACGTCCCGGTGGAGCGCGTGGATGATGTCATCTTCGGCTACACCTGCGGCAACGACCTGACGGCCCGCGATGCCCAGCGCACCGACAACCAGTGGGCCCGCGCCAAGGGTTTCGACGGCTCGGCCCCGCTCGGCCCGTGGATCGAAACCGAACTGGACACCGAAGACCTGGCCATCCGGGGCCGCCTCGACGGCGAACTGAAGCAGGACGGCAACACCTCGCAGATGATCTGGGGCGTCAAGGAGTTGGTCTCCTATGCCTCCCAGGCCTTCACGCTGCTGCCCGGCGATGTGATCATGACCGGCACGCCTTCCGGGGTCGGCACCATCGAAGCCGGCCAGCGCTACGAGGTGGAGATCGAAGGCATCGGCACGCTCTCGAACACGGCGCGCCGCTGATCCTCATGCGCTCCAGCCGCCGGTCGTTCGCAGTCTTTGCACTGGGGTCGCTGGCTACTTTTTCGGTGGCTGCCCGCGCCACGCATTATCTGGGCGGTCCCGCCTGGCTCACGGCAACCTTCCTCGCCGTCGGCATCCTGTTGGCGCTGTACTACCTGTACCGGTTGCTCAGTGCCTGGCTGGCCCGCAGCAGGCGCCCCAAGTAGCAGGCGCCGGGCCGGACCAGGGGACTGGCGCGGGAGACTAAACTGGGAGCCATCATGACTAATGCTGCTGCCATTCCCACTGTCGACGACGAAACTCCAGTCCGCGTGCGCTTCTGCCCGTCTCCCACGGGCACCCCGCATGTGGGCCTGATCCGCACCGCGCTGTTCAACTGGGCCTACGCCCGGCACACCGGCGGCACTATGGTGTTCCGGATCGAGGACACCGATGCTGCCCGCGACAGCGAGGAAAGTTACCAGCAGCTGCTCGAGGCGATGAAGTGGCTGGGCATTGACTGGGACGAGGGCGTTGAAGTGGGGGGCCCGCACAAGCCCTACCGGCAGTCCCAGCGTGGGGACATCTACCGGGACGTGATCGCCAAGCTCAAAGAAGCCGGCCACCTCTACGAGTCCTACTCCACCCCGGAAGAGGTCGAAGAGCGCCACCGCGCCGCCGGCCGCGACATCAAGCTCGGCTATGACAACTTTGATCGCCACCTGACGCCGGAGCAGGTCGCGGCGTTCAAGGCGGAGGGCCGCGAACCGGTGCTGCGCGTGCAGATGCCTGATGAAGACATCACCTTCACCGACCTGGTCCGCGGCGACATCACCTTCAAGGCTGGCAGCGTGCCGGACTTCGTGGTGGTGCGGGCCAACGGCAAGCCCCTTTACACGCTGGTCAATCCGGTGGATGACGCGCTGATGGGGATCACCCACGTGCTCCGCGGCGAAGATTTGCTCTCGTCGACACCTCGTCAGATCGCGCTTTACCGTGCGCTGGTGGACATCGGCGTTGCCCGCTACATGCCGCTGTTCGGCCACCTGCCCTACGTGATGGGTGAGGGCAACAAGAAGCTGTCCAAGCGCGACCCGGAATCGAACCTCTTCCTGCACCGCGAACGCGGCTTCATCCGCGAGGGGTTGCTGAACTACCTGTCGCTGCTGGGGTGGTCGCTGTCCGCCGACGAGGACATCTTCACCGTTGACCAGTTGGTGGAGAACTTCGATATCCACGACGTGCTGGCCAACCCGGCCCGGTTCGACCTGAAGAAGGCCGAAGCCATCAACGGAACGCACGTCCGGCTGCTGGAACCGGGCGACTTCAAGCTCCGGCTGGTGCCCTACCTGCAGCACGCCGGCCTGGTCGGCGAAGTACTGAACGAACGCGAGCAGATGATCCTGGCAGATGCCGCCCCGCTGGTCCAGGAACGCATCACGCTGCTGGGCGAAGCGCCGGAGATGCTTGCCTTCCTGTTCAAGAAAGACGACCAGATCGACGTCGCGCAAGATGCCCGCAAGGGGTTGCCGGAGAATCTCACCGAGGCGCTGGATGCCGCGTTGGCGGCGCTGGAGCCGATCGAAGAGTGGACGGCGGAGAACATCCAGGCGGCGCTGCGCTCGGCCTTGGTCGACGGCCTGGGGCTCAAGCCCAGGCTGGCTTTCGGACCGGTCCGGACCGCTGTGTCGGGACGGCGCATCTCGCCGCCCTTGTTCGAGTCCATGGTGATCCTCGGCAAGGAGTCCTCGCTGGCACGGCTGAAATCCTTCCGTGGCTGAGCCTGAACCCGAGCAGCGGGCGGTCCAGCCGCCCGTTTGCTGCTCGTTTTGCACTTTCGAGCAAGCATCCGGTAAAGTAATTACTCGTGCTGAGGCGCCAAGGAATGGGTAACAACCCCTTTCCACCGGCTCCGAAAGTGCCATTGGGATATGGTGTAATTGGCAACACAACGGTTTCTGGTACCGTCATTCTAGGTTCGAGTCCTGGTATCCCAGCGCTACAGCCTCCGCTTTCGCGGGGGCTGGATTGTGCGGAGGCAAACTCCAAGCAAACCTACGGCCCCATCGTATAGCGGCCTAGTACGCCGCCCTCTCACGGCGGTAACGCGGGTTCGAATCCCGCTGGGGTCACTGTCCACGCAGGACAAGGCAGCACCGGCCTTCAACAGTGCAAGCTATGCGGCCCCATCGTATAGCGGCCTAGTACGCCGCCCTCTCACGGCGGTAACGCGGGTTCGAATCCCGCTGGGGTCACCAATAACCGGTCTCGGACATTGTCCGGGGCCGGTTTTTTGTCTGCCGGGAGAGGTGCGTCTCAGAGCGGCCAAGGTTCGCGTGGTTGACCGCTCCTGCTGGCATGATGGGGAACGTGACCAGCATGGTGCCCGAGGGCCAAGACAGGGGAGCGGCAGGCGCCGTCGCGCTCTTGGAGCAAAGCCGCAGCACGCTGGAGGCGCTGGACTTGCCGCTGGACGTGACGGGAGCCGCCGAAGCACGCGGCGCCATCCAGGCGGCCGTTGCCCAGCTGGACGACTACATTTTGCCCCGCTTCCGCACGTTGGATGCGCCGCTGCTGGCAGTGGTGGGAGGCTCGACCGGCGCCGGAAAGTCGACCCTGGTCAACGCGCTGGCCGGCTTTCCGGCGACGCGCGCGGGCGCGATCCGGCCCACCACACGCCAGCCGGTCCTGCTGCATCATCCGAGCGACAGAGCTTGGTTCGCGGACCGGCGGATCCTGCCCGGCCTCAGCCGCATCAACGGAACACCAGCACAAGGCGCCGCCGACGACTACGCCGGCGGGACAGCGTCGGCAGCCGAGCCGGCCGGAACCTCGCTGGTGCTGTTGGCGGACCGCAGCATCCCTGCCGGCGTTGCGGTGCTGGACGCACCGGATGTCGATTCCATTTCCGACGACAACCGACGATTGGCCGGACAACTGCTGGCGGCGGCGGACTTGTGGATTTTCGTCACCACGGCCAACCGCTACGCGGATGCGGTGCCTTGGGCGTTACTCTTGGACGCCGCCCACCGGGACATCGAAGTCGCGGTGGTATTGGACCGGGTTCCGGCCGATGTGGAGGCGGAGGTCCGCACCGACCTGGCCGGACTGCTGCAGCGGCAGGGGCTCGCTGCTGCGAAACTGTTCGTCATTCTTGAATCCACGTTGGACGAACAGGGCATGCTGCCGGCCGGTGCCGTGGACCCGCTCCGCGCCTGGCTCGAGGAGTTGGCCGCCGATGCTTCCAGCCGGGCCGATATTGCCCGTCGCACGCTCGGCGGGGCCGTGCGCTCACTGGCCCACACTGTCCGGGCCGGCGCGGCTGCCGCGGACGATCAGAACGCCGCCGGGCAGAGGCTGCGCAAGATGGTCGATGGCGCCTATCAGGCAGCCACCGACCAGGCCCTCGCGGCGACGCAGGACGGGACGCTCCTGCGCGGCGAGGTGTTGGCCCGGTGGCAGGACTTTGTCGGCACCGGAGAGTTTTTCCGCGGCATCGAGAGCGGGATAGGCCGGCTGCGGGACCGGATCGGTGCGTTCTTTTCCGGCAAGCCCGCGCCGTCGGTAGTGGTCGAGGCAGCCATTGAGTCCGGGCTGCAGGCCGTCGTCGTCGAGGCCGCGGCCAAGGGGGCGGAACAGGCCGATGCCGGATGGCGGGTGGATCCGGCAGGGCAGGGCCTGCTCGGAAGCGACGACCTGTCCACTCCCAGCGCCGGGTTCTCGGACGACGTGGCGCGGGAGATCCGGGCGTGGCAGTCGGATCTGCTGGACCTGATCCGCAGCGAGGGCGAGGACAAGCGGTTCACCGCCCGCATGCTCTCCTTCGGTGTCAACGGACTCGGGGTGGCCCTGATGGTGGTCATTTTCGCGGCCACGGGCGGGCTGACAGGCTTGGAGATCGGCGTTGCAGGCGGAACGGCCGTGGTGGGTCAGAAGCTGCTCGAAGCCGTCTTCGGCGAGGACGCCGTCCGCCGGCTGGCCCGCAGGGCCCGTGCCCAATTGGAGGAGCGGACCACCAGGCTGATGCAGGCAGAAGCGCAGCGCTTCCTGTCCCGGATCCCGGCCCAGGAGCAACAAGCCGAGGCGATGCGCACGCTGGCAGACCAACTTCAGGCAGTGGGGGCAAAGACGGACTCGGAGGCGGCGGAATGAGCCGGCACCGGGGGAAACCCGAAGCGTCGGTGTTGGAGGCGCGGCTGGAAGCTCTGAATTCGGCCGCTGAACTTGCCGAGGGCGTGCTGCCGAAAGCGGACTTGGCGTCCACCATCGACGTCCTGGAACGTGCCAGCACTCGCCGCTCCTTGTCCGCTGACCATACCGTGGTGGGGTTCTTCGGAGCGACGGGCAGCGGCAAGTCCTCCCTCTTCAATGCCGTGTCCGGCACCCATCACGCCACCGTGGCGGCGCGTCGGCCGACCACTTCGGAAACACTGGCCGGCATTTGGGGAACAGCCGGCAGCGAGCCACTGCTCGACTGGCTGCAGGTCAACCACCGGCACGTTATGGCCGATGAATCGCTGGGCGGACACGGCAGCCTGATTCTGCTGGACCTGCCCGATTTCGATTCCACCGCCGTCGAGCACCGCGAGATCGTGCAACGGCTGGCCGGGCAGGTCGATGTACTGGTGTGGGTCCTGGATCCGCAGAAGTATGCCGACGCAGCCGTGCACCACGGGTTCCTGCGGCCGCTGGCCTCCCACGGGGCGGTAACACTGGTCGTGCTGAACCAGCTGGACCGGTTGGCCGAGAACCAACGGAAACCGGTCATGGCCTCGCTCAAGGACATCCTGGTGCAGGACGGGCTGGACCGGACAGATGTCTATCCTGTCTCCGCCCGGACCGGCGCGGGCGTTGACGAGCTCAAGGCGGCCATCACGGCGTTCGCCGACCGGCGGCAGGCCGCAACAAACCGTCTTATCGCCGATGTCCGCAACGCGGCTCGAGCGCTGGACGCAGGCCTCGACGCAGAACCGGCAGGCGTCAGCAAACCAGCCCGCGCCCAGCTCGCCGAGCAGCTCGCCCGGGCCGCGGGCGTTGACGCGATCTGCGACGCCGTGGCAACGTCCTACCGCCGGCAGTCGCACGCCCGGACGGGCTGGCCGGTGGTCCGCTGGCTGGGAAAGCTGCGCCGGGATCCGCTCAAACGGCTAAATCTGGACCGCAAAGATGTCAGCCCGATGTTGAACCGGTCGTCGATGCCGGCTCCCGGTCCGGCGCAACAGGCGCAGTCGGACAAGGCCGTGCGGCAGTTCGCCGACCATGCAGGCGAAGGGGCCAGCGCACCGTGGCGCGCGGCCATCCGCCGGTCGGCACGGTCCGCAGAGGAGACCCTCCCCGACGACTTGGACCAGGCCCTGGCGAGCACCGACCTGCGGTCCGAGCGCGCGTCCTGGTGGTGGCCGGTCTTTGGGGTGATCCAATGGTGTGCGTTGGTGGCTGCCTTGGCAGGCGCGCTCTGGCTGCTGGGCATCGCTGCGCTCGGCTACTTCCAGTTTCCGGTGCCGGAGACACCCAGGGTTGAGGGCTTTCCCGTACCCACCTTGTTGCTGGCTGCCGGGATCCTCGCCGGGGTGCTGCTGGCGCTGGCCTCCGGCCTGATCTCCCGCCTCGTCGCCAAATCCAGGGCAGCAACGGCACGACGGCGGCTGCGCGCCTCCGTGGCGCAGGTGGCGGAAGAGCGGATCGTCCAGCCGGTGCAGGATGCCGTCGCGCGGTACCAGGAATTCCGGCGGGCGGTTGCCAAGGCGTCCGGAGAATGACGCTGCCATAACGCCGTCTGACTGACCGTGCGAACTGCGGGACGTGGGCGGTAATGACTAGAGAGAAAGTACAGATTGACCGACGAATTGATGATCAACCACCTGGATGAGGGGTCCCTGCTGGACCGGATCTTTCCGCGCCTCGGCCGCGCCAATGTCCCGGTCGGCCCCGGCGATGATGCCGCCGTCATCGACGCACCGGATGCGCGGACCGTCATTTCGATCGACACCTTGGTCCAAGACCAAGACTTCCGGCTCGTCTGGCCCTCCGGATACCGGACCACCGGCTACGACGTCGGCTGGAAATCCGTGGCGCAAAACCTCTCGGACATCAACGCCATGGGTGCCGTGCCCACGTCCTTGGTCATCAGCCTCACGTTGCCCGGTTCGACGCCGGTGGCGTGGGTTGAGGATCTGGCCGACGGCGTGGCCGAGGCGATCCGGAAACTCGGCGCGGAGCGGTGCTCCGTCGTCGGCGGCGATCTGGGCCGGGGCAATGCGCTGGTTGTCACCGCGGCAGTCACCGGCGACCTCGAAGGCCGCCACCCGGTGCTGCGCAGCGGTGCGCGCCCCGGCGACATCGTGGCAGTGGCCGGGACGCTGGGGAAGGCAGCAGCTGGTTTGCGCCTGCTCGACAGCACGCACTTTGCCCGCGAATCCCCGGCTTCGCTGCAGGCGCTGGCCCGCATCCAGTCGCGGCCAAAACCACCACTGCACGCCGGCCCGGCGGCGGCAAAGGCCGGCGCGACGGCCATGATGGACATTTCGGACGGCCTGCTTCGCGACGCCGTCCGGCTGGCCCGGGCCAGCTCCGTCTCGGTCGACCTGTTCGCGGCCGAACTGCAGGAGTTTGTTGAACCGCTGCGCGAGGCAGCCAACCTGTTGGGGGCCGACCCGATGGAATGGGTGCTCGGCGGCGGCGAGGACCATGGCCTGCTAGGCACGTTCCCGACCGCGGAGGCCCTGCCGGAAGGTTTCGTCGCTGTAGGAACCGTGCGCGATACCGGACCTGCTCCCGCGACCCTGGACGGCACCGCCATCCAGACCGGTGGATGGGACCACTTCGGCAGCTGAACGGACTGCTAGTCGTTGGTCTTGCGCAGGGCCTCGGTGAGTTGTGCGGCCGCGTTGCAGACCACTTCGGCATGCAGCCGTCCGGGTTGCCGGGTGAGCCGCTCAATCGGGCCTGAAATGGACACGGCGGCGATGACCCGGCCGGATGGTCCGCGGACCGGTGCCGAGACAGAGGCCACTCCCGGTTCGCGTTCGCCCAGGCTTTGGCCCCAGCCGCGGCGGCGCACGCCGGCGAGGACGGTTGGCGTGAAGCGGGCGCCTTGCAGGCCTTCCAGCAGCCGTTCGTGGTCTTCCCATGCCAGCAGGACCTGGGCGGCGGAGCCCGCCTTCATGGAGAGCTGCGTTCCCACCGGAATGGTGTCACGCAGGCCAATCGGCCGCTCGGCAGAGGCCACGCAGACACGTGAATCGCCTTGCCGTCGGAACACCTGCGCGCTTTCGCCGGTGGCGTCGCGAAGATTCATCAGGACGGGGCCGGCCGCCGCAATGAGCCGGTCTTCTCCTGCAGCGGCGGCCAGTTCCACCAGCCGGCTGCCCAAGACGAACCTGCCTTGCATGTCCCGGCTGACCAGGCGGTGGTGCACCAGGGCCAAGGCAAGCCGGTGGGCGGTGGGCCGGGCCAAGCCGGTTGCAGCCACCAACTGGGCCAGGGAAGTAGGTCCGGCCTCGAGCGTATCGAGCACCATGGCCGCTTTGTCGATGACACCGACACCACTAGGATTGTCCATAGATTGATACTGTCATCTCACTATTTGAGATGCAAGTCGTTTCACTGGCGGGATCCGAGCCCGTGCTGGAAGAGTTGAATCACACACTTGGAGCAGGTCTCCCGTTGGGAGGCACCACCTGCATTGGTATTTGATGGAGGGATCTGGCCATGGCCGGTAACACTGCGGGCAAGACGCTCGCTGAAAAGGTCTGGGAAGCGCACGTGGTGCGCCGCGGCGACGGAGAAGGCGCAGCCCGCCAGCCCGACCTCCTCTTCATCGACCTCCATCTGGTGCACGAGGTTACCTCCCCGCAGGCCTTCGAGGGCCTGCGGTTGGCGGGCCGGAAGCTGCGTCGGCCGGATCTGACCATCGCCACCGAGGACCACAACACTCCCACCCTGGACATCGACAAGCCGATTGCCGACCCGACCAGCCGGACCCAGATCGAGACGCTGCGTGCCAACTGCCGGGAGTTCGGCGTCCGCCTGCACTCACTCGGGGATGCCGAGCAGGGGATCGTGCACGTGGTGGGCCCCCAGTTGGGGCTCACCCAGCCGGGCATGACGGTGGTCTGCGGCGACTCCCATACCTCCACGCACGGCGCATTCGGCGCCCTGGCCTTCGGCATCGGAACGTCCGAGGTCGAACACGTCATGGCGACCCAGACGCTGTCGCTGAAGCCGTTCAAGACGATGGCCATCAACGTCGAGGGCACGCTGCGTCCCGGGGTCACGGCCAAAGACATCATCCTGGCCGTCATCGCCAAGATCGGCACCGGCGGCGGGCAGGGCTACGTGCTGGAATACCGCGGCTCCGCCATCCGCGCGCTGAGCATGGAAGCCCGGATGACCATCTGCAACATGTCCATCGAGGCGGGTGCCCGCGCCGGAATGGTGGCCCCGGACCAGACCACCTTCGATTACCTCAAGGGTCGTCCGCATGCCCCGGAAGGTGCCGACTGGGATGCCGCCGTCGACTACTGGCAGACGCTGCGCACGGAGGACGACGCCGAATTCGACGCCGAAGTCTTCCTGGACGCCGACACGCTGGAGCCCTTCGTAACCTGGGGCACCAACCCCGGGCAAGGTGTTTCGCTGTCCGAGGCGGTGCCGTCGCCTGACGACTTTGCCGATGAAAACGCCAAGGCTGCGGCGGAACGTGCCCTGACCTACATGGGACTCGAAGCCGGCACCCCGATGAAGAACATCCAGGTGGACACCGTCTTCTTGGGCTCCTGCACCAACAGCCGGATCGAGGACCTGCGCATTGCCGCCGACATTATCCGCGGCCGGCAGAAGGCGCCGAACGTGCGGATGATGGTGGTTCCCGGCTCGGCCCGCGTCCGGCTCGAAGCCGAAGCCGAAGGCCTGGACCAGATCTTCAAAGCGTTCGGTGCGGAATGGCGCTTCGCTGGTTGCTCGATGTGCCTGGGCATGAACCCGGACCAGCTGGCTCCGGGGGAGCGTTGCGCCTCAACGTCCAACCGTAACTTCGAAGGCCGGCAAGGCAAGGGCGGCCGGACGCATCTGGTCTCGCCAGTCGTTGCTGCCGCCACTGCGGTGCGCGGCACGCTCAGCTCGCCCTCGGACCTGGACCCGGTCAACAACGACGCCGCCACGCGGTCTGCTGCTTAAGGAGCCTGAAGCATCATGGAGAAGTTCACCACCCATACCGGGATCGGCGTTCCCCTGCGGCAGTCCAACGTGGACACTGACCAGATCATCCCGGCGGTCTACCTCAAGCGGATCACCCGGACCGGTTTCGAAGATGCCCTCTTCGCCGGCTGGCGCAAACAGGAGGATTTCATCCTAAACCAGGAACCGTTCAACCGCGGATCCGTCCTGGTGGCCGGCCCCGACTTCGGCACCGGTTCCTCGCGCGAGCACGCCGTCTGGGCACTGAAGGACTACGGTTTCCGCGTAGTGCTCTCGTCCCGTTTCGCCGATATCTTCCGCGGCAACTCCGGTAAGCAGGGCCTGCTGGCCGCCGAAGTAGCCCAGGACGACATCGAGCTGATCTGGAAGGAACTCGAGAACCACCCGGGCACCGACATCACCGTTGACCTGGACGCGAAGACGGTGGTCTGCGGAACCATCACCGCTCCGTTCGAGATCGACGACTACACCCGCTGGCGGTTGCTCGAAGGCCTGGACGACATCGGCCTGACCCTGCACCATGAGGCGGAAATCACCTCCTACGAGGCCACCCGGCCCTCGTGGAAGCCGAAAACGCTTCCTGCGAAAGTCTGACCGCAGGCATCCTGCACCGAATCGGCGCCTTCGCGGGACTTATTCAGGTCCCGCGAAGGCGCCGATTTGCGTCCAGAGGTGGCATTATGCAAGTCAGCGGCAAGCGAGCAGCCGGCCGCGGCGCGCGCGGTCCGTTTATTTCGGAATGGTCACGGATTACCAATATGCTTAGCTGAGCCCAAGGCCCAGTCCGGCGTTAAACTAGCTTGAGGAAACAGGTATTCATGGCAAGTGTTTTGACCATTCGTGGTGGCGTACCCCTGACGGGAAAAGTGCCCGTCCGTGGTGCCAAGAACCTGGTTCCCAAAGCGATGGTCGCATCCTTGCTGGGCAGCGATGCCTCGGTCCTCCGGAATGTGCCCGAGATCAGGGACGTGGAGATTGTCACCAGCCTGCTGCGCCTGCACGGCGTGGAGGTATCCAAAGACCCGGTGACCGGCGACCTGACGCTGGATCCGACGAACGTCAAGACCGCGCAGATGAAGGACATTGACGCGCACGCCGGTGATTCCCGTATTCCGATTCTGTTCTGCGGGCCCCTGATCCACGCCATCGGCGAAGCGTTCATCCCCGACCTCGGCGGCTGCCGCATCGGCGACCGTCCCATCGACTACCACCTCGATGTTCTGCGCCAGTTCGGTGCCATCGTGGACAAGCGTCCCGGTGGCATCTCCATCTCGGCGCCCAGGGGGCTGCAGGGCGCCAAGCTCACGCTGCCGTATCCCAGTGTCGGGGCCACCGAACAGGTGCTCCTGACCGCCACCCGGGCCGAGGGCATCACCGAACTCAGCGGGGCGGCCATCGAGCCGGAGATCATGGACCTGATCGCCGTGCTGCAGAAGATGGGCGCCATCATCTCCGTCCAGACGGACCGCGTCATCCGCATTGAGGGTGTGCCGGAACTGGTTGGTTTCAACCACCGCGCGCTGCCCGACCGCAACGAGGCGGCCTCCTGGGCCTCGGCCGCGCTGGTCACGCAGGGCGACATCTACGTCGAGGGTGCCAACCAGGGCGACCTCACCGCTTTCCTGAACACCTACCGCAAGATCGGTGGCGCGTTCGATATTGACGACGACGGCATCCGCTTCTACCACCCCGGCGGGAGCCTGTCGCCGCTGGTGCTCGAGACCGATGTGCACCCCGGCTTCATGACCGACTGGCAGCAGCCCCTGGTGGTGGCCCTGACCCAGGCCGAAGGCGTCTCGATTGTGCACGAGACGGTCTACGAGAACCGATTCGGTTTCACCGAGGCACTGATCCGGATGGGGGCGAACATCCAGGTGCACCGCGAATGCCTTGGCAGCATCCCTTGCCGTTTCGGGCAGCGGAACTTCCTGCATTCCGCCGTGATCTCCGGGCCCACCCAGCTCACCGGTGCGGAGATCGACATTCCGGACCTCCGCGGCGGATTCAGCCACTTGATCGCCGCGCTGGCCGCGACCGGGACCTCCCGGGTCACCGGCATCGATGTCATCAATCGCGGCTACGAGCACTTCCAGTCGAAACTGGAAGGCCTCGGCGCGGACTTCGACGTCGAGTAGGCGGCCATGGGAGCAGGTACCAAAGAGCGTGTGGTGATCGGCATCCTGGCCGGCGTTGTCCGTCCGGTCCTGAACCTGGTGCTGCGGCGAAACTGGGCAGGGACCGAAAATTTCCGCGGCAGCCAGGGCATCATTGTCTGTCCGAACCACAACACCGAGATCGATCCCTTGGTTGTCGGCCACTATGTCTACAACCAGGGCGTCCTCCCGCATTTTCTGGCCAAGGCCTCGCTGTTCAAGATTCCGGTGGTAGGTCCGCTGTTGACCGCGGCACGCCAGATCCCCGTCGAACGGAGCAGCTCGGGGGCCAACCGCTCCCTGGAAGTGTCCCGTGAGGTGCTGGACGAGGGCGGCGCCGTCATCATTTATCCGGAAGGCACGCTGACGCGTGATCCGAATCTGTGGCCGATGCGCGGACACACCGGGGCCGCCCGGCTGGCACTGCAGACCGGAGCCCCCGTCATCCCGGTGGCGCACTGGGGAGCGAACGACTTGCTGCCCCGCTATGCCAAGAAACCGAGTCTTTTCCCGCGCAAGACGGCCCACGTAGTGGCCGGCGCGCCGGTCGACCTGTCCGATTTCGACGGCATGCCGATCACCAAGACGGTGCTCGAAGCGGCAACGAATAGGATTATGGACAGCATCACTGCGCTGTTGGCCGAGGTGCGCGGCGAAGAACCCCCTGCTGTCCGCTGGGATCCGTCCGCACACGGGCAAAAGTCGACCGGCCGGGACTTCGCGTCCGGCCCAGCGGTGCACACGGAAGAACTGCCGCCAGAGGAGAAACTGTGACCGAACGCCCCGACCTGCCTGCAGCTATTGCAGTTCTCGGAGCAGGAAGCTGGGGCACTACCTTCGCCAAGGTAGTTGCTGACGCGCACCCCGAGATCCAGGTTCGGCTGTGGGCGCGGCGTCCCGAGGTGGCGGAGGAAATCAACACCCAGCACCGGAATTCCAAATACCTCAAGGACATTGCGCTGCCCGGCAATATTGTTGCCTCCGCCGAGGTGGCCGATGTCCTCGTCGACGCACCGCTGGCCGTGCTGGCCGTGCCGGCCCAGACCCTGCGGCCGCAGTTGGCCTCCTGGAAACCGCTGCTGGATCCGGAGGCAGTGGTGGTGTCGCTCATGAAGGGCTTGGAGCGCGGCAGCGATGCACGCATGAGCGAAGTGATCAAGGAAGAGCTTGGGCTGTCCGACGACCGGGTGGCAGTCATCTCCGGCCCCAACCTGGCCATGGAGATCGCGCGCAAGGAACCCACCGCGTCTGTGGTGGCCTGCACGGATGAAGACGTGGCGCAGTGGATCGCCAGGCTCTGCACCGCAGCCTATTTCCGCCCGTACACCAATCCCGACGTGACCGGCGTCGAAATCGGCGGAATCGTCAAGAACGTCATTGCCCTGTGCGTGGGCATCTGCGACGGCAAAAGCATGGGCGACAACACCAAAGCCACGGTCATCACGCGCGGGCTGGCGGAGACAACCCGGCTCACCCTCGCCTTGGGCGGGGACGTGCAGACCATGGCAGGGCTGGCCGGGTTGGGCGACCTGGTCGCCACCTGCTCGTCGCCGTTGTCCCGCAACCATACCGCCGGCCGTTTGCTGGGCGAGGGGCTGACGCTTGATGAAGTGTCCGTCCAGATGACCCAAACCGCCGAAGGCATCAAATCCGGCCGGGCGGTGTTGGACCTGGCCACCAAGCTCGGCGTCGACATGCCCATTACCGAGGCCGTCGTGGCCGTCCTCGAGGGGCAGATTGCCGTCGACGAACTGGCCCCACGGCTTCTGGCCCGTGAACTCAAGTCCGAAGGTGAGCTGCAATGAACCAGGAATCAAGCCCGGCCGTGCCGGCGCCCACCGCCGCCCGCAAGCCCCGCGTCGCGGTACTTTTCGGCGGACGCTCCAGCGAGCATTCGGTCAGCTGCGTCACCGCGGCCGGTGTCCTGGGCGCCATCGACAAGGACAAGTACGACGTCGTTCCCATCGGTATTGCGCGCAACGGCCAGTGGGTGCAGGTCGCCGAAGATCCGGCCCAGTGGTCGCTGACATCGGGAACCATGCCGGAGATCAGCGCGTCCGCCGAACCGGTCATGCTGACCAGCCGCGAAACCGCTCCGGAGTTGGTGGTAGCACCGGCCGCGCAGGTACCGCAGAGCCTCGGCAACGTGGATGTGGTGCTGCCGCTGCTGCACGGACCGTTCGGTGAAGATGGCACCCTGCAGGGGCTGCTGGAGATGGCCGACGTCCGCTATGTCGGCGCCGGCGTGCTGGCCTCCGCGGTGGGCATGGACAAACACTTCATGAAGGTGGTCTTCGAATCGGCTGGCCTTACCGTGGGCCCCTATGTGGTCATCACCGACCGGCAATGGCAGCAGGACGCTGACGCCGCGCTCCAGCGGGCCGCTTCGCTTCAGTTCCCGGTCTTCGTCAAGCCCGCCCGCGCCGGGTCCTCGATGGGGATCACCCGTGTGACCGAACCCGCGGGGCTGCGGTCCGCCATCGAGGCAGCCCGCGAACACGACCCCAAGATCGTGGTGGAGGCCGGCATCAGCGGCCGGGAAATCGAAGTTGCCGTGCTTCAGGGCCGCGGCACCGAACCCACCCGCGCCAGCCTGCCCGGCGAAATCGCGGTGCAGCCAGGGGAACACCAGTTCTATGACTTCGAAGCCAAATACATCGACGGTGCGGCCGCCGCGCTGAGCTGCCCGGCGGACCTGCCGGCAGACGCCACCGAAAAGGTCCGCGAGCTCGCCGCCCTGGCCTTCGACGCGCTCGGGGGAGAGGGCCTCTCTCGCGTGGACTTCTTCTACACACCCGACGGCGAACTGATCATCAACGAAATCAACACCATGCCCGGCTTCACGCCCATCAGCATGTACCCGCAGATGTGGGCCAAGTCCGGGCTGCCGTACACCGAACTGATCGACGAACTGCTCTACCTGGCACTTAACCGCAAAACCGGCCTCCGCTAGCCCCCGGCAGTCGACCAAAGGCGCTTGTATGCTCTCCGGTGGTCGACCAAAGGCGCTTGCGCCTGCGTGGAGACCCGCGGAGACCCGTGGAGACTAAGGCCCTGTAATCTCCGGCGGCCGCCAGGTCTCTACTCGGCGCTGGAGCGCCTCCGTCGACCACCGACAGTGCACCGGTGGTCGACCAAAGGCACTTGCATGCTCTTCGGCGGTCGACCAAAGGCGCTTGCGCCTGCGTGGTGACCCGTGGAAACCCTCAGCGCCTACAGCACGTCCGAGATGCTGAGGCACTTGCGTTCCTGCGGAATCTCCGAGGCCGCCGCAGACAGATCCATCAGTACGGAACTCTCCGCCACGTCGTCGGGCTTAAAGATCAGTTCCGTGGCCGGCGTGCGCCCGTACGTCGTCGCAGTCCAGTAACCGTTCTCGCCCTCGCGCAGTACCCAATCCACGTCATTGACGGAAACACACTGATCCGTCGTTGGGCCGGGCACCTGAACTCCGCAGCGCAGGATCACCTGGGACGGGTCGCCCCAAGCAGCAGTGGACTGGCTGCTCGTCTCGCGGCGGGGGAAGTCGGCCACGTATTGGGGCAGGATCACCATCATCGGAGCGCAGCCGGGATTGGCCGCATCCGGCGCCGCGTCAACAGTGACCACCGGCGAACAGGCCGTGAGGCTCCCCAATAGTCCAAGCGAGATCAGGGCAGCCAAGCGGCGGCAATTGGGGAAAACGCGGGTCATGCTGCTAGCGTATCCCGGTCCTTGCACGCTGGTTGGGCCGCCGTGACGGCGGCCACGCCCAACGGGGATCCTGCACGGGCAAGCCTGCCGCGGGCTTTATCCTATTTGGTAGCCCCTCCCTAGGAAGAGACCTCATTGACTGCTGAACATGACAACGAGTACCGCCCCCGGCGGCAGCGCCGCCCGCGCAAGAAAGACCCCATCCGTACGGTCTTCTTCACGCTGTTGGGCATTGTTGTTGTGGCCGCGATTGTAGGAGGTGGCTACATCTTCAACCTGGCCAACTCCTTCAACAGCAAGTCGCAGACGATTGAGTCGGCCTTCCCGACAGACCGGATGGCGAAGGACCCCAACGACAAATCCGTCAACATTCTGCTGATGGGTTCGGACAGTCGCAACACCTCCGGGGGCAACCTCACCGAGACCTCGGATGGCAGCCGTTCGGACACCATGATGCTGATGCACGTCCCGGAAAACCGGGAGAACGTCTACGTCATGTCGATCATGCGTGATACCTGGGTGGACATCCCGGGGCAAGGCGAACACAAAATCAACGCTGCCATGGCGTTCGGCGGCGTGCCGCTGGTGGTGCAAACCATTGAAGGCATGTTCGAAACCCGCGTCGACCACGTGGCAATTATCGACTTCTCCGGGTTCAAGGAACTCACGGATGCCCTGGGCGGGGTGGAGATCAATAATCCGGAGGCCTTCTCGGCGAACGGTTCCACCGGTGAGTTCTTCCCTGCCGGTACCCAGACGCTGAGCGGAGATTCGGCGCTGTCCTTCGTGCGGGAACGCAAGGCCTTCAGCGACGGCGACTATTCGAGAGTCCGCAACCAGCAGTTGTTCGTGAAGGCTCTGATGTCCAAGTTCCTGACAGCGGAAACGCTGACCAACCCGGTGCGCATCAATGAGGTTGTCTCGGAATTCTCTCCGTTCCTCAGCGTCGACAATGAACTTGATGCGATGAAGGCAGGCTCCCTGGGCGTCTCGCTTCGGGACGTGCGGTCAAGCGACGTGCAGATGTTTACCTTGCCGACGCTCGGCACCGGCACGTCCGCGGACGGTCAGTCGATCGTGGTGCCGGACGAGGAGGCGATCGCTGAGATCGCATCCGCGCTGCAGAGCGACAGCCTCGGCGAGTACCTGAGCACCGCGGATCTCGAGTAGGTCCACAGTGCCGCCGCGGCTTGCCGCCGGGCTGGGCCGGCTGCGGTAGGCTCAGTTAACGCCGGAGAACTGAGGACGATCGTTGGCGGGCATCGCCGGCGCATGCAGATGGGATCATGTTGCAGACGAAGATTGCTGCCAATGCCGAAGCGCTGCGCCGCTGGCTGTCCAAAGCCGAAGTGGTCCTCGGGAACCACAGCGACCGCCTGAACGCGATCAACATCTTCCCCGTGGCCGACGGCGACACCGGGACCAACCTCTATCTGACCATTCGGGCCGCGGCTAAATCTGCCTCCGAAAACCCCACGTCCGACGTCGGCGAACTCCTGGCCGGTGCCGGCCAGGCCGCCATGGAGGAAGCACGCGGAAACTCGGGCACCTTGTTGTCCGTTTTCCTGGCGGCACTGGCCGAACCGCTGCGTGGGACTACCCGGTTGACCGGACCGCTGCTGGCCGCCGCCCTGCAGCGTGCCGAGATCCGCTGCTGGTCTGCGTTGAGCGAGCCGGTCGAAGGAACCATGCTCTCCGTCATCGCTGCGGTGTCGCGGACGGCCACGGCTGTGCACGGCGGCCAGAACGCCGACGACAGCAATCACGGCCTGGCGGCAACACTGGAAGCAGTTGTAGAGGAGGCCGTCGCCGCCGTCGTCAGGACCGAAGCCCAGCTCGGAGCCCTTGAATCGGCCCATATTGTCGACGCCGGGGCGGTGGGCTTCCTGCTGATCATGGACACCTTGCGTGCCAGTGCCCTGGGTGAGGAGCTGCAGCCTGAATTGCTGGACGGACTGCACGGATTCAACGTGCAGGATCCGCATTTGCATCTGGACCACATCGACGAAGGCGTCGAAGTGATGTGCACGATCAACCTCAGCCCCTTGGATGCCGCGACGCTGCGCCTCAAGCTCGACGAGCTGGGCGACTCGGTGATCATGAGTGCGGTGACCGAAGTGGAAGACGGGTACCGTTGGCGCGTCCACGCCCACGTGCCGGATGGCGATGCGGCGCTGGAACTCATCCGCGAACTGGGCGAGCCGATGAATGTCACCATGACCGAGCTGGCGGGTCCGCCGGAGCACAGCCATGGCGGCTGACCTTCCCGATGAGCTGGCTGTTCCGCTGGAGCGGCGGCTCGGCAAGCGTTCGGCGACGGCACTGGAAAAGCACCTGGGCATCACCGTCACCGGGGAACTGCTCAATTACTTCCCGCGGCGGTACCTGAAGCGTGGAGAGCTGACCATGATCGCCGAGCTGCCTCGCGACGAGGACGCCAGCCTGGTGGCCCGGGTCCTGAAATGCACGTCGCGCCGGATGCGTGCCCGCCGCGGCTCACTGACCGAAGTCGTGGTGACGGACAACTCCTCGGACATCAGCCTCACCTTTTTCAACGGCTACCAGGCCGAACGCGAGCTGAAGCCGGGCACCCTGGCCATGTTTTCCGGCAAGGTGACCTCCTACCGGGGCAGCCTCACGCTGACCAACCCGGACTACCAACTGCTTGAGGACGCCTTCGACTTCGACGCCGAGGAGGCCATGCGCCCGGTACCCATGTACCCGGCCACGGCGAAACTCGGCAGCTGGCGGATCAAGGCCGCAGTGGACGCCTTGCTGGACATCGTGGACCTGAGTCGCGTGGGAGACCCGATTCCGCCGGACATCGCGATCCGCGACGGCCTGCTCTCGCTGGCTGAGGCCTATGAGCAGATCCACCGGCCGGCATCGCTGGAGGCCGCCAACGCGGCCCGGGATCGTTTCCGGTACCAGGAGGCGTTGGTGTTGCAGGCGGCGCTGGGACGGAAGCGGGCCATCGCGGCGGCTGAACAGGCCACCGCGCGCCCGGGCCGACCCGGCGGGATCGCGGACAAATTCGATGCCCGGTTGCCCTTCGACCTGACCAACGGGCAGAGCGACGTCGGCCAGACGATCGCCGCGGAGTTGGCTGGCCATGCGCCGATGAACCGCTTGCTGCAGGGCGAAGTGGGTTCCGGCAAGACCCTGGTGGCCCTCCGGGCGATGCTTCAGGTGGTCGATTCCGGCGGCCAGGCCGCGCTGCTCGCGCCGACCGAGGTCTTGGCCAGCCAGCACTTCGAGTCGATCAGCCGGACGCTTGGCCCGCTGGCCCAGGGCGGCATGCTCGGCGGCGACGCCGACGGCACCAAGGTAGTGCTGCTGACCGGTTCCATGACCGGAACGGCCAAGCGCAGAGCGCTGCTCGATGTAGCCAGCGGAGAAGCGGGCATCGTCGTCGGTACCCATGCGCTGCTGTCCGACACCGTGCAGTTCCTGGACCTGGGGCTGGTAGTGGTGGATGAGCAGCACCGGTTTGGCGTGGAGCAGCGCGATAAATTGCGCAGCCGTGCCGACACTCCGCCGCACCTGCTGGTCATGACCGCTACGCCCATTCCCCGGACCGTCGCCATGACCGTCTTCGGGGACCTGGAGACGTCGGTGTTGACCGAGCTGCCCGCCGGGCGGGCGCCGATCAGCACCCACATGGTGGCGCTGCAGGAACACCCTGCGTGGGAGGACCGGATCTGGCAGCGCGCTCGCGAAGAGGTGGATGCAGGCCGGCAGGTCTACGTGGTCTGCCCCAAGATCGGCGACGACGAACTTGAGGAAGCCGATCCGCCGGACGATCTGGAGCAGGAACAGCAACGGCCGATGGCTTCGGTCGCCGGAATCATCGAGCACATCAGCGGCCTCCCGGTCCTGTCAGGTGTGCGGATCGGCATGCTGCACGGTCGGATGGACCCCGACCAGAAGGCTGCCGCCATGGCGGCGTTTAACGACGGCACGCTGGACATCCTGGTATCCACCACGGTGATCGAAGTCGGCGTCGACGTGCACAATGCCACCTTGATGGTGATCCTGGATGCCGACCGTTTCGGCATTTCGCAGCTCCACCAGCTCCGCGGCCGGGTGGGCCGCGGCGGTTTCCCCGGTACGTGCCTGCTGGTGACGCAGCTGGAACCGGGCCACCCCAGCCGGGAGCGTCTGCAGGCCGTCGCCGCCACCACCGACGGGTTCGAGCTGTCCCAGGCCGACCTGCAGCTGCGCCGCGAAGGAGACATCCTGGGTGCCTCCCAATCGGGCGGTAAATCGACTTTGAAGCTTCTGCGGGTGATTAAGGACGAGGCGGTCATCGCCCGTGCCCGCGAAGACGCCACCGCGATCCTGCAGCATGACGCGACGTTGTCGCAGTACCCGGAGCTGGCAGAGGCCATCGAGCTGTACCTGAACCCCGAGCGCGAGGCGTTCCTTGAGCGGGGCTAGCCGGTGAGCAGGATTGTGGCCGGCGTGGCCGGGGGACTGACCCTGGCGAGCGTCCCGGGCGATAACACACGGCCGACGACGGACCGGGTCAAGGAAGCGTTGTTTTCGCGTCTGGAGTCCTACGACGTGCTGGCCGGTGCACGGGTGCTGGACCTCTTCGCCGGATCGGGGGCGCTGGGCGTGGAAACCGCCAGCCGGGGCGCCGCGGCAGTCGATCTGGTCGAATCCGCAGACAAGGCAGCCGCAGTGTGCCGGCGCAACGCCGACCTGGTCAATCAGAAGCTGGGCCGGAAGACAGCCACCGTGCACCGCATGAAGGCGGAACGTTTCCTGGACGGTCTGCCGGCGGGACGCCATTGGGACCTGGTGCTGATGGATCCGCCCTATCCCTTGGGCGAGGACGCGCTGACCGAGGTCCTCAGGGCTCTGTCCGGCTTCCTTGCCGACGGCGCCGTCGTCGTCGTCGAGCGCTCGTCGCGTTCTCCCGAACCCGCTTGGCCGGACGGGCTTGAGCGGTTTGCGGTCAAGAAGTACGGCGAGACCCAACTGTGGTTCGCCGAGCCTCTGCTGGAGCCATCAGCCCCCGGCGAATGACTCAAGCTCGGGGCCGGTGAGCACGCTCGCAGGGTGCGGGCCGGCGGCCAGCAGCGCATCGGACCACTCGGATGGCCAGTCGCCACGGCGGGCGGCGAGCACGATGTTGCCGGCCCTGGTGCCGGTGAACATGCCGGTCTCGGCGAGGGCGGCAACGGACCCCGCGGCGGAGGCCAATTCCCTGGCCTGCCGTTTGGCGAACGCCAGCGGCGGATCGTCGCCCACGTTGACCAGCAGCACACCGTCCGGCTCCAGCACATCCAGCAACTCCTCGTAAAAGCCGGAGGTGGTGAGGTGTTCCGGGGCGTCGTCGCCGGCAAAAACATCCAGCACAATGACGTCGAAGGCTCCCTCAATATCGCCGAACGCCACTTCATGCCGCGCATCGCCAAAGTGGACTGTGAGGTCGGTTCCCTCTGGCATGGGCAGGTGCTCGAGGACGAAGTCCAATAACTCCCGCTCCAACTCCACTGCCACTTGGTCCGAACCGGGGCGGGTGGCCTGCACGTACCGGGCCAGCGTGAGGGCTCCGGCACCCAGGTGGAGGAACCGCAGCGGGGACCCCTGCGGCCCGGCCAGGTCAACGACGTTCGCAATCCGGCGCAGGTATTCGTAAAACACGTCGTCGGGGTGCCGCAGGTTGACGTGCGATTGCTCCGCACCGCCGATGCTCAGGACATAAGAACCCGGCACGCGCTGGTCCTTCTCGATGCTGGCGTGCAGGCCGCTGCCGCCGAGGTAACGGTCCGCCACGGCTCAAAGACCTTTCTGCAGGGAGGCGAGGCGCTGCGCGGCGTCCTTCAGGACCTCGGTCTTCTTGCAGAAAGCGAACCGCAGCAGCGAGCGGGTGCGCCGGGCGCCGTCGGGATGGCAGAAGACCGGCACCGGGATGGCCGCAACACCGATCTGTTCAGGCATCCGCCGGGCCAGGTCCAGCGAGTCGGCGAAGCCCAGCGGAGCCGTGTCCACGTTGACAAAGTAGGTGCCCTGCGGCGTGAAGACATCAAAGCCCGCTTGGCGCAGGCCGCTGCTCAGCAGATCTCGTTTGGCCTTCAAGGCCGAGGCAATGCCGGTGTAGAAGGAGTCGGGCAGTCCGAGCCCCAGGGCCACGGCGTCCTGGAACGGGGCGCCCGAACTGTAGGTGAGGAACTGCTTGACCGTCCGCACCGCTGCGACAAGGTCCGCCGGTCCGGAGAGCCAGCCGACCTTCCAGCCGGTGAAGGAGAACGTCTTGCCGGCCGACGAAATGGTGAGTGTCCGCTCGGCCGCGCCCGGCAAGGTCGCCATCGGGATGTGCGGGACATCGAAGGTGAGATGTTCGTAGACCTCGTCGGTGACGATCAGGGCGTCGTAGCGGTGTGCCAATTCCACAATGCGGGTCAACGCATCACGGGAAAAGACGCTGCCCATGGGGTTGTGCGGGTTGTTGACCACCACCATGCGGGTGCGCGCGGAGAAGGCCGCTTCGAGTGCGTCGAGGTCGGGCTGGAAGTCCGGAGCCAGCAGTGGCGACGTGGTATGCCGGGCGCCGCTCAATCCGATGATCGCGCCGTAGGAGTCATAAAAGGGCTCGAAGGTCAGCACCTCGTCGCCCGGTCCGGTCAGTGCCAGCAGGGTGGCTGCCAGAGCTTCGGTTGCTCCCGTGGTGACGATGATGTCGGTTTCCGGGTCGGGGGTCAGGCCGTAGAACCGTTCCTGATGATGCGCGACGGCGGTGCGCAGCGTCAGCGTCCCTTTGCCCGGCGCGTACTGGTTGGCGCCGTTGCGAATGGCGTCCATCGCGGCAGCAGCAATTTCGGCCGGACCGTCCTCGTCCGGGAAACCTTGTCCCAGGTTGATCGCACCCGTCCGGGCCGCGAGCGTGGTCATCTCTTCGAAAATGGTGACGCCGAGCCCGCCGTCGTCGCCCAGGAGGTTCGATCCTGCCGCGGTCCGCTGCCAGGGGGCAGCAACGTCGTCTCGGCGGCCGTGGACGAGTTGCCTCATTGCTGTGCTCATGACTCCCAGTATTACCACTGAAGTGTTACCGCGGCGCGTGGTGCGCGGCCTGTCGGATCGGCTAGATTCGACTCTATGCGCCGTGCCGTCTGCCCAGGATCCTACGACCCGCTTCATAAAGGCCACGTGGAGATCATTGCCCGTGCCGCGAGCATGTATGACGAAGTCATCGTTGCCGTGTCGACCAACTACGCCAAGAAGTACCGCTTCAGCCTGGATGAAAGGCTCTCCATGGCCAGCGAGACGCTCTCCTACCTCCGCGGCGTGAGCGTTGAGCCGATGGGTGAAGGACTGCTTGCCGAATACTGCCGTAGCCGTGGGGCCGGGGTCATCGTCAAGGGGCTGCGCTCGTCGCAGGACTACCACTACGAATTGCCGATGGCCCATATGAATCGGCACCTGGCCGGCATCGAGACCGTGTTCCTTGCCGGGGAGAACAGCTATTCGCACGTGTCCTCCACCCTGATCAAGGAAGTCGCGTCGCTGGGCGGGGACATTTCCGAGTTCGTCCCCAAGGCGGTTCTCAGCCGCTTCCGGAACGGGGGAGCGGCTCCGGAATCTACGTCCAGGTGATGTCGGGCGGTTACGGCTGAGTGGCTGTGTCGGCTAATCTCGTACCCATGTCTCATGCTCCATTAGTTCGTAAAGCCGTCGTCCCGGCTGCAGGCTTGGGAACAAGGTTCCTGCCGACGACGAAAGCCATGCCCAAGGAAATGCTGCCGGTCGTCGACAAGCCGGCCATCCAGTACGTGGTCGAAGAAGCTGCGCGGGCCGGCCTGACCGACGTCCTGATGATCACCGGGCGCAACAAGCGGTCCTTGGAGGACCACTTCGACCGTGTGCCGTTTGTCGAGGAGACGCTGGAGGCCAAGGGCGACCTCGCGAAGTTGGCCGCCGTCCGCGAATCCTCCGAGCTGGCGGATATCCACTACGTTCGCCAAGGCGATCCCATGGGCCTGGGCCACGCCGTTCTCCGTGCCAAACAGCACGTCGGAGACGAACCGTTCGCCGTCCTGCTGGGTGACGACCTCATTGACGAGCGCGACGAACTGCTCTCGGAGATGATTGCCGTGCAGCAGGCGACTGGCGGCTCCGTCATCGCCCTAATGGAAGTCGATCCGGAACAGATCAGTGCCTATGGCTGCGCGGACGTCAGCCCCGTTGAGGGCGCCGGGCACGTGAAGGTCCATGGTTTGGTGGAGAAGCCGGCCACCGCCGACGCGCCGTCGAACCTGGCCGTGATTGGCCGCTACGTCCTTCACCCCGCCGTCTTTGATGTCCTGGAGCAGACCGGTCCCGGGCGCGGCGGCGAAATCCAGCTGACCGACGCGCTGCAGACCCTGGCCAAGTCCGACGAGGACGGCGGCGGTGTGTATGCCGTGGTCTTCAAGGGGCGCCGCTACGACACCGGGGACAAGCTCAGCTACATCAAGGCAGTCATCTCGTTGGCTACCGAGCGCGAAGATCTAGGACCCGAACTGTGTTCTTGGATCCTCGACCTTGCCGTCCAGATCCAGGCAGAGTCGCCCTTGTCAGCGGCTGGGCAAGACTGACGCCCGCACCGGACGGCCGGTTTGGGCCCGCGGGAGTTTCGGGCTAAGATGATACGTCGGTCGTATGTTCTTGAGGAGTTTTCAGTACATTGGTCTTGAACCATGATCAAAGTTCGCCTTTGACCCTTGCGGTCAAAGATCTCGGGCGCAGCCCGGGCAGCATGCGGACTCTTGAAGAACATATTGCTGCGCCGAAGGACTTCGGGGCAGTGCTCATTGGCGTTCAGGAAGGCTCCGATATGGAGTTGGATCTGAAGCTTGAGGCCGTGCACGAGGGAATCCTGGTTTCCGGCACTGTATCCGTGGCTGTCACGGGCGAGTGCGGGCGATGCCTGGATCCCATCGCGTACGACCTTGACGTTAATGTGCAAGAACTCTTCTACTACGAGGACACTGAACTCCTCGAGGAAGAAGAGCAGGACGAACAGCGGCGGGTTGAGCGCGATTTCATCGATCTCGAACCGGCGCTGCGGGACGCAGTGGTGACCGCCCTGCCGTTCCAGCCGGTGTGCCGGGAAGACTGCCAAGGCTTGTGCCCAGAATGTGGGATTCGCCTTGAAGAGGATCCGGGTCACCATCATGAGGTAGTGGATCCTCGCTGGGCAGCCCTTGCCGGGCTGGCCGGCACGGCCGCCGACGAGGCGCCGAAAAGTAAAGAGTCAGACGAGAGAGAAGAGAGTTAGCCGTGGCTGTTCCCAAGCGGAAGATGTCCCGCTCGAATACGCGCGCACGCCGGTCCCAGTGGAAGGCCACTGCGCCCAACCTGGTCAAGACCGTTGAGAACGGCCGTGTCACCTACAGCCTGCCGCACCAGGCCAAGGTTGTCACCGACTCGGCAGGCACCGCGCTGTTCCTTGAGTACAAGGGCCGCAAGGTAGCCGACGCGTAACAACGTCCGGCATGCCTTCAACTGAAGAGCTTTTGGAGCGTCTCGGTGTCGATATCGACGCCGAGACGCTCCGTCTGGCTTTAACCCACCGTTCTTACGCCTACGAACACGGCGGCCTCCCCACGAACGAGCGCTTGGAGTTTCTGGGCGACTCGATTCTTGGTTTCTCCGTGACCGATGCGCTGTACCGGGACAACCCGGACCTGCCAGAGGGCGAGTTGGCCAAGCGGCGCTCCGCAGTGGTGTCCACCCGCGCGCTTGCCGGGATCGCCCGCTCGCTGGATCTGGGACAGCATGTGCTGCTCGGACAGGGCGAGAAGCTGACCAACGGCGCAGACAAGTCCTCTATCCTTGCGGACACCATGGAGGCGCTGTTCGGTGCCACCTACCTGTGCCACGGCATCGAGACCGCCCGCCAGTTGGTGATGCGCCTGATCGGGCCGCTCCTGGCAGACGCCGAAGCCCTCGGCGCCGGGACGGACTGGAAGACCAGCATCCAGGAACTGGCAGCAGCCCGGAAAATGGGCAACGTGACCTACCGCGTGGAGGGCTCGGGCCCGGACCACGCGAGGACGTTCGTCGCCACGCTGCTGATCGGCACCGCCGAACACGGCCAGGGGACCGGACACTCCAAGAAGGAAGCCGAACAGGAAGCCGCCGCCTCGACCTGGCGCGACCTGCGCGGTTCGTTCTCCGAACCTGTGACGGAGAACAGCGGATCAGATGCCTGAACTGCCTGAGGTGGAGGTTGTCCGCCGCGGGCTGGCCCAGTGGGTCCGCGGCCGGACGATCACCGGCGTCGACGTCCTTGATGAACGCTCCATCCGTCGGCACCTCCTCGGCGCCGATGACCTCCGGGGGAACCTGATCGGCGCGCACGTTGTCGACGTCGTCCGGCGGGGCAAGTTCCTCTGGATGCCCCTGCAGGAAGCGGACACCATGGGGGGCGGAAACCTAACCAGCCGTGACGACGGCGAGCCCAAGCTCGCGCTGATGGCGCACCTCGGCATGAGCGGACAGTTGCTGGTCGAGGACAGCGCTCAACCGGACGAGAAGCACCTCAAGGTGCGGCTGACGCTGAGCCCGGCCAATGACGCTGACGGTTCTCCCATGCCGGCCGAGCTGCGTTTCGTTGACCAGCGGATTTTCGGCGGCATGTTCCTGGCAGATCTGGCGCCTACCCGCGACGGCCACGCCGGCGGCATCTCCGAGACCGGTCTGGCGCTCATTCCTGTTGAAGCCTCACACATCGCCCGGGACCCGCTGGACCCGGCCTTCTCTTTTGATGCCTTCTACCAGCGCCTCCGTGCCCGCAAGACCGGCCTCAAGCGCGCGATCCTGGACCAGGCCTTGGTCTCAGGCATCGGGAACATCTACGCGGACGAGGCCCTGTGGGCTGCGAAGCTGCACTACGCCCGCCCCACGGAAACGCTCCGCCGCAAGGACGCGGAACGTCTTCTCGAAGCCTGCCGCGAGGTCATGACGCAGGCGTTGGCGGCCGGTGGCACCAGCTTCGATTCCCTCTACGTGAACGTCAACGGCGCCTCCGGCTACTTCGAACGGCACCTGAACGCCTACGGCCGCGAAGGCGAGCCCTGCTACCGCTGCAGCGATCTGGGCCGTTCCACCAAGATCCGCCGTGACACGTTCATGAACCGCTCGTCCTACACATGCCCCGTCTGCCAGCCGAGGCCCCGCAACGGCCGCTGGTAGCCATTTGGAAGTGTGTTGATCGACCTGAGCCCTGTGGTTGATCCACGCGGCGGCTGGGTCTCGGCCCCAAGGGGAACCGTAAATCCCGCTTTTCGGTAACAACTCGTCCTGTATATGCGGCGCTTGCCAACCGCAATCGCGCAACTGCCACCCGTGGCTGGCTATGGATATTTTCTTACTGCCACTCGTTCTTCAGCATTAACGTTTATCCGATTCTTGTCTACTTTTAGTTCTATAAGCCTGCTGATTGACGGGTTGATGGGAAACTGTTAGCTTTCAGCAAACATCGTTTTCGTTCGTCCGAATCTGCAATGGGGAGATTATGGCTAGCGCGGGACTTTTGTATGTTGGGGCAATTCTCTTTATCAATGGACTAATGCTGCTCGGCTGGATTCCTGGAAAATCTGCAGCCATTCTCAACTTATTCGTCGGAGCACTCCAAGTCATCGTTCCAGTAGTGCTGCTGACCCAGGCCGAAGGTGAACCGGCCGCCACTTTCGCGGCTGCTGGCCTCTTCCTTTTCGGATTCACCTACCTGTACGTAGGCATCCTCCAGCTAGCCGGGATCTCCCCAGAAGGGTTGGGTTGGTTCAGCCTGTTCGTTGCAGTGGTGGCGGTAGTGATCGGGGTGCTGAGCTTTGGCAACATCGGAGATCCGCTGTTTGGTTCCATTTGGTTGGCATGGTCGGTGCTGTGGTTCATGTTCTTCCTGCTGATGGGATTGGGCAAAGAGTCCATCGCCGCTATGACCGGTTGGTTCGCGATTTTCTGCGGTTGGCTAACCTGTGCAATTCCAGCCCTCTTGTTGCTGAGTGGAGCCTTCGTCTCCACCGGCGCCACCGCCGCTGTCGGAGGAACTGTCTTTGCCGCTTCGTTTGGCGTAGCCCTCTACCTGGGCCGGCCGGAGAATCCGGTTGGGGTTCGACGGGACGTCAGGGCAGCCGTTTCGAAGGAGGCCATGTCATGACGCTCTATGCATACGCCTGCCCTGTCTGCGAGGCGGTTGAAATGAACTATCCGATAGGCCAAGCACCGCAAGAAGCGCCATGTTCCTCATGCGGCCGGTTGATGCGTCGAGTCTTCAGCCCGCCCCGTCTTTCCGTAGCGAGCTCCAGCGCGTATAAGTTGCTCGATTCAACGGCTAAAAGCGCGTACGAACCTGATGTGGTGACCCGAAAAAGTGGAACTACTGCAAAATCTGGCAGAAGTCGTTTTACCCACAATCCCTTGCACTCCAAGCTTCCGCGCCCATAACCAATACAAATGATGGAGTAGAGAAAATGCCCGAAGTTATTTTCCCGCTCGATTCGCGTAAAAAGTTCGAGGAACAAGAAAAGATAGGCCATAACCGGTGGCATCCCGATATCCCGCCGGTGGCAACAGTCAAACCGGGTGATTCCTTTCGGGTCGATTGCCGCGAATGGTTCGATGGCGCGATAGCCAACGATGACTCGGCGGATGACATCCTGAACGCACCGCTGTTGGGCGTGCACAAGCTCAGCGGCCCGTTCGCCGTCGAAGGCGCAAAACCGGGCGACCTGCTGGTAGTGGACATCCTCGACGTTGGGCCCATCCAGCAGGAAGATTCAGGCCCGCTTGCGGGACAGGGGTGGGGATACACCGGTATCTTCGCGAAGCGGAACGGTGGAAGCTTCCTGACCGACCAGTTCCCCGATGCTTACAAGGCGGTATGGGACTTCAGCGGTCAGACCGCCACGTCCCGCCACGTCCCTGCCGTTGCGTTCACCGGCATCATCCACCCCGGCCTGATGGGAACGGCCCCGTCCGCCGACCTGCTCGGCAAATGGAATAAGCGAGAAGGGGATCTAATCGCCACCGACCCGCACCGGGTTCCGCCCCTAGCATTGCCGCCGGAACCCCAGGACGCTCTGCTGGGCACCCTATCCGGTGACGAGTTCGACCGGATTGCTGGCGAAGCTGCACGCACTGCTCCGCCGCGGGAGAACGGCGGAAACCAGGACATTAAGAACCTTTCCAAGGGTAGCCGGATCTTCTATCCCGTTTTCGTGGACGGTGCCAACCTCTCCGTGGGCGACCTGCACTTCTCCCAGGGGGACGGCGAGATCACCTTCTGTGGTGCCATCGAGATGGGTGGGTTCATCGACTTGCGGGTGGACATTATCAAGGGAGGCATGGAAACCTACGGCGTGAGCGAAAACGCCATCTTCATGCCGGGCAATGTCGAGCCGCAGTACAGCGAATGGCTGGCTTTCTCCGGCACCTCGGTCACTCTCGACGGGGAGCAGCGTTATCTGGACTCGCACCTGTCATATCAGCGGGCTTGTCTGCATGCGATCAACTACCTGACGAAGTTCGGCTATAGCCCGGAGCAGGCGTACCTACTGCTCGGAGCGGCTCCCATTGAGGGACGGCTCTCCGGCGTCGTCGATATCCCGAACTCCTGCTCCACGGTATATCTGCCGACTGCGATCTTCGATTTCGACGTTCGGCCGTCGGCCTCGGGACCGTTCCAGATCGACCCGGGGATCGGAGCACCGAAGGCTGCAGCCAGCTAGCTTGAATGCAGACTTCAGGCAGTCATGTGCCGTGGTGCGTCCGTCGGGCGACGGGCGTACCACGGCGCCATGCTGCCCGCCCGAAATCAGCCGGGCAGTTCCGCCAGTACGGCGTCCGTGTACTTCGGCCAGACCTCCGCGACCCAGGGTCCGAAGGCGCGGTCGGTAAGCGCGACGCAGGCGGCGCCGGCGTCGGGATCCACCCAGAGGAAGGTACCGGACTGGCCGAAGTGGCCGAAGGTGTTGGGCGAGCTGTTCGCGCCGGTCCAGTGCGGGTCCTTGTGGCCGCGGATCTCGAAGCCCAGGCCCCAGTCGTTGTCCTGCTGTCGCCCGAAGCCGGGCAGCACGCCAGATAGGCCGGGATAGGCCACCTTGGTTGCTTCCTGCAGCGTGGACGGGGCCAGCAGCGAGGGGTTCTGCAGTTCGGCGGCAAAGCGGGAAAGGTCCGCGGCGGTGGACGTGGCGCCGGCGGCGGGGGAGCCGTCCAGGCTGGTGTCCGACATGCCGAGCGGAGCCAGCACGCCTTCCCGAAGGTATTCCGCGAAGCTCATGCCCGCAGCGGATTCCAGCGTTTCACCGAGCACCTCGAAACCGGCGTTGGAGTAGAGCCGCCGGGCTCCCGGAGCAAAGCGGACTGTGCGGTCGCCGAAATCGTAACCGGCGCAGTGGGCCAGCAGATGCCGTACCGTGGCGCCCTCCGGGCCCGCCCCCTGTTCCAGTTCCAGTGCGCCCTCTTCGACCGCCAGCAGCACGGCATAGGCACTGAGCAGTTTGGTGACCGAGGCCAGCGGGAAACGGCGCTGCTGATCGCCGTGTGCAGCCACAACGGCACCGTCCGCGCCGACGACCGCGGTGGCCGCGTGGTCCACCGGCCACGACTCGATCAGTTTGACGCTCTCCACAGTGTCTCCTAGCTCGTTGTTCCGGAATAGTGGGCCGCCAGCCGGCGCAGCCCGTCCTCGATGCTGACGTCAGGTCTCCAGTCCAGCACCTCGCGGGTGCGGCGCTGGTCGAACCAGTGGGCCGTCGACAGTTGCTCGGCCAGGAACCTGGTCATCGGTGGCTCGTCCTTGACCAGTCCGCGCTTTCCGGCAGCCGTCCAGGCCCGCTCGATGACAGAACCGGCACCGCGGGCCAGCCAGCCCGGAACCGACCAAGCCGGCGCCTTCACGCCGGCGGCAGCGCAGATGCCTGCGATCAGCTCGCCGACCGGACGCGGCTGGCCGTTGGTGACCACCAGGGCCTGGCCATGCGCCTGATCCATCCGGTCGAGCGCCCGGACAATGGCTGCCGCGGCGTTGTCGATGTAGGTGGTGTCAATCAAGGCCGCGCCGTTGTCCAGCAGGGGCAGACGGCCGGCCTGGGCCCGCGCCACCACGCGCTCCACCAGTTGGGTATCGCCGGGGCCCCACACGACGTGAGGCCGGATGGCGGCAACTCGGAAGCCGGGGGAGTCCTCGGCGAGGGCAAGAAGCTCGGCGGCGGCTTTGGACCGGGCGTAATTGCCGTGGGCGCGCTCCGGATCAGCGGTCCCGGCGCCCGCACCGGCGATCGCTTCGCCGAAATGCGCCACCGAGGGTGAGGAAACGAACACGACGTCCCGCACGCCGGCGGATTTCGCCGCCGCCAGCAGGGTTTTGGTCCCGCCGATGTTGGTGGCGACGAACTCGCTCCACTCGCCGGTGAAGGAGACCTTCGCGGCCAGATGGATGACCGCCTGCACGCCGTGCACGGCTTGGGCGACCGCGTCGGGGTCGGTCAACGAGCCCAGCACCGTCTCGGCAGCGGGACCGACGTCGGCGGGCCGGCGTTGGAAGGTCCTGACCCGGTGGCCCTGGTCCAGCAGCAACCGTGCGACGGCGCCACCGAGCATCCCGCTGGCGCCGGTGACTAGGACGGCTCTACCGGTGGTCGACGGAGGGGCGCCAGCGCCGAGTGGAGACCGGTCGGCTGCCGGGGAGTCGCCCACTGGTTCGTTCTTGGTCATGGCTTGCGGATCCTTCCGCCGGCCAGCGATCGGGTTGCCCAGTCGGCAAGTCCGGCCCGGTCAATCTTGGAGTTGTGCCGGATGTCGGTGGGCAGTTCGGGCACCACCAGCACTGCGGCAAGATCCAGACCCGTAGAGCGAACGACGGCGGCGCGCACCTCCTCGCCGAGCGCACGCGGAGCGGTTCCCGGCCTGGCGGCCGGCGCTAGCGTTTCCAGGACGGCAACAGGTACTTGGGCGCCCACCGGACCGACGCCGACCACGGCAGCCAGCCGCACGACGTCGTGCGTTTCCGCCGCTTGCTCGGCAGCTACCGGCGTGGCGACACCGGACGCGGTAGTGATGATGTGCGCGAGACGCCCCTCGACCCAGAGCCGACCCTCGGCGTCGAGATGCCCCACGTCGCCGGTGCGGTGCCAACCCGGCACGGACGCACTGTGCTGTTGGGTGATCCAGAGCCCGTCGTAGCGGTCCTTGACGTGAGGGGCGCTGACCAGGATCTCGCCCGTGACGCCGGGGTTGGTGGTCGGCTGGTCGGAAACGCTGCCATCCGCAGCCACGGGGGCGATGGCCACCGTGGCTCCCGACACCGGGGTGCCGACGCAGACGCCATTGCCGGAACCGGCAGCGCGGATGCCGTCCAGGCTGATGTCCGTGACCGGTAGCGCCTCCGTCATCCCGTAGGGCGTGTGCAGGGTCGCCGACGGCACCAGCGACTGAACCTTGGCCAGCAGCGGTTCTGGAATGGGGGCGCCGGCTGAGAGCAGCAGCTTCACGCTGGAGAGCGCCACTCGGTGTTCGTCAGTCAGGCCATCGGCTGTGGCCAAAACGTTGGTCAGCGCGGCCGGCGAGGCGAACACCGCGGTGGCGTGCACTGCGGCGGCGGCGTCAGCCAGGGCGGCAGCGGTAAGGGTCTTCGGTGCAGTGACGTCCATGTCTGGCGTGACCGATGTGGCGCCGAGGGCCGGGCCCAGCAAGGCGAACGGTGCGAAGCCGGCCACCAGCGACGTGCCCGCCTCCAGCCCGTAGGTGTCCTTCAGGGTGTCCCGCATCGCGGCTAGCTGCCGGTGCGTGTACACCACGCCCTTGGCCGGACCGGTGGAACCGGAGGTGAAGAGGATTGCGGCGTCGTCGTCCGGGTCGGGGCCGGGGCCGGAGGTCTCTACGAAGGTCTCTGGGTGGGTCTCCACGCGGGTCTCCACGCGCTCGCTGGCGCTCGCTTGGTCGACCACCGGGGCGCTGACGTCGGTGGTCGATGGAGGCGCGCCAGCGCCGAGTAGAGACCGGTCGAGCGGCGGTGCCGAGTTGGCTGCGGCGGCTTCTACTAGTTCGGGCACGGTGTGCGCGATTCGGTAGAGCTTGCGCTTGGCTTCGCCCAGATCGGTGACGCTGATCCGCTGGCCGGGCCAGTTGAACAGCCGGGCGGCGACGAAGGCTCGTTCGATGCCGACGATGAACTTGGGGCCGGCACCCTTGATGGCGCGGCTGAGCCCGGCAGGTCCGAGCCCGGCGTCGGCCACGACGATAACGGCGCCGAGCTTCAGGCAGGCGTAAATCAGGCTGGTCAGTTCGATGCCCGGCGGGACCAGCAGATTGATCCGGTCGCCGGCCTTCACGCCGATCCCGGCAAGTCCGTCGGCCAGCAGGTCCACCTGTCCGGCCAACTCGGCCCAGGTCAGCGTCCGCGGCCCGGCGCCGGGCGCGGCCAGCGGCGCCATGTCGACGACGGCGGGGGAGTCGTCGGTGCGGCGCTCGTCGAGTTCGGCGAGCATGGGGCGGAAGGCCTGCGCGTGGGTCCCCACGGATCTCCGCGCAGGCCTGGCGGCCTTTGGTCGATCACCGGGGGCGGGGTCTACCTGGGTCTCCACGCGCTCGCTGGCGCTCGCTTGGTCGACCACCGGGGCGGCCTTTGGGCGATCACCGGGGGCGGTGGCTTGGTCGGCCACCGGGGTGCTGAGCCAGGTGAAGAGGGGGGTGGCGATGTCGCGGTCTTCGGGGAGGAGATGGCCAGCGCCTTCGAAGCGGTGCACGTCCGCCTGCGGCAGCCGGTCCATCAGATCGCGCAGGTAGCGGTCCGAGAAGACCGGGTCCTTGGGGCCCCACATGATCAGCGCCGGAACGTCCAGTGTGCGGATGCCCTCGGCCACCTCGATCAGCGTGCCCCAGCTGGGCGTGCCCTCGTCGGCGGGGATGTCCGCCACGAAGTTGCCCACGCCGGTGCGCCGCGCGGCGTGCCGGTACGGTGCCATGAACGCGTCCTTGACGTCCTTTTCCAACGGGGGATGCGCCAAGGCGTGGGTGACGCGCAGGAAGGCGGCCGACGTCGTCGTGCCCCATTGATGGACGGCCGGATGCAGTGCGAGTTTCAGCGGCGCGGGAAGGCCGAAGCCGGCGGGGTGGACGGCGGTGTTGGTCAGCACGACGCCGGAGAGCTGCTTGCGATGACGGGTGGCCCAACCCAGCGAGATGACGCCGCCCCAGTCGTGCCCGACGGTGACCACCGGACCGGTGATGCCAAGTTCGGCGGTCAGATCGCCCAAATCGGTGATCCGGTCCTCCAGCCGGCGGAAACGCCCGGTGCGCTCGGAGAATCCCATGTCCAGCTGATCGACGGCGACCACGCGCCATGGTGCCGCGGCGTCTCCGGCTGCGGCGAGCAGGGTGCGCCAGAGGTAGGACCAGGTCGGGTTGCCGTGGACGCATAGCAGAGTACCGACCGGCTCTATTCCGCGTTCGGCCAGCTGCGGGCCGTTGTCCAGGAGGTGCCAAGTGATCGCGGTGCCGGCCGGATCCACCGCGGCAGTGGAGGGAACGCGGACACGGCGGGACCAGGCCGGGTCGACTCCAGGCCAGAGGGGTTTGGCTACCACGCAATCTCCATCATCGTGGTGTTCAGGCCGGAGCCGACGCCCATGCAGAGCACGCGGTCGCCGCTGCTCAGGGTCTGCGACTCCTGGGCCAGCGTCATGGGGAGCGAGGCCGGTCCCACATTGCCCCACTTCGGGAAGGTGATCGGCACACGCTCGCGGACCAGATCGACCGCCTTGATGATCGCGTTGGTGTAGGACGTGGAGACCTGGTGCGTGACGTAGCGGTCCATCGCGGTCCAGTCCCACCCATCGCCGTGGGCCTCGTGCCAGGCGCTGACCACCAGTTCCAGCCCGTTGTCCAGCAGCCCTTTGGTGTCCGTGAACATTCCCGCGGGCCCGCCAACGCACAGTTCGTGGTGCTCGGTGCCGGCACGCGAGACGCCGCCAAGGATGCGGTGGGATTCGGGGTGGACGTCCGCGGGGCCGATCACGGCTGCGGCTGCCCCCGAGCCCAGAGTCAGCGTGGCGAATTCGCGCAGGTAGTCGGCGCGGGTGGAATCCGGACGGTTGAGGCGTTCGAATGTGGTCTCCTGGGTGGGCTGGGCATCCTCGCCCGCGACGATCAACGCATATTTGATCTGGCCGGAGTCAATCATGTTGGCGGCCAAGGTGATGCCGTTGACGAAGCCCAGGCATGCGTTCGCCAGATCGAAGTTCATAGCCGACGACGGGAGACCCAGTCCGTGGTGGATCTTCACCGCGACTGACGGCTCCAGGTTTACGCGCGTCACTGACGTATTGATCAGGAGCCCTATTTGGTCCGGCTCCACGCCGGCTTCGGCCATGGCCTTGGCACCGGCTTCGATGGCGGCGTCGTCGAAGGTTGAACCGGGTGACCACCAGCGGCGCTCAGTCACGCCGGCAACGCGTTCCAGCAACTTCCGGGAGAGCTTCAGGCGCTTCAAGCTGGGAGCGAGGCGCTCATCAAACTCGGCGGAACTGACGGCTACCGGCGCCTCCACGCTAGAGACGGCCAGCAAAGCCGCATTGTCATGTCGAAACGTCGCGTTACCGCTCAATATCCAGCCTTTATTCGTCTGTCGGGGACGGTCACCTGTACGCGGAGAATCCGGTATGGGCACCCGAAGTCTTAACTATGCACCCCGCGCCAACGTTCCGCACATATGGACAAAGGCATTGGTTTGTGGCAATTGTCTCTGCTACTGCTGCGCGGAACGTTTCGGCACACCCCTCGGTTATTCGGAGACCGGAGAATCGCGCACCGAATGGCCGCCCGGATCCACCCTGGCGGCAGGCGTTTGCTGCCGTTTCTTATTTAGGCGCCGGTCTGCGTAAAAGAGCACGCCGGCAAGTGTGCAAGCGACGGCGGCGGTCGCCTCCGCTAGGTACTACACCCGATTGTCCGGCGGGACAAGGCCGTGGCGCCGGAGAATACGCGGTAAACACGGTAGATTGTTGCAAGGAAATGTCCGCCGCGGGAGACACAACGTGCATCTTAAATCTCTGACTGTGCGGGGCTTTAAGTCTTTTGCGTCGGCGACGACCTTCGACTTCGAGCCCGGCGTCACCGCTGTTGTCGGTCCGAACGGGTCAGGCAAATCCAACGTGGTGGACGCGCTCGCCTGGGTGATGGGGGAGCAGGGCGCCAAAACGCTGCGCGGCGGCAAGATGGAGGACGTCATTTTTGCCGGCACCGCGGGCCGCCCGCCGCTGGGCCGCGCACATGTCTCGCTGACCATCGACAACAGCGACGGCGCCCTGCCGATCGAGTACTCCGAAGTCACCATTTCCCGCACCCTGTTCCGCACCGGCGGCTCCGAATACGCCATCAACGGCAGCAACTGCCGGCTGCTGGACATCCAGGAGCTGCTCTCGGACTCAGGCCTTGGCCGGGAAATGCACGTGATCGTCGGCCAGGGCCAGCTGGACAAGGTCCTGCACGCCACGCCGGAAGACCGCCGCGGCTTCGTGGAAGAAGCCGCCGGCATCCTCAAGCACCGGCGCCGCAAGGAAAAGACGGTCCGCAAGCTGGAGTCGATGCAGGCGAACCTGCAGCGGCTCACCGACCTGACCGGCGAAATCCGCCGCCAGTTGACCCCACTGGGCAAGCAGGCCGAGGTGGCCCGCCGGGCGCAGCAGGTGCAGTTCGAAGTCCGCGATGCGCGCGCCCGGCTGCTGGCGGACGAGCTGGTGGAACTCAGCACCTCGCTGGAGCAGGAGGTGGCCGACGAGGCCGCGCTGAAGGCCCGACAGGCCGAGGTGGAGCAGACCCTGGGCGCAGGCCGCCGCCGGCTGGCCGAACTGGAACGGCTCGCGGCCGAGGCCACGCCCAAGCTCAACGCCGCACGAGACAGCTGGTACCAGCTCTCGTCCACCCGGGAACGCTTCCGCGCCCTCGCCAGCCTTGCCAATGAACGACGGCGACTGCTCGGCTCCGCCGATCAGGAACCGGACAGCGGGCGGGACCCGGAGATCCTGGAGCAGCAGGCGGCCGAAGTCCGTGAGGAACAGGCCGAGCTGGAGTTCGAGCTTGAGGACCGCCGCGAGGTGTTGGACGACGCGATCGAAGCGCGTGCCGCTGCCGAGCGGGCGGCGCAGGACGAAGAGAAGCGGCTCACCAATATCCTGCGGGCCGCTGCCGACCGCCGCGAAGGACTGGCCAAACTGGCCGGCCAAGTGGGCGCGGCACGCTCCCGGGTGGAGTCTGCGGAGGCGGAGTTGGGCCGGCTCCGGTCGTCGATCACCGAAGGCGAGGAGCGCCGCCGGCACGCCCAGGCCGAGTTCACCGCACTCGAATCCCAGGCGGCCGGGGTGGAAGAAGGCGAAGAAGGCCTGGATGCCGCCTACGAGGACGCCAGCGACGAGTTGGCCGAGATCGAAGCGGACCTGGAACAGCTGCGGGCCGACGAACGCGAGGCCGAACGGGAACGTGACGCACTGACCGCGCGCAAGGAAGCGCTCGAAGTCGGTCTGAACCGGCGGGACGGCAGCGAGACGCTGCTGGCGTCCGGCACCGACGGCGTGCTCGCCCCGCTGGCGGACCTCATCACCGTGGAGCCCGGCTACGAGGCTGCCATAGCGGCGGCCCTGGGGCCGCTGGCGGAAGCCGTTGCGGTGGCCGACCAAGACGCGGCAGTCCGGGCCCTGGAACTGATGAAGGCCGACGACGCCGGCCAGGTGGACCTGCTTATCGCCGGTGCGGCGGGCGACGGGTCCCCGGTGGTCGACCAAGGGAGCGCCAGCGACCGCGTGGAGACCCCGGATCTCCACGCAGGCGCAAGCGACTTTGGTCGATCACCGGTGGCGGGTATTCCGGCGAACAGTTTGGTCCAGGCCAAGCAGGGCGTGGAAAGTGCCGTCCGCGCGCTGCTGGGCGCCGTCGTCGTGGTTGAAGACCTGCAGGCCGCCGCCCGCGTTATTGCAGCCGATCCGGCGCTGACCGCCGTCACCCGCGAGGGCGACATCTTCACGGCCTGCTCCGCTCGGGGCGGCTCCGCAGGCGGTCCCAGCCTGTTGGAAGTCCAGGCGGCCGTGGACGAGACCGCGCAGCGGCTGGAGGCTGCGACCGCCCGGGCAGAGCGGGCCAAGTTCGCGATTGCCGGCGCCACCGGGCGCCGGGACGAGGCCAAACTGCGAGCCGACGCGGCGCTGGAACAACTTCACGAGTCCGATGCCCGGCTGGCAGCTGTTGCCGAACGGCTGGGCCAGCTCGGCTCCGCGCTGCGGTCCGCCACCGGGGAGAGTGAACGGCTCGCCAAGCTGGTGGCTGCCGCGGAGGCCAACATCGTCACCGAGCAGCAGAAGCTCGCCGACATCACCGAACGGCTGGCCGCGGCACAGGCGGCCGAGGACGCGCCGGCAGACGCCGAGCCGTCAACCGACAAGCGGGACGAGCTCGCCGCCGCGGCAACCCATGCACGCCAGGTGGAAATGGAAGCACGGCTGGCGCTCCGCTCGGGCGAGGAGCAGTTGACCGCCATCGGCAACCGGGCGGCCTCGCTGGAACGGGCAGCGGCCACCGAGCGCCACGCCCGGGCGCAGGCTGCAGAGCGCGCCCGGAAGCGCCGCCTGCAGGCAGCCAAGGCCGCCGCAGTGGCCCAGGGAGCGCAGCAGACGCTGGCCTGGCTGGACGTCTCGGTGGATCTGGCCGAACGGGAACGCGACGAGGCCGAAGAGGTGCGCGCGGCGTGGGAGGCCGAGCTGTCCACCGTTCGCTCGTCCACCGACGCGCTCGCCGCCGAGCTGCGCGAGCTGACGGACACCGTGCACCGCGACGAACTGGCCCGCGCCCAGCAGCGGCTGAAGATCGAGGCGCTGGAGGCCCGCTCCATCGAAGACCTGGGGCTGACGCCGGACCATCTGATTGCCGAATACGGGCCGGACCAGCCGGTGCCGGTGGCCACCGCGGCGTCGAACGACAAATGGGCCGCGCTGCGGGCCCCGGTGGACGAAGAGGGCAACGCCGTCGTCGAGGGCATTCCGTTCGTCCGCGAGGAGCAGCAGAAGCGGCTCAAGAAGGCCGAGCGGGACCTGTCCGCGTTGGGCAAGGTCAACCCGCTGGCGCTGGAGGAGTTCGCCGCGCTGGAGGAGCGCCACCAGTTCCTGAGCACCCAGCTGGAGGACCTCAAAGCCACCCGCAAGGACCTGCTGGACATCATCAAGGAAGTCGACGAGCGGGTGGAACAGGTCTTCACCGAGGCCTACCACGACACCGCCGTCCAGTTCGAGCGGGTGTTCGGCCGCTTGTTCCCGGGCGGCGAGGGCCGGCTGGTGCTCACCGACCCGGAGGACATGCTCAACACGGGCATCGAGGTGGAAGCCCGGCCGGCCGGCAAGAAGATCAAGCGGTTGTCCCTGCTCTCCGGCGGCGAACGCTCGCTGACCGCGGTGGCGCTGCTGGTGGCGATCTTCAAGGCCCGCCCGTCCCCGTTCTACGTGATGGACGAGGTGGAAGCCGCGCTGGACGACACCAACCTGGGCCGGCTGATCACCATCTTCGAGGAGCTGCGCGAATCCAGCCAGCTGATTGTGATCACGCACCAGAAGCGCACCATGGAAGTGGCCGATGCGCTGTACGGCGTGACCATGCGCGGCGACGGAGTCACCACCGTGATCTCGCAGCGGCTGGAACATGCCAAGGCGCTGGTGGACTGAGGCAGGAAGGCGGGCGATGGTGAAGGTTCCGGGAGAAACAGCTCGGCAGCTGACCATCGACGGCTGCCGGCTGCGGTTGCGGACCGCCGGCATCGGCCCGGAGGTGTTCGTGCTGGTGCACGGGATCGGAGTGTCCGCCCGCTACTTTGAACCCCTCGCAGTCGAACTCGCCCGGCACGGCACCGTCCATCTGGTCGACCTGCCCGGCCACGGCGGGCTGCCCAGGCCGGACCGCGCTATGGATCTGGTGGACCTGGCCCGGTTGGTGCATGGCGCCATGACGGAGTTGGGGATTGGTCCGGCGGTTCTGGTGGGCCACTCGATGGGCTGCCAAGTGGTCACGGAGCTGGCCCTGCTGCATCCGGAGGCAGCCAGCGCGCTGGTGCTGCTGGCACCGTCCGCCAACCGGCACGAGCGTACCGCCTGGAAGCAGGGCCTGCGACTCTTCCAGGACGCGTTCCGGGAACCGCTGGCCGTGGACGTGATCGAAATTACCGACTACTTGCGCTGCGGTCCGCGCTGGTACCTCACCTTGCTGCCCGCGCTGCTCCGCCACCGGCCGGAGGACCGGATCGCCGGCGTCCGGGTGCCGGTGCGGATCATCCGCGGCAGCCGGGATCCCATTGTGCCGCTGTACTGGTGCCGGGAGCTGGCTGATGCCCTGCCGGGAACCACGGTGGACAACATCGACGGCGAGGGACACGTCATGATGTTCCGCTCGCCGAAGCCGGTGGCCGAGCTGTGTCTGGCCCCGGCCGGACCGCGCGGGGATGCCGCCGTCGGCGACCGGCCATGACCCGGCGACTCCGGCGGCACCGACTGCTCCGGGTGCTGCGGCGGGCCTTGGGCTGGCTGGAGGACTACATCTACCTCGGCCGGCATCACGTCCGCGGATTCCTCGCCAGAGCCGACCCGGCACAGTATCGAGAGGGCGCGGAGCAGCAGGCGAGCCCCGTCGTCGTGATTCCGGGCATTTACGAGTCCTGGACGTTCATGCTGCCGTTGATTGAGCATGTCTACGGCCGCGGGCATCCGGTGCACGTGGTCGAGCCGCTGGGGTACAACGTGGGCAGCGTCGCGCGGATGGCCGGCATCGTCGGCGACTACCTGCGTCAGCACGATCTGGAGAACGTCACGATCATTGCGCACAGCAAGGGCGGTCTGATCGGCAAATTTGTGATGACGACGGCGGAGTCCGCCGGGCGAGTGCCGCGGATGGTGGCAATCGGGACCCCGTTCTCCGGATCCCGCTACGCGGCATTTGCCGTGACCCCGATGGTCAGGGCGTTTTCGCCCAAGAACCGTGTGCTGAGGCAACTGCTGGTGAACCTGGAGGTCAATCACCGGATTGTGTCCATCTACAGCGCGTTCGATCCGCACATTCCCGGCGGCTGCCGGCTGGAAGGCGGCGTGAACGTCCGGCTGGAAAGCACCGGGCACTTCAAAATTCTTGCCGAGAAGCGCGTTCACGACATCATCGACCAGGTCCTGTCCGGAGCGACGCCGGCGTAGGGTCTCCGCGCGCTCGCTGGCGCTCGCTTGGTCGACCACCGGGGTGGCGGGCTTAGGGTATCCGCGCGCTCGCTGGCGCTCGCTTGGTCGACCACCGGGGACTCGCTTGGTCGACCACCGGGGGGAGGCCGCCCATTGTCCGGCCCGGCGAGCGGCGTTAGTGTCGAAAACGAAGGACCACTGCGGACGGATACCGGGCAGCCGCATTGCTGTGCTGACTGCCCGAGACACAGGAGGCAGGCTTGGCGATCAGCCGGACAAACCGCTTGGATCGGGGTGCGCAATGGGGTCGGTAGTTGTTTTCGCCCCGTCGCCCGGACTGACAGTGACGGTGGAGGATGTTGACGGCGGCCCGGACATCCACTTTCACGCCGGCGGTCAAGGCGTATGGCAGGCGCGAATGCTGACCGGACTCGGTGCGTCGGTCACCATGTGCTCCGTCTTCTCCGGCGAAACCGGAACCGTCATCCGGCATTTGATCGCCGACGAAGGCGTCCAGGTAGTACCGGTGGAGGGGCAGGGCAGCAGCGGCGCCTACATCCACGACCGGCGCGAGGGCTCCCGGGAAGTGGTGGCCGAAAATGCCGGAGAGAAGCTGACCCGCCATGACCTCGACGAACTCTACGGACAGACCCTGAAGGCCGGCATGGATGCCGGCACTGTGATCCTCAGCGGAGCGGTCCGCGAGGACGCCGTCCCGGCCGACGTCTACCGGAGGCTCGCTGCAGATCTGGGCACCGCGGGCTGCCGAGTGATCGTTGACCTGACCGGAGACAGGCTCACCGCTGCGCTCGAGGGCGGCGTCACCGTGGCCAAGATTGCCGACGACGAACTCACCGAGAGCGGGCGCGCGTCCTCGGACGGACCCGAGGCGATCATCGAGGCAATGCACGCCCTGCACGAGGAAGGTGCCGGCACGGTCATTGTGACCCGCGCGCACTTGCCGTCGCTGATGTTGCATGAGGGCGAGCTCAGCCAGATCCGTGTGCCGGAGATGCAGAGCGTGGATACTCACGGCGCCGGGGATTCGCTGACCGCCGGGGTGGCCGCCACGCTGGCCGACGGCGGATCGATGCACGAGGCGGTGGTACTGGGCACGGCCGCCGGCGCGCTAAACGTTACCCGCCACGGCCTCGGCACGGGCGAGGAGGGCGCCATCCGCAACCTGACCAAGCTGGTGACGGTCTCGGCCTATCAAGCCGAGGAACCCAGCGCTGACCAGCAGGTCAGTCCGGAGGAGCTGGCCCGAAAGGTGTGGAAACAATGACGACGCCCAAGATGGTCCTGATCACCAACGACGACGGCATCGACTCCCCGGGGTTGCATGCGCTGGCAGCCGGCGCTTTGGAGTCGGGGCTGAACGTGACCATCGCCGCTCCGGTCACCGAGGCCAGCGGCAGCAGCGCGTCCATTACCGCACGGGAAGACGAGGGCCGCATCCGGGTGGAACAGCGCACGTTGGAGGGGCTCGAGTCGGTGCCGGCTTTCGCCGTGCATGGCACCCCTGGTTTCATCTCCATGATCGCCACGCATGGCGCCTTCGGCGAGCGGCCGGATCTGGTGCTCTCCGGCGTCAACCGAGGCGCGAATGTGGGCCGTGTGATCCTGCACTCGGGCACCGTCGGCGCGGCGCTGACGGCCGGCGTGAACGGCGGACACGGCATGGCGGTGTCGCTGGACACCGGACTGAACCCGTCCCACTTGAATTGGGACATAGCCGCCCGGATGGCCACCGGTTTGCTGCCGTACTTGATGGACCAACGGGCGGGCACCGTCCTGAACCTCAACGTGCCGAACGTCAACGGATCCGAACTGCCCGAATTCAGGGCCGCGACGCTGGCGGAGTTCGGCATTGTTCAAACCACGGTGGCCGAGCGCGGCGACGAACATCTCCGGTTGGCCATCGCGGACAGCCAAGAGCAGGCCCCGCCGGAGAGCGACTTCGCGCTGCTGGCCGCCGGCTTCGCCACGGTGACCGGAATCCAGCCGGTCACCGAAAGCCACTTGCCGGACTTCTCCGCAGCCGTGGACCGGCGTCGTTCCTGAAAAAGGGCAGTCCCCGTACCACCGAAGCACATCGGAGGCATCATGAGCCGCATAGACCGGATCGCCGAACCATGGGGGACGCGGACCCCTTAGGCCGCGGGCCACAGACCGGGTCAATCACGGGCGGTTGGGTCCCAAAGATCTGTATGGCTGGCAGGCGAACGCGTCGCCGGACCGGTTGACCAAACCGCTCATCCGGGAAAACGGCAAGCTGGTGGAAACGGACTGGGACACCGCCATGGACCGGGTACTGGCCCAGGCGGCCCAGGGCATCAAGCACACCGACCTGTTGGCGGTGGCACAAAGGTGCCACCCCGAGACGGTCCGCCAGATGCACTGGGCCAACGCCAAGCTCAAGGAGTCTTCGACGCAGATGCTGATCAGCTGAGCCAGGCTCAGACCAGCTGACGCGGAATGCTGCGCTGCCAGTTCTGCGAGTAGACCCGCGGGTTGCCGTTGTCCTCGTCCAGTTCGTATGCATCCAACTGCGCGTTCACCACAAAGTCCGTCGGTGTGGAGGTCAGTACCGTCCTGGTCTGCACCTCCACCCGCCAGTCGCCGCGTTCGTAGCGCCGGACGGTCTGGGTTTCGCCGCGGACCGAATTCACGTCGTTGCCGCGGGAGCTGTACCACTCGTTGCTTACCCGCAGGATGTCCGTGCCGGTCTCGTCGATCCGGAACCGGCCCTGGTCGTTGATGATCTCCACCGTTGACGTGCCGGTCTCCAGATCGCGGATGGTCCGCCAGTGGTGGTTGCCCGGATTCAGCAGGGTGGTCGCCAGCTCCGGTGCCGTTTCCGGCTCCGCGAAGGGACGCAGCTCGCCGTCGTCGGCACGCGGCTTGCGCACCGGGAGGTCCAGCGTGCCGCCGGAGAAGATGGTGACCGTCGCCGGTTCCGGCGCCGGCCACACCAGCGGCCAGTACGACGTCGAGACGGACAGCCGCAGCCGGTGGCCGGCCGGGAATGACTGCGCCAGGCCATTGAGCGGGATTTCGATCCGGTAGCGCTCGCCGGGTTCCAGCGGCTGCGGCTGCTCGCTGCCGTCGCGGTGGGTCAGGTTGAGCAGACCGTAGGTGACCCGCGTTGCCTCCCCATTCGGTGCCACATCGGAAAGCCGGGCCACCAATTGGGCGACGGGCTTGTCCGAGGCGACCTCAAACGCGGCGACCGGCCGGCCGAAGACTTCAAGATCGCCCTCCAGCGGCTCGGTCTCGTAGACCAGCGAGCCGCCGTCCTCTTCGCGCTGGTCGGAGGGCAGGTCAGGCAGCGCCGCGTAGGACGCCCACTTGCCGGCGAACATGCCCACGCTCAGCGGCGAGAGGAGGTCGACGCCGCCGCCGGGCTCCACCGGCGCGCCTTCCGGGAACAAGCCATACCGGCCCAGTTGCCAGCGTTGGTTCTCGATGTTCGGCGACGGCCAGGACGGTTCGGCCACCCAGTGGCCGGGGCGGTCCTGGTAGGACGGTTCGGGGGAGACCGAGTCCTGCATCCAGGCCCGGACCATGGGCTCTTCCATCAAGCCGGTGTCCTTGTCCTTCAGCCAGTGGTCCCACCAGCGCACCGCTTCCTGCAGGAAACCGATGGCCGGACCGGGCACGCCCAGATGCGGGTACTTGTGCCCCCAGGGGCCGATCAGCCCTTGGCGCGGCACATCCAGGTTCTCCATCAGGCGGAAAATCGCGTTGGTGTAGCCGTCCGCCCAGCCGCCCACGGCCATGACCGGAATCTTCACCTGCGAGTAGTCCTCACAGACCGACGCCGGCTTCCAATAGTCGCCGCGGGTCTGGTGTTCTAGCCAGGTTTCCAGCCAGAGGCCGCTGCCGGAGAGCCGCTCGTGCCACATTTCGCGCCATTTGTCGCCGACGATTTCCGGGTCCGGCGGCAGGCTGTTGAACGCAAACATGACGGTGGCCTCGGAGAGGTTGTCGGCCAGCAGGCAACCGCCCATGTAGTGCATGTTGTCCACGTACAGGTCGTCGGTGGCCGAGGCGCTGATGATCGCCTTCAGGGCCGGCGGCTGGCGGGCGGCCATCTGCAGGCTGTTGAATCCGCCCCAGGAGATGCCCATCATCCCCACCTTGCCGTCACACCAGGGCTGGTCCGCCAGCCAGGCAATCACGTCCTCGGCGTCTTCGTGTTCCTGCGGCCGGTATTCGTCCGTCATCACTCCGTCGGAATCGCCGCTCCCGCGCATGTCCACCCGGACGCTGACGTAGCCGTGGCCGGCCATGTAGGGATGGTTCAGCTGGTCGCGGCCGCGGGAGTTGTCCCGCTTGCGGTACGGAATGTATTCAAGGATGGCCGGGACCGGAAGCTGCTCGGCACCCTCCGGCATCCAAATCCGTGCCGCCAGGTGGGCGCCGTCGCGCATCGGAATGAAGACGTTTTCGATGGCACGGACCGGGTGGGGAAGGTCCTCGATGGTTTTCATGCAGTGCTCAGTGCTCCTTTCGGATGTTGTCTGCACCGGACGTTGGCTGGGCCGGATGCCGCCCGCGCTCTGCTGCTGCCCGTACCGGGCGCTGCCAGCGCAGGGGCGGGCTTGGTACGCCTGCGCCGGGCCGCAAGACTGCGGCCCGGCGCAGGCACAGGACTAGGCGGCGGGAACTGCCTCAAACTCAAACGGCAGTGCTTCGACGGCGGCGTTGTAGCGCTCCACCAGTTGGTCACGGTCGTCGGCGCCCAGATACAGGATGCCGACGGCGTAGCGGTAGCTGTCCTGGTTGGGCAGTTCAGACAGCCGGTCTCCCACCTGCACCTGCCGGGTGAAGTTGGCGTGCGGGATCTGCTTGGCCAGCCGGGCAACGTCCTGCTCGTCGGGGACGCGGGTCACGATCGCGTCCTCGTCATGGAAAACCATGCACTGGGAGGCGACGGCGAATTCACCCTTGCGGTGCGGCATGGTCGGTTCCACACCGAGTGCAATGTCGATCGCTACCTCATGGTTGGACACCCCGTCCACCTTGGCGAAGAGATCGCTGTGGGACTGGGAAATGCGCGTGTTGACCTCGATCAGCCAGAGCTGGTCTTCGGCCTGGTCCCACATGAATTCGGCGTTGAAGCAGCCGTTGTCGAACCCCACGTGCCGCAGGTACCGCTCGGCCAGCTCGATCATCCGCTGCTGGACGGGCTCCGGGACGCTGTTCGCCGGATAGTCCAGTCGTTCGAAGCTGGTTCCGGCGGCGTCCTTGTGCATGTCGAAGACACCGTGGGCGTTGTACGAGCCATGGAACATGGTGCCTTCCGGGGCGGCCTGGGTTCCGGAAACGAACTGTTCGGCCAGGCAGGTGTTGCCGCCGGCGTTCTGCAGTTCCGGTGGCAGGTCCACCATCTTCAGGACCTCGTTGAAAGCGTCGCCGACCTGTTCGATCTCGGCGCGGATCTGTCGGATGGCGTCGTTGAAGTCTTCTTCGCTGCGGATCTCGAAGCCGAGGTTGGACGAGTGCGCCTTGACCGGTTTCACCCAGAAGGGGAACGGAATATCGATTTGCTGCAGGGCGCCGTCGTCGAAAGGGTCAAAGGAGGCAAACTGCGGCACTACCTCTGGGATGGACGCCTGCTGCTCCAGCCGGCTCCAATACTTGTGTTCACACTTGAGCACGCTTTCCAGTGTGGGCGCCGCGATGCCGTATTCCTTGGCGAGGATGGGGCCGATGACGCTGGTGGGGAAGTCCCAGTGGGAGACGATCGCGTCCACGCTGCCGTCAAAGTCCCGTAGCTGCTGCCGTGCTGCCTCCAGCAAGCCGTGGAAATCGATGTCCTGCGCGCCGACCAGGCGGTCGTAGTCCAGCAGGCTGTGGAAAGTGTAGTTTTCGGCTCCGCGGACGGTCTGCAGTTCGCCTGCCTGGAAATCTGTCAGTCCCAGAATAAATACGTTCTTCAAATTGATGCCTCCCGTTCTTGGTGGTGATGCTCATCAGCCGGTGCGAGGGGCGAAAGGCCAGGTCCGAATCTGTGCTGCCGGACCTCTTCGACCCAACCACGCCCCAGATAGGCCGTCAAGGAGCCAACCGGGCCGGGAGGGGTTGGGACGGGCCCCTGTGAGGTGAGGCATTCAGGTACGGCATGATGGGGGCATGGCGCAGAAACAGGCACCGTCGGAGCAGCCTATGAGCGACTTCGCGAAGGGCTTCGACTATCCGATGTATGTGGTCACCGCCGTGGACAATAAAGGCGAGCGGTCCGGCTGCCTGGTCGGCTTCGCCACGCAGTGCAGCCTCAAGCCTGCACTGTTCCTGGTCTGCATCTCACAGCAGAACCACACTCACCCCGTGGCGATGGAGGCCAGCGTCCTCGCAGTGCATGTGCTGGCGCGCAGCCAGCGCGCGCTCGCAGAACTGTTCGGCGAAACAACCGGTGACGAGGTCGACAAGTTCTCCCGCTGCGACTGGGAGCCGGGCCCGGAAGAGGTTCCGCTGTTGGCGGACGCAGCGCGGGTCATGGTCGGCCGGGTCGTGAAGAAGGTCGACCTGGGCGACCACACCGGTTTCCTGCTGTCGCCGCTCCAGACAGGCGGAGGCGAGGCCACCGACCTTCTGTCCTTCACCGACGTCAAGGATTTCGACGCCGGCCACCCCGCCTAGGATTCCAAGGTGACGACAACTCAACCCTGCGCCAGCCCTGACCGTGATGCCGCCCGGCGGATGTGGCGCGAGTATGCCGCGGCGCGGCCTGGGGACATCAGCCAAGGCGAGGAGGTTGTCGCCGACCATTTCGGCGACAGCGCCGCGCTCGCGGACGAGCTGCTGGGGCTGGTGCTCGCCGGTCAGAAGCGCGCCACGGCAACGCTTGCGGCTGAATTCCACCTGCAGGGAGAACGCCTGCCACGAATCGGGGACCACTGGGTGGCCTGCGATGGCTCGGGCAAGCCGCAAGCCATTCTGCGCTCCACCGAGCTGCGGCTGGGGCCGCCGGCCAGCGTGGACCAGGCATTCGCCTGGGATGAGGGCGAAGATGACCGGCAGCGCTCTACCTGGCTGGAGCAACATCTGGCCTACTGGCAGCGGGTCTGCGCCGCGCAGGGGATCGAGTGGCGCGGCGACAACGAAGTGGTGTTCGAGCGGTTCCGGATTGTCTGGCCGCCGGATCTCGCTAACTAATCATGCGCAGGGAGGTTGCCGCCGGGCCGGGCGCCGCCCCGCGACCTTCCTGCGTTACTGCTGCGCCAGCCGCCCGCGGACCATGTCGCTGACCGCCTTGCCGTCGTAGCGGCCGGCAACCTTCTCGGTGACCGGCTTCATCACCGCACCCATCTGCCGCATGGACAGTTCCACACCGTCGGCCTTGAGCCCGGCGATGGTGGAGTCCACGATCTCAGCTACTTCGGCCTCGCTCAGCGGCTTGGGCAGGTAGGCCTCGATGATTTCAGCCTCGGCAGTCTCCGCCGCGGCCCGTTCCGACTCACCGGCCTCGGAGTAGATGCGTGCAGTATCGCGACGCTTGGCCGCTTCCTTCTGCAGCAGGGCGGTGGTCTGGGCATCGTCCAGCTCCACCGGGGTCTTGCCCGACTTTTCCTTAGTGGTGATCTCGCCCAGCACATTGCGGACGGTGGTCAGCGCCGTCTTGTTTCCGGCCTTCATGTGGGCGACGACGTCGGCCTGCAGCTGCTCTTTCAAACTCACGTGAGTTCCTCGCTTCGGTGTTGTTGTGGTCAATGAGTGGTTCGGTCGCTGAATTCAGCAGTCGACGCCAGGTGCGGCATCAGGTGGTGGCATAGCGGGCGACGAAGTTGCGCAGTATCCGTTGTGGGACCGACACCGTCTTGCTGCGCACCTGCTCCATCACGGCCTCCGCTTGGTCCGGCGGAAAATAGCCTGCATTCCGGTAAATCCAGATCCGGGTCAGCAGGCCTTGAGTGTCCAGTTCGGCATGGAACTGGGTGGCATAAAGGTGGTTCTGCAGCCGGAACATTTGGTACGGGCAATGCTCGGATTCGGCCAAATGGACCGCGCCCGCGGGCAACACGGAACAGGCCTCCTTGTGCCCTACGAACGCGCTGAATTCCCGCGGCAAGCCGGCGAGCAGGGGATCGGCGGCGCCGTCGTCGGTCAGCTCCACCTGCACTGCGCCAATCGGCTCACCGTATTGCTTGTCGACCACCCCGCCGCCATGCCGTCCCAGCGTACCCACCCCGTAGCAGGCGCCCAGAAACGGAAAATCGCGGGCGACGACGGTGTCCAGCAGTTGCTCTAGCTCGGCTTCTACCCGCAGCTGGACGGACGACTTGGTTGCGTCGTCGTCGCTTGAGGTGAAGGGGCTGCCGCCCAGGATGATGCCGCTGTAGTCGTCAAGATCGATGACCGGCATCGGTTCGGCTTCCAGCCGGACGCGGCGCAGGTGGTTCGGGTCCAGACCGCCGAACCGGACGAAGGCCGCATATTCCTCATCGGCTGCGGTGTCGTCGGCCCGGGTGGCCAGCAGCAGGAACGGCTTCATGCGTTGATCGTACAGTCGCCGCGGCGTGCGTCGGTACGGCGGCCGGCAGAGGCGGCACCGATAGGGCAGGAGTCACCGCGGCTGTGGCAGCAGCCACCGCCGCGCCTGCTGGTACGGCGGTTGGCCCGGCCGGCACCCGAGCTTGCCAGCCCGAGCTGGCGCCGAGGCTGCTCAGGATGGTTTCCATGGTTTGCCCCAGCTCTTCGGCTTGGCCGAGGGATAACGGTCCCAGAGCGTGTGGAACCGCGATACTGCCTCCTGGGCGGTCGCCTGCTCCAGGGCGTCCAGACGGCCATAGAGGAAGGTGTCCTCGCCGTCGTAGGCCGCCCGGGCCGCCACCCGGCGCAGCAGTTGACGGGCCACGACGGCATCCTGGTGCTCGCCCAAGACACCCTGGATTTCGTGGGCCGCTTGGCCCAAGGCAGCGACGTCGACGGGGGAGAGCGCCGCGGCCGCTTCGGCGGCATAGCGCAGCTGTTTGGCTCGTCTACGGACCTTGTGCAGCGCTGCTTCGGCCCGTTCCGTGCCCTCCGGGGTGGCGAGGGCGGAGCGGGCGGCTGCACGGAGGCGCTTGAACTGCCGGCCCACCAGCCGTGGCACCACCTGCCGGGCGGGTTCGAAGGCGAGCGGGGCCAGTTGCGGGTGGTCCAGCCAGACCTCGAGATCGGCCTCCAGCTGCCGATAGCGCTCACTGTCGAGGGCCAGCACCACCTGCCGGTGGCCGGCGTCCAGCCATTCCGCCAGCTCCGAGGTCAGACGGCGCACGGCAGGTGCAGTGCCCGGGGCGCCCGGCAGCACCGTCCGCTCCAGCTGCCGCTGCAACTGACGGGCCAAATCCGGACGCGCGTCCCCATCGGCCCTGTCGCTGCTGGTCCCATCGCCGTGCTCGTCCGTTCCGGGTCCGCCGTCGTCATGCGCTTCTGCCTCGGCGCCCCCGCTGGTGTCGTGGTGCCCGTCCGTTCCGCCGGCGTCGCGCTCGTCCGATCCGGTGCCGCCGTCGTGCCTGTCCGATCCGGTGCCGCCGGCGTCGCGCTCGTCCGGTGCGGTGCCGCCGTCGTGCCTGTCCGATCCGGACCCGTTGTCTTTCGCCTGGCCCTGGACCTCGCTCTGGGTTTGGTCCCCAGAGGCAGCAACCAGCAGCCGTCCCAGGCGTTCAGCCTGCACCTCCGCATCCCTGGCCGAAGCCAGTTCGCCGGCGAGCCACTTCAACCCGCCCTCCAGCCGGTCCGGCGGCGGATCCAGCAGTTTGCGGTAGGCCTTCAGGACCGAGCGCATCCGGCGGGTCGCGGTGCGCATCTGGTGCACGGCGTCCGGGGCGTTCTGCCGGGCGGGGCCGGCTAGTTCGACCAGGTGAAGAAACTGTCCGCGGACGGCATGCAGCAGCATGTCGGCGGCCGGACCCTTGAGATCCGGCTCTGCAGCCGGGCCCTTGAGGTCTGGCTCGGCAGGCGGCAGCCGCGGCGATGCGCCGTGCTCGTGACCGGCCGGTGCGGCCTTCTTCCGTGCGTCCTGTTCGCTGCCGTTGGGGGACATGCCCGCAGTGTACCGCCGAGGGTCAACGGAGCCCCGGTGCCGCTGCACGGCCGGTGGCGGTGGCCGGTAGGCTAGACCCCGTGGACGCAACCATGATCATCATTTACGTCGTCATCGCCATTGCCGTCATCGGCCTCGTGGCAACGCTGCTGCTGCGCGGGCGCAAGACTCCGCCGGGCACTTACACCACCACCCGGGATGCCAACGACCCGGCCACGCCGCCGGCCGGGGGCGGCACCGACACACTGGAAGCGCCCCGCGGACCGACCGCCACGGCACCGCCGACAGGGGTGCCGACCGAAGAAGAACCGCTGCCGGTCGGCGTCGAAATTCCGGAGGACGCCGCAGCGCTGGAGACCATTCCGGTGGAGACGCCGGCACCGGTGCAGGGCCGTCTGGCCCGGTTGCGCGCCCGGTTGGTGAAGTCCAACAACGCGCTGGGCAAGGGGCTGCTGGCTCTGCTCGCGAGCGACAAAATTGACGACGACGTCTGGGACGAAATCGAAGAGACCCTGCTGCTGGCCGACCTCGGCACCGAGCCGACACTGGAACTGGTGGACGCGCTCAAGGACCGCGTCAAGGTGGAAGGCAGCCGCAATCCGGAGCAGGTGAAGACCATGCTGCGCGAGGAACTGATCAAGCTGGTGGATCCGACCATGGACCGGTCACTCGCCGTGATGCGCCACGCCGACCGCCCCGCGGTGATGATGGTGGTGGGCGTCAACGGCGTCGGCAAGACCACCACGGTGGGCAAGCTGGCCCGCGTGCTGGTGGCGGAGGACAAGGACGTGATCCTGGGTGCCGCGGATACCTTCCGGGCCGCCGCGGCCGAACAGCTCGCCACCTGGGGCTCGCGGGTGGGCGTTCCCACGGTGAAGTCCGACGTCGATGGCGCGGACCCAGCCTCCGTCGCGTTTGAGGCGGTGAAGGCCGGCATCGACCAGGAGGTCGACGTGGTCATGGTGGACACCGCCGGTCGCCTGCAGAACAAAGTGGGCCTGATGGACGAGCTCGGCAAGGTCAAGCGCGTGATCGAAAAGCAGGCCGAGGTGGACGAAGTCCTGTTGGTGCTGGACGCCACCACCGGCCAGAATGGGCTGAACCAGGCCAAGGTCTTTGCCGAGGTCGTCAACATCACCGGCATCGTGCTGACCAAGCTCGACGGCACCGCCAAGGGCGGCATCGTCGTCGCGATCCAACGCAGCCTCGGCGTGCCGGTGAAGCTGGTGGGCCTGGGCGAAGGCGCCGACGACCTGGCCCCGTTCGAAACCGAAGACTTCGTGGACGCGCTGCTGAACTAGCGGCGGGGCTTCGTTAGGCCAACGTACGCTGCCTGAGCACGCTGCACGACGGCGGTCCCTCCTTCCGGACATCACGTCCGGCTGGAGGGACCGGTTTTTTTAACAGAGGGACCGCCTTTTTAATCCGTGAAGACCGAAGATGGGTTCGCGGTGCGGATTCAGATCCGGCCCCGTACGTGGGCCGACGGTGCAATTTAAGTCCGCGGTGGGAGTCTGGGCCCGGCGCGAATTTACGGACGCGGAGCGAATCCGCGCCGGGTTCGGACGCCGCCCCGGGCTCAGAGGGGAGCGCCGGGCTTCGCAGTGCGGTCAGCACACCCCACAGCACCGCCGCGATGGCCAGCCAGGTGTTGTCCACGCTGCCGCCGGTGTCGGGGCCGAGCAGCCAACTGATGCCGAGCGAAACGTAGCTGAAGCTGAGCACGGTCCGCAGGAGAGAACGAGCCTGCGGCCAGAGGGCGTGCAGCAGACAGGTCCCGGCCAGCACGATGCCGAGGGCACCCTGCACCGGCCAGTGGTCGATGCCCATGGTCCAGTACTCGGGCTGGGAGCCGGTGGTGCGGGACACCTCGAGGGCGTACCAGGCGTAGGCTGCCCAGAAGGGGAGAGCCAGCACCGCGAGCACCAGTAGCGGCCAGTCGACGGACAGCCGCGGCCTCTGGAACCGGGAACCGGCGCGCCGGGCGGACCACAGCAGGCCTAGGGACATGACGCCGAGCACGGCGGCCATCACCACCGGGCCGAAGCTGAAGCCGAGCAAGGCACCCAAGAGGAGCGCCGCCGTCGTAAGCCACAGCAGAGCGAGGACCGGCCAGATGCCCCGCGGCCGGCACGCCGCCCAGCCGAAGGGCAGGGCCACCGCGAACGTGGTGAGGACGCCCCAGCTGGTCTCCAGCGCCGCGACCTCGGCGTAGTAGGAATCTTCAACGAACATGGTCGAAAGGTCGATCAGCCCGAAACCGGGCAATATTGCCCAAAACAGCACGGCGATCGCCGCGAAAATACGTCCCCCAACGGTCATGGGTCAGAGGATAGCGGCGAACGTGGTGCCTGGCTATGGCTTTCCGCGGGTCAATCCGCGGCCGTTTCCTTGACCGGCTTGCTCAGCGTCTCGCGGCCGAACACCAGCCAGAGCAACGCTGCCGCCAGCATTACCGCACCGGTGGCGCCGAAGGCCCAAGCGTAACTTAGCCGGTCGGCCAGCATGCCGGCGAGGACCGGGCCGACGATGGCGCCCGCGTCGGTGCCCATCTGGAAGACGGCCAGCACCTTGCCGCCGGTGCGGTCGCTGCCGATGATGTCGCCTACGGCAGCCTGTTGCGCGGGCCCCAGCAGCCCGGACCCGAAGCCGGCAACCACCGAGGCCGCCACGAAGACCGGGACGGAATCGGTGAAGCCGATGGCGGCGATCGACAGTCCGGCAATGGTGAGCCCGGCGACCACCAGCGGGCGGCGGCCGGCGGTGTCGGCCAAGCGGCCGGAAAAGGTGAGGGCCAGCGCGTTGCCGACGGCGAAGACGGCCAACGCCAGGCCTGCGGTTGCCGGCCCGGCCCCCAGCACGGCGGCCGCAAACAGCGGAATCAGTGCCATCCGCACCCCGAACGTGGCCCAGCCATTGGCGAACGCGGAGACGACGGCGGCGCGGTAGCCGGGATCCGACAGCGCCTCGCGCAGATCCATCGCCTCCGGCACCGGTCCGTCGTCGGCGGTCTTGGGCGCAGGCTTCTTCAGCAAGATGGCGACGACGGCGGCCGCCACGAGCAGGGCTAGGGCATAGACCACGAAGGGCATCCGGAGCCCGAACCCGGCCAGCAGGCCACCGACCACCGGCCCCAGGATGCCGCCCATCAGGAAGGTGCCCGCGTAGAGACTGGAGACCCGGCCGCGTCCGCTCGGCGGGGCCAGCCTCAGGATCAGTGCCATCGCAGACACCGTAAACATGGTGGAGCCCAGACCGCCGAGACCGCGGAAGATCAGTAGTTGCCAGTAGTCCTGCGCCATCGCACAGGCGCCGGTTGAAGCGGCCACAATGAGCAGCCCGGTGAGATAGACCCGGCGCTCGCCCCAGCGGCCTACGAGCGCCCCACCCACGGGGGCGAACACCAGCCGGGCGAGGGCGAACACACTGACAATGACGCTGGCCGCAGCCACACCGACATCGAAACTTGCGGCAAACTGCGGCAGGACCGGCGCCACCAAGCCGTACCCGAGGGCGATGACAAATGCCGCCGCAACCAAGACCTTGATGTCCCGCGGCAGCGGCGTCTGCGCCTCCTTGCCTTGGCGCTGCAGGCCAGGCAGGCGGAGATGGTGCTCGGTGCGGCGGGAAACTGGCATGCCATTAAGCCTAGCCCGCTGGGTCCGATGTCCTTGCGGCAGTGCGAGCGACGGCGGCAGCGGCTGCGAGGGCGACGGCGGCGGCGGCAGCGGTAGCGACGGCAACAGCACCGCCGAACGCTCCGGCCCCCGGGCGTAACGCGGGCGTCGACCGTAGGCGAGCTCCGCTGTCATGCGTTGCCTGCCCGCCGCAATCGCCGAGCCGCCCCTGCGAGATGAGCTCCGTCGTCGTGCGTTGCCCGCCGACCGAATTTGCGGAGCCGCCCCTGCGAGATGAGCTCCGCCGTCGTGCGTTGCGTGCTCACCGTATTTGCCGAGCCTCCCCTGCGAGACGGGCGCCGTCGTCGTGCGTTGCCCGCCGACCGAAATTGCGGAGCCGCCCCTGCGAGATGAGCTCCGCCGTCGTCGTGCGTTGCCTGCCCACGTAACACTGCTGAAACACGCCGGATAAGCCGGTTTTACTTGGGCGGGTTTCTTGTAACGCGGCCGCAATGCAGCTTCCGGCTTGCCGAAACACGCCGTCGGCAGTCTTGAGTCAGCGGCGGGAAGCTACCTGCCAAAGGACGAGAGGACGTGAAGATGGATCTGTCAGCAGGTCACGTCTGGGTAATGATTTCGGCAGCCTTGGTGCTGCTCATGACGCCGGGATTGGCGTTCTTTTACGGCGGCATGACGCGGGCCAAATCCGCCCTGAACATGATGATGATGAGCTTCTCCGCCGTTGCGCTGGTTGCCGTGGTCTGGGTGCTCTGGGGTTACTCCATGAGCAGTGGCGAGGGAGTGGCCCAGCTCTTCGGCAATCCGTTCGCTGCCCTCGGCCTTGAGCCGCTGCTCAACACCGAAGACCTGATCGGTGCAGGTTACGGTGCGACCTTCGCGATCATCACCGTGGCCCTCATCTCCGGGGCCATCGCCGACCGGGCCAAGTTCGGCGCCTGGGCGCTCTTCGTGCCGGTCTGGGTCACGTTGGTCTATTGCCCGCTGGCCTTCATGATTTGGGGTGGGGGACTGCTCGGCGCTGAAGGAGCTATCGGCGCCTGGGCCGGAGAAGCGATCGACTTCGCCGGTGGCACCGTGGTGCACATCAACGCTGGTGTGGCCGGCCTGGTCCTGGCCCTGATCCTGGGCAAGCGCAAGGGCTTCGGTAAGGATCCGGCCCAGCGCCCGCACAACATTCCGCTGGTGATGATCGGCGCCAGCTTGCTGTGGTTTGGTTGGTTCGGCTTCAACGGCGGTGCGGCGGGAACCGCGGAGGAAGCCGGCCTGATCTGGGTCAACACCATGGCCGCCCCGGCCGCAGCAATGATCGGCTGGTTGGTGACTGAACGCATCCGCGATGGCCGCCCCACTTCGTTGGGCGCAGCCTCCGGCGTGGTTGCCGGACTCGTGGCTATCACTCCGGCTTGCGCGAACGTGTCCCCGGTGGGCGCGGTGGGCCTCGGCCTGGTGGCCGGTGTGCTGGCAGCGCTGGCAGTTGGGTTGAAGTACCGCTGGGGCTATGACGACTCGCTGGACGTAGTAGGTGTACACCTGGTGGCGGGCCTGGTCGGAACGCTGGCGCTGGGCTTCATCGCCCTGCCGGTCGAGGGAGCGGGCGGCGGCCTCTTCTACGGTGGCGGCTTCGCCCAACTGTGGGCACAGACCGTGGCAGCAGTGGTGTCCGTGGTGTTCTGCGCGGTGCTCACCGTCATCATCGGGCTGGCGATCCACAAGACCATTGGCTTCCGGGTGACCGAAGAGCAAGAGGTCACCGGCGTGGATCTGACCCAGCACGCGGAATCCGCGTACGAATTCGGCGGCCTGGGAACCGGCGGTACGTTCATCCCGCACCCGGCTACCGACCGCAGCGCCCATAACGCCGGCATCGGAACCCACGTCAAAGAAGAGGTCAACGCATGAAACTGGTCACAGCGATTATTCGGCCGCAAAAGCTCGATTCCATCCGCAACAGCCTGGAGAGCTACGGGGTCCAAGGGTTGACGATCAGCCAGGCCAGTGGATACGGCCGGCAGCGCGGCCACACCGAGGTCTACCGCGGCGCGGAATACACCGTGGACCTGCTGCCTAAGATCCGCATCGAAGTGCTGGTCTCAGACGAACAAGCCGACGACATCGTTGATGTCCTCGTGGCCACGGCCAATACCGGTCACGCCGGTGACGGCAAGGTCTGGCTGGTAGATGTTCAAGAAGCCGTTCGGGTGCGCACCGGCGAACGCGGAGAAGCCGCCCTCTAGGCCCGTATTCTCCGACGTTCTCTGACGTAGCTGACAGCTTCGGAAGCCCGGTTGCTTTGGCCGCCCCTGTGGCGGCCGGGCAGCCGGGCTTTGCTGTGAGAGGCGTAGCGGAAGTTTTCCCCGCCCGGCGAGGATTGCCTCCACACGCGCGTGGGACTTGTCATCAGCCCGGGCGGCTTGTCTTCAACTCGGGTCCTCGGTAAACCGGTGCCGTCTTCCACGGGCGGGCATCATCCCCGCAAGCCGACTTATCCCTGTAGACCGGCTTGCCCTGCACTGGGCATGTCACCACACGCCGTCTTGGCCTTCGCCGGTTGCCTTCATCGCACATACCGACTTTGCCTCCAACGACGGAAATTGCCTTCTCAGGTCTGACTTGACCTCCACAGGCACGTGGCGGCGGGGGTTGTGCACATACGTCGAACGCCTGTTCTACCCGGGGCTTGTGCTGCGTAGCGTTGAAGTATGGCAGCGGAACCGTTGGACGAGGCACAGGAGCCGGAGGAACACTCCGGCTCCACGGCCACGCCCCCGGACGCCGTATCGATGCCTTCTGCCGTCCCCGGAGCCGTGTCTTCCCGGACACCAGCCGGAACCGATTCCACTGACAGCGACGGCACCTCCGAGGGAACAGCGGAATCCTCTGACGAAGGGTCAACCGCACACTACCCTGACGGACCGACAGAACCCGGTGCCGTCACCGGCGGACCGACAGAACCCGGTGCCGTCGCCGGCGGGCCAGCCGAACCCGGCCCAAGCACCCCAACCGTCCCAGCCCTGTCTGCCGCGGATCGCGCCCTGGCTGAGGACCGCACATTATCAGATGCTGCCGCCATTGATCCTGCCCCTGAAGCCGCCGAAGATCCTGACAGCGCCGGTCCCGAAGACGATACCGCGGTGGGGTCGCCAGCGGGGCGGGAGTTGTGGGCGGAGGACTGGCGGGAGCTGGAACCGGCGGAACTGGCCGGGCTGCTCGCCGGCACCGACCCCGGGACCCTGGACGACTGGTCCACGCTGGAATACCTCAAAGCCGTC
>NZ_SUKC01000010.1 GCF_005047635.1 Arthrobacter sp. CAU 1506 | reverse complement strand
TAGCGTTGGACACGTCGAGGTCTTTCGGATGGGCAGTGTGAGAACTTCCATCATCGGAAGACCTCGACCTCTATCCGGGAACCGACGCGCCAACGCTATCTACACTCTCGATTCCGATGAGCCATTTAACTGTTCACCAAAGATTGTTTTTTATCGCTAGCACGCTCCCAACACAGTCAAATGGCTCAATATCCGGATGCTCACCGGATTCCGCAGGGACTGCCAAGGCGAGCCGTTAGAACGACGGAGGCGCCCGGGCTGGTCATGACCAGAACCCAGGCGCCGCCGTCGTTGTTGTGGTGTTGGCTCAGCCCCAGGGGATGGCGCCGAGCAGGATGCCGACTGCCAGCATAACCAGCGAGACGATAGCCGCGCGCCAGAGCACCTTCTTGTGGTGGTCGCCCAGTTCCACGCTGGCCAGCGAGACCAGCAGCAGGATGGCCGGAACCAGCGGGCTCTGCATGTGCACCGGCTGGCCGGTGATTGAGGCGCGCGCCATTTCGGCAGGGGCAATGCCGAAGTGGGCGGCGGTCTCACTAAGCACCGGCAGCACGCCGAAGTAGAACGCGTCGTTGCTCATGAAGAAGGTCATCGGGATGCTGAGCAAGCCGGTGATGACGGCCATGAACGGGCCCATGGAATCCGGAATGATATCCACCAGCCAGGCGGCCATGGCATCCACCATGCCGGTGCCGTTGAGCACGCCGGTCAAGACCCCCGCTGCCATCACCATGGAGACGACGGCGACGATGCTCTTGCCGTGCGCAACCAGCTGGGTGGCCTGCTCCTTGACGTTCGGGAAGTTGACCACCAAGGCGATGGCTGCGCCCACCATGAAGACGTAGGCCAGTGGGACGACGTCCAGCACCAGGATCACCATGACGGCCACGGTCAGCGCCAGGTTGAACCAGAACAGCTTCGGGCGCAGGGTGGAGCGGTTGGGGTCCAAGGCCGAATCGGTCAGCGATCCGCCAGCCGTGTCCTCCTCGGCTTCCAACACGGCTACCGAACCGCCGGCCGGAGCCGTGCCAGCCGGGGAGGTGCCGGAAACCGGCTTTCCCGCACCGGCGCCGCGCCCGCCGCCGAAGACCGAGCCAGCGTTGCCGCGGGAGGTGCCAACACCGCCGTCGTTGTTCTGCCCAGCTTCCGCCCACAGGTCGGGCCTGCCCTTGGCCGCGGCCTTCGGGTTGCCGCCGGCCAGGCGCTTGCGCTCGCTCAGGCCGAGCGTCCAGGCGAACACCATCACAATGATCATGCCGGCCAGCAGGGAGGGGATCATCGGCACGAACACGTCGGTGGGCGAGACATCAAGCGCCGCAGCAGCACGTGCCGTCGGGCCGCCCCAGGGAACAATGTTCATGGTGCCGTTGGCCAGGCCGGCCACACAGGTCAGCACCACCGGGCTCATGCCCAGCCGCAGGTAGATCGGCAGCATGGCGGCCGTGGTGAGAATGAAGGTGGTGGACCCATCGCCGTCCAGCGATACGACGGCGGCCAGCACCGCAGTGCCTAGCACCACCTTGGCCGGGTCATTGCCCAGCGTGCGCAAAATGAAGCGCACCAGCGGGTCGAACAGTCCGACATCGATCATCAGGCCGAAGAAGATGATGGCGAACATCAGCAGGGCTGCTGTGGACGTCAGCGACTTCATCGACTCGAGGACCATGTCGCCCAGACCGAGGCCTGCCCCGGCGAAGAGGCCGAAGATTGTGGGCACAATGATCAGGGCCAAAACGGGTGTCAGTTTCTTGGTCATGATCAGCGCCATGAAGACCGCGATCATTGCGAAGCCGAGAAAAACCAGCACAGCAACTCCTTTGTTTCAACGCAGCCGGTGTGACCGGCCCTACAGACTTTAGGGTGGCGCGGGTCACGGATGGCGGTTTAGCCCAGTTCAGGTGCATACTGCTTATTGCGCACGTTTTGCTCATTTAGCTCGCAGCCGTCGAGGCCGCGCCGGGAGGCACCATGGAGAACCGGGGCGACCGTCGTCCGCGGATGGGGTTCTCTGCGCGCATGCTGCTCCTCCAGGTGGCCGTGGTGGCTCTGGTGCTGCTGCTCTCCGCTGTGATCCTGGGCTGGCTGACCTACCAGCGGTTGGGCGAAGATGCGGAACGCCAGGCTCTTGCGGTGGCCCGCGCCGTTGCGGCCTCGGGCGATATCCGCACCGAAACCGCCGCCTTGGCGCAGGCCGGCCCCGAGCAGCTGTCCGCCCAGGCGTTGGCGGCCGGACCGCTGCAGGCCCAGGCCGAAGACGTCCGGCGGCGGACCCGGGCGCTGTTCGTGGTGATTACGGACGATTCGGGCCTGCGGCTGGCGCATCCCAATCCGGCTGAGCTGGGCCGGATGGTCAGCACCGACCCCTCGGAGGCGCTGGCCGGCCGTGAGGTCACTGAACAGGAACAGGGCACCCTGGGCCATTCGGCGCGTGCCAAGGTCCCCGTGTTCGCCCCCGGTTCCGCAGCCGTGGTGGGCGAGGTCAGTGTGGGGTTCTCCAGCCAGGACGTACTGCAGTCTCTGGCCAGCAACATCCTGCCCATCGCCGCCACCACTGCCGGGGCACTGGCCCTTGGCCTGGCGGCATCGCTGCTGCTGGGCCGACGGCTCAAGCGGCTGACCCTGGGACTAGAGCCCGAGGAGATTGCCGCCCTCACCCAGGACCAGGAGGCGGTGCTGCGGGGCGTGGACGAGGGCGTCATCGGCGTTTCCGCCGAGCGCAGGATCACCGTATTCAACCGCGAGGCCAAGCGGCTGCTGGGCTTCACCATTGATGCCGAGCTGGTGGGGCTGCCGCTGGAGCAGCTGCAACTGCCCGGACCGGGGAAATCCCGCTCTGAGGAATCCGGCCTGCCGGAGGCACTGCGCCACCTGCTTGATGCCGCCGACCCGCAGTCGCCCACGGTGGAACTGGTGGTCGGCCCGCGTGTGCTGATCCTCTCCGCCCGTGAGGTGCAGGCCAGCCGCACCCCCGGCCGACGCGGCTACCGCCCCGGCACCGGCACGGGTCCCGATGTTCCGCGTGCCCCCGAGCTGGGATGGGTGATCATGTTGCGCGACCGCACGGCGGTGCAGTCCCTGACCCGGCAACTGGACGCCGTCGGCGCGCTGAGCACTGCGTTGCGCGCGCAACGGCACGAGTTCGCCAACCGGCTGCACACGATCTCCGGCTTGCTGGCCACGGGGCACCCCGACCAGGCGCAGGACTACCTCACGTCGATCATGCAGACCGGCCCGCTGAACTACCCCGCGGAGCAGGCCGAACTGCTGCAGGATCCGTACTTGCAGGCTTTCATCGGCGCCAAGAGCATGGAGGCCGCCGAGCGCGGAGTGACGCTCCGGGTGGGTCCGGAAACGCTGGTCCGCGGCCGGGTTACCGACCCGCAGGACGTGACCACCGTGATCGGGAACCTGGTGGACAATGCCGTCCGCGCGGCAGTGCACGGCAGCGACCCGGACCGCTGGGTGGAGGTGGAGATTATGGACGAACTGACCGACGGCGGCGGAACGCTGCATCTGGTGGTCGCGGACTCCGGCGAGGGGCTGCCCGGGCTCGCCGATGGCGGGGGCGTGGGCGACGACGGCTCCGGCGTTGAGCGGATCTTCACCGACGGCTTCTCGACGGCGGGCGGCTCGCGGAATGGACCGACGGCGAACGGCTTGCGGAACGAACCGGCACCGAGCGGCTTGCGGAACGAACCCGCGGCGGGCCCGGCGGAACCGTCGGAGTCGGTGACGTGGGCGGCAGATTCGCCGATGGCCGAGGCCCATTCGGCCGAACTGCCGGACATCCATGGCCAAGGCTTCGGCTTGTCGCTGATCCGCCGGCTCGCACGCCGCCGCGGCGGGGATGTCTGGGTGGCGGATCCCGGACGGCCGGGCGGCCCCGGAGCCGTCTTCTGCGCCCGACTGCCCGACACTGTTGAATCCGCATCGCCAGGAGCAAACCATGACTGACTTATCGGTACTGATTGTGGACGACGACTTTCACGTCGGGCGCCTGCACGCCAGCTATGTGGATTCCGTCCCGGGCTTCAGCGCGCTGGCGCCGGTCGGAACCGCCGAGCAGGCATTGCGCACCGTGCACGGACACGAGCCGGACCTGATCCTGCTGGACGTGTACCTGCCGGACGCGCTGGGACTGGACCTACTGCGCAAGGTCGACGTAGACACCATCATGCTGACCGCCGCAGCGGACGCCCCGTCGGTCCGCAAAGCCCTGCGCCGCGGTGCACTCGGCTACCTGATCAAACCGTTTACGGCCGAGGAACTGGCCAGGAAGCTGCGCGCCTACGCCCGCTACCGGCGGCTGCTGGCCGAGCAGCCAGCGGTGGACCAGGACACGGTCGACCGGGCCCTGCACGCGCTGCATCCGGCCGAAGCTGCGGTGGCTGCCCGCACCCGGTCGGCCACCGAGGCCGCCGTGCTGGAAGCGCTGGCGTCAGGGCTGCAGCGCTCGGCCGCGGAGGTGGCCCAGTCGGTCGGTGTCTCGCGTGCCACCGCGCAACGCTACTTGTCCGCATTGGCCGACGACGGCGCGGTGGAGATCCATCTGCGCTACGGCAGCACCGGGCGGCCCGAGCACCGCTACGGACGGGCCGGCTGACCCCGCGGCGGCGATGAGCCGGTCAGGGGCAAACACCTTCAGCGCAACCTGGTCCGGCAGAAAGCGGGGTCGCAGCGGCGGGCGATCACCAGAACATGCGGCAGCGATGATTGGATGGCAGGCATGACCATTGGCTTGGTACTGGACCTCTTCGGCACCTTCTTCTTTGCCATGTCCGGGTGCATCCTGGCGGCCCGCCGGAAGTTCGACATCATCGGGTCGTTGTTCCTGGGCACGCTGGCCGGACTGGGCGGCGGGATCATCCGTGACCTGATCCTGGGCACCATCCCCAGCGCCTTCAGCAATCCGCTGTATTTCGTCCCCCCGGTGCTGGCGGCGCTGCTGGTGTTCTTCCTGTTCCGCAGCGTGGAGCGCTTCCAGCGTCCGCTGCTGATCTTCGACGCCGGCGGGCTGGCCCTGTTCTGCATCACCGGAACGGTCAAGGCGCTGAGCCTGGGCATGAACCCGGTTGCTTCCGCGCTGCTGGGCCTGACCACGGCCGTGGGCGGCGGAATGCTGCGGGACGTCGTGGCCAACCGGGTCCCGCAGTTGTTCAACCCGGACGACCTGTACGCCGTGCCGGCCATGCTGGGCTCGGCACTGGTGGTGGTGTTGTGGTCCGCCGGGATTTACGGCACGGCGGCAGCGGTGGGCGTGGCCGCCGTGGTCTTCGGGCTGCGCGTGGTCTCGCTGCATTACGGGTGGCACATTCCGCATGCCGCTCCGGCACGGTATACGGACCGGCACAACGACTGATGGGAAACACGATGGTTGAGTTAAGCTGGCTGGAAAAGCAGATTGTGGCTGCGCTCCAAGTCGATCCACGGGCGTCCTGGCGCACCATCGCCGCCGTGCTGCGGGAGCCGGAACGAACTGTAGCTCGGCGAGGCGGTGACCTACTGGCCTCCGGTGTTGTGGCCGTGCGCGGGATCCAGTTGAAGCCCAAACCGGTCCTCGTCGAGATGCGCTGCGCTCCGGGCACATCGCGAATGGCCGTCCAGGCGCTGTCCCAGCGCGCTGATAGTTCCTTTGTTTACACCATCACCGGCAGCAGCGACTGTATTGCCGAAATACTGACTGACCGGGCCCGGCTGCATACCGCCCTCTCTGATGAGTTGCCAGCCATCGTCGGGCTCCAGCGGGTGAACACCTATCCCATCCTGCGCTACTTCAAGACTCTCCGCGCGTGGCAGCCAGGTATTCTGACCGCCGAACAGCGACGGGCGCTCCGTCCCGTACCGCTCAACGATCCGAAGATTTTCGGCGAGCATCCTTCCCTGACGGAAACGGACAAGCAGATCGTGGCCGCCCTCTGTGATGACGGTCGAATGTCATTCGAAGCGATCGCCAGACGCGCCGGTACCTCTGAAGCAACCGCGCGGCGAAGAACGGACTGGCTGCTGGAGACCAACTGCTTGAACCTGCGCGCTTTGGTGGAGCCCTCGTCATTGGGACTGCCAGTGGAAGCGTTGCTCTGGATCAAAACGGCCCCGGATCGACTGGAGTCGTTGGGCCGGAGACTGGCCCAACTCCCGGAAGCCCGCTACGTTGCCGCGATCACGGGTGAATACCAGATTCTCGCCGACGTGACGGTAGCCAGCAATGAGGCGCTGTACGACTTCACCAGCAGCAGCGACTGGACGGTCGACGTTGCCGAGCTGAGCACGTCGCTACTGCTTGATGCGCGAAAACGTGGCGGGCGGCTCAACCCGGTGTTGTCTTAAGTCTCGACCAGACGACGCTTTTCGCCACCGGGCCGCCCTGACGACTCCTCTTTGACAGATTCAGCCAAAAAAGTGACTGTTTTCATCACGCCTTGCCCCGGTATGGCTGATACAAGCAAGGTTGGGTCCATCCTGTCCTAGCTTCTTGAGACGTGCATCACGCCGGAGGAAACATGTTGACCCATTTGGTATCGACCGCCGTCGGCGGCGGCAGCTCGACGGATGTGCTGGCTTTGGCCAACATGCCGCTTCTGTGGATCTGTGCGGCCGGCGTCTTTGCCGTCATCGCCGTGCAGTCTGTCATCTACATGAAGGCCGCACGCAAGGCTGCGCCTGCGGCAGGCATCACGCAGGAGGAACTGAAGGTCTCGTTCCGCTCCGGCGCCATTGCAGCCATCGGACCGTCGCTCGCCGTCGCTCTCGTGGCCGTCGCCCTGCTGGCCGTCTTCGGGACGCCGGCGGTGCTGGTACGAATCGGCTTGATCGGGTCGGCTGCTTACGAGACCGGCGCAGCGAGCATCGCCATTGGAACCACAGGAGCCGAGCTGGGCGGCCCTGGCTACACCCAGAACGCCTTCGCCATCGCCTTCTTTGCCATGAGCCTGGGCGGTGCCATGTGGATGCTGGCCACCCTGATTCTGACGCCACTGATGAAGCGAGGCGGCAACAAGCTCGCCAAGACCAGCCCCGTGGCGATGGCAATCGTTCCCACCGCCGCCCTGCTCGGCGCCTTCGTCTCGCTGAGCATTGCCGAGGTGCCCAAGTCGCTGGTGCACCTGGTTGCCCTGCTCACCGCCGCGGCGGTCATGGGTCTCTGCGCCGTGATTGGCCGGTCTCCCAAGAGGGCCTGGTTGCGCGAATGGAGCCTTGGCTTCGCCATTGTGGTGGCCCTGGCGGTTGCCTATGTTGTCCACACTGCCGGCATGCCCGCGGCCTGACCCGATCCAATCCGAGAAGGAGCCGATATGTCTTCACCCGTTGTCGCCAGCATTCCGGAATCCGCCGCAGCAGGCGGGCTGGCCGAGTTCGACCGCACCACGTCCCGGTGGGGGCGCCTGACCATGCTCGCCGGCCTGCTGGTCTCGCTGGCGGGTCCGCTTTACCTGGTGTTCTTCGCTGATCTGGACGTGACCGCCGGCCAGCTATGGACGGCCTTCGGCGCCGTGGCCGCGGTGTTCATGATGATCTGGCTGGTGGAGCCCATCACCTACTTTCCGATCCTGGGTCCGGCTGCCATGTATCAGGCGTTCATGATCGGCAACATCTCCAGCAAGTTGCTGCCCTCGGCGCTGGTCGCTCAGAACCGGATCGACGCCAAGCCTGGCACGCCGCGCGGCGACTTCGCCGCCGTCGCCGCAATCTGCGGTGCGGCCGCCCTTCACCTGCTCTCGCTGGCCGTCTTCGTCGGTCTGCTCGGCACCTGGCTGATCAGCATCATTCCCGTCGACGTGATCGACGTGGTCCGGCTGTACATCCTGCCCTCCGTGCTCGGGGCCGTCGTGGTGCAAGCGATCATTTCCGTCAAGCAGCCGAGGATCACCGCAGTGGCCGTGGCAATCTCGCTGCTGGTCCAGTTCGTTTTGGTGCCTCTGGTTCCCGCCACGGCCTTCCTGGCCACGGGAATCGCAGTCATGGCCACCATCGCGCTCTCATGGCTGGTCCGGGACCGCACGCCGCAGCCCGCCGTCGAACACTGACCGGCCCTAAAGAACCTCATCCGTACACAATCCACCGGAGAGACATGACAGACCTACTCGCATCCCAGTCCGCCACTCATCCCGCCCTCGCGCTAACCGGCGAAGCCCAAGCTGAGATGCACGACCTGTACAAGCACCTGCACGCGAACCCCGAGCTCTCAATGCAGGAGCACAACACCGCCGAACTGATCGAGCAACGCTTGGCAGGCTTGGGCATTGAACACTTCCGCTGCGGCGGAACGGGTGTGGTGGGGATCCTGCGCAACGGCCCCGGCCCTGTCGTCGGTTTCCGGGCGGACACCGACGGGTTGCCCATTCAGGAGGGCACGGGCTTGGACTACGCCAGCACTGCCACCGGAACCCTGCAGGACGGGACGGTCGTGCCGGTAATGCACGGCTGCGGGCACGACACCCATGTAGCAGTGCTGCTGACCGTGGCGGGTCTATTCGCTGAAGCGCGCATTGCCTGGTCGGGCACGCTGGTCCTGATCTTCCAGCCGGGCGAGGAGACCGGGGCCGGGGCGGCAGCCATGGTGGCAGACGGACTGTGGGAGCGCGCGCCGCGGCCGGAGATCATTTTCGGCCAGCACGTGATGCCCGGCCCGGCGGGTACGGTGTCGCTCTCGGTCGGCAGCGCAATGGCGATGGCGGACTCGCTCAAGGTCACGGTCCACGGCCGCCAGTCCCATGGGTCCCAGCCGCAGGATTCGATCGACCCGATAGTCCTGGGCGCCCACATGGTGGTGCGGCTGCAGACCGTTGTCGCCCGCGAACTTGACCCGCGGAAGTCGGCTGTGGTGACGGTCGGAACGTTCCATTCCGGGCTCAAAGAAAACATCATTCCCGCCACAGCGGAGTTTACTTTGAATATTCGGACTTTTGACGACGACGTGCGCGCCAAGGTGCTCGCATCGGTCCGCCGCATCATCGCCGCGGAGGCGACAGCCTCTGGCGCCCCAGAACCGCAGGTCGAGGGACTCTACACTTTTCCGGCCTGCTACAACGATCCGGACGAAGCTAAGGCGCTGGCCGCCGTCTTCGGAGACACGCTCGGCGAGGATGCCGTCTCGATACAGCCTGCGCTGATGGGAAGCGAAGATTTCGGGCATTTAGGCGCGGCGATAGGCGTCCCCTCAGTGTTCTGGATGTTCGGCGGCTATCCGGCCGCGCTGATGGACGGTCCCGACCCGGTGCCGATGAACCATTCGCCCTTCTTCGGCCCGGTCATTGAGCCGACGTTGTCCACTGGAGTCAACGCCGCGGTCGCGGCGCTGCTCTCGCGGCTTGCATCCTGAGCTGGGGCCGCGAATTGGGTGCCAGGCCGCCGGCGGCCACCGGCGGGCCGGCGGCACAACCCTGGGTCAGCTGCCCGAATTCTGACTCCGGTTCTGCCGGTGGATCTGCTCAATGATGCGGATGGCGTCGAGGGCATCCGCCGGCCGCACCGGAACCGGCGCTCCGTGGTTAATGGCGGCAGCCAGCTGTCGGTAGAACTCCGGGTAGCGGCCACGCTCGGACGGTACTTTGTGGATGTTGCCCGGCGTGCCGAGAGTGCCCCAGCGCTCTTCGGGTTCCACACCATAGCCGCCTGATCCGGGCACGGCGCCGGCATTCAAAGCGGCCTCCTGCCCGTCCATGCCCCAGGAGATGAAGGCCGCAGCAGAGCCGAGCACGCGGAACCGCGGCGCCGGCTGCGCGGAGACCAGGTTCATCCACAACCGCGAGCGCACGCCGGACTCGTGCAGAAGCGAGACAAACGCGTCCTCGTCCGCACCTAATCCGACCCCGGCCCCGGCCCCGCCGGCTCCGCTCGCGGCTCCGGACTCTGCCGCGGACTCGGGCGCTGACTCGGCGGACCCGGATCCTGCGGCGGGTCCCACCGCTGGCCGGGCCCCCAACCGGGCAGGCACTGTATGGCGGGAGGTCTCGCCGTAGACCGTCGCGACCGGGCCGAAGAGCGTCAGCGCTTGGTCGATCAGGTGCACGCCCAAGTCAAACAAGATGCCGCCACCAGACGCGGGGTCTGCCGTGGCTTTCCACGCCCGCAGCCCTTCCGGCTTCCACCGCTCAAAGCGTGATTCGAACGTGTGCACCCGGCCCAGTTCGCCGCTGCGGACTAGCTTCGTCAGCGTGAGGAAATCGGCATCCCAGCGGCGGTTCTGATAAACGGACAGCACGACGCCGGCCTGCCGGGCCTTGGCGATGAGGGCCTCGCCTTGGGCTGAAACCGGGACGAAGGGCTTGTCCACCACCACGTGCAGCCCGTGGCTGATCGCTGCCTCGGCGAGCGCGTAATGGCTGCCGGGCGGAGTGCCTACCACCACTAGGTCCAGCAGTTCCGGCCCCGCGAACAGCTCCTCCGCCGTCGCCACGATCCGCGCAGCGGGGTGTGAGGCTGCTGCCTGCGCCGCCCGTTCCGGACTGGACGTCACAATGGCGTCCAGCGAATAGTCCCCGGAAGCTTCCAGGAAAGGGGCATGGAAGACCCGGCCGGAGAGTCCGTAGCCGATCACGGCGGTGCGCAGCAGGCGGCGTTCGCCCATGGATCCTCCTCCAGGTGTCCTTGGTGCCGGCGCGAGGCGTGCGGCTGGGTTCGAGCCTACCGGCCGGGTTCCGGCACGGTTCTGGCTGGTTCCGGCCGGGTTCCGGCTGGGTCCGAGCCTACCCGCCGGTGGGCGGCCAGGTCCGAACCTGCCCGCACGATGCGATAGAGCTGCGCGAGCAGCCTACCGGCCGGCCGTCGGTTGCTCGCGCAGCTTCAGCGTGAGCTTGTGCGCTTCCTCGAGGAGCAGCTTGCCCAGGAACTCCTGCCGGTCCGGGCGGAAGCGCTGCTCGATGCCGGTCAGCGACAGTGCCCACGCCGGCCGGCCCTGCCGGTCAAACACGGCGGCGCCCATCCCCCAGCTGCCTTCCAGGATCAGTCCGGGATTGACCGTGTAGCCGCGTTCCCGGGTCGCAGCCAGGTTCTTGCGGATCTTTTCCGGCGCATGAGCCGGGCCGAACCGCTGCAGCCGGGCACCGCCGTCGTCAAGCAGCCGGTCAATCTCCTCGGCCTCCAGGAAAGCCATGATGGCCAACCCCGCGGAAGCAATGCCCAAGGGGAAGCGGACGCCTTCGTGCAGCACGAAAGAGCGCACCGGGAAGCTGCCCTCCACCCTCACCAGGCAGACGGTTTCGTCGCCGCGGCGGATGGAGAGGAACGCGCTCTCGCCGGTCTCGTCCGCTAGCCGCTGCAGACTGGGCCTGGCCAGGTCCTCAATGGCGAACCGGTTGGCGGCCACCGAGCCGAGCACGTAGAGCTCCGGCCCCAGATGCCAGCTGCCGGTTTCGGCGTGGTGGTCCAGCAACCCTTCTGCGGCCAGCGAGTTCAGCAGCCGGTAGACCGTGGGCCGGGTCAGGCCGGACGCCTGCACAATGTCGCCGAGGGCGGCCCCGGATTCCGACGCGCGGCCCACGATCCGCAGCAGCCTGGCCACCCGGCTGACCACCTGGGCGCCCTGTACTTGTTTCTCCGGCATCAGATTCCCTTCTCGACCGGCAGGCGCCCACTGACGGCCTTTCACCGGCTTCGATCCACAATGTGGACAGTCTATCCGACCTTGTCCACAGTGTGAATGTACGCTTTGCAACCTCGTTGACGTGACCTGAGGAACACCCTTAGGCTGCGGGATAGATGTTGTCCACAAGATGGACAGAAGCGCAGGAACCAGTGGACTCACCGCAGGGGAAAGCACTCAACGAGGAGGAAGCAGATGTCCAAACTGACCACAGGACCCGCCGCCGCGCTGGCAGGCGTGCTGCATGACGGCATGACCATTGCGGTGGGAGGGTTCGGACTCTCCGGCATTCCCGCGGACCTGATTGACGCGGTGCGTGATTCCGGCGTGAAGGACCTGACCGTGGTGTCCAACAACATGGGCATCGACGGCAAGGGCCTGGGCGTGCTGATCGAGGCCGGGCAGGTCCGCAAGGTGCTGGCCTCCTACGTGGGCGAAAACAAACTGTTCGCCCAGCAGTTCCTGGCCGGAACGTTGGAGGTTGAGTTCAACCCGCAGGGCACCCTCGCCGAACGGCTCCGCGCCGGCGGGGCCGGCATCCCGGCCTTCTACACCAAGACCGGCGTCGGCACGGTGATCGCCGAGGGCAAGCCGCACCAGGAATTCGACGGCGAGCTGTACGTGCAGGAACGGGGCATCGTGGCCGACCTGTCGCTGGTCCACGCGCACACCGCGGACACCGACGGCAACCTGGTCTACCGCCACACCGCCCGCAACTTCAACCCGGTGGTGGCCACCGCGGGCCGCGTCACCATCGCCGAGGCCGAGGTGATTGTGGAACCGGGCCAGTTGGACCCGAACCACATCGTGACCCCGAGCGTCTACGTGCAGCGACTGGTGCAGGCGTCCGACCGCGTCAAGGACATCGAGCAGCGCACCGTCCGCCCCCGCCCCGCCGTCGTCGGCGCCTGAGACCAACCCCTGAAGGAGAGAACCATGGCCTGGACACGAGATGAAATGGCGGCCATTGCCGCCAGCGAACTGAACGACGGCGACTACGTCAACCTCGGCATCGGCATTCCCACGCTGGTGGCCAACAACCTGCCCGACGGCGTGCGGGTGGTGCTGCAGAGCGAGAACGGACTGCTGGGCATGGGCCCGTTCCCGTACGACGGCGACGAGGACGCGGACCTGATCAACGCCGGCAAGCAGACCGTCACGGTGCTCCCCGGCGGCTCAATCTTCGACTCGGCCACCAGCTTCGGCATGATCCGCGGCGGCCATGTGAAGATCGCCGTGCTGGGCGCCATGCAGGTCTCCGGCGCCGGCGACCTGGCCAACTGGACCATCCCCGGCAAGATGGTCAAGGGCATGGGCGGCGCCATGGACCTGGTGGCCGGCACCCCGCGCGTGCTGGTGTTGACCGAGCACGTGGCCAAGGACGGCACCCCCAAGATCGTCAACGAATGCTCGCTGCCGCTCACCGGCGTGCGGGTGGTGGACCGGATCATCACGGATCTGGCGGTCTTTGATATTGAGAACGACGGCGATGCCCCCTCGCTGCGCCTGGTCCGCCTCGCGCCAGGGGTCACCGTGGCAGAGCTGCGCGAGAAGACCGAGCCGGACTTCGCCGTCGCGCCCGAACTGGAAGAGGCGGCCGGGGCCGGACAGGCCGAGACCGCCGTGGAACGGGAAGCCGCACTGGAAGGCCCCCTGGAAGGAGCATACCGATGAGCCTGAAGGACCAATTCGGAAAAGACATCCTGCTCACCGGGTGGGGCCACTCCCCGTTCGGCAAGCTGGCGGACGAGACGCTGGAGTCGCTGATTGTCGGCGTGGCCCGGGATGCCATTGCCAACGCGGGGCTGGAGCCGGGGCAGATCGACGAGGTCTATCTGGGTCAGTTCAACTCCGGCATGGTGCCGCTGGGCTTCGCCTCCTCGCTGGCGCTGCAGGTCTCGGATGAGCTGGCCAACGTGCCGGCCACCCGGGTGGAGAACGCCTGCGCGTCCGGCTCGGCCGCCGTGCAACAGGGTGCCAAGTCACTGCTGGCCGGCACCGCGCGCAACGTGCTGGTGATCGGCGCGGAGAAGATGACCCACGCCGGCGCCAACGTGGTGGGTGCCGCCCTACTGGGCGCCGATTACGAGGCGGCCGGCAAGCCGAGCTCCACCGGCTTCGCCGGGCTGTTCGCCGAGACCGCCAAGCATTACCAGAAACGCTTCGGCGACGTAGGTGACGTGCTCGGTTCGATCGCGGCAAAGAACCACCGCAACGGCGTGGCCAATCCGTACGCCCAACTGCGCAAGGATCTGGGCGAGGAGTTCTGCCAGACCATTTCGGACAAGAACCCGGTGGTGGCCGAGCCGCTGCGCCGGACCGACTGCTCGCCGGTCTCGGACGGCGCCGCCGCGGTGGTGCTCAGTACCGAGGCACCGCGTTCCGGGGCCGCGGCTGCTGCCGTGCGGCTGGCCGGATTCGGCCATGCCAACGACTTCATGCCGGCCGAGAAGCGCGACCCCACGGCCTTCGCGGGCAGCCGGGCCGCCTGGCAGCGGGCGCTCGGCATGGCTGGCGTGGGTCTGGAGGATCTGGACCTCGCCGAGGTGCATGACTGCTTCACCATCGCCGAACTGATCATGTACGAGGTCATGGGGCTGACGGCCGCCGGCGAGGGCCGCCGGGCCATCGAGGAGGGCACGGTGTACCGCGGCGGCAAGCTGCCGGTGAACCTGTCCGGCGGCCTGAAGGCCAAGGGGCACCCGGTCGGCGCCACCGGCGTCTCGCAGCACGTGGTCAGCGCCATGCAGCTCTCCGGCACCGCCGGGGACATGCAACTGCCGGGTGCGCGGCGCGCTGCCGTGCACAACATGGGCGGCTTGGCGATCGCCAACTACGTCAGTGTGCTCGAAGCGGTCTAGCCAACTACCAGTCCACTATCCAAACGACTGCACCGATCTGGCCCTTCCGGGATCTCCGGGAGGGCCAGGCCCGTACAGTTGATGGGGTTTTTAGCCCGCGGGTTGTGATGAGCTCAGCGCACGCAGGTACCGTCGACGGGCAATCCGCTGCGCGATCATTGACTCCTCCGGATTGCGCCGGTGTCCAGCAGGTCCTGCAGGCCTCGCCGGAACAACTCCTTGCCGCCATGGGCCGGGTGGCGGATCTTCGGCACGTCCAGGCCGCTGGCGGTCACGCTCCGATGCCCGATGTTCCCCACCGCGACCACTGAGTCGATCTTGAACAGTCGGGCCAGATCCTGCCAGAAGAGCGTGCCGGCCGCGATCTCCGGCATCGACGGCGTGCGGTTGGACTGCGTCCGCCCGGGCTGGTGCGGATGGAACGGATAGGCGCTCCACAGCAGCGGCAGGAAATCCAGATCTGCCAGCACGTTCCACATGACCGTGGCGGTGGGTTCGGCCGGGACGGTCAGCACCTCCGGCGGCAGCAGGTACCCGTTGTCCGGGCCGAACATCCCGAAAGGGTCGTGCCCGGAGATCAGCGCCTTGTTCGTAAAGGGGACGCCGGTAACGGTCATGCCGCGGTAGCCCGGGGCCTCCCCCACCAGCAGGACAGCCGGCCGGCGTTCCAGCATCTGCTCAAAGTAGCGCGTGACGTTGTGCCGGCGTGCTGCGTTCTCGGGCAACTCCGTGGAGAAGAAGTTGCGGCTGGAGGGCCCGGTCTGGAACGTGCCCAGCCGCTCCACGAAGTCCCGGATCTCCTGCCCCGTCATCGATGCTGTCCCGTCACGATTCGAGCCTAGCCTCAGGGTGGGCGCCGATCGAACGGACGCAACGAGTGGTGAGAAGATGGCATCCCTGATGGGCAAAGATGCCATCTTCTCACCACTCGTTGTGGGGATGTGAGGGCTGTGCGCGTAGGAATGTGAGGTGCGCACGCGTGGGGATGTCAGGGCTGTGTGCGTAGGAATGTGAGGTGCGCACGCGTCGGGATGTCAGGGCTGCGCGTGTGGGAATGCGAGGTGGGCACGCGTCGCGATGTCAGGGCTGTGCGTGCATTAGCGCGGCGACAACGGGGCCTCGCAGCGCACACAACAGACGCCGGTGCCCGCCGCGGGAAGAATCCACGTCCGGGCACCGGCGTCGTGCTGTGAAGTTGTCAGGATGCGGCGGGCGCGGAGCCTGCCGCTAACCCGCTAGGCGCGGGCGGAGTCCTTGGGCAGCCGGGCGGCCAGCTTCCAGGCGGCGGGCATGGCCGCGGCCGCGATCAGGGACTTCACGATGCCGCCGATGATGAACGGGTACAGGCCCCACTCAAGCGTCTGCTGCAGATCGGCGCCCAGCGAGATGGCCAGCCAGGCCATGCCGAAGACGAAGGTAATCACGGTGCCGGCGAAGAAGGAAACCGTGGCGCCCAGGAACTTCTTGTCCCAGTTGCGCTTGGCCAGCCAGCCGGTCAGGCCTGCCGCCGCCACGAAGCCCACCAGGTAGCCGCCGGTCGGGCCGACGGCAGCGGCCAGGCCGGAGGAGGCCTCGGAGAACACCGGCATGCCGGCGACACCGGCCACCCAGTACAGCGCCATCGCCAGCATCCCGCGCACCGGGCCGAGGGTGCTGCCAACCAGCAGCACGGCCAGGGTCTGGCCCGTGATCGGGACCGGCCACAGCGGCACGGCCAGCTGCGCCATCACAGCGGTCAGGCCGGCGCCACCGATAACCAAAGCGGTGTTGGTCAGGGCGGTGCTGGGGACGAGGGCATCGGCCAGAACACCCTGGCGCGCGACGACGGCTGTACTCATGTTTGCTCCTTCTCGAGGGGTCTATCCCTGCGAAACTCCGGATCCGGATCTCGCACCACTGTACCGGCAGCCCTCAACGGCGTCCCGGTTTATGGCGATGATTACGCCATTCCAGCAGTATCGCGGCCCGCCGGCACGCACCGGCCCAGTCGGCTCAGGCCCGCCGGCACGCACCGGCCCAGTCGGCTCAGGCCCGCCGTCAGCTCGGGCGCCTCAGCGGGCGCCCGACCCGAAGTCGGCTCAGGCGGCCAGGCCGCTGGCCTCCGCGGTCAGTTCCAGGGCGCGCAGCCGCTGCGCGACCGTGGGCGCCTGGAACGCCACGATCAGCTCGTCAGCGTCGGCGTGCTTGGCGAATCCCTCCAGGTATTCCGTCACGGTATCCGGGGTTCCGACGGCCGAGTACTTGACCATCTGCTCCACGTGCTGGCCCTGCGGCGAGTCCAGGATCAGGTCGGCTTCCTCGTCGGTGAACTTCCGGTCCCGGCCGAACAGCAATGAGACCCGGCTGCGCCGGACAATCCGGAACTGCTCCTGCGCTTCCTCGTTGGTGTCCGCCGCGATGGCGTTCACGCCGGCGATCACGTACGGTTCGGCGAGCTGCTCGGAGGGCTGGAATTCGCGGCGGTAGACGGACACCGCGTCCTGCAGGGCGTTCGGCGCAAAGTGCGAGGCGAACGAGTACGGCAGCCCCAGCGCAGCGGCCAGCTTGGCGCCGAACAGCGAGGAGCCCAGGATGTACAGCGGCACGTTGCTGCCCTTGCCCGGTGTTGCATCCACGCCCTTGATCCGGGTCTGACCGGTGAGATAGCCCTGCAGCTCCAGCACGTCCTGCGGGAACGAATCGGCGCTCATCGGATCGCGGCGCAGCGCCCGCAGGGTGTTCTGGTCGCTGCCCGGCGCGCGGCCCAAGCCCAGGTCGATGCGGCCCGGATGCAGCGCTTCGAGGGTGCCGAACTGCTCGGCGATGGTGAGCGGAGCATGGTTGGGCAGCATGATGCCGCCGGCGCCCAGCCGGATCGTGCTGGTGTGCGCGGCAACGTGGGCAATCAGCACGCTGGTGGCGGACGAGGCGATCGACGCCATGTTGTGGTGTTCGGCGTACCAGACGCGCCTGTACCCGAGTTCCTCGGCCCGTTGCGCCAGCGCCACACTGCCGGCCAGGCTTTCGCCCACGGTCTCGTTGGTGCCGATGGTTGCCAGATCAAGGATCGACAGAGGTACGTTCACGCCGACGGGCCTTTCGTTGCGGGATGGCCCAGGGTAGTTGCCGCGGGCACACGTCGGGCATAACGACGGCGATGCCCGCCTTATTTCTTCCCCGTCCCCTCGGCGGGTTGTGGCTGGTGGCCGCGCGTTCTGCGCAGAGGGATCCCGGCGTAGAGTCTGGAGGCATGGAACATCGCCATCAAGGCCATGCGGAGGATCCCGACGAGTTCTGGGAGTCCTTTTACGCCGAGCGGGACCAGATCTGGAGCGGCCGGCCCAACGCCATGCTGGTCCGCGAACTCTCCGGCCTGCGTCCGGGCAAAGCGCTGGAACTGGGCTGTGGCGAGGGCGCTGATGCCATCTGGCTCGCTGAACAAGGCTGGCAGGTCACCGGCCTGGACATGTCGGCGCTGGCGCTGCAGCGGGCGGCCGAGCACGCCGCACAAGCCGGCGTTGCCGACCGGATTCACTGGCGCCGGCAGGATCTGGCGGACTGGCAAGCCGCCGAGCGGTACGACCTGGTTTGCGCGCAGTTCCTCCACTCACCGGTCGAACTGCCGCGGAACGCGATCCTCGCGTCGGGCGCCCGCGCCGTTTCCCCCGGCGGCCGGCTGCTGATCGTCGGCCACGAATCGTTTCCGCCGTGGTCCAGGCATCCAGAGCCGGAGGAAGCGCTGCCTACCGCAGCCGAACTCGCCGCAGAGCTTGGGCTGGATGGTCCGGCATGGACCTTGGAGACGGTGGACTCGGTTGAGCGCGAGGTCACGGGTCCGGATGGCGAAAGCGGCACAGTGACGGACAGCGTCCTGCTCGCCCGCCGATTCGCTGCCTAGCCCCGCCAGCTCCCCCCGTCCGGCTGTCCGGACGTGTCCTATCGCGAGCTCACACGACAACGCATGTGTGGCAGCTCTTATCCGGCAGCGTGCTCGATGCTGCAATCGGTGCCGGGAAAGACCATGCTCTCGTGGCCGTCGTCGAAACGAACGAAGTAGGGCGGGGCGCCGCCGTCGCCTCGAACCTCGATGACTTCTCCGTGCCGGTCCGCCGACTCCACCGTCTTTCCCCTGATGACAATGCGGTCTCCGGGTGCTGCGATCATGACCGCTCACCTCCCTCCCCCATAGCGTAGGGCAACGAGGTGCCGGCGACCAGAGTCAGCGTACCCAGCGGTGCGGAGCGGGGCGGCGGGTGCTGGGCAGCGCGTTGTTCTCCCGCCATTCATGCAGCCACTCGGGCAGCACCAGGTCGGCCGGCGGTTGCTGGCCGGTTGCCGCGAAGATCTCCTCGTTCGCGACCGGTCCCTGCTTCGATACCAGCCGGGTGGCGATGTAGGCGCGGGCATAGATCTCGCCGCGGGACACCATGCGCTGCTCGAAATAGATGGCGCGGTCGTCGAAGCCGATGATCCGGGTTTCAATGCTGTACTGCTGGCCGAGGGTGAGCGACTTGCGGAAGGCTATGGTCTCCGCGCTGACCACCGGGGACCAGCCCTTCCGGCGGAAGACGTCCCATACCCCGGCCCGCACCATCAACTCGAAGCGCCCAAGGTCCATCAGCGAGAAGTACATCCCGTTGTTGACGTGCATGGCGATGTCGATGTCCGTGGGCAGCACGCGCAAGGACAGCGAGGACGAATCCCAAATACCCAGTGCGGGCCGGCGGCGCGCCGTGACAAGCAGCAACAGGGTCCGGAAGATCAGATGCATGCCGTCATGCTACCCGCTGGTAACTTAGCTTCCCAGCACCGGAAGGTGCTGTTTGCAGCGGCGGGCCCGCGGACGGCAGAACGAAAGGCAGTGGACGGGAAGGAACGTATCTGCCCGCTAGCCCGACTGCCAGGCCCCTGCCGTCACCTCCCGCCCCGAACCTCCGGGCTAAACTTCTGCTGTGCAGAACATGAGCATCGTGAAGAAGCCCGGATACGCCGTGGACTCCGTCGATCGCGCCTTGCAGCTGATCGTGCTCTTGCAGGAGCGGGACTGGCTGCGGATCACCGACGCAGCCACGTCGCTCGATGTGGCCCCCTCCACGGCGCACCGGCTCATGGCCATGTTGGTGTACCGGGGTTTTGCCCTGCAGGATGACCAGCGGCGGTACTGCGCCGGCCCCGCGCTGCGCGCCGACTCCTCGGCAGATCCCACCCGGGCTGCCGTCTCCATCGCCCGTCCGCACCTTGAGGCGCTTGCCCTCTCCGTGCGCGAAACCGTCAACCTCGTGGAACGCGTCGGCGTCACCGCCCGCTACCTGTTCACGGCCGAGGGCCCGCAGTTGCTGCGGGTCGGCAACCGCACCGGCTCGGTGCTTCCGGCGCATCTTTCGTCCGGCGGCAAAGCCATCCTGGCCACGCTGCCGGCGGCGTCGGTCGCGCAGCTCTACACGGGCCGGCAGGCGCAAAAAACCGCCGCCAGCCTCGCAGCGGCGGAGCTGGACAAACTGCAGCAGGAACTGACTGAAGCGCGGGAGCGGGGATATGCCGTCAACCTCGGGCGCACGGAGGCGGATCTCGCGGCGGTTGGCGCACCGCTCGCCACCACAGGCCGGGCCGCCGCTCTGGCCATATCAATCACTTCGCCCCTGTCGCGCGGCGCCGAGATCCAGCAGCCGGAGGTCATCACCGCCCTCCACGCCACGTGTCAGGCTGTGCTGCGCGATCTTCAAGCGGAAGGCGCGCTGCCCACCGCCTAATATTCTGCTGGACAGAATCTCTTGGCGAATCCGTGGCGCCGATCACTACGCTGTGATCCGACGACCGAGCCAGGCAACGAGCCTGACAGAACCTCCAGGAGCATCATGCAGTTTTATCTCGACGGCTACCATCCAGGCGACCCCGAACTCCGGCCGGCTGCGGACGGCCGCCCGGACCGCCAGGGCGAATTGCCGGCGGAAGTGGACGTTCTGGTAGTCGGCACCGGACCAGCCGGCGTTGTGCTGGCCGCCCAGCTGGCCGAATTCCCGGGCATCACCACACGCGTGGTGGAGCGGCGCGAAGGCCCGCTGGCCCTGGGGCAGGCCGACGGAGTGGCCTGCCGAACGGTCGAAATGTTCAATGCCTTCGGCCTGGCCGAGCGCCTGGTCCGCGAAGGCTACTGGGTCAACGAAACCGTGTTCTGGCGGCCGGATGACCAAGACCGCTCACGGATCGTCCGCAGCGGACGGGTCCAGGACGTGGCCGACGGATTGTCCGAGTACCCGCACGTGATCGTCAACCAGGCCCGGATGCAGGACTACCTGCTGGAGCACATGCGCAAGTCCCCCAGCCGACTGGAACCGGACTACGGACTGGAAGTCACCGGCGTCGAGGTCGACGGATCAGGTGACTACCCGGTCCGGGTGACCATGCGCAGGACCAAGGCCGACGCGCCGTCGGAAGAGGTAACCGTCCGCGCTAAGTACGTAGTGGGATGCGACGGCGCCCGCAGCAGTGTCCGCCGGTCGATCGGCTTGGAACTGCGTGGCGACGCCCGCAACCATGCCTGGGGAGTCGCGGATGTCCTGGCCGTCACGGATTTCCCGGACGTCCGCTTCAAGGCGGCCATCCAGTCGGCGCAAGACGGCAACATCCTGCTGATCCCGCGCGAAGGCGGCTACCTGATCCGGTTGTACGTGGACTTGGGTGACCTCGACCCTGCCGACCGCGGCGCCCGGCAGCGGTTCACTTCGGACATGATCATCGAAGCAGCACAGCGCATCCTGCATCCCTACACCCTGGAGGTGAAGGACATCGCCTGGTGGTCGGTCTACGAAGTGGGCCAGCGCATCGCCGACCGGTTCGACGACGTCCAGCCGGACGAGCGCGGCCAGCGCACCCCGCGCGTCTTCATTGCCGGCGACGCCTGCCACACGCACAGCGCCAAAGCCGGCCAGGGCATGAACGTCTCCATGCAGGACGGCTTCAACCTGGGCTGGAAGCTCGCCGCCGTCCTGGAAGGCCGTAGCCCGGAGTCCCTGCTGGATACCTACTCGGCCGAGCGCCACGCCGTGGCCCAGGAACTGATCGACTTCGACATCCGCTGGTCCAAGACGGTCAGTTCCCGCCCAAAGGATCCGAACCGGCCCGGTGACGAAGGCCTGGAACCGGCCGAGCTGGAACGGCAATTCGTGGAGGCCGGCCGCTTTACCGCTGGCTTCGCCACGGACTACGCGCCGTCGATGATCACCGGCGAGGACACCCACGAGCACTTGGCCAAGGGTTTCCCGATCGGCGAGCGGTTCCACTCGGCCCCGGTTGTCCGGCTGGCCGACGCCAAACCGGTGGGGTTGGGCCACACTGCTCAGGCAGACGGCCGTTGGCGGCTCTACGCCTTCGCCGACTCCGCCCACCCGGGCGCGGCGGATTCCCGGTTGGTCGCCCTGTGCCGGTTCCTGGCCGAGTCCGAAGATTCACCCGTCCGGCGCTACACGCCCGCCGGAGCCGACGCCGATGCGGTCTTCGATGTCCGCGCCATCTTCCAGCAGGGGCACCGGGAGCTAGACGCAAACGACGTGCCGTCCTTCCTGTTCCCGCAGAAGGCTCCCCTTGGCCTGAAGGACTACGAGAAGGTCTTCACTCCCGATCAAAAGTCCGGGGAAGACATCTTCGATCTGCGCGGCATCGACCGCCAGCAGGGCGCTTTGGTGGTGGTTCGGCCGGACCAGTACGTCGCTCACGTACTCCCGCTCGACGGATACCAGGAACTCTCGGACTTCTTCGCCGGGGTCCTGCAGGAGTAAGGGGAACCGACGACAAGCGGCGGCGGACAGGTACCCGCAGGTTCCATGTCCGCCGCCGTTAGTGTTGTCGCTGCCTAAGACTCACCGTGCTCAGTCGGCAGAGTCGTCCCAGCCGTAATCCGGGTACTCGAAAAAGTCGTCGCCGTCGAGCGTGTCCACCTCGCCGGTGGCCATGGAATCAATGAGCGACTCCAGTCCGGTCTGGACCGTCTTGACCAGCATGCCCTTCATCTTCTGGCCGAAGGTATTCGACTGGCCCCGGACCTCAAAAAGGACCGTAGCCGACCCGTTCAAGGCAAACGCGGAGCGGCCTTGCCCGGCGTATTCACGTTCCTCCGGGTGAAGATAGCGGCCCACTGCTGCCAGCGGTGACTGGGAGCCATAGCTGTCCTTGATCCCGTCTGCCACCGCCAAGGCGTACCGCCTGGACTTGTCTTGATCAAGCAGCGGCCAGTCCTCCTTGTAGGCGGCACCGTCGTTGACACCCAGCGGCGGGTAATCCAAGGCCACCGAAATGTGTTTGCCGTCCTGCTCGCCTCCGGTCTGAACGTTACAGGGGCCCATGTGGTGTAGATCGACGACGGCGTCGACTTCGCCGAATTCGGCCCGTAGGTCAACATAGACGTCCCTGATGGCCTGGGATTCCGGAGCGAGGAAGAAGCCCGAATCTACCTGGCGTCCCGGCATGTCTTCCGGCTTCGGCACATAGTCGAGGTCCGGGTTGAAGTCCCGGTTCAAGTCAAAGCCGGGTACGTCGGTGCCGCCGTTGCCCGTCCGGTAGTACCAGGCAGGGGTGGACCCTTCAAGCTGCGGATGCAGGCGTTCCACGTCATCCCATGACTGCACGTTGGTGCGGCGATTCAGTTCACCTCCATCTGGATTCACCATGGGCATGGCAATCAGGGTGACTTCTTCCAGTGTCCGCTGGGTCTCAGCATCGTTGCTGGAGCCTAGCTTCTCGACGATCGCCAGCAGCGCTTCGGTTCCGGTCCGCTCATTGCCATGAATGGCGCTTTGGATGAGCAGCACACGATCGCCGTTGCCGACGCGGGCGGCATAGAGGTCGCGGCCGAGAGAGGACTGGCCCACCACATCCACGTCCACGCGGCCCTTGCTTTTCTGTTCAATACGATCAAGCCGGGAACCGAGCTCCTCATAGCTTGTCCAACCGCTGAACTGCGGGGAGTCCGTCGTCTTGCATGTTCCGTGGCCCGGCACGTTGGCCTGTGCCGGTGCCGCTCCGGCCGGGACGGCGGTGACCATCGTGCATACCAACGCCGCAGCGCCGATAGCGCCGAATAATCTGCTGGGATTGTTCACTGGTTCTCCTCTGGCGAGTGATCGAGACAAGTCAACCGTTTACCCAGCAGAGGCGGTGGTCAAGATCCATCAGTCGATTTCGGCGCGAGAGCAGCAAAGTAGCGGGGCGGGGCCGGCGAACATGCGCCAGCCCCGCCCCTGAGCGGATGAGCGACGCAGCCGTCTAGCGATGCGCCAGCCCCGCCCTCATTGCGTGAGCTACGGGTGGTGTCCGTGTTTCTTTCCATCGCCGACGTCTTCGGGAAGGCCTCCGGCGGGATGGTTCGGTCCGCCCGAACCATTCGTGAACCGCGGCTCTTCTTCCTCGACCACCCGCATCTCCGACGTCGTGGTGGGCACCGCAAACGGCACGTTGCTGGGCACACTGACCGCGCCGCGCACCGGGCCCATTCGTCGTTGCCGCAACGGATCCCGGCGCAGGTCCACGTACAGGGACACGCACAGCCCGATAATGATCAACACGAAGGGCGTCGACGCCAAGATGGTGAACGTCTGCAGCGCGTCCAGTCCGCCGACGAACAACAGCACAGCCGCCACCGCGCCGGTGAGAATGCCCCAGATGATGACCAACGGCTTCCACGGTTCCTTGCGGCCGCGGGAGGACAGCGTTCCGAGCACCACGGCGCCCGCGTCGGCACCACTGACGAAGAACACCGCGGTCAGCACCATCACCACGATGGCCGCGCCGATGAAGAACGGATAATGCTGCAGCGTGGCAAAGAAGGCGGCCGCCTCGTTTCCGGCCCCGGCAATGTCTTCCCCGCCCAACTGCAGGTTGATGCCGGCGCCGCCGAAGATGGAAAACCAGATCACGCTGACGGCGGTGGGGACCAGCAGCACGCCCAGGACGAATTCCTTGATCGTCCGGCCGCGAGAGATCTTGGCGATGAACGTGCCCACGAAGGGCGTCCACGAAATCCACCAGGCCCAGTAGAAGATGGTCCAGTTGGCCAGCCATTCGGTGCCGCCGAACACGGCCGAATGGAAGCTCATGGGCACCAGGTTGGCCAGGTAGTCACCGATCGAGGCGGGGATCAGGTCCAGGATGAAGACGGTGGGACCGAGGACGAACACAAACAACAACAGGACCAGGGCAAGCACCATATTGGTATTGCTCAGCCATTTGATGCCGCGGGAAACGCCACTCGCAGCCGAGATCACCACGCCCACGGTCAGCACGCAGATGATCAGGATCGGGGCCGCCGCTCCCGGATTGTCCTCGAACTGGCCGGTCCTCAGCAGCGCCAGGCCGGCGGCAATCTGCAGTGCGCCCAGGCCCAGCGAGGTCGCCGAACCGAACTTCGTACAAATGATGGCCAGGATGTCGATCGGCTTGCCCCAGCCCTTTTTCTCGATCCGCTCTTTGCCGAACAGCGACTGGAAGGGCGAGCTCATCAGGTTGCCGCGGCCCATCCGGTAGGTGGAGTAAGCGAGCGCCAGGCCCACCACCGAATAGATAGCCCACGGATGCAGCCCCCAGTGGAAGAGCGTGTAGGCCATCGCGTTGTTCGCCGCCTCGGGCGATCCAGGGGCAGCATCAACGAACGGGGGCGGCGAGGCCAGGTGTGTGACCGGCTCGTACACGCCAAAGAACATCAGGCCGATGCCCATGCCCGCGCTGAACATCATCGATATCCAGGACAGCGTGGAGAACTCCGTCGACTCCCCCTCGCGCGAGAGCGGAATGTTGCCGTACCGACCGAAGGCCAGCACCAGCGAGAACGCCACAAAGCCCGTCGCGCCGAGAATGAACAGCCAGCCGAAGGTACTGGTCACCCACCCGAGGAGAGCTCCGGCCACTTCGGTAACCTGCTCCGTAAAGAAAATGCCCAGCAGGCAAACGACGACGATTATGCCGCCCGAAACGAAAAGAACCGTCTTATCGACGGTTTGCCAGCCCCGCCGCCCGTCGTCCGATTCCTCGGAAACAGTCGGCAGAGGGCCAGTGTATTCGCTGCTCATCATGGTCCTCACTATTGTCACCGGTTGGCGTTGCGCAGCCCCGGGCTTCCTGTGGCTCTTCGATGTCAAACGTCCCGTAAGTATAGTTGCAGGCATGAATGAACGTGGCGAATCAGTAGCGGACAACCAGCCGGAAACCGATCATTATGGGGACTCCGGCCGCACCGTGTTCGGCAGCCACGGCGAAGTGTCGAAGAACGATCTGCGGGTCGTTGCGCACGCCGAGGTGGATGCGGCCAACGCCGCCGTGGCGGTAGCCATGGCCGGCGGCGGGCTGGCCGCCGAGGCCAACGCGATGCTGGTCAGCGTGCAGAACGACCTGTTCGATCTGATGGCCGACCTGCTGGTGCCGTACCCCAGCGACCTCCCGGTAGACGCGCGCATCATCCCGGAGCATGCGGAGCGGCTGGAGCGCGCCATCGAGCACTTTAGGCAGGAAGCCGACGATCTCAGCGGCATGCTCCTGCCCGGAGGAACGCTCTCCGCCGCCCTGCTCTATCAGGCCCGCACCACGGTGCGCCGGGCCGAACGAATGGTGTGGGCCGCCTTGGACGAACACGGCGACGTGGTCAACCGCGAAACCGGACGCTACCTCAACCGGCTGTCGGGCCTGCTGTTCGTGATGGGCCGCGCGGCAAACGCCGAGCACGGGGACGTGATGTGGGTTCCGGAGTCGTCTGTGCTGGGCGTCCTCGAGGACCGCCCCGACGAAGACTGACCGCACCGCTACCCATGCTGTAACCAGCATCACGGTCAGGCCGCTGGCCGGGTATCCTCTCCAGTGATGATCATCACCAGCGAGCCCGTCCTCCGGCCCGGCGCCGAGCCGTCCGTGCGCACTTTGGCGCGCGGGCTGTCCGTGCTGAGCGTGTTCGACGACGGCGCTCCGTCCATGCGTGCCGCCGACGTCGCGGCACGTGCCGGACTGAACCGGGCGGCCACCGCCAGGGTGCTGCGGACGCTGGTCCATTTGGGCTATGTGCGTTACCACGGGGAGAAGTTCGCGCTGACCCATCAGGCGCTGGAACTGGGCCACGGCTACCTGTCCGGCTCCCCCTTGGTGCTGGCCTCCCGCCAGAGCGTCGAATGGTTGACGGATGAATTCGACGAACCGTGCACGGTTGGCGTGCTGGCCGGCGGCGACGTCATCTGCATCGCGGCCACCCGGGTGCCCGGAATGATCCGCGCCGGGCTGACCGTCGGCGTCCGCATTCCGGCCCACGCATCGTCGATGGGAAAGGTGCTGATGGCCGGGCTCAGCGAGTCCGACTTCCGCTCCGCCATGGACGCAAGCCAGTTCAGCCGGCTGACAGAGCAGACCATCGACAGCACCGAACGCTTCCGGCTGGAGATCGAGCAGGTGCGCAGGCAAGGCTACGCGGTCAACGACAGCGAACTGCAATCCGGCCACCGCACCGTTTCGGTGCCGGTCAAGGACAGAGCCGGGGCGGTGGTCGCCGCCGTCGGCGTCAACATGCTGGCCAGTCCGGACACCCTGCACACGGCGACGGAGGCCCATCTTCCGCTGCTCCGCCGAGCCGCCGAGCGCATCGCCGAAGGCTGCGCCCCGGAATAGCCGAGCGCATCGCCGAAGGCTGCACCCCGGAATAGCCGAGCGCTTCGCCGAAGGCTGCGCCCCGGCATAACGCACGACGGCGGCGCTCCAGGTGGGACGCGAATCCTCACCCGGGCACCGCCGTCGTCATTCCCGTGGTTCAGCGGTCAGGGCACCGGATCCGCTGCCGCCGCGAACTGGGACATGTAGAGCCGGTAGTACGGGCCTTCGGCCGCCAGCAGCGTGGCGTGGTTGCCCTGCTCCACGATCTTGCCGTCCTCCATCACCAGGATCACGTCCGCGTCCCGGATGGTGGAGAGCCGGTGCGCGATCACAAAACTCGTCCGGTCGGAACGCAGCGCGGCCATTGCGTGCTGCACGAGCAACTCGGTGCGCGTGTCCACCGAGCTGGTGGCCTCGTCCAGGATCAGCAGCGACGGGTTGGCCAGGAACGCCCGGGCAATGGTGATCAGCTGCTTCTCGCCGGCGGAGACGTTGTTGCCGTCTTCGTCGATCAGGGTGTCGTAGCCGTCCGGCAGCGCCCGGACAAAACGGTCCACGTAGGTGGCCTTGGCTGCCGCCATGACCTCTTCCTCGGTGGCATCCAGGTTGCCGTAGCGGATGTTGTCGAAGATCGAGCCGCCGAACAGCCAGGCGTCCTGCAGCACCATGCCCACCTTGGAACGCAGTTCGGCCCGGCTGAGCGCGGTGATGTCCACGCCGTCCAGCGTGATCCGGCCGGCGTCCAGTTCGTAGAACCGCATCACCAGGTTGACCAGCGTGGTCTTGCCCGCTCCCGTCGGCCCCACGATGGCCACCGTCTGCCCCGGGTTCGCCGAGAAGGAGAGGTCTTCGATCAGCGGCTTGTCCGCGGTGTAGCTGAAGCTGACGTTGTGGAACTCCACGTGGCCGTCGGTCTTGGCCGGCAGCGTCTCGGTGGCCGTGTCCGGCTCCTGCTCATCGGCGTCGAGCAGTTCAAAAACCCGCTCCGCGGAGGCAACGCCGGACTGCAGCATGTTGGCCATGCCCGCCATTTGGCTCAGCGGCTGGTTGAATTCACGCGAGTACTGGATGAACGCGGTGGCGTCGCCCAGGGTCATGGACCCCGATGCCACCCGCAGGCCGCCCACCACGGCAATGCCCACGTAGCTCAGGTAGGAGATGAACTGCATCACCGGCATGATCATTCCGGAGACGAACTGGGCACCGAACGAGGCCTTGTACAACTCCTCGTTCTTCTCATCGAACTGCTCCACCGACTGCTGTTCGCGGCCGAAGGCCCGGACCAGATCGTGGCCGCTGAACGACTCCTCGATGTGGCCGTTGAGCGCACCGGTGTGCTTCCACTGGGCGGTGAACAGTTTCTGGCTGCGCGTGCCGATGATGCCGGCGCCGACGGCAGACAGCGGCAGCGCGATCAGCGCGATCAGCGCCAACTGCCAGGACACGATGAACATCATGATGGTGATGCCCAGCAGGCTCAGCGCGGACATGATCAGCTGCGCGAAGGCCTGCTGCAGTGCCTGCTGGATGTTGTCGACGTCGTTGGTCACCCGGGAGAGCATGTCGCCGCGCTGGCGGGTGTCGAAGTAGTTCAGCGGCAGCCGGTTCAGCTTGGCTTCCACGTCCTGGCGCAGCCCGAAGACCACCCGCATCACTATCCGGTTCAGCAGCCAGCCCTGCAGCCACATGAACAGCGAGGAGACCACGTACATGCCCAGCACCAGCAGGATCAGGTTGCCCAGCAGTTGGAAGTCGATGCCCACGCCGGGCACCAGTTCCATGCCGGAGAGCAGATCTGCGAACTGATCCTGGCCCTGCGCGCGGAGTCCGGCGATGACTTCTTCCAGGCTGGCGCCGGCCGGCAGGTTCATCCCGATCGCGCCGTTGAAGATGACGTCCATGGCGTTGCCCAGCACCTTGGGCGCAATCACGTTGAGCACCACGGCCACCACAACCATGGCCAGCACCAGGACGATGCTGGCTTTCTCCGGCTTCAGCAGGCCGAACAGGCGCTTGGCGGACGGCCAGAAGTGCTGGGCCTTGCGGGTCGGCGTCCCGGTCATGAAATCCTGGTCGGCCTCGCCGGGCTGGAACTGCTCCTCGAGGACCTCGGCCTCGGCTTCCGCGGCAGCGGCAGGGGTGGGCGCCGTCACCGGGTCGGGTCCGGTGGCCAGCTCGGACTGGGCTTCTTTGTCCGGACTCATGCCACTTCCTCCACCGCGGTCTGGGAATCAACAATTTCCTGGTAGGTTTCGGAGCTTTCCAGCAGTTCCTCGTGGGTGCCGCGGGCCACGATCTGCCCGTGCTCCAGCACCAGGATCTGGTCCGCCTCGATGATCGTGGCCACGCGCTGGGCAACGATGATCACGGTGGCGTCCTCGGTAGTCCCCTTCAGCGCAGCCCGCAGCCGGGCGTCGGTTGCCACGTCCAGCGCAGAGAACGAGTCGTCGAAGAGGTAGACCTTGGGCTTGGCCACCAGCGCGCGGGCGATGCAGAGCCGCTGGCGCTGTCCGCCGGAGACGTTGGTGCCGCCCTGCGAGACTGCCGACTCCAGGCCCTTGTCCTTGGCGCGGACGAAGCCGTCGCCCTGGGCCACGCGCAACGCCTCCCAGAGTTCTTCGTCGGTGGCGTCCGGATTGCCGAAGCGCAGGTTGTGCGCCACCGTGCCGGAGAACAGGTACGGCCGCTGCGGCACCAGGGCCACCCGGTCGGTGATCTCCGTGCGGGCCATCCGGGTGACCGGAACGCCGTCTATCAGCACGTCGCCGCTGCCGGCATCGAACAGCCGCGGCAGCATGCTGATCAGCGTGGTCTTGCCGGCACCGGTGCTGCCAATGATCGCCGTGGTTTGACCAGGCCGTGCGGTGAAGCTGACGTCGCGCAGCACCGGCACTTCGGCGCCTGGATAGGCGAAGGTCACGTTGCGGAACTCGACGACTCCGGCGGGCTCGCGTGTCTTCTCCGGCTCGGCGGGTTCGTGCACGGAAGGCTCGACGTCGAGCACCTCGCCGATGCGTTCGGCGCAGACCGAGGCGCGCGGAATCATCATCGCCATGAACGTCCCCATCATCACCGCCATCAGGATCTGCAGCAGGTACTGCAGGAAGGCGGTCAGAGCACCCACCTGCATCTCGCCGGCGTCCACGCGCAGGCCGCCGAACCACAGCACAGCTGCCGTGGCCAGATGCAGGATCATGCCGATCGAGGGGAACATCAGCACGAACAGGTTGCCGACCGAGATCGAGACATCGGTCAGTTCACGGTTGGCCTTCTCGAAGCGCTTGGCCTCGTAGGGCTCGCGGACGAAGGCCCGGACCACGCGGATGCCGGTGATCTGCTCGCGGAGCACGCCGTTGATACCGTCGATCTTCTCCTGCATGGTGCGGAAGAGCGGCATCAGCTTCCAGACCAGCAGGCCCACCACCACAAACAGCAGCGGCACCGAGACCCAGACCAGCCAGGACAACTGCAGATCTTCGCGCAGGGCCATGATGATGCCGCCGACGCACATGATCGGGGCCATCACCATGAAGTTCAGGCCCATCAGCACCAGCATCTGCACCTGCTGCACATCGTTGGTGCCGCGGGTGATCAGGCTGGGCGCGCCGAACTGGCCCACCTCGCGGGCGGAAAACCCGGTGACCTTGTGGAAGATTCCGCGGCGCAGGTCGCGGCCCATCGCCATCGCCGCCTTGGACCCGAAGTAGACGCCGGCGATCGCGGCGGCCACCTGCACAAAGCTGACGGTCAGCATGACGCCGCCGGTGCTCCAGATGTAGTCGGTGTCGCCGCGGGCCACGCCCTCGTCGATGATCTGGGCATTCAGGCTGGGTAGATACAGCGCCGCGATGGTGGCGATGAGCTGCAGCACCACCACAGCGGAGACGAAGGGAAGATAGGGACGGCCGTAATGGCGGATTAAACGGAGCAGCATCGGTGTGACGCAACTTTCGGGCAAGGGTTGAGTGAGGCCAGATAGAGGCTACACCTTTTAACTGATTGGCGAAAGCCAATCGGAGGAGTGTTTTCATTGCGGTTGTTGAAACGATTTGGCCCGCAACCACACCGGGGAGGGCACTGTGGCTGGTGTCATATGTACGTGCGCTGGAATACTGAGCCGAACCAAACCGCTACTTGGGGAGGACCCAACCTTGGACGACCAGATTTTCCAGATCATCGCCATGCTGATCTACATGGCAGGAATGCTGGCTATCGGCTGGTGGGCCTATCGGCGCACCAGCGACCTCGACGACTACATGCTGGCCGGCCGCGGCCTCAAGCCCGGTGTCGCTGCATTGAGCGCCGGCGCCTCGGACATGTCCGGCTGGCTGCTGATGGGGCTGCCGGGTGCACTCTACGTCGGCGGCCTGTTCGAAGCGTGGATTGCGATCGGCCTGACCATCGGCGCCTGGCTCAACTGGAAGCTCGTGGCCCCGCGGCTGCGCTCCTACACCGAAGTGTCCAACGATTCGATCACCGTTCCCAGTTTCCTGGAGAACCGGCTGAAGGACCGCTCGCACCTGCTGCGGGTCGTTTCCGGCGTCATCATCTTGGTGTTCTTCACCTTCTACGTCTCCTCCGGCATGGTGGCTGGCGGCATCTTCTTCGAATCCTCCTTCGGCTCTTCCTACGAGGTCGGCATGCTGGTGGTTGCCGGCGTCACGGTGCTGTACACCATGTTCGGCGGCTTCCTCGGCGCGAGCTACACCGACGTAGCCCAAGGTCTGCTGATGTTCGCGGCCCTGCTTCTGGTGCCGATTGTCGGGGTCTTCGCCACCGGTGGCCTCGGTGCCACCATCGAGTCGATCCAGCAGGTGGACCCGAATCACCTGAGTCTGTTCACCGGCGGCGCCGTAGCCGGCATCTCGGCTGCCGCGTGGGGCCTGGGCTACTTTGGACAGCCGCACATCATCGTGCGCTTCATGGCACTGCGCACGCCCGGCGAGGCGAAGGCCGCCCGCCGGATCGGCATCGGCTGGATGCTGCTGACCGTTGTCGGCGCCACCGCCACCGCACTGGTGGGCGTGGCCTACTTCCAGCAAAATCCCGGCATGACCCTCACGGACGCCAAGTCAGCCGAGTCGGTCTTCCTGGACCTGTCCCAAATCCTGTTCCACCCGTTCGTCGCAGGCTTTGTGCTGGCAGCCGTGCTGGCGGCGATCATGAGCACCGTCTCCTCGCAGCTGATTGTCTGCTCCTCGGCGCTGGTGGAGGATCTGTACAAGATCTTCGCGCGCAGGCAGGCGTCGGCGCAGACCCAGGTAATGCTCGGCCGGCTGGGCGTGCTGGCGGTCTCCCTGGTGGCGGGCATCCTGGCGTGGGCCCGCAACGACACCATCCTGGGCCTGGTGGCCTTCGCCTGGGCAGGCTTCGGCGCCTCATTCGGGCCCACCATCATCCTGTGCCTGTTCTGGCGGAAGCTCACCGTCGCCGGCGCACTCTCCGGCATGGTCGCCGGCGCGGCAACAGTGTTTGTTTGGAAAACGTCGGGGCTCTCGGACACCATGTACGAGATTGTTCCGGGCTTCATCCTCAACGTGGCCGTCGCCGTCGTCGTCAGCCTCCTGACGCACAAGCCCGTGCCGGAAATCGACGCGGAGTTCGAGGAAGCCGTCCGCCGGGTCCATGCGCAGGAAACACCGCTGGCCGCCGCAGAGCGCTGATCCGCTCCACGCGCTACACCCGCACAGGTGCCCTTCCCGGCGTCGGCCTCTTCCGACGTCGGGAAGGGCACCTTCCGCGTTTGGGAGACTTCCGGCGTCGAGCCTTCGGGCGGGCACACCCCGAGACTCGGGGACATCCGGCGTCGAGCCTTCGGGCGGGCACACCCCGAGACTCGGGGACATCCGCCGTCGAGCCTTCGGGCGGGCCCAGCCGAGACTCGAGGACATCCGCCGTCGAGCCTTCGGGCGGGCCCGCCCGGAGATTCGGGGACATCCGCCGTCGAGCCCGCAGCCGGGCCGAGGCTGCCGTCGGGCGGAGGCGCCTCGGTATGGGCCTACGCGGAAGGGCAGCCTACCTACCGGTGTTCGTACGTCAGGCAGTCGGCGTTGTCGGCGCCGGGTCCCACATGGACCGCCGGGGCTTGGCACATGAGGTGGTCGTTGTGCGTGCATTCAGCGCGCTGGCAGGCACCCACTCCGGCCAGGACCTTGGGCAGGCCGCCGTGCGCTCCAGTGTCAATGAACGTGGCGCAGGCAGCGTGGTTTTCGCCGCCGGCAACGGTGATGGCACCGGCGTTGCATTCAGAGTGATCGTTGAAAGAGCAGTTGGTAACACTGCAATCGGAAACGTGAGCTGTTGCTGTCATGGCGGTTCCTCCATGCTTCTGTCGCTCGGGATGGGCATCCCTGGCTGGGCGGGCCCTGATTCCACGTTAGGCCTGTGCGACGCAATCAAAAAGGCAGATTTTCGTTCCCTATTTCCCCGCCATCGGATTTTCCCCGGACGAAAACCGTCGACATATCTACCTCCATAGATATAGAGTCGAGGTGTCTTGGGATTGTGCACTGCATCACAATCAAGCCGCCATCGAGGAGGACAAGTACCCATGAGCGCAAAGAACCTCCAGGAAGTCCTGGACCAATCCGGCAATACCGTCGATTTGCTGCGAAACTCGCAGCTCGGCGCCTACATCTACCCGGTCGTCGCGCCGGAATTCACCAACTGGCGCAGCGAACAGCGAGCCTGGCGTGAGTCCGCGGTGCTGTTCGACCAGTCGCACCACATGGACAACCTGTTCATCAAGGGCAAGGACGCCCTGAAGCTGATTTCGGATACCGCCATCAACTCGGTGGCCAACTTCCCGGTCAACAAGGCCAAGCAGTACGTTCCCACCACGCCGGCCGGACACGTGATCGGCGACGGCATCCTCTTCCATGAGGCCGAAGGCGAGTACGTCTACGTGGGCCGCTCCCCTGCCGCCAACTGGCTGATCTACCACGGTGAAACCGGCGGCTACGATGTGGACATCGAAGTGGACCGCCGGTCCCCGTCGCGGCCGATGGGCCAGCCGGTGAAGCGCAAGTACTGGCGCTTCCAGATCCAGGGCCCGAACGCCTGGAAGATAATCGAGAAGGTCAACGGCGGCCCGGTGGAGCAGCTGAAGTTCTTCAACATGGATCACATGCAGGTGGCCGGCCGCCAGGTCCACACCTTGCGCCACGGCATGGCCGGCGCGCCGGGCCTGGAGATCTGGGGACCGTACGAGACTTACGACCAGGTGCGTGACACGATCCTGGAAGCCGGCCAAGAGTTCGACATGCTCGCCGTCGGCTCCCGCGCCTATCCGTCCAACACGCTGGAATCCGGCTGGATCCCGTCGCCGCTGCCGGCCATTTACACCGGCGAGGAACTGCGCTCCTACCGCGAGTGGCTCGGCGCCGACAGCTACGAGGCCGTCAACGCGGTGGCGGGCAGCTTTGTCTCCGACAAGATCGAGGACTACTACCTGAACCCGTGGGAGCTGGGCTACGGCCACATGGTGAAATTCGACCACGACTTCATTGGCCGCGAAGCCCTCGAGAAGATCGACCCGGCAACGCAGCGCAAAAAGGTCACGCTCGAATGGAACGCCGACGACGTGGCCAAGATCTTCGCCTCGCTCTTCGATGCCGACGGCACCTCGTACAAGTACTTCGACCTGCCGCTGGCCAACTACGGCTCGTCGAACTATGACGCCGTGCTCGACGCCGCCGGCGAGACGATCGGCCTGTCCATGTTCACCGGCTACTCCGCGAACGAGAAAAAAGCGCTGTCCCTGGCCACCGTGGACGCGGACGTGCCGGAGGGCACCGAAGTCACCGTGGTGTGGGGCGAGCCCGACGGAGGGTCCCGCAAGACCACGGTGGAGCCGCACCAGCAGCTGAACGTGCGCGCCATCGTCAGCCCGGTACCGTATTCCTCGGCGGTCCGCCAGGACTACCCGGGCGGCTGGCGCTCCGGCAAGAAGGCCTGATGTCCGGCTGCTCCTGAGGAGCACGACGGCGAACGGCGGGGAGGGTGCCCGAAGGCATCCTCCCCGCCGCTTCAGTTAATCGGCTGGTAAAGGACTGGGCCTGGCCGGATGTCCCGGCCAGCGCGTCAGTGCTGAACTGGCCGCTGGCCGGCGTCACCGGCGATCCGTGGTGAACGCGGGACCCCGCGCGCTTTAGTCGCCATCCTCCGGCAGGACCGTCTCTTCGACGTACCGCTCGCCCGTCTCTGTTTCGCGGACGCTGTAGTGCTGTTCCATATGCTCGATGGCGGCGGCATCCTCGGGGCCGGGCGCCTTGACCGGGTCATCAATGGCGGTGCGGTCGGCATCGCCGTAGACGTTGGCCAGACCTTGCTTGGCGTCCGGGGGCAATTCGCCCGGGGCCAGTACCTCTTCGTCCCGGGACGTTTCGCCCGCGGTCTCGTCCCGGTCCTTCCGGTCATAGCGGTCCGGATTGTTGATTTGCTCGCTCATGGAACTCCTCCCGTCAGACGCCCGTGCGCCGTATCTTCACCTAATCACAGAGCCGTCGCAGGCAACAGGGCCGCCAGACCGCGTTCGCCGTGTCCCGGGGGCTGCGCAGGCGTCCGTTCGCTCCCACGTCTTAAGAGTCGGGCGAACCATTCGCGCTAGTCAGAGCGGGGTAATCGTTTTGAAACATGGGACGTTACTCCTATAGGTGGGAGCGAAGGCCCGCTGAGGTGGGAACGAAGGCCCGCTGAGGTGGGAGCGAAAGTCCGCTGCCACCGGCCCGCGAATACGCCGCACCGGCAAGCCCCGCTACCGCCCGCCGCGGAAGCCCGCGAACACGCGGCACCGGACGCCGCACCGGCAAGCCCCGCTACCGTCCGCCGCGGAAGTCCGTGACCCACTCCGCGGTGGCCTTCATCCCGCCGAAAGTGTAGAAGTGCAACTTCACCGTGCCGTGCACTGCCGGATCGTAGCGGCCGGCGAATTCCTCCAGGAACTTGTCCGGTCCGGCGGTGCCCAGCAGGTTGGTCAGTGAGAACCCGTACTTGTGCACGATTCCGGCCGAAGAGGCCACGCCGAAACGCTTGGCATAGTTCAGCAGCCGCTTGACCCCAGCCGGCCCCGGGACGCCAATCCGCACCGGTGCATTGATTCCCCGACGACGGACCTCGGCCAGCCACGCGAACACCGGATCGACGTCGAAGCCGAACTGGGTGATGATGACCGATTCCAGGTTTTGCTGCTGCAATTCGGCATATTTGTTCTCCAGTGCCTGCCACAGCACGTCGTCGGAAATATCAGGGTGGCCCTCCGGGTAACCGCTGATCCCCACCCGGCGAATGCCGTACTTGGCGAGCAAGCCGGTGCGGATGACTTCCAACGAGTCCGGATAGGGCCCCATCGGCTCGGCCGGATCCCCGCCCACCACAAAAACATTCGCCGGCGCTGCGTCCGCCGACAAGGCCTGCAGGAAATCCTCCAATTCCGCCTGCGACGCCAACCGGCGGGCGGAGACGTGCGGCACCGGCACGAAACCGAGCCGCTTCACGGCAGCTGCCGCGGATACCCGCATGGGCAGGTCCTCGTTCCCCAGGAAAGTCACGTTGATCAGCGTGCCCGGAGGAATCGCGCCGGCCGCATCTTCCAGCGCGGGAACGTCCTTGCCCGTCATCTCTAACGAGAAGTCATCGAGCAGCGCACGGGCAGCGTCTGACGAAGCGTGTTTCGGGTCGGCCATGGTGTCAGTCCTTCCACATGTGGCGCCGATCACTCCCGACCGGCCTGCTGCGAGTCTAGCCGTAAAAGCACTACGGACATAGAGGGTTGGGAGTGATTTGCTTTTCTCAATCACTGGGCGGATACTATTGAGGCCTTCCCTTCTAACTCCAGGAAACCATCATGTCCACGCCCCGCGTGCTGAGGCCTTTCGCCCACCGCAACTACCGGATCCTCATTTCCGCCCTGGCCATCTCGGTTTTCGGCACAGGGATGTGGGCCGTGGCCATGGTCTACCAGGTCATCGCGCTGGGCGGCGGCCCCATTCAGCTCTCGCTTGTCGCCACTTGCTCAAGCGTCGGCCTGCTGGCTTTCGTGCTGCTGGGCGGCATCGCGGCCGACCGGCTTCCGCGCCGCCGCCTGATCATCTGTGTGGAGGCAGCCAATCTGGTGGCCATCGGCGTCGTGACACTGCTTGCCTTGACCGGGCTGTTGCAGCTGTGGCACCTCGCCGCCGCCGCCTTCCTGCTGGGTGTGGGAGCCGCTTTCTTCTTCCCCGCATACTCGGCCATCCTGCCCAGAATACTGCCGGCAGAGGATCTGCTGGCGGCCAACGGCATGGAGGGCACCATGCGCCCGCTGCTGCAGCAGGCGGCGGGCCCCGCTTTAGCAGGAATCGTCGTGGCTTCCTTCTCGCCCGCGGCAGCCATCGGCTGGATCTCGCTGTGCCATCTGGCCGCGCTGGTCATCCTGAACTTTCTGGGCCAAGAGCTGGTTCCGGATCAGGGAACGGTTGCGTCGGTCTCCGCCGAGGACGAGCCCCCGGCCAAACGCAGTTCGGTACTGGCCGATCTGCGCGAAGGCGTGACCTACACGCTGAAGACTCCCTGGCTGCTCTGGACGCTGCTGTGGGCCGTAGTGAGCGTGCTCATTTTCATCGGCCCCATCGAGGTGCTGCTGCCGTTCGCCGTCGCCGACCAATTGGGCGGGGATTCGAAGACCTTCGGCTTCCTGCTCGGCATCTTCGGCATCGGCGGGGCGCTGGGAGCCTTGTTCACTGCCTCCCTGCGGCTGCCCAGGCGCTACCTCACTTTGATGCTGCTGTTCTGGGGGGCCGGCGCCCTGCCCATTGCGGTCATCGGCTTTACCGACAGCTTCTGGGTGATGGCGGTGGCGCTGTTCGTGGTCGGGGCCACCGGCAGTGCGGGCCAGGTCATCTGGGGCACGCTGCTGCAGCGCAGGGTTCCGCCGCATCTGCTCGGCCGCATTTCCAGCCTTGACTTCTTCGTCTCGCTCGCGCTGATGCCGGTGTCCATGGCGCTGGCCGGTCCGGTGGGCGAAGTGGTGCCGATCTGGCTGATCTTCCTGCTGGTGGGCCTGGCCCTGCCCCTGCTGGCGGTGCTGGCACTCACGTTCGGCGGCATGCTGAAGGATGAGATCGAGCACCCGCTGGAACGCAAGCTGGAACCTGTGGAGCCTGCCAGCGCCTAGCAGCAAAGGCCTGCACCTGAGGACGACGGCGGCGCTCACCTGAGCGCCGCCGTCGCCCTCAGCGGCATGGGCTCTATTCCCCCGGCTCCGAGCCCGCGCCATTCCGAGCGCTACGCTTGACGGCAGGAGGGACTGGACCTCCCCGGGACAGTAGTTGAAACCGAACCGCCAGGCATGCCCGTGCGAGCGGGCCGCGCACCGGCCACCCATTTGCAGGAGACATCATGGTTGCAAACCAGGACCTCGCCCAGGACCAGGACCTCCGGCGTGCGCTGCTCACCGCCCGCCGCGGCACCGACTTCTTTGGCCGCAAGCTCAGCGACCTCTCCGACGACGAGTTCGCCGCGCCTTCGCTGCTGCCCGGCTGGACCCGGGCCCACGTCATCGCCCACGTCGGCTACAACGCCCGCGCCATCGCGCGCTTGATCGAGTGGGCCAACACCGGCGTGGAAACGCCGATGTACTCCTCGCGACAGGCCCGGAACGAAGAAATCGAGCATGGCGCCACGCTCTCCCCGGTCGAATTGCGCGACCTCTACGAACAGTCCGCCAACCAGCTCGACGTTGCATGGCGGAACACACCTCAAGAAGCGTGGGCACACGAGGTCAAAGCCGCCCAGGGCTACACCGCACCGGCCGCCGAAACCGTATGGTGGCGGACCCGCGAAGTCTGGATCCACGCCGTCGACCTCGACAACGGCGCCAGCTTCGCTGACATGCCCTCCGACGTGCTCGAACGCCTGCTCAAGGACATCACTGGCGCCTGGCACAAGCGCGGCGACGACAAAAACCTGCGCCTGGACGTCCTAGGCTCTGGCGGCGTCACGCAACTCGGCGACGCTACGTCCGCCGACCCGGTCATCGTCACCGGAACCCTCCCGGACATCACCGCGTGGGCGGCCGGCCGATCCACCCGCGGCATTACTTCCAACAGGCCGGATACGCTCCAAGCACCGCGCTGGATCTGAGCCCGGCGGCAGCCGCTCGGATCTCCGCGCAGGCGCAAGCGCCTTTGGTCGATCACCGGAGGCCGGGCGTGGGGGCCTTTGGCCGATCATCGGAGGCCGGTTGTCGACCAAGCGAAGCGCGTGGAGACACTGCCGGGCCGGATCTCCGCGCAGGCGCAAGCGCCTTTGGTCGATCACCGGAGGGCGGGCGCAAGCGCCCTTGGTCGATCACCGGATGGCGGGCGGGTTAGGACACGTCGATGGTGACGACGGCGGGGCCTCGGCCGGGAGCGGCGTCCGCCTTTGCCCCGGTGCCGGAGGTCACGGCGCGGGACACGCAGCAGCACATCTTTTCCGCTGCCCGCTGCTGGCGCTCACTGTAGAAGACGTCCCGGTGGTCGATCGCACCGTCCAGTTCCAGCACGCGGACTTCGCAGAGGCCGCATTCACCCTTGCGGCAGTCGAACATCATGTCCGCACCGGCCTCTTCGAGGGCCTCAAGCATGGAACGGCCCTGGCCCACCGTGGCCTCGATGCCCAGCCGCGGGATCCGCACCACGAATTCCTCCGGGTCGTACCAGCCACTGTTGCCGAAGGTCTCGTAGCGCAGGTTCGGCACCGGCAGCTCGCGTTCCTTCCAGGCGCGGCGGACGGCGTCCATCAGCCGAATCGGTCCGCACATGTACAGTTCGGTATCCATGTCCGCGCCGGCCACCAGCTCACCCACCTGCAGCGACGTGGCCTCATCGTCCACGTGGACCTGCAGCCGGTCTCCGTGCTCCTCCTGCAACTGGTCCAGGTAGGCCATCGCCTCGCGGCTGCGGCCGGCATACACCACGCGGTAATCCGCCTTCACGGCCTTGAGCACCCGCGCCATGTTGACGATCGCGGTCACGCCGATGCCCCCGGCCAGCAGGATGTACCGCTCGGCCCCGACCCGCAGGGGGAAATTCTGCAGCGGCTGAGTGATTTCCAGCCTGTCGCCGGCCGCCAGCGTGTGCATGAATTCCGATCCGCCCCGCGAAGCCGGCGCCTTCAGCACGCTCAGCGCGAGGCGGCGTCCGCCGTCGGAGGAGTCCACGATGGAGTAGGAGCGTTTGTCTTGCTGGCCGGCAATCCGGACTTTCAGGTCAACATGCGACCCCGGTTCTGCGTTCTTCGGCAGGGCCGGCTCCAGCACGATCCGCCGGATGCCGGCCGCCACGTCCTGCACCTCTACTACGGTGGCATGCTGCCAGACTTCTACGTTTGTTGCTGCCATGTTGTCGCCTGCGCCTTCCTTCAGACGCCGGCCTGGACGGCAGAAGCCATCCGGCCCTCGGCGACCAGCATCCGCTCGATCAGCCGGCGCACCCACATGCCGCCGGAGTCGATGTTGAGGTTGTAGAACTCGTAATCCGGATTCGCGTCGATGGCCGCCTGCTGCGCCTTGAGCATTTCCTCGTCCTCGCCGAAGACGCCGTGCACGCCGTCGCGCAGCTGCGTGGTGATCAGCTGGCTGTCCAGCCGGTAGTTGCGCATGAACGCCCAGAAGTAGTGGCAGGACCTGTCGGTTTCCGGCGAGATCGTGTTCATCACGAATCCGTTCACACCCTGGCTGCGGTCCCCTTCCGGTGCACCGGTGCCGGCCTTGGCCACCCCGACGTCGATGCAGATGGTGGACGGGGCTTGGAACGTGATGATCTGCCAGCGGTCCACCTTGCCCTCGAAGCCGGGGAACTTGTCCCGCATGTTCTTCAGCCAGAAAGGCGGGGCGTCGATATTGTGCATCCAGCGGGTCACTGTGACGGTGCTGCCCTCATGGCTGACCACGAAGTCGGATTCGCTGAGCTCTTCCTGCCCAATCGAGGACGAGTGCACGAACTCTTCGTGGGTCAGGTCCATCAGGTTGTCCAGCACTAACTGGTAGTTGCAGTCGGCGTGGATGGTCTCGCCGTCGCCCGCCCATTCGGGCGAGTCCATCTGGTGCATGTCCGGCACCAGGTCCGGATCAGCCTGCGTCGGGTCGCCCAGCCACACCCAGACGTAGCGGTGGCGCTCCACCACTGGGAAGGACGGGACGGTGGCCGACGGGTTGATGGTCTCCTGCGCCGGCATCGAGACACAACGTCCGGCGGAGTTGTAGACAATGCCGTGGTACGGGCACTGAATTCCGTCTTTGCCCAGGGTCTTGCCCATGGAGAGCGGCGCGAGGCGGTGCCAGCACGCGTCGGCGAGCGCAACGGCTTTTCCGCCTTCGGTGCGGTACAGCGCCAGCGGCCGGTTGGCGATACGGCGGGCCATCGGCTTGCGGGTGACCTCGTGGTCCCAGGCCGCCACGTACCACGCGTTGAGCGGGTGGCCCATGACCTTGTGGGTGGTGGAGCTGGCGGTCTGCACTGCAGCGGTCACAACGGTTCCTTCCGGTAGCGCGAGCCGACCTCGTCAGCGAGGCAGGCTCAGTTATATTTGGCCGATGGCGGCGCCGTCTCCGGATCCGCTAACTAACTATCAACATAGATAGTGGCGTGGCTCTCAGACTATCGATGGATATAGTGATTGGCAACACAGCTCAAAAGAAAGTTGGATCAATGAGTCTTCGCTACGCCCTGCTGGCGCTACTCAGCGTTGAGCCCATGACCGGCTACGACCTCTACAAGGAATTCGAGGCCTCCGTAGGGCACGTGTGGCACGCCCCGGACTCTCAGATCTATCCCGAGCTGCGGCGGATGGAGAAGGAAGGCCTGCTCGACGGCGAGGAGGTCACCTGGGGCCAGCGCGGCAAGAAGCGCCGCTACCACATCACCGATGCCGGCGTGCAAGCGTTCCGGGACTGGATGAACACCACGCTCGAGTACACCCGGGTGCGGGATCCAGCACACCTGAAGGCCGCTTACCTGGAGTGGGCCGCGCCCGAAGCCGCGCGTGAGCAGATGCGCGCGCACATTGAGCACCACACCGGGCTGCGCCAGCAATGGGAGCAGCGCATCCGCGAGATCGACCAGGACGCCAGTGAAATGCTGAACCGGCGCCTGGCCGGCACGCCCGAAGCTGACCGCGACCGGGTCAAGGCCTTCAAGAGGTTCACGTATGAGGGCTTGGTAGCCCGGGCCGAGCAGGAGATAGCGTGGGCCGAGCGCGGGCTGGACCTGATCGACGACCTCTACGCCAACCGGCGGAGTTCCCGGCAGGGAGCCGGCACCAAGAAGTAGCCCGGCCCCCGGCTCCGGAGGAGCCGACGCCGGGCACCGCCGTCGTTATCCGCGGCAGAGTGGGACTGCGGCACCGCCGTCGTTATCCGCGGCAGAGAGGGGCTGCGGCCCCGCCGCCGTCCGCCGCAGAACAGCTCCGGCCGCCGTCGCTGCCCTGAGCGGGAACGACGGCGGCACCGGTGGCCACGAGCAGGCTAGTTGGAGTATTCCTTGCGCAGGTCGGCCTTGCGGATCTTGCCGCTGGCGGTCCGCGGCAGGTCCTCCACGATCACCACCGACTTGGGGATCTTGTAGCGGGCCAGCCTCCCGTCCAGGTGCTGCTGGATGTCCTCGGCGGTCACCGCAAAGCCTTCGCGGACGGTCACCACCGCACGCGGCACTTCGCCCCACTTCTCGTCCGGAACACCGATCACCGCCGCGCTGCTGACCGCCTCCAACTCCAGGATGATCTGCTCCACCTCGGCCGGGTAGATGTTCTCGCCGCCGGAGATGATCATGTCCTTCAGCCGGTCGGAAATGAACAGGAAGCCTTCGTCGTCCACGTAGCCCATGTCGCCGGACTTGAACCAGACGCCGTCGGCATAGCTTTCGGCCGTGGCATCGGGCCGGTTCCAGTACTCGCGGATGACATTGGGGCCGGAAATCTGGATCTCGCCCACCTCGCGCGCCGGCAGCACGTCGCCCATCGGGTCGGCAATCCGGACGTCGGTGAAGAAGTGCGGAAGTCCTGCGGAACCGGCCTTCGGGCGTGATTTCTCGGCCGCCAGCGTGGTGGCGCCGGGGGCCGTCTCCGTCATGCCGTAACCGTTAGTGAAGGACAGTCCGCGCGCCTCGTAAGCCTCCAGCACCCGCATCGGCACCGCTGAGCCCCCGCAGGTCAGCTTGTTCAGCGAACTGATGTCGGTCTTATCCCAGTCGGGGTGCTCGCACAGCAGTTGGTAGGTGGTCGGCACGCCGCTAATGGCGGTGGCCTTGTACTTCTCGATCAGCATCAGGGTCCGGCCGGGTTCAAACTTCGGCTCAAGCACCACGGTGGCGCCCTTGAGCAGCGCCGGCAGCACGCCCATGCCGAGCGATGCCACATGGAACATCGGCGCGATCATCAGCGCGACGTCGCTGCTGGCCATGTCGAAATCCACCAGCACATTGATGCTGTTCCAGGTCATGTTGCCGTGCGTGAGCAGCGCGCCCTTCGGCCGGCCGGTGGTGCCGGACGTGTAGAGGATCATGGCCGGATCATCGAGCGAGACGGCCACGTCGCGGCGCTCTGCGCTGCCGGAGGCGATCACCTCTTCCAACAGCTCGACGGCGGTGCCCCGCCCGCCTGCCTCGGGTGCCGTCTGCACAGCGGCCATTCCGGCCGGCGCGTCTTCCACCACGATCCGGTGGCTGAGCTCCAGCAGCGAACTGCCGCGGACGGCCAAAGGCTCCAGGCTGCGGGCGTGGACCAGAATGCGGCTGCCCGAATCCTGCAGCGCGAACTGAATCTCCGGCGGAGCCAGCCGGGTGTTCAGCGGAACGAAAATCGCGCCCAACGTGCCGCAGGCAAAGAACGTCTCCAAAAAGGCCGGGTGGTTCTCCCCCAGATAGGCAACCCTGTCGCCCCGCGCGATGCCGCGGTCCGCCAGCGCATTGGCCAGCCGGTCGACCCGCTCGGCAAATTCGCCGTAGCTCATCTCGCCCGCCGAGCTGATGATCGCGGTCTTGGCCGCGGACTTCATGCGGCGCTTATGGATCCAGGCACCGAGCCCCTGATTCTGCATCGTTCAAACCCTTTCGACGTACCCGGCGCCCGGGCTACCCAGCGAAGCCGCAGTGAAGCGCGTCACCATGGCCCACACCCCAACCTAATGTCTCTTAGTTGAAAAAGTCAATAGTTGAGAATACCGCTCGACTACAGCTCCGCCGGGGGTCGCCAGACAGCGATGATGCCCCTTCCGAGAGGGAAGAGGCATCATCGGCGCTTGGTGCGGGACCTGCTGTCTTACTGCTGCGGCAGCAGCGCCTCCATGTCCGGAAGCTGGTCAATCAGGCCGTTCTTCAGCGAGATATCGGCGATCTCCTTGATCGAGTCGGCATTGACTTCCTGCGGGAACTTCGGCAGGGTCAGCTTCTCGATCACGGCCGGGTCCAGCTTCGTGTAGGTCGGCAGGATTTCGCGTACGCGGTCAGGGTTCTCATCGGCGAAAGCCAGCGACTTCTTCATCGCCCGGACGAACGCTTCGGTGATTTCCGGCTTCTCCTGCATGTTCTTGTCCGAGGTGAAGTAGGTAGCTACGGTCAGATCCTTGACGGGATACGCGTAGTTGGAGAAGACCGGCACTGCGCCGTCGCCGGCCACAATGGTCGCGAACGGCTCGACGGCGGCAATTGCGTCGACCTGGTCGTTTGCCAGCGCGGCCGGCATATCCGGGAACGGCATTTCCACGAAGTTCAGGTTGGACGAATCGCCACCGGACTGTTCCACAGCCTCGCGGACGGTGGAGTCGCTGATGTTATTGAGCGTATTGACGCCGATCCGCTTGCCCACCAGGTCCTTGATTTCCTTGATGCCACTGTCCGGCTTGACCATGACAGCGGCGAAGTCCTTATCCCGGTCGCCCGTGGTGGCAACGCCGTTGGCCACCATCTTCATGTCCAGGCCCTTGGAGCGGGCGATGACCAATGAGGTGACGTTGCTGAACCCGAAGTCCATCTGGCCGCTCGTGATGGCCGGAATGATCGCGGCACCGCCCTGCGCCAGGGTCAACTCCAGGTCCAGCCCCTCTTCTTCGAAGAAGCCCTCCTCCTTGCCCAGGTAGATCGGCGCCACGTCCACGATCGGGATAACGCCCACATTGATCTTCGTCATGCCGCCGGATGCTTCGCCGCCGCCCGCGGGAGCTGTTTCCCCGCCGCCGCCCGACGGGCTTCCACCGCCGCACGCCGTCAATGCCAGCACCGCCGCCAGTGCCACTGCTGCCCTGATTTTCTTCACGGGTTCCCTCTCCCATCAATCCTTCACTAGGCACGGGTGTGCCCCAGATCACTCACAGTATCTACGTCCATAGTGCTCGACGTCAACGAAGCATCCGGATTGTTATCAACGCTGATCCTCGGCCGCAGTGGTGGGGCAGCCTGCCTCCCGCTGCCGGCCCTACTGTGTGCTGGCAGGGAGCAGCGCGTCGAGATCCACTTCCTTGTCGACGGTGCCGTACTTCAGCACAGCATCAGCGAGCGTCTGGGCGGCATCGCGGTCGAACTGCGGGTCGAAGCGCGGCAATACGATTTCCTGCAGAAGTGCCGGGTCGGTCTTGGTGTAGGTGCCGATGATCTCCCTGACCTCATCTGGGTTCTCTTGCGCGTAGTTCATCGACTTGGTCATGGCCGCGGTGAACTTCTCCACCAGCTCCGGGTCCTGCTGGATCTTGTCCGCAGAGGCGAAGTAGCCACCGATATCCAGGTTCGGGTGGGTTCCGCGGTACGGCCAGGAGACTACCCGCGCCCCGCTCTTGATGGCGGAGGTCAGGAAGGGCTCCAGGATAAGGGCGGCGTCCACTTGGCCGTTCTCCACGGCGGCCAGTGCGTCAGGGAACGCGACCTCCACGAACTTCAGGCTCGAGCCGTCGCCGCCGGCCTTGTCCACGGCGGTCCGGATGGTGGTGTCGCCGATGTTGGCCAGATTGTTGGAGGAGACCGTCTTGCCTTCCAGATCGGTGACCGACTTGATGTCCGAATCCTTCGCCACCACGACGCCGGCAAAGTCGACGTCGTCCTCGTCAGAGGCGCGGGTTCCGTTAACCACGTACTTCAGGTCCAGCCCCTGATCGCGGGCCACCATCAGTGAGACGGTGTTGCCGAAGGCAAAGTCGAAGCTGCCGCTCACCACCCCCGGGACGGAGACCGCGCCGCCGGTGGTGTTTTCGATGGTCAGGTCGAGCCCTTCCTCTTCGAAGAACCCTTTGGCCTTGCCCAGGTGGAGGGGCGCCACGTCGCCGATCGGAATCGCCCCCACCGTCACTGCGGTCATCCCCTCCGCCGGCGAAGCGCCGCCGCCGTCGGTTGCCGCCGGCCCGCCGGACGGCGATCCGCCGCCGCAGGCCGCCAGAACTGCCGCGACGGCGGCGGCACAGACGATGGTGGCAAGTCGCTTCATGGTGCACTCCCTCGTGTCGTTTCACGGTTTCTTGGGAGTCTAGGCAGCCACTCTCCGGCAGGCCACAGTATGGGCCCGCTGGGCACCGCTCCGTGCAGTTAATACTTTGACCTACCGCTCGGAACCACCGCGGCCGCGGCGCCACACGCAGCAGGGGCGGTTCCCGGAATTCCGGAAACCGCCCCTGCTCAATGCTGGACCGGACCTACTTCACGGTCATGGCCTGCACATCCGGCTGGTTGTCTACGTACTTGTACTTGACCATCAGCTCACCCATGTCGCTGAGCACCTGGCTGCGCACCTCGCCGTCGAAAACCTCCATCTTGAGGTTCTTGGCCACCTCTTCCGGCATGCCCATGAAGTCCGGCAGGACAGCGCGCACGCTGTCGTTGTCCGCTTCGGCACCCTTCAGGGTTTCGGTCACGGCGGCCTTGAAGTCGGCAACGATCTCGGGGTTCTGCTCGGCGTAGCTGCCGCTGGTGAAGGTCACCATGGTGGGCAGGCCCGGCAGAGTCTTCTGGTTCGGGTAGCCCAGCAGCTTGTAGTCCTTGTTGGCCAGCGCCTTGGACTGGAACGGCTCCGGAACCCAGATGGCGTCCACGTTGCCACGTTCCAGCTGCGCTTCCATGTCCGGGAACGGCATTTCGCTGAACTTCAGCTTGGACGGATCGGCACCGTCCTCGGCAGCCGACTCCATGATGGTCAGGTCGCCCTGAGTCTTGAGGGTGTTGACGGCAGTGGTCTTGCCGGCCAGATCGGCGAAGCTCTCGATCCCCGAATCGGCCTTGACGATCACCGCATTGTTGTCTTCGCCTTCGGCCCGGGAAGCGCTATAGCCCGAGACGATTTTCATGTCGAGGCCCTTGTCCACCGCGGTCATCACCGACAGCGGGTTGCCCACCGCAAAGTTCATCGTGCCGGTGGAAACGGCCGGCAGCATTGCCGCGCCGCCCTGGCCGGTCTGGAGCTCGACGTCGAGCCCGTGCTTTTCAAAGATGCCTTCGTCGATGCCGTACTGCATGGCGCCGGACGGTGCGATCGGCAGCACGCCGACCGCGATCTTGGTCAGACCGCTGTCGGCGGCACCGGACTCCGCGGCTGGGGCTCCGCTGGATCCGGACGGAGAGCCGGATCCGCAGCCGGTCAGTGCCATGGCGGCAATCGCGCCGCCGGCCAACAATTTGGCCAAGTGCTTCTTCATGAATCGCTCCTTGGGTCCGTGGTGCCGTCCCCCGACCGTCGGGGGCTGACTGTGACCAGCACCACAGCTAAGTACAACGTAGATACAATAGTTGAATAAATCAATAGTTGTGGCCCGTTTGTGACATGCGCTCCGGTTTACGGCACCCGGTTCCGGCCTCAGCACCGAACCCGGCCACGGCCCCGGCCCCTGCTGAGGCCACGCCCCCGGCCCCGAAACCCTGGAGGGCCTGGAGCCGGGACCGGACACAGCCGGGCTATCAGACGTAGAAGCGCGCCAGGAACTCAGCGATGACCGCCGGACGCTCCTCGCCCTCGATCTCGATGGTGTTGTTGGTCTTGATCTGCACGCCGCCCTTGACCTCCGTGACCTCGGAGATCGTGGAGTGCATGCGGACCTTGGCGCCGGCCTTGACCGGGTTGGTGAAGCGCACCCGGTCGAGTCCGTAGTTGACCTTGGTCTTGACGCCTTCGACGTCGAACAGTTCGCTCCACAGCGGGATGACCAGGGACAAGGTCAGGAAGCCGTGCGCGATCGGTGCTCCGAAGGGGCCCTCCTTGGCCTTCTCCACGTCGGTGTGGATCCACTGGTGGTCGTCGGTGGCGTCCGCGAAGGTGTTGATCTGGTCTTGGGTGATCTCCCGGTAGTCGGTGTAGCCGAGGTCCTTGCCGACCAGGTTGGGCAGATCTTCGAAGTTGACGACGGTGTTGCTCATGATTGCTCCTTGGGAAATGTGGTGTAGCTGAGGTCTAGCGGAAGGCGCCGGTGCCGGTAATGGCCCGGCCGACGATCAGGGCGTTGATTTCGTGCGTGCCCTCGTAGGAATAGACGGCCTCTGCATCGGCATGGAAGCGCGCGACGTCGGTGTCCAGCGTGATGCCGTTGCCTCCGACCACTTCGCGCGCCAGGGCGACGGTCTCGCGCATCCGGGCGCTGCAGAACATCTTGGCCAAGGCGGAATTTTCGTCCTTGTAGATGCCTTCCTCCTGCTGCTGGGTCAGCCGCACCGCCATGCCGAGCGACGCCGTGACGTTCCCGAGCATGGTGGCGAGCTTCTCCTGAATCAGCTGGAAGCCGGCCAGCGGCTTGCCGAACTGCTTCCGCTCCTTGACGTAGCGCAGCGCTGCCTCGTAAGCCCCGGCCTGCAGCCCGGTGGCGATCCAGGCAACGTCCGAGCGCATGTTCCGCAGCAGCGAGGCCACGTCCGCGAACGAGTTCACATTCTGCAGCCGGGCCGAGTCCGGGACCCGCACGCCGGTCAGCGTGATGTCCGCGTTCTGCATCATCCGCAGCGAGGTCTTGCGCAGGATCTTGGAAAGCTCGACGCCGGGGGCATCGGTCGGCACCAGGAAGCACTTGACCTGGCCGTCGGCCTGGTCGCGGGCAAAGATCGCCAGCACATCGGCAGTAACGGCACCGCCGATCCACCGCTTGGCGCCGTCGATAATCCACTCGTCGCCGTCGCGCCGGGCGCTGGTTTCCAGGCCGCCGGCGATGTCCGACCCGTGCTCCGGTTCGGTCAGCGCGAAAACGCCCTTAAACTCGAAACTGCGGATCTTCGGGTCCAGCTCGGCGGCCTGCTCTGCGCTGCCGCCCAGGTTGACGGCGGTGCGGAACAGCCCGGACTGTGCGTTGTAGAAGGTGGCAACAGACGCGTCCGTCCGGGCGAGTTCAAAGTTGCGGAAGCCCTCATACAGCCCGGACGGCTTGGCACCGCCCTCGGTCAGTTCTGCCGGAGCCATCAGGTCCAGGTCGTAGAGCGGTTGGGCGATCTGGTACGGGAACTCGCCCTGTTCCCAGTAGTCGGCCAGCAGCGGGTGGACCTGCTCCTGCAGCACCGTGCGCAGCCGGCCGAGCACGCCGCGTTCGGCGTCGGTCAGCAGGGTGGCGTAGCCGTACTGGTCGGACGGGTAGAACTGCTCGGACATAGTCCCGGCCCTCTCTGCGGCGACGGCGCTCATCGCTGTGCCCCGTCCAGCCCCAGCAACCGCACGGCGTTGTCCTTCAGGATCTTCGGCCGCACCTCGTCCTTCAGCGGCAGGTCCGCGAAGGCACCCAGCCACTTCTCCGGGGTGATCAGCGGGTAGTCGGTGCCGAAGAGCACCTTGTCCTGCAGTACCGAGTTGGAGAGCTTCACCAGCGACTCCGGGAAATACTTCGGCGACCAGCCGGACAGGTCGATGAACACGTTCGACTTGTGCGTGGCAATGGAGTTGGCCTCATCCTGCCAGGGCACCGACGGGTGCGCCATGATGATCTGGAACTGGGGGAAGTCCGCGGCGATCTCGTCCAGCAGCAGCGGGTTGGAGTAGCCCAGCTTGATCCCGGACCCGCCGGGGGTGCCGGCACCCATGCCGTTCTGCCCGGTATGGAAAACGGCCGGCAGGCCAAGCGACTCCAGCGCCTCCCACAGCGGGTAGTACCGTTCGTCGGACGGGTTGAAGCCCTGCAAGCTGGGGTGGAATTTGAACCCCCGCACGCCGTAGTCCTCGACCAGCAGCTTCGCCCGGTCGATAGCTTCGGCGCCGGTGAGCGGATCAACCGAGCCGAACGGGATCAGCACGTCGTTGTTCCGGGCCGCCCCCTCGGCAATATCCTCGATGCTGTTCGGCTGGTGCTTCAACCGGGTCCGGGCGTCCACGGTGAACACTACGGCGGCCATCTTGAGCTCCCGGTAGGTGGCCGCAATCGCATCCAGCGACGGGGTCCGCTCCTCGGCCTTGAAGTACTTGCTCGAGGCGTCCATCAGTTCCTGCGGCAACGAGACGTGCCCGTGGCCGTCGATCTCGACATGCACATGCATATCGATCGCGGTCAGCGAGGCGACATCCAGGCCCAGTTCGTAGCGCACGGGTGCCATCGCTACTTCGCCGCCGGCTCAGGCTGCAGTTCGGCCGGCAGTTCGGGGAATTCTTCGCCCACGCTCTGCAGCCGGCCGCCGAACAGGTCCTCGAAGCGCTCGCCCAGCTCAGCATAGGTCCAGCCGCCGTCCTGGAACTCGGTGGCCACGGCCTCCGGGTGCGACCACAGCTGCAGCCGGTCGCCGCCCACGCCGATCGCCTGGCCGGTCACCGCGCCAGCCGCATCGGAGGCGAGGTAGGCAACCAGGCCTGCAACGTCGTCGGCCGTGCCAAAGCCCAGATCCTTGCGGAAGAAGTCCGGCATCGCCTCGCCGCGTTCGTCGGCCTCCACCGCCTTCTGGAAGAACGGCACGGTTTTGGTCATTGCCGTGGCGGCCACCGGGATGATGGCGTTGGCGGTGACGCCTGCCCTCTTCATCTCCAGCGCCCAGGTGCGGACCATGCCCACAATGCCGGCCTTCGCGGCGGCGTAGTTGGTCTGGCCGAAGTTGCCGCGCTGCCCGGTGGGCGAGCCGATGGTGATGATTCGGCCGGCCACGCCGTTTTCCTTGAAGTACGCGTATGCCTCGCGGACGCAGGTGAAGGTGCCGCGCAGGTGCACGTTGATCACCAGGTCGAAGTCCTCATCCGTCATCTTCAGCAGCGACTTGTCCCGCAGCACGCCGGCGTTGGTCACCAAGATGTCCAGCCCGCCGAAGGCCTCGACGGCGGTGCTCACCAACTGCTTGGCAGTCTCGGTGGAGCCCACCGGAGCGACGACGGCGGTGGCCTTGCCACCGGCGGCCGTGATGCTGGCGACGGCTTCCTCGGCCACCTGTGCATCAACATCATTGACGACGACGGCGGCGCCCTGGCGGGCAAGCTCCTGTGCGTAGGCCAGGCCGAGGCCGCGGCCGCTTCCGGTGACGATGGCTACTTTTCCGGCCAGTGACATTTGATGCTCCTTGTTCCTGCACTTGAGGGGTGCATGGGTTTATGCTGGTCTGAAACCAATGACAACCCATATGATTGAAAAAGTCAATCATATTTTCAGGCATCAAGACGTAGCGAGGGACCATGCCCGCACCAACCACGGCCGAGGCGGCCACCTCCAGCCAGCCCACGGCAGGAAACGGCGTCGAGCGGCTGTACAGCACGGATCTGGCCAGCGAGATCGAATTCCTTACTGCCCGGGCGCGGTCGCTGGGCTCGGGCCGGGCCAACAACATGCTGGCCGAGCTTGATCTGAAGGTGCGGTCCTATTCGGTCCTCTCGCTGGCCTGCAGTGGGCAGAATCCCTCGCAGCGCGAACTGGCAGACTTCCTGAGCCTGGACCCCAGCCAGATCGTGGCCCTGGTGGACCAGCTGGAGAAGCGCGGCGCCGTCACACGGGAAGCCGATCCGCGCGACCGCCGGTCCAAAGTCATCGCCCCCACGGCTGCCGGCCGCCGGCTTTACAAGCGGGCCGAGGCCATTGTCCAGCAGGCCTCGGACCACTCGCTGTCGGCCCTCAACGAGCAGGAACGCGAGACGCTGCGCGACCTGCTCCGCCGCATCGCCTTCTGACACCCGGCAGGGGTGCTTCCCCGCCAGGCGCCCCCTCTCCCCGAGGCCCCATGCGCCCCTGCCCAACCGCCCTCTCCCCTCCATCGACCGCTAGAACCCAAGGCGCTGAGAAGGGCGTTATCTCAACAGTCGATTTCAGGCCAGGACCTCGGTTAAGCAGCGGAGCCGGCCACTTCCGCGAAGGAAACGGCCGGCTCCGGCGTTTATCGGGCCTGGCTAGCTTGCGCTGCCGGCCTGGGTGGCGGCGGCGGGGCGGTGGCCCTGCTTGGCGCGCTGGATCTGCTCGTACACGTGGTGGCGCAGCTCGGTGAACCGCGGCAGGGCGCGGGTGTTGAGCTGGTCGCGCTCGTCCGGCAGGTCGATCTCCAGGTCTTCCTGGACCACGGTCGGCGAGGAGGACAGGATGATCACGCGCTGGCCCAGGTACACCGATTCGTCGATGTCATGGGTGACGAACAGGACGGTCACGCCGAGCTTCTTCCAGACCGTGCGGATCAGGTCCTCCAGGTCGGCGCGGGTCTGCGCGTCAACGGCCGCGAACGGCTCGTCCATCAGCAGCACCTCGGGCTGGTAGGCCACGGCACGGGCGATCGCCACGCGCTGCTGCATACCGCCGGACAGCTGCCAGGGGTAGGACTGCGGCACGTGGTCCAGGCCGACGGCCTCCAGGGCCTCGTCCACCAGCTTGTCCCGCTCGGCCTTGCCCATGCCGGCGTTCTTCAGCGGCAGTTCCACGTTCTCGCGGACCCGCATCCAGGGGAACAGCGAGCGGCCGTATTCCTGGAACACCACCGCCATCTTCTTCGGCGGGCCGGTCACTCGGGCGCCGTCCAGCAGCACTTCGCCCTCGGTCGGGGCCAGCAGCCCGGAGATGCACTTGAGCAGGGTGGTCTTGCCGGAACCGGACGGACCGACCAGGCAGGCCAGCTCCCCCGCCTTCAGGTCGAAGGTCAGGTTGCGCACCGCCTCGATGTCGCCGCCGTCGGTGTGGTAGACCTTCTTGACGCCGCGGACCGAGAGCATTGCCTGGCCTTCGGGCAGGGTCCTGCCGGTGGAAACGGGAGTGGTTTCAGGCTGCATTTTCTACCTCTCGCAGGCCGTGGTACCAGCGCAGGATCCTGCGCTCGGTCCATTGGAAAATTAGTGACATCGCAACACCGATCAGGCCCAGCACCACAATGCCGGACCACATCTCCGGGATCGCGAAGGAACGCTGGAACTGCACGATGGTAAAGCCCAGCCCCTCGGACGAGGCGAACATTTCGGAAATGACCATCAGGATCAAACCGATCGACAGGCACTGGCGGACACCGGCCATGATCTGCGGGGCCGCGGACGGCAGCACCAGGTAACGCACCCGGGCGAAGCCCCCGATCCCGTAGGTGTGGGCCGAATCCGAGAGCACCGAGTCGATGGCGCGGACACCCTCGATCGTGTTCAGCAGCACCGGCCAGATGCAGCCGGAAATGATGACTACAACCTTCATCGAGTCGGTGATGCCCATCAGCAGCATCAGGACCGGAATCAGCACCGGCGGCGGGATTGCCCGGAAGAACTCCAGCACCGGTTCGGTGAAGTCACGCAGCCACTTGACCGAACCGATCAACAGGCCGGCAGCGATACCGAGCACGATTGCCGCGATCACACCGACCAGCAGCCGGCCGATGGAGGGCAGCACGTCGGAGAAAATCCGTTCGCCGAACCAAGTCTCGGCGAACGCTTCGGACAGCGTCGCCGGCGTCGGAACAAAAAAGTTCGTGGTGCCCAGCGTGGAGGCCCACCAAATCAGGACCAGGATGACCGGCAGGGCCAGCCCGTAGGCAATGCCTTTCAGGATTTTCACACGATCACCTCGGAACGGATGGAGGAATGCCAGGACAACGTCTTGCGCTCAATGAAGCGCATCACCAGGTTGATCAGCACACCGATCAAACCGGTGGCCAGCACCAGCGCATACATCCCGGAAATCGCTCCGCCGGACTGAGCCAGCGAGATTTCCCTGCCCAGGCCCGGGGAACCGATCACCAGCTCGGCCGTGATCGCCAGGATCAGCGCCACCGCCGCCGCCAACCGCACGCCGGTCATCAGGTACGGCAGCGCCGTCGGGAACACCACGTAACGGACGCGGGCGAACCGGCCCAACCCGTAGGACTTGGCGGTCTGCATGGCCACGTTGTCCACGTCGGCCACCCCGTACAGCACCTGGATGAAGACCTGCCAGAACGACGCGTACACGATCAGCATCAGCGAGGACTCGATCTTCACGCCGAACAGCAGCACGGCCAGCGGAATCAGTGCCACCGACGGAATCGGGCGCAGGAACTCCACCGTGGAGTTAGTGACCTTCCGCAGGAAGTTGGACGAACCGATGATGAACCCAAGCACCACTGCCAGCAGCACGGCCATCAACAGGCCCAGGAACCACGCCAACATGGTCTCGCCCACCGCCACCCAGAAAGCCGTCAACCCGAAATCGTTGAACAGCATCGCGATGACATCGGACGCCGGCGGCAGGAAGCGCGCTTCCACAATCCCCACCCGCGGCACCAATTCCCACACCAGCAAGAACGCCAAAATACCGGCCAGCCCCAGCAACTGCTTGGTGGGGCGCTTCTTCGCAGGGCGCTTGCGCGGCCGGCTGGCCGCGGCACCCTGGCTGTCTGTTGTCACCGTCGGAGCGCTCATGACAGCAACTCATCCCGGTGCGGCGCCCTATTCAGCGCACATTTCATTTCCACTCCTTCTGCCCCGAGGAGAACGGGGATACAGACCACTTGTTCGCTGACCGAACACGCGTTCACTATTTCAAGTGTGGTCGATGCCACTTCGTGACGTCAAACACTCTAGGGCATCGTTACCCAGCCGAAACCACAAGACAGTGTTTGACGGGGTTTAGGAGCAGTGGATTGAAATATTCAACGGATTGTGTTTAGGGATTCAGCGCTTGCGGCCGAAGAGGAAGTAGGCCGCAGGGCCAACGAAATTGAGGAACGACGCCGCGAACCACGCCGGCTTCGGCCCGTTGACCATGGCGGCCGGCCGCTTCTTCAGGTCCCTCAGCGCGGCGGTCTGCAGGGCGATCTGCACCGCGGCGGTGAGGCCAACCCGCAGCTTCTGGCCGGTGCTCAGGTCCTTGAAGGACTTTTTCTTGGTGGCCCTCGTAAGTGCGTTCTTCATGGCGGTCTCCCGGTCTATGCAGGCAGCAGGTGCCACAAGTCTAGAGGCGCGCATCGGCGGGCGGAATAGGGGTTTAGTGGTCCCGTTCGTACCGCCACGGCAGCGACCCGGTGGAGAGCCGGTGCCGTGCCCCGGCGGACGCCGCCGGCCCGGGCCCGGGGTACGCATCGTCGCCCGCCCAAACGATGATCTGGCCGGTGGCCGGATCATCGATCACGTGGCTTTCAAAGTCGAAGGGCCGCGCGCCGCGGACCGCAGCCAGGGCGTCGGACACCGTTGCGAAGCCGCTCAGTTCGTGCAGCGTGACCCAGGTGGGCGGGACCAGTTGCATGCTGCCGGCCTGGTGCCGGCGGAGTGCCTCGGCTGGCGACATCCACGCGTAGCCGGCCAACTCGTCGTCGTTCAGCTGGACCTCTCCGTCCGGCGCTGCGGCCAGGAAGAACCATGTTTGGAAGCGGCGAACCAGGCTGTGCCGGGGCACCCAGTTGGACAGGTGCACCAGCTCCTGCCCGGCAATCCGCAGCCCGGTTTCTTCGAACGTCTCGCGCACCCCGGCATTCCTCGCCGCGGCCAGTTGCTTGGCTAGGCCATTGACGACGGCGGTGCCCGGCGAGGCGGGGACGCCGGCTTCCGCCTCGGCTTCCAGATAGTCGTCCGGATCCACCTTGCCGCCGGGGAATACCCAGGCCCCTGCGAAGGTTCCCTTGCCAGGCCGTTCCAGCATCAGGACCTCGAGTCCGTCCGCGCTGTCGCGCAACAAGACGACTGTTGCCGCCAGCTCCGCTTGGTTCGCCTGGCTGTCCACCGTGTTGTCCACGTCCTCTAGCTTAGGTCCGTGGTTGAAACGAGAGTGCCAGCCGACCGTTTCACCCCATGAGAGGACTTCCAGATGAAGATTGCCGTCTACGGCGCCACCGGCATGGTCGGCAGCCAGATCACCGCAGAGGCATTGCGCCGCGACCACCAGGTCACCGCGATTTCGCGCAGCGGCACCGCGATGGATGGCGCATCCACCCTGGCGGCGGAGCTCTCCGACGTGAAGACCTACAAGCAGGTTGCCGGCGAGCACGACGTCGTCGTCCTTTCCATCCCGCCGTCGCGCACCGGCGAGTCCCACGCGCCGTTCGTGGATGCGCACGAGGCGATCTCCGAGACCCTCATCCCGGCGCGGCTGTTCGTGGTGGGTGGCGCCGGCGCCACCGAGGTGGACGGCGTGCAGCTGAAGGACCTGCCCGGCTTCCCGGAGGACTACAAGCCCGAGGCCACCACCATGGCCGAAGTTCTGGAACTGTACCGCTCCGCGTCCGGCCTGGAATGGACCATGCTGGCTCCCGCGCCGCAGATCGCGCCCGGCGAGCGCACCGGCAGCTATAAGCTGGGCGCCGATTCACCCGCCGGCGAGAGCGTCTCCACGCAGGACTTCGCCGTGGCGGTGCTCGATGAGCTGGAAAACCCGCAGCATGAAAACCGGCGCTTCACCGTAGCCAACTAGGACATTCTCGGTGACAGGGTGCCGGCGCTGCGGAGTGCCGGCACCCTGCCTCGCCTATTTCCGGGCCAGCAGGCGTTCGACCCGCGGCTTCACCTCGGTGGCCAGCAGCTGGATGGATTCGAGCAGGTGCTCATGCGGCAGCCCGCCGATGTCGGTCTGGAGGAAGTGGCGCATGTGCCCCAGATGGCCGTGCAGGTGGACGATGCGCTCGGCGACTTCGTCCGGGTTGCCCACGTAATAGGCGCCCGGGGCCTCGGCTTGGGCCAGGAAGGCGCGCTTGTCCGGGGCGGGCCAGCCGCGCAGCCGCCCCATTTCCACATTGAGGTTGTGCCAGCCCGGGTAGAACCTGTCTAGGGCCTCCTGCTTGGTCGGGGCCACCAGGCCCAGCGCTGCCACGGACACCTTGATCTCCGGACCCGAATGGCCCGCCTGTGCAGCGCTGCGACGGTAAAGCTCGGCCAGCGGCGCGAACCGGTGCGGTGCCCCGCCGATGATCCCGTAGGAGACCGGCAGCCCTAATTGACCGGCCCGGGCCGAAGAACCTGCGTTGCCTCCGGTGGCCAACCAGATGGGCATCGGCCCGGCGGCGGGGCGCGGCACCACGGCCAGGTTCGTGATGGCCGGCCGCCGGGAGCCGTCCCAGTTCACTTCGGGCGTGGCGCTGTTGTTGATGGTCATCAGCAGGTCCAGCTTCTGCGCATACAGTTCGTCGTAGTCGCCCAGGTCGTAGCCGAAGAGCGGGAAGGTCTCGACCGACGAACCGCGGCCCGCGGTGATCTCGATCCGGCCGCCGCCGGAAATCGCGTCGGCCGTGGCGAACTGCTGGAAGACGCGAACGGGATCGTCGGTGGAAATGATGCTGGCCGCGCTGCCGAGCTTGATCTGCTTCGTCGCAGCCGCGGCTGCTGCCACGATCGCGCCCGGTGAGGACGCGGGCATGCTGGTGGTGTGGTGTTCGCCGATTCCGAAATAATCCAGGCCAGCGTGATCAGCTTGGACGATCGCCTCGAAGAGATTGCGGACTGCCTCGGACGTCCCGCGCTGCGAGCCGTCCGGGTTAAGCTGCGTGTCGCCGAAGCTGTAAGCGCCGATTTCCATGGTGTGTCCTGTTCTGTTCACTGACGTCGTCAGGGGCGGGCGGGTTCGTTTGCCTCGGCCAAGAGACCTCGGAGTTGTTTGGCCGTATGGGCCGCATTGAAGATGGTGGTCCCAGGCTGGAAGACGCGGCCGGCCGACAGCGGACCGGCATCGATCGGGTCATAGCCGAGCCGGTCGATGAATCCGGCAACCACCGCCTTGGCGTCGTCGTCGTCGGAGGCAAGAGCCAGGGCGCGCCGGTCGGCGGATCCGGGTTCGCGGGCGTCCACCTCAAGCTCTCGATAACCAATGTGGTTCAGCGATTTCACTAGGCGCGCGCCCGCCAGGAACTCTTGGATGACCTCGCTGCTGCCGCGCTCGTCGTCGAAGTCGGCAATCACACCGTCGGTCTGCGCCCAGTAGTTCATGGCGTCGACGACGGTCCTTCCGGCCAACAGATCCGGACGCAGCGTGCGGTACTTGTGCAGGGGAACGGCCGCGACGACGAGGTCCGCCGCCGCAGCTTCGGCTGCATCGACCGCTTCTGCTCCCGGCGTGATGATCTCGGCCAGCAAGGCGATCTCGGCTGCCGGTTTAGCCGTGGCGATCTTCACGCGATATCCGGCCTTGAGCGCCTGCCGCGCCACAGCCGTCCCCACCTGCCCCGCTCCCAGAATGCCAATCACGCCAAGCTCCACGGCCAACTCCAGTCAGTAAAAAATATGTGGCTGGACAGACTATATTCTCGACAGAATATCTGTGCAACTTCGTGTAACCGGTTATGATGTGTCCCATGACAGGAGCCCCTGCAGCGGCCGATATCCCACGGCCCGACGCGATTCCCGGCGATCTCGGCTGGAATCTGGGCATGGTGCTGCGCGGATACCAGTCCCGGTTCGAGGAGGCAGTCGCCGGCATGCCCGAGGGGATCCGCGGCTACCAGGTGCTTTCCGCCGTCGTCCACCGGGATCCGCCGAACCAACAGGCACTCGGCGCACACTTGGCGATTGACCGCACGGTGCTGACGTACCTCTTGGACAGACTGGTGGCTGCCCGGCTGGTGGAACGCGTTCCCGCGGCCAACGACCGGCGGGCCCGCAAGATCGTCCCGACCGGGCAAGGGCGCACAGTGCTGTCGACGTACGAGAGGCGCCTGGATGCCGCTGAGCAAGGCCTGCTGTCCAGCCTGGCGGCGGACGAGGTGAGCCTGTTGTCCGGCCTCATCCAACGGCTCGCCATGGAGATCCACCGGGCTCAACCGAACTCCAACCCGTGTGAAGCGATGGACCACCTGCCCTAGACTCGTCCGCATGTGGATCGGCTGGATTGAGTTCGACCTGCTCCTGGGGGATGTCCATTCGCTGAAGGAAAAACGCTCGGTACTGCGACCGATCATCGCCGAAGTGCGGAAGCGGTTCGACCTTTCCGTGGCCGAGGTCGGCCAGCAGAACCTCTACCGCCGGGCGGAACTGGGTATCGGTTTGGTCGGCGCCGACCGGGCGCACGTGGTGCACGTGCTGGACACAGCCGAAAACTACATCGCCTACCGGCCGGGCGTCGACCTGCTGAGCACACGGCGGAAGATCCTCTCCAGCGAGGACTGAGCCCCGGCGGCGGGTTGCAGAGCAATGCCGGGCGCGTGATCAGGGGTCCGGGCTTGGTAGCGTGGATCACGCCAATGATCCATGCCACGTCCGGGAGGACACCGTTGACCACCCCTGCCCCCAACGCGCAGTTTGCCACGGTCGAGGACCTGGTCCGCCACCGCTACGCGTCTGACAAAGCATCACAGCACCTCGGCATTGAAGTGCTCGAGGCCGAAGAGGGCCGCGTGGTCATGGCCATGGCCGTCCAAGACTACATGCTGAACGGCCACCACATCCTGCACGGTGGCTATCTCTTCACCTTGGGCGACACCTGCTTCGCGTTTGTGTGCGAATCGCTGGGCCGCCCGTCCGTCTCCCGGCAGGCCGAAATTACCTACATTGCACCCGGTGCGGCGGATTCACGCCTGATCGCCACCGGCATCGAGCGCACCCGCTTCGGCCGCAACAACATCGTGGACATCTCCATCCACGACCAGGACGGACAGCATCTGGCCGAACTGCGCGTGTACGGCGTGCTGGTCCCGAAAAAGTAGTTCCACATCCCCTGTACGAAGGAGCATCCTGTGGTCACTGTGCCCACCATCGACCTCAACAACGGCGTCGCCATCCCGCAACTGGGTTTCGGCGTCTTCCAGGTGCCGCCGGCCGAAACCCAGCAGGCGGTCGAGGCTGCGCTCGAGGCGGGCTACCGCCACATCGACACGGCCGCCGCGTACCGCAACGAGTCCGGCGTCGGCGCCGCGATCAAGGCCAGCGGGATTGCCCGCGAGGACCTGTTCATCACCACCAAACTGCGCAACGGCGAACAAGCGACCGCGAGGGAAGCTTTCGACGCCAGCCTGCGCGCACTCGGCCTGGACTTCGTGGACCTGTACCTGATCCACTGGCCGGTGCCGTCGCAGAACCTTTACGTACAGGCCTGGCAGGTGCTTGAGGAGATCTACACCGAGGGCCTGAGCCGGGCCATCGGCGTCTCCAACTTCATGACCGACCACCTGGAGACGCTGCTGGCCGCCGGGGGCACGGTGCCGGCGGTCAACCAGATCGAGATCCACCCGACCTTCCAGCAGCGCGATGTGGCAGCGCTCAGCCGCAGGCACGGCATCGCCGTCGAGGCCTACAGCCCACTGGGCCAGGGCGCCGATCTGGAGGGCCGGACGGTCACCGCCATCGCAGCAAAGTACCTGGCCACTCCGGCCCAGGTGGTGCTCGCCTGGCATCTGGCCAACGGGAACATCGTGATCCCCAAGTCCGCCAACCCGGACCGGATAGCGCAAAACCTGGCCGCAGCACGGCTCACGCTCGATGCGGAGGACCTGGCCGCCATCACGGCGCTTGATGCCGGCGGCCGTATCGGGGCCGATCCGGCCACGGCTGCCTTCACCCAGCTCTAGAGCGGACCCGCCTCAACGAAAACGACTGTACCGATAACGCCCATCTCCGCGCGGGAAGCGGGCGTTATCGGTACAGTCCTTCGAGCCGGGAACGTCCTGAGCGCTACTAGAGCCGGCGGTACTGGGCCACCATCGGGCAGTCGAACGGGTCCCGGGCGGAGAGCCCCACCTTGTTCAGGTACCGGACCACCGTTCCGTAGGACTTGGGCAGCGAGGTTTCCGTGTACGGGATCTTGTGCGTGGCGCAGTACTCGCGCACGATCTCGGCGGCCTTGGCCAGATTGGGCCGCGGCATGCTGGGGAAGAGGTGGTGCTCCACCTGGTAGTTCAGCCCACCCATAAGGGCGTTGATGGAACCGCTCCCCAGCCGGGTCCGACCGATGATGTTGCGGCTGGTCAAGACCTGGCGGCTGAGGAAGTCCACCTTGGAATCCTTGGGGATCAACGGCATGCCCTTATGGTTCGGGGCGAACGACGCGCCCATGTACACCCCGAAGACGGCCAACTGGACCCCGATGAAGGCGAAGGCCATCCCGGTGGGCAGGAAGATGAAGATCGCGGCGATGTAGAGCGACAGCCGGGCGAAGAGAATGGACAGTTCCCGCTTGCGGCCCTTGACCTGGCCGCGGGCAAACAGCGACCTGATCGACGTGGCGTGCAGGTTGATGCCCTCGAGCATCAGCAGCGGGAAAAACAGGTAGCCCTGGCGGCGGGTAAACCAGGCCATCAGGCCTTTCCGCTCGGCCGCCTGCTCGGGCAGAAACGAAATAGTGTCCTGTTCGATGTCCGGGTCTTTGCCGATCGTATTGGGGTTGCCATGGTGGCGGCTGTGCTTATTCATCCACCACTGGAAGCTGATTCCCACCACGGCGTTGGCCAGGAACCTTCCGGCCCGGTCGTTGGCGGGTCCGGATTCGAAGACCTGCCGGTGGGCGGCCTCGTGGGCCAGGAACGCCAACTGCGTGAACAGGATCCCGAGTGCCGCTGCAATCAGCAGCTGGAACCAGCTGTGGCCCAGCAGCACAAAGCCGGTGACCGCACCGCCGAGCCCCAAAGCCAGCGCCACGAACAGGCTGATGTAGAAGCCGCGGCGCTTCCTGAGGAGGCCGGCGTCCCGGACAGTATTCAGGAGTTGGGAGTAGCCAGTGGCTGCCGCCGAACCCCGCCTAGTGCGGGTGGAGGTTGCAGGTGGAGATACAGATAAGTTCATGCGGCCTTCGGTGGTTGGGTCCGACTTCCCAGCCGCTTTAGTGGGCAGATACCCCGTAGATGAAGATCACTCTACGCGGCCTTGCTGAACGGACGCTGAACGCGGCAGTCCGTGGTAGTGCCATTCGGCATCCCCGCAGCTATCGTGTACTGTGAAACTTGTAGTTGTTGTGTTGCGCATTTGATTTTGAGCAACGGGCCCTTCACCGAAGGGCTTGTGCTTCTCTGAACGGCGGACGAAAAAACACCGCTGCAAGCGATTCGTGAAGTCCGCGGATCGTGAAATTACTCGGAGGAGTACAAAATGGCAACTGGAACCGTCAAGTGGTTTAACTCTGAAAAGGGCTTCGGCTTCATCGCTCCGGACGACGGCTCGGCCGACGTTTTCGCTCACTACTCGGCTATCGAGAACAATGGCGGATACCGCGAGCTGCGCGAAGACCAGAAGGTCGAATTCGAAACCGTGCAGGGCCCCAAGGGTCTGCAGGCTGCCAACATCCGCGGCCTCTAAGACGGCAGCGGCAACGCCGCACTAGTCTTCTGATGGAGCCGGTTCCCGCAAGGGAGCCGGCTCCATTGTTTTCCCGGACTTTTCCTCGTACTGGCAGGAACCGGTCCTTCGGGGGCAAACTTGAGGCATGAGCATGACGGCGACCGCGAGTTCCGGATCCTTCCTGGCTGACATGGTCCTGCAGATCCTCCTGTTCACCGGCATCACCATGCTGTGCTTCGGCACGGCAGTTGCCGTAGGTACATGGCTGCTGATTCGGCGGATCCGGCGATCCAGCCTGCTCCGGAACGGGCTGCGCACGGGGACCCTCACGGTGCGCAGCTACACCAAGGACGACGCCGGCCGCCGCCTTGCGCGGCAACGGCTCGGCCTGCAGCGCTCGGCCGACGCGACGGGACGTGCTCTGGCCGCCGCTTTCGCGGAGGGCCGCCCGGTCGGCGAACTGCCGCTGGTAGCGGACCGGCTCCAGGCCGCATCCAGGACTCTGGATGAACAACTGAAGCTGGCCGAAGGAGAGCCGGAGCCTAGCGTCAAGCGTTCCCTGGCCACCAGCTTGGCGGCCCGGACGGACCAACTGAACCGGCTTTCCGGCGAACTGCGGCAGCATTTGATGGAGGCCGGCTATTCCGCCGACGCCGAACAGTTGGAACTCGCCGGCAGGCACTTGTCCCGCGAAATCGAGGCGCTGCAAGCGTGGTCTTCGTCCTACCGCGGCACTCCTGGCGGCTACGGCACCCCTAGCGGTCACGGCGCTCCTGTCCCGCCACACGGATGGCTGGGCGCCCAGCCGCGCCGCCGGTCCGCCCCGGCGCAACGCCGGCCCAACCCCTCTAGGAGCTGATGTGTCCATCAAACGCCGTATCGGACGCATTATCCGTGCCAACCGCACCGCCAAAGAACCGCCGGTGGATCCGATGGCCACTATCGCTGCAAGCCAGCAACAGCAGTACGACGCCGTGGACCAAGCCCGCCGCAGCGTTGCCGACATCGCCGCTGACTGCCGGCGGATCGAGTTGCTGCTTGACGAGGCCAAAGCCGAGCAGGCCTACTGCGACCGCTACGCCGAAGAGTGCGTGGCCAGGGGCGACGACGACGGCGCCCGCGAGGCCCTGCACCGCAGCATCACCGCGTCCAAGCGCGTGCAAGCGCTCTCCCGCCAGTACGAGCGCATGGCCGAACAGTGGCGGCAACTGAACGGCGAGCTGGGCCGGCTGTCCCTCCGGATCGACGAAAGCCGGATGCAGTTCCAGGCTCTGCAAGCCCGCCACAGCGTGGCCCAGGCCACGCTGGGCATGCAGCAGGCCGCGTCGGCAGCAGCCGGCAGCGCAACCGACATGCAGTCGGCTGCCCGCGAGGCCGAGCGCGAGACCCGTCGGATCGAGGCAGAGGCCGCGGCCCGGAATGAAATCGCCTGGTCGGACCCGGATTCGCCCCAGGTACAGGCCGCGTTCGAATGGCTGGAGGCCAGCGCCGAAGTCGAGGGCCAGCTGGGAGAACTCAAGACCAAAGGCAACCAGCCGCCCCGCAGGTGACAGCCTGGGTGGTAGGACCGCACTCCCGTCCCGTTCTTGGCGGCCCTGCAAGCGGTGCGCTGACAGGTGCCCACGGAATCATTCAACGGCAACCGGATGTTTGAGCGCATCGCGGGCCCTCCTCGACGCCGCGCAGTTCTGAGCTCCGACACCGCGCACTCCTCTAGGATGGTCACGGCCCCGAGCCCAGGGCCCATGCGGCAACGGAAAAGGTGGAGGATGGCCGAGATGCAGGAGACCTTGACGGAACACCAGGCCTTCGAGGCCGGCGACCGGGAGACCGCCCCGAGGCCGACCGACAAGCCGGTGGTCGCCGTGCTGTACAAGGACAACCTCCCGCCGGGCATGGAGGATGTGGAAGCTGCCGCCGAAGTCCGGTATGCCACTGCGGACCAACTGGCCGAGGCGCTGGAGGGGGCGCAGGTGCTGTTGCTCTGGGACTTCTTCTCCTCCGCGCTGGAGGATGCCTGGCATGCCGCCGGCTCGCTGGAGTGGATTCACGTGGTGGCCGCCGGCGTGGACAAGCTCCTGTTCGACGACTTGCGGGAATCAGGCGTGGTGGTCACCAACGCCCGCGGCATCTTCGACCGTCCGATGGCGGAGTTCGTGCTCGCCGGGATGCTGGCTTTCGCCAAGAACCTGCCGGGCCTGCTGTCTCTGCAGCGGGAGCGGACCTGGCAGCACAGGGAAACCGAACGGCTGGAATCCGGCCGGGCGCTCATCGTCGGCACCGGGTCGATCGGCCGCGAGATTGCCCGCGTGCTCAAAGCCATGGGCCTGCACGTCGCTGGGGCCGGGCGCACCTCCCGCAGCGGTGATGAGGATTTCGGCGAGATATACGCATCGTCCGAGCTGGCCGACGTCGTCGGTGGCTTTGACTGGGTGGTGATGGTGGCACCGTTGACCGAACAGACGCGGCACCTCATCGATGCCCCCGTGCTGAAGGCCATGAAGCCCACGGCCCGGCTGATCAACGTGGGCCGCGGTGCCAGCGTGGATACCCAGGCATTGGTGGAGGCGTTGCAGGCCGGAGCCATCGCCGGAGCTGCCTTGGACGTGTTCGACGTCGAACCGCTGCCGGCCGACCACCCGTTGTGGTCGATGGATAACGTGATCATCTCCCCTCACCTGAGCGGCGACGCCCGGGGCTGGTTGCCGCAGCTCGCCGGGCAGTTCGCGGACAACTTCGGCCGCTACGCCCAGCAGCAGCCGCTGGAGAACGTGATCGACAAGAAGCTGGGCTTCGCCGCGCCGTCCTAGACCTGTTTGGGAGCCGCCCTCGGTGCCGGCTATTCCGGAAGCTTCGAAACCGCGCGGGGCGCCGGCCCGGAAGCTTCCGGCACTGCGCTGCCCAGCCTGCCGAGCAGTTCCGCGGCGACCCCGACGGCGATGGCGGCGGGCGCCTTTCCGCCGGTGCCGGGCAAGCCGATGGGGCAGCGGATGGAGTCGACGTCGTCATGCCCTTCCGCGCGGAGCCGCTGCCGGAACCGGGCCCATTTTGCCGTCGAGCCGATCAGGCCCACATCCAGGCCGCCCCGGCGCAGTGCGGCGTCGCACAGCAGGAAGTCCTCGGCGTGGTCGTGGGTCATGATGTAAACGTGCGAGCCGGCCGGCAAGGCCTGCAGCACAGTCTCCGGTGCCGGGGTGTGGTGGACCGTGACGGTGGCGCTGCCGGCAGTCACGTCGGCCAGCCGGAGCGGATCGAGCTGCCCGGCCCGGCTGTCGGTCAGGTGCAGGCGCAGGCGCAGCCGGGAGAGGATCCGGGCCAGCTCGAACCCCACGTGCCCGACGCCGAAAATTGCCACCACCGGATCATGGCGCAGCGGCTCCAGCAGGACCCGCACTTCGCCGCCGCAGCACTGGCGTCCATGCTGGTTCGCCGCGTGCTCGTTGAGCGCAAACGTCAGGGTTTCGGGCGCTTCGGCCGCATCGGCGATCATGCGGCGGGCCCGGTCGATCACTTCGGCCTCAAGGTTCCCGCCGCCGATGCTGTCCCAGAGAGCGTCTGCGGCGATGACCATCTTGGCGCCGGCCTCGCGGGGCGCGTGACCCCGCACGGAGACCACGGTGGCAAGCACACCGGGTCGTCCGTCGTCGCGCAGGTTCTGCACCGCAGCCAGCCAGTCCATCATCCGCCCGCTCCCGATGCGGCGGACGTCGTCGCAGGCAGCGTGCCCCTGCCCGCGGCAGCCCGCGCCTCTTGGACAGCCCAAAAGACGGCTTCCGGCGTCGCCGGGCTGGGCAGCTCCAGTGGTCGGCCTGCCGGTCCGAAGGCAGCAGCCGCGGCGCGTATGGCCTCGCGCACACTGAAGGCAAGCATCAGCGGCGGCTCCCCCACCGCCTTGGAGCCGTACACCACACCGCTCTCGGTGGCCCGTTCGTACAGGTGGACGTTGAGCTCCTCGGGCATCTCGGAAAAGCTGGGGATCTTGTAGGTGCTGGCGGCCTGCGTGGCCAGCCGACCCCGGTCCGGTCCAGCGCTCGTGTCCCAGCGCAGTTCCTCCAGGGTCAACCAGCCGGCGCCTTGGACGAAGGCGCCTTCGATCTGGCCCTGGTCGATCAGCGGCGACAGGCTGTCGCCGACGTCGTGCACAATGTCGGTGCGCAGGAACCGGTACGCCCCGGTGAAGCCGTCCACCTCAACCTCGGAGACTGCGGCGCCGTAGGAGAAGTACTTGAAGGGCTCGCCCTGCATTTGGGTGGAGTCCCAATGGATGCCCTCGGTCCGGTAGAAGCCTGCGGCGAAGAGCGGTGTGCGCTGGAAGTAGGCGGTGTGCACCAGTTCGGCAAAGGACAGACTCTCGGCTGAGCCCAGGCTGGTCACCCGGCCGTCGACGAAGCGCACGTTGTAGGGCTGTGTGTCCAGCTTGCGTGCGGCGACTTCGGCCAGTTGCTCGCGGATCTGCTCGCAGGCGTGCTTCACCGCCCCGCCGTTGAGATCGGCGCCCGAACTCGCCGCCGTGGCCGAGGTGTTGGGCACCTTGTCCGTCCGCGTCGGTGCCAGCCGCACGAAGTCCAGCGGCACGCCCAGGGCGGTGGCGGCCACCTGGCGGATTTTAGTGTGCAGGCCCTGGCCCATCTCGGTTCCGCCGTGATTGACCAGCACCGAACCGTCCTTGTAGACGTGCACCAGCGCGCCGGCCTGGTTGAAGGCCGTGAAGTTGAAGGAGATGCCGAACTTCACCGGCGTCATCGCCAAGCCGCGTTTGCTGTGCTCGTGGCTGGCGTTGAAGCGCTCCACGGCTGCCCGCCGACGCTCCACGTCCGCCCGCACCGACAACTGCGCCCAGATGTCCTGCAGCCGTTCGGCGTGCCGGACCGGCTGCCCGTACGGTGTGCTCTGGCCCGGCGCGTAGAAGTTGCGGCGCCGCAGTTCGGCCGGCTCGATGCCCAGCGCCGGCGCGCACCGGCCCAGGATGTCCTCGATGACCAGCATGCCCTGCGGCCCGCCGAACCCACGGAAGGCTGTCTGCGAGGTTTTGTTCGTCTTGGCAATCCGGCCCAGGACCTCGACGTCGGGGATGAAGTAGGCATTGTCGATGTGGCAGAGGGCGCGGGCCAGGACGGGCTCGGACAGATCCAGGCTCCACCCGCCGTCGGACGTGATGGTGGCGCGCAGCGCGAGCAGGAGCCCGTCGTCGTCGAACCCCACTTCCCAGCTGGCGTGCATCGGATGCCGCTTGCCGGTCATGGTCATGTCCTGGGTGCGGTTCAGCCGCAGCCGGACCGGCCGCCCGGTGAGCACGGCTCCGAGCGCGGCGACGGCGGCCAATCCGTGCGGCTGCATCTCCTTGCCGCCGAACCCGCCGCCCATCCGCAGGCACTGGACGGTGACCTCGCTGTTGGTCAGGCCCAGCACATGGGCGACGATCTCCTGCGTCTCCGAGGGGTGCTGCGTGGAGGACTGGATGAACACCTGCCCGGACTCGTCCACGTGCGCCAGCGACGTGTGGGTCTCCAGATAGAAGTGTTCCTGGCCGCCGAACTCGAACGACCCGCTGAACCGGTGCGGCGCGCGCTTCAGCCCGGCCTCGGCGTCGCCGCGTGCCACCACCGGCTGGTTTCCCTGAAAGCTGGCCGCGTCGATGGCCTCGGTGAGGGTCAGCAGTGATGGCAACTCCTGGTAATCGACCTCCACGGCTGCCGCGCCCAGCTGCGCGGCCTCGGCGGTTTCGCCCAGCACCCAGCACACGGCGTGCCCGTAGTACATCACCTCGCGGGGGAAGAGCGGTTCGTCGTCCTTGGCCCCGGCGTCGTTGACGCCGGGCACGTCGGCGGCGGTCAGCACCCGGACCACGCCGGGAATGGCCGACGCCGGTTCGGTGCGCAGCGCCGTCACGTAGGCGTGGGCGTGGGGCGCCTGCACCGGCCAGGCATGCAGGCATCCGCGCATCCGACCGACCAGATCGTCCGTGTAGAGGGCGGTTCCGGTCACGTGCAGCGCCGCGCTTTCATGCGATACGGCTTGGCCCACGGCGGGGTTGTCGGGCCGGTCGGCGAGGGAGGTCACCGGATCACCTCCAGTTCCGGCGCGTTGTCGGCATAGAACCGCAGCATCGCCTGCTCCAGCATTGCGGCGCGGTAGCGGGCGCTGGCCCGGTGGTCGTCCATTGGGGTGCCCTCGGATGCCAGGACAGCGGCTGCCTCCGCCGCGCTCTCCCGGGTCAGTTCCCTGCCGGCCAGCGCATCCTCGGTGGCCTTGGCCCGCAGCGGCGTCGCGGCGATGCCGCCCAGCCCAATCCGCACATCGGCGACGACGGCGCCGTCGAACCTGGCCGCGAACGCGACGGCCACCGAGGAGATATCGTCGAATCTCCGCTTGGCCACCTTGTGGAACGCCGTGATCGGAGCCAGCGGCAGCGGCACCCGAACGGCGCGGATGATCTCGTCCGGTTCGCGCGCGGTCTGGCGGTAGCCGGTGAAGTAATCGGCGAGCGCCACTGACCTCTCACCTCGCGGTGAAGTGAGCAGCAGGGTGGCGTCGAGGGCCAGCAGGACCGGCGCGGCGTCGCCGATCGGAGACCCGGTGCCGAGATTGCCGCCGAGCGTGGCGCTGTTCCGGATCAGCCGGGAAGCGAACTGCGGGAAGAGCTCGCTCAACAGCGGCACCCGTCCGCCCAGCCCCTGCTCGACTTCGCTCAGCGCGAGGGCGGCGCCGATCTCCACGTACTCGGTCGCGATGTCCAGGCCGCGCAGCTCCTCCAGCCGATCAATGGCCAACACTAACCGCGGGCGGCTGTGCCGCAGGTTGCGTTCAACCCCGACGTCGGTGGCCCCGGCCACCAGGACGGCGTCGGGATCCTGCTCCAGCCGGTTCAACAGCTCCTGCAGCGTTTCGGGACGGATGAATTCGGTCCCGCTGGAGACGAACCGGGTCCGTTTGGCGGCAGGAGCCGATGCCTCACGTCGGGCGGCCAGCGGATCCGCCTCGGCCGGCGCGCCGAGGGCGTAGGCCGCGTCGCGGATGGGCCGGTAGCCGGTGCAGCGGCACAGGTTTCCGCTCAGCGCGTGCAGGTCAAACCCGTTGGGGCCGTGGCAAGGCTCCCGCTCTTCCGCGGCGGGCTGCCGTTCGGGCCTGTAGTACTCGGCCGCCATGGCACAGACAAAGCCGGGCGTGCAGTAGCCGCACTGGGAGCCGCCGCGGTCCGCCATTTCGCGCTGGACCGGGTGGAGCTCCTCGGCGCTGCAGGCCCCCGGAGCGCGTCCCAGCCCTTCGGACGTGACCACTTCCCCGCCGTCGAAGGCCAGCGCCGCCGGCAGGCAGGAGTTGACGGCCGTCCAGCGGGTGCGGTCCGGCCCGTCCTCGCGCGCCACCAGCACCGCGCACGCGCCGCATTCCCCTTCGGCGCAGCCTTCCTTGGCCCCGGTCAGCCCTTGGCCGCGCAGCCAGTCAAGCAGGCTGACCTGCGGTCCGGCGGCCAACACCCGTGGCACGCCGTTGACCTTCACCTCATGCGGCTCCATTGCCTCACGCTCCTCCGCCGTCGGAACACGGGCTGGATCTCAGCACTCCCCGGCCGGCTGGTCACCGTAACTGCCCATGATAAAACGTCACGACCGGCATGGGAATGGCTGCCAGGAAACACTCATTTCAGAGCACGACGGCGAGCCCCGGCTTCCGCCGTTTGGCGGGCTCGCGCCCCACCGAAAGCGGCGCGCCTGCTACCCTCGAAGCCAGTCAAGGCCCAAGACCGCCGACGCGCAGAGGCAGGATGATGGACGAGAACGCCCACAGGGTCGATCGGGGAAGCCTGTTGATCAGCGCGCCGCCGTCGACGATCTACAGTGCCCTGACCGACCCCGACAGCCTGGAAAAATGGTTGCCGCCGGAGGGCATGGTGGCCCGCGTGGAGCACTTCACTCCGGGGGTGGGCGGCGGTTTCCGCATGGTCCTGACCTATCTGGACGCCTCCGGCCTCGGAAAGACCTCCGACACCACGGACGTCACCAACGTCGAGTTCGTTGACCTGGTCCCGGGCGAGAAACTCGTGCAGCTGATCAGGTTCATGTCCGACGAGGCCGGCTTCGCCGGGACGATGACCATGACGTGGGAGCTGCAGGCGCAATCGGAAGGAACACTGGTGAGCGTAGCCGCCACGAATGTTCCGCCGGGCATTTCATCCACCGACCACGTAGCCGGGCTGGCCTCCTCCCTGGCGAATCTCGCCGCCTTTCTGAAGCGAGGAGGCAGCGCCGGCTAGTGCAGCAGGTCCGCTCTGCTTACCTGGCGCTTCCGGCCAGACCGGCGGCCACACCTGCCGCATCCTCGCCGGCTGCCTCGTAGACCAGCCGGCCCTCAAAGTACGTCTGAAGCACCGTGGTCTGGTGGATTGCGGCCGGGTTCTCGGTGAGAACGTTGCGGTCCAGCACGATGAAATCCGCGGACAGCCCGGGGCGGAGAGTTCCTGTCACCTCTCCGAGCCCCATGGCGGCGGCCGGGTTGCGGGTGAAGGCTGCCACGGCTTGCTGGATCCCGATGGACTGGCCGGCGTTGAGTTCTCCCTGAACCGTTGAATCCGGATTTCGCCGGGTCACCATGGTCGCCAATCCGGTCCAGGGGTCGGGCGTGGGCGCCGCGCAGGGCCAGTCGGAGCCGCCGCTCACCAGTGCACCGGACTCGAAGAGGTCCCGCAGCGGCCACGACTTATCGAAGGTCTCCGCTGGGATCTGCTTGGCAATGCTTTCCTGGATCACCGAGGGGAACCAGAGGTAGGGCGACGCGTCGGGGACAACACCGAGCTCGGCGAAGCGCTGCAGGTCGGCTTCGTCGATGTATTCCACGTGGGCGATCTGGAAGATCGGCCCCTCCCCGCGGCTTGCACGGACCCGCTCCACAGCGTCGAGGACCCGGCGGACCGCAGCATCGCCGGTGGCATGCAGCTTCGCGTGCAGCCCCCGGTCCACCAGATCCTCCAGCGATTCCACCAGCTCGTCGAGCCCCCACAGCGGCTCCCCGGTGAAGTCGCGGTCGTGGCTGTGGTGGCTGCAGATGTACGGATGCAGCATGGCGCTGGTCCGGGTCATCGGCACCCCGTCCAACACATACTTGGAGAAGTCCGGCCGCACATGGGCGCTCCGGTGGCGGGCACCGACGTCGTACAGCTCCGCCCCGGTGATGCCGGGTTCAATGAAGGTGCGGGACGGCATGGACGCGACCACATGGGCGGTGAGTTGCCGCTGCTCGTCAAGGCGGTGCAGGGTCTCCAGGGCGTAGTCCATGGTGGCTGCCTCCTGGACGGCGGTGATGCCGAAGGAGTTCAGGGTGTGTACAGCGGTCTTGATGGCGGTGGCATTGTGCGCGGCCGGATCTTCAACCGCTTCCGCCACAGCCGACTCGGCCAGATTTCCGGCCAGCTCGTACAGGACGCCGGTGAGTTCCCCGTCGGCATTCCGCACATAGGACCCGCCGTCGGGATCGGGCGAATCGGCCGTTACTCCCATGATGTCCAGCGCCCGGGAGTTGACCCAGCGATTATGCATCGAATCGTCGCGGAGCATCACCGGGTGGCCTTGGGCGGCGTCGTCCAGGGCTTCCAGATCGTCGGTGGTGAGGTCGTCGATCACCGTGGAGCCCACAATGCCTCCGACGACCCATTTGCCGGGCTGGAGCCGCTCCGTCCATGCCCGCACCTTGGCCAGGATCTCGGGAACCGAATCGGTGGGCAGGATCGGCAACTCGAACGCTTGCTGGCGGCCACCCAGTCCCAGATGGGCATGGACGTCCACCAGGCCCGGCATGGCGAAACGTCCGGCGAGATCGATCGTCGGCGTTTCGTCCGTTGCCAAACGGCGGACGGCATCCTCGGTTCCGACCGCCGCGATTTTCCCGGCGGAGACCGCGAACGCCTCGGCCCATTCCTGCTGGGGATCGCTGGTGTAGATCACGCCGTTGACGACGATGTAGTCGATCGGTTCCCCTGCGGTCATGATTTCTCCTTGGCTCTCAAGTGCGCCCGGGACTGCGCCGCGTGGACTGCCCCTGCACGGACGATGGTGGAGCCACCGACGTTACGCTCCGGCGACCACTCCTTCTTGTGAACCGATGCATGAAGCTTGGAGCAGAGCGCACACCTGCCGGCACGTTTCTCAGTACGACGGCGCTCGTAGTCTCCGGCCTAGCCGAGGGCCTTGGCGATTTTCTCGGCCGTGACGTGCAGGTTCTCCACGATGCTGGGCAGGCGGCCGGATTTCAACCGCTGGTCCGGCCCCGTCGCCGTGAGTCCGCCGAGGAGGAATCCGTCGGCATCCCGGACGGCGACGGCCACGGCAAAGAGGCCTTCCTCGAGTTCGTTGTCCAGGACGGAGTACCCGTTCCGCCGGACTTCGTGGATCTCCTGCAGCAGGACGCCGCGGTCGGTGATCGTCCGCCGAGTGATCGGGGTGAGCTTTTCGGGCAGCAGTTGGACGATCTTGTCGTCGTCCAGGTCGGCCAGCAGGATTTTGCCGGTCGCACTCGCGTACAACGGATATTGGCGGTGGACATACAGTTGCGAAACGCTGAGCATCCTCGACGCTGACGCCTCGGCGATGAGGTCGTACTCCGTGGCGCTCTTGTTCAGTGCAAACGTTGCGGTCTCGTTGATCTCCTGGGCGAACCGCTCAAGGATTGGCTGGACCTTCGCACCCACGCCCGCCGTCGGGTCGGCCAGACGCCCGAGTCGTGCCACTTCCCAGCCAAGCGTGTAGTTGTTGTCGGTCCGGTCGACGAACCCGACCTGCTCCATGCTCAACAGCAGCCGGAACGCCGTGGGGCGGCTCAGGCCCACGTGCTGGGCCAGCTCGGTGACGGTGATTCCCTGCGGGTGGCGACCCAGCTCGCGCAGCAGCGCCATGGCTTTGACCACGGACTTGTTGGCGAGGTCCGGCGCGTCAGCGCCCTCCGCGAGCGGTTCTGTCTCCGTCATGGTCTTGGGTTCCTCCCGGCCGTAGGGGCCGTGTTGTGGCGGGCAGTACCACCTTACGTCCCGAACCATTGACACTACTCGCACGCAGGGATAAATTGAACGCCACGTTCAGATACTGAACATACAGCCCTCCTCTTTTCAATGGTGCAAGGAAGTGTCGCTGCTATGAAAGACCAACCCCTGAGCCTCTTCGCCTTCGATACCAACTCCCCGGCCCATCTCACCGCCGGGTCGTGGCGCAACGAGGCGGACCAGGGCCACCGCTACAAGGACCTGGCGTACTGGAAGGACCTGGCCCGGACGCTCGAAGCCGCCGGGTTCGACGGGATCTTCTTGGCCGACACCATCGGCTACCACGATGTGTACGAAGGCCGTCCGGATGCTGCGTTGCGCGATGCCGCGCAGTTCCCGATCAACGACCCGCTGCTGCTGGTCAGCGGGATGGCGGCGGTGACCGAGAGACTCACCTTCGGTGTCACGTCCTCGTTGACCTACGAGCCGCCGTACTTAATGGCGCGGCGCTTCAGCACACTGGACCACCTGACCGGCGGACGCGTGGGATGGAATATCGTCACCTCGTATTCGGAGTCCGCGGCACGGAACGTGGGCTTGTCGCAGCAGCTTGAGCACGACGAACGCTATGAGCTGGCCGAGGAATACATGGAGGTCCTCTACAAACTGTGGGAGCAGTCGTGGGAGCCCGGCGCCGTCGTCCGTGACCAGCAGGGAGCCACCTTCGTCGATCCGGCCCGCGTGCACCCCATCAAGCACAGCGGCAAGTACTTCTCCGTTCCCGGCATCCATCTGTGCGAGCCGTCCCCGCAAAGAACTCCCGTGCTGTTCCAGGCCGGATCCTCTCCGCGTGGGATGGCCTTCGCCGGACGCCACGCCGAGGCCGTGTTCATCAACGCGGTCTCGGTGGAACAAGCCCGCCGCAGCGTGGAGAAGATCCGGCAGGCCGCCGTCGAAAACGGCCGCGGGCCCTACGACATCAAGGTGGTGGTCCTGCTGACGGTCATCGTGGCGCCTACCGATGAAGAGGCGTCCGCGCTGCATGACCAGGCCCGCGCCCAGGTCAGCCTCGCAGGTGCCCTGGCACGGTTTGCCGGCTGGACGGGCATCGACCTGTCCGAGGCAGATCTTGACGCGCCGCTGCAGCACGTCAAAACCCGCGGCGTGCAATCGATCGTGGACATGTTCTCCAAGGCCGATCCGGACCGGGTGTGGACGCCGCGGGCCGTCGCCGAGTTCCTCGGGATTGGCGGCACCGGAAGCACCATTGTGGGCTCGCCCAGCACTGTCGCGGACGACATCAGGCGCTGGCGCGACGAGGCGGACGTGGACGGCATCAACCTCAGCTACGCCACCAAGCCCGACAGTTGGAAGCACTTCATCGAGCACGCCCTGCCCGAACTGCGCCGCCAAGGGCTCGCGGCGGAAGCCCCGCAGCCCACCGACGCGCAGTTGACGCTCCGCGAGAAGCTGTACGGCCCCGGGCATCATTACACCCTTCCGGGACATCCGGCCACCGGCCATCGCGCGGGCACCGCCGTCGCCATCGCTTCCTAACCCAGTTCAGGCAAGACACCCACAGAACGAAGCAGGAGAACCACGGATGACTGAAACAACCGATGTTGTCGTTGTCGGCGCCGGATTTGCCGGTTTGGTGACGGCCCGCGAGCTGACGCGCCAAGGCTTGGACGTCGTTGTCCTGGAAGCGCGGGACCGGATCGGCGGACGTACCTGGACCGACCACCGGCTCGGCCGCGACCTGGAGATGGGCGGCACCTGGCTGCACTGGACGCAGCCGCATTCCTGGGCGGAGGTCACCCGCTACGGCCTGGAAGTGACCCGCGGCCCCCGTTCCGAGGAGACGTACTGGTTGGCTGGCAGCCACGTGCGCCGCGGCAACCTCGAGGACTTCATGCAACTCATCGACCCTGGCATGACCCGCCTGCTCGAAGACACGATGAAGTGGATCCCCCGCCCGGACAGGCCACTGGCGGCGCCCGGCATCGAGGACGTCGACCAGTTCAATCTGCAGGAGAAGCTGGACCAGCTGGACTTGTCCGAGGACGAGCGCAATGCCAACGAAGCGGCCTGGGTGGGCCACTTCAACGCCCCACTGGACCGGTGCGCCTACGCCAACGCGCTGCGCTGGACGGCTGCGACGGCCGGTTCCTGGCACCTGATGCACGAGGCGTCGGCCATCTTCCGGCTGACCGGCGGCACCCGCAGCCTGGCGGACGCCATTGCCCGCGACTCCGGCGCCGACATCCGGTTGGGCTCTGCCGTCGCCTCGATCGAGCACGACGGCGGGTCCGCCCTAGTCACGTACGGTGCCGGCCGCACCATTTCGGCGTCCCGCGTGGTGCTGACGGTCCCGCAGAACATCCTTCACCAGCTCGACATCACACCCGGCCTGTCGGAGGGCAAGCTCCGGCCCAGCATCGAGAAAACCGCGTCGCGGGGTGTCAAAGCCTGGATCCGGGTGCGCGGCCCGATCAAGCCGTTCTTCGCCTACTCCTCGCAGCACCACCCGCTCGCGGTGGTGCGCACCGAATTCGTCAGCGAGACCGACGCTGTGTTGGTCGCGTTCGGCGCCGATGCCACGCGGCTTGACGTCAACGACGTCCAGGCCGTGCGCAGCGCCCTGCAGGTCTGGCGCAATGACCTTGAAGTGCTGGAGTGCACCGGACACGACTGGATGGCGGACCCGTACTCACAGGAAACCTGGCTGATCCAGCAGCCGGGCCAGCTGACTCGGTACCTGGCGGCGCAGCAAGAAAATGCCGGCGTGCTGCACTTCGCCAGCAGCGACTACGCCAACATTTGGGCCGGCTTCATTGACGGCGCGATCGAAAGCGGCCTGCGCGCGGCGCGGAACGTCCGGGCCAGCATCCCCGCAGCCACCGCCGAACTTGCCCCCACGACTTAAGGAAGCGCCATGAACCTCGCGGCCGTCACCCCGGCAATCCAGCCCGATCAGTACCGCGCCGTCATGCGCCACTTCCCCACCGGCGTCGCGGCGATCTGCGCCACCGATCCGGCCAGCGGCCGTCCCTGCGGCTTGATCGTGGGAACCTTCCAGGCCCTTTCGCTCAACCCGGCGCTGGTCACCTTCAGCATCGCCCGCACGTCCACCAGTTGGCCGAAAATCCGCAGCTCCGCCAGCTTCAGCGTGAACCTGCTCGCCGACGGCCAGCAGCCGGTCTGCAAGGCACTCGCGGGCAAATCCGAGGACAAGTTCGCGGCCATCGAATGGAACCAGTCCGCCTACGGCACCCCGCACATTGCCGGTTCCGTTGGCTGGATCGACTGCACCATCCAGCAGGAACTGGACGGCGGTGACCACGTGCTGGTCATCGCCAGAGTGCTGGAGATGGTGGCCGACGACGGCGACCCCTTGGTCTTCCACGGCGGCCGGCTGGGCGGCTTCCGTGAAAGCGCCGCGGCCTGAGTCGCCGCACCGCAAGGCGGACCGTCGGCGGTGAGGGGCGCGCCCGTCGCCGCCGACGGTCCGTGGCGGGCGCGAGGGTCACAGTCCGGGCCGCCTGCGCGAGGGGCAGCGCACGCGGCGAGCAGCCGCGAGCGTGGCGAGACATCTTCGGTGCCTGTCCCTAGACTGATGCCGTATGCCCCGAGCGATCAGGAGTAGGACTTTGGCTGAAAACCCGACCTTTCAGAATGTCACCTTCGAGTCCGCAGGCGGCGAGGCCCACGGTTATCTGGCCCTCCCGGAGTCCGGGTCCGGCCCCGGCGTCATCGTCATCCAGGAGTGGTGGGGCCTGGTGGACCACATCCGCGACGTGGCCGACCGACTGGCAGCAGAAGGCTTCGTGGCGCTGGCCCCAGACCTGTTCGGCGGCCGCATTGCCCACGACGGCAAGGAAGCGGCGCAAATGATGTCCAAGCTGCCCGAGGCAGAAGGTGCGCGCCTGCTGGCCGGCGCCGTGGACTACCTGCTGGCCCACGAGGCGGTCACCAGTTCCACCGTGGGCGCCATCGGTTTCTGCATGGGCGGCGGCTTTGTGCTCGCGCTGGCCGCGCAGCAGGGCGAGAAGATCAGCGCCGCCGTGCCGTTCTACGGCGTGGGACAAGGCCTGCCCGACTCCTACGAAGGTGTCCGCGCCGCCATCCAGGGCCATTACGGCGAGCAGGACACGTCCTACCCGGTGGAGAAGGCCAAGGCGCAGGAGGAGCAGATCCGCCGCGAATCCGGCGCGGAAGTGAACTACTACTTCTACGACGCCCCGCATGCCTTCCACAATGACGAGAACCCGCAGGGCAACTACCGGCCGGAAGCGGCCAAGCTGGCGTGGAGCCGGGCGGTGCAGTTCCTCAAGGACAAGGTGAAGTAGCCTCGCCAATCCCAAAGGTACGACGTCGGCCGGCGCCGACGTCGTACCTTTCCTTCTCCGGAATAGACCGAGACCGGCCCTGTGCCAGCGGCTCCGCGTGCCCGCGGCCGCCCCGACGCCGCCTGTCCCGGCGGGGCCCGGCGACAGAGCCCTTTCGCTTCCTGGCCGGTTGTGGTTTCATGTGCTCGTGCAGGACAGCACGCGCCGGGCGTAACTGCCCGGGCGACGCCAGAGGAGGCGACATGTCCGCCACCAAACCGAAGACCGCGGGCCGCTTAGGCGGCCACCCATGAGCGCGCCGAACGGGGGTGGCACCGGGGCAGAGCCGTTCAACGGCCGGCTGGCGCTATTGCTGGCCATGGCGATGTTCGTGCTGGTGGTCGACACGTCGATCATGAACGTCTCGATCTCCGCCGTGGTGAGAGACATAGGCACAACCGTCAGCGGCCTCCAGTCGACGATTGCGCTGGAAGCACTGGTATCTGCCGCTTTCATCCTCATCGGCGGCAAGATTGGCGACCTGATCGGGCGCAAGCGCGCCTACGTGATCGGTCTCGCTTGCTACGCCATTGGCGCCGTGTCGATGACGCTGGCCCAGAGCCTGCTCCCGATCATCATCTTTTGGGCCCTCATCGGCGGGCTGGGTGCCTCGCTCCTGCTTCCGTCCATGCAGTCCCTCATCCATGGCAATTTCGAGGGCGCGGCGCAGAAACGGACCTATGCCCTGGTCGGAGCCTCCGCTGCGATCGCCGCAGCGGTCGGGCCCCTGCTCGGCGGCTTCATCACCACGTTCCTCTCATGGCGCGTCGCCTTCCTGCTGGAAGTCCTGATCATCGCGGTCGTGCTGTCCGGCATCAAGCTTGTCCGCGACGTGCCGTACACGGGGCCGCGCGAGCTCGATGCCGTCGGATCGATTCTTTCCTTCCTCGGAATGGGCGGCATCGTGCTCGGCATCCTGGTCTGGCAGGAAGGCGGCGAAGCAGTGGGCGCCATCATTGCCGTCGGTGCCGTCGCACTGGGCGGGCTGGTCTACTGGCTCAAGCGGCGCAAGCGCCACAACAAGCCGACGCTGCTGGACCCGGACCTGTTCCAATCGAAGGCTTTCCGCTTCGGTGCCACCGGCCAGATGCTCCAGCAGATCGCCCTGGGCGGCACGATGATCGTGCTGCCGATCTACCTCCAGATGGTGCTCGAATACAACGCCCTGCAGGCAGGGTTGTCGATCGCCCCGCTCTCGCTCACCATGTTCGCGATCGCCATGCTCGCCGGAAAGAAGGCGGCGACGCGACGCCCGGCCGGCCTCATCAGGTGGGGCTTCCTCATCCTGACAGTGGGCCTTTTGGTGCTCGTGCCGCTGGTACCGCGCGCGGACTCCGGCTGGTGGCTCCTGCTCCCGCTGGTGATCTCGGGATGCGGTCTCGGACTGCTGGTGTCCCAACTCAACGACTACACCTTGTCGCCGATCTCGGACGAGCGGGTCAGCGAGGCCGCCGGTGTGAACTCCGCCGCGGGATCGTTCGGCCTCTCCTTCGGGCTCGCGTTTGCCGGGGCGATCATGCTGGCATCGCTCTCGATCATCTTCACCAGCATGGCCACGTCGAGCACGGTACTCGCGCCCGACGAACAGCAGCAAGTCGCGCAGGTGCTGGAAGAGGATGCGCAGGTACTGAGCAACACGCAACTCGAGGAACTCCTCGCCGGCCAACCGGAGGACGTCCAGGACGAGATCATCCGCATCAACACGGACGCACGGCCCATCGCGCTTCAAATCGCGCTGTTCATCCCAATACTCGCCGGGCTCGCCGGCCTGGCCAACTCCTTCCGCATGATGAAGCTCCCCGACCCCAAACCCTCCGGTGCCGGGGAAGGCACGCTCCTGGGCTGAGCCTCCGCGCGGGGCGGTGCGACAGGCCGCCCGGTGCACCGCGCTTGGTTGCTGCCCTGCACTGTGGTTCCCCGCGATCCGGGAGCAGCTCGTGCCGGGATCCTTCGGTCAGACGACGGCGGCTGGCTGCAACCCGGGCTCGGACGTGGGTATGCTGCACAAGACCCTGGGGATCGACGATCAGTTCCTCGGAACGCTCAGGCTCCTCCTGAAACGGAAGAAGAGACAGTGAAAGCTGAAACCAATCCGCCAAGTGCCAGGCACAGCACGGATCAAAGTCAGGCGTGGCCCCGCAGCATAGCCGTGATCGGCGCTGCCGGACTCATTGGCTCGGGCGTGGTGTACCAACTGGCACTGGCCGGCATCGGCACAACGATCCATCTGGTCGATGTGAAAGAGAACGTCGCGCGCGCCCACGCCATCGACATTTCCGAGGCCCAGATCCTGGCTGGCGTCAGGGCGCCCCGGCTGGATGTTGTTGATCCAGCGGCGGCCGATTCCTGGGAAGAAGTTGACCTGGTCATCGTGGCCGCGTCGGCCCCGGAGGTGCCCGGCGGGGACCGGCGCGACTTCCTCGCCGCGAATCTGCGGTTGCTCAGGCTGCTGGCCCCGACCATTGAGAAGCTCTCGGGCCATAACGGTGTCGTCCTGCTGCTGTCCAACCCGGTCGATGTCCTCGCCGAGTGCCTGCACCGGATCACCGACATCAGCCCGGACCGGATCCTGGGCTACAGCATCAACGACTCGGTCCGCTTCCAGGCCGCCATCGCCAAGGAACTTGGAGTCGAACCGCATCGGGTCAGCGCCCAGGTCCTGGGCGAGCACGGCAAGGGGCAGGTGCCGTGCTTCAGTGCCGTGACGGTCGACGGCGCGCCGGTGACCCTGACCGCTTCCCAGCAGGAAAACATCCGCCAGGACATTGATGGCTGGTTCCACCGTTGGTCTGCCTTGGAACCAGGCCGGAGTTCAGGCTGGACCACCCCGCTCGGTGTGGTCCGCATGATCACCATGATGGCCCGCGGCGAAACCTTTCCCGCCGCCGTGTGGACCGCGGGAGCCCGAGGGCTGGACGAGGCTTTCATCGCTTTGCCGGTAACCATGAGCGCCGGCAAGGCCAAGGTGGCCGACTGGCAGGGCTCCCCCGAGGAGCAGGCTGCCCTGGTGACAGCTGCAGCGTCGGTGCGGGAGGCAGCCGCACTCAACCTGTCCCAGGAGATTTCACACGAGCCGGGCCGGCCAGGCCAACCAACGCAGTGAACGCAAGCAACGAAAATACTAGGAAGGCAGACCAGTGGCGAGCATAAAGAAGACGGTACTGGAGACGACTCTGGACGTGTTCCGTGCGCACGGCATGACCACTATCTTCGGCAACCCCGGGTCCAACGAGCTCCCCTTCCTGGCCGGGCTGACCGAGGAATTCGACTTCGTCCTCGGCCTGCATGAGCAGGTAGTGGTGGGGATGGCCGAGGGTTACGCGCGCGCCACCGGCAACCCCGCGCTGGTGAATCTGCACGCGGCCTCCGGTTCGGGCAACGCCATGGGTGCGCTGACCAACGCCCACTACGGCCATATCCCCATGGTCATCCTGGCCGGGCAGCAGGTCCGCCGCACCGTGGGGCAGGAGACGATGCTGGCTAGCGCCGACGCCTCGATCCTGACGGCGCCGCTGGTCAAATACTCGCACGAGCCGCTGGCCGCCGCGGACGTGCCGCGCACGCTCTCGCAGGCGGTGTTCGAGACGTCCGCCCAGCCGCGCGGGCCGGTCTATGTCTCGGTTCCGCTTGATGACTGGGCGGAGCCCGCGCTCGACGACGACGCCCTGCTCACCGAGCGGTCGGTGGTCAGCGCCGGCGGCCTCACCGATGCCCTCGCGCGGGAACTCATCGCGGCCGTCGACGGTGCGCGGAAGCTCGCGCTCGTCGTCGGCCCCCAAGTGGACGCCGCCGCCGTCGAGGATCCCAGCGTGTTCGACGCCGTCGTGGCGCTGGCCGAGAAAACCGGTGCCTCCGTCTTCGTCGCTCCCTCGCCATCACGCGGCCCGTTCCCCACGACCCATCCGAACTTCGAAGGCGTCCTCGTCCCGGGCATCCAGTCGGTGCGTGACCGCCTCGCCGGCCACGACGTGGTCTTGGTCCTCGGCGCCGCCGTTTTCCGGTATCACCGCTGGGAACCGAGCAACTACCTCGAGTCCGGAACCCAGGTCATTCAACTCACGCAGGACCCCCGGGAAGCGACCCGCGCGCCGTTCGGCCGGTCCGTCGTCGCCGATGTGGCAGGAGCGGCGAAGGCGCTGGCCCGTGGAGTCACGGACCGGGGCCAGCGGCGCGGCGAGCCCGGCAGCCGGGAACTGCCGGCGGCCAAGACCTCGCCGGACGGCATGACCGGCACCGAAATCCTCGAAGTACTGAACGCCCATGTCAATGACACGGTCGCCTACGTCAACGAGACCACCACGCTGGACCTGGACTACCTCGAGCGCATCGCCATCGACCGCCCGGGCATGTACAACTTCCCGGCGTCCGGCGGCCTGGGCTTCGGCCTGCCGGTGGCGGTCGGCATGGCCCTCGGCGATCCGGCGAAAACCATCGTGGCGACCGTTGGCGACGGCTCCGCAAACTATGGCATCACCGCGCTCTACACGGCGGCACAGCGGCAGACCCGCACGGTGTTCGTCATCGTCAACAACTCCGGCTACGGCGCCCTGGCCGGCTTCGCCCAGCGGATGGGCGTGCCGGACGTGCCCGGGCTGAAGCTTGGCGGCATCGACTTCGTCTCGATCGCCGAGGGCTACGGGGTGCCCGCCGAGCGGACCAACACCCGCGAGGAGTTCGAGGCGGCCTACCAGAAGGCACTGCAAGCCACCGGCCCGGTGCTCATTGACGCGCAGGTGGTCGCCGGCTGATCACCCCATAGGGTCCTCTCGCTTAAAGCGGACGACGTCGGTGCCCGCCCGGGTGCCGACGTCGTCCTCTGCTTTCCCCACTGTTCTGCCAGCCGACGGCCGGAGCTCGGTGTTGCTCACTGTTCTGCCGCCCGACAGCCAGAGCCCGGTGTTGCTCACTGCCAGCGGCCGCTACTCTGTTCCCCATGGACCCCGAGACGGCGCCGCTCGACTGGATGCTCGATTCCGACCCCGCCCTCCGCTGGCAGGTTGAACGGGACCTCGCCCAGCTTCCGGCTGGGCAATGGTTGGAGACCAGGGCCCGCATGGCGACCGAAGGATTCGCCGCGGAGCTGCTGTCCCATCAGGACCCCGACGGGCAGTGGGCCGGCGGCGCCTACTTTCCCGCTGGCTTCGACTTCCAGGGGCCGGAAGCGGCCGAGGGAGCCGGCCAGCCATGGACCGCCACCACCTGGACGCTCAATACGCTGCGGGACTGGGGCCTCGATCCGGCCGCTCTCGACGGCACCGCCGAACGGCTCGCCGCCAACAGCCGCTGGGAGTACGACGACCTGCCGTACTGGGACGGCGAAGTGGACTGCTGCATCAACGCGTTCACGCTCGCCAACGGCGCGTGGCTGGGAGCGAATGTCAGCGGAATCGCGACCTGGTTCCTGGAGCATCAATTGCCCGACGGCGGCTGGAACTGCGAGTGGGTCGAGGGCTCCACCCGCTCCTCCTTCCACTCCACGCTCAATTCGCTCAAGGGCCTGTTGTACTACGAGTCCGCCACCGGCGGATCCGACGAGCTCCGGACCGCCCGCCACACCGGCGAGGATTACCTGCTGGAACGCCGGCTGCTCTACACCAAGTCCACCGGAGCGATCGTCGGTCCGTGGGCCACGCACTTCGGCTACCCGTTCCGGCACGTACACAGTGCGCTGAACGCCATGGACTATTTCAGGTCTGCTTGCCTGTACGACGGTGCCGCACCTGATCCGCGGCTGGCCGATGCCGTGGAGGTCATCCGCGCTGCCCGGCAGCCGGACGGAACATGGCTGCAGGAACGCCGCCACCCGGGGCGCGTCTGGTTTGAGGTCGATGTGCCGCCCGGCGAACCATCCAAATGGCTCACCTTCTACGGCACCCGCGTCTTGGCCTGGTGGGACGAACAGCACTCCCGCACGAGCCGGCAGCGGCTAGGCCGCTAGGCCGGTTGTTGGCCGCCTACTGCTGTCCGGGGGCCCGGTACGACGGCGTCTTGCCCGCCGCGGCGTCGAGGTCCTCGGGTGTCATGAGCGGTGTGAGGCGCAAATCCACTGCCCCGCTGGAATTGATCAGCAGCGACAGGGCAGCGGCGCTGGGCGCATCAGGGATGTCAAAGACTCCCAAGACGTCGGTCTCCCCGAAGGCATAGTAGATGCACTCCAGTGATCCACCCACCGACCCCAATGCCTGGACCACGGCCTCGCGTCGTTTGGATCCCCCTTCATGCATCAGGCCCTTGATTCCCTCGCCCACATACTTTCCTTGGAACAAGTACTTGGTCATGGCAATTTCCTGTTCTGTCTGTGTCCAAAACGCGGAGCTCCGGTCGCGCCGGACGCCCGATGGGCAGAGGTTCCGGAGACCTCCCAGACTGGGACTGTGGGCGCGAGTTTAGGCCCGACTCGTGGAGGTTGGCAACAGCCGCAAGGGTGGCAGGGCCGACGCACCGAGCCGAGGATCGATTCACCGCGCACTGGGGGCTCGATCTGCGGGTTGTTCGCCCACTTTTGGACGAATAAAGGTATCCGAGGCGGGCCATCCTGAGAATACTGGTCCCATGAGCCTCTTTCGGACCAAGTCGATCGAACAGTCCATGGCGGACTCGGAGGAGCCAGGGAGGGAGCTTAAACGCACGCTGAGCACCTTCGACCTGATGATCCTCGGTGTGGCGGTCGCGGTCGGGGCCGGCATCTTCTCCGTCGGCGCGAAAGCCGCCGGCAGCTTTGCCGGCCCGGCTGTCACCCTGTCCTTCGTGCTGGCGGCCATCACCTGTGCGCTGGCCATCATGTGTTACGCGGAGTTCGCCTCCGCTATCCCCGTGGCGGGCAGCGCGTACACCTACACTTACGCGACGCTGGGCGAGCTGCTGGCGTGGATCATCGGCTGGGACCTGATACTGGAGCTGTTCACGGCCGGGGCGGTCATCGCCAAGTACTGGGGGATTTATCTCAGCAACGTTTTCCTGCTCTTCGACATGGATGTCCCCTCCACCGTCAGCGTCTTCGGCCTGGAGTTGACGTGGGGGCCGCTGCTGATCGTTGCCATCTTCACCACCCTGCTGGTGCTCGGCACCGAACTGTCGGCCCGGGTAAACAACGTTTTTACCCTCATCAAGATCGCCATCGTCCTGTTCGTGATCGTTGTGGGCTTCATGTTCGTGAAGGCCGAGAACTACACGCCGTTCGTGCCGGAGCCGGTACCCACCACGGGCACCGGGGGAAGCGTCTGGACCCAGTCGCTGTTCTCCTTCCTCAGCGGTGCGGAGCCGCAGCAGTACGGCGCGCTGGGCATTCTGGCCGGCGCGGCACTGGTGTTCTTCGCCTTTATCGGCTTTGACGTCGTTGCCACTAGCGCGGAGGAAGTCCGTAATCCGCAGAAAACGCTTCCGCGGGGGATCTTCGGCGGCCTGGCCATCGTCACCGTCCTGTACATCCTGGTTACCCTGGCCCTGACGGGCATGGTTTCCTACAAGGATCTGGCCGCGGCGGATGAGGCCTCCCTCGCCACAGCGTTCATAGACGTCGGAGCGGACTGGGCCGCGCAGGTCATATCGGTCGGCATCCTGATCGGGCTCACCACCGTCATCATGGTCCTGCTGATGGGGCTCGCCCGCGTGGCCTTCGCGATGAGCCGTGATGGTCTGCTGCCGCGCTGGCTAAGCCATACGACCGAGCACCAAAAGACCCCGGCGCGCGTGCAGATCCTGTCCGGCGCATTGGTTGCCCTGGTTGCCGGTTTCACTAACGTGGACGTGCTGGAAGAGATGATCAACATCGGGACGCTCTCCGCCTTCATCCTGGTGAGCATCGGCGTCGTGGTGCTGCGGAAGAAGCGGCCGGACTTGCCGCGCGCCTACCGCGTGCCGGGCTCGCCGGTGGTGCCGATCCTGGCCGCGGCGCTGTGTTTCTGGCTGATGCTGAACTTGACCACGCTCACCTGGGTGCGCTTTGCTATTTGGCTGGCCATCGGGCTGGGCATCTACTTCCTGTACGGCCGCCGGCACTCCCGGCTGAACCACCCGGAGCTGATCCCGGCGGAACACGAACGCGAGGAACACCACCGGTTGGAGCACGAGCAGCGTGTGCGTGAACGAAGGGAACACCGACACCCGCCGGAGCCGTAGCCATAGCCGTCAAGCGGTGACGATGCCTTCCAGCACCTCAGAGGCATAGTCCATGACCGCCTGCGCCCGCGCGCTCAGGGCAATACCGTCGGGCCAGACTGCCACCACCGAGGTTCCGCCTGCCCGCGGCAGCAGCGGCCGGGAAACGATGGGGAGGCCTTCGGTAGTGACCGGGATCTGGTTGGGGCGGGACATCAGCAAGCTGTATCCCAGGCCGCGGCCCACGAGGGCTCGGACCAGGTCGATCTGCGGCACTTGGGCTGCCAGCGTTGGCGTCAGCCCCCGTTCCGCGAACATGAGCTGGGTATAACCGGTACTGGGGACCGACTCAAGCATGATCAGCGGTTCGGGGGCCAGGTCGGCGAGGTCGAGTTCCGGCTTGGTGGCCAGCGGATGTGATTCCGCCAGGATGGCCATCACTTCCGTTTGGTAGATCGCCTGGCGCTGCAGGCCGGCCGGCATGCCAATGTCGTAGACGATGGCCGCATCCAGTGCGCCGGTCTCCAGCCGGGGCAGCAGGTCGCCGTGATCGCCTACCGTAATGCTGATGTCCACGCCCGGATGCAGCTTGCCGAAGCCTTCCAGGACCGACGGCAGCACGTTGCTGGCCAGCCCGGTGTAGCAGCCCAGGGCCACCGGCCCTCTCAGCACCCCGCCGACGCCGGCCAGTTCGCTGACCAGCCCGTCGGTTTCCTTCAAGATGGTCCGTGCCCTGGCGGCCAGGTACTGGCCGGCCTGGGTCAGCCACATGCCACGTGCTTTCCGGCGGACGCACAGCTGTTCTCCCACCGTTGCCTCCAGCTCGTTCAGTGCATGGGAGAGCGCCGATTCGGAGATGTGCAGTGCCGACGCCGCAGAGCTCAGCGTGGGATGGTCTGGCAGCGCGGCGAAGAGTTCCAGTTGGCGCAGGGTGAACTTTGGCATCTAAACCTACAGTTTCGAGGAAGTTGTACGAATATCCGCAGTTTACTAGGAGAAGTCCGGGGGTCACACTGGTCTTCACTGTTCGTTCGATTCCAGGAGGACACATGTCTGCCGCCCTCGAAGGCCAATGCCCCTACGGCTTCGGTGGAGACTCAGAGAACGCCGGCGTTATGACGCGGCCGGACATCATCGGCACCGAGACCGCGACGGCGCGGCCCGCGGCGGCTGCGGCATCTGCGCCGGCTGCCCACCCCGTGGCCCCCGTGGCCCCAGTGGCCGACTGGGTGAATCCCTCGGAGCTCATGGTTGACCCCTACCCCACGTATGAGCGCCTGCGGAGCGAGTCCCCGGTCGCCTGGGTTCCGGCGCTCAACAAGTTCCTCGTGACCAGTTACGCCGGGTGCCACGCCGTGGAACTGGACCAGGAGATCTTCAGCGCCAACGTCAGCGGCGCCACCATGAACCGGGCGCTTGGAGCCCAGCCCATGTTGCGCAAGGACGACCCCGAGCACGCAGCGGACAGGGCTGCCATCAACCCGGTGCTGCGGCCCAAGAACATCAAGGAAGCCTGGGCGCCGGTCTTCGAACGCAACGCGCGGACATACCTCGACGTCCTCGAAGGAAAGGGCCCGGACCAAGCGGACCTCAACCGCGATTACGCCGCCCCGGTCGCCTCGCAGAACCTGATCGACCTTCTGGGCCTGAAAGACGTCACGGTGGAGCACATGCGCCGCTGGTCGCACGACTTCATCGCCGGCGCCGGAAACGTGCTCGACGACCAGGCCATCTGGGCTCGCTGTGCGGCGTCGAGGGCCGAGCTGGATGCTATCCTCGACGAACTCATCCCGTTCTACCAGCAGCATCCCAACGCGTCGATGACCTCGGCGCTGGCCAACAGCGGACTGCCGTTCGACAACGTTGCCGCCAATGTGAAGCTGACCATCTCCGGCGGCATGAACGAGCCGCAGCACATGGTCACCAACATCGTGTGGGCGCTGAGCCGGCATGCCGAACAGCGCCACACAGTGCTCAACGATGATTCGCTTTGGCCGGCGGTGTTCGACGAGACCGTCAGGTGGCTCTCCCCCATCGGCATGTATCCGCGGGAGACCACCCGTGCGACAACGCTCGGCGGGGTGTCCTTGCCCGCGGGTGCAGGCCTCGGCGTCGTCGTGGGATCCGCCAACCGGGACGTGAACCATTTCGGACCTACGGCCGGCGAGTTCAACATCTTCCGACCCAAGACCGCCCATCTTGCCTTCGGCAGCGGCGTGCATCTGTGCGCCGGGCACTGGGCCGCGAAGACCTCCATCGGCCAGATCGCCGTGCCGCTGGCCTACCAACGTTTCCCGGGGCTGCGCACCGACAACCGCCGGCCCGAAACCTGGGATGGCTGGGTGTTCCGCGGCATCACCAGCCTCCCCGTTACCTGGAACTAGGAAAGAAGAACCATGGCAAAGATCAGCTTCCACCACTCCGACGGCGACGTTGACGTCCTGGACGTGGACCCCGGCACGTCACTGATGCGGGCCGCGGTCACCAACGGCGTGGACGGCATCGTCGGCGAATGCGGCGGCCAGGCCATGTGCGCCACCTGCCACGTCTACGTCCGGCCCGAGTACCTCGACGGGCTGCCGGACATCGGCGACGACGAAGGAGAGATGCTCGAGTGCACCGCCGGCCCGCGGGACGAGGCCCGCAGCCGGCTCGGCTGCCAGCTCACGGCCGGGGAGGACTTCGACGCCATCGAAGTCGACGTTCCGGACGACCAGGTCTAAGGGCAGGGCTGACGCGCCGTGCTGCCGGTGGCGACGCGGGCCGCGGCTATCATCAGAGAAATTCATCGTTCGGCAGAGTGGAGCAACCCATGGAACTCGGCGCTTTTTCGATCAGCCTCGCCGTCAAGGACATCGCGGCTTCCGCTGCGTTCTACAAGAAGCTCGGCTTTAGCGATCACGGCGGTGACATCTCGCAGAACTGGCTGATCCTGAAGAACGGCGAGACCGTCATCGGCCTCTTCCAGGGCATGTTCGAGAAGAACGCGTTGACCTTCAACCCGGGTTGGACCCAGAACGCGCAGGCACTGGACTCGTTCACGGACGTGCGTGAACTCCAGCGCGAACTGAAAGCGGAGGGCGTTGAATTCCTGTCGGAAGCCGAGGAGGGAACGACTGGCCCCGCGAGCTTCATGTTGGTGGACCCGGACGGCAACCCCATCATCGTGGATCAGCACGTCTAAACAGCGCGCCCACGACTGCGCCCCCGGACCCACGGTCCGGGGGCGCAGTTCATCCAGGTTTGTTAGAGCGTGCGGATGTTCTCTGCCTGCAGGCCCTTGGGGCCTTGCACCACGTCGAACTCCACCCGCTGGTTTTCCTCCAAGGAGCGGTAGCCGCCGGAAGAGATGGCCGAAAAGTGCGCGAACACGTCCGGTCCGTCGTCATCCTGGCTAATGAAGCCGAAACCCTTTTCGGCGTTGAACCACTTGACGGTGCCTGTTGCCATACTGATTATCCTTCTTGGCCGCACCGCCGGCTCCCGGTCGGGAACCTATCCCCGCAGGCGTCCACTTACAACCTAGGGGCGCCACCCATCATGGGCAAGACCCCCATGGACCTCGGCGGAAACAAGGCACCCGATAGGGGCGTGTCCGCGCCGTCGTGGACTCCGGATGGACCGTTAGCCCGCAGCCGGCTTGTAGATGTTGATCAGGATTCCGGAGGGCAGTGCCCGGGACTCGGCCAAGCTGAGCCGGCTGAGCGGGAATCCGTCGCCGAACAGCTTCTTGCCGTCGCCCAGCACCAGCGGGTAGACAACCAGCCGGTACTCATCGATCAGGTTGTGCTCGGCCAGCGTCCGGATCAGCTGCGTACTTCCCCAGATGCGGATCTCGCCGCCCGGCTCTGACCGCAGCTGCTTCACTGCGGTGGGCACGTCGGGGCCGAGCAGCTGCGAGTTCTTCCAGCCAAGATCGGTCAGCGTGTCCGAAGCAACGTACTTGGGGATCCGGTTGTACCTCCGCGTCAGCTCGCCCAACAGGCCGTCGGCGTTCTCGTCCCACACGCCCCAGGAACCCGCGAAGATCTCGTACGTCTTCCGGCCCAGCAGCAGCGCCTCGGTCCTGCTCTCCCACTCGCTGACAATGTCCCCGTCGTCGTAGCCGGCCTGCCAACCGCCGTGCTCGAAGCCGCCTTCGCGGTCCTCGTCCGGCCCGCCGCCCGCCTGGACAACTCCGTCCAAGGTGATGAACGCCTGCACTACCACCGTACTCATGCCCGATTCTCCCGGTCTGCTCAGGGCCCGGCGCTTCCCCGGGCACAGCTTGGGACCGAGTCGACACGGGAATCAGCACCCTGTCAAGGGTGCTGCCACCCGCGTGAAGCACGACGTCGGCGCCCAGGTGAGCGCCGACGTCGTCCTTCGCGTTGTGGTTGAGGCGGGAATCCCAGCCGCTAGCTGTATTGACCACGGACGTTAGGGACGCGCGGCGTGGCTGAATGACATGAAGAAGACCTCCGGGTGAGGTGGGGCTTGTCGAGAGTCCACATCTTCACACCGGAGGTCTTCAATGTCCCATGCTAATGCCGTCCTGACTCCGAAGGGCCGCCTGCGCTTGGCCAAATGCGTGGTCGACGACGGCTGGCCGCTGCGCCGCGCGGCGGAACGGTTCCAGGTCTGCGTCACGACCGCCTCACGCTGGGCCAATCGATACCGGGAACACGGCGAGGCCGGCATGCAGGACCAGTCCAGCCGGCCGGACCGCAGTCCGCGCCGCACCCCGGTCCGCCGGGAGCGGCGGATCATCGCACTGCGGATCAACCGACGCTGGGGCCCGGCCAGGATCGGCTACCTGCTCGGCCTCCACCCCTCGACCGTGCACCGGGTACTCTCCCGCTACGGGCTGGCGAAACTGACCTGGCTGGACCGCGCCACCGGACGGAACATCCGCCGCTACGAGCATGCCGCGCCGGGGGACCTGGTACACGTGGACGTCAAAAAGCTCGGGCGGATCCCCGACGGCGGCGGACACCGGATGATCGGAAAGGCAAGCGGGAACAGGAACAGGACCGGAAGCGCAGCCAACCGCCGGCCCGGCTATGCGTACCTGCACAACGCGGTGGACGACCACTCCCGGCTGGCCTACACAGAGATCCTCGCCGACGAGCGGAAGGAAACCGCCGCCGGCTTCTGGGCCCGGGCGAACGCGTTCTTCGCCTCCTGCGGCATTACTGTCCAGCGCGTCCTGACCGACAATGGCGCCTGCTACCGTTCCCTGCCCTTCGCCGCGGCCCTGGGCGAGATCAACACAAACGCACCCGCCCCTACCGGCCGCAGACCAACGGCAAAGTCGAACGCTTCAACCGCACCCTGATGGAGGAATGGGCCTACGCCAAACCGTACCGGTCAGAGGCAGAACGGGTCGCCGCATTCCCGGCCTGGCTCCACGACTACAATCATCACCGCGGGCACACCTCACTCAAAGGTCAACCACCGGCCAGCCGCGTACCCAACCTCTCAGGTCATTACAGCTAGCTGTCTTCCGCAGCCGTGCGGGAGCCGAGCTGGTCGTCCAGGCGCAGCAGTCCGGGGCCGTCGTCGTTGACCAGCTTGACCCGGCCGATGATCTCGCCGACGGTGGCTTCTTCTTCCAGCTGCTCTTCGATGAACCAGTTCAGCAGCGGGATGGAGTCGATGTCGCCTTCCTGCTGCGCCAGCCGGTACAGGTCGCGGATGGATTCGGAGACCTTCTTCTCGTGCGCCAGCGAGGCTTCGAACGCCTGCAGCACGGTGCCGGCGGACACCATCGGAGCGGTGATCGCCTGGATCTTCGGGTGGGCGCCGCGGTCCGTCATGTGGTCGATGAACTTGTTGGCGTGGACCACCTCTTCCTCGGCCTGGGCCCGGAACCAGCCGGCGATGCCGGGCAGGTCGATGGCATCCATGTCAATGGCCAGTTGGCGGTAGACCACGGAGGCCTGGAGTTCCAGCGTGACCTGATCGTTGAACGCTTCTGCAAGTTTTCCTGTGAGTCCCATGCTTCCCAGATTATGTGCCGTTTTGTACCACCGCCAGCAAGGTAAGGCAAGCCAAGATAAGGGAAGCCTGCGCTATCCGGCGGCTCGGCTGCCGGCGGCCGGGGCCGGCACGGCGGGCTTCGCCAGCCCCTCAACAACGACGGCGTGGGGCAGCTTGGCCAGTTCCTGCGGCTTGAGCAGCAGCTTGCTGGTGCGGTTGCCGCCGCCCATCACCACGCTGTCGCGCTGCAGCACCTCCGAGTCGATGTAAATCGTGTGGCCCGAGGTGCCGATGGCGGTCACTCCCCCAATCTCCATCCCGGTCACGGCTCGGGTGGTCTCGGCATCGGCGAAGGACGCGCGCTTGACCTCCAGCAGTTCCCGGACGGTCTTGTTGACGTCCAACCGGGTGGTTCCCAGCACCACGCAGACGGCGTATTTGGCCGGTTCGACTTTCTTGGACGTCACCAGAATGGTGTTCGCCGACTGGTCGAGGGTGAAGCCGTAGTGCTCGCAAAACGCCGCGGTGTCGGCCAAGTCCGGGTCGCAGGCCAGCACCTCGTAGGTCAGACCGTGCTCGGCGAGCGCCGCCTCGACGGCGGGCAACAGGGTGGCCGTGCTCATGATGCCTGTGTTGCCCCGGCTGTCTTGGTCACTGCGGCCAGAATGGCCTCGCCCAGTTCGGCGGGCTTGGTGAACTGCGGCCAGTGCCCGGTGGGTAGATGGACGTACTCCACATCCTTGATCCTGGTCAGCTCCACCACCTGCGGCGCCCCGGCGTCGATCCAGCCTTGCAGCTGTTCCGGCGTGAACTCACAGGTGATGATCGTGACCGGGACGTTGAACCGGCGCTCGTCGGAGAGGTGCTGCGGGTCCTGGGCAACGCCCCTCGGCTGCGGAATGGCGCGGGCCCGGAACGCGGTCCGGAGGCTCTCGTCCAGATCGGCCAGGTCCTCGTCGCTGAACAGGCTCCAGTCCGGCAGCGGCACGTCTTCCCCTTCGGCGGGAAGCTCGTCGTTGATCACGCCGCCTTCGCCCAACGGGCCGCTGTCCACATAGATGGCGCGAAGGATGCGATCCGGTCGCTGGTCCACCACGCCATGGATGATGGCTCCGCCGCCGGAATGACCCACCAGGATCACCGGCCCGCCCAGCTCATCCACTGCTTTCAGCGTGGCATCAATGTGGTCGCGGAGGCCGATGCCCGCCCGCGGGGCCTCCGGTGACTCCAGGCCGGGCAGCGTCAGCGGGTGGACCCGATGCCCTGCGGCTTCCAGCGGCGGAGTCACCTCCGACCACGATGACGCGTCCAACCAGAATCCGGGTACGAGGATGATGTCCATGTCAGGTGACTCTAATGCCCGGTCCGTGCCCCACGACACCCCTCGGGCCCAATTCAGGACAGCTGCCGTCCTAAGACCGGCCCCGCGAGTTGGCTGAGGACGATTGGCGCCGTGGGAGAGCCATAGGCTGGGATGTAACACATCGCTCAGCCGACCCGGAGGACCGCCGTGGGAATCATGAACGACCTGCTGGGTCCGTCCGCGGTGGCGCAACTGCGCACGTCGCTGGCCGGGGCAGCCGACCAGCCTGTCTGGCCGGCCCTTGAGGAAGCCGGCGGCCGTCTTGAACCATTGGCCCTGCGGGCGCGGGCGGGGCTGCTCGCGACGGCACTGATGGAGGACCTGAACGGCGGCTACGAGCGGGCTGCCGCAGTCTTCCGCAGCACCCTCGCCGATGACGGCTTTACCGGCTGGATCCTGTGGCCGGTCGGCGAGGCAGCGGTCACCCTGGCGCTCCAGGACGGAAGCCAGCGGGCCTTCGATGACGCGCTGGCCCTGCTCGCGGAGCTGACGCCGCGGATGAGCAGCGAGTTTGCCATCCGACGGCTATTGATCCAGGACCTGGACCGCGCGCTGGACGCGATTCGCGGCTGGACGGCGCACCCGGATGAACACGTTCGACGGCTGGCCAGCGAAGGCACCAGGCCGTATCTGCCCTGGGCCGTCCGTGTACCGGGCATCGTCGCCCGGCCGGCAGCGACGCTGCCGATCCTCGACGACCTGTACCTGGATGAGAGCGAGACCGTCCGGCGCTCCGTGGCCAACCACCTGAACGACCTGTCGCGGCATGACGCGGCCGAAACTGTAGCCACCGCCGAACGCTGGCGTAAGGCGTCGGGCGACCGCGCGGCCTGGGTCACCCGGCACGGGCTGCGGACCCTGGTGAAGAAGGCGGACCCCGATGCGCTCGCCACGCTGGGCTTTAGCTCCGGAGCCGTGGCGGTGTCCGCCCCGCAACTGGACCACAGCGTTGTCCGCCTGCCCGGGGAACTGGGCTTCGCCGTCGAACTCCGCAATGACGCAGCAGAGCCGGCACGCGTTGCGCTGGACTACGTGGTGCACTACGTCAAGGCCAACGGTTCGCTGGCTCCGAAGGTGTTCAAGTTGGCGGTGGCCGATTTGGCGCCCGGCGAGGTGCGCCGGTTCCGCAAAAAGCACGGCTTCCGGCAGATGACCACGCGCGTGCATTACGCGGGAAGGCACTCCGTCCAGGTGCAGGCCAACGGCACGCTGTCCCCGCACGCCGGCTTCGACGTGCTGCTCTGACACCTCAGCCAAGTCCTGTCCGGGTTCGCTGACCGCATGATCGGGCGCTGGTCGAAGTGCTCGGCCGGCGGTATTCGATAACCTTTCTGCAACCTGTTTCTGTTATGCCAGCGAATACCCGCCTCCTGCAGATGCCACCAGTACCGATGAAGGAACGTGTCATGAACTTTGACCTGCCCCCGCGCCCGAGAATGGACGCCGCACAACGGCCACGCCGTTCGGCACTCGCGAACCAGACAGGGCTTCCATGAGCGCCCCCGTCGACCAGCAACGCAAGCTGCACCTGTCGCACCACAGCGCCGCGGAGATCGGAACCGTGGCCGCAGACCTGGTCGCCGGACTCGTCGAAGAGCGGCCCCGGGCCGTCATCGGCCTGGCCACGGGTTCCTCCCCGCTGCCGCTGTACCAGTCGTTGGCACGCCGTCAACTGGACCTGGCGGCCGTCCGCTGGTTTGCCTTGGACGAATACATCGGGCTTTCGGCCGGCCACCCGGAGAGTTATGCCGCGGTCATCGAGCGCGAGGTGATCACGCCGTTGGGCCTGAACCGTGCGACGGTTCTGCTGCCGGACGCCTGCCGGCCGGACGTGGATCAGGCGGCCGCTGACTACGAGGCGGCCATCGCCTCCGCTGGCGGCATCGACCTGCAGATCCTGGGCCTCGGCCACAACGGCCACTTGGCCTTCAACGAGCCAGGCTCAGCCCTGAACTCCCGCACCCGGGTGGAAGCACTGACAGAACGCACGCGCCAGGCGAACGCCCGTTTCTTCGATTGCCTCGACGACGTTCCCACCCGCTGCATTACCCAGGGCCTGGGAACCATCCTGGACGCCAAGCGGTTGCTGCTGCTGGTGCAGGGCCGGGACAAAGCCGAAGCCCTCCGCGATGCCCTGACCGGCCCGGTCCACCCGGATTGCCCGGCCTCCGTGCTGCAACTGCACCCGGACGTCACCGTCCTCACCGACGTGGAAGCGGCGTCGCTGCTTCCGGCCGGTGCGTCAGCGCCGTGAATCTGACTCGACGGAATAGCCGCCGGCCAGCCCTGTTGTGACTGGTATGCAGCTTCCGCCGATTCCTGTCTCCATCTTGGACCGCGCCAATGCCCGCGCGGGCAGTGCTGCGTCCGACGCGCTGGCCACCACGGTCCGGCGCGCGCAGCATGCCGAGCGCCTGGGTTACCACCGGTTCTGGGTGGCCGAACATCACGGCGTGCCCGGGATCGCCGGTTCCGCCCCGACCGTGTTGATGGCCGCGGTAGCCGCGCAGACCCAGCGGATCCGCGTTGGCTCCGGCGGAGTGATGCTGCCCAACCACCAGCCCCTGGTGGTGGCCGAACAAGCCGCGACCCTGCAGGCGCTCTTCCCCGGCCGGATCGATCTCGGCGTCGGCCGGTCCGTGGGCTTCACGCCCGCCGTGCGGTCAGCGCTGCGGCAGGACAAGGACGCCGCGGACCGCTTCGCCGAGGACCTGGCCGAACTGCTGTCCTACCTCGGCGGCACCGCCGCCATCACTGCCCGCCCGTACGACGGCGGTGCAACGCCGCCTTTCGTGCTGGCCACCGGCAAAGGCGCGGAGATCGCTGCCAAGGCGGGCCTCGCCGTCGTTGTTGGTGGTCCGGCCTTTACCGGCCGCAAGCCTGACGTGGCCCGCGGCGTGCTGGCGCGGTACCGGAAGAACTTCCGGCCCTCCGCCTATTACGCGGAACCGTACGTGATTGCCTCGGCGAACGTGGCCGTGGCCGACTCAGCCGAGGCGGCGCGGGACCTGCTGCTGCCCGAGGCGTGGGCGATGGCGCAATCCCGCACCCGCGGGGAGTTCCCGCCGCTCGAATCGGTGGACTCCATTCGGGCCCTGTCCATGACGGCGCGGCAGCAGGCGCTCGTAGCCGAGACACTGGCCGCGGCTGTCCACGGGACCGCAGACCACGTGGCTCAGCGGCTCGGGCTGCTGCTGGAGGTGACCGGCGCTGATGAACTCATGGTCACCACCAACACCTTCGACACCGCCGCCCTCGCCGACACCGACCGGAGGCTTGCCGCCCTCTTCGGGCTGCCCGGCTAGCCGTGGTTATGACCTGCTCGGCTAACCGTGTCTACGGGCGGACAGGTGGAGGTCTAGCTGGCGCAGTCTTCAAGGCTTCCTGGCGGAGACGGCCCGCACTAGTCTGAGACCGTCCGGTGAACCCAGATGTGAGGGCGGCTCTCATGAGGGTGCTGATCGTCGGGGCGGGGATTGCCGGCCCCACGCTCGCCTACTGGCTGTGGCGGGCTGGACACCAGCCGACGATCGTCGAACACGCTCCCCGGCTGCGGCAAGGCGGCTACTTGGTGGACTTCTGGGGCTCCGGGTTCGACGTGGCCGACCGGATGGGCATCGTCCCGCGGCTGATGGCGGAGGGGTACCGGGTCCACGAGCTGCGCGAAGTCTCCGGCAACGGGCGGCGAATATCCCATCTGGATCCCCGCAAGATCATCGGCGGGGCCGGCGGCCGGTACGTCAGCATCGGCCGCTCCGATCTGGCGGCGGCAATCTACGACGCCCTGAACGGCGAGGTCGAAACGATCTTCGGCGACACCGTTCAGTCGCTTAACGACGACGGCGGGCGCGTACGCGTCGAATTTGCCCGCGGTGTCCCGCGGGAGTTCGACCTCGTTGTCGGGGCCGATGGCCTGCACTCCAGGATCCGGTCGCTGGCCTTCGGGCCTGAGCAGGAGTTCGAACGTTACCTGGGCATCACCGTGGCCGCATTCGAGGTGGACGACTACAGTCCGCGTGACGAACTGGTCGCAGTGACGCATACCGAGGTGGGCGTGCAGGCGCTTCGCTTCTCACAGCGCGACGGCGGGACCATGTTTTGCTTCACCTTTCGCTATGACGGGGAGGTGCCGGTGGAGGATGCGGATGCCCAGCAGGAGTTGCTGCGTGCGCGACTGGGCGGGGTCGGCTGGGAGGTGCCGGCGATCCTGCAGCAGATGCCCGGAGCCCGCAGCTTCTACCTCGATAGGGCGAGCCAAATCCGCATGCCGACGTGGTGGCGCGGCAGGGTGGCGCTGATCGGCGACGCCGTCGCGTGCCCGTCTCTGTTGGCCGGTCAGGGATCGGCGCTCGCGATGGTGGAGGCCTACGTCCTGGCGGCCGAGCTCCAGAGGTCTGGAGGAAACTGTCCCGCAGCGTTTGCCGCATACGAGCGGCAGCTGGCACCGCTTGTCAGCGCGAAGCAGGATGCAGCGATCGGGCTCGGCGCAGCGTTCGCACCACGCAACCGTCTGCAATTGCTGCTGCGCAACGCCGTGCTGGGCCTGATGGGGATTCCGATGGTCGCCAGGCTCGCGATGGGACGCAGCCTGCGCGACCCGATTGAGCTTCCTCCGCCACCAGCTCCTTGAGTCCTCCGGGTTGCACCGTGAAGCCGCTGTTGACGGCTAGAATCCACTTGCGATGAGTCGCAACCTGCCGAGCCCGGCTGCCTCGACGCACGTTTCCTCGTCAGCATCCGGAAGAAGAGGCCATGTCCACTCGTCTGATCGTCGCCCTTGCCTCGGTGGCCGCTGCGGTTGGCATCACGGTCTTCGGCGGACAACCTGCGGCCGCGGTGCCAGTGGCCATTCCGGCTGCCCCGGCCTATGCGGCACCGGTCATTCACGGATCCTCGTTGGACAGCTACCCCTGGGAGCCGGCCAAGAAGGTCACGGTCTGGCACGATCCGTCGTCCGCCACCTTCCGCATCGCCCTGCAAAAGAAGAGCGGAACTGGCTGGAAGACGGTCGCTTCGAAGGCACTGGGTCAGCGAGGCAAAACAACGCTCGGCTACAAGATGGCCAAAGAAGGCACCGTACAGCTTCGCATCGCGGCGACCGAGGGCGGCAAGACCCTGTCCGCGAGCCCGGCCCAGAAGGTCACCTGGCAGCGTTCCCGCTCCGTGGTCAACCACCGCTATTCGAACTACACAAAGCCGTTCGCGGAGGCCGATGGCAAAGTGGCCGCTGGCGACCAAGCCCGGCACGGCCTCTACGTCTGGACCGGTAGATCTGCCCGCACGGGTGCCCTGCAAATGCGCAAGAACGGTCAATGGGTCACGGTGCAGAAGCTCGCCTGGAAGAAAAAGAGCAGCGGCATTCCGCCCCTGGTTATTGCCAAGACGCCGAAGACGAAGTCCAACGTCTCCAGGAAATACCGGATTGTGGTGAACGCGTCGGCGTACGAAAAGGGCTGGACCTCCAAGACCGGGACGGTCCGGCACGAGAACCCGCGCAGCTACACCGGATACCGCAAGCTCTCCTATGACTACATGAAGAAGTACTGCCCCAACCAGATCATCACCGTGAAGAAGGGCGGGTCCGAAAGCACCGCCCACTCAGGATCGCTGCGGATTGAAATGGCGCCGGGCTACCAAGGCAGCCAGCACAAGGCGATCGCCCTGCACGAGTGCGCCCACATCATCACCTTCCGCCTCTACGGCAACGACCTTGAGGCGATGGACCGGCGGCTGAACAAGATCTTCAAGACCAACAACGGGGTCGAAATGGTCGCCGACTGCATGGCCTATCGGATGGGCGCCGACCGAAACGCGGCGGTCAACTGGTACACGCAAGACTGCAAGGGCGCCCGCGGAACGGCTGCAAGGGACATCCTGGCCGGCAGGAAGCCGTAACCGCCAGGCCATGGCCTAGCAGTGGCCATTGCTGCCCAGGCCCGACGGGGGTCTGGGGATGGTCCGGGTGCCCAGCCAGTCAGCGGTCTCGACTGTGCAAGGCGCAGGGTGACACACATAGGGCCGCCCTGTCCGAATCGTTAAGCGCACCTGACCCTGAATTCACCTAAATTTCCTCTTCGTTTGCGACTGCTCGATCGGCGATGTAACGGTTAAACCGCAACATTCCCACAAAGAATTGGAGCAAAAAATGTCGTTTCGAATCGCCAAGACCGGCCGTCTCGCAGCAGCTGTAGTTACCGCAGGAGTGGTGACCACTGCAGGAGCAGGGATCGCGTCGGCCGCCGAGAATCCGACCGCTGCACCAGCAGAAGTCACCTCGGCCGTCACCGAAACGCAGGATTCGTTGGTGTCCATCACTGCCGAGAATGTGTACATCTCGCCGTCGCTGTTGGTCGCCAACCAAGTTTCTCCCGAAACCCCGGTTGAGGAGCCGGCGCCAGTGGAGGATCTGCCCGTGACACCGGTTGATGAGGCACCCGTCGAGGACGCGCCCGAGGCTCCGATTGAGGATGCACCGGTGGAGGAACTGCCCGTGACACCGGTTGATGAGGCTCCGGCCGACGAAGCACCGGCTGAAGAGGCACCCGCCGACGAAGCACCGGCTGAAGAGGCACCCGCCGACGAAGCACCGGCTGAAGAGGCACCCGCCGACGAAGCACCGGCTGAAGAGGCACCCGCCGACGAAGCACCGGCTGAAGAGGCACCCGCCGACGAAGCACCGGCTGAAGAGGCACCCGCCGACGAAGCACCGGCTGAAGAGGCACCCGCCGACGAAGCACCGGCTGAAGAGGCACCCGCCGACGAAGCACCGGCTGAAGAGGCACCCGCCGACGAAGCACCGGCTGTTGGCTGGAAGGCAGTCAAGGCCGAGGCGGACTCTAAGTGGAAGACCGCCAAGGCCCTGGGCCACGCTGACTGGAAGGAAGTCAAGGCCGACGGCAAGGCTGACTGGAAGGCTGCTAAGGCCGCCGAGAAGGCCGGCCTGCTCGGCAACTGATCTCGGTCTTTCCGCCAGGGGCGGCCTCCCAGCCAGGGAGGCCGCCTCTTGCCGTGTCTTTCCGGCTTTTTATCTGCGGGGAGGGACAAGGGCCACGATCTAGGATGAGGCAGAGGGCAAGGGGAAGCGAGGTGCACAGACTTGGGTAAAGTATCGAACTCAGCGGCATCCGCTATTGGGTTCCTGATGATTGTCCTAGGTCTGACCTGTGCCTTTTTCTCTTGGCTCGGTTTTGGTGGAATCAGTGAGGCCAACGACGGCATCCGGCCCTCTCCAGTCCGGATCGGTGTCACCCTCGGAATGTTAGGACTAGCAGCCCTGGGACTGGCCTTGATGTTGGCCTTTAGCCTGCGAGCGCTCTGGCTGACGATCCGCAACCGGAAGGACGGATGACGTCCCCGGACAGTCTGGCGGCTATCCCGAGATCAGGCGTAGTAGGTTGCTCCTCATTTACCCGGCTGGTCAGGACTCACAGCCGACTCCATCGCCGTCGCGGTCGAATTTCTTGTCCCAGCCCGGATCACCGGCGCTGATGGGTGCCGCGCCGGCCTTCTTCACCGCGGTGCAGTTTGAGTAGTAGACCTTGCCACCGGCCGGGACCTGCGTGGGAGCTTCCTTGGCCGGGACCGGTTTGGGCTCTGTCGCCGGGGCCTGAGCTGCGGCGGCCGGCACCGCCGCTCCCCCGTCGGCTGGCACCGGCTGGTCCGGGCACGAGCTGCTGAGGACGTTCTTGATCGCCTCCCGCTCCGCCTTGGTCATCCACAGCCCGTATTTGGCTTTCACCGCGGTCTGCAGCGCCACATACTCGCAGCGGAACGCTTTGTTCGGCGGCAGCCAAGTGGCCGCGTCGCCGTCGGATTTGGCCCCGTTGGTGGGGCCGTCGACTGCCAACAGGTTCAACGGGTCGTTGGCGAACGCTTCACGCTGGTTCGGGGCCAGTTGCTGGGCGCCCTTCTGCCATCCGTCCGAGAGGGCGACGACGTGGTCGATCTGCACAGCGCTGCTGGTGGTATTGCCACGGACGAACTCGATGGTCGTCGCAGTGAACGGATCGGCCAGCACCCCTGAGGTCACGACGCAGTCGCCTGCCTTGAGCACGGTGCGGTCCAGGTCCCGTTGCAGGACGTCGTTACGCGCATCGCACCCGTTCCGGTCGGGATCCTTCCATCCTTTGCCGAACTGGTCCCGGGAGTACCCGGTCTTCGGTGCCCGACCCTTTACGTCGATGGTGGCTAGCTGCTCCAGCGCGGTGCCGGCAGCGGGTCCTTGTTCAGCCTTTGGTTCGGGCGCCGCGGACTTGGCTTGGCCGCTGGGCTGCGGAACCACCGGGGATGGGGTGGCAGATGGTGATTCGGTGGCGACGGGGGCTTCAAGGACCGGGGCGCTGCAGGCTGTCAGCCCAGTCAGCAGCACGGCGGCGAGGGCAAGGCGGATGCGTTTCATGTCCCTTCATATCTACGGCAACTCAAGGCCGCCGTACTGGCGGACACACCGTTGTGCCGCCCACATGCGGGCACCCACGATCCGTATGCGCGAGCCCAGGGACCGACGTCAGCCTGCTTGCGCCTGGGGGCTATGAGCCGATTTTCAGACCGTTCCAGCCCCCGACCCCGACAGTGACGCGCTTCTGGATCTTCTTTCCGGAGACCGGGTAGAAGTGCAGGTTGCCTTTCTTATCGCGGGCCAGGATTCCTGGCTGGCCCGCGGCCAGGTGCCCTTCAGCCGCGGACAGGTGCGTCATGACGTTCCAGTTCGAACGGCTGATCATTTTGCGGGTCTCTTTGATGAGCCGGCCGTTGCCGTTGGAGCGATAGAGCTTCAGCTGGCCGGCAGCATTGCGGGCGACCAGGTCCATCTTGGTGTCGCCGTCGAAGTCCATGGCCATTACGTGCTGGCTCTTCCATTTGCCGGAGCTGAGCAGCTTCCGCGGCTCTGGCTTGGCACCATCATTGTTGGCGTACGAATACAGCTTGCCGTCGCGGTTCTTGGCAATGATGCTGGGGAACTTGTCCGTGGTCTTCCATTGGGTGACGAGGATCGTGTTGCGATGCCAGCCGCTGGTGCCCAGCGTGGAGCGTTTGAAGCCACCGTTCTTTAGCCCATAGTCGACGGTAAGCCGACCATCCTTCCAGTTGGCGATCAGGTCTTGGATGCCGTCGCCGTTCCAGTCGGCGATCTCGACGGCCAGCGATGTTCCCCAGCCGGCGGAAACGTAGCGGCGCTTGTTCAGGTCCCTGCCCCTGGCTGACGGGTAGATGTACAGCTTGCCGGCGGAATCCACCGCGACAACATCCCCCAGTTTGGCCTTGGGCGGGGCGAGGGCAGCCGGCATGGCTTTCAGGTCGTTGGCCAGCAGTTTCGGCATGTTGTAGGTGTAATGCGTGACACCCGGGAGCACGGTCATCTTCGTGCTGGTGAACCCGAGGGCCTTGTATTTTTTCTGTGCCCGCTTGGCAGTGTCCAGGGCGGACCAGGTCTTCAGACTGGTGCCGCCCTTGCCGTCGCGGCTGCCGCTGATCCAGTGCAGCTTCATTTTCTTTACGGCAGCGGTGGGTGCTGTCTGCATGCCGTCGTATCCGCCGCCGCCCACGATGGTGGCCCCGCCGCCCTTAATCCATTCCTGGCGATCCGCGAGGAGTTCATAGGTGATGAATTCAGCGCCGCCAGAGTAGCCGTGAAGCCAGATGCGCCGGGAATCGAGTTTGTATTTGGCGATCAAGCTCGTCGCCAATGAGCGGAACCAGTCTCCGTTACGGTCGGCGTTCTCCCACCAAGTGATGCCGCCCTTTTTGTCCGGGGTGATGACGGGAACCATGATCATGTTCTTCTTGGCCGCCTCCGCCGCCATCTTCTTCATGACGGAGCCCTTGGGATGGTGGACGTATGACTGGTCCGGGCGGGAGTAGTCCCCGTGGAAGACGAACAGGACCCCGACGGCCTTCCTCGTATCGATGCCGTCGGCGTAGACGTGGTACTGGCTGCTGAGACCGTTGGGAGCGGTGTAGCTCTGGTAGGTTGCGCTCAGCGGCGCCACGGCCTGGGCCGGGGTGCTGACAACGAGTGCTGACGCGAGCAGTGAAGATCCGAGGGCTGCTCCGAGGAGTGCGCGGATGAGGGACTTCATCAGACTGGATCCGTTCGTCGTGCTCCCGACTGCGGAAATGCGGTCACGGGTGCTAACGGATGCAATCGGACGGAGGGGGCCCCGCGTAAGGCAATCTCCGGAAAACCTCTTAGACCGGGCAGCTGGAACGCTCTTAACCGGCCGTCATGGATGACATGTAACTGACCAGGAGACGAGGCGTGTGCGTGGTACTAACATCGAGCCCATGACACGCGCACCCCTCGGTGCCCGGTTCGGCCACGTCAACGTGATTGTCACCGACTGGCGACGACTTGCCGACTTCTATGGGCGCGTCTTCGGTTGCGAGCTCGTGCCACCCGAGCGCGATCACGCCGGATCCGATCTGGAACGCTGCTCGGGAAGCCGTCCATGAAAACGGAGGGGCGGACGTCGGAGAGATCGTAACGCTTCAAACAGCCGAAGGGCGCCGAGTCACTTGGTGCTACGTGAGTGATCTTGAGGGCAACATTGTCGAGCTGCAAAGCTGGTCCGGCAACCACAACTAGCGGATGAGCACCAACGCGACTGTGGGATGTGTCTTATTTGGGAGCCGGAACCAAGAAGTCCCGCGTCTTTAGTGGAGCTTAGGGGAATCGAACCCCTGACCTTTTCATTGCGAACGAAACGCTCTACCAACTGAGCTAAAGCCCCGTGCCACTGCGTTTGATCATAAGTCTGCGGCGGGGTGATCGCAAAGCTGACGGGATGCAGTGTTGCGAGCCAGACACACCTCCGTGCCGGCCAGCACAACAGCGGCCCACCCGGTTTACCCACTCTGATAACGAATGTGCAGCGTTCACTGGCGCCCCAGCCGGCGGGACAAAACCGCCCCATAGACTCACGCCATGGACAACAAAGTTCTCAAGGCCGTCTATACGGTCTTCCTGGGGGTCATCATCGCGCTCTTTGTTGGGCTGGGCATCCGCACGTTTTATGCGCCACCGGAGATGCCACAGTTTCCGCAGGAGCAGGTCTTCCAGAAGTCAGACCCAACGGCCGAAGAGCTGGCGCAGCAACGGGAACTGCAGGAGAAGTACGACGCGGCCTACCGCGCGTACGACGATGCGTACGAAACCTACAACCGCAACGTCACCACGATGACGCTGATCTCTTCCGTCGCCCTGCTCGGCCTGAGCCTGCTGGTCGAGAAGCGCAACCGGGTGCTGGCCAACGGCATCATGTTTGGCAGCCTGTTCACCTTGATCTACAGCATCACCCGCAGTTTCATGTCCGGGAACACCACACTCTCGTTCATCGTGGTGACCGTGGGCCTGGCCATCGTCCTGTTCCTGGGCTCCAAACGCTTCTTCCAGCCAAAGGAGAAACGGAGCACTCTCCCGCCCAGCAATGGCGATACTCCGGCGGATGCAGCCTAGTCCGGCGCTGAAAAGACCTCCTCAGCAGACCCCTTAACCAGCGAGACCCCTGGCGGCCCGGAATACGGACTGGCAGGGGTCTTCGGCTGTGTGAACAACAAGGTCCGGGCTTCGCGGGCCCGCAAACACTGCCCTGCGTCGTGAGCAGGTACTGTGCACCTCAACGAGCGGCGGCTTGTGGCTTCGCCCGATCTGATAGTTATTCCAGCAGCATGCCTACAATCCGCGCAAGGGGCTGCCTTATACTTGATCAGACTGTTCAAGCAGAGATCACCCGAGCGACAGGAAGTGGTCAATTTGCAGCAACTGGATGCCACCGACCGGCGGATCCTGCTTGCCCTGGACGAGGACCCACGCGTCCCGGTGATGATGCTGGCGCAGCGGCTTGGCCTGGCGCGCGGAACCGTTCACTCCAGACTGGAACGCCTTGCCGCTTCGGGATGCCTGCGCACCCACTCGGCCCGGGTGCTCCCCGAGGCGCTGGACCGCGGCGTGATGGCGATGGTCAGCGCTGAGCTGGACCAGAGCAAGCTCAATGATGCAGTCGACGCCCTGCGGAAGATTCCGGAAGTGCTCGAATGCCATGCCCCGGCCGGCGACACCGATCTGCTGATCCGCGTGGTGGCGCACAGCCCGGACGACCTGTACCGGGTGAGCGAGGAGATCCGGTTCTGTCCCGGTATCACGCGCACGTCCACGCAGATGTTCCTCCGCGAAGTGATCCCCTACCGGACCACCGGACTGCTCCAACAGGACTGACTTCTAGACAAACTGCACCAGCACGCCGATGACCCAGACGGCCCCGGCCGCGAAGGCGCAGCCCAGCTCCACCAGCATGCCGAGGCCCACCGCCTTGAGCGCTGCCCAACTGGCGTCGACCGCCTGGCCGAAGTGCCGCCGTCGTGCGAATTCACTGAGCAGCAGCCCGGCCGCGAACCCGATGAACAGACCCACCACGGGAATCACAAACATCCCGACGACGCCCGCCACCACGGCAACCAGGATGGACCAGTTGGGCACTTGACGCTGCTTCAGCCGCCGCCCGGTGAGCACCAGGCTGGCCAGCATACCGGCGGCCACGAACACCATGCCGATGGCGAAGACCACCCAGCCCACCATGTTTTGCAAGGCTATGGCCCAGACCAGCAAACTGATGCCGATGGTGATGGTGCCGGGCAAAACGGGCACGACGATGCCGGCAATTCCGACGGCGATGAGCAGACCGCAAACAACGGTCGCAAGAATCTGGGCTTCCACCCACCCCACACTAACGGTGGATGGGTCAGCTTTCCGTGCTCGGCCGACGGTTGGCGCCGGCAGGACCACTCGGCAAACCGCGCGAGGCACAGGGAGTCATTTCCACCGCCACCTCCCCTAATGCTCCTACAGCTCCCGCAACTCCGGCGGCCCCCACGTGGCGAGGTCTTGACGGCTCTGCCCGGTGAGGTTGTAGACTGCGCCCACGTTCTGGAAGGGCTCTAGGCTATCCGGTGCGGTGGTACCGGGAAATCGGAGGTGGGTGCCATGAACTTCGGGGAATCGTTTTGGGACACTATCTGGTGGTTCTTCTGGGCGTTCGCTTTCATCGCCTACCTCTTCGTGCTCTTCGGCATCATCACCGACCTGTTCCGTGACAGGTCGCTGAACGGGTGGCTGAAGGCGGTATGGCTGATCTTCCTGCTTTTCCTGCCCTTCCTGACGTCGCTGATTTATCTGATCGCACGGGGCAGGGGCATGGCCGAGCGCAGCCACGCGGCGTCGCAGGCGATGCGGATGGACACCGAGTCGTATATCCGCGGAGTGGCTGGCTCCAGTCCGAGTGCGGAAATTGCAAAGGCCAAGGAACTGCTGGACTCTGGCGCGATCAACCAGCAAGAGTTCGAACATGTCAAAGCGCGGGCCCTCAAACTTGATCAGCCGAGCACATCCGGCGGAGCACCAGCGAATCCTGGCGCTGCCCCGTCGAATCCTGGCGCTGCTCCGGCCAATCCTGGCGCCGACTGGTAGCTGAAAGCCTGGCTCACCTGCTGGCGGGCCCGCCAATGGCGGGTCCGCCAGTGCCGGGTTCGGGCCCCTCAGGTCCGGCGGGTCCGCCGATGCCGGCCTCTGGCCCGCCGGTTTCGGCAGGGCCGTCGTCGAGTTGATGGTCGGGCGCAAGCCGGTCGGCCTCACTCTGGCTGGCAGGCTTGTCCGCGGCGTTCCGGAGGCCCACATCCACCGCCCCCACGAACATCTTGATCACCAGGCCCAGCAGCACCAGCCCGGTGACCATTTGCACGGTGACGGATACCCGAGCCGCCTGCGATACCGGGACGATGTCCCCGTATCCCACCGTGGCCAACGTGGTGATCGTGAAGTACAAGGAGTCGGTTCGGTCCAGCGGCTCCGAGAAGGCGTTGGGGTCCCAGTAGGACATGGTGGCGTGGGAACTGGCGAAGAGAACAATGTAGAGCGGAATCGACGTGGCCAGCGACTCCACTGCACGCAGACGCGGCGACGGCGACGTGGTCACCGCATGTATTTGCCACGCGACCAGCACGGCCAGCGCCCCGACGCCGATCAGAAGCGCAATGATCGAGCCTTTCCGATCGAGCGGAATCGCGTAGAAAACCACCAGTAGGGCGATGCCGGTCAGGATAGGACGCAGCAGCACCCACAGGCGCTGCCCTCGTCGTCGAGCGGAACTATGAGGGACCGTGCTCATCGCGCACCATTATCCTCCCGGCGCACGGTTCCGTCATCGCTGCAGCCGCTCGACCAGCCTTTCCCGCCCAGCCGGAGCATCGCCGTCGTCCGCCCCTACCGCATGATGGCGCGTGGCGCGCCGCTTCACCAAGAAAAGTACGACGACGGCGACCGCCACCGCGGCACCAACCGCCGCCCCCGGGGAGGCGAGAATGAGTGCGAACCAGGCCGCGATCGCGGCCAGCCCGATGGTGGCGTAGACGACGGCCCAGATCAGGCTGCCGACGATGACTGCGGGTAGGAAGCGGCGCAGCGGCATGCGAACAATGCCCGAACTGCCGATCACCGCAGTCTGCAGGCCGACGGTGAGGAAACACAGGGTCACCGCGACCGGCCCGAATCTGGCCGTCATCGCCTCCGCCCGGCGCATCAGCTGGCTGTCCGCATACTTCTCCAGACGGGTGCGCCTGGCGCCGGCGGCAACACCACGGCCCAGCCAGTACGTGGTGTTGGACCGGATCATCGCTCCACTGAACAGCGCGGCGATTGCCCATCCCAGCGGCAGTCCGAGGAAGAAGTCCATGACCGTCCTTTCACTGGCGAGTGGACCGGACACGTCAATTCTACGCCTCGTAGAAATGATTGGGGGGTGCTGAGGGCGCATCTTCACTCGCTCTGGCACAGCACGAGAGCATCCCGTGCGGACAGTCGGTGACATAACCGGCGGCGCATCAACCGGTCTATCGCAAGAGGTGCTCAGGTCTTCGAACTGGCAAGCGTATCCGAATGGCGCATGACCAGGGCCGCGGAGATGAACGCCGCCGAAAACGGCAGAAATGTCGCCGTTACCAGCTGATAGGTCGTAGATACTGCCATCGCGACGGGTGCATCTTCGATAACAGTCGTTGTTCCGAAGTTGCCAAGAATCAGTGGGCCAAACGCGATCATGAGCACTGCAATGACACCCAACAAAATACCGGCCCGCATGGTTGTCTTCGACATCGTTGACGCGTGCATGGTGTCCTCTCCCAGATGTGGACCGTTTTGCGTCAGCCAAGCACCGAAACAAAGCGATGACAACCTACGGCATCACGTCGCCGCTGTTGGGGCCCAATGTCTGTCCGGTATAGAGGTCTCCGCCGGGCGAGGAGGCCAACAGCAAGGCGGTGGGCGCTACCTCATGGGCCTGTCCGAAACGGCCAATGGGAAGCTCGGCCTGTTTGGCGGCCTTCCACTCTTCGGAAAGCCCCTCGATCAACGGCGTGAAGATGGGCCCCGGCGCGATCGCATTGACGAGGATGTGGTGCCCGGCCAACTCCAGCGCCATGGCTTTAGTCATGCCGATCACTCCCGCCTTGGCTGCCACGTAGTGGGTTAAGCCAACGCCCCCCTTGAGCCCGAGCTGAGAGGCGATGTTGATAATCCGGCCGCCGCCGCGCTCGACCATGTGCGGCGCGGCCCAACGCGCAGCCAGAAATACGCCTTTGAGGTCCACTGCGAGAGTCTTGTCGAACGTCGCTTCGGTCATCTCCAGCAGCGGCGTCTCGTCGAGGATGCCGGCGGCGCTGACCAGGATGTCGATGCCGCCGAATGTTGCCGCGACGTCGTCCATCGCGCGCCGCACGGCCTCGCTGTCGGTCACGTCCACAGCAAGGGCAGCGGTGCGGCCGCCGAAGGATCCGGACTCCTCGGCCACGGCCGCAGCGTGCTGTTCGTCCCGGTCCAGCAGCGCGACGTCGGCGCCTTCCCGGGCAAAGAGCAGCGCAATGGCCGCACCGATTCCGCTGCCTCCGCCGGAGATCACCGCGATCTTACCTACAAGCTGTCGTTCCATCTGGACTCCTGACCGACACTCAGCTGGGCCAGCGGACGGTCAGCCCGCCGTCGACAATAAGTTGTTGTCCCGTGATGTAGGCCGAGTCGTCGCTGGTCATGAAGCGGATGGCGCGGGCGGCCTCGTCGACGTTGCCGACCCGGCCCCACGGGATGATGGATCCGGCAGCGTCCAGGCCTTCCCGGCCCAGCGAGTTCACCGGGTCCAGCGACTGCGGGCTCTCGATGAGCCCCGGAATAATTGCGTTGACCCGGATCCGCCGCGGAGCCAACTCCACGGCCAATGACCGGCACAGACCGAGCAGGCCGGACTTGGCGGCGGCATAGTGGCTGTGCTCCTCCCAGCCGTAGACTCCGCCGGCAATCGAGGAGGTGGCGACCATCGCTCCGCCGTCGTTCATCCGCATGCTGCAGGAGCGGAAGACGCGGAGGACGCCGGAGAGGTCGACGGCCATCATGTCGTCCCACGCCTCGTCGGTCATCTCGGCCAGCGGCGCCCGGCGCAGGATACCGGCGGCCGCCACCGCGATGTCCAGCCGGCCGAACTCATCCAGCGCTGCTTGGGCCAGCCGCTCCGTGTCCTCGAAACGGCGCACGTCCATCGGGACGGCGACGCAGCGGCCCGTGGCCTCCTCGACGGCACGGACCGTGTCCGTAGCATCGTGTGGATCGGAAGGAAGGTAGCCGATCACATTGTGGGCTCCGGCCCGAGCGTAGGCTACAGCCAGCGCCCGACCGATTCCGCTGCCCCCGCCGGAAATAACGGCGACCTTGCCCTCAAGACCATCGTCGCGGTTCACGCGGCGACCTCCCTTCTGTTGTTCTTGCGGCTGGCATCACTGCACATCATGCGATCACCGTCGTCTTCTGATGGGCGTCGCGGATAGTGTGCGTGCCGGCCATGCACAGCGCGGAGATGAAGAGGCCGCCGGTGCCGGTGATGATCGCCGCCCAGCCCGTATCCACTCCGGCGGCGAGCAGGATGGACAGCAAGCCGGAGCCGGCGATGCCGCCGACCGGTGCCATCACGTGGGCCACGTTGGTGCCCATGCCGCGGACGTGCACGGGGAAGGATTCGCCCATGTAGAACAGCAGCGCCGCGTAGGGGCCGGTGAGGAAGAAGAGGGTCAGCGCGTACAGCGGGATGATGATTCCCGGGATGCCCGGACCCAGCAGCATGATCAGGCTGACGATGCCGCCCGCCAACCAGCCGAGGACGACGGTGCGCTTCCGGGTGATTTTGTCCCCGAGCCAGCCGTGGAAGACGTAGCCGACGAAGCCCACCGCGTTAGCCAGCACCAGAATGAGCAGGGCGTTGTCGAAGGAAACCCCCTTGGCATCGACCAGAATGGTGCTGCCAAGGACCGAGAAAATCATGATGGAGATCCAGTTGAAGAACCACGCCAAGGCCAGAAGGATGGTGTGCCAGCGCAACTCGGGGGTGAAGACATCCTTGACGCCGGTGGCGTGATGGGCTGCCTCCTCGAGGTCGTGTTCGTCGGCCAGCCGGTGGGCGCCGTCCACGTCGCCGGCAGCGCGGCGGCGCTTGACCTCCTGCATGGCGGCGAAGGTGGGAGATTCGGGCAGCCGGAGGGCCATGGCCACCACGCCCAGGGACAGGATCGCGGCCACCACGAAGGTCCAGCGCCAGCCGATGATCGGCAGCAGCAGCGCCGAGAGGCCTGCAGAAATCAGTGCCCCGACCGGCCAGCCGCCCTGCACCAGGGAGTACATCAGGCCCCGGCTCTTGGCCTCCTTGTAGATCTCGTTCAGGTAGACCGCGTTGACGACCTCCTCGGACATGGAGAACCCGGTGAAGGAACGGATGATGACCAGGCTGACGGCGCCGGCCGCAAGGCCGGTCAGGCCGGAAGCCACCGCTCCGCCGAGCATGAGGATGATGAGGGCTCGTTTGCGGCCCATCCGGTCGAGGATGGTGCCGACGAGCAGGGAGACGATGAAGACGCCGATCGTTGCGAAGGTGTTGACGGCGGTGGATTGCGCGGTCGTCCAGCCGAACTCCTCCGCGATGACCGGCAGCAAGGTGCCGAAAAGCGTGTAGTCATAGACCGAGGCAACCCAGGCGATAAAGCAGACGAGGGAGACCTGCGTGATGGTCTTCTTGGTGATCGGGACATTCCACGGCTCTACCGAGCGACCGTGGGCCGAACGTGGTGTTGACATGGCAGTTGCTTTCTTTGACGCCAGGACCCATAAGGGCCCTAGCGGGGGTTGCGGGCGGCGAAGTCCCGCGCGAGGTCTTCCATGACCGCGAACTCAACGCCGTCGTGTTGCTGGATGTGGTCGAACAGCCGCTCGAGCATGAGCAGGTTCTGCGGCTTGCCTGATACGTCGGGGTGGATGGTGATCGGGAAGACGGCGTAGTCCATCTCGCGGTGCACCCAGTCAAACTGGTCTCTCCAGAGCTGTTCGATGTCCCTGGGGCTGACGAAACCGTGGCTGTTGGGGCTGGATTTGATGAACATCATCGGCGGCAGGTCATCGAGGTACCAGGATGCCGGCACTTCGATGAGATCGGTCTCCTGGCCGCGCACCAGCGGTTTCATCCATTCCCCGGCCGACTCGGCCTCGTAATCGATCTTGGTCCAACTGTCTCCAACCCGCACGTAGTAAGGGGTGAAGTCGTCGTGCATTAGCGAGTGGTCATAGAGGAACCCGCGCTCCAGCAGGATCTCGTTGGTCACCGGGGAGAACTCCCACCAAGGAGCCACATAGCCAACCGGCTTGCGTCCGGAACGCCGCTCGATGAGGTCGGTGCAGTAGTCAAGAACCTCGGTCTCCTGCTTCCGCGTCATCGCGATCGGGTTTTCGTGGCTGTAGCCATGCACCCCGATTTCGTGGCCGGCAGCAACCACGGCGTCGAACTGCTCTGGAAATGTCTCGACCGAGTGCCCCGGCCAGAACCAGGTCACGGGCATCTGACGGCGCTGGGCGAGCTGGAGCAGCCGGGGCACGCCTACCTCGCCAGCGAACAGGCCACGGGAGATATCGCCTGGCGAGTCCTCTCCGCCGTAGGAGCCCAACCAGCCGCCGACGGCGTCGACGTCAATGCCGACCGAGACGTAGATTTTCTTGGACATGGTCTCTCCTCTGGTGGCGGTAGATGTTCTTACAGGTAGGTTTCGAACATCTCTGGGAATTCTTCTGGCGGTTTGCCCTGTGACAGCAGGGCGGCGGTGAGCATGCGGGCTTGGAAGGGGTTGAGGTCCCTTGAAGGGACGGCACCGGCTTCCACCAGATCAATGCCCCCGCCATTGCCATAGGTGGGAACCACAGGTCCCCACGGTGCTCGGGTACTGAGCACCACGACGCAGCCATCCGCCGTCGCCCGTTTCACGGCCTCGGCGAACCCCGGACCCGCGTTGCCAACCCCGGTACCGGCCAGCACGACGGCGTGGCTCCCGAGCTGCACGGCGTGGTCCAACAAGTCCGGTGTCGCACCGGGGTAGGCGGTGATGATGTCCACGCGGATGTCATCGAACGCGGGCGGCAGAGCCGGCAAGGGAGGGTAGCGCCGGGGTGTGGCCGTCACGACGAGCTGGCCGCCCACCATGTGCGCCACTTCCGTGCCCCCGCTGAAAGGACTGTCCGCGGTGGTATGTACTTTGCGGGCACCCCGGGCGGAACGGACTGTTCCGTTGAAGGAGACGAGTGCTCCGGCGCCGCGCAAATGCTCGTCGGCTGCTGCGCGGACCGCCTCGGCGACGTTGCGCGGGCCATCCGCATCGGGGCTGTCGGCCGTGCGCTGGGCGCCGGTGAGGACCACCGGCTTGGGCGAGGAGTGTACGAGGTCCAGCAGGAAGGCCGTTTCCTCCAGGGTGTCCGTACCGTGCGTGACCACCACTCCGTCGGTGTCTGGGTCCGCGAGGGCCTGCCCTACTGCCTCGGCAATCCGGCGCAGGTCTGCCAGGTCCAGCCGGTAGCTGCCGATCGTCAGGACGTCACGGGCGCTGACCGTGACATCGCCGTATTGCGTATTGACCAGCGCGGACGAAGCGTCGACTGCGACAGCTCCCCCGGTGCCGTGGCCGCGCGACGCGATAGTACCGCCGGTGCCCAGCAGTTGGATATGCGCCACCCTGCGCCTCCTTCTCGAGCGAGGGGCCGGCTCCGAAGGGTCGGGCTATCAATGCAAAGCAAGCTGCAACGGCTCCAGAATATGACGCGCACCGCACCATGAAAAGGCAGAGGGCACCGCCGAAGCCGGATTCGGGTTCATCTCCGGCGCTCCTGCCGGAGAGCCGCTCCGGCTCAGCCGGTTCAGTTTGGACGGCTACGGACGCGAAATTGTGAGTGAGCTGGTGTGCTTGAAGCCCCGCAGGTTTTCTGCGGGGCTTCAATGGTTATCTAGGGTCTCGGCTACAACCGCCGGTCGCTGGCCGGTTCGTCGACTGGGGACTGGTCAAGGAAAGCCTTCACTTCGGAGTCATCGGACTTCGTCCAGGTCTCGCCCTTGGTGTCCTGGTCTTCCCTGCGGGTCTCCGGTGTGCGCTCGTTTTCCTTCCTGAAGCGCCAACCGAAATCCCTGTTCGAGGAGTAGCACATCACAAACCTCCTTCACCTCGACCCTTTAATCGTCCTCCGGTCAACGGCGGAAACCAAGGGGCTCGTCGCCGGGCTTGCTGTCGTGAATGTTGCGGAGACGGCTTGAGCACCGCCTTGTTGCTTGGCCCCCGAAGCTAGCGCACGCCCTTGATCTTGACGACGAAGACCGCTCCGAGCAGGCCGATGGCGGCCGACAGGAAGAACAGTGCGGTGTAGCCGCCGAGGTAGAGCACTGTGGGTGCAGCGATCAGCGGGGCAATGACCTGGGGTGACGAGGCCGCGATGTTGATGACGCCCATGTCCTTGCCGCGGTCGGCAGCGCTGGGCAGCACCTCGGTCAGCAGGGCGAAGTCCACGGCCAGGAACATGCCAAAGCCCGCCCCGAGGACCCACGCGGCCGCGATGACCGCCGGCCACTCAGGAGCCAGCGCCACGATGACGGAGGCAGTCGCGATGGTCACCGAGGACGCGATCACGAAGGGCTTGCGCCGCCCCACCCTGTCGCTCAGCGGCCCGCCGAGCAAGGCCATCAGCACCACCATGCCGGCGTAGATACCGGTCAGCAGGAGCACACCGGCGGCGGGGTTCGGATGTCCCACGGCGTCCTGCAGGAAGAAAAACAGGTACAGCGTGAAGATGTTGTTGCCCAGGTTGACCAGGAACCGGGTCAGCCACGCCCAGCCGAAATCGGGGTGCTTGGCCGGGGAGATCCAAAAGCTTTTCAGGAAGCTGCCCCAGCCGAAGGCCGGGCGGTCTCTCTTATCCAGCGGTGTGTCACGGCCGGCAATCACGAACGGGATGATGCTGACCAGCAGGAACACGGCGCAGTAGATGTAACCGGCGACGAAACCGCCGGCAAGGTTGGCCAGCACCGCCCCCATCACGATCCCCAGCGTCTGGCCGATGGCCGCCAGTCCGCCGATCCTGCCGCGCTGCCGTCGGGGCACGCGGTCCGGGATGCTGGCGGTGACGGCCGCGTAAGCTCCGTTGCAGCCGGCCTGCACCAGGCACCAGCCGATCACCATCACCGCGATGTTGGGCGCGCCGGAAAGCAGCAACAGCGCCGCGAAGCCCAACACGCCGCCAGCGAGGACCCACGGCACCCGCCGTCCCAACCGGGAAGTGGTGCGGTCGCTCAGCGCGCCGAAAATCGGATTCGCGACCAGCGAGACCGCAGCCCCAAATCCGGTGGCCAACGCCAGGACCGCTTCCTTGTTCACCGCATCGAACGTCTGCGCTTGTTGGGCCAGCAAGACCTGCAGCGGGCCAAAGAACGCAGCGTTGATGCCGAGATTGGTCAGCACCACGGCGGTGACCCAGCCGGGCCGGACCTTCACGACTGGCTCTTGGAACGCCGCCGGAACAGCGAGCGCCGGGACCGGCTCGCGCGGTTCCTGGACTGTCACGGCGGCAGCCTCCTTTTCCCGACGGCGCGGCTTGGCCGCAGGCCTGTAGTTGTGGCATCAGCGTACAACCGCTGCAGGACAATAAGGCACGCCTCCACCCCGTTATTCTCTGCGCGGGCGGCAAACGGCAGGTTTGGAGCGGCCACCGGAGCGCGTCTCAATCAGCAGACGCGGCAGAACGCTGCCGGGCAAGCTTTTTCAGCCCGCGCGAGACTTGTACCGGTTCCGGCCAGCGCGGCGGCAGGTTATCGCCCAACGTGACGCCTTTGAACTTGCGGCCGAACATCGGGAGCACCCATTCCTGCAACCAGTCACGTTCACGGCGGATCGCTTCCCGCCAACCAGCCGGCACCATGGGTTCAGGCCGTTTCAGCTGCAGGGTGTGATCCACGCCGAGGGCTTCGAGTACCCGCGCGGTCATGTATCGGTGCCCCTGCGCGGACATGTGCAGCCGGTCCGTGTCCCACATTCGGCGGTCCTGGTACCGCTCGAACGCCCAGTGGTCCACCAGCACGGCGTCGTACCGGCGGGACAGTTCCCGGACCGCCTCGTTGAACGCCCAGTTTCGCCGACGCATCGGTTCGAGCACCGGCGGCAGCATGACCTCAAAGCCGGTAAACAGGATCAGGCGCGCGCCGGTCTGGGCCAGCCGGCTGACGGCGGATTCGTACTCGGCCATCAACTCCGGCATGCTGCGCTTGAACTCCAGAATGTCGTTGCCGCCGGCGTAGAAAGAGACCAACGTGGGTTCCATGGCGATGGCCGGTTCCAGTTGGTCGGCGACAATCTGGCGCAGACGCTTGCTGCGCACGGCCAGATTGGCATACCGGAAGTCCGGGTCCTGCTTGCCCAGCTGCTTGGCCACCCGGTCCGCCCAGCCGCGCACGCCGTTGGGGAAATTCGGGTTGTAGTCCCCCACGCCCTCGGTAAAGCTGTCGCCCAACGCAACGAAGAGTCCGCCCACGCCCTCAAGCTAGCCCCTCCGGGGAAAGCGCAGGCAAACGCCGCATGAAGTCCGGGTCAGCGGAGCGGCCTGGTCCGGCGGGCCGACCCCGGCGGACACACCGGGCCAGACGGCGTGCGGGCGGCGGAAAGTCAGCCGCCGGAGAGTGCTACCTGCGGCGGGTCGAAGATCCAGGGCTCCAGCGGCAGTGCCTCCGGCCGGAAGTCGCCGGCCAGCTGGTCCAGCGGCGCGTCCGGCAGCTGCAGCGATTGCAGCAGCATGCCCCGCGCAGCGGAGGCCTTGAGCCCGGCCATCGCCAGGGCCCCCAGTGTCACCGCGCCATCGCGCTTGGCCAGGCGCCGCCGTCGTTCATTGAGGACCAGCGGCACATGGGCGTATTCCACCGGCGGCAGCCCCAGCAGCCGCGCAAGATAGGCCTGCCGAGGCGCGGAGGACAGCAGGTCGTCGCCGCGCACCACTTGGTCCACGCCTTGGGCTGCATCGTCCACCACCACCGCGAGATTGTAGGCCGGAACGCCGTCGTTGCGCCGCAACACAAAGTCGTCCACCATGCCGGTGTAGTCGCCGTGCAGCCGGTCGGCGACCGTGTAGCTGGCGGTGTCGGTGCGCAGCCGCAGCGCGGCGGGGCGGTCTTGGCGGCGCTGCTCGCGTTCAGCGTCGGTGAGGTTTCGGCAGGTCCCAGGGTAAGCGCCCTCCGGGGCGTGCGGAGCGCTGGGAGCTTCCGCGATTTCCCGCCGCGTGCAGAAGCATTCGTAGACCAGACCGGCCGCGGCCAGCTGCTCGAGGGCGCGCTGGTAGATCGGTCCGCGGTCGGTTTGCCGCACCACCTCGCCGTCCCAGTCGAGTCCGATGGCCGCCAAGTCCTCCAACTGCTGGGCCTCGAAGCCGGCACGCGCGCGGTCCAGGTCCTCCACCCGGATGAGGAAGCGGCGGCCGCTGCTGCGCGCGAAGAGCCAGGCCAGCACCGCGGTGCGCAGGTTGCCGATGTGCAGTTCACCGGAAGGGCTGGGCGCGAACCGACCGGCTGGAGGCAGCGGACCGGCGGGACTCTGGGCTGCTGGCACGTCCCCACGGTAGCAGCACCAGCGCAGCCAAAGCGGGCTGTTGCCTGGTCCCCGCCTGCCGCGGTAGCCGGGGGCGAATATGCTGTAGCCATGAGCGCACCCGACTCCCCCGAGGTAACCCCGATTGCCGTCACCGGCTCCACTGGCCAAGTGGGCGGGATGGTAGCCAGCATGCTGGCGGAGCAGAACCTGCCGCTGCGGCTGATCCTTCGCGATCCCTCCCGCGCGCCGCAACTGCCGGGAACGACGACGGCGCGCGCCGGCTATGGCGACAAGGCCGCCGTTGCCGCGGCACTGGACGGCGTCGAGACGCTGTTCATGGTCTCCGCCGCCGAAGCCGAAGACCGGCTTGAGCAGCATTTCACCTTCATTGACGCCGCCATCGCCGCCGGCGTGGAACACATCGTCTACACCTCGTTCATCGGCGCGGCCGAAGACGCCACCTTCACGCTGGCACGCGACCACTTCGCCACAGAGGAGAAGCTGCGCGGATCCGGCCTGAAGCACACGCTGCTGCGCAACAACCTCTACGCGGATATCCTGCCGCTCTTCGCCGACGAAGCGGGCGTCATCCGTGGCCCGGCCGGCGAGGGGAAGGCGGCGTTTGTGGCGCGCGAAGATGTTGCCCGCGCGGCGGCAGCGATCCTTGCCGAACCGATGCCGCACGCCGGCTTCACCTATGAGCTGACGGGTCCGGAATCAGTGACCCTGGCCGAGGCGGCAGTCGCCATCGCCGAGGCAACCGGCCGTCCGACGTCGTTCCTCAATGAAACGGTGGAGGAGGCCTACTCCAGCCGTGCACACTTCGGCGCCCCTGGCTGGCAGCTGGACGCGTGGGTCAGTACCTACACGGCGATCGCAGCCGGGGAACTGGACCTGGTGACCCACGACGTGGACCTGCTGACCGGGCGCCCGGCGCTGAGCCTGCGCGAACTGTTCACCCGGGACTGACCCGAGGCGGCGCCAGGCGGTGTCAGCGCCAGCTGTTCGCCCGGGACTAACTCAGGCGACGCCTGGCGGTGTCAGCGCCAGCTGTTCGCCCGGGACTAACTCAGGCGACGCCTGGCGGTGTCAGCGTCGACGGATGCGCGCAACGGAAGCACTGCCGTCGGGCTTCGCCGGGGCTCAGGGCCTTACGCGTTCCAGAGGCCGTAGGAATCAGCCAACGAGGAGATCTTCTCGGCGCGGGCCAGACGCGGCAGGTAGGAGCCGTCGCCCACCACGGCGCCGGCCGCGTGCGCGTCCAGCAGTTCGTGCGCCCACTTGATCTCCGACTCGCTGGGCGAGAGCCCCTTGTTGATGGTGTCGGCGGCATCGGTGAGCAGGCAGAGCTTGCCGGTCATGCCCATGGACGCGGTGACCTTGCAGGCCTCGAGCAGTTCCTCGCCCAGTGCGCCCACGGTCGGGCCGTCGATCGGGCCGGGCAGTTGCCCCACGCGGGACGCGACCACCAAGCGGGAGCGGGCGTAGGCCAGCGCCATCGGCGAATCGCTGGCACCGGTGTCGCGGCGGAAGTCGCCCACGCCGAAGGCCAGCCGGAAAGTGCCCGGCGCGCGGGCGATGTCGGTGGCGTTCTCGATGCCGACGGCGGATTCGATCAGCGCCAGGACCGGGGTTCCGGCCTGCAGGCGCATGGCGGTGTGCGTGACCTGCTCGGGCTTCTCCGTCATGGCCAGCATGACGCCGCGCAGGCCCGGCGCCTTGGACAGCGCGGCCAGGTCGTCGGCCCAGTACTCGGTTTCAATGCCGTTCACGCGAACCCAAGCGGTCATGCCGGTGGACAGCGCCTCCACCACGCGCTCCCGGGCCTCGGCCTTGCCCGCGGCGGGCACGGCATCTTCCATGTCGAAAATGACCGAGTCTGCTTCAGAGGCGAGCGCCGGGCCGAAATTCGCTTCGTCCGCTGCGGAGGCCAGCAGCCAGGAGCGGGAAAGTTTGGCGGGGAGGGCAGCGGCACGACGGTTTCTGAAAGCGGGCATACCCCTAGCCTAATGTTTTCGTTGCCGGAGCCACCAACGGCGGGAGGAATACCGGCTGAGGCGTCGGCCACGTGGCACCTGTCCCGGGCGCTCCGACGGCCCGCCGGATCTGCCGGATCAGCCGGATCAGGCGGCTCTGTCAGATCGATCAGGCGGAGGCTTGGTCCCGCTGCCGTCGGCGCCGGGCCAGCAGCACGCCGACCACCACGGCAACTGCCAACAGCAGCACGACGGCGATCCCCATCGGGGAACCGGCGGTCGCGGCCAACCAGGCTCTCAGGGCGGCCAGCCCGACCGTGGCGTACAGCAGCGCCCACAGCACCGAGCCGATCACCACCGCAGGCAGGTAGCGGCGCAGCGGCATCCGGCCCAACCCCGCAGTGGCGTTGACCGCCGTCTGGATTCCCACGGTGAGGAAAGACAGCGCGACGGCGGGGGCTCCCCAGCGCGCAATGATCGCCTCCGCCCGGCGCATCGGGGGTGAATCCAGCTGACGGGCCAGGCGGGTGTGCCGGCCGCCGGCGGCCACGGCCCTGCCGGCCCAATAGGTGGCGTTGGCGCGCAGCATCACAATGGCAAACAAGCTCAGCACTGCTAGCCCGAACGGGAGACTCGCGATCTGCTCCATCAAGCCGCGCGCTCCACGGTGCTCCTCCGGCGCCGCTCCCCCAGCGCCGCGATCCCGCCGCCGACGGCCTGCCGGCAAGCGGAGGCCGCGGCGGCGGTCCGGCTCAGCGGGCACGTCTGCCGCACAAGATCCTCCTGGGGTGGGCGTAGGACGGCCCGCAGCGACGCCGGGCCGGAAGGGATTCTAGGAGCACCTAACAGCAGGCCCGGATGCAAAGTCAACGCCGGCTTCAGAATGCGTCACGGCCAGACAACGACGGCGGTGCACACCTTCCGTCGTCGGGCGCAGGAAGTGCCCTACGCTGTGTTCATGGCCCAGCTGACGCCCCGCACCACCGATGCTCTTCCCGCTGCCCAGGCGCAGCGGCTGCAGCGCGCGCTCGACGAAAGCGCGGATGTCACCGTCTTCGTCAATGGCACGGCGGTGAAGCTGCCCGCCCAGGCCGCGGACGCCGTCGTCGACCTGCTCCGCCGCTTCGCCCACGGGGATGCGGTGATGGTCAGCTCCTCGGTGGAGCTGCTGAATACGTCGCAGGCGGCCGAGGTGGCCGGCGTCTCGCTCACATACATGCGGCGCCTGACCGATGCCGGCACCATTCCGGTCCAGTACCGCGGAACGCACCGGCGGATCCGGCTCTCCGATGTACTGGCCTGGCTGGAAACCCGCACCGCGGCTCCGGACTCGGGCGCCCCGGAGGCAGCATCGGAAGCATCCGCCGGATCAACGGAGCCTGCCCGCCGTTAGGCCTGTCCGCCCCTCGACGGTGGGGCCGCCCGGCACCCTTCGTTATGGCCTCCCGCGCTCCCCACTAGGGCTGCCTGTCACTCCCCGTCAGTGCTGCCCCGCCCTCCCCGTGGGGCCACTCCCGCTCCTCGTTGGGGCTGGCCGCCCTTCCCGTCAAGGTCGCCCGTTCTCTCCCGACCTTCCGACGCCGGTAGCCGCCGCCGGGGGTGCACAGCCGACGCGTTGGCCCTTAGGCTGGGTGCCACTGGCCCGGAGGTCGGGCCGGAAGGACAACCAGAGGAGACTCTCATCGTGGCCGACCTGCTTGCTCCGCTCGTGACCCTGCGCCATGGGGCCAAAATGCCGTTGCTTGGGCTGGGAACCTGGCCGCTGGACAATACCGACGTTGCCCGGACGGTCGAAGCCGCCCTCGGGCTGGGCTACCGGCTGATCGACACGGCGGAGAACTACCAGAACGAAGAGGGCGTGGGCGAGGGGTTGCGGCGCAGCGGACTAGACCGTTCCGACGTCTTCATCACCACCAAGTTCAACAAGGAGTGGCACAGCGTCGACGGCGCGCGGGCGGCCTTCGAGGCCAGCGCCCGGCGACTGGGCGTTGACTATGTGGATTTGCTGCTGATCCACTGGCCGAACCCAGGGCAGGACCGCTACGTGGAGGCATTCCAGGGCCTGGCCCGGCTGCTGGGGGACGGGAGCGTCCGGGCCATCGGCACATCCAACTTCAAGCCTGCGCACTTACAGCGCCTGTTCGACGCCGGGCTGGTGCCCGAGGTCAACCAGATCCAACTGGACCCGCGGCACACCCGCAGTGATCTGGTGGAGATCCACCGCGAACACGGCATCGTGACCGAGTCGTGGAGTCCGCTGGGCAAAGGCGGGGACTTGCTCCGCGAACCGGCCGTCCAGTCGCTGGCCGACAAGTACGGCAAGACTCCGGCGCAGGTGGTGCTGCGCTGGCACACCCAGTTGGGGCATATCCCGATTCCCAAGTCAGCGCACCCGGAACGGCTGGCCGAGAATTTCGCCATTTTTGACTTCATGATGGAGGGCCCTGAATTGGACCAACTGTCGGCGCTGGACCGCGGGACCAAGGACATTGCCGATGCCGACGTCTTCGGCCACTAGGCGGCCGATCCGGCGCTGCTGAACAAGCTGCTGGCCTCGCCGGCAGCCGAGCCCCCTACCGGCGGCTGACATGCGCCGCACCCCCGCGGTCCTGGCTTTCGCCATAGCTGTTGGTGCTGGCGCATTGATGCTCGGCGGATGCCATGGGCCTGCGGGGCCGCTTCCCGAGCCCGGCGACAACATGTACCGCGGAACGCCGCCCGGCTCGGGCACGGAGTTGCGGCAACCCGACCCGCTCGCCGACCCCGACTCCACCATTCAGGTGATCCTCCTCAAGGGCGGCAGCGCATTCGCCGCCGTCACGTACGGGTCGTCGTCGTGCCCCGTGGTCAGTACCGGCAGTACGGTTTTGTCACCGAACCACGTGGCCATCGAAGCCGTCGACACCTACGAAGACCCACGCTCACAAGCCTGCACTGATGACCTTGCGCCGATGACACATGTTTTCGACGTTCCTCCGGACGTCGACCGCCGGCAGCCGCTGACCATCTCAATCCTGGGGCAGGAGCGGCGCCTCTCGTTGAACAGCGCCGCTCCGGACGTTCCACAAAAGTAGGATTCCGCAAAAGAAGGATCAGGCCGGAGCGTTGGGGGGAGGCTCCGGCCTGATCCTATTGGGGGGAGGATGGCTCAGTGTCCGGCGGAATGCCGGGGGCGTCTCTTACTGCCAGGCCTGATCGGCCCATGCGGCGTCACGCAAGTAGTTGCTGCCGGTGAGGTTCCAGAGGTCGTCATCCTGACCGTGCGCACCGAGTACGCCAGACTGGTCCACATCTGAAGTTTTTTCGTTCGGGACTTCCGGCCCCCTGGATTCGGGTCCGATCGACGTAAAACCGAACGGGGTCATTTTGTCCTCTTTTCCAACAGGGAGGATTCGACTTCGGGCGACCATGCTCTGGCATAGACACCGAGTGCGGCTTCCTCCCAGGTAGTAAATCCCAGCCGGTTCATCAACAGGTGGGCCTGGCAGAACGTCAGTTGCTGGGCGCTGCGGCTCACACGGGCGCGATCTGCCCGGTAGAGGTAGGAGTCAAGCGTCCTGATCCAGCGGCGGCGCCAGTTCTGTACGCTGCTCTCGTCCGCGGTGGCTGCCATCAACCGGTGCATCGGCGCCGTGCGGGCGACCAGCCCTGCAGTGAGGCTGTGCCGCGCCTTCGGCGCCGAACGACCCAACTCGGCTGTGGATACCCTCAAGTGGTTGTCCCAGCAGTACTCCCAGGACAACCGGCTGCGGTCGGGCCACTGCGGCGCCTTCGGCCCGTACATCATGGCCCAGGCCGCATCGCACAGGAGCAACGAGGCCAACGCGGAACGGCCTTGCGACTTACTGAAGCGCTGGGTGGCCCACATGGCCAGCTCGGAGGAAAGTTCGAACACCTCTTCCGCCAGTTCCAACCCGTCCGGTCCGCCGAAGCGGTCCAGGTCAGCTTCCGGTACGGGGACAACGGCGTCGCCGGGGGAAGTCTGGATGGAGTCCTCGCTGCCCGAGGGCAGGACGAAGTTCTCCTGGGTTGTCACGTCGGGAAGGATGTCCAGGACCCGGTCCCGGGCCGCCAGCTCAAACCTTTGGAGGCTATCGAGGATTGGACGGCGGCCCAGGAACCGGACCTTGAGGTGAGGCCCCATCTGGTCGGCGCTGTGGCTGAAGTACCAGCGGCCCACGCCTTCGCGGCGAGCGTGGGCGACCAGCGGTGTAACCAGTTCTCCTATGACGGCGTCGACTACGTCCTGCCTACCCGTGTAAATAGACAGAACCCACCAGTACGGTTTGACGTTCACCGAACTTGTCGGGCGGATGGCTGTCAGCTGGCTCATGCGCTTCTCCTGGTTCGATGTTCCGGTGGTCTTGGGGAGGGATAGTCGGCGTCATCCTGGTTACGGAATCAGCACAGTGCCGATGAGATGGGGCGGCTTTTACCAGTCCCAGATAAGGGCTGAAGTCGAAACGTTGACTGACTTTACGGACTGCGGAACCGGACCTAGATCGGCGGCTACTGCCGGGGTGGCCGCGGAGACCGCCCCCAATGCAACCAGCAGCCCTGCCGCGATGCTTGCGATCTTCTTGAACATGTCATTCCCTTCACATGGCTTCGGTTCGTACGGTGGCTTATCCAGCCCAACTGCTCGGCCCGACAACTCCAAGAGTTCCGTGCTACTGCTCTGCCTGTCCAGCCAATCCACTTGCAACATCCGGACATGCCCTGATCGTGCCTTGGGGCTTGCACTGACAGGTTCCGGACACGGTGATGAGTGGGCCGTTCTCCTTGTGATTCCGGGGAAATCAGGTGGTTAGACGGTTGGCCAGACAAACACCGGGAACGGGTGGCATAATGTGGCCATGGCAGCAAGTAGCAGCCTTCCGGCAGCGCAAGATCGGCCGAAGAAGTGCCTTAGACTAGCCAAAGAGCGGCCAAGCGGCGGCTGAAATAGCAAGCCCTGCGTGATACATAAATGGATCCACCGGAGGAGCGCCCCATGCTGAGCGGGACGGCATTCGAGGTCTATGAATTCGCTGTGGCCCATCCCGGCTGGACCAGGGAGACCGCATCCACGGCCCTTGGCTACACCATCCGCGACCTCAATATTGCCATCGGAGAGCTGGTCAGCCGGCAGCTGCTGCAGCAGCCGGCGCCGGATGTGGAGCGCTATGTTGCCATCTCCCCCGACGTTGCGCTCTCACAGTTGGTGGACTCCGACGAGCGGCTGCTCATCGACCTGCGCACCAAGATCAGCGGGCACCGGGCGGATATGGCCGCCCTGGTTCCCACGTATCTGGCGGCCCGCAAGCGCGTCTCGCTCGATACCTCCGTGGAGGTCCTCGAAGACCCCGCGGTGATCCGCAAGCTGCTGGTGGACTACGGCCGCGACGTCGCCGAGCAGGTACTCATCAGCCAGCCCGGCTCCGGCTCCTCGGCCGATGTCCACGAGGAAGGCATCCAGAAGGACCTCGAACTGCTCCAACGCGGGGTGATCCGGAAAAACATCAGCCACGCCAGCACGCTGGACCATGTACCCACACGCAAAGCGGTCGCCGCAATCTCCCCGGCCGGCGGCGAGTACCGCACACTGCCCTACGTGCCGCTGAAGATCATGATCTTCGACCGCAACCTCGCCTTGATCGGGCGCCAACTGCACCCGGAAGACCGGGGCGCCCTGGTGGTCCGCGACTTCAACCTCATCCAGGTCTTCATCAATCTGTTCCATGTGGCGTGGGAGCTGGCGGACCCCTATGTGCTCGACGGGCAAGACAGCGAAACCTCGGTCCTCAACGGCATCCAGCATGCCATCCTCAACGCCATGGCAGCCGGGTACTCCGATGAAGTGATAGCCCGCAGACTGGACATCAGTGTCCGCACCTGCCGGCGGCACATTGCCTGGATGCTGGAACAGCTCGGCGCGGACAGCCGCTTCCAAGCCGCACTGAAGGCGCGGGACGCCGGCTGGCTCTGAGTCAAAGCACCAATAGAAAACTTCTGTTTCCTGTTTGTAACACATCGCGTTATCCTGTGTGAGTGACTTCACAGGATGCTGACCTCGCCGCCCTGCCAGCCGAAACGGAAGTGGCACTGGAACGTGCGACGGCGGCGCACCGGCACCAACACCTGTTCTCGCAGCGGGCCGCAAACATCAAGCAATCGGCCGTCCGCGACGTTTTCGACATTTCGATGCGTCCCGGCCTGGTCTCGCTGGCCGGCGGCAACCCCTACCTGCAGTCCCTGCCGTTGGACAAGATCGCCGGCATGGCGCAGCGCCTGATCGCCGAGCACGGCATGGCCGCCCTCCAGTACGGCGGCGGACAGGGCACCGAAGAGCTGCGGCGCGCGATCTGCAGCGTGATGGAACACGAAGGCATCACCGGCGCCGACCCGGCGAATGTGGTGATCACGGCCGGATCCCAGTCCGCCCAAGACGTGGCGGCCAAAGTCTTCTGCAATCCGGGGGACGTGGTGCTCTGCGAGGATCCGACCTACGTGGGCGCGCTCAATACTTTCGAGGCCTACGAGGTCCAGGTGGAACCGGTTCCCATGGACGAGCACGGCCTCATCCCGTCCGAACTCCAGCGCCGCATCGAGGAGCTGCAGGGCGAGGGCCGCAGCATCAAGTTCCTGTACACGATTCCCAGTTTCAACAATCCCTCCGGCATCACGCTGGCCGCGGAGCGCCGGCAGCACGTGGTGGACATCTGCCGGGAAGCAGGCATCCTGGTGCTCGAGGACAATCCCTACGGGCTGCTCCGCTTCGACGGCCAGCCGCTGCAGCCGCTGCGTGCGGGCAACCCCGATGACGTGATTTATCTGGGTTCGTTCTCCAAGATCCTGGCGCCGGGCTTGCGGATCGGCTGGGCGCTGCTGCCCGACCACCTGCAGCGGAGTTTCTACCTGGCCAACGAAGCGGTCACCCTCTGCCCGCCCACGCTGAACCAGATGCTGATCACCACCTACCTTGCGGAGCATGACTGGCTGGGGCAAATCGGTACCTACCGGCAGCTGTATGCCGAGCGGTGCGCCGCCATGCTGTCCGCCCTGAAGGAGTTCATGCCGGAAGGGGCAAGCTGGACCGAACCCGAGGGCGGCTTCTTTGTCTGGGTGACGCTGCCGGAGGGCGTGGACACCTATCCGCTGCTCTACGACGCGATCGATGCCGGAGTGGTCTTCATTCCCGGGGCTGCGTTCAGCCCCTCGGATGAGCCATCAAACCGGCTGCGGCTGGCCTTCAGCGCCGTGCCCGAGGAGGCCATCCGCGAGGGCGTGCGCAGGCTTGCCCCGGTGCTCGAGAAAGCTATGGCCGGAGCCGGTTCTTGACGTAGCGGTAGTACACGTAGCGGCCCGCGAAATACAGCCCGATCACGATGATGATGCGCAGGATCGGATGCAGACCCGGAATCAGCCAGATCATCACGTAGCTGAGCAGGAAGACGGCAGCCATGGCCCACAGCGTGCCCTTCCAGTCGATCCTGGGCACCCCTGAGTCGTTGCGGCGCTGACCCGAGGGCCTGTTGTTACTCATGCGCCCAGTCTTTCACAGCGTGCGCAGCGTCGGGGCCGGCCGGCTCACTCGATCAGCGCGTTGATCTTGCGCAGCGGACCCCAGACGCCGTCCTCCGCGTTGGAGACCATCGCCAAGGTCAGGTCGTGGTCCGGAAAATACTCGACGATGGCGCTGGCACCGGTATTGATGCCGTCCTTGGACAGGGACCGCAGGCGTCCGGAAACGGAGCGGAATTCCAGCCCGAACCCGTACTCCAGGAGCTGGTCGCCGGTCTCGTGGTGTTTGACTTGGGGCGTGAGAAAGGCCTCCGTGGTTTCGGGCGACAGCAGCCGTCCGGTCCTGACCGCGTCCAGGAAGACCACCAGATCCCGCGCGGTGGCGTAAGCACCGCCGTCGGGGGATCCGATGGGCGGATAACTGTAGATATTCGACCGCCAGCCGGTTCCGTCAGCGGCGGGTTCCCAGCCCTCAGCCACATCCGGGACCGCCTCGCGCATGTCGAAGAACCCTGCCGTCATCCCGGCGGTGGCAAAGATCTGCTCGACGACGTAGTCCCGGTAACTGCCTCCGGTCGCCTTTTCCAGGGCCAAGCCGGTCAGGATATAGCCCACATTGCAGTAGCGGCAGCCCTGGCCCGGAGGGAAGTTCGGCGCCTTGTGGACAAACTGCGGCAGGAACTCCGCGGTCTGCGTCACCGAGTAATTGGGCCGCTCGAGCCAGAGCGCCTCGTAGGATTCCCCGGCTTCCTCGTCCGCGTCGTCGGCAATGCCCGAAGTGTGATTCAGCAGCTGCTTCAGCGTGACGTCGGCCGGAATCTGCGTGCCGGCCAAGTCCACGTGGTCGTGGATCAGTCCGTCCAGGCTCAGCGTCCCCGCGTCGACCTGCTGCAGCACGGCCACGGCAGTGAACAGCTTGGTCACCGACGCGACGTCGAACCGGGTCTTCGTGCTGACCGGCACGTTCCAGCGCCGGGTGGCCACACCGTACGCCTCATCCAGCAGGACCTTCCCGTGCTGGCGGACATGGATGGCGCCGGAGAAGTCTGCCGTGCTCTGCATGATCCCGGCGGCGACCTCGGCGTCGAAAGAAGCGGTCATGGGGCGACTGTACCGTGCGCTCAGCCGTCGACGAGGATTCCGTCCAGATCGGCGTGGACCGTGGCGCCGGGACGGAAGACCACTCCCCCGATCGCGACCGGGACGTCCGTTTCGCCGCGGCTCTGTTTGGCGCTTTTGCGCGGGTTGCTGCCGAGTGCCTTAACCCCGAGCGGTAGCTGTGCCAGGGCTGAGCGGTCCCGAACCGCTCCGTTGATGATGACGCCGGACCAGCCGTTGGCCACCGCAGCGGAAGCGATCATGTCCCCCATCAGCGCCGTCTCCAGGGATCCTCCGCCGTCGACCACCAGCACCGCGCCGTCCCCCGGCGAGTTGAGCACGGACTTCACCAGCCCGTTGTCTTGGAAACAGCTGATGGTCCGGACCGGTCCGCTGAAGGCGGCTCTGCCGCCGAAGTTGCCGAACTGGAGCGACACCGAGGCCAGCTCGTCGCCACGTTCGTCGTACAGGTCCGCCGTGGGCGTCACTGCGGGTTCGACGACGGTGCTCGCCTGGGCCTTGCCTGCTGGATTGGTCACGTGATGGTGCTCCTCCTCGCCACACGGTGATCCTAGCAACCGAGGCGCCGGCGGGCACCGGCCAGCCGCGGCGAAGACGTCTCCGCCGCGCGCCGGGGCCGGTCGACGGCGCCGGGCCGGTCAGGGCGTGGGAGCCAGCCCTGGTGTCAGTCGAGCAGCAGCGCCGGTTCTTCCATGATGGCGGCGACGTCCGCCATGAAGCGGGCAGAGAGGTCGCCGTCCACCACGCGGTGATCGAACGAGCCGCCCAGCGTGGTGATCCAGCGCGGGATGACTTCGCCGGACACCACCCACGGCTTCTGCCGGATGGTGCCGAAGGCGACGATTGCGACTTCGCCCGGGTTGATGATCGGCGTACCGATATCGATGCCGAGGGCGCCGATGTTGGTGATGGACAGGGTGCCGTGCTGCATGTCCGCCGGCTTGGTCTTGCCGGCACGGGCAGTGGTGGCCAGTTCGTTGAGCGCGACCGCGAGTTCCTTGAGCGAGAGGTCCTGCGCGTCCTTGATGTTCGGGACCAGCAGGCCGCGCGGCGTGGCGGCCGCGATGCCCAGGTTCATGAAGTGCTTGACATGGATCTCGTCGCCGGACTCCGCCTCCACCCAGCTGGCGTTGACGCTGGGGTTGCGCGCGGCTGCCCAGATGACCGCCTTGGCCAGGATGAGCAGCGGGGACACCTTGATCCCTTCGAAGTCGCGGGACTTCTTCAGCCGCTGCACAAACTCCATGGTCCGCGAGGCGTCCACGTCCACGAAGATGCTCACGTGCGGGGCGCTGAAGGCGGACTCGACCATCGCCTTGGCGGTGGCCTTGCGCACGCCCTTGACCGGAATGCGTTCGATCCGGTTGTCCAGGAGGCCCTTCCGCGGCGCCCAGAACGTGGGGGCGGCCGCTTGTTCCGCCTCGCGCTGGGCCTGGTAGCTGAGCAGGTCCTGCTTGGTCACCTCGCCGCCCTTGCCGGTGGGGGTGATGTCGGCCAGGTTGATGCCCAGATCCTTGGCGGCCTTGCGGACCGGGGGCTTGGCCAGCACCCGCGTCAGCAGCCGGGAGACCGCCGCCTGGACCGCTTCGCCCCGGTGTCCGCTGGAGACCGAACCGGGAACGGCAGCGTCGTCGTCGGTCGGAACCGGCGGCACGTGCTGTGCTTGGCCGTGCGGTTCGGGCAGATGCATGGCGGCAGGCGCGGTCGCCTTGCCGGACGGGCGCGCGAAGCCGCGCCCCGCCGTCGTTGTTCCGGCAGTTGAAGCGGCGCTGCCGCGCCGCAGCCGGCGCCTGACCGGATCGGCCTTGGGGCCGGAACCGACCAGCGGGCCGGCCTCGGGGGCGGCATTCGGTACCGGCTGCTCCGGCGCCGATGTGTCGGCGGTCGTTCCGGCGGCGGGCTGCGGTGTGGCGGGCGCGGGCTGGGATCCTTCGGGGGCGACGGCGATGATCGGCGTGCCGACCTCTACCGTCTGGCCCTCCGGCACCAGCAGGTCCGAAACCACGCCGGCGTACGGGCTGGGCAGCTCGACCAGCGACTTGGCGGTTTCGATCTCGACGATCACGTCGTTGACCGCCACCGTGTCGCCGGGCTTGACCTTCCAGGACACGATCTCGGCTTCGACCAGTCCCTCGCCGACATCGGGGAGGTTGAAAATCTGCGTGTTCGACATGGAATCTCCGATATCAGTAGGCGAGCGAACGGTCGAGGGCCTCAAGCAGGCGGTCGATGTCCGGCAGGTACTGTTCCTCCACCTTCGCCAACGGGTAGGGCATGTGGAAACCGCCGACGCGCAGCACCGGGGCTTCCATGCTCAGGAAGGCGCGTTCGGCCACCCGGGCAGCGATTTCGCCGCCGATGCCGCCGAAGGTCGGCGCCTCGTGCGTGACGATCAGCCGGCCAGTCTTCTCGACCGAGGCCGTGACGGTGTCGAAGTCGATCGGCGAGATGGAGCGCAGGTCGATCACCTCCACACTGTTGCCGTCCTCTTGCGCCGCTTCCGCCGCGGCCAGCGCGACCGGGACCAGCGGGCCGTAGGCCACGATGGTGACGTCGGTGCCCTCGCGGACCACCTGTGCGCTGAAGGCGTCACGCCCGGCCGACTCTGTGTCCACCTCGCCCTTGAGCCAGTAGCGGCGCTTGGGCTCAAAGATGATCACCGGGTCCTGGCAAGCCACGGCCTGCTGGGTCATCCAGTAGGCGTCGTGCGGGTTGGACGGGGTGATGATGCGCAGCCCTGCGGTGTGCGCGAAGAGCGCTTCCGGGGATTCCGAATGGTGCTCGATGGATCCGATTCCGCCGCCGTAGGGAATACGGATGACCACGGGCGCGGAGAGCATGCCGGAACTGCGGCTGCGGATCTTGGCCAGCTGGGTGGTGATCTGGTTGAACGCCGGGAAGACGAACCCGTCGAACTGGATCTCGCAAATGGGCCGGTAGCCGCGGAAGCTCAATCCGATCGCGGTGCCCAGGATGCCCGATTCGGCCAGCGGGGTGTCAACCACCCGGTCAGCACCGAATTCGGCCTGCAGCCCTTCGGTGACGCGGTAGACACCCCCGAGCTTGCCGATGTCCTCGCCCATGATCAGCGTCTTCGGGTCGTCGGCCAGGACGGCGCGGAGACCGCTGGTGATCGCCTTGGCTATGGTCATGGTGGCCATCAGCGTGCCTCCCCTTCAGCCTGTCCGGCGGTTTCCTCGGCAAAGCCGGCCTGGTACTGCCGGTGCCATTCCAGCTCCTCGCGGATCAGCGGGTGCGGCTCTGCGTACACATTGGCGAAGTGGTCCTCAAAGTCCGGGGCCTCCATCGCCAGCACGTCGGCGCGCGTACTCGCCGCGAGCTTGTCCGCCTCTGCGGCGATTTGGTCGAAGAAGTCCTGCCCGGCGGTGTTGGTGCTGCGCAGGTATCGTTCCAACCGCAGCAGCGGATCGCGCTCGCGCCACTTCTCTTCCTCCGCAAGCTCGCGGTATTTGGTGGGATCGTCCGCGGTGGTGTGGGCGCTCATCCGGTACGTGAACGCCTCGATCAGCACCGGCCCCTTGCCCGAACGCGCACGCTCCAGCGCCCAGCGGGTGACCGCGTGGACTGCCACCACATCATTGCCGTCCACCCGGACGCCCGGGAAACCGTAGCCGCTGGCCCGGTTGGACAGCGGTATCCGGGACTGGACTTCGGTGGGGACGGAGATGGCCCAGTGGTTGTTCTGGCAGAAGAACACCACCGGGGACTGGTTGGAGGCGGCAAACACCATCGACTCGTGGACATCGCCTTCGGAGCTGGCGCCGTCGCCGAAGTAGGCGACCGTCACGGCGTCGTCGCCGTCGCGCTGGACACCCATGGCATAGCCGACCGCGTGCAGTGATTGGGCGGCGAGCACCAGCGTGTAGAGGTGGAAGTTGCTTTCCCGCGGGTCCCAGCCGCCGTTGCTGACGCCGCGGAACAACCGCAGCACCTTGGACAGCTCCAGCCCGCGAGTGAGCGCTACGCCGTGTTCCCGGTAGGTCGGGAACACGTAGTCCTGGGCCTGTAGTGCGGTGCCCGAACCGATCTGAGCCGCTTCCTGGCCGAGCAGGGGCGGCCACAGGAGCAGCTGGCCCTGCCGCTGCAGCGCGGTCGCCTCCTGGTCGAAGCGGCGGACCAGAGCCATGTCCCGGTACATGGCACGCAGCGCCTCGCCGTCAAGGTGCGCTGCGTAGTGGCCGTACTTGGTGTCCTCGCGGAGGCTGCCGTCGGGCGCCATCAACTGGACCAGCGGCGGCGCGTCAGCGGGGTCGCTGGTCACCAAGGACTGCTCGAGTTCTTCGATATCGAATTCCGAGGCGGGCAAGTGCTCAGCGCCCATGTGAACTCCTCGCCGATCCGCCGGCTGCCGGCAGATCTTCGCTGTTCATATATGCCGGGCCGGGAATGCATTCCTGACCCGGCATATATCGGTCGTTTGTCTCGTCCTAGCCTAACGGCAGCCGCGGCGGGGACCCGTGTTATTACCGTCAGGAAACGCCGGGACCGTTTGTATAGTTCTCACAGAGCGCCAGGAAACGGCTGTTGGCCTCGACTTCGCCAATACTGACCCGGACCCCGTCGCCGGCGAACGCCCTGACGGACAGCGCCTGCCGCCCGGCGAGTTCGGCAAACTCCTGTGCCCGGTCGCCCAGCGGCAGCCAGACGAAGTTGCCCTGGGTCTGCGGAATCTTCCACCCCAGCATGGCGAGTCCGGCGACCACACGGTCACGTTCGTCGACCAGGCTTTGTACCCTTTCTACAACTTCGTCGTAGTGTTGCAGCGACGTAATGGCCGCATGCTCGGCCAGGCTGGAGACCGCAAACGGCGTTGCCGCTACGCGCAGGTGCTGAGTGATCTGCGGCTGCGAGATGGAATAGCCCACCCGCAGGCCGGCCAGGCCGTGCGCCTTGGAGAAGGTGCGGAGCACCACCACATTCGGGTACTTCCGGTACATCGTGACGCCGTCGACCACCTCCGGGTCCCGGACGAACTCGGTGTAGGCCTCGTCGATGACCACGATGATGTCGTCCCGCACGGCGCGGACGAAGTTCTCCACGTCGGTTGCCTTCAGGGCCGGGCCCGTCGGGTTGTTCGGGGTGCAGAGCAAGATGACCTTGGTCCGCTCGGTCACGGCGTCCAGCATTGCTTCGAGGTCGTGGGTCCCGTCGGACCGGTTGGGGATCTGGACGCTGCGGGCGCCGGAGAGCCCCACCATGATCGGGTAGGCCTCAAACGACCGCCAGGGGTAGACGACTTCGTCTTCGCTGCCGTCCTCGTGCTGACCGGCAAACGTCTGCAGGATCTGCACCAGGGCACCCAGGCTTCCTGCGCCGGTGACGATGTCGTCGGCGGGGACGTCCAGGAAGCGGCTTAGTTCGTTGCGCAGCGCGGTGCACAGCGGGTCGGGGTAGCGCATGATGTCCGTCTGCGCGTTCACGGCTTCCAGCACGGCAGGCAGCGGCGGCAAAGGGTTTTCGTTGGAGGACAGTTTGTAGGACTGCAGGCCCTCGATCGCAGCCGGCGGTTTGCCGGCAGCATACTTAGGCAGCCTGTCGAGGACCGGACGCGGGTGGATCCGGGCCGACGTTCCTGCTGCCTGAACCGCAGCTTCCTTGATGGGGTTCTCAGGAGAAATCATGCCTTTAAGGATACGTGGGCTCCGGCACAGTAAGTTCAGCATGGCGACGGCGCGGGTGTGGCAGCATAAACGCATGGGAAAGTTCATTGTGCGGGTCATCATCAACGCGCTGGCACTCTGGGTGGCCAGCTGGATCCTGCCCGGCATGGATATCCATGGGTCCGCCGCGGCCGAGGCGGTCGGCAACGAAACGATCGGCACGGTGCTGGGCTACCTGCTGATCGGGCTGATCTTCGGCCTGGTCAACGCGATCATCCGCCCCATCGTTTCCTTCCTGTCGATTCCCCTGACCATCCTGACGCTGGGGCTGTTCACGATTGTGATCAATGCGCTGATGCTGGTGCTGACCGCGTGGCTGTCCAGCTTCACCCCGGTGGAGTTCGTCGTGGATTCGTTCTTCTGGACCGCCATCCTCGGCTCGCTGATCATCAGCGTGGTGTCTCTGGTAGCGGGCACGCTGACCCGCAGCCGCTAAGTCAGGGCCCCGCCTTCCGCTGCGCACCCATGCCGCTCCGCTGCTGCGGCGTGTTGCCGGCCGCCGGGGCCGTCTGCCCGCCGGTACCGGCCCTCTCCTGGGCTGTGCGGCCGGCCGCCGGGGCCTTCTGCCCGCCGGTACCGGCCCTCTCCGGGGCTGTGCGGCCGACCACCGAACCCGCCCGCGGCGCTTGTCCACCATCCGGCTGGGCGCGGCGCAGCGAGAACAGATGCTGCCGGGCCGCACCGCCGGCGAGCACTGCGCCCAGATACGCCGCCGCATCCTGCACCGACGGATCAGGACTCGCTTCAAGTTGGCGGGCACCCTGCACGTAGTTCTGCAGATCGTGGCCGGGCCCCAGCCCGATGCCGTCGCCCGCGGGAGTCGCCACATGGTCGGTCAGCGTCACGGTGACCTGTTCGCGCCGGTCCGGATTGGGACCGGCGTCCGCGCCCGGAACCCAGTCCTGCACATGCTCCAGGTGGACGCTGCGGATGTCGGGGCCGGCCGCGATGCCGGCGACCGGCGATCCGGCGGTCAGCACGAACCCCACGTTGTGCTCGGCCAGGAAAGCCGGATCGGCGGCGAGGTTCATGGCATGGATGCCGCCCTGGCTGTAGCCGGTCAACACCACTAGATCGTCCGCGCCGGCGCCCGCCTCCCGGAGTGCCCGCGACACGGCGTCCGCAACAAACGGGCTGCCGGCCGTGACCGCTTCGGCGATGCCGGACTCGTCGAACGGATTCTCTGTCGGCTGGACGGTGCCCGCTGCCTGCGTGCCGGGCAGCGCCACCACCCAGCGCTTCTGGCCGCCGGACTCCAGCTCAAGGATCTCCACGGTTCCGTCGCCGGCGTCAGCGGCAATGGCGGTCCGTTCGAGCAGCTTCGCCAGCGAAGCCGGTGCCGGTTCGACTGCTTCGGCCTCCGTGCCTACCCGCTCGATCTCGATCCGGGAACCGTGCAACAGACCGGCGCGCTGGGCCGCCGCGCCCAGCAAGACCGCGAAGTGCCGGCTCACGGACTCTTCCCACAGGCCGCCATGCCGGCGGTCCCTCAGCCGTACGCCCGCCGCCGGGCCACCCAGCATCCCGGCGAGCGCGGCCGGTGCCTGATTCAGCAGCCGCTCGCCTCCGGCCAGCGTGGGCCGGCCTTCGTTGGCGGCCATGCCGAGGGGAACCGTGAACCACCAGGACGCCGACGCGACCGCCTGCATCCCACCGGCGGCAGCCTGCTCCGCGGCCCGATAGGCCCCGTGGGCCAGCCGGACCTGTGCCGCCAATGTTCCGCAGCGCTCGGCCAGGACGGCCAAGGATCTCACGGCTTCCTGCACCGCAGCTTCGGCTGCCATTCGCTCCGGCAACAGCATCCAGCGCGGATCAGTCAGCAGCAGCTGCACGGCCAGAACCTGCCGCCACAGCCCGTTGATCGCGGCAACTGCAGCTTCGAGCCTGGTTGCGGCCGACGCCAACTCCTGCCATTCAAACGTTATGCCGCCGATGCCGCCGGCCACCCGGTAGCCGTCATAGCTGCGGTACCCGGCCCCGCCTTCCCACCACCGGGCCCCGCCGGGCAGCCATTCGGTCTCAGTCACCGGACATCCTCGATGACACGCAGGCGGACAGAGGCGTCACGGCGTTCGGCCGTGCAGGGCGGCCTCCGCTGCTTTGGCAACATCAGCCGCCGCGTCTGCAGCATCGATCGCCGCGTCCACGGCCTCCAGCGCAACGGCCGCCCACCGCAGCAATTCCGCTGACTCAGCCATCTTGGTGCGGTACTCGTAAAGCCGCTCCCGGAAAGCCTTGCCGGCCGGTGAGACCCATGCCTGCGCGGACGCCACCAGATCGGCGCGCACACCCAGCAGTTCCTGCTCGCAGGACAGGAGCCTGCCGGAAGCCGACCCCCAGCCCGGGCCTGGCGACCCGCCCCACCCGGCCTCCGCCGTCGTTGTTTGCCAAAACATCACCAGACCTCCTTCACGCCTCCACCATCGACGCTAGGCCCTGCGCCAGCCGCGGCGGCATTGGTCATCCGGCGATGTGCACGGCGGCGGGTGCAGCACCGTTGTGGAGGCGAAGTCACGCAGAAGACGGCGGCGGTGAACATGGGAGAATAAGGGCCATGGCTGAAATTCCCCGCGTCTCCTTGGCAGAAGTCTCCCCCGCTATCGCGCTCGGTCCGCTGGACGGGCGGTACCACCACGCGGTCGCGCCGCTGGTGGACTACCTCTCGGAAGCGGCCCTGAACCGCGACCGGGTCCACGTTGAGGTGGAATGGCTGATCCACCTGACCAGCCAGTCCGTGCTGCCCGGCGCGGGGCCGCTGACCGAGGACCAGCAGGCGGCGCTGCGCAAGATCGTCACCGACTTCGATGGCAATGCCGTGCGCGAGCTGGCGGAGATCGAAGCCGTCACCGTCCACGATGTGAAGGCCGTGGAGTACTTCATCGGCCGCCGGCTCGGCGGGATCGGCATCGAGGACCTCACCGCCATGGTGCACTTCGGCTGCACCTCCGAGGACATCAACAACCTCTCCTACGCGGTGGGCGTCAAGGGAGCCGTGGAGCAGGTTTGGCTGCCTGCGGCCCGTGCCTTGGTGGAGCAGTTCTCCTCGATGTCCCGGGAACACCGCGACGTGCCGATGCTCTCCCGCACCCACGGCCAGCCCGCCACCCCGACCACCCTGGGCAAGGAGCTGGCGGTCATCGCGCACCGGCTCAACCGCCAGCTGGACCGGATCGCCAAGACCGAGTATCTGGGGAAGATCAACGGCGCCACCGGAACCTACGCGGCGCACTACGCGTCGGTGCCGTCGGCCGACTGGCAGGCCGTCTCCCGGTCCTTCGTGGAGGGCCTTGGGCTGACCTGGAACCCGCTCACCACGCAGATCGAATCGCACGACTGGCAGGCCGAGCTGTACGCGGACATGGCCCGCTTCAACCGCATCCTGCACAACGCCTGCACCGACATCTGGAGCTACATTTCCATCGGCTACTTCGCGCAGATCCCTGTAGAAGGCGCGACCGGCTCCTCCACCATGCCGCACAAGGTGAACCCGATCCGCTTCGAAAATGCCGAAGCCAACCTGGAAATCTCCAACGGCCTGCTGGACACGCTGGCTGCCACCTTGGTTACTTCACGCTGGCAGCGCGACCTGACGGACTCCTCGTCGCAGCGCAACATCGGCGTGGCCTTCGGGCATTCGCTGCTGGCCATCTCCAATGTGGCCAAGGGCCTGGACCGGCTGAGCGTGCCGGCGGATGTGCTGGCCGCCGACCTGGACCAGAACTGGGAGGTGCTCGGCGAGGCCATCCAGATGGTGATGCGCGCCGAGGCCATCGCGGGCGTGGAAGGCATGGAGAACCCGTACGAGCGGCTCAAGGAACTCACCCGCGGCCACCGCGTGGATGCCGAGCGGATGCAGGAGTTTGTCTCCGGCCTGGGGCTCTCGGCTGAGGCCGAAGCCCGGTTGCTGGCCCTGACGCCGGGCAACTATAACGGCATCGCCGGCAAGCTGGTGGACCACCTCGGGTAGTCCTCCACAGGTTCTGCCGACGACGGCGGCCGCGCACCTTCCGTGGGGAAGGCGCCCGGCCGCCGTCGTACTTTTTGGTCAGGCGTTTTGGCTGCTGGCGGTGACGCGCCTCACCAAATTCGTCGTTTGGCCACGTGGGGGTCTACAGTCGTTAATACGCCGCGGGGTGGAGCAGTTCGGTAGCTCGCCGGGCTCATAACCCGGAGGTCGTAGGTTCAAATCCTACCCCCGCAACGAATGAAGGCTCTCTGACTAGGGATTATCCCGGTCAGAGGGCCTTTCTTTTTGGGTGGATACTGTCCGGCTCCGTGCCAGACTCCGGTTTACGTTTGAGTAGCCCACCAAGGCCCTGTCGCCTACCGCTACCTCACGGTGTCCGCCCACGGACGGGGGCAACTCGGCCATCCGCCGCACTAAAGGCGTGTCAAAAGAGTCGGATGCCGTTGGCTCCGAGCCCTTCGATGAATTGGGTGATCTGCGGCTGAAAGCGGAAGAACTCGTAGATGCCGATCACGACTAACGGGCCGAGGAACATGAAGACGAACATGATCCAATGCCAAGGCGAGATCATAGACCCTGTCAGCTCGTCAGTAGGGGTTGCGAGGGAGGATTGGGCGCGTGAATGCCCGGCTGACCCGACGGCGGGTTGCGTAGTGGCTCCCGCCGTCGGAGTTGCTTCTTCGTTACGGCGGGAACGGTGCACTCGATAATCAAGGTTGTTCGTCATGTCTCCACCGTCGAGCCCGGCCATGAGCCCTTACTGTGGCGCTACTGTGAAACTGCTGTGAAGCGTGAGCCATCCTTTCAGCGGCTGAGCTGCCGCAGTGAAGATCGGATGCCTAGCTGCTGGACTTGAGATCATCCAAGCCGCGTACCAGCAGATTGTTGTGCAGATAGCGCCAGCCATCGACTAGGTCCTTGCTGGCGTTGTAGCCGGGGAACACAAGCTTCGCTTCCACGAGGTTGGTGATTTCGACCCCCGTGCCCACATAGGGGATGGAGTCGCTGCACCCCACGCCTTCGGCGCCCCCTTCGCTCTGGACGATCACGCACAGCCGGCCATCCTCCGGATCGGCGGGCACCAGGGAGTAGAACTTGTAGCCGCCCTCTTCGGCCAACAGATGCTTCTTGTTAGATTGGGCGGGCTGATTCTCGAAATCCCCGGCGGCCGCTGCCTCAGTCGAAACAGCGTCAGTTGAACCCGCTGACCCTTGAGGTGCGGGTGGCGCCGGCTTTGCTCCGCTGGTGCAGCCGGCCATCGCCAGCAGAACAGCAGTAGCGGCCATCAATTTGGTCGGCGTGCGCATGATGCCTTGCCCCCCTCGTGTAGCAACGTTTGTCTCAGGCTAAACGCTTGCCGGTAGGTGCGGAAGGTTCATGCGCCTAGAAGCAGGCCTGGCCGACCGCCCACGCTGTGTAGGCTGACGGTTCCTTGCTTGACGAGAAGATCCCCATTGCGGCGAGATCTGCCCGTCTTTGCTCGGGCGTTTCTATCCGTACCTGATGGGATTTCAAATGCGTCGATTCTGGTGGCTTCGAGTCCATCCCAGTTGCTCGCATCGACTTCTTCCCTCAGGCATGGCGGTGGCACGGATGAGCATTGTCGGTCAACGAGATCACAGCCTTTGTAACCCCAGGCCACCTAACGCGCTGCCAGGCCGATAACTCGGCTTGGAGCGGAGGAAATGCCCTTCGTTATCGGAATGTTATGATTGAGCAGATCCGAACCTGGGGCCTTAGGTTCAAATCCTGCCCCGCAACTCCACACAAGTATTCCGGCCGGGGTCACCGGGCCGGAATACTTTTTGTGCACGCTGCCTGCAGCGAACCGCCAGTCGGCACCGGCCGACGGCGACGAGACGACGCGACGCCGCTCGCCCAGAGGGCAAGCCGCAGGTCGATGAACAGCCCCGAGAGCGCTGATTAAGCAGCGCCGGGTTCCCTCGCTCCGGATTGTCTGGAGCGCAAGCTTAGGTCCGAGTACCGTGCCTTTTACGGGGCGTGCGTCCGGCCCCGTGATAGAAGGAGATCGTTATGGCCCAGGCCGAAGACGCATCCACACCGGAGAGTGAGAACTCGAAGCCGCTAGTGGAACGTAGCCGCTTCGGCGCGGTGGAACGACGCAAACCCGTGGACGCCGAGGTGGAGGCCCGGCGTCCACCGATTTCCAGCACCGAGCTGAGCAAGGGACCCACCGAGCTAGCCGAGCATCGCGGTCCGCGGGTCAACTGGCGCGTGTTCGTCATTTCCTCCGCGATCGTGCTGGGGTTCTCGATCTGGGCGATGGCGGCCCCGGACAACGCGGCCGGGATCATGCAAACTGCGGTCACCTGGATCGCCACCAATCTGGGCTGGTTCTATGTTGTGACCGTCACGCTGGTCATTCTCTTCGTCCTCTGGGTGGCCTTCTCCAAAGAAGGCAGCGTCCGGCTGGGGCCCGATCATTCACGCCCCCAGTACAACCTGTTCACCTGGGTTGCCATGCTGTTTGCCGCGGGCGTGGGCATCGACATGCTTTTCTACTCGGTGACCGGCCCCATCACGCAATTCATCTCCCCGCCCACGGCCAGCCCGGAATCCGCGCAGGCCGCCCAGGACGCGGTGGTCTGGACCATGTTCCACTACGGCGTGGCCGGCTGGTCGGTGTATGCGCTGCTGGGTATGGCCATGGGCTATTTCGCCTACCGGTGGGGCATGCCGCTGTCCATCCGTGCCGCCCTCTACCCGCTGCTGGGCAAGCGGGTGCGCGGGGCAACCGGCGACGTGATCGACATTTTCGCCTTGGTCGGCACTGTCTTCGGCGTGGCCACCTCGATGGGCATCGGCGTCGTCCTGCTCAATGTCGGCTTCAGCTGGCTGTTTGGCCTCCCTGAGGGTCTGGCGCTGCAGATCGCTCTGGTGCTGGTCGCCGTCGTGATGACGGTCGCCGCCTGCACGTCCGGTGTGGACAAGGGGATCCGCTGGATCTCCGAACTCAACCTGTGGGCGGCCGGAGCGATGATGCTCTACATCCTCGTCACGGGCAAGACGTCCTTCCTGCTCAATGCGATGGTCGAGAACATCGGCCGGTTCATCTTCACCCTCCCGGAGCGGACCCTGCAGACGCTGGCCTACGAAGAGGACGGGTCGTCGTGGATGGCCGGCTGGACACTCTTCTTCTGGGCCTTCTGGCTGGCATGGGGGCCGTTCGTGGGACTCTTCCTGGCCCGGATCTCACGCGGCAGGACGCTGCGCGAGTTCGTCATCGCCGCGATCACCGCCCCGGTACTCTGCGACTTCTTCATCGTCTCGATCTTCGGCAACAGCGCCATGAGCGAAGTGCTAAGCGGGAATAAGGACTTCGCACAGCTCGCCGTCGACAGCCCCGAGCATGGCTGGTACGCATTGCTGGAGATGTTCCCGGGCGCGCCGTTCCTGATCGGGCTGGCCACGCTGTCCGGCCTGCTGTTCTATCTCACCAGCGCCAACTCCGGCGCAATGGTGATGTCCAACTTCTCCTCTTCGATCCCTGACCCGGCGATGGACGGGGCCAAGTGGCTGCGCATCTTCTGGGCCCTTGTCACGGCGGTGCTCACGGTGGCCATGCTGGTGGCCGGCGGGGTCACCACGATGGAATATGCCACCTTGATCTTCGCCCTGCCGGTCACGATCATCGCCTATCTGGTGATGGCCTCGTTCTCGAAGGTCCTTCGAATGGAGCGCGCAGAACGGGAGGGACGGGTGCGGCGCCGCCGTTCGGCTGCGGCGCACGGCGGACAGGTTCCGGAGAAGACCTGGCGGCAACGCCTGGCCCGCCTGCGCTCCTACCCGTCGAAGAAGGCTGTGGCGCAGTTCGCCGAACGTACCGTGCTGCCGGCACTGCAGGACGTGGCCAGGGAGTTCACCAGCCTGGGCTACGAGGCAGAGCTGACCACCCTGCCGAACGAGGAAACCGGGATCGACGAGCACTCGCTGGTGGTGAACATGGAGGACCACCGCAACTTCCACTATCAGGTGGCCGCTGTTGAGGCACCCGTGCCGACGTTTGGCGGCCGCAGCATGCCGCGGGAGATCGACACCTACTATCGCTTGGAAGTGTTCACCCAAACGGGGACCGAGGGCTATGACCTCATGGGCCTGACGCAGCAGCAGGTCATCAACGACGTGCTCGACCGGTACGAAGCGCACCTGGGCTTCCTTAACTACTCCAGTGAACATGACTACGCCTCGGTGCTCACGCCCCGGGTGCCGCCGACAACCGAATCGATACCGCTGGTACCCAAGAAGGCCGACGACGTCGAGAAACTCGACGAGTAGCTGGCACTGCGGCCCACCGTCTCCGATGATCGCTTCGTTGCGGGCATGGGCCGTGGGCGCGTGGGTCGGCTAGTGTCGTCTACATGGAGAATGGCGACATCACGTTCCACACCCGCAAGTGGGTGCGGCCCGAAGACCTCAACGCCAACGGCACCTTGTTCGGCGGCAGCCTGCTGCGTTGGATCGATGAAGAGGCGGCCATCTACGCCATCGTCCAGCTGGGCAACGGCATGGCGGTGACCAAGTACATGTCGGAGATCAACTTCGTCAGCTCCGCACAGCAGGGAGACCTGGTCGAGATGGGGCTGACGGCGACGCACTTCGGCCGTACGTCACTGACCATGCGGGCCGAGGTGCGCAACATGTTCACCCGCCAGTCCATCCTGACGATCGAGAAGATCGTGTTCGTGAATCTCGGCGAGGACGGCAAGCCGGCGCCACACGGCTACACCGAGATCACCTACTCCCGGGACCGGGTCCCCCGCCAGCATCTGGACGCCGTCCGCCGCGCTGCCGAATAACGGTCGCAGGATTACGTGTACCGCGGCCTCCGTTGCCACAGACAGCATGGCTGCGAAGAACCTCGCCGGACGCCGTGGCATTCCGGCATCGGCTCCATGACGAATTCACCGTCCTCGTCCACGCCGAAATAGCGGGGATGCGGCTGGTAGGCATTCAGGAAGACTTCGCACTCGCAGCAACAGCCGCCCATTCGGGAAAGCCTGCGCAGCAATGCAGTGGCCCGCGGAGCCATCATGCGTTGGTACCGCCGGGTGAAATCGTGCCGCTTACACCCGAACTCCAGCATCCGGTAGAGATAGCAGAGCAGGCATTCGCCGGGTGTCGGACTGGTCAAGTCGTCCGCGAGCCCCCGCAACTCCGCCTCTAGTTCTTCTACTTCAGATAGCGCCATCACGTCCTCCTGATCCGGGCGGCCCAACGGCCCGCCCGATCAGGATGCCGCAAGGGGCACCGGCAGCGACTCGACGGTCAGCGGCATGTGGGCCGGGCACAGCCTGGAAAGGGTTGTGGAGGTCGGGTCAGGTCTCCACGCGCGCTCGGGTCTCCACGCGCTCGCTGGCGCTCGCTTGGTCGACCACCGGGGGTGGGTGGGTCAGGTCTCCACGCGCTCGCTGGCGCTCGCTTGGTCGACCACCGGGGCCGACCGGCGGGGAGGTTACTCTGCTGCGGCGAGTTGGCCGCAGGCGCCGTCGATCTCCTTGCCGCGGGTGTCGCGCAGCGTGGTGGGGATGCCGGCGTCGTTCAGCCGGTCGACGAACTCGCGGGTGACGGCCGGGTCGGACGAGGTCCAGATGGAGCCGGGCGTCGGATTCAGCGGGATCGGGTTGACGTGCACCCAGCCGCGGCCGCGCTTGTTCAGCTTCTTGGCCAGCAGGTCGGCCCGCCAGGCGTGGTCGTTCATGTCCTTGATCAGCGCGTATTCGATGGACACGCGGCGGCCGGTCTGCTGGTAGTAGCCGTACGCGGCATCGAGGGCCTCGTCCACCTTCCAGCGCGAGTTCACCGGGATCAGCTCGTCGCGCAGCTCGTCGTCGGGTGCGTGCAGGCTGAGCGCGAAGGTGAAGGGCAGGTTCTCGCCGGCCAGCTTGTTGATCGCCGGCACCAGCCCGACGGTGGAGACGGTGATGCCGCGGGCGCTCATGCCCAGGCCCTCGGGTGCCTCGTCCACCATGCGGTGCACGGCGTTCATCGCGCGCTTGTAGTTGGCCAGCGGCTCACCCATGCCCATGAAGACAATGTTGGTGACGCGTTCGGCGTCGTGGCCCGCACCGCCGTCGTTATTCTTGCGCTTGCCGCCCAGGCCGCCCTCGGCGATCACCCGGTTGGCCTGCACAATCTGGTCCAGGATCTCCGCGGTGGACATGTTGCGGGTCAGCCCGGCCTGGCCGGTGGCGCAGAACGGGCAGTTCATGCCGCAGCCGCACTGGCTGGAAACGCACAGCGTGATCCGGCCGGGGTAGCGCATCAGCACCGACTCGACCAGCGAGCCGTCGAAGAGCCGCCAGAGGAACTTGATCGTGTCGCCGTTGTCCGTCTTCAGCCGCTTGACCTCGGTCAGCAGGGTGGGGAAGAAGGTCTCCACCAACTCGGCGCGGCGCTCCTTGGGCAGGTCGCTCATCCGCCCGGGATCGGTGGTGTAGTGCTGGAAGTAGTGCGTGGAGAGCTGCTTGGCGCGGAACGCCGGCAGCCCCAGCTCCTTCATCTTCTCCTGCCGCTCGGCCAGCGTCAGATCGGCCAGATGCACCGGCGGCTGCTTGACCCGGGGCGACTTGAACTGCAGCAGCGGCCGCCCCTCGGAAGTGACGGCTTGATCCCAGCCCTCGGCGGCGGGGCGCACCTGGGGCCGGTCGGAAGTTTTTTGGGGAGAAGAAATCTGCGAAGACATTGCCATCCATTGTCGCACAGACAGGATATAGTTCTCCCTCCGTACCGAAATCGGCCAGCGACTAACCGCGGGCGGCCTGTTTCTGTGCCTGCCGCGGCCTCCGGCGCGGAGCCCATGGTGTGCCTATTCTGGATCAATGCGTATGTGGAGCCTGCACCCCCGGATGCTCGACAGCAAGGGCCTGGTGGCGTGCTGGCGGGAGACCCTGCTGGCCCAGAAAGTGCTCGCCGGGGAGACCAAGGGCTACCGCAACCACCCGCAGCTGCAGCGTTTCCGGGCCACCGCGGACCCGATGGCAGCCATCGGCGCCTATCTCTGCGGCATCGAAGCCGAGGCGCTGGTCCGCGGCTACTCGTTCAATGCCGGCCTGATCCGGGTGAATCCGCCGCTGGCCGCGGGGTGCGTGCCCGGGATGCTGGCCCCTCCCCTGCCGGTGACCACCGGACAGCTCCGCTATGAGTTCGAGCACCTGATGGCCAAGGTGGCCGTCCGGGATCCGGCACACGCACTGGTTCTGACCGACGCAACCGAGTTGCCCCGCGTCATCTCTGATCCGGCGTACGTCCCGGATCCGCACCCCCTGTTCACCGTGGTCGACGGACCGGTAGAGGTGTGGGAGCGGCCCTAATCGGGCTGCGGCCTGATACGGACGGGCCGGTGGAGGTCTGGGAGCGGGATTGCCCCAACCGCACCGGCCCGGTCCCGAGACCGCCCCACCAGAGGCTTCCCTGAGCTCAGCCCATCCGGGCCCGGTTCGCTTGGAACCGGATGATCCGCTCCACGGCCGCGGCCACGGCGTCCGCGCCGGCAGCAAAGGACAGCCGGACCGAGCGGGTTCCGTTGACCGCGTCGAAATCGGCGCCGGGCACCAGCGCCACACCCTCTTCCTCCAGCAGCACGCGGCAGTAGTCGGCCGAGTCGGCGAAGCCGCTTAGCTGGTCCCCGAGGTCGGCGTACAGATAGAACGCGCCGTCGGCCGGTGCCGCCGTTCCCCACTGCAGCCGGTCAAGATTCTGCAGCAGCACGGCCCGCACCTCGGCGAAGGCGGCCACCGCGGCGTCGGCCTGCTCGTAGGATTTCTCGCTGAACGCCGCCAGCGCCGCCAGCTGGGCCGGTGCCGGCGGACACAGCGCCACGTTGCCGGCGAGCGCCTCGATGGCCGGGGCGAGGTCACGCGGCATCAGCGCCCAGCCCAGCCGCCACCCGGTCATGCCCCAGTACTTCGAAAAAGAGGAAATAACGACGCCGGTGCGGTCCAGTTCCCAGGCGCAGGTTCCGCGAGCGTCGGGTTGCGCGGGGTCGCCCGGGTAGGTGATGCCGTGGTAGATCTCGTCACTGACCAGCCGGACGCCGTGCTCGGCGCACCAAGCGGTGAGGGCTCCCAGCTCATCACGCGACACCATGGTGCCGGTGGGGTTGGCGGGCGAGGCCAGCACCAGCCCCGACAGCGGCCCGTGGGCGGCAGCGGCGGCGTCCAGCACTTCCGGCGTGGGCTGGTAGCGCACCTCCGGACCGCAGTCGATCTCCACCACCTCGCAGCCGAGCGCCCGCAGGATGTTGCGGTAGGCCGGGTAGCCGGGCCGTGCCAGCGCCACGCGGTCCCCGGGGTTGAACGCGGACAGGAACGCCAGCAAGAACCCGCCGGAGGAGCCGGTGGTCACGGCCACTTCCTCCGGCGCCACGTCCAGCCCGTACCAGCGCCGGTAGTGCCCGGCGATCGCGGTCCGCAGCTCACGGACACCCAGCGCGCTGGTGTAGGTCAGCGCCTGGCCGGAGGCGTGGATCCGTGCGGCCTGCTCCGACACGGCCTGCGGCGCACCGCCGGAAGGTTCGCCGGCGCACAGCGAAATCACGTCCCGGCCCGCGGCCCGCATCTGCGCCACCCGGTCCAGAATGTTCATCACCTGGAACGGCGGCACCTGGGCCCGGCCGGCAACCTGCAGCTTACTCACGTCCCGGCGCCAGCTAGGCGGTCTTGGCGATATACACGTCGCAGGCGGCCTTGTGCGTCACCGAGCTGGCCACGCTGCCGAGTACCCGACCCAGGCCCTGCATGCCGACGTTGCCGACCACGATCAGGCGGGCGTTGACCCGTTCGGCTTCCGACACCAGCGCGTCCTGGGGCTTGCCGAGCACAGCCGTGAAGCTGGTCCGCAGCCCTTCCGCGCCCAGCTCCGTCGCCACGTCGCGGGCCACCTTTTCGGCCTTTTCCGACTCGTGAATGAACCACTTGTCGTTGCCGATCTCCACAACTTCGGTCGTATCGGACTCGTGCGCAGTCACCACCCGGAGCTCGGCGCCCATGGACGCTGCGAGCTTCGCCGCCGTGCGCGCCGCCTTCATGGCGGTTTCGCTGCCGTCTACTCCTACGATGATGATTCCGGCCATCGGGCCACCCCTTCGAGCACGTCGTCTGGCGGCCACGTGGGCCGTTTCACACCAACTTACCCGTCCCGGGGCGGATCCGCCCGATGCCGCGGACCACCGCCGTCGTTATCAGTCCACGAACTCCGACTGCGTCTCGATGAACTCCCAGTCCTCTTCCGGCAGCGTGGCTTCCTTCAGGTCCGGTCCGCCGGCCTCGTAGACCGCGGCGGCCGCATCCGGATCCACGACGTCGGCGTGCAGGTTCTCCCGGAACCACTGCTTCTGCTTCGTCGGCAGTTTCAGCCACCACTGTTCAATCCGCAATTCCGCCATCTCACGCATCCTCTGCTCGCCGTACTTCCACGGTAGGTCGACCGGCGGCGGCGGACAAGGGACGTTAGTGCGGTCACCGCGTAGGCCGCGGCGCCTCGGCGTCCGCGGGCGTCCAACTAACTCCGGTGATAGCCATTGGCGGAAACCGGCCGGAATGCCAAGGTGGACATCGTCGCAATCAACCGCCGCCCGCGCCAGCCGGCGGCCGTCTTCTGAGAAGGACCATTTATGGACCGCATGGTTTTCATCAACCTCCCCGTCAGCGACCTGAAGAAGTCCACCGACTTCTATACCGGCCTGGGCTACACCCTGAATCCGGACTTTTCCTCCCCGGATGCCTCCTCGCTGGTCATCTCGGACACCATCGTGGTGATGCTGCTGACTCGGGAGCATTTCGGCAAGTTCCTGCGCAACGGCACCCCGCATCTGGGTTCGGATGCCAAGGAAGTCCTGGTGGCCCTCAGTGCGGACTCCAACGAGGAAGTGGACCGGTTCGTGGCCAACGCGACCTCCGGCGGGGGCAGCGTCTACCGGCCGGCCGAAGAGGAAATGCCGGGCATGTACGGGGCAGCGGTCGCCGACCCGGACGGCCACGTCTGGGAGATCATGTATATGTCGCCGGAGGCGATGCAGGGAGTCGCTGCGGAGAACGCCGCCGCCACGGACACCGGCGCCGGCATCTAATCATCTAGGTCCTCGAGTGCGGATCTGCCCCCGGCGGCCGGCGGCCCTGGCTGCGCACCAGGGGCCGGCAGCGCAGGCCACGCCAGCGTCCGGCGTCAGGGGGCCTGCGCGCGCCAGTCGCCCTCCAAGGGCCAGTGACTAGCCGCCGGTCAGTTCCTGGTGCAGACCGTTCACTTTGGCGGCAATCTGGTCGCGGACCAGGCGCATCCGCTCCTCTCCGTGAATGCCGCGCAGGCTCGGCTCGTCGATCTCCCACCGCTCGTAACGGGTGCCGGGCACTTCCTCCAGCTGCGCATTGCTGCCCAAGATGACCACGACGTCGGCGCTGCGCTGCGCCTCGTCGGTCACCGCCGTCGGGACTTGGCTGGAGATATCGATGCCGAGTTCCGCCAAAGAGGCCGCGGACTCCGGGTTCACGCTTTCGCCGGGGTTGGTGCCGCAGGAGTGGACGTCAACCGTTCCGGCCGCGGCGGCTTCCATCAGGCCGGCGGCCATCGGCGATTTTCCGCTGTTGCTGGAACAGACGAACAGGACGCTGGGCTTCTCGGCTTTGTACCTCATGCCTGCCATTATCGCTGGCGCACCTATGGGACTGTCCGAACTTCTGGCACAGTGAAGGGAAGCAGCCGGCGCCGGCAGCGGTGGCCGGGAGCCGATCGACGCGAAGGGCCGCCATGAGCGACGCAATTCCGGAAGCCATCCGCCCCACTGTCCTGTTCGTGGGGGTACGCGATGCCGGCCGTTCCCAAATGGCCGCCGCCTACCTGTCCCAACTCGCGGACGGCGCCCTGATCGCCCGCTCGGCCGGGGTCCGACCCGCAGCGCAGCTGGATTCCGCCGTGGTGGACGCCATGGCGGAAGACGGCATCGACCTGTCCGCGGAGCTGCCGGCGGAGGTGACGGTGGAGTCCATCAACGCCGCGCAGATGGTGGTGACCCTGGGCTCCGGCGCAGAATGCCCGGTGGTTCCCGGCCGGCGCTACGAGGACTGGGACGTGGACGACCCTTCCGGCCAGCACCCGGGCGGTGTCCGCGCGGTCCGCGACGACATCAAGCACCGCGTGCAGCAGCTGCTGTCCGAGCTGCAGCCGGCGCTGCACCCGGATGCACAGTAGTACCTGGCCACGCTCTGGGAGGAGCTCAGGATGAACACCGAGAAGGTCATCATTGTCGGGTCCGGCCCGGCCGGCTACACCGCGGCCGTCTACGCCGCACGCGCCGGACTGGCGCCGCGGGTCCTGGCCGGCTCGGTCACCGCCGGCGGCGCGCTGATGAACACCACGGAGGTGGAAAACTTTCCGGGCTTCCCGGACGGCGTCCAGGGACCGGAGCTGATGGACCTGCTGCGGAAGCAGGCGGAGAAATTCGGCGCGGCAGTGGAGTACGACGACGTTGCCTCCGTTGAGCTCTCGGGCCACCTAAAGAGCGTGACCACCATGGGCGGCGACGAATACCAGGCGCCGGCGGTGATCCTGGCCACCGGTTCGGCCTACAAGGAACTGGGGCTGCCGGACGAGAAACGGCTCTCCGGCCACGGGGTGTCCTGGTGCGCCACCTGCGACGGCTTCTTCTTCCGCGAACAGGACATCATCGTGGCCGGCGGCGGTGATTCGGCGATGGAGGAAGCGCTTTTCCTGACCCGCTTCGGAAAGTCGGTCACCGTCGTCGTCCGCCGGGACACGCTGCGCGCCTCCAAGATCATGGCCCAGCGGGCCAAAGACAACCCCAAAATCCGCTTCGAGTGGAACAGCGCGATCACCGCCATCCACGGCGACAGCAAGGTCACCGGCGTGACGCTGACCGACACCGTCACCGGCGCCACCCGCGAGCTGCCGGCCACCGGCCTGTTTGTGGCGATCGGGCACCTGCCGCGCACCGAACTGGTCAAGGGCCAGGTGGAACTGGACGACGCCGGCTACATCAAGGTGGACTCGCCCACCACCGTCACGAACCTCCGCGGCGTCTTTGCCTGCGGCGATGCGGTGGACCACCGCTACCGGCAGGCCATCACCGCCGCCGGCACCGGCTGCTCCGCCGCGCTCGACGCCGAACGTTACCTGGCCGCGCTGGAGGACTCGGACAGCATCGCCACCGCGATCGTGGAAGACGAGACGCACGGCTGAGCCGCGCGGGCTAGGACGCCTCCGGCACCTCGGCCGCGCGTGCATAGGTCGCGGAAACGCGGCGGTAGACCGGGGTGAGAAAAGCCAGCAGCGCGGCCAGGATCATGATGATCCCCGCCACCAAAAACACCAGGGCGATGCCGCGGGAGGTGCCCTCACCCAGCAGCGGAGCCAACTGCGCGGCGCCGTCCTCCGACCGCGCGTACGGGATGATCCAGAATTGGGCGATCGGCGCGATCAGGAACGCCGTGATCGGCGCTGCGGCCGACTCAAACGCCATGGCGAAACCGAAGACCCGCCCCTGCCGCTGCAGGGGCACCACCTGCTGGATGATGGTCTGTTCGGCCGCCTCCACGAACGGAATAAGGACCAGGTACAGCCAGATGCCGGCGATGTACAGCCAGGCCCACTCCCGCAGCGTGAACACCGCACCGAGGGCACCCATCACGATCACCGCGATGAGCATGGTGCGCAGCGGGTTCCGCCCGAGCCCGAACTTGCTGATCAGCCAGCCGCCCACGATGAACCCGGTGGACCCGAGCGCGAAGTATGCGCCCCACAGCTCCACGGGGAACAGTTCCAGGCCGTAGGGGTCCATCAGCGCCATGTAGACGCCGCCGATGAAGTTGTTGAAGGTGGAGAACACGATCAGCGCGAACAGGCCGGTGATAGCCAGCACAGCGGCGATCGAGCCGCGCAGGTCGAATCCTCCGTGCGCGTCGGTGGCGGCCGCGCGCACCTCCTCGGGCATGCGCAGCGTGAACAGGTGCACGAAGGCCAGCGCCGTGAGTACCAGGGCGACGGCGATGGTCCAGCCCATCCCGAGCAGTCCCACCGACAAGCCGGAGAGCACCGAGGTGACGATGAACATCAGCCCCTGCACCATGCCCACCAGCCCGTTGGCGTTGGCCCGCCGATCCGGCTCGATCAGGATCGTGACGGTTGTGGACAGGGCGATGTTGCGCATGTTCTCCACCACCGCGCCGACAAGGATGATCAGCGTGAAGACCCAGAACCACGGTTGGGTCAGGTCCACAAGCGAGGTAACGGGCGTCAGCAGGAACATGGCCCCCGCAAGCAAAAACATCACCAGGGTGAAAGCCGCGGCGAAGCGCATCACCGCCAGCTTGCGGTAGCGGTCCACGAAGGTGCCGAAGCTGATGCTGGAGAGAGCGATCAGCAGCATGTAGGCCCCGCCCACCACGCCGGTGGCGATGACGTTGCGGGTCTGCAGGTACACCCAGAACGTCAAGGCGAACCACAAATAGCTGGTGGTGATGTTAGCCAAGGCCGTATTCACCAGGATCCCCATGAACGTGCGGGACCGCTGCTCAGGGCTGCGCAAGGTCGTGTCGACTGCTTCCGGATCGGCCAGGCTCGAGCCCTGGCCATCCGCTTCGGTTGCGTTAGCAACGGCAGCGTCCGCGTGCAAACCAGTTCCGCCGCCGTCAACCGCAGCAGCGTCGGACCCCTCCGGTTCCTGCTCGGTCATGCGTCCCAGTCTACTGAGATCCCGCGGGCGACACACGGGTCCGCGGGCCGGGAAGCATCCGCAGCGGTAGCCGCTAACGCCCCAGCTAACCGGGCCTGTTCCGCGGCGTCGTCAACACGCGGTCTCTGGTGGGGCATGCCCCGCGGTCCTAGCATGGGCGGTAGTGCTTTCGAGCGTAAGTCCCGACGCAGGAGAGGAGCCAGGATGGGTCCCACGCGGCCAGGCGCTCAGCCTGCAGGCCTCGCCGACGCGTTCCGCGCCGCGTTCTCCGCTCATCCCGCAGGAGTAGCGATTGTCACCGCCTCGGGGCCGAACGGTCCGGCAGGAATTACCGCGTCTTCGGTGATTTCGGTGTCGGCGGAACCCCCGGTGCTCGCGGTGTCCATCACCCGCGGCACGGAATCCGGAGCCGCCCTGCTGGCGGGTGAGACGCTTGCCGTTCACCTGCTCACAACCGCCAACCGTCGGCTTGCGGAACTTTTTGCACGGCCCGGTTCGCACCGCTTCGGATTCGACATGGACTGGTACAGCGCGCCGACTGGCGAGCCGATCATCCGCGGCGTCGGCACAGTGCTCAGGTGCAAGCCACTAGACCGAATGCCCGCCGGAACCGGTGTTGTTCTGGCCGCTCAGGTTCTTCAGGTGCTCGACGGCGGCTCCTTCGCCCCGGCGCTGGTCTACCAGCGCCGGATGTACTACGCCCTGGACGCTTGGTCCACCCTGCGCCCCCGAAGTTGATTGGCTCAAGGCCAACAGCGCGAGGCAAGCGCACCGCGGCCCGCGAGAGAATAGTTCGGGATGAGCTGGAGTACCCTTTGCGGTCCCTCAGATGCTGCGAGCGGGAGAGCCTGGATTGTCGAACATGAGCGAAAAAGCTGGAACGGAGCAAGCCGGCCCCGGGCGGATCCTCCTTGTCGGTTGCGGGAAGCTCGGCACGCAACTGGGTGAGCGTTTGGTGAGGGCCGGGGCGGAGGTGTTCGCGCTCCGCCGCAACACCTCCGCCTTGCCTGCAGCATTCACTCCCCTGTCTGTTGACCTCCGGGAACCTGTCCGCGGTCATTTGCCGGAAGTGGACAGGATGGTCATTACCCTTACCCCGGATATCCAGGAAGCTTCGGATCGTTCGAGTGGCTACCTGGCCGCGATCAGCAACGTCGCCGCGGCGCTGCCGGCCCGGCCGCGACGAGTGGTGTTCGTTTCCTCTACCCGGGTGTTCGAAGGGAAATCAGAGCAGCGGGCGCTCACGGAAGCAGATTCACCGGCCCCGATGACTCCGCGCGGCAGCTGGCTTCGCGACTGGGAGCTCCTCGCGTCCGAGCTCTTTGACGCGCAAATCGTCCGGCCTGCGGGGATCTACGGGCCTGGAAGAGAGATGCTTCTCCGGAAAGTCATCGAGGGCACCCCTGTCCAGTACGCCAGGCGGACAAACCGCATCCACGAGACCGACTTGGTCCGCACTTTGGAAACGCTGCTGTTCACAGAAAACCCACCACCTATCCTGCACGCCGTCGATCAGGCCCCCGCAGCCCTGGGCGATGTCGTCACCTACATCGCGCACCGGCTGGGACTCCAACCGCCCCTGAGGATCCAGCCCGAGGTGGCCAGCGGGACCGTCCTCAGCGGCGCGCGGCTTCTCACGTTGCTTGGAACCTTGCAATACCCAACGTTTGAAGCCGGGTACGACCACGTCATCGCCAGCCGGGGGCCGGAATCTTCGGCCAGCAACACGTGAGCATGACTTGACCCATAAGGCCGAGGAAAGCCCGACTTAGCCGCAGCGTCACGGCCGGGCAGTATTCAAGCAGTTGCCCAAAAAGCATTTTCAGCTGATTCCCCGCGTCTTGCTGCCAGAATGTAGCCATGTCGGTGCAGGACTTCCGCAGCCGGAAACACCGTTCTTCGGCCCGGCTGGCCGTGATGTTCGCCGTCGGCGCCCTGGCCGCCGTTGCCATCGGGCTGTCCGGCAACTGGGCCTATGCCCCATCACTGGGCTGGGCCGCGGCCTCCCTGACCTACTTGGTCTGGGTCTGGTCCGTCATCGGCCGCCTCTCCCCCGCAGCCACTGCCGCCCACGCCGCCCGGGAGGACTCGGGCCGCGCCGTCTCCGACGCCCTGCTCCTGACCGCCACCCTGGCCAGCTTCGGCGGCGTGGCGCTGATCCTGCTCGACGCCGGCTCCTCCGAAGGAATCGCGAAAGCCGGGATCATCGCGGTCGCCTTGGGCAGCACCACCCTGTCCTGGTTCCTGGTCCACACTCTCTTCACCCTGCGCTACGCATTCCTCTATTACCGTGACAGCGGCGGCGTGGACTTCAATCAGGACAGCGACCCACGTTACCGGGACTTCGCCTATCTGGCCTTCACCATCGGAATGACGTTTCAAGTCTCGGACACCACCCTGAAAACCTACGTAGCCCGCTCCACGGCACTGAGCCACGCCCTGCTGTCCTACCTGCTGGGCACTATCGTGCTGGCCACCACCATCAACCTGATTGCCGGTCTGATCCGCTGAACCGGCCCAAAGCGCCCTCGTGCCGCCGTCTCCGAGGCAGCTAAAAATCATCCTCGCGACGCATCTTTCGCTCGCCCTCCGCAACTAGGCTCGGTGCGGTGACTGGCCTACTGGTGACAATTTCTGGTGAACCGTGCGGCAGGTTACCGTCCGTTTGGCACCGATACGAGAGGCAAGATTCATGATCGAAGCGCTGCAGGACTTCACGTCCTCACTTCCGCCCGTGCTGCAATGGCTGGGAGTGACAGTGGCCGCCGCAGTTCCGTTCGTCGAGTCATACTTCGGCTCAGTGATCGGCGTCCTCGCCGGCATCAACCCCGTGATCGCCATCGCCGCCGCGATCGCAGGAAATGTGATCTCGATGCTGATCTTCGTGCTCAGCGCCCATCGCGTCCGGTCCAGGGTGGTCAGCGGAAAGACGGTCACAGAACCCTCTCCCCGCCGGCAGAAGCTTCGCGCTCAATTCGACAAATACGGAGTAGCCGGGGTCAGTCTGCTGGGCCAGACCATCTTGCCGAGTCAGCTCACCTCTGCCGCTATGGTCTCCTTCGGTGCATCCAAAAACGCGGTCATCATGTGGCAAATCATCTCGATCATCCTGTGGGGCGCGGCCTTCGGAGTCTTGGCTACCCTCGGTTTCTCGCTGATCGGGTAAGCACCGGCGTCCACAGCGCCAAGGGCAGGCAGCGCGGGAATCCTGCCACCGCACGATAGCGGCAAAGCCAAGAGCCGGTGCCACCCCGGGAAGGGGAGGCACCGGCTCTTCGTGATGTGGCTGAAGAAAATCAGCTGCAGGTGTAGGTGACGCCGTCCTCGAAGTGGGTGCCGGGGCCGAGTTCGCTACAGACCTCCACCATGTAGGCGATGCCCGCAATCGTGATGATCGTGAACAGGATCAGCAGCACGGTCCCCACCGCGCCGATGATGATGCCGGCCAGAGCGAAGCCGTTCTTGGCGTTGGCGCGCTTGGACTGCACCATGCCGATGATGCTGACGATCAGGCCAGCCACGGTCAGCGGTCCGAGCAGGGACAGGACGAAGCCGACGATGCCCATGGTCTTGCCGGGAACCGGCTGACCGGGAACGGGCTGGCCCGGGTAGCCGTAAGGGGCGTTCTGCTGCGGGTACGCCGGCTGGCCCGGCGCCTGCTGCGGGTAGGCCTGCTGGCCGGGATTCTGCTGCGGGTAGGCCGGGTAGTTGCCCTGCGGCTGGCCGGGCGTGGTGGGTTCGGGGTATTCCCCGGGACCGTTAGGGGTGGACATGGATTCCTCTCATCAAGCGGTGCGGTGCGTGATTATACGATTCATCCTTTCGCACGAATCCAACTATCCCCAAAACGAGGCGCGGATCAGCCCCTACCCACCAACGCGTCGACCTGTTGCAGCAGCGCTTCCATTTCGCCGTCGGCCATCTGCTTCTGCTGCGCATCCGGCGAAACGAACGTGGCGCTGTAGTACAGGCCGTCGCCGATCAGCTTCACTGCCTGCGCCACCGCCCGGCTGCCCAAGGCAAGCTCCAAGGTATCCAACCAGAGTGCCTGGATCTGCGCGAACGTCCGCGCGGCCGCAGGGTGGCCCTGCTGCACCAGCCGGGCCAAAGCGACAATCGCGCGGTCCAAGGGGGAATCGACAAAGTTGGAGGTGCGCACGTAGTAGCGGGCCGCCCCCTCCGGCGCGCTACTGATTCGCTCGGCATCCTCGGCCGATAGCGCGGCGAGCCGTTCGCAAAGCCCTTCGACCATCGCTTCCTTGGAGGGGAAGTGGTAGAGCAGCCCGCCTTTGGACACTCCGGCGGCAGCCGCAACGGCATCCATGGTGGCGGCTCGTTCGCCCTCGTTGATCAGGATGTCCTCGAAGTTGTCGAGGATCCGGTCTTTAGCACTGGCCATCCACCCATCCTAGGACGCAGTTCTTCCGCTGGGCGGCAATCGACAGCCGACTTGTTACTATACCGTCCAGCCGGTATAGTTGAAGGATAACCCAGCCCACCCCTCCCCGAAAGATGCCCCATGCTTACCGTCACCCAGCGCGCTGGCCGCAAGGAATGGACCGCCCTGGCCGTCTTGATGCTGCCGGTCCTGCTGGTCGCCGTCGACAACACCGTTTTGAGCTTCGCCGTGCCAGCCATCTCCCTGGCCTTCAGCACCAGCGGCACCACGCTCCTGTGGATCATCGACATCTACCCGCTGGTGCTCGCCGGCCTGCTGGTGGCGATGGGCAGCCTGGGCGACCGCTTCGGCCGCCGCAGGATGCTGATGATCGGCGCCGCCGGTTTCGCCGCACTCTCCGCGGTAGCCGCCTTCTCGCCGAGCGCTGAACTGCTGGTGGCGGCGCGCGCCGGCCTGGGCATCTTCGGGGCCATGCTAATGCCCGCAACCCTGTCCCTGATCCGGAACATTTTCACCGAGCGGACCCAGCGGCGGCTGGCGGTGGCCATTTGGGCTGCCGGGTTCTCGGCGGGCGCCGCGCTCGGCCCGCTGCTGGGCGGCGTACTGCTGGAACACTTCTGGTGGGGTTCGGTCTTCCTGCTGGCGGTTCCCATGCTGCTGCCAATGCTGGTGCTGACGCCGGTGTTTGTGCCGGAGTCGCGCGACCCGGAGCCGGGGCCGGTGGATGTGCCCAGCATTTTGCTTTCGGTTGCCGCACTGCTCCCCGTCGTCTTCGCCATCAAGCAGGTGGCCGCCGGCGGTGAGCTGACTGCCATCGCTGCGGCCGCCGGCGTCGGCATTCTGGCCGGCTGGCTGTTCGTCCGCCGCCAACTGCACCGCTCGAATCCCATGCTGGATGTCCGCTTGTTCCGCTACCGTCCGTTCACCGGCGCCGTGCTGGTCAACCTTTTGGCCGTTTTCTCGCTGGTGGGCTTCCTGTACTTCGTCTCCCAGCATCTCCAACTGGTTCTGGGACTCAGCCCGCTGCGGGCCGGCCTGGTGCTGCTGCCCGGCCTGTTGGTGACGATCGCTGCCGGACTGCTCGCGGTACCGTTGGTGCGCCGGATTGCCCCGCACTTGGTGGTGGCGGGGGCGCTGCTGCTGTCCGCGGCGGCGTACTGGCTGGCGGCCTCTACCCCGGACGCGTCGGCGCTGACCTTGATGGCCGCGTTCGCGTTGCTGGGCGCCGGCGTGGGTGCTTCCGAAACGCTCTCAAATGACCTGATTCTCTCCAGCGTTCCGGCAGCCAAGGCCGGCGCAGCCTCCGCCGTCTCAGAAACTGCCTACGAAGTCGGTTCAGTTTTCGGTACCGCCGTGCTCGGCAGCATCCTGGTCGGCGCCTACCGGCAGAACATCGACCTGCCGTCCGGGCTGTCCGCAGAACAGCAGCACGCCGCCGGCGAGACCCTGGGCGGCGCCATCACGGTGGCCGAAGAATTGCCGGAACGCACCGGAGCAGCCTTGCTGGACTCCGCGGTCCACGCGTTCGACAGCGGCGTCACCGTCACAGCCGGATTGGCCGGCGTGCTGATGGTTGCCTCCGCGTGGCTGGCCTTCCGGACGCTGCGCACGGCACAGCACCAGTAGGCCCCTGACGGCCCGGCGTACTCGCCGGGCTGTCAGCGCGCCTCAACCCACCCTCACTCCGGGTCCGACGTCGGGCCCCCTCTCACGCCGCCGACCCCGCTTCTTCTCCGGCGGACCCGTTTGGCCCCGTCCTATCGTTGCAGCCCCTGCTGGCCCCCACCACCGGGCCGGCCGTAGCCGCGCACGCCGCCGTCGCCCTCCGACCGCTGGCCCCGCCGCCACCCTCCTACCGCCGACTCCGCCGTCGCCCTCACGTGGCATCCGTCACAGACCCTTGCGCCATACCCCTAGGGGGTATATCTTGATGGCGTAGTCCCCCGGAATGAGGAAGCCATGAACCACACCGCAACCCCCAGCGTTTCCGGCCCCGCCGCCGTCGACGAGCACATCGGCCATGCCTACACGTCGGACAAGGACGCCTACCTGCGCCGGCTGAAGCGGGTCGAAGGCCAGGTCCGCGGCATCGCCCGCATGGTGGAAGAAGACAAGTACTGCATTGACATCCTCACCCAGGTGGCAGCAGTCAACAAGGCCTTGCATGCGGTGAGCGTCGGCCTGCTCGAAGACCACATTGGACATTGCGTGGTCGGCGCCGCCAAGGAATCCGAACTCAACGACGATCCCCGGATCGTCCAGGACAAGGTCAAGGAAGCCTCGGACGCCATCGGCCGGCTGCTGCGCTAGCCCACTCCCCCAAACACCACCCCAGGAGATTTGAATGAGCACCACCACCATCAGCATCGACGGCATGACCTGCGGCCACTGCGTTGACGCCGTGACCGAAGAACTCAAGGCCCTGGAGGGCGTCCAGACCGTCAGCATCCAGCTGAACAAGGGCGGCATTTCCACCGCCACGGTCAGCTCCGAGGGCCAGTTGGATCCGGCGCAGGTCGGCGAAGCAGTCGCCGAAGCCGGGTACACCGTCGTCGCAAACATCGCTTAACACGGACGACGGCGGTGCCTCCCGCCGCCGCCAGCCACCTTGCATGCCCAGCACCTGAAGCGCCGCAATTTCGGCGGCAAACCCAGAATCGAGATGACCATCTGATGGCCTCCCATCCCGCTGCCCAGGACCCTGCAGTCGATCCGGCTCCGGCCCGGACCGTAGAACTGGCGATCGAGGGCATGACCTGCGCCTCCTGTGTGAACCGCGTGGAACGAAAGCTCGGCAAAATCGAGGGAGTCCAGGCGAGCGTGAACCTGCCGCTGGAGTCCGCGGTGGTCAACGTCCCGCACGGCGTCACCGACCAGCAACTCCTGGAGTCGGTGCACGCCACCGGCTACAAAGCCCGGGTGAAGCAGCAGCCACATTCCGCGGGCAACGCGGGACACGGATCCGCCGATTCCGGCCACGCCGGTCATGCCGGCCATGCCGGTCACGCGGAGGCAGAAGCCCACGGCGGCCACGCGTCCACAGGCGGCGACGCCGCGGAGCACGGCGATCACGGGGAGCATGAGGATCACATGGCTCACGGCGGCACCGCCGACGAGCTCCGGCCGCGCCTGTGGACGGCCGCCATCCTAACCATCCCGGTCTTCATCATTTCGATGATTCCCGGTGCGCAGTTCCCGCACTGGGGCTGGGTCGCCTTCGCACTGAGCATTCCGGTGGTGTTCTGGGCTGCCTGGCCGTTCCACCGCGCGGCCGCGGTGAATGCCCGGCATTTGGCCTCCACCATGGACACGCTGGTGTCGCTTGGCGTGCTGGCGGCTTTCTTCTTCTCCGCCTGGCAGCTGTTCATGGGTCCGATGCTGACCGAACACGTGGAGGGCGACATGGCCGCCCACGCGCTGTACTTCGAAGTTGCCGTCGTCGTCGTCACGTTCCTGCTGCTGGGCCGGTATCTGGAAGCCAATGCCAAGCAGCGGGCCGGCGACGCGCTGAAGTCCCTGCTGAACCTGGGCGCGAAGGACGCCACCGTCTTGCGGGACGGCAGCGAGGTGAAGGTAGCTGCCGCCGAGCTGGTACCGGGCGACATCATGGTGGTCCGGCCCGGCGAGAAGATCCCTACCGACGGCTATGTGGTGGACGGCCACTCCGCCGTCGACACTTCCCTGCTCACCGGGGAATCCGTGCCAGTGGAAGTGGATGTGGACGATACCGTCACCGGCGCCACCATCAACACGTCCGGCCGGCTGCTGGTCCGCGCCACCCGGGTCGGGTCGGACACCACGCTGGCGCAAATGGGCCGGCTGGTCAGCCAGGCCCAGGCCGGCAAGGCCCCGATCGCCCGGCTGGCAGACCGGATCAGCTCGGTCTTCGTCCCGATTGTGCTGGTCATCGCCATCATCACGTTCATCCTCTGGATGGTCTTCACCGGCGATCTGCAAGCTGCCTTCACCGCAGCCGTGACCGTGCTGGTCATTGCCTGCCCGTGTGCGCTGGGCCTCGCCACGCCCACCGCGCTGCTCACCGGCACCGGCCGGGCGTCGCAGCTGGGCATCCTGATCAAGGGACCGCAGATTCTCGAAGACACCCGTCACGTGGACACCATCGTGCTGGACAAGACCGGCACCGTGACCACGGGCCAGCAAGCGGTGGAGAGCGTGGTGGCCCTGGCGGACCGCAGCGAAGAGGACGTGCTGCTGCTGGCCGGCGCCGTGGAAGCCGGATCGGAACACCCCATCGCCCTGGCCATCGTGGAGGCGGCCCGGGACGCAGCGGCACGGCTGGCCGCCCCGGCCGGCGGCACGGCGGGGTCGCTTAGCCAGCCTGCTGCTTTGCCGGCCCTGTCGGACTTCCACAGCACGGCGGGCGGAGGTGTCCTCGGCACCATCACCGAACCCGACGGCCGCGCCAGCACCGTGGTGGTGGGCCGCAACAACTGGCTGGACGAAAACGGCATCGCCCTCTCCGACGAGCACCGCCGTGTCCTGCTGGAACAGCAGCAGGCCGGGTCAACCGCGGTGTGGGTGGCCGTCGACGGAGCGGTGGTAGGGATCGTGAACCTGCAGGACACCGTGAAGGAGACATCCGGCGCCGCGATCGCCCGGTTCAAGGAGCTGGGCCTGCACCCCATCCTGCTGACGGGCGACAACGCCGCCGTCGCCGCCGAGGTCGCGGCCGAAGTCGGCATCGCGCCCCAGGACGTGTTCGCCGACGTGCTGCCCGAGGACAAGGTGGCCGCGATCAAGCGGCTGCAGGAGCAAGGCAAGACGGTAGCCATGGTCGGCGACGGTGTGAACGATGCCGCCGCGCTGGCCCAAGCCGACCTGGGCATCGCCATGGGCGCGGGCACGGACGTGGCGATCGAGGCCGCTGACCTGACCGTGATGGGCAGCGACCTGGTCCAGGTGGTGCAGTCCATCGAGTTGAGCCGCAAGACGCTCTCCACCATCAAGTCCAACCTGTTCTGGGCCTTCGCCTACAACACGCTAGGCATTCCGGTGGCGGCCTTCGGCCTGCTCAACCCGATGATCGCCGGCGCCGCGATGGCCGCCAGCTCGGTGCTGGTGGTCGCGAACTCGCTGCGGCTGCGCCGCTTCGGGCGGTAGCGACCGGGGCCCGCGCTTCTAGACGGCCGTGCCGTAGCGCACCGCCGCGCGGGCCCGGGCCTTGGCTGCTTCTTCCTCGCGGTTCTTCGGTGGCGCCGCTGTCACCAGATCGTCGAGCAGGTGCGCGGTGATGTGCGCGATTTCGTGCACCGCCTGGTTGAAGGCTTCCTCGTTGGCCTTCGACGGCTTGTTGCTGCCGCTGACCTTGCGCACATACTGCAGCGCGGCCGCCTCGATTTCGGCATTCGTCGCTGCGGGTTCGAAATTGTGGAGCTGGCGGATATTCCGGCACATGGCGGTCCTCCGGTCTAGGTAGGATGCTGGCTGGTTCCAGTCTGCTCCAGGGCGGCTCCATTGCACCACCCCCGCTCAGCGGCCTCAGTGCTTGCCGAGGATCTCCACCAGGGAGAACGAGAGGCCGAAGCCGACGGCGATGGCGATGCCGGTAGCGGCGCCGGCGTCCTTGAGCCCCTCCGGCACCATCCGGACGGTCACGTTCGTGAGGACGCCGCCGCCGGCGAAGGCGAGCACGAAGGCCACCACCTCTGGCCTCACAAGCCCGAGCAGCAGCGTAAACGCTGCCACGCAGACGCCGCACAGGATCGTCATGACCAGCCAGGCGGACATGACGTGGCGGGCGGTCAGGCCGTGTTTGAGCAGCGGTCCGGTGTCGGCCATGGCCTCTGGAACGCCGCAGAGGAAGACTGCGGCCAGCAGGGCCGCACTGATACCGTAGCCGCTGACCAGTCCACCGGCGACGACGATGGCCTCGGCGACCACTGACAGCGCGATCACCAGGAACCTTGGCTCGTGGAGAGGCGGTGCGGACAGCCGCACGCCCCGTTGAGCTCCGGTCACCACCCAGGACGTCGCGACGGCACCGCCGATCAGTCCCGCACCAACGAAGCCGCTCCCACCGGCCAGCCGGCCGGCCTCAGCAATCAGCTTGTAAGCGACGGCCGACAACAGGGCACCGGCACCCAGGCCGGTCAGGACACCGAGCAGAACGTTGTTGACGCGCCACCGCAGGGCAAGCAATCCGCCCAGAAAGTAGGAGGAGCCAGCAAGCAGGCCCCAGCCTAAGGCCTGCAGCATCGGCGTCCCTTTCGGCTTAGGCGCTAAAGCACCGCGCCTAGGCATCATCCCGGAACAGGCGAGCAGATGGCAAGAGGTCAGGGGCGCTGCCACAATGCATGCCGATTCAGGAATACTTCGGCTGCCGGGAAGCCCGGGGCGGAAAACTCTCCCGGCGGGAAGCGGGTGGCGGGTAAAACTGCCCCCGGGGCGGCTGTGGCCCGGTGATGGGCAGAACGACGACGGCGGGGCTCGGCACTGTGCCGAGCCCCGCCGTCTTAGTGGGTGTTCTTCGCGTCAGCCGCCGGTGGCTAGTGCTTGCCGGCCGGCTCCTGCTCGCGGACCGCTTCGCTCTTCGGTGCGACCGATGCCAGCACCGGCTTGCCCAGCATCGAGATCACTACGGCGCCGATCAGCATCGGGATGATGAAGAGGAAGTACAGGTCGGTGGGCTGCCAGCCGCCGTCCATCAGTGCGCCGGCGATGATCGGCGACGCGATGGCGCCGACCCGGCCCATGCCGATGACCAGGCCCAGCGCTGTGCCGCGCACATCGGAGGTGTAGTAGGTGGGGCTGATGGCCAGCATGCCGGCGATGGGCGCGTTGGAGCCAAAGCCGACCAGGGCGGCGGCGAACAGCGCTCCGGCCAGCGAGCCGGTGGAGAGCGAGAACGCACCGAAGGTCAGGCCGCCGATCACGAAGAACACCGCGAGGACCTTGCGCATCGGGAAGCGGGCACCGAACGCACCCAGCACAACGGCGCCGATGATTGCGCCAACGCTGAAGAGCACGCCGGCGGTGATGCCGTCCTGCTGGCTGAATCCACTGGCGGTGACCAGCTTGGGGGTCCAGGAGTTAGCGAAGTAGAAGCTGGCCATCAGGATGAAGTACGCCAGCGAGATCAGGATGGTGCGGCGGGCGTTGACGCCGGTCAGTACGTCCGCGAAGCGGGACTTCTTCTTGGCCGGGGCCTCGGGCAGCGCAGGCAGCTCGCCGACCACCGGCTGGTCGATCCGGCGCAGCACCTTGTTGATGCGCTGCAGGGCATTTTCCGGGCGGCGTACCAGCAGGAAGTCGACCGACTCGGGGACGGCCTTCCAGATGAACGGAATCATGATCACGGTGATGACGGCACCGAACAGGAAGGCGGAGCGCCAGCCGAACGCGCTGATCAGGACGCCGGTGGCCATGCCGCCCAGCACACCGCCGATCGGCTGGCCGATGCTGACGAGGGCCAGCGCGGTGGAGCGCCGTTTGGCGTTGGAGAACTCGGACGCCAGCACGTTTGCGGTTGCCTGCAGCGTGCCCACGGCCAAGCCGGTGACGAAGCGCAGCACCACCAGCACGCCGTAGCCGGGCGCGAACGCGGAGACCAGCATGCCCACAGCGACGACGGCGGCGCCGATCACCAGCGTCTTCTGCCGGCCGATCACATCCGCGACACTGGAGACGAAGATGGACCCAATCGCCATGCCGACCAGTGCAGAGCTCAGCAGCACACCCAACTGGCTGGCGCTCAGGCCCCAGTCCTCCATCACGGCGTTGGCGCTGAACGCCATCACCAGGACGTCGAAACCGTCGATCATGTACAGCGCCATACAGATGGCAATGACGCCAACCTGGGTGCGCTTCATCGGAGCCGCTTCGATGCGGGCCTTGATATCCATAGCGGGGCCTAACTTGTTGCTGGCGCGGCCGCCGAGGCCGCGGGTCTAACTGAACGTCCGGTAGGTTCGTTGAGCCATCAACTATATGACTTGAACAACCCCGCCCTGTGCCACACGCCATAGATATGTGAGCAAGCTCTCGTGGCGGGGGTTACAGCTTCCTGCATCTGGCTTGGAGGGCTGCCGGGGCTAGCCCGCCTCCCGCAGACGGGAGCACAGTTGATGGAGGGGTCCACAGTCCTCCGGCAAACCGGACCTGAACAGGAGAAGACCATGAGAATTGCAGTCCTTGGAACCGGCAGGGTAGGCCGAACCATCGCGGCGCGCCTTGCCGAGCTCGGCCACACCGTCACCCTGGGAACCCGCGATCCGGAAGCCACACTGTCCCGGACGGCGCCTGACGCCATGGGCACCCCGCCTTTAGCCGACTGGGCCGCCGACAACCCCGGCATCGACGTGGCCCGCTTCGCCGACGCCGCCGCCGGCGCCGAGCTGATCGTCAACGCGACCAACGGCGGCGCATCCCTGGACGCCTTGACCCAGGCCGGAACCGAGAACCTCGACGGCAAAGTCATCCTGGACATCGCGAACCCCTTGGACACCAGCCAGGGGATGCCTCCGACCCTCTTCGTCAAGGACACCGATTCGCTCGGCGAGCAGATCCAGCGGGCCTTCCCTGCAGCCCGCGTTGTAAAGTCCCTCAACACGCTGACTGCCGAATTTCAGGCCTACCCGGCCCGGCTCCCCGAGACCGGCACGGTCTTCGTGTCCGGCAACGACGCCGAGGCCAAGAGCACGGTCACTGAACTCCTGAAGGATTTCGGCCACCAGGATGTCATCGACCTTGGCGACATCACCACCGCCCGCGGTGCCGAAATGGTGATGCCGCTCTGGCTCCGCCTCTGGGGCGCGCTGGGTTCCCCCGCCTTCAATTTCAAGATCGTCCGCTGACGACTGACGCGATCGGGCCGATCCCGCGATCATCCAGGGGGCACCAATGGCAACGGCGGGGCACACCTCTCGGTGCGCTCCGCCGTCGGCCGTTCGGGGTCGGGCTAATCCAGGATGACCTGATCCAAATCGACCGGCTTGTCGACCACCTTGTACTTGACCATGAGCTCGCTGATCTTCTGCAGCGAGTCGCGGTCGATCTCGCCAGAATGCGACTCAAGAAGCAAACCATCGGCCAGTTCCGGGTCCATCTTCAGGAAGGTCGGCAGCAGGGCCCGAATTTCATCCTGATGGGATTCGGCATAGTCGGAGACCTCGGCAAGGGCTGCCTTGAAGTCGGCCACCAACTCGGGGTTTTCTTCGGCCCATTTCCCGCTCGCAAAAGCAACCAGCGTGGGCTGGCCCGGGATGGTTTCTTGGTAGTTGTAGGTGACCAGGTGGTGCCCCGCCTCGAGAGCCTGGCTCAGGAACGGCTGGGCCAGCCATACGGCGTCCGCATTCCGCTTCTCAAGCTGCGCCGGGGCATCCGGGAAGGCGATCTCGGTGAATTCTACCGAGGAGGGGTCCGCCCCGGCCTTCGCCATGGCCTCCATGATGGTGATGTCACCCTGGCCTGCGATCGTGTTCACCGAGACCTTCTTACCCTCAAGGTCAGCGACCGTCTCGATGCCGGAATCCTTCAGCGCCACCACGCCGGTGATGTCGTCCCCGGTGGCCAGTGAATGCGAGTACCCGGAGATGATCTTCAGGTCCAGGCCCTTCGACACGGCCAGCATCGTGGAGACGGGGTTGCCGATGGCAACATTCATGGTTCCCGTCGAGACGGCGGGCAACATGGAGGCCCCGCCTTGCCCGGACTGCATCTCGATTTCGATGCCGTGCTTGGCAAACAGCCCCTTGTCGATGCCCAACTGCAGAGCGGCCGACGGGGCGATTGGGATGGCACCCACGGTCACCTTCCGCAGATCCGTATCCACGCCCGCGGAGGTCTGCAGGGCGCCTGAGACGCTGCCGCTTCCGCATCCCGCGAGCAAAGCTACGGCCAAGCCTCCGGCGACCATTGTTCCGAGCAGTTTTTTCACAACACCCTCTTGATCATTTTTGGTGAGCTGTCTCACACGACTGGAACGACTGTAATCAGAGCCGGGCAGGCGACAAACGGATTGGTCGGACATTCCCGTAGGCGGAACGGAGGCGCCGCAGGAGTAAGGAGTGAACGAGCGCAGCCCCAGGAGCACAGCTGCATGCAATTCCTTCTGACGGAATCTAAGCCCCGTGCATGGTCAGCGGTGATGGAGCGTGATTACAGTCACAGGACAGGCTTTAGGGCCCTGATCAGTTCCAGTCATGTAAGGACATTCCATGCCCCCCGTTGAACAAGGCTCCCTGCTGCTGCCAGCCCCCGGGAAGGAGCAGTGGCCGTCCTCCCGGATGGGTCGATTCCTGCTGGGCATCGAGCAGAAAACCGGGCGCACGTTTGCCGACTACGAGGAAGCCTGGCAGTGGTCGGTCGACAACCTGGAGGACTTCTGGGCCGAAGTCTGGGATCACTTCGACATCATCTCCCACTCCCCCTACACCACCGTGCTCGCCGAGCGCACGATGCCGGGAGCCCGGTGGTTTCCCGGAGCCACCCTGAACTACACCGAGCACATCATCCGGTCGCTCCGCCGGCGCAGCGACCATGTCATGGTCAAGTCCCGGAGCCAGACCAGCGGCAGTATCGACTGGACCGGGGCCCGGCTACTCGAGGAAATCGGCAGGATCCAGCAGGGCCTCCTCCGGCACGGCATCAAGCCCGGCGACAGAGTCGCCGGCTACCTGCCCAACATCCCGCAGACCCTCGCCGCCTATTTGGCGACGACGGCGCTCGGCGCTATCTGGTGCTCGGTGCCGCCGGAGATGGGTCCGAAGTCCGTCCTGGACCGGATTACCCAACTGGAACCAGCACTGATGCTGGCGATCGACGGCTATCGCTGGGGCAAACGAGAACTCTCCCGCGCGGATGACCTGGCCAGGATCCGTGATTTTTTGCCTGAAATGGGCACTGTCCTGCTGCCCTACCTGAGTGACGACGCCGAGGCGCCTGCCGGTGCCGAGCTCTACGCGGACTTCACCCGCGACCTCGGAACGATCCACTGTGAACCGGTCCCGTTCGACCATCCGCTCACCGTGCTGTTCTCCTCGGGGACCACGGGCAAGCCCAAAGCCATTGTCCATTCCCACGGCGGCCTGCTGCTGGAGCACTACAAGGCGATGGGCCTGCACTTTGACATGAGCGAGTCCGATACCGCCTTCTGGTTCACGACGACCGGCTGGATGGTCTGGACCCTGAGTGTCTCCACGCTCCTGATGGGAGCCGCCTTGGTGCTGGAGGACGGCGACCCCAACTGGCCCGGGCTGGACGGAGAATGGTCCCAGTGGGCCATCCTCGCCCAGACCGAAGCAACCTACCTGGGCACCGGAGCCGCCTATCTGGCCGCCTGCGCACACGCCGGCCTCCAGCCCGCCAAGAAATGGGACCTCAGCAGGCTCCGGGAGGTCCAATGCTCTGGCTCTCCGCTCGCCGCCGATGTGGCGGGCTGGGTGTACACGTCGGTCAACCCGGATCTGCTGCTGGCACCGACCTCCGGGGGAACCGACATCTGCGCTGCGTTCATTGGCGCCAGCCCGCTCACGGCGGTCTACGCCGGGGAAATGTCCTGCCGCCCGCTTGGCGTGGCAGTGGCATCCTGGGATCCCGAGGGTCGGCCGATCCGCGGGTCCGCCGGGGAGCTGGTGGCCACCCAGCCGATGCCCTCGATGCCCGTGTTCTTCTGGGGCGACGAAGATTTCGAACGCTACCGCAACAGCTACTTCGGCGCCTACGAGGGCGTCTGGCGGCACGGCGACTGGCTGATCCAGACCGAACGCAACAGCTGGATCATTACCGGCCGCTCCGACGCCACGTTGAACCGCGGCGGAGTGCGCCTGGGCACGGCGGAGTTCTACGCCGTGCTCGACGGCCTGCCGGATGTTGCCGACAGCATGGTGCTGCACTTCGAAGACGGCGGCGGCATGGGCAAGCTGGTGCTGCTGGTCGAGGCGGGCGAGCATGCCGACCACGACCAGCTCGAAACGTCCATCCGCAACACCTTGCGGGCGGAGCTCTCGCCCCGGCACGTCCCGGACTACATCGTGTTCGTGCCCAGCATTCCACGCAACCCCACCGGCAAGAGGCTGGAGATTCCGCTTAAGCGCCTGATCCAGGGCGCGGTGCTAGGTGAAGTCATGGATCTAGGCGTAGTGGTTCGGCCGGAGGACATCGATGACACGGTCCGCCGGGTCAACCGCGTGCTGGAACCCAGCTGACGCGGGCGCACCGAAGCGCAGACGATCGCGCCGAACCAACCACGCAAATTGCGCAGCACGGAATCCGCCTCCAGCGTATTGCGCACAGCAAGACAGCCGCGCAGGCTGAAAGTGATCCACAACATAGTTCCGGCCGGCAACTCCCGGTACGGGCAAGGACAAGGACAAACGGTATTTATGGACGTTGACCTGGAAGAGCTCGCCGCCATCATCGAGCAGCTCGACAAAACCGAGTTCACTGACTTCCTGTACGAGCAGGGTTCGCTGCGGATCCACGTGCGCCGGGGCGGGTATTTCCCCGAGCTTGCGAGCCAGGCCAACGGCCAGGCAGCGGCCGCCAGCCCGGCTCCCGGAGCTGTCCCCGCTCCGGCCGCAGCTGCCGCCCCCACCGCGCCGCCAACTGCGGCGCCCCCGACTGCCGCCGCACCGGCTGCGGTCACAGCGTCTGCGGCCGTTCCGCCTGCCGGATCAAACGGCCAGAGCAACAAGATCAGCCCGGACAACCTGCCGGCCGGCCGCACGTTGGTCACCGCACCCATGCTCGGCACGTTCTACGGCGCACCCAAACCCGGCGAACCCGCCTTCGTCCAAGTCGGGGACACCGTCACGCCGGACTCCGTGCTGTGCATCGTCGAAGTGATGAAACTGATGAACTCGGTGGCCGCTGGGGCTGAAGGCGAAATCGCCGCGGTCTTCGTCCAGGACGGCGAGCTGGTCGAGTTCGAGCAGCCGCTGTTCGCCATTCGGGCCGCGTCATGAACCATCGCGTGTTCGTCGCCAACCGCGGTGAGATCGCGGTCCGCATTATTGAAGCCTGCGATCGGCTGGGATTTGAGACGGTGCTCGGCGTTTCCACCGCGGACAAGGACACCCTGGCGGCCAAACGGGCCGGCCGTGTGCTGGTGCTGGGCGGACCGCGGCCCGGCGACAGCTACCTGAACATGGATGCGGTGGTGCAGGCAGCGGTTTCCACCGGCTGCACCGCGGTCCATCCGGGCTACGGCTTCCTGTCCGAACGGCCGGCCTTCGCCGACCTGTGCGCCGAAAACGGCCTGGTCTTCGTGGGGCCTTCACCGGACGCACTCCGGGCCCTCGGCGACAAGCTGACCGCCCGCCACCTGGCTGAGTCCGTTGGCGTTCCCGTTTCGGCCGGCGGAACCGCCCAATCGGCGGAGCAGGTGCGTGAACTTGCCGAAAGTATCGGATATCCGGTGCTGATTAAGGCAGCGCACGGCGGCGGCGGGCGCGGGATGAAGCTCGTGACCTCAGCTGCCGAGCTGGCCGAGGCCTGGCAGGTAGCCTCCGCGGAGGCAGAGGCGTCCTTCGGCGACGGCACGGTCTTCTTGGAACGCTTTGTCACCGACGCCAAGCACGTGGAGGTGCAGATCATCGGCGACCGCCACGGGCACCGGGTGCACCTGGGGGAACGCGAGTGTTCGGTGCAGTACCGCTACCAAAAGGTGGTGGAGGAAGCACCATGCGCGGCGCTGCCGGAATCCACCCGTGCACTGCTGCACGCCAGCGCGTTGAAGATCGCCGAAGCATTGGACTACGTGGGTCTGGGGACGGTGGAGTTCCTCTACGACGTCGACCGGGACGAGCTGGCCTTCCTGGAAGTGAATCCGCGCCTGCAGGTGGAGCATCCGGTCACCGAAGCAGTCACCGGCGTGGATCTGGTGCGGGAACAGTTGCTGGTCACGCTGGGCGAGCCGCTGTCCTTCACGCAGGCGGACATCTCGCTGACCGGGCACGCCATTGAATGCCGGATCACTGCGCAGGACCCGGAACAGGATCTGCGCCCCTCGCCGGGAACCGTGACCCGCTGGCGGCCGTCGGCGGCCGGCGGTCTCCGGTTGGATACGCACATCTACGAGGGGTACCGCTTCCCGCCCTTCTACGACGCGCTGATGGGCAAGCAGATCGCGTGGGCCCCGGACCGGGCAGCGGCCATCACGCGGATGGAAGGAGCCCTGGCAGCCTTCGAGATCGGCGGCGTCACCACCTCGCTCCCGTTGTTGCGGCGCATCCTCGCGCACCCGGACTACCAAACCAACGCCGTGACCACGCACTGGCTGAACGGCGACCTCGACAACCTCATGGCACAGGAGGTGCACTGATGGCGGACATCAATCTGGTGGATGTATCCCTGCGGGACGGCAACCAGAGCATCTGGGGCGCCACCGGCGTCACTACCCGCATGGTCGAAGGCGTCACGCCGGATCTGGACCAGGTGGGCTACCGCGTGCTGGAGATCGTTTCCAGCACGCTGATGGCCACCGCCGTGCGCTACCACCGCGAGGATCCGTGGGAGCGGCTGCGGGCGGCCCGGGATCGGACGCCCAACACGCGGCTGGGTTTCCTGACCACCGGCAAGCGGTTCATCACCTTCCACCGCACGCCCGACGCCGTGTTCGAGCTGGCCTTCAGCCTGCTGGCCCGCAACGGAGTCAGCAGGCTCTGGGTCATCGATCCCATGCACGACATGGAAGGCGCCAAGCGCACAGCGGAGATGGCCAAGCGAGTGGGCTTCGAGGAAGTCATCGGCGGCATCTGCTACACCACCAGCCCGGTGCATACCGACGACTACTTCGCCGCCAAGGCGGCCGAGCTGGAGGACTGCCCGGCCATCGACGGCCTGTACCTGAAGGATCCCGCCGGCCTGCTGACCCCGGACCGGGTCAAGACGCTGGTGCCGCTGATGCAGTCCAGCCTGCGGCAGAAGAAGTTCGACGAGATCCACTCGCACTCCACCACCGGCCTTTCGCCGCTCACCGTGCTGGATGCGGCCGATCTGGGCATCCACACCATCCACTGCGCGCTGCCGCCGCTGGCCAACGGGGCGTCCCATCCCGAAGCCCAGCAACTGGTGCGCAACCTCCGCGCCCGCGGCCACACCGTTGACGTGGACCTGGACGCGATGGCGCGGGCCTCGGCCTACCTGCAGCGGCAGGCGAAAATCAAGAACCTTCCGGTCGGCACGCCCAACGAATACGACGAGGCCTACTACCGGCACACCATCCCCGGCGGCGTGCAGTCCACCACCCGGCGCCAGCTGACGGAGATCCGCCGCCCGGAACTGTTCGACGCGGTCATCGAAGAGTCGGTGCAGGTCCGCGAGGACCTGGGCTGGCCGATCGTGATGACGCCGTTCGCCCAGTACATCGTGGCCCAGGCCACCCTGAACGTGATCTCCGGCGAGCGCTACAAGCAGATCTCCGACGAGGTGATCGACCTGCTGCGCGGCGACTTTGGCCCGCTCCCCGGTCCGGTGGACCCTGAGCTGATGGACCGCGCGATGGCCACTAAACGCGGCCAACAACCAGTGAACGACGGCGGCGACGTCACCATCAAGGACCTGCGACAGCGCTTCGGCGCCACCATCAGCGACGAGGAACTGCTGCTGCGCGCGGTGATGCCGGCCGAGCAGGTCGACGGGATGTACGCCGCGAAGGCTGCCTCGCCCGTCTCCTCGCTGAAGAAGCTGCTCTCGCTCGCGGAGGACCGGCCGACGCTGCATTCGGTATCGGTCAGCGACGGCACCACCAAATTTTCCCTCGAACGCCCCACTGCCCAGGAGGCCTCCCGGTGAGCACTGTCAACGAGATGAACGACGCCATACGGAACTCCCGCGGCTGGGTGCTGGACGTGGACGGCTGCCTGATGCGGACCAAGCGCGCCGGCGGAGCAGGAGGCGAGGCCATGCCGCACGCCGCGGACCTGCTGGCAGCGCTGCACGCCGCAGGCCACGCCGTCGTCGTCTGCACCAATGCTTCGGAGAAAACGCCCGCCGAGTATGCGGCCCATCTGCGGGATAAGGGCATCGGCGTGAGGGATGAAGAGTTTGCGACTGCCGGCAGCGCCGCCGCCGAATACATCGCCTACCACCACCCCGGCGCCCGGGTGCTGGCCCTCGGCGCGGCAGGCCTGACAGATCCGCTGCGCCGCCTCGAGGTGGAACTGGCCGATCCGGGCGATCCGGAACCGGCCGGCGTCGTGGTTGTCGGAGCCATGGACGCCTACAGCACGGCGCAGGTCAACGCCGCCAGCCTGGCCGTGGACGCCGGTGCCCCGCTCTACACCACCGTGGATGTGCCGTGGTTCCACGGCGGCCTGGGCAAGTCGGTGTGCATCTCGGCGGCGATCGCCAACGCCATCGGTTGGGCCGCTGGCGCCACCCCGCAGGTGCTGGGCAAGCCCTCCGTCGCACTCGGCGAGACGTTGCTGCGCCGGCTGGGCGTGCCTGCGGCCGAGGTCACCGTGGTCGGCGACGCCACCGTGGAGATCCAACTGGCCCGGCAGATGGGCGCCAACAGTGCGCTGGTGCTCTCCGGGGCCACCAGCGTCGAGAAACTCGACACCCTGACCGGCGAGGCGCGGCCGGACCTGGCCGTCGCCGACGTCGCCGAACTGTACCAACTGCTTGTTCCCTCCCTTTCACTGACGCAAGGAGCCCGACCATGAGCACTGACAGCAACCGTTTCCCGTTCTTCCACGAGGCAAAGGCGCCGGGGGGCGCCGAAGGCTGGGAGTCCATGTACCCGTACTATCTGGTCCCTTCCGAGGAGACCCGGGCGCATGAGGACGCCCAGTTCTGGTTCGCCGACACCATGCACTGGTCGCGCGGCTGCCACCCCTTCGACAGCATCGGCGCCGAGGCGGTCTACCTGGGCGTGGGCACCTTCAGCACCCGGATCTTCGCCCTCCCGGTCTCGCTTGGCTTGGACGTGCGGGTGAAGAACGGCTACGTCTACATCTCCCCGCTGGGCGTCACCGACCCCGAGCGGATCCAGGAGCGGGCGGCCGTGTTCCAGAAGCGTGCCGGCTACTACTACGCCAACTGGGACGAGCTGTACGGGAAGTGGAAGACCAAGATGGAGGGCGCCATCGCATCCCTGCAGTCCATCTCGTTCCAGAAGCTGGCCGAATACGACCCGGACCACGTGGTCGATGAGGCCCGCGGCCGCTCCGACGCCATGGCCCTGACCGAGAACTACCACCGGCTGATCGACGAGTTCTTTGCCATCTGGCAGTACCACTTCGAGTTCCTCAACCTCGGCTACGGCGGGTACATCACCTTCTTCCAGTTCTGCAAGCAGGCCTTCCCGCTGATCACCGACCAGAGCATCTCCCGCATGGTCGCCGGCGTGGATGTTCTGGCCTTCCGGCCCGACGATGAATGCCGGCGCCTGGCCCAGCTCGCCAACGACTTGGGACTCGTCGAAACGGTGACCGCGGAAGGCACGACGGATCAGCTGCGGTCCGCGCTCGAGGCCACCGAGAACGGGCGGACCTGGCTCGCCTCCTTCGACGAGACCCGCGACCCCTGGTTCAACTACTTCACCGAGTACGGCTTCACGCACGACCAGGAAACCTGGAACTCCAATCCCGCCATTCCGGTGGGCAACATCGCCAGCTACGCCCGGAAGATCGCCGCAGGCGAGGACATCTCCCGCCCGATCGAGCGGCTGCGCGCCGAACGCGACGAGATTGTCGACGAGTACCGTGCCCTGCTCACCGCCGATGAGGCGAAACAGTTCGAGGAGCTGCTGGGCCTGGCCCGCACCGTGTTCCCCTACATCGAAGAGCACAACATCTACGTGGAGCACTGGTCGCACAACGTGTTCTGGCAGAAGTGCCATGAACTGGCCCAGGTACTGGTCGACGCCGGCTTCCTCGCCAACGCCGACGACATGTTCTACCTCAACCGCTTCGAACTGGACACGGTCCTGTCCGACGTCGTGCAGTCGTGGGCCATCGGGGTGGAAGCCCGCGGCAAGGCACGGTGGGCCGCGGAAATCGAGCGGCGCAAGCCCATCGTGGCGGCCCTGCAGGCAGCCTCCGCCCCGCCTGCCTACGGCATTCCGCCGCAGGAGGTCACGGATCCGTTCGCGGTGATGAACTACGGCGTCACCACCGAACGCGTCAACGACTGGCTCGGCGCCTCCGACGGCGAGTCCAAAACGCTCAACGGCATCCCCGGGTCGCTGGGGATCGTCGAAGGTCCGGTGCGGGTGCTGCGCTCGGAAAAGGACCTGCCGGACCTGCAGCCCGGCGAGATCCTGGTTGCGCCGATCACTGCACCGTCCTGGGCGGCCGCGTTTGCCGTGGCCACCGGCGTCATCACGGACATCGGCGGCATGATGTGCCATGCCGCGATCGTCTGCCGCGAATACGGCATCCCGGCCGTGGTCGGCACCGGCTTCGCCACCGCCCGGCTGAAGACCGGACAGCGGGTGCGCATCGACGGAAAGGCGGGCACCGTCGTCGTGCTCGATGACGAGCCCGCCGGCACCACCACGGACACGAGGGCCGAAGATCTCGGCGTTCCCGCGGCCGGCTGAATATCCCACTGCAAGGAGCAAGGCCCATGTTTACCCTGGAATTCACCCACCCCGATTGCCGCGACGTTCGGCAGGTCGGCGGCAAGGCCGCCAGCCTGGCCGAGATGACCGCCCAAGGGCTGCCCGTCGCCCCGGGCTTCGCCGTCACGGCGGCCGGTTACCGCAGGTACCTGGAAGAGGCCGGGCTCAAGGAGTTCGCCACCCAGGTCCTGGACGGGCTGCGGCCCGACTCCGGCCAGGCCGCCTTCGACGAGGCGGAGCGGGTTATTGCGGCGCGGCTGGCCGGGATTCCGCTGCCGGACGAACTGGCGGCGCCGGTCCGGGAGGCGTACGCCAAACTCTGCGCTGACTGCGGGGTGGACGACGTGGCGGTGGCAGTGCGCTCCAGCGCTACCGCGGAGGACTCGGTGGGCGCCAGCTTCGCCGGGGAATTCGAAACCTGGGTGGACATCACCGGCGCCGAGAACGTGCTGGCCCACATCCACAAGTGCTACGTCAGCGTGTTTGCCGGCCGGGTGCTGTCCTATCTGGCGGAAAAAGAGATCGATCCGCATGAGATTGAAATGGCCGTGGTGGTGCAGAAGGTGGTCCGTGCCCGGGCCGCCGGCGTGATGTTCACGCTGAGCCCGACCAGCGGGGACCGCTCCAAGATTGTGCTGGAGGCGAGCTGGGGCCTGGGGTTGTCGGTGGTGGGCGGCGAAGTCACGCCGGACCGGTTCCTGGTGGAGAAGATCGGGTTGGGCATCGCCGACCGAACCCCCGGGTACAAGCACATCGAGTACCGCCGCGGCGACGCGCCCCAGGACGTGCCCGAGGACCGCCGCTCCGTGCTCTGCCTGGCGGATGAGGAGGTCACCGCGCTGGCGGCCTTCGGCAAGCAGTTGGAGAAGATTCATCAGGCGCCGCAGGACATCGAGTTCGCCGTGGACGAAGAGCTGCCGGACGGCAAGAACCTGGTCCTTCTCCAGTGCCGGCCGGAAACCGTGTGGTCGAACGCGGACCGTCCGCCGGCCTTCGACGCGTCGGCTGGCATGATGTCATGGATCACCGGCAGCATCTCCGGGCGGACCGCTCCGCCGGCGTCGGGTGCCGCGCATCAGCATTAGCCCGCGGCGGCTTCCGGCCGGTACCGGCTTCGTCCGGGCCGTCTGCAAGTCCATCTGTTCGAGTCCGTCCCGTCCTTCATCCGGATGGGACGGACTCGACGGCGTTAGTGCGGTGGCTTTTGCAGCCGTTCTTCCACATCGGCCGCGGCCGCCCGCAGCGCCGCCACATAGTCGGGCATGTCATCCCGGGTGAAACGGATGCTGGGCGTCGCAGTGGTCAGGGCGGCGATGGGCTTTCCGGCAGCGTCGTTGATGCTCACCCCCAGGCCAATCACGCCCTGCTCCGTCTCCTCAAAGTTCGTGCCGAATTCCGCCCGGCGGATCTTGGTCATGCTCCGCTTCAGCGTGGCCAATGAATCGATCCGGCCGGTGGGCCAGGATGGCAGCCCGCTGCGGTAAAGCTCTTCCAGTTCGACGTTACTCAGCTGCGCCAGCATCGCCTTTCCTCCCGCCGAGACAAAGGCGGGCATCTGGTCGCCCACCCGCATGCCCACGCGCAGTGTGGCCTGGGATTCGACGCCGTCGACAAACACGATGTTGCCGCCGCGCAGCACCATCAGTTGCACCGTCTCGCCCACCGCCTGGTGCAGGGCCATCAGGGCCGGACGGGCGTTTTCACGCAGCATCTGCACGGAGAAGGTCTCCGCCGACCGTTCGGACAGCACCGGCCCCTCGCGGTAGCGCCGTTCCCGGTCCTGGACCGCGAATCCCCGGAATGCCAGGGCGGAGAGCAGCCGGTGCGCAGTGGAGGGAGCAACGTTGAGGTGCTCCGCGGCAGCCTTGACGGACACCGGCCCTTCGGAGCGCATCAGCAGCACCAGCAAGAGGGCCCGGTCTACGGACTCGACGGGTGAGGCCTCGGCATTTCGCATGAGGGAATTGTCACACGGCGTTTCTGCTGGGCGGAACCCCCGGAGCAGCCGCGCAGGGCGGCTCAGTCTGCGGGCGGCGCAGCCTGCCCGTCGTGCCTCGAGGCTACTCTGGCGCGAGGCCGCCCCGCAGGTTTGCCTCGGCGGGCACCTTGGCGCGCTTCCGCCGCGGGAGCTTGGGCCCGCGCAGTTCCTCGGAGCGGACCAGCACGACGCCGGCGACGATCAGCACGCCGCCAAGCAACTGGATGATGGCGGGGAGCTCGCCCAGCAGCAGCCAAGCCCAGATGACGGCGAAGAGCACCTCGGTCAGCGAGACGAAGGATGCCACCTTGGAGCCGAGTGCCCGGGCGGCCATGATGCCGGTGACGTAGGACAGCACGGTGGACAGCAGCACCAGCCCGGCCAGCGGTACCCACCACTGGGTGTGCCAGCCCGCCAGCTGCACATCGGCCGTGCTGAAGGCCATCGGCAGGATCTGCACTGCGCCCAGGACCACAATGGCGGCGCCGCCCACCAGCAGGCCGCCGGCGGCCAATACCAGCGGGGGCAGCGAATCGTTCTGCTTGGCGGTGATGAAGAAGTAGACCACCAGGCACACTGCCGCGCCGAGCCCCCAGAGAACGCCGGCCAGGTCCAGCTTGACCGGCCCGAAGACGTCCAGCACGAGCATCAGACCGGCCACCGCCAGGACGGTGCCGGCGATGGTCGCTGGGCGGGGCATCCGGCGGCTGGTCAGCCAGAGCCAGAGGACAATCAGCACCGGCGCCAGGAACTCGAGCAGCAGCGCGACGCCCACGGACAGGGTGGTCACGGCGTTGAAGTAGAAAAGCTGGCAGCCGGCCACCCCGATCAACCCGAAGAGCACAATGGTCTTCCAGTTCTGCCACAGTTGGTGCCACCGGCCGCGCAGCATGAAGGCGGCGGGCAGGAACAGGATCAGGGCCGCACCCACCATGCGCACCGCCACCGCGGAGCCGGGCGTCCAGCCGGCTTCCAGCAGGGACTTGGCAAAGGACCCGGAGAGCCCGAACACTGCCGAGGAAGCCAAGGCGATGCCGACGCCGGCCACGGCTGATCCGGGGCGCGGCGGAGCTGTTAGGAGGCGCTGCTCGGCAACGGTTGAAGCCATGATGGGTCCTTCAGGATGTGCGGTTCGCTCCCGGCGCAGAATGGTCCTGTCAGGAGTCATAAGAGGTATACTCCTGACAATAAACCCGCCAACGCTCAGGAGTCAAGATGGTATTTACTCATGACACGCAGCATTCGTTGGTGGACGCGGCCCGGCTGGTCAACACCGCCGAGGTCCATCCGGATGGCTTGAGCAGCATGGAGGATCTGGACGCCTTCGTGCGCTCGGTGGGCTATACCGGCTCGCGCACGCATTCCGCCGGGGAGTTGGAAGCGGTCCGCGGCCTGCGCCCGGTGCTCAAGGAGGCCTGGTCAGCGCCGGAGGACCGCGCCGTCACAATGGTGAATAAGATTCTGGCCGACGCCGGTGCCATCCCGCAGCTGGTCAAGCACGATCAATGGGATTACCACCTGCACGCCACCAGTCCCGATGCACCGCTGCACGTCCGGATCTCGGTGGAGGCCGCGATGGCGCTGGTGGACGTGATCCGCGAAAAGCAGCTGGACCGGTTGAGGACCTGCGCCGCAGAGGACTGCTCGGCGGTGCTCGTGGACCTGTCCAAAAACCGGTCAAAGCTCTTCTGCGACACCGGCAACTGTGCCAACCGCACCCACGTGGCCGCCTATCGGGCGCGGAAGTCGGCAGCCGCCAGCTGAGCACCGGGCGCTACCGGCCACGCCCCCCGTTACCTAATGGGAGGTGAGGGCGCCAGATGAGGTCTTCCCGTTTCCCCTGGACTCGGAACTGGTTCAGGCCATAGCCGTGCTTGCACGGGCGCAACAGGACGCGGTCTGGGACCGGCAGCAGCACGCCAACCGCATCCGTTCGCTCCTGCGCGAATACTATCCATCGGCGCTGAAGGCCTTCCCCCACACCGCAGATCTAAGCAGCCCGGCCGCCAGACTCCTGCTGCGTACCGCGCCGACCCCGTCACAGGCCGCCTCCCTGACCCCGGCCCGGCTGCGGCGGATCCTGCTCAAGTCCGGCCGGACCCGGAACATCGATGCCACTGCGGCCCGTCTCCTCCCGATCCTCCGCGAAGCCGCAATGCACCAACCGCTCGGAGTCGAAGCCGCCTTCGGCACTCAGCTCACCGCTCTGCTTGGCCAGCTCGACGCCGCCTGCGACGGCCTCGATGCCCTGACCCTGGCCGTCGAAGAGCTTTTTGGCACGCACCCGGATTCAGAAATCCTCACCAGCTTCCCCGGCCTCGGACGGATCGCCGGGGCACGGATCCTGGCCGAGATCGGCGATGACCGCACCCGATTCGCTACCGCAGGCGCGCTTAAGGCCTACGCCGGGGCGGCCCCGGTGACCCGCGCCAGCGGCAAGTCCCGCACGGTCCTGGCCAGACGGGTGAAAAACAACAGGCTCGCCGCCGCCGGCTACGTCTGGGCCTTCTCTGCACTCAGCAGCTCTGCCGGGGCCCGCGCCCACTACGACCGTCGGAAAGCCTCCGGCGATCGCCACACCTCAGCCCAGCGCAACCTTTTCAACCGCCTTCTCGGCTGCCTCTATTACTGCCTGCAAACCGGCTCGAGCTACCACGAATCAGCGGCCTTCCCCAACACCGCTGCCATGGCCGCTGCTTGACTGCCTAGCCCCATCAGATGTCTTTTTCGTAGCCCGGTCCTGTTGCGGGATTTAGGGTGTGCTGGCCGGCCGGTCCCGGCATGGTTGTTGCCCCCAGTCGTTTCATGATCAGGGGGGTGTTGCCACCGGGACCGGCCCGGCGGGAGTTGATCGCTGATAGAGGCACGGCTTGCGGGGTCATTCGTAACGTGGATGCCGACGACTGCCGCCATGGTCCGGCCGGCACAGGCAGCAGCTGACGGCTCTTCGGAAGGTGGTACGCAGTGGTTCTTGACCAGCAGGACATCGACGTTTTCGTCGGCCTGGACGTCGGCAAATCCGACCACCACGCCGTCGCCCTGGACCGATCCGGGAAACGGCTCTACGACAAAACCTTGCCCAACGATGAAGCCAGGCTGCGCGAAATCCTGACCGGCCTTGGCCGGCACGGCAAGGTCCTGCTCGTCGTCGACCAGCCCGCCACCATCGGCGCGCTGCCCGTGGCCGTCGCAAGGGACATGGGCGCAACGGTCGGTTACCTGCCCGGCCTGGCAATGCGCCGGATCGCTGACCTGCACCCGGGACAGGCCAAGACCGATGCCCGCGATGCGGCGATCATCGCCGACGCAGCACGAACCATGCCGCATACCCTGCGTTCGATCGCCCTCGGTGATGAAGCCATTGCCGAACTCGGCGTGCTCTGCGGCTTCGACGACGACCTCGCCGCGCAGATCACCGCGACCAGCAACCGGATCCGCGGCCTGCTCACCCAGATTCACCCGGCGCTGGAACGCGCACTGGGCCCGCACCTGGACCACCCCGCGGTCGCGGACCTGCTCACCCGCTACCCGACCCCGGCAGCCTTAAAAACCGCCGGCCGCGGCCATGTTCGTGCACGATTGAAGAAGCGCGCGCCACGGGCAGCAGACCGGCTCACCGACGCAGTGTTCGACGCCCTCGCCGAGCAGACAGTGGTCGTCGCCGGCACCGGAGCCGCCGGCATCGTCATACCCAGACTGGCCGCACAGCTCCTGGCCCTGCGCACCCAGCGCGATGAAGTCGCCGCCCAAGTCGAAGCACTCGTGGAGGCCCACCCTCTTCACACGGTCCTGACCTCGATGCCCGGCATCGGCGTCAGGACCTGCGCCCGCATCCTGACCGAAGTCGTCGGCAAAGACTTCAAAAACGCCGGACACCTGGCCTCTTACGCCGGCATCGCGCCCGTCACCCGACGCTCCGGAACCTCAATCCGCGGCGAGCACACCAGCCGGCGTGGCAACAAGAAACTCAAACGAGCCCTGTTCCTCTCCGCCTTCGCCGCACTGCACCATCCGCCCTCCCGCGCCTACTACGACCGCAAACGAGCCGAAGGAAAACGCCACAACCAGGCCATCGTCGCCCTCGCCCGCCGCCGCTCGGACGTCCTCTTCGCCATGCTCCGCGATAGCACCCTCTATCAAGACCCAAAGCCCGGGGACTATCCCTTTAACGGTGTATCCGGCGGTTTCCATTAGTAGTTTTCAGCGGTCGGGAACCGGTCGCTGAAGGTGATGGCGAATGCGTTGAGAGCGGGCTTCCAGCGCGTTACCCATCGCA
>NZ_SUKC01000001.1 GCF_005047635.1 Arthrobacter sp. CAU 1506 | reverse complement strand
AACCGGCCGCGGATTCGTCAATGGCGCCAATTATCGTACTCGTATTATGCTCAGAAGCGCCGTCAGAACGGCGGCCTGATCATGCATCGCAGCAGTGGAATTCACCACGAAACGCGGAGAGCCGTTATGACTGTCAACACCACCAGCCGAAAGCCTGCCCCGACGCAGTCAAACAACGGCAGCTGGACACGGTTCAGCTCGCTGGTCGAAGCGGAACTGCTGGACTTCGTGGACAAGAACCGGGCACAGGCCGGCAAGATCTCGCAGTCCTTTCCGCTGATGTGGGACCACATTGAGTCTGCCCTGCAGGGTGGAAAGCGGCTGCGACCCAGGATGGTGCACCTGGCCTACACCGCCTTCGACGGCGTGGACCCTGACCGCTGCGCGAGGATGGCGGCAGCGTTTGAGCTGCTCCACACCGCGTTGGTGGTGCACGACGACGCCATCGACCGCGACTTCGTCCGCCGCGGCCAGCCGACCATCGGCGCCCACTACCGGGACCACGCCTTGGAGCAGGGACTGTCCACACCGGATGCCGAGCACTTCGGACACTCGGCGTCGATCATCGCAGGCGATCTGCTGCTCGCCGGTGCGCTGCGGCTGGCCGGCCGGGCCGCGGCGGGTCTGCCGCAGGCTGAAGCGCTGACCGACGCTGTGCACGACGCCGTCTTCGCGTCAGCCGCCGGCGAGCTCGAGGACGTGCTGTTGTCCGTCTCCATGGACCGACCCGACTTGCAGGACGTGCTGGACATGGAGAGCCTGAAGACCGCCGGCTACTCGTTTGAGGCTCCGTTGAAGGCCGGAGCCCTGTTGGCTGGCGTCGATCCGGGCCAAGCAGAAGCACTGGCCGCGATCGGCCGCCGCATCGGCGTCGCCTACCAAATCGTGGACGACGTGCTGGGGACTTTCGGCGAACCGGACACCACCGGCAAGTCCGCAGAATCGGATCTGCGCGAAGGCAAGCGCACGGTGCTGACGGCCTTTGCCGCAGAGGCCGACGGGTTTGATGACCTGCTCGCCGCTTTCCGCAGGGGAGAAGCGGAAGCAGACCAGGTGCGGGCCGCGCTCAAGGACTGCGGCGCCGATACCCGCGCCCAGGACCTCGCCCGCAGCCTGGTGGATGACGCATTGCATGAATCCCGCAAGTTGCCGGTGCACTCAGCTGCCCGGGCCGACCTCGAAGCGGTCTGTCTGCACGTGCTGACCAGGGGGAACTGACGCCATGGAACTGAACCCGCTCAGGCGTTACACCGACGCTGCCGGCCGCAGCGCCGGCGTCGTGATTTCCGCCTACTCCACCTCCTTCGGCCTGGCGTGCCGATTGCTGGGCCCGGAGGGGCGCCGGGATATCGCCAACATCTACGCACTGGTCCGGGTGGCCGACGAGGCGGTCGACGGCGCCGCCGCGGCGGCTGGCCTGGATGCCGCGGCTGTACGGGAGCAGTTGGATCGGCTGGAACGGGAAACCGAAACGGCCATGCTCTCCGGCTACAGCACCAACATGGTGGTGCACGCGTTTGCCGAAACCGCCCGCAGACGCGGCATCGGCACCGACCTGACCCGCCCGTTCTTCGCCTCCATGCGCGCCGACATCACGGTGGCCGCACACACCGACGATTCGCTGGAGGAATACATCTACGGCTCCGCCGAGGTGGTGGGACTGATGTGCCTGCGGGTGTTCCAGTCGATGCCCGGTGCGGTCTCCGGCCACGACGAAGAACTTGCCGTCGCGGCCCGCCGGTTGGGCGCGGCGTTCCAGAAGGTGAACTTCCTGCGCGACCTGGCCGCGGACAATGTGGAGTTGGGCCGCAGCTATTTCCCGCGGGCAGAAGCCGGCAGCTTCGACGAGGCGCTGAAGCTGAAGCTGGTGGCCGAGATCCGCGAGGATCTGGATGCTGCCAGGAAGGGCATTGCGCTGCTCCCGCCCGGTGCCTGCAGTGCCGTGGAACTGGCGCATGGCCTGTTCAGCGCGCTGGTGAACCGGCTGGAACGGGTTCCCGCGGATGAGCTGCTGTCCCGCCGCGTCCGGGTGGGCTCCCCGCAGAAGGCGGCGATCGCGTTGCGGGTTCTGGCCCGACAGCGGCTGCGCGGACGGAGCGCCGCCTGATGAGCCTGACCTCCTTCAAACACCGACTGGCCGCCCGCAGGGTCAAGATGGGGCCGGCGGCGCACCCCCGCGGATCCGCCGAGAAGCCCGTGGTGGTTATCGGCGGCGGGATCTCCGGACTGGCGACCGCCGGACTGCTGGCCAAGGCCGGGCACCGCGTGACCCTGCTGGAGCAGCGCTCCGGCCTGGGCGGGCGCTCGGGACGGTACGAGCGCGACGGCTTCCGCTTCGACACCGGCCCGTCCTGGTACCTGATGCCGGAGGTGATCGACCACTGGTTCCGGCTGATGGGCACCAGCGCCGCCGAGCAACTGGACCTGGTCACACTGGACCCGGCCTACCGGACCTGGTTCGAAGGACACCCGGAGGTGGCGGAGGTCCGCTCCGGCCGCGAGCACGCCGTCGGTCTCTTTGAGCAGCTGCAGCCGGGCTCTGGACAGCCGCTGCGCCGCTACCTGGACGAGGCTGCGGAAACCTACCGGCTGGCCAAGGAGCACTTCCTGTATGACGACTTCGCCAGCTTCCGCGGGCTGGCCCACCCGCAGGTGCTGCGGCGGTCCCCGCGGCTGGCCAAGCTGCTGGGCTGGAGCCTGGACCGCTACGTCCGCGAACGGTTCGCCGAGCCGCGGCAGCAGCAGGTGCTGGGCTATCCCGCGGTGTTCCTGGGCACCAGCCCGTTCCGCGCGCCGGCGATGTATCACCTGATGAGCCATCTGGATCTGGACGACGGTGTGTACTACCCGATGGGCGGGTTCGCCGCGCTGGTGGACGCGATGGAACGGCTGGCCCGCGAAGCCGGCGTCCAGATCGAAACCGGCGCCACCGCCCGCCGGATCATCACCGGACCATCCGGCGACAAGGCCCGCTGTGAGGCGGTGGTCTGGACCGACGCCGACGGTTCCACACAGCGGACGCCGGCGCGCACCGTCGTCGCCGCCGCGGACCTGCACCACGTGGAAACCGAGCTGCTACCGGCCCATTTGCGCAGCCACCCGGAACCGGTCTGGCGGCGCCGCGACCCCGGGCCCAGCGCGGTGCTGGTCTGTCTGGGCGTGCGCGGCCAGCTGCCGGAGCTGGCCCACCACAACCTGCTCTTCACCCGGGACTGGAAGGACAACTTCGGACGGATCCGCGCCGGCCGCGCGCTGGCCGACGAGACGTCGCTGTACGTGTGCAAGCCCAGTGCTACCGACGACGGCGTGGCACCCGAGGGGGATGAGAACCTGTTCATCCTGGTGCCCACCCCGGCGGCTCCGGCGTGGGGCAATGGCGGCGACGACGGCGAAGGCTCGGCCATCGTGGAGTCCGTGGCGGACGCGGCCATCGACCAGTTGGCGGACTGGACTGGCATCGCCAACCTGCGCGGCCGGATTGCGGTCCGCCGTACCTACGGGCCCGCGGACTTCGTGGACGGCTTCAACGCCTGGCGCGGCAGCGCCCTGGGTCCCGCACACACGCTGCGGCAAAGCGCGTTCCTGCGGCCGGGCAACCGGAGCGGCAAGGTGGAGGGGCTGCACTACGCGGGCAGCTCGGTACGGCCGGGCATCGGCGTACCGATGTGCTTGATCAGCGCAGAGTTGGTGCTGAAAGCGGTGCAGGGGATCAAGAAGCCGGGCGCCCTACCGGAACCCGCGGGCCAGATCGCCTCCGGCCCGGCCGCCTCCGAGGCTACCGCCACGGCCGCGGTGGGTGCCGTTGCATCCGGCGCGACGCCGACTAGCCAGCCATCTGACGGCACCGAGCCTGCTGACGCCGTGGCTCAGGCGCAGGCGCCGTCCGCCGACACCGCGGGGAGCAGCGCATGATCTACCTTGCCGTGCTGGTGGCGCTGCTGGGCTGCATGGCCCTGCTGGACGCCCGCTACAAGCTGTTCTTCTTCGCCCGGCCGTTGGCGGCCACCGTCACCATGGCCGTGGGGCTGGTCTACTTCCTGGCCTGGGATGTCTGGGCGATCTCGCTGGGCATCTTTCTGCACCGGGAGTCGCCGCTGATGACCGGCATCATGCTGGGCCCGCAGCTGCCGCTGGAGGAGGCCTTCTTCCTGGCTTTTCTCTGCTACCAGACCATGATCCTGTTCACCGGCCTGCTGGCCTGGGGGAGGCACCGGCGCACCGCCCTCCGCGCCAACACGCAAACCAACCCACGGCTCGTAGAGCACGACGGCGGCCCGCGGTCAGGGGGCGCGGCGTGAGCTTCCTGGAACTGAACTGGATCTTCCTGGGCCTGGCGCTCGCCGCCGTGGCCGCCGCTCTGCTGGCCCGGCGGGTGCCCCGCGGAGCCGCCGCGGCCGCTGGCCTGACCATCGCCGCGCTGTGGGTGCTGACCGCGGTGTTCGACAACGTGATGATTGCCTCCGGGCTGTTCGACTACGGCGGGCACGCGCTGGCCGGCCTGCGGATCGGGCTGGCCCCGATCGAGGACTTCGCCTACCCGCTGGGCGCGGCGCTGCTGCTGCCCGCGGTCTGGCTGCTGCTCACCGGCGGCCCCCGCCGTCGTCGTGCTGGAAAAACTGGCAGGGGAGGGGAGGGCCGGTGATCCGCGAACTGGTGATCACGTCCCGGCCTGTGTCCTGGGTCAACACCGCCTACCCGTTTGCCGCCGCCTACCTGCTGGCCGCCGGCCGGATCGACTGGCTGCTGGTGGTGGGCACAGTCTTCTTCCTGGTCCCTTACAACCTGGCCATGTATGGCATCAACGACGTGTTCGACTACGAGTCCGACCTGCTCAACCCGCGCAAGGGCGGGGCAGAAGGGGCCGTGGTGGACCGGGCGCGGCACCGCACCATCCTGCAGGCCTGCGCCATTACCACGCTCCCGTTCGTGGTGGTGCTGGCACTGGCCGGCAGCGTGGCGTCCAACCTGGTGCTGCTGGTGTCGCTGGCCGCGGTTTACGCCTACAGTGCGCCGGGGCTGCGCTTCAAGGAGCGGCCGTTCCTGGACTCGCTCACCTCCAGCACGCACTTCGTTTCGCCCGCGGTCTATGGGCTGGTGCTGGCGGGTGCCCAGTTCACGCCCGAGCTGTGGGCGCTGCTGGCCGCGTATTTCCTGTGGGGCATGGCCAGCCATGCCTTCGGCGCGGTGCAGGACGTGGTCCCGGACCGCGAGGCCGGGCTGGGTTCGATCGGCACGGTGCTGGGCGCCCGGCGCACGGTGCTGCTGGCCGCCGCGACCTATGCCGCCGCCGGTGTGCTGATGCTGGCCACCAATTGGCCCGGCCCGCTGGCTGCGCTGCTGGTGTTGCCGTACCTGGTCAACGTGCTGCGCTTCGCCCGGATTGACGACGCCGGATCGGCCGCCGCAAATGCCGGCTGGAAGCGATTCCTCTGGCTGAACTACGTGGTGGGGTTCCTGGTCACCATGCTGCTGATCTGGTACGCGGGGATCCGGTGAGCACGCCGGGCAAGCGGCCCGGTCCGGCGCAGGACCGGTGGTATCCGGCCGACGCCGGCCGACTGCTGGGCGCGGTGCTGGTGCCGGTGTCCTGGCTGGTGGCGGGCTGGCCGGCCGCTGCCGCCATGTTCCTGGTGGTCGGCGGCCAGTGGCTGCTGCGCTGGTACCTGATGGGCCGGCCGGCCGATGCCGTGGGCCAGACGGTGCTGCTAGCGGCGGGCTGGTTCAGTGCGGTGGGCCTCTACCATCAGGTGGCCTGGCTGGATGCCGTGATGCACGTGCTGGCCAGCCTGGTGGTGGCGCTGCTGGTGGCGGAACTGCTGCGGGGGCACCTGCTTCGCATGGAACTGCCGGCCCAAGAACTGCCGGCCACAGTACTGCCCGAGGGCCGGGGGACCCCAACGCACCGCGAGATGCCGGCAGCGGTCGGAGCGGCTCCCGGCATACGTCGCGGCCACGGCGGCTGGACCAGCGCCGTGGTCCCGGCGGTGCTGCTGGTCTGCGCGACCGTGACGCTGGGCGTGCTCTGGGAGCTGGGGGAGTGGCTGGGCCACACCTACATCACGCCGGAGATCGGCGTGGGCTATGACGACACCATCGGCGACCTGGCCGCCAACCTTGCCGGGGCCGTGCTAGGCGCCGCCATCGCCGTCCGTTCCACGCGCGCAGCCCACGGCCATTCCCGGCGCGCTGCCCCCGGCCCGCTCGCGCCAAGCCGCACCGGGCATCGACAGGACGGCCGCCGCCGCGGCGCTGCGGTGCCCGCCGGGCTGACTAGCGGCTCCCGCATTGTGAGCGGCTCCGGCACCGGCTCCCGAGTTGAAACTGGCTCCCGCGTCGGCACCGGCTCCCGCATCGGCATCGGCACCGGCACCACCGGCAACCGGACTGCACGGTGACGGCGGTGCCGGGAGCCGGTGTTCCACAGCACGGCCCTACGCTGTCCGTGGTGATTCCGGTGCTGGACGACGCCGCTGCGCTCGCCGAGTGTCTGGCGCTGCTGGCACGACAGACACGTCCCGCGGACGAGGTCATCGTGGTGGACAACGGGAGCTCGGATAGCTCGGCCCGGTTGGCGCTCGACGCCGGGGCGCGCGTGGTCAGCGAGCCGCGCCGAGGCATCCCCGCCGCTGCCGCCGCGGGCTACGATGCTGCCGCCGGCGAGGTGATCGTGCGCTGCGACGCCGATACCCGGCCGCCGGAGGATTGGCTGTCCCGGATCGGCGCGGCGTTCGGCGAAGACCCAGACCTGGATGCGCTGACCGGCCCGGGCAGGTTTTACGACCTGCCCCGGCCGCTGGCGTGGCTGGCGTCTGCCGCCTATTCGTCCGGCTACCGCTACGGGGCCGGTGCCGCCCTGGCGGGAGTTCCGGTGTGGGGGTCCAACTTCGCCATGCGGCTCACGGCCTGGCAGCGGTGTGCCGCAGGAATCCACCGGAACCAGGCGGGAATCCACGACGACCTGGACCTCAGCTTCCAGCTGGCACCTTGGGCGACCGTCCGGTTTGACCGCGGGCTGCGCGTCGGCGCGGCCGGCCGCATGTTCACCGGACCCGGGGCCTTTGCCCGGCGCTTCGGCTGGGCCTTCGCAACGCTGAAGCTGAACTGGGCGGTCCAGTCTCCCGGTCAGCGCTGGCTGGCCCGGGTCACCGGTCGGCGGCCCGCTTCTGTGCAGCCTTAAGCTTCTGCTGCAGGGACGCGTTGTCCGCTTCCAGCGCCAGCACCTTGCCCACCCCGGCCAGATTCACGCCGTCGTCCACCAGTTCGCCGATGCGGCGGAGCCGGTCCACATCGTCCCTGCTGTACCGGCGGGTGCCGCCTTCGGTGCGCTCCGGTTCCACCAGCCCGCGCCGCTCATAGAGCCGCAACGTCTGCTCGCCCACGCCCACCAGATCGCTGACCACGGAGATGGCATACACCCCCTGGTCCGCCCGGGGCTGCTTCTTTTCTGCGGCCAAAATTCCTCCAAGTTCAGACTTGAAAACATTTTAGCCCGGAGTCATAATATCTGTGCCCGAAGGCATAGATTAGCTGACCGGGCAGCAAGAGAATAAGACTGAAGGAGGCTGCTGCAATGTTGATGCGAACTGATCCGTTCCGTGAGCTGGACCGCTTGACCCAGCAGGTCTTCGGAAACCAGGCACGGCCCGCTGCCATGCCGATGGACGCGTGGCGGGAGGGCGACGAATTCGTCGTCGAGCTGGATCTGCCCGGCGTCGATCCGTCCACCATCGACCTTGACGTGGAACGGAACGTCCTGACTATTGGCGCGGAGCGCACGTCGAAGATCGGCGACGGCAAGGACGTCGTGGCCGCCGAACGGGCGACCGGAACGTTTAGCCGCCAGCTGGTCCTGGGCGACACGCTGGACACCGAGAACGTCAGTGCCAGCTACGAGGCCGGTGTCCTGGCGCTGCGGATACCGATCCGCGAGCAGGCCAAGCCGCGCAAGATCGAGATCAGCAGCGGTGACGGCAAGCAGATGATCAACGCCTGACCGGCACGGCCCCGGCCGGCGGCTCCGCCCCACCGCGGCGGAGCCGCCGGCCGCGCCGCATTTACTGTGGTGCTCGAACCGCGGCCTGTCAGCGCGCCGGTTCACCGGGCCGCCGGCGTGCACCACTTTCATCCCTCAGCGAGGGCGGAAGCGAGCGTAAACGTGAACGAAACCGATCTCTATGCCGTGCTGCAGGTTGCCCCGGACGCCAGCAATGACGATATCCGCCGCGCCTACAGGGCCTTGGTCCGCAGCCATCACCCGGATCTCAAGCCCGACGGCGGGGGCTCGGCACCGGGCGATGAATCGGCACCGGGCGTTGCGGAGCCTCAGACGGAGGCGCGGACGACGGCGGCGATCCTGCACGCTTACATGGTGCTGGGCGACGCCGGGCGGCGCGCGGAGTATGACCGGACCAGCTCCCGACGCGTCACGGTCCGGCATCATCAGCAGCCCGCGGAAGCCGGCGCGGCGGAGCCCGGGGACGTCGGTGCGTCCGAGCCCGGGGAATCCCGTGCAGGCGAGGCCGGCGTGCGCGCGCCCGCAAGCAGCGATCGACCCCAGCGGCGGCCGGACCGCAGTCCAGCCGTTCCCGTCGGACGCCCGGTGTATCTGGGCTTTGGCGAGCCGCTCCCGCCGGACGCCGTCCGATTGGGTGAGTCTCCGTCGTCGTCCTCACGGCACTACCGCCGATGGATTGTTTTTGACCGTTGAAGGAGGGCTCATGCCTGCCACCAGTTGGCGCCGCTACGACCATCATCTGTTTCCGGTGTTCCATGAACGCTTCGAGGAGCGGTGGGGGCCGGGAACCGCTCCATTCCTTGACCCCAGCGTCTTCGAGGAGGGCCAGCCGCGGCCCCGGGCGCAGTGGATCAACGTGGACACCGGCGCGGCCGCGGCCGTGGTTCCGGTATGGGAGGACCACGCGGAGCACCGGTCCTTCGCGGTTTTCTACCTGCCTCCTGCCGGCGGGATCTGGGTGCTGCGGCCGGGGATCACCGAGTACACGGAGAGCGGAGGGCCCGATCAGTTGGCACTGCGCAACGACTCGTTCAAGAAGGCCGTGGCCCACGCGGAAGAATTCCTGTTCGGCCCGGAAAGCGGCCGCCCCTAGCCGGCGGTCCGGTGGCACGGACCGGCGGTACTCCCGCGGGCCGCGACCGCTTTGGTGCTCCGTTCGCTGGTGCCGCTAGGAGTCGGACTGTGCGGCCGCACTGGACCGGTCAACCACGCGACCGGTGCCGGCAATTTCACGGGCTCGTTCGATGCCGTCCAGGGCTTCCCTGACGGACTGGAAGGTCACCGATTCGGCCATCAGCGATCCGTCGCCGTCCAACATCCTGACCCGAAACCCGCCGTCGGGTGCATCAATGAGTTCGAAATGACCAGCCATATCCTGCGATCCTGTCCCCTCGGAGACGCCACGGCGCTGTGGCGTCCAAACAGTATGCCACCGGGAGCCGCGAACGTCTTGGGGGTTGCCACACTTTGGCCGAGTGAGGAGAGTGGACAGTGCGCTGACCATCAACATGGATCGGAGAACACCATGCAGATCGACAAGCAGCAGATCATCGACGTCCTCAAGCAGATGGGCAACCAGGACCAGGCAGCCAAGGCCGATTCCGAACTGCCTGAGAAGGTGGACACGCAGAAGGACGCGGGCCTGCTGTCCGGCCTGGGGATCGACGTCGACGCCTTGCTCAGCAACATCCCCGGCGGCCTGGGGGAGAAGCTGGGCGGACTGAAGGACAAGCTGGGAGGGTTTGGATAAATGACCACCGACAACGGCGAAGAGCCCCGCGACCCGCAGGCGAACGAGGACAGCCAGGAGCAGCAGCAGGATCCACAGCAGCACGATCCTCTACAGTCAGGGGCCGGTCCTGACTCCACGGACGTAGACGGCGAAGCCGAGGCTAAGAACGCCGAGGAATCCGGCGGCTACGGCTACTGACCGGCCGACGAACCGGTTTTACACGCCCGGAGGCACTTCAGCCTTCGGGCGTTGCCGTGCCCATCACCATCGGGTTCACCGGAAGCCAGCCAGGCCCCACAGAGAACTCGTCCTGCACAGCCACGTTGAACCCTGCCGCGGAGATGGCGGCCACGGTGTTCCGGTTGAGCTGGCAGCCTTGCGCCGCGAAGGACCACACGGGCCGCAGCAGGTCCTGGAACGTAGCGTGCGCGCCGGTGCCGCGGACATGCTCCAGGAACAGCAGCCTTCCCTCCGGCTTGAGCACACGCCTGGTTTCGGCGAGGGCGGTGGCCTGGTCGGGGACGCTACAGAGCACCAGAGTGAAGACGACGGCGTCCACGCTGGCGTCCTCGGCCTGCAGCGCTTCGGCTCCCGCAGCGACCACGCGGACGTTGCCGACTGAACCGACCTTGGCCTCCAGCCGCTTGCGCATGTTCGGATCGGGTTCCACCGCCGTCACTTGGCAGGACGGCGGGAAGTGCCGCAGGTTCGCTCCGGTGCCGGCACCGACGTCGTACACAATTCCGTTGAGGCCGGACAGCAGCGCCGCGCGGCGCGAGGCGAGTTCCTCATGCTCGGCCTGGCGCATGGCAGCGTCATACTGCGCCGCGAACAGCGCGCTTCTCAGTCCCATGGGCCTTCTCCTGTCCTCGATCGGGCCGGTCAGGCACCACCGTACTGCAGCGGACGGTGAAGCGGGATGGTCGTTGCTGCCGGCCGGGGTGAGCAGGCGGCGGAGCTGCTCGCCGTCGTTATGGCACCCCAACAGCCAGGCTGCCGTCGCCGGCCAGGCTGATCCGGGTGCCGAAGCCGCTGCTGGCGTCGCTGAGCACGCGACTGAGCCACTCGCCGTCGTTCTTGCTGGCCCGCTCAAGGCGCATCCGGCGGGCCTGGACCGGTACCAGGCGCAGCTCGCGCAGTTCCCGGGAAAGAGCGTCCAGCGCGGCGAAGTAGAGCAGCCGCAAGCTGTCGCGGAACTCCCGGTAACCGCCGATGCCCTCGTAGTCGTTGATCAAGTCGCCGCAGCCGTAGAAGATGGGGCGGCTGCGGTAGATCTCCAGCGGTCGCGGATGGTGCGATGAGTGTCCGTGCACCACGTCAATCCCGCCGTCCACCAGCCAGCGGGCAAAACGGACGTGCCCGCGCGGCACCTCGTAGCCCCAGTTGGTACCCCAGTGCAGCGAGGCCACGGCCAGATCGCCGTCGCGCTTGACCGCGTTGACGTGGCCCAAAAACCGGGCGGCAGTGTCCCCGGACAGGTCCGGCAGGAAGGCCAAACCGGGGCTATCCGGCCCCGCGGCGTTCGCGGGCGAAATGCCGCTGGAGGCCAGCCCGGCGGAGAACACCAGCACGCGCCCGTGGGTTGATTCCACCTGGGCGGGTTGCCAGGCCTGCGCGGCATTGCGGCCGGCGCCGGCGGTGCGCAGGCCGGCGGCGTGCAATACGTCCAGGGTCTCGGTCAGGCCGGCGACGCCATAGTCCAGCACGTGATTGTTCGCCAGCACGCAGACGTCCAGGCCGGCGGCGGTGAGGCAGCCGATGTTGTCAGGATGCATGCGGTAGTGGATGCCCTTGTCCGGGGCGAACCGGCCGTCGCCGGTGACGCTCGTTTCCAGATTGACCAGGCGCGCGTCCGGGCCGGCCTCGCCGATGATCGCCAGGGCATCGCCCCACGGCCACGCCGGGTCCACCGGTTGCGGGATGGGGCCGTTGACCGCTTCGGCCAGCGCCACGTAGTCGTGGGCGTCACGGATGTAGCCTTCGCGCAGCTTGGCTGCGCCGGGATGCGGCAGGATCTGGTCCACGCCTCGGCCGGTCATCACGTCGCCGGCCAGGAACAGGGTGATCGTGCTGGAATTCATCGCCGCCACTCGTCTCTGACTGCTGGCTCCACTGTAGACCTGCCAAGGCGGCCCCAGAACGGTTGCGGCAGCCGGAGCCAGCGAATGTTCAGTCGATCGGCCGGTCCTGGGCCAGCGCTTCCGTGGCCTCCTGCTGGTTGATCAGGCCTTCGGCCAACAACCAGGTAATGGCATGGTGTCGCATCCGCTGGTCGTGGAAGTCGGACCAAGCTCTTCCAACGTCCGGGTAGTTGTAAACGGCGTCCTTAAAATGGCGAAAGGGGCGGGGCCGCTCAAGGGCGCGGATCAGCGTGGCGCGGACGTGTTCATCTTCCACCGTGGCGATGAAGTCCTCCATGTCCCGGTAGCCGCGGCGCGGATCCGCCCTCACCACTGGCAGCGCACCGCGTTCCTCGAGCTCCTCGGAAGACAAGCCACCGTCGACGGCTGCGCCGCTCAACTCGATCTGGCCAGTGGATGGATCCAGCCAACACTGGAAATCCCGGTCAGCGTTTTCCATCGCGCTGGTCAGCATGTCCAGGTCAATGTCCTTCAGGCTGAGCATGGCCGCAGAGTATCGGATATATCCTGCCGGTTGCCAGAGCCGGGGACGTAAGGGAAGGACGCGTTCCCGCGCTCCGAACACGTCTGCAAGAATGGCGGCATGCCCACATCGGAGAAAGCCCTGGACGTCCGCGTTGCCATCGAGGGCTCGGAGCCGGAGATCTGGCGGTCGCTGCGGCTTCCGCTGAATGCGCCGCTCAACACGCTGCACGAGGCCATCCAGCGGGCGTTCGGCTGGGAGAACCGGCACCTGCATCTGTTCCATCCGGAAGGCGTTTTCGGCGAGGCCCGCCCGATTGCCGGCAACGAGGAGTCGGCCCGGGAGATGGATATGGACAGCGCCGAGGGCATGACGGTGGCGCAGTTGCTGTCCGGCGAGGGCAGCACACTGGTCTACGAGTACGACCTCGGCGACACCTGGCTGCACGCGATCACGGTGACCGGGCACGCGATAGTGCCGGCCGGGCAGATCAGCTGCCTCGGCGGGGAGAACCGCGGCCCTTTGGAGGACGCCGGCGGCATCTGGGGTTATCAGGAGAAGCTCCGGATCCTGGCCGACCCGTCGGATCCTGAGCACGAGGAGATCGCCGATTGGGTGCAGTACGTGAGCGGAGTGTTGCATCCCAGCATGTTCGACCCTACCGAGTTCGACCTGGACGCGGTGAACAAGAGCCTGGACCGGATGCGCATTGTGCTGGCGGATGAGCCGCCGACGCCGGAGGAGCGCGCGGCGGTACTCCGCCCGGTCCGCTGGCTGCTGGACCGCGCCCGGGAGGATGGCCTGGAGCTCACCAAGGACGGTTATGTGAAACCGGCCGTGGTGCGCGAGGCGGTGCTGGCCCTGGAGCTGGGCTACCCCTGGGACACTTACGCCTCGCCGCGTGAGGTCAACGTGCCCCCCATCGCGCTGCTGCGCGAGCATATTCAGTATTGGAAGCTGCTGCGCAAATACAAGGGCCGCCTGCAGCCCAGTCCCGCTGCGCGGAGAACGTACGACGACGATGCCGCCCTCTGGGACTGCCTCGCCGACCGCATGGCGGACCAAGAAAACCTCGCTTTACGGGTGGGGCTGGAAGTCCTGGTGCGGTGGCTGCTGGGGGACCAGCACATACCGCGCAGCCAGCACGGACACGCCATGATGTCCGAGCTTTTCCATGCCGGGCTGCGCCCGTCACGCGGCGGCATGCTCACGGAGGAGGACGGCGAGGATATCTATAACGAGCTGCGGCGCCAGCTCAATTCGTTGGGCCTCTTCGAGGGCGACCTTTTACTGGGCGGACGCGAGCTGACCCCGGCCGGGCTGAAGTTCCTGCTGGCCCTCCGCCGCCGGTTCGAGGCGGCCCGCTGAGTGGAGGGACGCTGTTTCTTATTGTCGGACTGCGCCCGGAACGCGTCATCAATGCTGGCGATACACCTCTCGGCGGTGGCCAACCCGGATGACCAGAACCACTAGCTCCTCGTCTCGAACCTCGTAGACGATTCGATAGTCGCCGGTTCGAATGCGCCGTTCGCCGTCGCCGCCAACCAGTTGCTTGCTGGCCGGTGGGCGAGGCTCTTCCCGCAGGATTTCAACGGCACGCAAAATGCGTGCCTGTGCCGATTTGTCGAGTTTTCGGATTGTTTGGCGGCAGTCGCTGTGTAGCGGACGTCGAACGCGCCGCTCACGGTTCGAGGCCGAGCTCTCGCCTCAGCTCTTCGTGACTGATCAGCGGCTCGTTATCCTCACGCGCTGCGCGTGCTGCCGCCAGGTCTGCGGCATCCTCCAAGGCTTCCACCGCGCGCTCGTAGAAATCCGGGTCAACCAGAACGGCAACGATACGGCCGCGGCGGCTGATATGGACCGCTTCCGAACGCACGTTATCGAGAAGTTTCGCCCAGTGGGTCCGCGCTTCATGGGAGGAGGTGAAAGCCATGGCCGAATCTTACGAACCTTACGAAACGAAAGCTATGCGTTTATGGAGCTTGGAGAAGTGTCGGCGGAATCCGAGCCTGACGATGCACGGGGCTGCCGTCTCGTTGGTTGCTACGACGGCGGGTGGTGAGGGAGACAGCGCTCCGGTGCCACCCGCCGTCGTACGCGGTGTGGGGCTGGGCCTACCGCCGAGCGGCAGCCTGCTCGGCGTCGCCGGTGAGGGCGGCCAGTGCTCCCGTGTCCATGTCCTCGGAGGGGCCGTTGAGGTAGCGTTCCAGGCTGTCATCCATGGCATTGATCCAGCGGGTGTGGTGCCGGGTGGCCATGGTGCCGGTCATGACGGAGCGGTGGATGCTGTCCCGGTAGCCCAAGATGTTCTCTTCCTTGTCCTTCATCCACTGCTTCAGCAGGCTGCAGACGGTGTCCAGGTCGAACTCCGGATAGTCCGTCAGCCTGATCAGTTCGCGCAGGTATTCGGTCTGGAACTCGGCCTCGGCATCGTGGTCGGTCAGCGCGGCCTGGCGGTCCAGCCAGGCCTGGATGTCCGCCTCGCGTTCCTCGAGTGAGGGTAGCTCGATCCGGTCCAGCATCACGTCGCGGGCGAACCATGCCTGCGCGTCGAACATGTTGAAGGTGTAGTACTGGTCCTGCGCGCCCAGATAGAACAGGTTGGTGTTCTGCTGCCAGACCACGCCCTTGTAGAGGCTGCCCGGGTAGAGCAGGTTCGGTGACTGCAGCGACAGTTCGGTGGGCAGGAACGGGTACTTGTGCAGGTAGCCGGTGCAGAGCAGGACGGCGTCGAACTCGCCGGTGGTGCCGTCGCTGAAGTACGCGGTGCTGCCCTCGAAGCGGGTCACCAGCGGGCGCTCGACGGCGGACTCCGGCCAGTCGAAGCCCATCGGGGCGCTGCGGTAGCTGAACGTGACGGACTTGGCGCCCATCTTGTGCGCCTGCATGCCGATGTCCTCGGCGGAGTAGCTGCTGCCGATCAGCAGCAGATCCTTGCCGGCGAACCGCTCGGCGCCGCGGAAATCGTGGGCGTGGAGCACCTCGCCCGGGAAGCTGTTGATGCCCTCGAACGCCGGCACGCTCGGGTAGGAGAAGTGGCCGGTGGAGACCACTAGCTTGTCGAACACGTGGGTTTCGGTGCGCTGCGCCGCGAGGTCCTCGACGGTTACGGTGAATTCCTGGCTGACGTCGTTGTAGTCCACCCAGCGGGCCACGGTGTTGAACCGGACGTACTTGCGGACGTCGGACTTCTGGACCCGGCCGGCGATGTAGTCGAACAGGACTTCGCGCGGCGGGAAGGAGGAAATCGGCCGGCCGAAGTGCTCGTCGAAGGTGTAGTCGGAGAACTCGAGGACTTCCTTCGGGCCGTTGGACCACAGGTGCCGGTACATGCTGCTGTGGACGGGCTCGCCGGCGGCGTCCAGGCCGGTGCGCCAGCTGCTGTTCCACTGTCCGCCCCAATCGGACTGCTTCTCAAAGCACACAATGTCCGGGATCTCGGCTCCCTTTTGCCGGGCCGATTCGAACGCGCGCAGCTGTGCCATGCCGCTGGGTCCTGCGCCAATGATTCCGACTCGCATATAAATGCATCTCCTCATCCATTGGATCTGTCCGTCAGGTTCGACGCTCCGAATCCACAGAACGGCCGTAGTAGCGCACCGGTGGCGGTGGAAGGCGCATGGTGCGCGGCGGTAAACACTGGCGGCGCGAGAGCGCGCCGGGCCCTGAGCAATCAATCCCGAGTGGGAGACGGGCACCGTGTCCGCGGGCAGGCGAGGGGGCCTGCACGATCGATTCGGAGCGGTTCACCGAAGATCCAGTAACACCGGTGAACCTGCTCTCCATGGCAACACCTTAGGGAGATTAAGTCAAAATACCGCCGGGATTTAGCGCTCCTCAACAATTCTGCTACCGAGAGGCAGACCATAAGCCCCGCCGACGAGGCCCGGTATCTCGCTGTCAGCTATCGACGAGGGGGCGTTTCCGGTCACTCCGGCCGCCGGTTGGCGGTGTTAACTACCGGGAAAAATACCTGTCCGACAAGCCGTTCAGTGGCTCAGGTGGACCTGATTCCCCCAGGGGTCGGCGACGGCGATCGAGCCCTCGGCGCGCTGGTAGTCGATACCTGCGGCGTCCAGGCGTCCGGCTACGGCGTCGAGCTCGGCGGGACCGGTTAGCTGCACGGCGAATGATCCGAGTCCAAGGGTCTCGGGCCGGTCGTCGGCGCCGGCCGAACTCCACACGTTGGCGGCCAGGTGGTGGTGATAGCCGCCGGCGGACATGAAGAGTGCCCCATTGATTTCGGAGGTCACCGCGAAGCCGAGGGCGTCCACGTAGAACTCGCGTGCCCGCTCCAGGTCCCCGACCTTGAGGTGGACGTGTCCCATGGCGGCGGTGCCGTCACTGGTTTGGCCGAGGTGCCGGGCGATGAAGTCGTTCGGGTCCAGTGGGGCGCTGCCCATCTGGACCTGGCCGTCCTGCCACTTCCACGTGTCGGCCGGGGTGTCGATGTAGAGTTCCACGCCGTTGCCTTCGGGATCCGCGAAGTAGAAGGCGTGGCTGACCGCATGGTCGGCCGACCCTTGATAGAGGTTTGGTGCCATCTGGATCAGGCGCACCAGCGTTGTGGCCAGTGCCGGACCGTCCGAGTAGAGGACGGCTGAATGGTAGAGCCCGGCATCGGCCGGATTCGTATAGTCGCCCTCAGCGGCGACGAGGCGGATGATCTCTTCGCCGCCGATGCCCAGACTGACGCTGTCGCCGGTTTCGTCGAGCGGCTCGAGGCCGACGCCTTCTTCGTAGAACCTGCGCACGGTCGGTAAATCCTTGACCCGCAGTTCTACGGCTCCCATTCTCGTGTCCGCGGCCAGAACACTCTGCGGGATTTGCGCTGCGGAGGCCCGCGCATTGGCCGTGAATACCCAGCCGACGACGGCGGCCAGGACAAGGGCGGCGACTGCGGATATCACCAAGACGCGGATGCGGGGAGAAAGGGTCACAACAGGCTAGAACCACGGCCGGCGGGAGGGTATTTCCCGAAATCGACGCCCGCGGCCGGGTGTGACCAAGCCCTCCCTCCAAGAGCGAAGTGCAGCTGGCGCGGTCAGGACCAGGCGACGACGAGGCGCGCGGCTTGTTGGGGGATGGTCACGTCGATGCCGACGAGATCCGTGAAGCGGCGGAGTCGGTTCATCAGGGTGTTTCGGTGACAGAACAGCTGGTCTGCGGATTGGGCGATGCTGCCGGTGGACAGATAGGACCTTACCGATTCTTCCAATCGGGCGCGTTCCACTGTTCCGCAGCGGGCCAGCGCTGCGTCTACGTCGGGCACAATGGGAACTCCCGTCTCCGACAGGCTGTGCCGGGCCAGTCGTGCCCAGGCGTTTCGCATAGTGAGGGCCTGCTGATCCTTGTCTTCCGCCAGGGATGCCAGGGCGCGGGCGGCTTGGGCAGCGACGCGCAGGTCGGCGAGGCCGCGCACTTCTTCAACCAGGCCGCAACGGATGTTCTTGATCTGCTCGGTCGCTTCGCGGGCGGCGCTGCCCGGGCGATCATCGGCCGCCCAGAAGGCGACCAGTCCATCGGACAGAGGGTGAGTGAACATTTCTGAGCCACGGCGAGAAGCCGAGGCGACCTCCACACGGAGGGCGGCGGCGTCGTCCGTGGATGCTGCCGCGACCACGAGGGGAGCAAACTGGTCGATGCCGAGCTCGTCGGCGATGCGGGTGAGCATTTCCGGTGCGGGGCTGACCTGCCCAAACATGGTGGCCACATGGCCTTGCCGCACCGAAGATTCTTCCTGGGCCATGCGCTGGCGCTCGGCGATATAGATGGCCTGCGTTTGCGCTGCGTAGGAGTCCACCACCTGCCACACCGTTTCGGCCCGTCGGACCAGCAGCTCGGCATCGCCCGGATCCGCCAGCGCCATGAGCTCACCCCAGATCACGGTGAAGTCGATCCGGATGGCGGTCATCAGCGACTCCACCGGGACACCGGCCCTGGCGCGGGAGACCCCAACGTCCAAGGAGATGCCTTGCCGCTCGGCGATGAGGCGTTTGCTGTCCGCGCCCGGGCGCAAGCTTTCGATCAGCGCCTCGAATGAGGCGGCTCCCGTGCGGCGGATCTCGCTCGCCGGCAGGACTCCTTCCCGGTAGTCGTCGAGTTGCAGGACACGCTGGATGAAGTGGTCCGTCAGCTTATCCACGGACAGCTGGTCCAGCAGGCCGTTCCACCGGGTGGCGGAGCCCTCGTCATCGTTCTCTTGAATCTGCAGTGTTTCCATGGTCTTCCAGGCCCCGATCATGTGCTTTTGCACATTCTAGTCTCTGAAAACCGCGACTTTTCGTGCGGGTGTGACGCGCACCACTCTGGAATGCTGGGGTGCATTATCAGTTCGTTGCGGCCGTTCAGCGCGGCCGGACACCCGAACACCAAACATGGAGGAACCATGTCAGAAACCTTGAACCTTGAGGCCGGGGCTACCCGGCAAATCACTGACAAGGAAGCGATGAAGGTTTCCATCGGTGCCCTCATTGGCACTGCAATGGAGTGGTACGACTTCTTCCTGTTCAGCGCGGCGGCGGCGCTGGTGTTCAACGTCCAGTACTTCGCCAATGAGAACGCCACGGCGGCGGCGCTGGCATCCTTCGCCACGTTTGGTGTGGGCCTGGTGGCGCGTCCGCTGGGCGGCATGTTCTTCGGTGCCATGGGCGACAAGATCGGCCGACGTAAGACCCTGATGGTCACCATCGTGGGCATCGGCGCGGTGACCGGCCTGATCGGCCTGCTGCCTACGTACGCCGCCATTGGCATTGCCGCTCCGGTGCTGCTGGTGTTGCTGCGCGTGGCCCAGGGCCTGTTCGTGGGCGGCGAGTGGTCCGGCGCGATGACGATTGTGGTGGAGAATGCCCCGCTGGAGCGCCGCGCCCGCTATGCCGCGCTGCCGCAGATCGGTTCACCGATCGGCACCATCCTCTCCTCCGGCGGCTTCTTCTTGATGACGCTGTTCTTCTCGCAGGATTCTTTCAACTCGTTCGGCTGGAGGATCCCGTTCCTGGCCGCCATCCCGATGCTCCTGATCGCGCTCTACATCCGCAGCCGGCTGGAGGAATCGCCGGTCTTCGCAGAGCTCATGGAGCACGACCAGGTGGAGAAAGCTCCGATCCGTACCACGCTGCGGGAGTCCTGGAAGCACATCATCATCGGCATGGCCGCGGCCCTGCTCGGCGTAGGCGGCTTCTATCTGGTCACCGCGTTTGTGGTCTACTACGGCGTGAACATCCTGGGCTACTCGGCCCAGTTGATGCTGCTGGGCGGCATGATTGCGGCCATCGTCGAGATTCCCGTCCTCATCCTGGGCGGCCGTCTGGGCGAGCGGTTCGGCGCTAGCCGCGTCATCTTGTGGGGCGGCATCGCCTCCGCCCTTGCCGCGGTTCCGGCCTTCCTGCTGGTGGATAGCGGCAACGCTGTGTTGGTGGTTATCGGTATGGTCCTGGCCGTGGCAACGCTGTCCTTCCCGTACGCGGCTTCCGGAACCGTGCTGACAGGCTTGTTCCCGGCCCGCACGCGGTACACCGGCGTGGGCTTCGCGCAGAACACCGCCGGCATGCTCTCCGGCTTCATCCCGCTGCTGGCCACCGGATTGGTGGCGTCCGCCGGAAACCACTGGTGGCCGGCCGCCGTGATGCTGGTGTTCCTGAGCCTGTTCACCGCCGTCGCCGGTGCCGTGGCTCCGCGCATGAGCGTGAACCTGCCCGGCTTCAAGCACTGATTCCAACGTCCGACGACGAAGTTCCTGACGAAAGAGCACCGCACCATGACCCAGTCCGCAGGCCACCTGATTGTCCGCCAGCTTGAGGCGCACGGCGTCCGCCGCGTGTACGCGGTTCCGGGCGAAAGTTTCCTCGACGTCCTGGACGGGCTGCATGACTCGCCCGTTTCCACGGTGGTCTGCCGCCAGGAGGGCGGTGCCGGGTTCATGGCGCTGGCTGAGGGGCGCAAGACCGGCATCCCGGGCATCGCGATGGTCACCCGCGGGCCGGGCGCCGCGAACGCGATGATTGCCGTGCATACCGCGTGGCAGGACGCGACGCCGTTGGTGCTTTTTGTCGGCCTGATCCCGGTGGCGGACCGGGGACGGGACGCGTTCCAGGAATTCAGCCTGGAGGGCTGGTTTTCGACGACGGCCAAACGCGTGGTGGTGCTCGACGACGAACACCGCGCCGCAGAGACCGTGGCCGAAGCGATGCACTTGGCCGTCTCCGGACGGCCCGGTCCGGTGGTGATCGGTCTGCCGGAAGATGTCCTGGTCCGGGCGACCGAAGCGGGCACCGTTCCGCCGCGTGCGCTCGCCGCTGCGGCCCCGCCGCCTGCCGCGATGGAGGAACTGGCGGTTCGGTTGGCCTCGGCTGCCCGTCCGCTAATCATCGCCGGCGGCGATGGCTGGGTCGACGACGGTGGCAGGCTCGCTCAATGGGCAGCTGACGCACAGATCCCGGTGGCCGCCGATTGGCGCGCCTATGACGTGGTTCCGCATTCTTCTCCGGCGTGGGCCGGGTGGTTGGGCTACGGGCGGGCAGACACCCTCGCCGCAAGGTTGGACGAGGCCGACCTGCTGGTGTTCATCGGCTGCGGCCGGAGCGACGTGCTCAGCGACGGCTACAACAAGGGCTTCAGCGTACCGACCGTGCTGGTGCTGCCGGATCCGGATGCCGCTACTCACTCCGGCCGGATCGATCAGCACCTGGCCGTCCCGCCGTCGTCGTTTGTTGACGCACTTCCCTGCCCCGCCGAGGTGCGGGGTTCCCGCGGCAGCAACTGGATGGACGCGCTCGCGGAAGACCAGCGCCGGTACGCCACACCCCGACCGGACAACAGCCCCGGCGTTGATCTGGGCGTAGCCTTCGGCGTGCTGGAAGACCGGCTACCCGCTGACAAGGTGGTGACGTACGGCGCGGGCAACGCGACAATCTGGGGCCACCGCTACCTAACCCACCATGGCGCCGGCTCGCTGATCGGGCCGCGCAACGGAGCCATGGGACTGGCCGTTCCCGCCGCGGTCGCCGCAGCTCTGATCGAACCGGGCCGGCAGGTGGTGGCGGTCTGCGGCGACGGCGACTTCCTGATGAACGCGCAGGAACTGGCCGTGGCCGCGGCGCACGGTGCCGCCCCGCTGGTGATCGTGGTGGACAACGGTATTTACGGCACGATCGTGCAGCACCAGCGCAGGCACTACCCGGAAAGGCCGTCTGGGACCTCGATGGTCAACCCCGACTTCGCTGACTGGATCCGCAGCTTCGGAGGGCACGGCGAACGGGTCGAAACGGCCGCGGAATTCGGTCCGGCGTTGGAGCGTGCCCTGTCCAGCGGACGGCTGGCGCTGTTGCACCTGGTCACGGATCCGGAGACCATGCCGCCGGGCACCGCGAATGCGCCGGAGGAGCTCGCCGGCTTGGCTTCCGCCCGGCTGGGGGCGGAGGATGCCGGCGCTGCCTTTTCCCGGGCGGGGGAGGGGACGCGATGAAGCTGGACCTGATCCTGCGCGATGCCGAGATCCTCACCCTCGAGGTTGAGCGTCCCCGCGCATACGCCGTCGGGGTGCTCAATGGACGTATTGTGGGCTTCGACGACGAGTTGGACGGCTGCACCGCAGACCGTGAGATTCGGCTGGGCGCTGCCGTAGTGGTGCCCGGCTTCATTGACGCGCACTGCCACACCACCTGGTGGGGGCTGGGCTTGGGCGTCGCCGAACTGGACCAAGCCCGCGGACTCGAGGAACTGTACGCACTGCTCGAAGCCGAGGTCCGGCAGCTCGAGGACCGACCCGACGCTTGGGTCAATGGCACCGGGTTCAACCACAAGCATCACGGCGGGGCCTTCCCGGACATCCGCCGGCTGGACGAGATTACCGGCGACCGGCCGCTGTACCTGCGGCACGTCTCCGGGCACCTGTCCATCACTAACTCCGCCACCTTGCGGCTGGCCGGCGTCTTCGAACCCGGCTTCACCGATCCAACCGGCGGCGCCGTGCTCCGCGGACCGGACGGCTACCCGACCGGCGTCGTCGAGGAATCCGCGCAGCAGCTGATCCAGAACCTGCTGCTGCCCTATCCGGTGGAGCGGATTGTCGAGGCACTGGACGCGGCGACCACGCGTTACGCGGCGGAGGGAATCACCAGTTTCACCGAGGCCGGCATCGGCGGCGGCTGGATCGGGCACAGCCCGGTGGAAGTCCAGGCCTATCTGCAAGCCAAGCAGACCGGCAAGCTCCATGCCCGCGCCCAGCTGATGCCCGCGCTGGACTCGCTGCGGCCGATCAAGGCCAACGCCGCGGACATGCACGGCACCGGCAACGGGCGCGGTCTGGACCTTGGTGCGGTGGCGGGTTTCGGCGACGAGTGGGTGTCCTTGGGGCCGGTGAAGGTCTTTATGGACGGCTCGTTGCTGGGCGCCACGGCGGCCGTCACCGAGGACTACTGCGGTCACCAGCACAACACCGGCTACCTGCTGGATTCACCCGAGGCCTACCGCGAACGCGTGGACGAGGCCTACCGCACCGGCTGGCCAATCGCGCTTCATGCCATCGGCGACGCGGCCATTGATCTGGCCACCGAGATCATTACCGGCTGCCAGGAGCGCTACGGCCGGAACCGCCTGCCCAACCGGATTGAGCACTTCGGCATTTCGCGGCCGGACCAACTGGCGCCCGTCGCCGCTGCCGGGATTGCGGTCACGCCGCAGGCCGCGTTCATTGGCCCGTTGGGCGATCAGTTTGCTGCCCTCGTGGGTGCCGGGCGCGAGCGCTGGCTGTACCGGGGACGCTCGCTGGTGGACGCCGGCATCCTGGTGGCCGGCAGCTCCGACCTGCCGGTTGCTGACAACAACGTGCTGCGCGCCATGCAGTCCTGGGTGGACCGGCGCACCGAGCAAGGACTGACCCTCGGCGGTGCAAACGAGGGCCTGACCGCAGAAGAAGCGCTGCGGACTTACACCGACTGGGCCGCCCAGGCTACGGGCGCGGCCAGCGAGAAGGGCACGTTGCGCAGGGGTAAGTTCGCAGACTTCGCGGTGCTGTCCGGCTCGCCGCTGGATACTGCCGACATCTCCGCGCTTAAGGTCTTAGCCACCATCGTTGGCGGCGAGTTTACCTACGACAACATAGACACGGGCACGGCTCCCGGAGTGCTTTCGGAGAAACCAGAACCCTTAGGAGTGCAATCATGACTGCTACTGCCTCGCAGCAGGCCGGAACTTCCAACGACGACGCCCGCGCCTTCCTGCACGACTTCCGCTCGATGAGCACGTATGGCGCCACGGCGGGCGGCGGAGTGGACCGCCAGGCAGGGACCCCTGCGGACGGGCAGACGCGGAACTGGTTCCGCGGGTTGGTCGAGGGACACGGTTTCGAGGTCCGCTACGACGCGGTGGGCAACCAATTTGCGCTGCTTGAGCTGGTCCCCGGCGCGCCGTACATCGCCGTCGGCTCGCATTTGGATTCGCAGCCGTTCGGCGGGCGCTTCGACGGCGCCTACGGCGTGCTGGCCGGAGCCCATGCGGCGGTCCGGCTGAAGGAGCGGATGGCTTCCGGGGCAAACACAGCCGCCGAGAGCTCCGGTGCGCCGGATGCCGCGCCATTGTTCAACATCGCGGTGATCAACTGGTTCAACGAGGAAGGTTGCCGCTTTAAGCCATCCATGATGGGCAGCTCGGTGTTCACCGGCAAGCTGCCGGCCGAGAAAGTCCTGGCCGCCACAGATCCGTCCGGCACCACAGTGCGCGAGGCGCTGGAAGCAATCGGTACCGTCGGTGACTTTTCCCTGGATGTCGCTGCCTACGTGGAGATCCATATTGAGCAGGGTCGGTCACTGGAGGACAACGGGTTGACCATTGGCCTGGTCGAGTCCACCTGGGGCGCCAACAAATACGAATTCATTGTGCACGGCGAGCAGGCGCACACCGGCGCTACGGTTATTGCGGACCGACACGACGCGTTGCTCGGGGCCTCTTCGCTGGTGGTCGCGGCGCGGGACATCGCCGACGAATTCAGCACGGACGATCACGCCGTGATCACCTCCTGCGGCGAGTTCACGGTTTACCCGAACTCGCCGGTGGTGGTGGCCAATCGGGTGGAGCTGCTGGTGGACGTTCGCAGCACCGACCCGGATGTCCTCGCGGCAGCGGACGCTGAGCTGCACCGACGCGTCGCCCAGATCGAGGGGCGCGCCAGCGTGCGGATTGAGCGCGGTGCCGAACATGTCTGGGCAGCCAAGGCCTACGACGAAGCCGGCCTGCGGTTGGCAGCCAAGAGTGCGGAGGCACTGGACCTGACGTACGGAACGGTCCGCACGCTCGCCGGCCACGATTCGACCAACATGAAGGACATCGTCCCCACCATCATGCTGTTTGTGCCCAGCGTGGAGGGCATCTCGCACAATGAGAAGGAGCTGACCAGCGACGACGATATGCTCGCGGGCGTCGATCTGCTCACGGAGCTGCTGGGCCGCGTCGTGGCAGGGGAGTTTGTTCCTGCGGAGAATTAGGCGGAGATCGTTTGCTCGCCCGGTTGCGGAGCCCGCGGCTCACCGTGCCGGCACTGATCGGTGAAGGCGCGCATCAAAGCGGCCAGCTGCCCGGGTAATGTATCCGGGTCCTCCGGGTGCCACTGCACGCCCAGGATCCAACGATCCTGGTGTTCAATGGCCTCAATAACGCCGTCCGGGGCCGCTGCCGTGGCGAGCATCCCCAGGCCAAGATCCTGGACCGCCTGATGGTGGCCGGAACGCACCGTCGCGCTCCCCGCCCTCAAGGCCGACGCGAGGAGCGTGTCAGGCTGGATCACCACCTCATGGTCACTCATGCCCGGTGCATCGGTATGCACCTGATGGATGGAATCCGGACCTAGATCCTGGATGAGCGTCCCGCCGAGAGCAACGTTGATGACCTGCATGCCGCGGCAGATCCCCATCACCGGCAGCCTTGCAGCAACAGCGCTTCGCACCAGGGCAATCTCCGCCTCGTCGACGCGCGCATCCACTCCGTAGCCGGGCGCCGCTATCGGCTGCTGTCCGTAGAGGGACGGGTGGATATCCCCGCCGCCGAGGACCAGCAGGCCGTCGAATTCATTGAGACTAGCGGCAGCGTCCATCGTCCAGGATGCAACGGCTCCCACGTCCAGGAGCTCGAAGTCCGCCTCCTGGGCGTGTAGTTCGCGGCCGATGTTGTCGGCGTAGGCGGTCAGGTCTTCGATCAGCCAAGGATCGCTCTCCGGACCGCTGAGCGAACAAGTGACAAGGATGCGGGGGCGGGCGGTCTGCGTTGTCAGGACATCCGCGACAGGTGCGGGCACTTTGACCTCATCGTCTCTGAAGGAATGGGACTGTTGGTGCTGGTTGATCTAGATGCTACGTCGGGCGGGCAATTTTCCGCTGAAGCGGGGGAAGTGGCTACTCAAGGTTCCTCCGGAGGGAACAACGACGGCGGTGGCCGCTACGCGGCTGGGGTGCCGCCGCGCAGGTACACGGTGGTGCTGTGCGTGAAGAAGTCCTTCGCCGCGGCTCCCTGTTCCTTCGGTCCGTAGCCGGACTTCTTGGCTCCGCCGAAAGGCACATGCGGGTCCGCTCCGGCGGTTTCGGAGTTCACATGCAGGATCCCCACGTCGAGCTCCTCCATGCCTTCGAGCACGCGTGTGAGGTCCTGGGTGAACAGCGCGGCCGAGAGCCCGTACTCGCCGTCGTTGGCGAGCTCGAACGCCTGCTCCACGTTGGCCGCGCGACGCACGGACAGCACCGGGCCGAAGAGTTCCTCCCGCCAGATGTCCAGCTCGCGCCCGGCGGGTAGTTCCAGGATGGTGGGCGGCACAAAGTACCCGGTGGCCAGCTCGCCGTCGTCGTACGGCTCCCCGCCGGCCCCCGCCCAGGCGCCTTGGGCCCGGGCGGTGGAGAGGCCCTCCAGAATGGACTTGCGGGCGCTGTCATTGACCACCGGCCCCATCTGCACTGCCGGGTCCGTCGGATCGCCGACCACCAGGGACTCGACGCGTTCTGTCAGCCTGGCCAGGAACTCGTCGGCGATGGATTCCGCCAGCACCAACCGGGAGGTGGCGGTGCACTTCTGTCCGGTGGACCGGAAGGCGCCGAGCATGACCTGTTCGGCGGCGAGTTCCAGGTCCGCATCCGCGAGAACGATGGCCGGGTTTTTGCCGCCCATCTCCGCCTGCACGGGCACGCCACGGTTGGCGGCGGCCGCTGCCAGTTGGCGGCCGACGCCGGTGGAACCGGTAAAGGTCAGGCCGTCCAGCCCCGGGTGGTCCACCAGGGCGTTGCCCATCGAGCCGGGGCCGATCAGCAGGTTCAACACCCCGGCGGGCAGGTCCGCAGCCTCCAGCGCCTGCGCCAGCCGGAGTGCCAGCAGTGGCACTGTGCTGGCGGGTTTCCACACCACTGTGTTGCCGTAGGCCAGCGCCGGGGCGATCTTCCAGGCCGGGATGGCGATCGGAAAGTTGAAGGGCGTGACCACGCCGACCACGCCGAGCGGTTTGCGGGTGACCAGGATCTGTTCGCCGCACCGCGGGGAGGCGAAGATCTCCCCGGCGCCGCGGTCGCCGTCGTTCCCGTAGTAACGGAAAATCTGTGCGGCCCGCAGCACTTCGCCTTGGCCCTCGGCACGCGTCTTACCCTCCTCGCGGGACAGTTCCAGCCCCCACTCGTCCGCGTGCTCTTCAAGCACGACGGCGGCGCGCAGCAGCACGGCGCCGCGGTCGTGGGCAGGTGTGCGCGCCCATGCCCGCCGGGCGGCGGCCGCCGCGGCCACGGCCCGGTCCACCTCCGCCGGGCCGGCCTGCCGGCCTTCCGCCACCACCTGGTCCGGACGGGCCGGATTAGTGCTGGCGATGCGCGGGCCGTCGCCGTCGCACCAGGTGCCGCCGATGTAGTGCTGCAGTTGAACCGGAGTGCTCACGATGCTCCTTGCTCGGTCGCCGAATGTTTACGCCAATGGTTAGCGGAAGGCGGGGATGCCGGTGATCTTGTTGCCGAGGACCAGGGTGTGAACCTCATCGGTGCCTTCGTAGGTGCGCACGGATTCCAGGTTGTTCGCGTGGCGCAGCGGTGAATAGTCCAGGGTGATGCCGTTGCCGCCGAGGATGGTGCGGCACTCGCGGGCGATCTCGATGGCTTCGCGGCAGTTGTTCAGCTTGCCCACGGAGATCTGGTGCGGCTGGAGCTGGCCGGCGTCCTTGAGCCGGCCCAGGTGCAGGGCGAGCAGGAAGCCCTTGTTGATTTCCAGCGCCATGTTGACCAGCTTTTCCTGGGTGAGCTGGTAGCCGGCCAGCGGTTTGTCGAACTGCATCCGTTCCTTGGAGTAGTCGACGGCGGCCTGCCAGGCGTCGCGGGCGGCCCCCATCGCACCCCAGATGATGCCGTAGCGGGCTTCATTCAGGCATTCGAACGGCCCGCGCAGGCTAGTGGCCCCGGGCAGCAGCGCGTCGGCGGGCAAGCGGACGTCGGTGAGTTCGATGTCGCACTGGATGGAGGCGCGCATGGAGAGCTTGGGCTCGATCGGGGTGGCCGTGAAGCCAGCGGTGTCGGTGGGGACAATGAAGCCGCGCACCCCGTCGTCGGTTTGGGCCCAGATGATCGCGACCTTGGCTACCGAGGCCAGGCCGATCCAGCGCTTGGAGCCGTTGAGTACCCAGTCGGCGTCGGGTCCGTCCCCGTCGCGGCGGGCGAAGGTCTTCATGTTGGCGGGGTCGGAGCCGGCGGTGGGTTCGGTCAGGCCGAAGCAGCCGATCGTTTCGCCGGCCGCCATCTGGGGCAGCCATTGCTGCTTCTGTTCTTCGGAGCCGTGCTTGTGGATGGCGCTCATCGCCAGCGAGCCCTGCACTGAGACGAAGGTGCGCAGGCCGGAGTCGCCGGCTTCGAGTTCGGCGCCGGCCAGCCCGTATTCCACCGCGGAGCGCCCGGCGCAGCCGTAGCCGCGCAGGTGCATGCCGAGCAGGCCCAGCTTGGCCATCTCCGGCACGATCTCCAGCGGGAACACGGCGTCCTCGTACCAGCGGGCAATGTTCGGCTTGATGGCGCTGTCCACAAAGGAGCGGACGTCCTTCTGCAGCATCCGCTCCTCCTCAGTCAGGAGCGAATCAAGGGCGATCAGGTCATGGTCCTGGGACATGTGCTTTCCTTCTGTCAACGACGGGGGATGGGGGACGACGACGGCGGCGCGCTGGGCGTGCCCGGCGTCAGCCCAGGGACGGGGAGACGGCCGTGACGCTGTGTTCGGACGCGGCGCTGTGCTCGGCCGTAAGGCTGCGCGCCGCCGCAACACTGTCTTCGGCGGTGACGTCGAGGATGGCTTGGCGCAGCACCTGCAGGCCGTCGGCGAACAGGTCCAGGCCGATGACCAGCGGCGGCAGCAACCGGATGACGTTGCCGTACGTGCCGCAGGTCAGGGTCAGCACGCCCTGCGCGTGGCACCGCGCGGAGACTTCCTTGGCCAGATCGGCACGCGGGGCAAGGGTGCCCCGGTCGGCGAACTCCAGGGCCAGCATCGCGCCGCGCCCGCGAAATTCGGCCACCGAATCGGTCTCGCTGACCAAAGGCTCCAGCACTTCACGCGCGGCCGCCTCAATGGCGCGGGCATTGGCCAACAGGCAGCCGTCCTCGAACGCTTCAAAAACGGCCAGCGCCGCCTCGCAAGCGAGCGGGTTGCCGGCGTAGGTGCCGCCGAGCCCGCCGGCGTGAACAGCATCCATCAGTTCGGCGCGGCCGGTCACGGCGCTGAGCGGAAGGCCGCCGGCCAGCGCCTTGGCCGTGAGCGTGATGTCCCCGGCGATTCCTTCATGCTCGCTGGCGAAAAGAGTTCCGGTGCGGCCCATGCCGGCCTGGATTTCGTCGATCACCAAAACGATGCCGTACCGGTCAGCGAGGTCCCGCAGCCCGGCCAGGAAACCCGGTGCCGGGACCACGAAACCGCCCTCGCCTTGGATGGGTTCGATCACCATGGCGGCGAAGTTTTGTGCGCCGTGCTCGGCGAGCGTGGCCTCCACCGAGGCGAGGGCAGCTGTGGCGACGTCGGCAGCGGAGGCAACGGCACCGGCGTCGTGCTGCGCGGCCACGGGGCGGAGCGGATTCGCGGAGACGGCGCGGACCACTTCGGCCGGGAACGGGCCGAAGTTGAGCCGGTACGGATTCTCCTTGGCCGTCATCGCCATGGTCAGCAGCGAGCGGCCGTGATAGGCCTCGTCGAAGACCAGCACTTTGCCGCGGCCGGTGGCGGAGCGGGCAATCTTGACGGCGTTCTCCACGGCCTCGGCCCCGGTGGAAAACAGCGCCGTCCGCTTCTCAAAATCGCCCGGGGTGTGCTCGTTGAGCCACCGGGCCACCCTGGTGAAGGACTCGTATTCGGTGACCATGAAGCAGGTGTGCGTGAACTTCTCCAGCTGGGCGGCCACCCGCTCGCGGACGCGGGGATGACTGGCACCAATGCTGGTCACCGCGATTCCGGAGGCGAAGTCGATCAGCCGGTTGCCGTCCACATCCTGCAGGATGCCGCGGTCGGCCTGCTCGACGAAGACCGGCAGGACAATGCCGAAGCCGCCGCTCACCTGGGCCTGGCGTTCCCGGTGCAGGGCCACGGAACGGGGTCCGGGAACGGCGGTGGCCAGGTAGCGGGACTGGGGGAGGTCGACGGCGGGCGCGCTGGCAGCGGAGGTAAGGCGGTCGGTCATGGGCCAACGCTAATCCCCGGGTCGGTGCCCAGTCATCGGATGTTCTGCCCAAAGTGTCGGGACCTGTTGGATAATCAGCCCATGGTTTCCCTTGCCCAGCTCAGCAATGAACTCGGAGAGTCGCTCCGGCCCGCGGTTCCTGGCCCCGTGCCGGGCCTCCAGCTTTCCGGTGTCCACGTCTCCGAGCTGGCGGACCCCGGCGCCTACCTGGAGGGCGGGGAGTTGCTGCTGACTACCGGCATACCGCTGGGCGGGACCGCCGACGCGGTGGACGAATACGTGCAGCGGCTGGCAGCCAAAGGGGTGGCTGCCCTGGGGCTGGGACTGGGCGAAGGGCTGGACAGCGTGCCGCCGGAACTGGTCCGCGCTTGCTCCGCCGCCGGGGTGGAATTGCTGGTAGTCCCTGACGGAGTTCCGTTCCTAGACGTCTCGAGGATGTTCTGGGAGCTGGCATCGCGCAGCGACCAGGCCGGGCTCATTGCGAACCTGGGAACGCAGACCGCGCTGGCCCGCGCAACGATGCGCGCGGATGCTTTGCCCTCCGTGGTGCGCGGCCTGGCGCAGGCTTTGGGCGGCTGGGTGGCCTACCTGCCCGCCAGCGACGGCACCGAAGCCACCGTCTGGCCGGCGAGTGCGCTCTCGCTGCTGCCGCATCTGAAGCAGGAAACCGCCCGGCTCAACGTTGCCGGTACCCATTCCGCGGCCACCTTCTGGTTGCACGGCACACCCGTGGTGGAGTACCCGATCCTCGTCCGAGGACGGATCGACGGCTTCCTGGCCATCGGCTCCGGCCGGACCCTGACCAAAGCCGACCGGCAGATCATCATGACGGTGTGCGTCTTGCTGGCCTTGAAGGCCCAGCAACGCGAGGAACTTCGGGGCACCACGGCGGCGCTGGGCTCCGTCGTCGCGAAGCTGATTGCCAGAGGCCAAGTGGAGGCCGCACGCCTGGTGGCCGACGACGGGAAGATCGGACCGCTGCCCGAACGCGTCCGCGTCCTGGCAGTGCGCAGCCCGACGGCGGACGCCCTCCCTGCGCTTGCCGGCGTGCTGTCCCGGCTCCAGCGGGCCGAGGGCGGCCCGCTGCCGGCTGCGGCGGTGACCACCTGCATGCTGCGCTATCACGACGACGCCGTGGGCTACTTCCTCCTGGATGTCCGGCAGGTTGAACTGGCAGCAGGGAACCCGCAAGGAGACGGGAAGGAAGATGCGGAGTTCGCTGCCTGGACTGGCGGCAAGGGATCTATCGCTCCGGCCGGGGCGGCGTCGGGGCCTGCGGCGACCGACATCGAGACTGCCGCCGCCTGGACTGAACCGCTGACCCTGGAGGACGTCGCCGGGGCGATGTCAGCGGTGCACCGTGCTGCCGTTGCCGCTCCCGCCGGCACGCTGGTGGACCTGGATGCCGACGACGAGGCGCGCGCCGACGCCTGGGTGGCAGCGCTCGCGGGGTACTCCCGGGCGGAGCTCTTGGAGACGGTGGCAGCCTACCTTCGGCATCAGGGCCGCTGGGAGGATGCCGCCCGCCACCTCAAAGTCCACCGCAACTCGCTGCGCCACCGCATGGCCGTGGCCGAGCGGCTGCTGGGCGTTGAACTCGACGATCCGGATGTTGCCGCGCACCTCTGGCTGGCCCTGCGCCGGCATGGGCTGTGAGGCTAATCGAGCCTTCGCAGCCACTCCAGCACGGATTCGGTATGTTCGCCCAGCGCAGGAGGGGCGGCCGTGCGCGCTGCAAACGCGGGACTCCACGTGACCGGGTGGCGGACCTGTCGGCCGACAGGCCGTCCGGCGGCATCATGGACTTCGATGGTGGGCGACAGCCCGAGTGACTCGGCGAAGTTGATGCCTTCGTCGATGCTGGCGACCGGACCGGCAGGAACACCCACGCCGGTCAGCTTGTCCTGCCACACCGAGGCGGACGACGAGGAGAGAGCCTGCTCCAACAGCGGAATGAGTTCCGTGCGGTGTTGGACGCGGGCGCTGTTGGTGGCGAAGCGGGCGTCGTCCGCCAACCGGGGCACCCCCAGGACGTTGGCCAGTTGGCGGAACTGCCCGTCGTTGCCGCACGCCACTGCCAGCGGACCGTCGGCGCAGGCCAGCAACTGGTAGGGAACGATCGACGGGTGCTCGTTGCCCATCCGCCGGGGAACCGTGGCTGCACCCAACCAGGCCTGGGCCTGGTTGGCGAGGGCACCCTGCAGGCTGGACAACAGATTGACCTCGAGGCGGCGGCCCTGCCCGGAGACGTCACGGGCGTTGAGTGCCGCGAGGATCCCGATCGTCGCGTCCTTCGCGGTCAGCACGTCGACCAACGCGACACCCGCTTTGTAGGGTGAACCGTCGGCGTCGCCGGTGATGCTCATCAGGCCGCCGACCGCCTGGACAATGAAGTCGTAGCCGGGAAGTGAGGCGCCCTCGGCGGAACCGAAACCGGAGATGGAAGCGTAAACCAGGCCCGGGTTGGCCGTGGCGAGCTCCTCGTACCCGAGCCCCAGCTTGTCCATCCCGCCGGGCTTGAAATTCTCCACCACCACGTCCGCAGCCAGCGCCAGTTTCCTCGCCAGCAGACGGTCCCCGCTCGCGGTCAGGTCCAGGCAGATCGATTCCTTGTTGCGGTTCACACTCTCGAAGTAGGTCGCACCGGTGGCGGAGTACGGCGGACCCCAGCTGCGGGTGTCGTCCCCGGTGCCCGGGCGCTCCACCTTGATGACCCGCGCGCCGAGATCGGCCAGGGTCATCGTGGCCAGCGGGCCGGCCAGCACGCGGGAGAAGTCCGCGACCAGCAGCCCGTCGAGCGGTCTTTCCGCCGGAGCGGGCGCCGAAGCGCTGGATGGATCAGGCACTAGTCGTTCCTCCCTGCAAGCTTGGTGTGCGGTTGAGCTTACGGCAGAGCGGGCAGCCTGGGCAGGGATATTCCATCCGGTACCTTGGCGGTTTCATCCAGCCCTACGCCCTGCGGCTCGCTGGTTCGCGGGCTCTGGAAAGTACCCGCCGTGGCGGGCCTGGTTCCACGGGGAACCCTTTGGCCTGGCAGGTTCCGTGAGCTGCCAGCAAAAGCTGTGCCGCTGAAGCTTTTTCGACGGCGCACGGCTGGTTGGTCGGGCGAAGAGCCCCACGCAGATGCCCGGCCAGCGACTCTGTCAACAGCTGAAGCAGTCAGGCGTCTATAGAGCGGGCCGGAAGCGGGCAGGAAAAAGCCCTTGCCAAATAAAACATTCATTTGTAGGGTTTTTCCGAGATCGACTAGATGTGATCTCAATCACAAGCGGGGGCAGCAGACTCCTGTGCAGCGTCCACCGCACGGACTATCCGTTTTGAAGGAGCGCAATGTCAGCCGAAATGACGAGACCCGCTGGTGGTCCGGGCGTCGATGAAGACGCCGAACACCTTGCCAGCCTTGGTTACTCGTATGAGAAGCAATTCAAGCGCGAAATGACCTTCTGGGGGAATGTCTCCCTCGGGTTCACCTATCTCTCCCCGGTCGTCGGGATCTACTCGCTCTTTGCTGCATCGCTCGGCATGGCCGGACCGCCAATGTTTTGGTCCCTGGTCATCGTTGGCGTCGGGCAGTTGCTGGTCGCCACCGTGTTCGGCGAGATTGTTTCCAATTACCCGGTGGCCGGTGGCGTCTACCCATGGGCCCGCCGCCTCTGGGGCCGCAAATGGGGATGGATGAACGGGTGGATCTACCTCTGCGCGCTGCTGGCAACCATCGCCAGCGTCTCCTACGGGGCCGGGCCGTTCCTCAGCTTGCTCTTGGGGCTGGAAAGCACCGTTGACTCGGTGATTATCTCCGCGCTCGTGGTCATTGCCCTCGCCACCATTTTGAACCTTGGCGGCACCAAGGTGCTGAGCAAGGTGGCGATGCTCGGTCTCTTGGCGGAACTGGGCGGAGCGATCGCCGTCGGTGTTTGGCTGCTGACCACTGCCCGCGAACACGACCTCAGCGTGCTGTTCCAGACCTTCGGGGCCGGAGAAGGCAGCAACTACTTCATCGCCTTCGCCGCGGCCGGCCTCATCGGCATCTACCAGTACTACGGTTTCGAAGCCTGCGGCGACGTGGCCGAAGAGGTGCCGAACCCGGGAGTGCGCATTCCCAAGGCCATGCGGATGACCATTTACATTGGCGGATTCGCGGCGATGTTCGTCTGCCTGTCCCTGATTCTGGCCGTGCCGGACTTCGGCGCCGTGATCTCCGGCGAGGATACCGATCCGATTGGCAACGTGCTGCTCTCGGCCTTCGGACCGGTTGGCTTCAAGGTGGTCCTCGGGATCGTGCTGATCTCCTTCGTGTCCTGCGCCCTGAGCCTGCAGGCAGCATCCTCCCGGCTGGCTTACTCGATGGCCCGCGACGGCATCCTGCCGGGCAGCAAGCTGCTGAGCAAGTTCAGCGAAACGCGCCACGTGCCGCCGTACGCCCTGCTGCTGGCCGGCCTGGTCCCGGCCATCATCGTGGTTGGCTCCAAGGTCTCCGAAGACGCGCTGGTCACGATCATCTCGTTCGCCGCGATGGGCATGTACATGGGCTTCCACATGGTGGTCCTCGCCTCGCTGCGGGCCAAGCTCAAGGGTTGGAAGGCCAACGGTTCCTTCCGGCTCGGCGGCTGGGGGATCCCGATCAACATCGCAGCCCTGACCTGGGGCGTGATCGGCATGGTCAACATGGCATGGCCGCGGACGCCCGAAGCAGGCTGGTTCGTCAACTACCTGGTGCTGATCTCTGCCGTCGGGGTGGTGGTTGTGGGCCTGGTCTACATGGTCTGGAAGAAGCCCTACCTCAAGGGCGACGCGCCTGCGGGAGATGCCATACCTGCCGGGTCGCTTTCCGCCTAGCACCCCAGCGGCCGGCACCCCGGTCCGGGCCTTCCAGCCCAGCAATTCACCGAGAGCAAGACAAGGAAAAGGTTCCAACCATGAGTACGCCCACTGTTGACATTCCGTACCTGAACATTTCGGACCCGTCGTTCGCCATGCAGTCCGAAGAGCTGCGCAACGCACGCGAGGCCAGCTGGTACGCGAGGACCAATTACGGGATCGCCGTGCTGCGGTACGACGAGGTGAGCAAGCTGCTCAAAAGCCCCAAGCTTAAGCAGGGCAGTGCCCAGTGGCCGGCCCACAACGGGGTGCACGGCGGCTTGTTCTACGACTGGTGGACCAAGAATCTGCTGGTGCTGGAAGGCGAGGACCACCACCGCATCCGCCGGCTCCTCAACCCGGCGTTCTCGCCGCGGCTGATCAAGGATCTGGTCCCGCGGTTCCAGGCCCTGGCCAACGAGCTGATCGACGCGTTCATCGACCAGGGCGAGTGCGAGTTCATCCGTGACTTCGCTGAGCCATACGCCACTCGGGTGCTCACCATCCTGTTGGGCATTCCGGAGAGCGAGTGGCCGAAGATCGCGCGGCTGGCTTCCACCGTGGGCCTGGCCCTGGGAGTGACCTTCAAGCGGGATCTGGACAAAGTCGAGGCGGCCGTCGCGGAGCTGTACGAGTATGCCGACGAGCTGATTAAGGACCGGCAGGCCAACCCGGGCGAGGACTTCGTCAGCCGCTTGGTGTTGGCCAGCCGCGACGGCGACCGGCTCAGCGACGAAGAACTGCGCAACGCCCTGGTACTGCTGATCTTCGGCGGCATGGACACCACCCGCAACCAGTTGGGCCTGGCGATGCAGTCCTTCATCCGCAACCCGGAACAGTGGGCACTGCTGGCGGAGCGCCCGGAGCTTGGTGCGAAGGCCGTCGAAGAAGTCATGCGGACCAACCCGACGGTCACGTGGGTCACCCGGGAAGCCGTGGAGGACTTCACATATCAGGACCTCTTCATCGCCCAGGGCACCACGGTGCATCTCTTCACCCAGTCCTCGGGCACCGACCCGCTGGCCTTCCCCAACCCGGAGATGGACTTGCTCGGCGAACACGCACCGCACTACGGCTTCGGCGGCGGTGTGCACCACTGCTTGGGCCACTTCGTTGCGCGAGCAGACATGAGCGAGGCCCTGCCGCTGCTCGCCAGCCGCCTGGCCGACCCGCATCTGATCGGGGGAGACGAATGGCTTCCGGATTCCGGCAATACCGGACCCACCCGCCTGCCGATCGGCTTCACCCCGCGCGGCTGACCCCGCCTTCCACGCACTACAGCTCCCCGCACTACAGCGCCAACAGAAAGCAGGATCCCCATGAAGACCGTTGATGTCGATCGCAGCTTGTGCGACAACCACGGCCAGTGCGCCATCGCCGCTCCGGAAGTATTCCGGATGAACCCGGACGGCGTCCTTGAATACGAGCCGACGTTCGACGACTCGCTCCTGGACGTGGTCGAAGAAGCCATCGACGTCTGCCCTGTCCAAGCGATCTTCCTCAAGGACTGATCGTGGCCCGCAGGATCGCCGTCGTCGGAGCCTCGATGGGAGGTTTGCGAGCCGCAGAACAACTACGTTCGGCGGGCTGGCAGGAGGAGATCACCGTCATCGGCGGGGAGGCCCACCCTCCCTACAACCGGCCGCCGCTCACGAAGGAACTGTTAAAGTCACCCGGCTCGTTCCAGGAAGCGCTGGCGACCGTGACGCTGCGGCAGCGCCGCAGTGCCGCCGACATCGAATGGAAGCTCGGCGCCCCGGTCACCGGCGCGGACCTCACCGCCCGGACCCTGACCCTCTCTACCGGCGAGCAGATCGGCTACGACGGCCTGGTGGTGGCCACCGGGCTGCGGCCGGCACGCGTCCGGGTTCCCGGACCGCTGCACGGCCGGCACGTCATCCGCACCCTGGAGGACGCGCTGGGGCTGCATCGTGACTTGCAGCCTGGCGCCCGGATTGTGGTGGTTGGCGCAGGATTCATCGGCGGCGAGGCAGCGGCCACCGCCACGATGATGGGCTGCCGAGTGACGCTGATCGAGGGGAGCAGCGGGCCGATGCAGCTCACGCTCGGCCGCGAACTCAGCGAGGGCATGCGCAACTTCCTGACCGATCGCGGCATCGAGTGCCTGTCGGGTGAGCGCGTCGCCGCGTTCACCTGGCAGGGCGACGGAACCGACGGGCCGCAGCGCTGCACCGGGGTCCGTTTGACCGGCGGCCGCGAGGTCCCGGCCGACGCCGTGATTGAGGCTGTTGGTTCGAAGCCAAACGTCGAGTGGCTGGCCGGCAACGGCTTGGACCTGACCGACGGGGTGCTCTGCGACGGGCATTTGAGGGTGCTCGGAACGGAACACGTCGTGGCAGTCGGCGACGTGGCCCGCTACCCGGACCGGCGAGCCGGCACCGGACCCCGGCGGGTAGAGCACTGGGCCACCCCGGCCGACACCGCCAAAATCGCGTCGCCGGCACTGGTCGCGGGTCTTAACGGCACCCCTGCGGCAGAACCGGCTGCGCCGCTGCCCTCCTTCTGGACCGACATCTTCGGCATTCGTGTCCAGGGTGTGGGCAGCCCCGCCGTCGCCGACCGAATTGAGGTCTTGGAAGGGGATCCGTCCCGGCCCGCCGAGGGCGTCGCTGTGGCGTACTACCTCGGCGGTCGGCTGATCGGCGCCGTTACCTCCGCCCTGCCCGCGGACCGCCAACTGCATTACCGCAAGCTCGTGACAGACGCCGGCCTGCCCGCCGGCTCCCAACTGGCAGCTGTCTAGACGGCCGCACGGCCACCGACCCGAAAGAAGACAGAGATGACATTGACACCCGTACGGCCCGACCCGGCCGCCGCCGAGATGCTGGCGGCCTTGCACGACCGCGATGCGTTCGCCCGCCACCAAGAACGAAACCTGCGTCCTGAAACGGTCCGCGAACTCGGCCGCAAGATCGAAGAAGCCGGCGTGGAATACGTCTACTACGCGCTGCCGACGATCGGCTCGCGCATGGTGGCGAAGATGGTTCCCGCCAACCACTTCCGCCGCAACTTGGAAAAGGGCATCTGCTTCCACCGCACTGCGTTGTCCGACCTGCAGAACGACCGGTACGGAAACCTGATCGGCGGGGGCATCGAGGCCCGTGAATTTTGGGCACTTCCGGAACCGGACACCTTCGTGGTGCTGCCGTGGGACACGAAAGTGGCGCGGATCTTCTGCACCGCCTACGAGCCCCCGCATCTGCCGGAGGTCGGAGGCCGCCTGATGCCGGTCGACACCCGGTCCCTGCTGATCCGTTCACATGAGGCGTTTACCGCCCGGACCGGCTTCGAGGTCCGTTCCGGCACCGAACCGGAGATGACCTGGGAAGGCCCCGGCCTGGAAGTCGTCAAGAAGCCAGGCACCAGCCCCGCCTACCAGGTGGAGAACCTGGAGCGGATGCGCCCCATCTACAAGCAGCTGGTCACCTACGCCACCGCCATGGGCCTGGACATGATCGAGGGCGACTACGAGGACGATGGCCAGATCGAGTTGAACTGGATGTACGACCGGGTGGAAAAAACCGCCGATCGGTTGGTCACCTACCGGCAGATCTGCAAGCAGGTGGCCCGTGAATTCGGCGTGACCGCCAGCTTCATGCCCAAGCCGTACAACGGGCAGATGGGCAACGGCTGCCACCACAACCTCAGCTTGTGGGACGGTGACACCAACGTCATCGAGGACGCCGGCCGGGTGGAACTGCACGTCTCTCAGACGGCGAAGCACGCCATCGGCGGCCTGCTCGCCCACGCGCCGGGCTCCATGGCCGTGATGGCCTCCACCGTGAACTCATATAAGCGGTTCTGGGATGCCGGCCAGTTCGCGCCAAGCCTGGCCAACTGGGGACTGGACAGCCGCGGCTGCCTGATCCGCATCTCGTCGAACGGCCGGATGGAATACCGCGTGCCGGATGCCGCCGTGAACCCCTACCTGTCCCACACGCTGCTGATCGCGGCCATGCAGGACGGGCTGGACCGCCAGCTGGATCCCGGACTGCCCGACGGCGGCGCCGACGGCCCGGTGGGCGGCCAACTGCCGCTCACCCTGGGCGACGCCATCGACGCGTTCGTCTCCGACACCTACCTCACCGCGGCGCTGCCCGAGGACCTGGTGGCGATCTACACCCAGCTCAAACAGGAAGAATGGGCCCGCTACTGCGGCGCCATTACCGAATGGGACCGCGAGATGTACTGGGAGACCATCCCGTGAGCGGCGTGCAGACATTGACCCCGGGAATCCTGCGGCTGGCCTGCATCGACTCCGAGGCCCCGCCCCTGTTCAGCCGGGCCGATGCCAGCGGCAAGCGCCTCGGATATGAACCCGCGGCGGCCGAACTGGTGGCCTCCGCGATGGGCCTGAACATCGAGTGGGCATGCATGCCCTGGGACGACATGCTCCCGTCGGTGCGAGATCACAAGGTCGACGCCGTCTGGTGCGGCCAAGGCATCATCCCCGAGCGGCAGGCGGTGGTGGACTTCACCGACCCGTACGCCGTGTTCGACGAGACGGTCCTGGTGCGCAAGGGCGATCCGGCCCGTGCTCCGGAAGACCTCTCCGGCTACCGCGTCGGGGCCATCGAAGGCAGCGCCAACATGCGGCTGGCCTCCACATTCCCCGGGATCATTCCGGTGGCCTTCGGCGCCACCGAGGACGTTTTCGGCGACATGCTCGCGGCGCTGCGGAACGGCGAGGTGGACGCGATGATCGACGACGACGTCGTCACCGTTCCGCTGGGGGAGGACCCTGCCTACGATGTGGCCTTCACCGCCCGGACCGGCAACCACTGGGGAATCGGCGTGGCGAAGGACAACCCACAGCTGCTGGCCGGGCTCAACAGCGCGCTGGCCGCAGTGATCTCGGACGGCCGGCTGGCGGCCGTCTGGGCCGAGTGGATGCCGCACCTGCCGTTCCCCTTGACCACCGAGGTCCGGGCGTGACGCGTCCTCTGATCGGGGTGCCGGGCATGTGGTCAACCTCGGTCCACGGCCTGCGCTACGACGGCGTCGCGGTTGCCGCCGCGGTGCTCCGCTGTATCGTCCGGGCCGGGGGCGAACCGGTGATCATGTTTCCGGGAACCGGTGATTCCCCGTCGGAACAGCTCGCCCGGCTGGACGGTGTGGTGCTGCCGGGCGGGGCCGACGTGGCGCCGTCGCTGTACGGAGCGGAGCCGGACGAGCACCACTGGCCCACCGACTACGAGGGCCAGGACGCGTACGAGGCCGGGATCATCGAAGGCTGCATCGCCGCAGGCGTTCCGGTGCTGGCCATCTGCCGCGGTCTGCAGCTGCTGAACGTCGGCCGCGGCGGCACGCTGATCCAGCACCTCGGCCCCGGGGACGTGCAGCACAAGGGTGCCATCCATCCGGTTGGAGTCGCCGCAGGCTCGCTGCTGGCCGAGGTCGTCGGCAGCGAGACCGTGGACGTCTCCTCCTATCACCATCAGGCCGTCGGCGTGTTGGGCGAAGGGCTGACCGTCACCGCGACGGCCGCGGACGGTGTGGTGGAAGCGGTGGAAGTACCGGGAGCGCCGCTACTGGCGATCCAGTGGCACCCGGAGGACACCGCGGAGACCAATGCCAGCGACCACGCCCTGTTCCAGTGGGTGGTGCAGGCGGCTGCTCGGCGCCGTTCCGTCACCGAGGGCGGTCTGGCCGGGGCAGGTGCGCGGTGAGCGGCCGGCCGGGACCCTCCCGCAGTGTCGGCTCCGCCGCCCGTTTGCAGCCTGCCCCGCACGCTCCGCGTGCGGGGACCCCTGGCGGCTCACTTGCTGGGCCCTCGCGTCCCGCCCCGATGCGGGTAGAGCCGGCGCGCGTGCTGCCTGCCGGTTTTGCCGACCTGCCGACGGATGCGGCGCGCATCGCCGTCGTTGTGTCCCTGACCTTTCCCGGGATGACGGACCAAACGCTGGAACTGATGGAGCGCTTTACCCGGACGGCCCTTGAGACCCTGTTGGCCGCGGGTGCCCGCGCGGTGCTCGTGGACAGCGCGGCCGCCGAGCTACTGCCGGCAGCCGAACTGGACGCCTTCGACGGCGTGCTGTTCCTGGGCGGTGGCGACGTGGACGGTGCACTGTACGGGCACCATGATCCGGTGCCACACTCCTACGGCGTGGACCGCCGCGCCGACGAATACTGCCTGGAGCTGATCCGAGGAGTGCTGGAGCGGGACCAACCGTTGCTGGCCATCTGCCGCGGTTCGCAAATGCTGAACGTCGCCTGCGGCGGGACCCTGATTGCGGATCTGGACCCGTGGCACCTGCACCGCGGCGGGCCGGATGAGCCGATGTTCCTGGACGAGACCATTCGATTGCTTCCCGGTTCCAAGGTCGCCGCGATCATGGGCAGCGAACGCATTACCGTGCGCTCGGGCCATCATCAGGCCGTCGCAACGGTGGGTCCAGAACTCATCACGACGGCGGTGGCCGATGACGGTGTTGTCGAGGGCACCGAGCATCCAGGCAAAACCTGGGTGGTCGGCGTGCAATGGCACCCGGAGGATTCTGACGGGAACGAGGCCGACCGGATGGCTTTGTTTGCGGAGTTCGTCCGCTCAAGCCGAAAGGAACAGGGCCGGAAGGGAGGTATCAACGACACGGTGCGACTGACTGGCAGCGTACATGCCTGACGCGCTGCTCGGCGCTACTCCGTGTGGGCGCTACTCCGTGGGGCAGATCAACCGCAGGTTCAGGTTCGGCACGTCCAGCGGCAGGAAGGTGAAACCTTCCGGATCGGACTTGATCCGTTCGCCCACGATAAAGCGTCCCGAATTGCCCAGGATCACGCGGTTCTGGTCGTTCAAGATGGCGGCATCGCCCGGGATCCGTCGGACGATGGGGATCAACTTGTTCTCCAGGTCCCGGATCCGGATGTCGCAGCCGGTGACGCCGATGAACGAGCCATGGACGTAGGTGGGAACGGCGCAGGTGACGATGTATTCATCGAAACCCAGGTAGTCCACATACGGGCCGGCGATCGATTGCTGTCCGGTTTTCGCCGCTATGGAGAACCAAGGGAGCTTTTCGTAATCGTAGAATCGGTCTCCTTCCGGGGCTAAATCAAAACCGAATTTTTCGATCTGGTCGAAATCATTCCGGATCCACCATTCCAGAACCCCTTCGGCATCCTTGATGGCGGAGAGCGAGAATATTTCGCCGGCGCCCACGGCAGTGTCGTGGGAATTCAGGAATGCTTCGGCCATTTCGCGGATTCCGACAATGTTGGTGGGGGATATTTTGCTGCCTGGGGAAATTCTTTCCTCGAGCTGCTTTTTCACCTCTCGGGATGAGGCATGAAGGTCGCTGTACAGCCCGTTGAGCCACGCCTCGATGGCGGCGGCACCGGCGGCGGCAGGTGAAGTTGCTGGCGCGGTCATGAAATCTCCTGTTCTTCGCCGGCATGCGTGAGGGTCAGCTTCGTGTCGATCAGGTGGTAAGTGTTGCGGCGGATGTGTTCCAAGACCAAGCGCTGCGCCCGTTCAGGGTCGTCCTCCCGCACGGCGGCCACGATGTCCAAGTGCTCACGTGCCGCGAGTTGCTCGTCGAATACACCTGCCAGCGGGGTCCACAGCAGTTGTCCGACTTCGGCTTGCAGCCGGATTTCCTGACTGGTGAGCCGGGGCGATTGGGCTACCACCGCGAGTTCGATGTGGAATCGACTGTCGGCCCTCGCTTGGGTCTCCGGCGTCGTGGCTTGCTCCAGTCCGCGGGCAAGCCGCTCCAGCCGGTCCAGGTCCTTGGGGTCCGCCCGGTCGCAGGCCAGGCGGGCGGCGGCAGCAGCCACCGCTGTCTGCTCGTCACCCAGATCGCGAAGGTCGGCAATGGACGTCTCGCGTAAGTACTGGCGCAGGTTTTCTTCCTGGGTGGCCGGAAATTTGACTACGAACGTGCCGCCGTTTCGGCCCCGTCTGGTCTCGACAACGCCCTGGTCCCGCAGGGCAGCCAGGGCATCCCGAAGGGTGGCACCGGCTACCCCGAACATCTCGGAGAGTTCGGCCTCAACCGGGAGCCGCTCGCCAACCCGAAGCATGCCCAGCGAGATGGCCGTAGAGATCCGGCGGACGATGGCTTCCGAACGTTCCATCTCGGGCAGCGATCGATAGATCTGGGACTGCAGCGCCAGCGGTGAAGCCACGAGTTGCTCTCCTAAAGATCCGCGCAAGGTAGCAGGTTATGCGTGTGTTCTCGATCACGGATATTCTACCCTGCCGACTGTGCAAGGCCATCAATCTTATGCGTGCCTTAATGTTCAGGGGTGGTCCGGGGCAGGAAAGCAGAATGCTGATCAGGGACTGGGAATCCACAATCTTTTTTGCCGCTGGCTGGCCTTTAGTCCCGTAAACGTAGGAGGGAATATTCGAAACTCCGCCAGAGACCCTTTAGAGCAGTTCGGCTGCCTTCTCCACCAAGATGCCCAGCCCGATCAGGACCATGATCACGCCGGAGGCGCGGGTCACGATGGCGCTGGCGCGTGGCTGGGAGCGCAGGATGCGTCGGGCCAGCAGGGCGACCGCAAAGTAGATGTAGAGGCAGTTGACCACATGCAGTCCGCCCAGGACCAGCATCTGTGCTGCGGATGGCCAGCCGGTGGGCGAGGTGAACTGCGGCAGCAGCGCCAGCAGCAGGAGGAGCCCCTTGGGGTTGATCCCGCTCACTCCGGCGCCGCGGAAGAACTGGGCGGCCGCTGCGCTGTCCAGTGGCGCCTCGCTCGCTGTGGCGGCTCCGGGTTTGCTGGTCAGGGTGTTCACGCCCAGGTAGATCAGGTAGGCGGAGCCGACGATGGTCAGCACAGTCAGAGCCATGGGATACTCCGTGACCAGTGCTCCCACGCCGACGGCGACGACGCAGACCACGATCAAGTAGCCGAATGCCATTCCCAAGACCGATGGGATCACCGAGGGTGCCCGCAAGCCCGCGCCGATGGCGTACGCCCAGTCCGCTCCCGGGGTGAGGGCCAGCAGCAGCGCCACCACCCAGAACTGGACCAGCAGCGACACATCCATGGAGCTTCTTCTTTCCCGCAATCTTTCCCAACAGCCGTAAATGCTACGCGGAAAGGGCTGAAATGTTCTACGCTTCTTCTGCTAAACCGCCGTTCTTCGTGCAATAATTACCGCGGTGGATGCATTAAGCCGGGAGATTCTTTCACTGCTCCAAGAGGACGGGCGGATGAGTGCCACCGACCTCGCCCATCGGGTGGGGCTCAGCCTCTCCTCGTGCCACCGCAGACTGAAGGATCTCGAACAGTCTGGAGCGATCGAACGCTACCGCGCCGTCGTTTCCCCGGAAGCCGTCGGACTGCACTTCGAGGCGATTCTCTTCGTGACTTTAGGGCGGACCGATCTGGAGACCATCGGCGCGTTTGAGGCAGCCGTCACTGCAGTGCCGAACGTCGTCGATGCCCAACGGTTGTTCGGCGAGATCGATTACATGCTGAGGGTTCTGACCCGCGATCTGGCCGCCTACCAGGAGTTGTACGACACCGCGCTCGGTGGCCTGCCCGGCGTCCAGCGGCTTACGTCAACCATGGTGATGAAACGCTTCGGCCCGATCGGGACAGTGCCCATCCCGTAGCGGGCTGTCGCCTGACCTGCGTGGCACCCGCGGGCTTCAGTCGTGGCCCGGGTGCTCGTGTTCCAGATGTCCGGCAGGCTCCAGTTGGAAGGTGGAGTGCTCCACGCTGACCACGAAATGTTCCGCCACGCATTGCTGGAGTTGGTCCAACACCTGCGGAGCATGGCCGTCAACGAAGCAGGAATCCTCGATCACAACATGCGCGCTGAGCACCGGAACGTTGGAGGAGATCCGCGAGGCGTGCAGGTCGTGCACTGCCAACACGTGCGGGACTTCCAGAATGTGCTGGCGGACGTCCTCCAAATCCAGGCCCTTGGGTACGGTTTCCAGCAGAATGCTGCCGGCTTCCCGCAGGATCTTGATGGTCCGAGGCACAATCAGGATGGCGATCAGCATGGCCGCCAGCGCATCCGCTTGGGTCCATCCGGTGGTGGCAATGACGACGGCGCTGACGATCACGGCCACCGAGCCGAGCGCATCATTGACCACTTCGAGGAATGCGGCCCGCAGGTTGAGATTGGCATTGCGGCCGGCGCTGAGCACCAGCATGGACGCGATGTTGCCCAGCAGGCCGATGATGCCGAAAACCAGCAGGCCGTCCGCGTTGACTTCCGGCGGGGTGAACAGGCGCTGGACGCCTTCGACCAACGCGTAGATTCCCACGGCCAGCAGGATCGCGGCCTGTGCCCCCGCGGCCAAGACTTCCATACGGAGGTAGCCCCACGTTCGCCGTGGCGTGTGCGGCCGGACCATGAGCGATGCGGCCATCAGCGCGATCAGGAGGCCGCCGGCGTCGGTCAGCATGTGTCCGGCGTCCACGAGCAGGGCAAGGCTGCCGGTGAGGAAAGCGCCGATCACTTCGGCCAACAGGATGGACGCCGTGATGGCGAAGGCTATTGCCAGCCGGCCGCGGTGGGTCGGTCCGGCATGGTGGTGATGACCGCTCATGCAGACGCCTCCGCCCCGGAGCGGCTTCCAGCAACGGTGGGGCACAGTTCGACGGCGTAGCCCGTCGCTTCCAGCAAGCGCTCGGCGGCAGCAAGGGCGGCCAGTAGTTCGGGCTCGGTGGTGAGCGAGTACAACGAAGCCCTTCCCACCGGGCGCGAGGTCACCAGGCCGCAGTCGCTCAGGCAGGCCAGGTGCGCGCTGACCGTTGACTGCGCCAGGCCCAAGTGTTCGGTCAGATCGCGGACTTTGTGCTCGCCGGTTGTCAGGTGCTGCAGGATGGTCAGCCGCGTGGGATCTGAAAGGCTGTGGAACAGCGCAGCAGCTGGCGCCAGGTCACCGGTGCGGTCGGCTGCACGTTCTCGTTGCATCGTCATGCGACGATGATATCGGTTTCTGGGAATAGTTCCACTTGCCGGCCACAGGTGGTTCGGGGTCGGGGCGTCGATGCTTCCGGCCAGAGGCGTGACGGTCCGCCGAACAGGCTAACCGGGCGTCCTCGGGGCCAGTTTTTACCGCCGCCCCTCTGGGGCCGCTTCCTTTTCGCCAACGGCCACGGCCGCCATCCGTGTGTTCGCGCGGGTGCGCTTGACGACGATGGACAGTATGGCAGCCAGGATGCACATGGCTGCGCCGCCCCACCATGCGTAGGTGTAGGTGCCGAAGACGTCACGGATCACGCCTGCTCCCAGCGCCGCGGCCGCTGCGCCGATCTGGTGTGAGGCGAAAACCCAGCCGAACACGATGGTGCCGCGGTCACCGAAGATCTCGCGGCACAGCGCGGCGGTCGGTGGGACCGTCGCGACCCAGTCGAGACCGTAGACCACAATGAACAGGATCATGCTGGGGTGCACCGTCTCCGCTAAGAGCCAGGGGAGCATCAGCAGGCCGGCGCCACGGAACACGTAGTAGGCCACGAGGAGTTTGCGAGGGTCGAACTTGTCCGTGAGCCAGCCGGAGGCGACGGTTCCGGCTATGTCGAAGATGCCGACGACGGCCAGCAGGCCGGCCGCGGTGGTGGTGGGCATGCCGTGGTCGTGTGCCGAGGGGATGAAGTGGATGCCGATCAGCCCGTTCGTCGTCGCGCCGCAAATCGCGAACGCAATCGCCAGTGCCCAAAACGACCGTTGCCGCGCCGCATAGGCGAGGCCCTCGAACGCCCGGCGGGCCGCGCCGCCGACGGCACGTGCCCCAGGAGCATAGGATGCGGCTTCGGCACCGTAGGGAAGGGCGCCGCGGTCTTCGGGGTAATCGCGCAACACCAAGCAGACGGCAGGGACAGCTATGAGTGCTGCGGCTGCAACCACAAGGGAAGCCTGGCGCCACCCCACTTCTTCGGCGACGGCGGCAACCGGTGGCAGGAAGACGAGTTGCCCGGTCGCGGAGCCCGCGGTCAGGATGCCCATGACCAGGCCGCGGCGCCGGACGAACCATCGGTTGGCGATGGTCGCGGCGAAGACCAACGCCATCGAACCGGTGCCCAGGCCGATCAGCAACCCCCAAAAGACCAGCAGTTGCCACGAAGCAGTCATAAATACGCTGCCACCTGCACCCAGGGCCACCATGGCCAGCGCCGTCGCCACGACGCGGCGGACACCGAACCGGTCCATCAGCGCGGCAGCGAACGGAGCAGTCAACCCGTACAGCAGGAGGTTCACGCTGACCGCGAGCGACATGACGCTTGTCGACCAGCCGAATTCGTGGTGCAGCGGCATCATCAGTGCACCTGGCGCAGCCCGGAATCCGGCGGCACTGAGGAGCGCGAGGAAGGCGACCGCGGCGACCCACCATGCCGGATGGATGCGAAAGCGCTTGGGCGGGTGGGATGGGCCAGACAAGGGGCGCGCCATGAGCTGACTTTCTTGAAGGAAGCTATACTGTCAGCAGCAGTGTAGCCGACGAATCGACGGGAAGGGAACGATATGCCGCTTCGATCCGACTGGTCTGCGGAGCTGTGCCCGATCCGGCGCTCACTCGACGTGCTGGGCGATCCGTGGGTCCTGCTGATCGTTCGCGACGTCCTTCACGGGCGCGGACGGTTCGACTGGCTACGCGAAAACCTGCGCGTCTCCGAGGCCGTGCTCAGTCGTCGGCTCCACTCGATGGTGGAAGCTGGGCTTTTGGTCCGCGTTGACTACCGCGACGGAGGCCGGGCCCGCCAAGGGTACGCCGCCACCGAAGCCGCGGCAGAACTGCTGCCGGTGCTGCAGCAGCTCGCCCTCTGGGGCGAGCGGCATACCGATATGCCTGCCGGCGGGGGACACATGACCATGATTCACGAGGCCTGCGGCAACGAGACCACCCAGGGCGAAACGTGTAGCGCCTGCGGCGGAGTCCTGGTCACGGAAGAGATGGTTTGGGTGAAGCCCTGGAAGAACACCCGGGACAAGCTTCAACCAGCTGGCGTACTCATGTGAACTTAACGGGGTGGACTGATCTGAACGATGCACCTCGGTGAAGCTTCGAGAGCCAGCGTCCGTCGGCACGATGTTGCGGTGGAAGTACTTCAGGTGCGGCTGGAGGCGGTCCACCGACTTCGGGTCCGTTCGTAGCCCCCGTACGATGGGGGACATGACGACGAATGACCGCTGTGCGCGCTTGGGGCAGCGGCCCGGATCCGGCGGGCGACGATGACGGCACAGGAAACCGAACAGGTAGTGCTGCTGGACGAGAAGCTGAAGCCGTCCGGCGTGGCCGACAAGGCCGCAATCCACACAGGCGAGACGCCACTGCACTTGGCGTTCTCCTGCCACATTTCCGACGCCGAAGGCCGCGTGTTGGTCACCCGGCGCGCGTTGAACAAATTAACCTGGCCGGGCGTCTGGACCAATTCCGCCTGCGGGCATCCGGCGCCGGGGGAGGAGATGGCCGACGCCGTGAGGCGCCGCGTGCGCTATGAGCTGGGGCTGGAACTCGAGGACCTGAAGCTGGTGTTGCCCGACTTCCGCTACCGGGCTGTGGACGCTTCCGGAGTGGTCGAGAACGAGTTCTGCCCGGTCTACACCGCGCTGGCAGTAGGGGAACCCGACCCGAGGGATGACGAAGTGGCCGAGTACCGCTGGGTGCTGCCGTCGGACCTGCAGACAGCCGCCACCGCTGCCCCTTGGGCGTTCAGCCCATGGATCGTGCTGCAACTACAGGCCTTGGAGCAGTTGCAGTAGCTTCGTTGTCGGAGAAACCACCAGCCACTAGAGGAGCCGTGTGATGGCAGCTGAATCCAAAGCCACCGAGAAACAGAAGCAAAAGGCAGCCGCCGACGAGGCCGCAGTGCTGTCAAAGATCGCGGAGATGCCGATGCCGGACCGCGACATGGCGGAGCGGCTGCACAAGATCGTGACCACTGCAGCGCCGGAGCTGCTGCCTAAGCTGTGGTACGGCCAGCCCGCCTACGCCAAGTCCGGGAAAGTCGTGTGTTTCTTCCGCAGCGGGCAGGGGGACAAAGTGCGCTACTCGACCTTCGGCTTCAACGAGGACGCGAACCTCGATGAGAATGACGGGATGTGGCCGACGTCGTACGCGCTGTCGCAGCTCAGCGAAGCCGGGGAAGCCAGGATCGCCGAACTCGTCAAGCAAGCGGCGAGCTGAGCCGGGCTCCGCCGTCGTCGGTCGACACGGCGGGATGGACACGCCAGCCGGCTGAGCCGAGCCCCGCCGTCGTCAGTCAACCATGGCGGGATGGAGACGCCAGCCGACTGAGCCGAGCTCCGCCGTCGTTAGTCAACCATGGCGGGGTGGGACTGCCTGACCGACTCCGGACGCGCAGCCTTGCCGGACGTTTCCAAGCGGGCGATGAGCTCATCCGGCCACATGGGACGGCCGAAGTAGAAGCCCTGTACGTTCAGGTCCGGGCAGCCGGCCAGCCACTCCACGGCCTCCGCCGTCTCGATGCCTTCAATCACCACATCCGCCTTCAGCGCCGTAAACATGGCGATCAGGTGGCTCACCACGATGTTCCGGGCGCTGCCATCGTCGCCGCTGACCAGGGCTCGGTCCACCTTGACGATGTCGAAGGCAAACTCGGTCAGCGAGTTCATCGACGAGTACCCGGAGCCGAAGTCGTCCACGGCGATCCTGAAGCCCTCGCTGCGCAGCTGCGCCAGCATGATCCGGCACTCCTCGGTCATGGTGTCCAGGGAGTTTTCGGTCAGCTCGATGATGATATTCAGGTCTGGCCCTTCGGCCCGCATCCGGCGCAGCCGGTCCACCACGGTAGAGCCGGGGACGAGCTGGCCCAATTCCACGTTGACGGAGATGGAGCGGAGGTCGCTGATCTCGCATACCCGGGCCATCGCAGCGGCCGCGCCGTCGATCACCTGGATGGTCAGCTCGTTGAGCAGGCCCAGCCGGTTCGCCTCCTCCACCAGCTGGTCCGCCGGAATGTTGCCCAGTTCCTCGTCTTCGTAGCGCGCCAGCGTCTCAAAGCCCACGATCGCATCCAGATCCAGTGCAATGATCGGCTGCAGCGCCACCCGCAGTCGGTGCCGGCGGATGCCGCGCTCCACTGCTGCGGCCAGGCTGGTTTCGAAACCGGACCCCGCGCGCTCGGACTCGCGCAGCCGCTGCTGCAGCCGCTTGGCACCGTACATGCAGGCATCGGCGCTGCGCAGCAACTCCTCGATGTCCTTCGCCGGACTGCCGGAGTAGGCCACGCCGAGGCTGGCCTGGACCTGCAGCGTGCTGCCGCGGGCGGGGAGTGGCCGGGCGATCGCGGCCGCAATGCGCTCCGCGGCGGCGCGGGCGTCCGCCTCGGTGCCCACGTCGCGGAGCACGACGACGAATTCATCGCCGCCGATGCGCGCGGCCACGTCCTCCTGACGGATTTCCGAGCGGATGCGCTGCGCGGTGGCGGTCAGCAGCAGGTCGCCGACGTCGTGGCCGTGCTGGTCGTTGACGGACTTGAACTCGTCCAGATCGAGATAGACGACGGCGATGGCCTCGCCGGGGCGGCGGCCGGTATTGATCTCGGCCAGCCGGTGCCAGAGCGTGCGGCGGTTTCCCAGCCCGGTCAGCGCATCCGTGTCCGCCTGCAGCCGCAGCTCGTGCACCAGCTCATCGTGGCGGACCATGATGCTGCCTACGTGCGCCAGGGCGTCGAGGACCTGTTCGTCTTCTTCGGTGAACTGGGCCCCGCCGTTCCGGGAGGCCACCAGGTACTTGTCGCCGTCGTCCCAGCGGCGCATCCGGACGCCGATCTCCTTGTCCATCGGAGCCTCGGACTGCAGGGCCACTTTGTCAGCGCGCACCGAGGCGCTGGCGGCGGCGAGCAGGGTCTTGTCCAGCCCATCCGGGTTCCACGGTAACTCCAGCGAGGCGTCCACCAAGCCGGTGAGTCGGCGGCGCAGGTCGCGGTTGCGCAGCCAGCCGGTGACCGCCAGCGCCAGGACAGAAGCGAAGACCAGGAAGAACGCCTGGACGCCGTCGCGGTGGAACTGCTGCGCGGCATGCTGCCCGGCCACGCACAGTACAAGGTTGATGACCAGCGTGCCGAGCGCCGACGGCCAGCCGATGCCGTTGCGGAACGTGCTGCGCCGTTTCGACGACGTGGCGAAGGCTCCCTCGACCGCAATCGCCGTGAGGAAGAAGGCCAGCCAAGCAGCCAGCAAGGAGACCGGCCAGATGAAGCCGGCCGCTTGGGCATTCTGGAAGACCGCCACCAGGATGGCGGCGGCGAGCAGGCGGCTGATGAACCAGTACAGGTCGGCCCAGCGGAAACGCCGGAACACCACCCGGGTGGCGAGCAGCCCGACACCCACTACCGCGACCGTGTGGTGCAGCGGGGCGGTGAGGTCGTTGCAGACAATGACCATGGCGGTCATCGCCGCGGTGGTCTGGCGCCGCATCAGTGGCGTATCCACGCGCAGGTGCCAGGCCAGGACCAGGACCAGCACGGAAATAACCGACACCAGTCCCAGGCGCGGCGGCGAGACGAGTGAGGCGGTAACAACCTGCGCTAGTACCAGCAGTCCCGCAGCCGAAATACCGGCGATAGCAGCCCACGACAATGCGGCCGCCGCTTTCGCGGCCGTCATGATGCTGCCGGCATGCCCGTTCCCCCACTTCAGCCGTCTGATGTTTTCGTTTCACCAATGGTAGCTGCGACACACATGCGATCCGCGCTGACTCTCCGCGTGGCGCCAGTGATCGACCAAGGCCTTCGGCGATCGACCAAGGCCGCTTGCGGCCGCGTGGAGATCCGGCCGCTCGAGATGCCGCCGCGAGCGCATCTGGTCTCCGCGTGCTCGCTGGCGCTCGCGTGGTCGACCACCGGATGCTCGCGTGGTCGACCACCGGAGGTCCTGGCGCTCGCGTGGTCGACCACCGGAGGCGGCCTAACCCAGCCGGATGTCGTGGCGGGTGAATCCCGCACGGAGGTGCACGCCGTCGTCGTCAATGCTGTGCAGGTCCTCCCACAGCACCAGGAACGACCCGCGATGCCGCCATCGCTCCAGCTTCGCGATGGGCCAAGGCGCGTTGAGGTCCCGCCGTTCGTAGCCCAGGTAGGAGCCACGCGAATGGGGGCTGACCAACAGGCCCACCAGCCGGGCCTGCGCCAGCGAAGCCTCCGCTTCCGGCCGTCCGTCCAGCGCGAATCTGCCGTCAATCACCCGACCCAGCCGGACGCCGGCGTCGTCGAACACCTTCGCGGTCAGCAGGTCACTCAGGATCATGGCGCCCTCCCGGAATCCGGCCAATGATCCGATTCCGCACCCAGCGTTCGGTCCAGAGCACATCCAGTTGATCGCCGCGGATGTTCAGGCGCAGCGCGGTGCCCAACTCCGCGACGTGCCGCCAGCGGATCCGGTTCAGCCGGGAGGACGGCGGACGGCCGCCGAACATGCGCGTACCCAGCACCGAGCCGGCCAGCAGGTTGGTGATCACCGGCGCGGGAGTGCCCGGCGGAATGCGGCCGGACGGGATGTCGGAAAGTTCAACGTCGTCCACCACGGTCACCGGCATCTTGTCCACGTCCAGAACCTGCCGGTCCAGCAGGTGCATGACGGCGTCGAACATCTTGCCGGCCGAAGTCATGCTCCCGCTCCTGACAGCAGCATCAGCGGAATGGCGGCAAGGGCGGCCAACAAGATGATGACCATGAAGACGAGGGCGGTGAAGTTCAGCAGCCGCCCGTTGACATGCCGGCCCATGTAGTCGGGGTCGTTGGCCACGATCAGGATGGGGATGTAGGTCAGCGGCAGCGCGACCGCCGAGAACACCACGGAGTACTCGGTGACTTTGATCGGGTCCACCCCGGTGGCCAGCACGCCCATGCCCACCAGCAGGCACAGGATCATCACCAGGTGGAACCGCGCCGCGCGGACCGGACGCCGGAACTTTCCCCAGGACCAGCCGAAGAACTGCGAGAGCGTATAGCCGCTGGAGAGTGTGGTTTCCAGCGCCGCGCCGAAGGTCGCCGCCAGCACGCCCACGATCACGAACGCCAGCGCCAGTTTGCCGCCAGCCTCGGCCACCGGCAGCACCACCTGGGACAGCGAGGTGACGCCGATTCCGGCCGGCAACAGCACGACGGCGGCGCACGCGGCGATGGCGACGGACAAGAACCCGCCCAGCGGGAAGCCCACCAGCACGTTCAGCCTGGACTGCGACAGGTCCTTCACCGTCCACTTCTCCTCCACCGCGCCGGAGGAGAAGAAGAACACCTCGTACGGCGTCATCGCGGCGCCGAACAGTGCCACGGCGTAGTACCAGTACGTGGCCGGTGCCTCGCCTTCCGGAACCGCCGGCCGCGTGGCCTGGTTAAACAAGTGGTTCCAGTCCGGGTTCAGCAGGAACAGGCACACCGCGAACACAATCAGCGTCAGGCCCAGCAGGCCCGTCACGTTCTCCAGGATCTTGAACTTCACTCGCCACACCACCAGCCAGACGGCAAAACCGGCCACCGGCACCCACGCCAGGTAGTGCACGCTGCTGGCCAGTTGCAGTGCCAAGGCAACGCCGCCGACCTCCGCTGTGAGCGTCATCAGGTTAATGAAGAACGACGCCAGCAGGTTGAGCAGGGACGCCCGCGGCCCCAATCGCTCGCGGATGATCTCGAAGGTGGCCCGCCCGCTCACCGCCGCCACCCGGCCGGAGATCTGCGCGAAAATGCAGATGCCCACCACGCCCAACACCGTCACCCAGACCAGGCTGAGCCCAAAGCGGGACCCGACGACGGCGTTGGTCACCAGATCGCCGATGTCCACAAATCCGCCAATGGCGGTCAGGATGCCCAGCGCCACCCCGAGGATGCTCAGGTTGGCGGACGACTTGCCGGTGGCCTGGTCAGCTAGTGAGCCGGATCCCTTGCCGCTCACGGCTTGAGCTCCTTGCCCAGTTCTGCCAGCTCGGCAGCCTGCGCCTGCAACCTGACCACAACCGCTTGGACAGCCGACGCGTCCCCGCTCGCCTGCGCCAACTGGGCGCTGTGCAGGCTTCGCAGCGCCCGGTCCAGGGTCTGCAGGATGTTCTGCTGCAGCGCCAGATCGTCGGCGGTCTTCGGAGTCAGCTCGGCGGCGCTTTGGTAAGCCGCCGTGCTCTGGTCCACCATGTCCCCGAGGGTGGTCTCCGAAAGCGCGTCAGTGGCCTTGTCCTCGGTTTCCAGCCGCAGCACCATGGCCGCCGACCCCACCGCTGCCGAAGCCTCCTTGGCGGACTGTCCCAACGGATCGGCCAGCCCGCTGCTGCAGCCGGTCGCGAGCAGCAGGAGAGCGGCCAACATGGCGAACCTCTTCAAGCTCCGACCCAAGCGGTTCATTGTCCTCCTGACGGGATCGGCGGATGCCTCAGTATGAAGCGAGTCCGGCGCACGGGGCCAGGAGACTTGTCCCGTGCGCCGGACCCGCTAAAGGTCCACGACGTCGTTCTTGCCGACGTCGTCAGCTTTCTTGCCGGTGACCATCCCCTTGGCCAGCTTGAACAGCGTGACTACCTTGGGGGAGTCCGGCCTCCAGTATTCGGCTGTGTGCGACTCGACGTGAATCAACGTCACCTTGGGGTCGTCCTTGCCGTGCTCAAACCACGGTTCCATCGTGGGGCCCCAGAGGTCGTCGATTTTCGCTTGGTCGCGGACGATCTGGGCCGTGCCCGAGATGGACAGGTAGCCGTCCGATCCGCTGACCGAGACATTGACGTGGGGATTGCCGCGTATTTCGTCGGCTTTGGGCGAGGGGTCCTGCGTCACGAACCACAGGTCGCCGTCGAACTCGGCTTTCTGCAGCGCCAACGGGCGGCTGAACAGCTGGCCGCTGGCATTGACCGTGGTGAGGACGCCGATGTCCGCGTCCTTCAGGATCTTGGCGACTTCCTTGCGTCCTTCGTCATCGTTGGCCATGGGACCACCTTCCGTGTCGGGTGCAGGGAATCCTCAGCATACTTTCTAATCTCGGGGACGCCAATGCTCGGAGGCGGAAGGGGCGCCACGGTTGGGAAGCGGCCGGCGGCATGTGGGGCGGCGCGAGGAGGGGGGCGGAGGATGCATCGGTTGAGAAGCGGCCGGACTCGTGTGGCGGCGCGAGGGGGCGAGGGGGCGAGGCGGAGGGTGCAACGGTTGGGAAGCGGCCGGACGCGTGTGGCGGCGCGAGGGGGTGAGACGGAGGGGGCGAAATCGCGTGCCGACGCGGCGCGAGAAGGGGCCGGAGCCAGCGGGCTCCGGCCCCTTCGCCGAGCTGGTGCCTGTGCCTGTCCCTGCGCTTGTGCCTTAGGCCGTCCGGACGCCGGCCAGGAGTTCGTCCAGCCGCTCGTAGCCCTCGCTCATGCCACCTTCCATGCCGGACTGGGCCATGCCGTCGCGTGCCTCGAGCGTGGGGTAGACCGAGTGGCCGATCAGCTTGCAGCGCCCGTTGCCGAGGTCCTCGAAGGTCATGAACTCGATGCTGACAACATCCGGGTAGCCGCCGAATTCGAACGTTTGCACGGCGAACTCGTTCTCGCGCACGGTGTGGAAGACGCCGGTGAAGGCGTACTGCACGCCGTCGGGTCCGGTGTGCAGGTATTTATAGCTGCCGCCGGAGCGGAAATCGTAGTGGTCGATGTCCATTTTCATGCCGCGCGGGCCCAGCCACTGCTTGATCAACTCGGGGTCCTGGTGGGCGCGGAAGACCTCGGCAACCGGATAGTCGAATTCCCGTTCGGTCTCGATGAACGGGACGCCGTCCGGGACGGTCACTTTGAGTGCATTGCTCATGGTTTGTCCTTGGATAGTTGGCTGAGCACGGCATCCAGTCCGCGGTACTGTGCCTCGCGGGCCAGTCTGTACTGGTCGATCCACGCTGTGAGCGCTTCGAGCCGTGCGGCGTTCAGGTGGACGGGCCGGCGCTGGGCATCCCGGGTGCGGGTGACCAGTTCCGCCTGCTCGAGGACCTGGATGTGCTTCGAGACCGCCTGCTTGGTGATTTCGAAGGGCTCGGCCAGTTCGTTGACCGTTGCCGGTCCGCGGCTGAGCCGGGCGATGATGCGGCGGCGGGCGGGATCCGCGAGAGCCATGAAGGCCCGGTCGAGAAGTGCCTCGTCGCTGCGATCAGTCACGGTGTTCAACTCTTCCTTTGATCAACCTTGCGGTTGACTAAGAACCTACTCTCATGCACTCAACTGGTCAAGAGGTACTACGAGCGGGGGCCGGGCGAACCTGCCCGCAGGGGTAAGTGGTCCTCTTACCGAGGTCCTCTCAGCGTGGCCGGGACGGACGTTTGGGAGGACGATGGAATCGCGTTCCGGTGTGCCGCCGGGCCGGCCGCAGCCGCACAGACGCATGGGTCCCTCCACCGGCACCTGGCGTAGGCGGGAGTACTGAAAGCCCGGTCCCGTCCGGGGTTGCCGTCTTCCTGGCCCGCCGGTACGCGGCCAAGCCGGAAGCGGAACGGCGGCGGGGTGCAACGCGCCTGTTCACCGGCCGATCGGGGGCGACCACCAGCACCACAAAAGGAATGAAGGCAAGTACGACGTCGATAACAAAAAGGGTGACTTGCATGGCCAACTCCTACCCCATGGCATCAGGGTAAGCGCCGAATGGTCCACGCACAATGGGGAATTTTCCGGGTGCCAAAACGTCAGGTTCCTCGGCGGTAAGACGGCCGATTCCGGGGTGCGAAGGCGGCAGCTTCGGGGGCGGGAAGCTAGCAGTTCGGGGGCCGCGAAGCCATAGTTCGACGGGCGGGCGCTGGCAAAAAGGAGGGCTGCCGGTCGCACCGGCACCCGGGCCTCACCTCACAGTGACGGCCCCGGGCGTCATCTCACGGTGACGGCCCCAGGCGTCACCTCACGGTAACTTGGCCGGCGTCGACGTCCCATCGGGTGTCCAGCCGGACGTTTTCCAGCAGGCGGCGATCGTGGGAGACCAGCAGGAGGGTTCCGTCGTAGCTGTCCAGCGCCTGCTCCAACTGTTCGATGGCGGGCAGGTCCAAGTGGTTGGTAGGTTCGTCGAGGACCAGCAGGTTCACGCCGCGGGCCTGCAGCAGGGCCAGAGCGGCGCGGGTGCGCTCGCCGGGGGAGAGGGCACCGACTGCGCTGGCAACTTGGTCTGCCTTGAGCCCAAACTTCGCCAGCAGGGTGCGGACCTCGGCCTGGCTGTAGTCCGGCACCAGCGCTTCGAAGGCAGCGCCGAGCGGCTGGTCCTCCGCGAGCTGGCCGCGCGCTTGGTCAATCTCGCCGATGGCGACGCTGGCACCCAAGGCGGCAGCGCCGTCGTCGGGCTCTTGGTGTTCCAGCAGCAGGCGCAGCAGGGTGGATTTGCCCGCGCCGTTGGGCCCGGTGATGCCGATGCGTTCGCCGGCGTTGACCTGGAGCGAGACCGGGCCGAGCGTGAAGCCGTCGCGGCGGACCGTGGCCTGGTTCAGCGTGGCGACCACGGAACTGGAGCGCGGGGCGGCACCGATGCTGAACTGCAGCTGCCACTCCTTGCGCGGCTCCTCCACCTCGTCCAGCCGGGCGATCCGGGACTCCATCTGGCGGACCTTCTGGGCCTGCTTCTCGGACGATTCCATGCTGGCCCTGCGGCGGATCTTGTCATTGTCCGGGTTCTTCTTCATGGCGTTGCGGACGCCCTGCGAGCTCCATTCGCGCTGCGTGCGGGCCCGTGCCACCAGATCCGCCTTCTTCTCCGCGAACTCGTCATAGGCCTCGCGGGCGTGGCGGCGGGCCACGGCACGCTCCTCCAAAAAGGCGTCGTAGCCGCCGTCGTACACCGCCACTTTGTTCTGGGCCAGGTCCAGCTCCACCACGGTGGTGACGCAGCGGGCCAGGAACTCGCGGTCGTGGGAGACCAGCACCGCGCCGCCGCGCAGGCCCTGCACGAAGGACTCCAGCCGGGCCAGTCCGGCCAGGTCCAGGTCATTGGTGGGCTCGTCCAGCAGCACCACGTCGAACCGGCTCAGCAGCAAGGCCGCCAGTGCCGCCCGCGCGGCCTGGCCGCCGGAGAGGCTGGTCATGGCGGCGTCCGGGCCAACCTCCAGCCCGAGTTCGGCGAGCACCGGCGGAATCCGATCCTCCAGGTCAGCGGCGCCGCTGGCCATCCAATGGTCCAGCGCCGCGGCGTAGGCGTCGGCGGCCTGCTTGGAACCGGAGCCCAGCGCTTCGGCGGCGGACTCCATGGCTTCGGTGGCGTCGGCCGCTCCGGTGCGCCGGCTGATGTACGCGGCAATGGTCTCGCCGGGAATCCGCTCGTGTTCCTGCGGCAGCCAACCGATGAACGCATCCGAGGGCGCGGTGCTGACCGTCCCGGCCAGCGGGGAATCGACGCCGGCGAGGATGCGCAGCAGCGTGGTTTTGCCGGCGCCATTGGCACCGACCACGCCCACCACATCCCCGGGCGCGACGGTGAGGTTCAAGTTGGCGAACAGGGCGCGGTGGCCGTGGCCGCCCGAGAGGTCTTTGGCCACCAGCGTTGAAGTCATGCCTACCAGTCTAAGGAGCGACGGCGGTGCGTCGGGTTCGGCTGTGAGCTACGGCTCTGTGGTGTACGACGGCGGTGGTCGGCGGCGTCGGTGGTTGCCCGGGTCAGCTGCTGCGGTAGCGGCTGACCAGGGTTAGCGGTGGCCGGCGTCGGCGGTAGCCCCGGGCCGGCTGGGAGCCACTGCTCAGCGGCTGGCGGGCTCCCGTGGGGCGATGGTCATGGCGGCGACCTCTTGAAGCCGCGGGTGCAGATGATCGCCGTCGTCCACCACACCTGTTTCCCACCGGATCCTCAAGCCATCATCGGAAACCTGGAGGCTGGCCAGATTGTTGTCGAACCAGGGTCGTTTGAGGCCCTTCCAGTCGAATGGCGGTTTCGGTACTTTGGCCCCTTTGGCCACCAGTGCGCCCACCGGGGCGGCCACGCCATAGGACATGACCGCCGTGAAGTAGCGCAGAACCCGCGGCAGCGGGTTGCGGACCGGGGAGCAGACCGCCTGGACGATCCGACTGCCCGAGGACCGCTGGACCTCGGAGACGTAGGAGAAATGGACGTCGCCCGAGAGGAAGGTGACGGTTTCCGGCGCGGGCCCGCGTTCGCCGTCGGCCACTTCCTGCACCATCTCCGCCACCTTCCGGAAGCTGTGTTGGAAGGCTGCCCAGTGCTCCAGATCCACGGCCTGCCGAAGCTGCTCGCCGATGGCTGCCGGGAACCTGCCCCAGGCTCCTTCGCTCAGGGCCTCGTTCCACGACTCAATGTGGTGCAGGCCCTTGGGAAGCAGGAACGGCAGCGAAGTTCCGATCAGCAGGTGCTTGAAGCCGCCCTGCAGTTGGCCGTCCAGCCAGGCCATCTCCTCCTTGTCCAGCAATGAGCGCCGTTCCGGTTCGAGTTCCCGGGCCGCGCGCGAATCCAGCACCACCAGCCGGGCATCGCCGACATCTCGAGTGAAGCTCCACCGGTAGGTCTCCGGCTGCTGGTCCGAGCGCTCAGCGAACGCCTCCAGCGCGTCGGTGAGGTCCAGCTCGGCTGGTTCCTCGCCGTTGACGTCGCCTTCACCGGTGCCCTCGGGTGCCCCGCCGTCGCCGTCGAGGGCCCCGCCGCCGATGTTGCTGGTGCCGCCACCGGCCCCGTCGCGGGCCCCGCCGTCGCCGCCTCCATCACTGTTGCCAGCGTGGTTGGCCACCAGCTGCCAGATCTCGTCCTCGGCGCGCTGCTCCGGGGACAGATTGCCCAGGTGCTGGTAGACCCAATAGGACGTCAGCCCGGAAACAATCCGCCCGTGCCACCAGGACGTTTCCTCCATCTTCCGTTTCCAGGCCAGCGATGCGTTCCAGTCGTCACGGATGTCATGGTCGTCGAAGATCATGGCGCTGGGAACGGTGGACAGCAGCCAGCGGTTGGCGCCGTCCGACCACGCCAGCATGTAGAGGTGCGCGTACTCCTGATAGTCCTTGAGCTCCTCGCCCGGCGGCTCTTTGATATCGCGTCGGGAGCGGATGAAATCCTGCATCGCCTCTGAGGTGGAATCCGCATAGACCTGGTCGCCCAAGAAGAGGATCAAATCCGGCCAGCCCGAGTCGCGTTCGGCTGGGTCGGAACCGCTGCTGTCCTGGCCGGAGCCGCTTCCGGCTTGGCCGGCGGCCGCGCGGTGCAGCGCATAGGCCCGGAGCGCGTCCACTCCGTGCTTCCGGTTGCCCGCGGCGTCGTGCTCGATGCTGGTGCGGCAGGACCCAAAGGCCAGGCTGAGCGGGCGTCCCGGTTCGAGGGTGCGGATCACGGGATCCGGGTACGGCGAGTCCGGCTCCGGCCAAGCTGTCACGCCGTCGAGCTCAAGCCGGTACGAAGTAACGCTGCCGGGTTCCAGCCCGTCGACCTCGACCAGCGCATAGTGGTGGCCGTGCACGGCAAAGGTGCGTGCCTGCCAGGATCGGCCTGCAACCACGACGGCGACACGGGCTGCCTCAGCGGTTTCCACCCAGATGCTGGCCGTGGTCTGATCCACATAGCGCAGCATCGGGCCGAGTACCAGCGGCGATGGAGCCATGAATCCTCCCGCCTATTCCGACAGAACGGTTTCCCCTGGGCGACACTCTGCCATTATCTGCAGTGCGCCGGAAGAGCAGGCCGCGGCATTGCCCAAGGTTGGCCGTCAGCAGCCCGCGGCGGTTCGGCCTGTCAGTTTGCGTTCGGTTCTGGCACCACCGGCGGTTTGGCCAGTCTGCGTTGCGGCTCCGGCACACCGGTACCACCGCCAGGCTCCGTCCAGTTAGCGTTGCGGCTCCGGCACCACCGGCAGTTCGGGGATCCGGGCCGGATCGTCGGAGGGCAAGGTGCTCTCCGGCAGCGGAAGACCCTTGCCGGATTTGTCCTGCGGGCGGTCCGGGTCGGATGGGCCCGGCAACGTGCCGTCTAGTGGCGGAACTGCCGGCAAACCATCGCGGAATGGCATTGCCGGAGGGTGTTCGGCGTTGCGCTCACCGTTGCCGGACCGATTGCCGCCGCCCGGAGTCTCGGTTTGCTGTCCCGGGGCAAGGGACTTTCCGGGCGCGGCCGGGTCGGCTGATGCCGGGGCGGAATCTGTGTCGGCGGGAGTGTCTTTATCCGAACCGGTGTCGGTTCCTGAGTCGGAGCCGCTGTTGTGGGGCTGGTCCAGGCTCGGCGGAACGGGGTCACCGGCGGGCACGCCCGGCTGGGTCTGGTCGGGGGCTTCGGCTTGACCATCGGCCGGAGCGAAGAATCCGACGACGTTTTGAACGGCCTGGTCTGCGGCCGACCGGAAATCGGGGTTGGCCGCGGCCACACCCGTGACGCCCAGGCCGGTCCCGGCCAGGGCGGCCGTGACCATCAGGGCACCGCGGACGTTCCGGCGCCGCCGCAGCGGGACCACCGGCGCAACTGCGGGCGCATCTACCGGAGGCGTCATGAAGGCCATCAGCTCGTGAGACGGTTCAGGGGCCGGAATGTCTTGGCCGGCAGCCCGGAATGCTAGCAGTGAGGACGTGAGCCGGTCAGAAGGGGCCACTTCGGCTTCGTCCAGCAACCGGCGGACCGCATCGTCGTCGGAAATCTCATGGGGTTTCACAGCAGGGCCTCCTTCCTTTCCACAACGGATTTCAGTTTCAGCAGCGCGCGCCGCTGCAATTGCTTGATCGAGCCGGTGCTCCGGCCCATGATTTCGGCGACCTGTTCCAGCGACAGGTCTGCCACCACGCGCAGCAGCAGCACTTCCTGCTGGTCGGGTTTCAGTTCTTTGAGCTGGCGGCCCACGTCGCTCTCGCCGAGCGTTTCCAGCAAGGCCGTCTCGGCCGATTCCACCGCGCGACGGTCGGCGTCGGGGTCGTAGGGCGTCAGCTGGGGGTGACGGGCACGGCGCCTTACATCGTCCACATAGCGGGCGTGGGCGATGGAGTAGGCCAGCGTCCGCAGTCCTTGGAAGCCTCCCCGGACAGATCCGATCCGCGAGAAGAGCGCGAGGAAGACCTCCTGCACGGCGCCTTCATGGTCCTCCAGGCCGCGCACTTTCAGGTAGCCGGTGATCCCGGGCGCCAGCGCTGCATAGATCTCGCTGAACGCCTCGGCTTTTCCGGACTGCGCCGCATACACAACGTCGTCGGAGAGCGCGTGCAGCAAACTAAAAGTCCTTCTTTGCGGGCGTCGGGTGCGGCGCCATCAGTGTAGGCACCGCACCTGACACCATGCGAAATTACTGTCCGGCTTCAACCTCGAGGGAAGCTGCACCCCGGAGTTCGGCGCGGGCTTCTGCGGCGTCAGTACGGGCATCGATCTTGGCCTGCGCGTCGGTGTTAGCGTTCTTCGGCAGTTCCGGAACGGCCGGGATGGCGGGGACAGCCGGGATCCCGGACTCACCGTCGGCGCCCGGTACGGCCGGAGTTGCCGGAACGGCCGGGGTCACCACGGCACCGGAACGCAGCTCGGCGGCGGCGCCAGCCTCGTCACTTCCGGCTTCGGCCTCTACACGAGTCTCGGCGTCGGCCTTTGCATCGGACTCGAGGCCGTCTTCGCTCACGGAGGCCTCAGCGTCAGCCTCAACCTCGGCAGCGGACTTGGCGCCGGGCACGGCGGGGGTGGCCGGGACTGCGGGAATAGCCTGCTCGCCGTCAGCGGCGGGAACAGCAGGAGTCGCCGGAACGGCGGGAGTGGTGATGGCGTTCTCGGTTTCCCCCGCAGTCAACGCGGGGGCGGCAACGGCAGCACCTGCTCCGCCAACGGCGATGATGGCGGCCAGAGCGGTTCCCTTGGCGGGCAGGCTCAGGGTACGGAAACGATTCGTCATGGATCTCCTCGGTTGTTGCTTGGCGCGCGGCTGGTGGAAGTCCGCAGCGCGCTCGTACACCTGTCTAATCGAGCCGGCCCCGTGAAAGGTTACGCTTGCGTGATTCTTTTTTGCTGCTCCGCGTCGGCCGGGGGCTGACGACGACGGGGTGCTCACCTCTTTTTGCTGTCGGCACGTTGAGCCGACGACGGCGGTGTGCAGCTCACTTTCGTGCTGTTCCGTCGTTCAACTTGGGAAGACGACGACGGCGGTGCCCACCTCGTTTTTACTGTCGGCACGTTGAGCCGACGACGGCGGTGCCCAGTTCACTTTCGTGCTGTTCCGTCCTTCACTATGGGAAGACGACGACGGCGCTGCTCAGCTCAAGCGCCGAAGCCGGCTGGGTGGGTGCTGCGGTGGCTCACGATGAGGCACCATCGTCGAAGGTTCGTCTCGTCCTCCACAGCCCGGGTAGAAGGGCAATTTGGCCACAACCGGGAACTTGCGCCGGTGACCAGCCGGAGCGATCCATAGGCTGTAGTTAGTAGCAGTACCGCCGGTTCCGAGACTGTCAGTGCCAGCGGATAGCCTGTTTCTAGTAGTTCAGAACCACATGTTGGCCGTCAGGTGTCGCGTTTCCTGGCGGCGTCCGTGGACTCGTGTTCCACGACCGCTCGTGTTCGATGTCGTGCCCCTGGGCATGCTGACGATTGAGACGCTGAGATGTTGGATCCGGCAGCACCTGAAGGCCCACCCGCCGCGCCGCCCGGGCCATTAGCCCAGACTGGCGGTTCCGCCCCGCCCGGCCAGCTCGGCGGTTCCGCCCCGCCCGGCCAGCTCGGCGATTCCGGCCAGCTCGGCGATTCCGCCCAGCTCGGCGATTCCGCCCAGCCCGGCCATCCCGGTGCGGGTTCTGTTGATGCGGCTATGATCAATGCGTTTGCCAGTGCTCTGGTCTGTCCCGATGTGGACGTCTCGGACGCGGAGCGGATCAATCAGATCACCGCGCTGGAGAACCTCAAGGATGCTGCCGCTGCCGCGCAGGCCAAGATCGAGGTCGAACTGGATGCATCTATTCGTGCTCGCCGTGCCGCAGCCGGGGTGCCGAAGGAGCGACAGGGCCGCGGGATCACGCAGCAGGTGGGGCTGGCGCGTAGGGAGTCTCCGCACCGGGCCGGACTGCTGCTTGGCGTGGCGAAAATCTTGGTCAACGAGATGCCGCATACTCTGCGCGCGTTGGAATCCGGGGTCTTGAATGAGTTCCGGGCTGGGATTCTGGTCAGTGAAACCGCGTGCCTGACGCGGGAAGACCGGGCGCGAGTGGACGCGGAATTATCAGGGGACCCGGAACGTCTGCGAGGCCTGGGCAGCCGGCAGTTGCAAGCCGAAGCCAAGAGAATCGCGTATCGGCTGGACCCGCGCTCGGTGGTGCATCGGGCGGCGAAGGCCGAGGCCGACCGTCATGTCTCTTCTCGCCCCGAGCCGGACACCATGGTCTCCGTCCGTACCCTGTTGCCTGTAGTGCAGGGAGTGGCGGTGATGGCCTCGTTAAACCGGGAAGCGGACCGGCTGCGTAATGCCGGGGACCCCAGATCCCGGGGACAAGCGATGGCGGATACGGTGTTTGAGCGCCTGACCGGCCAGTCCACGGCGGACCCATCACGGGTCGAGGTCCAGTTGGTGATGACGGACCGGGCGATGCTGCAGGGAGACAGTGAGCCGGCCTGGCTGACCGGCTACGGCATCGTCCCGGCCCAATACGCACGCGACCTCATCCGTCTGCCGCAAGACCTCCCAGAAGATGGACCGGCTTCACGGACAGTGACGGCCCAAAGCTCCGCCGGGCCGCCGCGGAGCAGCAGCAGGGAGGCGCTGCCGGCGGGGACCGAGCCGGGATGGAAGACGGCGCGCGATGCGTCGCGGCGGGCGAGGTTGAAAGCCCTCAAGGTCGGCGGTGTGCAGGACATCTGGATCCGCCGCCTGTACACCGCTCCCGGTACCGGGCAGCTACTGGGGATGGATTCGAAGGCGCGGAATTTCCCCGATGGTCTGCGCCGGATGGTCATGGCCCGAGACGCTTCTTGCACCGGTCCTTGGTGTGATGCGCCGATCCGGCATATCGACCACATCGTTGCTTGGTCCGAGGGAGGAGAGACCACGCTGGCCAACGGCCGGGGCCTGTGTGAAGACTGCAACTATGCCAGGGAAGCCGATGGCTGGACCGGCAGGACCATTGACGGTCCCGGCCGCAGGGTGGAAACCAGTACCCCCACCGGCCATGTCTACCCTTCCACCTCGCCGCCCCTGCCCGGCACCACCTGGCCTGCCACGCTTTCGCCCGGGTCAGCACACGTTCCCATCGATCCGGGGGAGCCAGCCGAGGGGCTCACTGCAGGAGCCTGCTCCCCGGAAACCAGACACACGGCCGGAGTGAACGGCACGAGGGACAGGCGAATCGCGCAAAAGCGCCGACGGACCCGCCTGATGGGCAGCCCCAGCCCACTGCTCGACCGACAACGGAGATGACGCACCCGATGCGTTGCCGGGAACCTCAAAATTGCGTCCGCCCAACAGAAAGCCGGTGGCCGGGACAAGACGTCCCGGCCACCGGCTCCAACAAGCTCCGTCAAACTGAGCGCGTATCAGTAAGCCTTGACCCGCTGCTCAACCACCAAGTGGATCAGTGCGAAGTTCTTGTCCTCGTCAATGGCCTTCAGGGCAGCTTCGAGGGCTGCGGGCACGTCGGCATCGCGCTCTACCTTCACGCCGAAACCTCCGAAGGCCTGCGCCATGAGGGCGAAGTCGGGGTTCTTCAACTGGGTGCCGGAGATGCGCTCGGGGTACCAGCGTTCCTGGTGGGTCCGGATGGTGCCGTATTCCTGGTTGTCCATGACGATGACCAGCGGAGTGGCCCCGTACTGCGCAGCAGTTGCCAGCTCTTGCCCGTTCATGAGGAACTCGCCGTCGCCGGCGATGGTCACCACGCGGCGTCCGGGGTAGGCCAGCGATGCGGCGATCGCAGAGGGGACGGAGTAGCCCATGGACCCGTTCCGTGCGGAGAGCATGGAGGCGTAGTCGTGGGTGGGGAAGTAGCGGTGTGCCCAGTTGGTATGCTCGCCGGCGCCCAGCGTGATCATGGCGTCGCGCGGCAGGCCGCTCACCAGATTGGCCATCATGGTGTCCATCCGAGCCGGACCGTCGGTGGGCTCGGCTGGCGGCAGGGCCGCAAACTTCTCCTGCTCGCCCCGCATGCGCTGGGTGAAGCTCTTCCACTCTTCCTTCAGCGGCAGGTCCATCATGACCAGGTCGCGGACAAACACGTCCGGCTTGGCCACGATCTGGTAGGAGACGGGGCCGGAGCGTCCGCGGAGCGAGGGGTCAATGGTGACCAGGAAGTTCTTCTTGGACCAGTCCTGGCGTACCAGGAAGCCGTCGGTGATGACATCGCCCGGAACGGTGCCGACGAAGACCAGCAGGTCGGTTTCTTCGAGCAAGTCGTAGGTGGGCTTCGGCCGGCCGTAGCCGATCGGACCAACGTAGGAGGGGGAGTCAAAGGGGATGGTGCCCTCGCAGCGCCATTCGACCGCAGCTGCAATGTTGTGCTCTTCGAGCCAGGTGGTGAGGGCGCTGGCGCCTTCCTGGGTCCAGTCGTTGCCGCCGACGACAAACAGCGGCTTTTCGGCTTCCTTCAGGGCTGCCTTCAGCGCCTTCCAGTCGGTGACCGTCATGCCGCCCTGGGCAACGGGAATGACCGGGTGCAAAGTGGCATCGGTTTCTTCGCGAATGACATCTTCCGGCAGGCCGACGACGACGGGGCCAGGGCGGCCGCTGGTTGCCGCAAACATGGCTTCGGCGACGATTTCGGACGCACGCTCCGGGTGGTCCAGAACCATGACGCGCTTGGCGCCGGTATCGAACCAGGACTTGATGTCGAATTCCTGGAAGGCTTCACGGTCGCGGTGCTCAAACGGAATCAGGCCCACGAAGAGCACCATGGGGGTGGAGTCCTGCCATGCGGTGTGCAAGCCTACGTGGGCGTTGGCGGCACCGGGGCCGCGGGTGACCATCGCGATGCCGGGCCGCTGGTTCATTTTTCCGTCAGCCTCGGCCATGTAGGCGGCGCCGCCTTCGTGGCGGCAAACGATCGTGTCGATGGTGGAGTTGTGGAGCCCGTCCAACACTTCCAGGTAGCTCTCGCCGGGAACGACGTAGGTTCGTTCGACGCCGTGCGCAATCAGCGAATCGACAATGATGTGTCCTGCCGATTTGCGGCCGGGCTGCTGCTCAGCTGCGACTGCTGCGACCGCTTCCGTTTGAACCTGTGTCACAGGGAGACCTCTTTCACCTTTGAATCGAACTCAACCGCTGCATTCTTCTCGTGCGGATGCACGATCCACGACGAATGCGCTTGAGCAAAAGTACATGATGGAGTGTGTTATGCCACCGTTCCTGTGACACGGCGAGGTAACGAACGTGACGTGGTTCGCATCGGCGGAATTGCGTTCTGCCACGGGACAAGTTGAGCAGCACGGTGCGCTACGGGATCGACCCCGCGGAAAACGGCGCGAAAAGACGCGGGTTCGGGCGTTCAAGCGGCGGCTGAGTCCCACCGGCTAGGGCGGTGGGCGCTGAATTACCGGGCAGGCGCCGCGCTCGGCCGAACGCGCTGGGCACGTTGATCCGAACAAAGCGTGCAAGATAATCCGAACGGGGAGGCGTGCTCGGCGCGCGGGGGAGTAGGAATCCAAACCCTCGCTGCAAAGGGTTTGGGCGGCCGTCAGAAAGCTGTCTCGTCCTTCAAACGGGAGGGGAGGGCGCCTACACGTTTCACAGGCGGCGGTGCCGGGACATGAAGCCTGCGGTTCCGCGGATGGCGCCGGCGGCGAGGGCAATGACTCCCAGCATGGCCAAAACCAAAGAATTTCCTGCAACGCCGATAAACAGCAGAAGGGCGCCGATGACGGCCCAGAGAGTCCCGGCGCTGATGATGTGTCCGAACACCATGACCCCGCGACCAGACAGGGAGCGCGCCAGGCGAGGATCGTCGTTCTCCAATTCGTGCCCAAGCTTGTCCAGACGCCGCTGCTCTTCATCCGATAAGGACATTTCGACCTCCTCGGGCCCCGCGGCGCCGCAGATGGTGCCGCGTCGGACACCGTGTATAGACCAATGTAGCCGGGGGATGCAGCCAGCGGTACGGGCCGGAGCAAGCGAAGGCCAATTCGTTACCGTCTCGGCAAATATCCGGCACCTGCCGGCGCCTTCCCGGCTGGCGCTGGTGCGTGATGCAACCTTTCTTGTTTTGCTGGAGTCTGTCTGCCAGTGGTACTTTGTTCCGGATAAATCTGATTTATTGGCGAGAGATTAGTCACCAAATCAGATGTAATGATGCGTCTGAGGAGTTTTGCCCATGTCTCTGCAACTTCCCCCTTTGGTGGTTATGGGCGTCCAAGGATGCGGAAAATCCACGGTGGGCGCCGCCGTCGCACAGCATCTGGGTCTGGAATTCATCGACGGCGATGATCTGCACAGCGCCGCCAACAAGGAAAAAATGGCCTCCGGGCACCCCCTCACCGACGCTGACCGGCACCCGTGGCTGTCCGCCATTGGCCAGGTCATGGCGGACAAATTGGAGGAGGGAACCACAGCCGTTGTTGCGTGCTCCTCGTTGAAGCGCAGCTACCGCGACCTCATCCGCTCGTTTGCCCCCGAAACCAGGTTCATCCACCTCGTCGGCAGCCGCGAGCTGATCGCCGCACGGATCAGCGGGCGTGACCACGAGTACATGCCGCCGACCTTGCTGGACTCGCAGTTCCAGACTCTGGAACCGCTGGGGGAGGACGAAGCCGGGCTGGAAGTGCCCGTCACCGACTCGCCGGAGCAGATTGCCGTCAGGGTAGAGAGCTATCTGCAAGAGGCAGCCGGCTCCACGGGTACCGAAGGCTCAACGCACAACTAGAACTAGCCGGCTCCACCGACGATTAAAGCTCAACACACAACTAAACGGATAACCATCCGACTCAACGAAGGACAATGATGACCGAACTCGAGCTCAACTGGACGTTGAGCACGCCCGGCCTCTTGCTTGTCGCCGTGGCAGCCATTGCGCTGCTGCTGGTGCTGATCATGCGGTTCCGGGTGCATGCTTTCCTGTCGCTGATTATCGTCAGCTTGCTCACCGCCGTGGCCACAGGCATACCGGCAGGCCAGATCATGCCCACCCTTCTGGGCGGATTTGGCGGAACCTTGGCCAGCGTTGCCCTGCTGGTAGGCCTGGGCGCCATGCTCGGCCGCATGCTGGAGGTTTCCGGCGGCGCCGAGGTCATGACACAGGCACTGATTAAGCGTTTCGGCGAGAAACGCGCACCGCTGGCGCTGTCCATTGCATCGCTGCTGTTCGGCTTCCCGATCTTCTTCGACGCCGGCCTCGTGGTCATGCTGCCGATCATCTTCACCGTGGCACGCCGCCTGGGCGGTTCGCTGCTCTTCTACGCATTCCCCGCTGCCACCGCGTTCTCCGTGATGCACATCTTCGTGCCGCCGCACCCGGGCCCCGTGGCCGCTACCGGTCTGCTGGGCGCCGACGTCGGACTGGTTCTGGTCTTGGGCCTCGTCGTGGCCATCCCCACCTGGTACGTTGTGGGCTACCTGTTCGGCCGTCACCTGGGCCGCCGGTTCGACATCCCCGTCCCGGACATTCTGGACGCCCCGAAGGGATCGGTAGAATCCGAATTCCGCTCCGCTCCGAAGCTGGGCACCATCTTCTTCCTGCTGCTGCTGCCCCTGGTGCTGATCTTCCTGAACACCGGCCTGAACATGCTGGCGACGGCAGAGGTGGTCTCGCTGGAGGACACCTGGGTGCAGATCCTGCGCATGCTGGGCGAGACCCCGGTGGCGCTGCTGATCACCGTGCTGCTGGCGATGTGGCTGCTGGGCAGCCGCCAGGGCAAGGAACGCAGCCTGATTGAGACTGTGGTGGACAGCGCGCTGGGCCCGGTCTGCTCGATCATCCTGATCACCGGTGCCGGTGGCATGTTCGGTGGCGTGCTGCGTGCCAGCGGCATCGGCAACGCGATCGCCGAGTCGCTGGACGCCATCGGCCTGCCGATCATCGTGGCGGGCTTCGTCATCGCCGCCGTCGTCCGTGTGGCACAGGGCTCCGCCACGGTGGCGCTGACCACCGCCGCCGCGCTGGTCCAGCCGGTAGTGATGGGCAACCCGGAATTCAACCCGGTGGAACTGGCCGCAATCGTGCTGGCGCTGGCCGCGGGTTCGGTCTTCGCCGGCCACGTGAACGATTCGGGCTTCTGGCTGGTCAGCCGGTTCTTCCAGATGGACACCAAGACCACGCTGAGGACCTGGACCGTAGGCCAGGCGCTGGTGGGCGTGGTCGGCTTCGTGCTGGCGCTGGCCATCTTCCTGATCGCCTCGTCGTTCTAGTATTAACCTGAGCAATATGGACGGGACGGCTGCGGCCGTCCCGTCCGCATTTGGAGAGATATATGACTGTGAACCTGTTCGACATTTCCTCCCGGGTCGCCCTGGTAACCGGCTCCAGCCGCGGCATTGGCAAGGCCATTGCCCGCGGGTTGGCCGCCGCCGGCGCCGTCGTGGTGCTTAATGGGCTGGACGAGGAACGTTTGGAAGCCACCCGAGCGGAACTGGCGGCAGAGTTCGGGGCGGAGAAGATCTTCGCGCGCGCCTTTGACGTCACCGATGCGCAGGCAGCGGCCGACGGCGTGGCTTGGGTCGAGCGCGAAGTGGGACCTCTGTGGGTGCTGGTCAATAATGCCGGCGTCCAGCACCGGGTGCCGATGCTGGACCTGGAGGTGGACGACTGGGAACGCGTACTGCGCACCAACCTGACCAGTGCCTTCCTAGTGGGCCGCGAGGCCGCCCGGCACATGATCAAACGTGGCGCGGGCAAGATCATCAACATCGCTTCCGTGCAGACCGACCTGGCCCGCCCGACGATCGCCCCGTACACCGCCTCCAAGGGCGGCATTCGCAACCTGACCAGGGCGATGACCGCCGAGTGGGCGGCCCAAGGCCTTCAGATCAACGCGATCGCCCCGGGTTACATCCACACCGAGATGACCCAGAAGCTGGTTGATGACGAGGCGTTCAACAGTTGGATCCTGGGCCGGACCCCGGCTCACCGCTGGGGCACGGTGGAGGACATCGTGGGACCGGCTATCTGGCTGGCGTCCGACGCGTCCAACTTTGTCAACGGCCAGGTGGTCTTCATCGACGGCGGCATGACCACCGTCGTCTGACCAACGGCGTCCGAGCGACGCCGGCTAACCGGCGGGCCAAGGCACCCAAGGCGGCGCACCGCCGTCGTACTTTTTCAGATTGAAAGGCAGCACCCATGACAACCCTTCCAGCACAGTCCCTTGGCGTTGTGGCCCATGCGGCCGGAGACCTGCGGGTTGAGCCGGTGGCGCTGGCGCCCGCCGGGCCGGACGAAGCCGTGGTGGAAATTGCGTACGGCGGGATCTGCGGGTCCGACCTGCACTACTGGCAGCACGGCGCGGCCGGCGAATCCATCCTGAAAGCGCCGATGCTGCTGGGCCACGAAGTGGTGGGCACCGTGGCGGCAGCTGCGGCCGACGGCAGCGGGCCGGCCGCCGGCACCGCTGTGGCAGTGCATCCGGCGACGCCCGGCCCGGGGGACGGCTCCAAGTACCCGTCCGACCGCCCCAACCTGTCCCCGGGCTGCACGTACTTGGGCAGCGCGGCACGCTTCCCGCATACCGAGGGCGCGTTCGCGCGCTACATCAATCTGCCCACCCGGATGTTGCGCGAGCTGCCGGAATCCCTGCCGCTGCGCCGCGCCGCCTTGGTGGAGCCGGCCAGCGTGGCCTGGCACGCGGTCTCGCGGGCCGGCGACGTGGCGGGCAAGCGGGTGCTGGTGATCGGCTGCGGCCCGATCGGTGCGCTGATCATCGCCGTGCTGAAGCGGGCGGGCGCGGCCGAGATCGTCGCCGTCGACATGCATGAGAAGCCGCTGGACATCGCACGGGAGGTGGGCGCGAGCCGCACCCTGCTGGCCACCGACGCGGAGGGGATTGCCGCGGTCGAAGCGGACATCTGCCTGGAGTCCTCCGGCAACCACTACGGCCTGGCGTCGGCAGTGCGCGGTGCTGCCCGCGGCGGTCGCGTGGTGATGGTGGGGCTGCTGCCGTCGGGTGAACAGCCGGCGCTGATTTCGCTGGCCATCACCCGTGAGCTGGAGCTGGTGGGTTCCTTCCGCTTCAACGACGAGATCGACGAGGTCATTGCCGCGCTGGCGGACGGGTCCCTCTACGCGGATCCGGTGATGACCCATGAATACGCCGCGGCCGATGCGCTGGAGGCGTTCGGGATGGCGCGCGATTCGTCGCAAAGCGGCAAGGTGCTGCTGCGCTTCAACGACGCGCAGTAGCCGCCGGCATCCTCAGGCCGGGCTTCGGCTCGGAGTTCACTATTCAACAGGCGCCGTTTTCGCACGCGGGAAGGGCGCCTGTTGCATAGTCGATGCCGAAAGGGGAGGGCTGGCAGGGCTGGCGTTGCGGTGCCTGAACCGGCGCGCGCCGGCGCACCGGCCGGCTGCCGGGACTAGGCTTCGGCGTCTTCGAACAGCCGTGGCTCGTCTTCCCAGACACTCCGGACTTCCTCAATGGTCCGGCGCATGATCTGGTCCATCGCCTGCCGGGCAGCTTCGGGCCGGCCGGACTGGATGGCGTCCGCGACGTCCACGTGCAGCTGCAGCGCTTCTTCGTGCGGGTGGGTGGGCATCAGTCCGTAATCGGTCCGGCCGCGCAGCACTTCGGCGATCATCGAGTGCATCTGTGCGAACATCTCGTTGCCGGAGGCGGCCAAGACCAGCGTGTGGTACTGGATATCCAGCTCCAGGAACCGCTGCAGGTCACCGGACCGGCCCACCGCGCGCATCTTCGCGGCGATGGCCATGAGCTCTGCGGCCATCTCCTCCGGCGAGTGCTGCGCTGCTAGTTCGGCGGCAGCGGGTTCGACGGCGGAGCGCAGCTCCGTGAGCGAGCGCAACTGGGCGCCCTTGCCTTTGGCGGCGAGCCGCCAGCGGATGACCGAGGGATCGAACTTGTTCCAGCGCTCGGGCGGGAGCACGCGGATTCCGATCCGCTTGACCGACTCCACCAACCCCAGCGACTGCAGCACGCGCACGGCCTCGCGCATCACGGAGCGGGAGACCCCGAGCTCGGACTCGAAGTGCTCGGAATGGGTGGTGGCACCGGCCGTCAGTTCCCCCGAGACAATACGCTTGCCAAGCGTCTCGATGACGAGGCTGTGCAGGCGGGAACTCATGCGGCCCGAAAAGTAGCGGTCACCCGCTCATTGTATGGTGGACCGCCGTCGGCTTCCGCTGTGTTGCCGGATGTTGCCGCGGGCAGCAACACGGAGCCGCCGCCCTTGACTGGGTTGGGGGAAGCCTAGGGCCCGCGCGGCGGAACCATCGGCCCGGGATCGGGGAACGGGCCGGGCCCCGGGTCCGGCGGCGCCAGGGGATCCGGATTCGGTTCCGGCGGGGCCATCGGGTCCGGATTCGGTTCCGGCGGGAACGGCGGGTTGGGCCGGGGCTCGTTCGGATCGGGCCTGGGATCCGGCGGCGGGGGAATCGTCACGGCAGCCTCCTCGGGAAGCGACGGGCCTGTCGGCCTGCTGTCCTGTCACGCTACAACCGCGGCTGGGACGTCTCAAGGGCGGTCTGCTCTCAGCTGCGAGCGTGGGCGATGGTCAGCAGCCGGCGTTCTTCCTCCGAGGCCAAGCCAGCGTTGCGCGGGCGGTCGGGACCTGCTGCCAGTTCCCAGTCCAGCGTGTCCGCCAGTGTCTCGGCGAGCGGACGCAGGGCCAGACCGGCTGCTTTGGCAGCAGCGTTGCTGCGGGAGGTAAAGCCGGCGAAGTCGGTCAGGGGCAGCCAGAGCGGCAGGGACCGCTGGCCAGCCCAGGGGTTGACGTCGGCGGCCGCCAACTCCTCTTGGTCCAGCGCCATCACCGGACCGGAATGGCCCGCAACGCTTCGGGCAACCTCCAAGTGCTCGGCCAGCCCCAAGACGTCGCCTACCGCATTGAACTCCCCGGTCAGCCGTTTTCCGGCAGAGGCGACCAGCCAGGCGGCAAGGTCGCGGGCATCGATGACCTGGGCGTCCAAGCCAGGTGCATTGGGGACGAGGACGGCGCCGTCGTCGCTGACCGGACGAGCGAAACGCAACGGCCAGTAGCCGGTGCGGTCGGTGATGTCACCGGGGCCGGCGATCAGGCCCGGCCGGACGATCAGGGTGCGGCCGGGGCCGAACGCATCCCTTGCGGCGTTCTCGCAGGCGACCTTCGCCTGGCCGTAAACGTCCGGGGAGGTCATCACGTCGGACTCCAGGGGCGGCAGCAACCCGGCGGATTCATCGGCGCCCGGGCTGTCGTGGTCGGCGTAGACACTGCAGGAGGACACGAACGTGAAATGCTTCGCCGCACCCGCAAGCGCGGCCGCTGCCTGGCGGACCTGGCCCGGTTGGCGGGATACATCCAGCACGGCATCCCAGTGCTGCCCCGCGACGGCGTCCAGGCCGTCCGTGGCATCGCGGTCGGCCCGGACCAGCCGTGCCCCGGACGGAACCGCTCCGGAGGTGCCGCGGGCCAGGCAGGTGACCTGGTGCCCGCGGCGCAGTGCTTCGGCGGCGATTTCATGGCCTAGCCAGGCGGTACCGCCCAAGACGAGAATCTGCATGGTGCCATCGAACACGCCTTTGGCTCTGAGTGCACGCGATTTTCGGCCTGGCTTGTTCGCTATGCTCCAAAGATGGCCAAACCTGCCGATTTCACACCCCGTATCGACGCCCCGGACCTGGGGCAGATGACCGACGGCGACGCGTCGGCCTTGGTGCCGGAGGGGCGGGTGGCAGGCCTGCGGTATGTCGGCGCTGAGCTGGACGGCCAGCGCCTGGCCGGTGTCTCCTTCACGGAGTGCACGTTCCAGGATGTCTCAATGGACGGGGCCGACCTGCGTTCGGCCGGCTTGGTGGACGTGGCCATCGAACGGATGAACGCCCCCGTGTTCAGCGCGCCCCGCTCGCGGTTCCGGCGGGTGGTGATTGACGGTTCACGGTTCGGTTCAGCCGAGGTGTACGAGTCTGAATGGGAATCGGTCGAGTTCCGCAACTGCAAGCTGGGCTATGTGAACCTGCGCGGCGCCGAACTCCAGGACGTGCTGTTTACCGGCTGCATCCTTGACGAACTGGATCTGGGCGGCGCTGCCGCCCACCGGTTGGCTTTTGCCGACAGCCGGGTGCGGCGGCTGGACCTGACCGCGGCGAAGCTGAAGCATGTTGACCTGCGCGGCTTGGAGCTGCAGGAACTGGCCGGGCTGGAAGGCCTGCGCGGGGCGGCGATGACGCCGTTCCAGATCAGTGAACTTGCTCCCTTGTTCGCGGCCCATTTTGGCATCGTGGAGAAAACTTAGCCGGATTCCACGTAATTGCCGCGTCAAATTCACCCACAGTTCAGTGTTTTTCTGTTTGTATGGTTTGTAGTGGACCGGACAGCACACGTCCGGCGAGCAGCAGAAGGTAGATGATGGACCTCCGTCAGGCCGAGCATCCACGGCCCAACCACTTCCTACTCCACATCAGCGACACCCACTTGGTGGGCGGCGACGGACGGCTCTACGGGGCGGTAGACAGCGCAGCACGGCTCGAGCAGATCTTCGAGGATCTGCAAGACTCCGGTTCCCGGCCCGAGGCCTTGGTCTTTACCGGCGATCTGGCGGACAAGGGCGAGCCGGAGGCCTACTCCAGACTCCGCAGAATCGTGGAACCGGCGGCAGTGAACCTGGGCGCCCAAGTGATCTGGGCGATGGGCAACCACGACGACCGTTCCGGGATGAAGACCATGCTGCTGGACGAGCCCGCCGGCGCCGAACCTTTGGACCGGGTGTACGACGTCAACGGCCTGCGCGTGATGACGCTGGATTCGACAGTGCCGGGTGCGCATTACGGGCAGCTGGAGGATGACCAGTTGCAGTGGCTGGCCGACGAGCTGGCCGAACCGGCACCGCACGGAACCATCCTCGCCATGCACCACCCGCCGGTGCCCAGCGTGCAGGACCTGGCGGTGCTGGTGGAGCTGCGCGGCCAGGCCGAGCTGGCCGAGGTGCTGCGCGGCAGCGACGTGTCCGGGATCATCGCCGGCCACCTGCACTATTCCACCACCGCCACGTTCGCCGGCATCCCGGTCTCGGTCGCCTCCGCGACCTGTTACACCCAGGACCTGGCCGCCGACGCCGGCAGCACCCGCGGCCGCGATGCCGCGCAGGCCTACAACATGGTCCACGTCTATGAGGACACCGTGGTCCATTCCGTGGTTCCGGCCCGCGGAGGGTTGCCGGTCGGTCGGCAGGTCACCGCGGCGGAGACCCGGCAGCGGTTGGAGGACGCCGCCGTCGTCATTCCCGACGCCGTCCGGCCGGGACGGATCCCCTCCCGCCTCTGAGGCCGGGCCACCTCTGAGCGCACCCCTGGTCGGCGCAACCGGGCGGTTCAGACCCAGCCCAACGTCGGGCGACGGAGGCAGCTTCGGAGCCGCCGGTTAGGCAGACGGCGCCTTCTCCCACGGGGCCCGGAACGGGAAGTAGCGGGCCAGGAAGTCAGTGACCACGCGCTGGCGTTCCTCGGCCGGGACCTCCGGGAAGCTGCCGTCGTTGAGGCAGAAGAAGTCCCGGTTCCGCTTCTGCAGCAGCTTCTCCAGTTTCTTCAGGCCGGAGTACATGGTGGTGTCCACGTACAGGACCTCGGCGCCGGGATTCGTCACCGCCCTCCCGGTCAGCAGGGCGTAGTAGTGGTACAGCGAGTTGGTCACCGAGATGTTGTCCTTGGCACGGAACCGGCTGGCGGCGGTGGACTTGAACTCGTCGGCGAATTCTTCCTCCATCTCGAGCAGCACGGATTTGCGCAGCGGCGCCGCGCAGTGCTCCAGGTGCCGGGTGGTGATCCGGCCGAAGCGGTCGTGCAGCAGCTTGCGGTTCACCCGGGCCGCGTTCTCGAAACCGGAGCGGTCCAGGTGGTTGTCGCCGAGCCCGATCCGGGTGTCGGCCTCCACAAACTTGGTGATCCCGCCGGGGGAGAAGAACATGTCCGGGCCGACCGGCCGGCCAAAGAACATGTCGTCGTTCGAGTACAGGAAATGCTCGCCCAGGCCCTCGATGTGCTGCAGTTGCGCCTCGATGGCCTGCGAGTTGAAGACCGGCAGCACGGCGGAGTCGCGGAAGTGCTCCTCGCTGCGCACCACCCGAATGTCCGGATGCTCCGCGTCCAGCCACTCCGGCAGTGGCGAGTCGGTGCAGATGAAGATGCGCCGGATCCACGGCGCGAACATGTAGACCGAGCGCAGCGCGTAGCGCAGCTCGTCGATCTGGCGGAAGCGCGCCTCGGCGTCGTCGCCCTCGCCCACCACCGCGTTCTCCATGAAACTGTTCCGGTACTGCTGGTACTCGCGGTTGTTGCCGTCCACCCAGGAAAAGACGATGTCGATCTCGAAATCAATGTCCGTGGCGTGGTCGGCGAACATGTTCTCGATCGTGGGCCAGCGATACCCGTAGCGCTCCACCTCGCCCCGGACGGCCTCCACGGCCGGCAGCGTGCGCCGGGTCAACGAGTTTTCGATCGGCAGGTGGATCAGCCCGTTGTCCCAGCGCCACAGCTCCACCTGCACACCGGTGCCTTGGCCGTACCGCAGCCCGCCGGTCGGTTCAATCCGCGGGCGGTACAACCGGATGGCACGCGCGCGGTCGCCGTCGGCGAGCTCCCCGTCGGCCACCAGGCGGGCGGTTTTCTTCTTCGCGTCCATGGTCAGCGAATAGAACGGCTCGTCCGCGCAGGCAGCCACCAGGGCGGCGCGCAGCTCGTCGCGCTGTTCCCAGTTCACCGCCATCACCGGCCGGGCGTCGTTGCCGCGGACCAGCAGGTAGGGAATCTGCGCCTGGTCGAGGACCTTGCGGACAAACAGCAGGTCCTCCACCATCGCCTGGTGCGGCGTGAGGGACGTGTTGACCAGTGCGTAAACGCCCTTGACCCTGGCCACATCAGGGCGCTCGGTGAGGCGCACGACGGCGGCGGGAGAGGTGATCTCGACGGACGCCTCGGGTGCGAGGTCGGGCTCGGGCTCGGCGTAGAACGCGTCCTGTGGTGCAGGCATGCTGGTCATTTAACCTCCGGAAACTGGTGGCGCCAGCCGGTTGTGGGGCTGGAGCCACCCATGGTGGGACGTGGGCGGACGGGCTGACAGGCGGTGCCGCTGCGACGGCGGCGCCGCCCTAAGGGTCAGTAAGGAACCTTACTGCGACGGTACATCGGGTTGCGCTTGCCCGCGGCACCGGACGTGCCGGCAGCCGGCCGGCCGGACCGGGCGCCGCCGGGCAGCGGCACGGATCCGGTGAGCTCATGGCTCACGGGGGCGGAATCGGTGGGCATGGAATCACTTTCTCACCGGCCTTGGCTGGCCACAAGGGCCGTGCCGCCCGCGAGGAGGACCTGCGGGGGCCGGGCACCGGGCGGTAGATTTAGAGCACCCGGAACCGCGTTCACAGACCCGGCTCATCCTCAGCACACCTCGACGGAAGCGGGACAGTGGACCAACTGGCACTCATCATCGGACTGCTCTTTGCCACAGTGGTGGCGGTCGGCCTGGGCGAAAGGCTGCGGCTGCCCTACCCGGTGCTGATGCTGCTGCTGGCCGTCGCCCTGACCTTCATCCCGGGGTTCCCGGAAATCCACATTGACCCGGAACTGATTCTCCCGCTCTTCCTGCCGCCGCTGCTCTATGCCACCGCACAGCGCAGTTCCTGGGCGGTGTTTCGGATCCGCTGGCGCACCATCGTGCTGCTGGCGGTGGCCCTGGTGGCGGTGACCACGGCAGTGGTCGCCGGTGCGGCCTGGCTGATGATCGGCAGCATCGGACTTCCGGCGGCCATCGCGTTGGGCGCCGTCATGGCACCGCCCGATCCGGTGGCGGTGGAATCCGTAGCCGGCCGCGTCCGCATGCCGCGGCGGCTGATCACCGTGCTGCAGAGCGAGGGCCTGTTCAACGATGCAGCGGCCATCGTGATCTTCCAGGCCGCCGTCGGGGCGGCGCTCTCCGGCAGCGAGATCGGCGTGGGCTTGTTGCCCCAGTTCCTGCTGGGTGCTGCCATTGCCGTCGCCATCGGCATCCTGATGGGCTGGATCACCATGATGACGACTCACTTCGTCACGTCGTTGGTGGCCCGCAGCGCGATCACGCTGGTGGTGCCGTTTGCCGCCTACATCCTGGCCGAGGAACTGCACGCGTCCGGAGTGGTGGCGGTGGTGGTGACGGCGTTGGAGATCCAGCGGCGCTCCCGGCCGCAGGATGCCGCCGAGCGGGTCACCCGCCGGGCGTTCTGGGACGTGGTGGAATTGCTGGCTACCGGCCTGGCCTTTGGCCTGATGGGGCTGGAGATCCGGCAAGTCGTGGTGGAGGAAGGCATCGCCGTCTTCGGCATGCTCGGCCTCGCCGTCACGGTGTGCGTCCTGGTCGTCGCGGTGCGCTTCCTGTGGATGGCCGGGCTGGCGTGGCTGGCCCGCGGCAAGGAGGACGCGCTGCCGCCGACGTCAACCAAGGACGTGCTGATCCTGACTTGGTGCGGCATGCGCGGGCTGGCCACGCTGGCCCTGGCGCTGGCCATCCCGGTGACGCTGCCGGACGGCACGGCCTTCGCGGGCCGACACGAGATCCTGGTGGTCGCCTGTGCGGTGTTGCTCGCCACGCTGGTGCTGCCCGGCCTGACCTTGCCGTGGCTGATGCGCGTGCTGAAGGCCCAGGACGGCGGCACCGAAGAACACGAAGCGGCCCGCGTCCTGGCCGGCCGGGCGCAGGAAGCGGCCATCGCCGCACTGCGCGACTCCGAACTGATGAAGGACCTGCCGGAGGAAAAACTGGAAGCGGTCAGGCAGCGGATGCACCGGCTCGGCAACGACCTGCTGAGCATGGCCGGGAGCAAGCACCCGAAGCCGCGCAAGGCCGGCCGCGAGGTGCTGGTCACCGCCCAGACCATTGCGCTGAATGCCGCCCGGCAAGAAGTGGTGGCGGCCCGCAGCGAGCCGGACATGGATCCGGAAGTCGTCGACCGCGTGCTGCGGCAACTGGACCTGCGGACCATTTCCATGCGCTGAAAGTACGACGGCGGACTGTCGGCTCAGGCGGCCGATCCGGCTTCCTGCCGGGAGGCCAAGCGGATCCGCCACCAGCCCACGGTCTCCGCAGCGGCCTGGTCCAGCGGGGTCGGCCGGAGCCCCAGCAGTTCTTCGCTCTGCGCCGAGGACATCACGAACGGTCGCTCGAACTGATACGTCATCTCCGCCAGCTCGCGCATTCCGGCTGAAAAGAGGCCCAGGCCGCGCAGCAGCCAGCCCGGAATGGACCCGACCTTGGGAGCCGGGGTCCCGGCGGCCCGGGCATAGGCCTGCACCATGCCGCGCTGCGTGAGGGCCGGAAGCGTCGGGGCATGCAGCACCGTGTCCCATACCTTCCGGTTGCCCGCGGCGGCAATCATGGCGGCCGCCAGGTCCGGGACGTAGGTGAACGAGTGCGGCAGGTCCGGCTTGCCCAGCACCCGGACGGTCTTGCCGGACAGCACCAACGGCACCATGCGCTCGCCGGCGTGTGCATTGAGCACATGCGGCCCGAAGAAATCCGAGGCCACCACGCTCACCGTAGGAGTGGCCGACGCAGCGCGGGCCGCCAGCAATGCCGTGCGCACGCCGCGTTTGCCGCCCTCGGCCAGGCGCGGGCCGTCTTCAGTCATCACCTGATCCGGCCGGTCATAGGAGTAGAGGCTCTCCGGGAAGACGACCACCGCACCGGCCCGTTGGGCCGCGGCCAGGACAATCTGCTCGGCGCCCGGCAGCTCGGCCTCCCACGCGGCGGCACTGTAGGCGCTGCCGTGAATGCAGTGGAAGATCGCGGCAGCGCCGGCGAAGAGTTCGTCCAGTCCATCTGGACGGGAAACGTCCACCGGCCGGCGTTCCACCAGCGGGTGGTCCGGACCGCTGCCGGAACGGGTCAGGATCCGGACACGGTGGCCCTGCCCGGCTAACTGCTCGGCGACGGTGGTGCCAACCGGGCCGGCGCCGGTGACGATGTAGAGGTTGCTCATGGTGATGTTCCTGTTCGTAGTCGTGTGCTTCGGCCAATCCGAGAGCACTGCTCTCAGAAATCAGAATGGACCTCCTGTGTTCACTTGTCAAGAGCACTGCTCTCCAAAGTTGACAGTGCTCTCGGGTGTGCGGAAGGATCGGTTCATGGCAGGCACCCCGCGCGAACGCGCCCGAGAGCAAACCATCAGCGATATCGTGCGGATCGGCCGCGAACAGTTGAGTCAGGTCGGCGCTGCCGCGCTATCGCTGCGCGCCGTGGCCCGTGAACTCGGCGTGGTGTCTTCTGCGGTCTACCGCTACGTGGGCAGCCGAGACGAACTGCTGACCCTGTTGGTGGTGGAGGCCTATAACGAACTGGGCGAGGCCGTGGAGCACGCGGTCGCGGCTGCGGGGGACCGCGACGCCGGGGCAAGATTCCGGGCCCTGTGCAGGTCAGTACGGGAGTGGGGCCTGCGCGAACCGGCTCGCTACGCCCTGTTGTTTGGCTCGCCGGTGCCCGGATACCAGGCTCCGGCCGAGCGCACCACCGGTCCCGGCATCCGGGTAGTCGTCGCGTTGGTCAGGATGATCGACGACGCCTACCGGGCCGGCGAACTGACGTTTGATCCGGAGGGCGCCGGGGTGTATCCGGCTCGACACAAGCCGGGGCGGCAAGGTTCCGCGCAGCAGGAGACGGCTCTGCCCGGGCCGCTCCACCATGACCTCGCCGCCATCCGCCGCGAGTTCGGCCTGGCCGCTCCCGACGATCTGATCGCCCGCGGCACCCTGGTCTGGACCGCGCTTTTCGGTGCCGTGAGCTTCGAGGTGTTCGGCCAATACGGCCGGGAAACCTTCACCGATGCCGGGTCGCTGTTCGAACACCATCTGGACGTCCTCGCCAACATCCTCGGCCTGCCCTAGCCCACCCGGTGGTCGACCAAGCGAGCGCCACCCCACCCGGTGGTCGACCAAGCGAGCGCCCCCGGTGGTCGACCAAGCGAGCCCCAGCGAGCGTGGAGACCCCACCAAGACCGACGACAGCTCCGCCGTCGTTATTGCAGCCCGTCCGCGCAAAGTTCAGCAAAATTTTTCCCGGAGAGCCCGCCGGGTGGCATACGATCTGTCCATGCCAGATCTTGCCACGTCCATCGGATTGGTGACCGAAGTGCTGACGTGGGCTGCCCTGGTACCGGGCGTTCTGCTGCTGTTGGTGGCCGCAGTGCTGAGGTTGGCCGGGATCCGGTGGCACAGTGCCGACGGTGTGGCGTTCGACGACGGACGACGCCGGGGCGTGCGCTGGTTCGACACCCGGCACGGATTCCTGGAAGGTGTCTTCCCGGCGGGAACCGGTTCCGACGTGGCGGCGGGCTCGGACGTGCTGGTCTATTACGACGCCCACCGGCCCGACCGGTGGCAGGTGTCCGAGCCGGAGCCGCCGGGAAAAATAGTGCTGCTGCTGGGCAAGATTCTTACCGTGGTCGGCCTCCTGTCCGCCGCTGCCGGACTGGTCGCCATGGTGCTTTCCGGCTAAGCCGGGGTGCTGAAGGCCTCTGCCTCGCCCTGCTGGTTTCACGATGATCCGGTCGTCGTCGTACAGAACGTTTGCCCAGAGTTTGCCCCGCTGGCGCTCGGCTTAGTTTTGATGCTTACCGGAAGCGGCAGTTAGGGTGGAGGAGGTGCGCCGGGAAGTCTGGTCGGCAATTTCTGTTGTCGACCCTGAGGAGCCGCTGTGGCTACCAAAATTCCTGGACCGTCCGCCAAACCCAAGGTATTGGGCCGCGGAAGCTATGCCGAAGCGCTGCGAATCGGCGAAATCCTGCGGAAGGAGACGGTTGGCGGCGCCTTGCTGGTTTTCGCCGCAATCGTGGCCCTGATCTGGGCAAACTCGCCCGCGGCCGACAGTTACTTCGATCTGCGCGACTTTACTGTCGGTTATGCGCCTTGGCATCTGGAATTGAGTCTGGGTGCATGGGCCGCCGACGGTTTACTGGCGGTGTTCTTCTTCCTGGTCGGGTTGGAACTGAAACGCGAGTTCGTTGCAGGGGACCTCCGCAGCCCGCGCAAAGCCATGGTCCCGGTGGCAGCCGCTGCCGGCGGAGTGGTTGTTCCCGCGCTCATCTATGCCGCCATCAACTGGGGCAACCCGGAAACGCTCAATGGCTGGGCGATTCCGACGGCAACGGACATCGCGTTTGCGGTGGCGGTTCTGGCCGTCATCGGCTCGCATCTGCCGAGCACGCTGCGGATCTTCCTGCTGACGCTCGCGGTGGTGGACGATCTGATCGCGATTGCCATCATCGCCTTTGTCTACACAGAGGAAATCCATTCTTCTGCCCTGCTGCTGGCGCTGATTCCGATCGTCATCTACGCCTTCCTGGTGCAGAAATTCCGCGCCTTCTTCGGCAAGCACCAAATCGCCATGTGGGCCGTGCTGTTGCCGATCGGCCTCGTGGCGTGGGCACTGGTCCACGCCTCCGGTATCCACGCCACCATCGCCGGTGTGGTTCTCGGCTTTACCGTGCCGGTGCTGCGCAGCCGGGCCAGCGGAGGGCCGGAGTCGGGTCCTGGCCTCGCCGAGATATTCGAGCATCGGGTCCGCCCGGTGTCGGCGGGCTTCGCGGTCCCCGTGTTCGCCTTCTTCTCCGCTGGCGTGGCCATCGGCGGTGTCGAAGGTTTTGTCTCAGCGCTGGGCGATTCAGTCGCCATCGGCATCATTGCCGGCCTGCTGCTGGGCAAGCCGATCGGTATCGTCGGGACCACCTGGTTGATGAGCAAGCTGACCAAGGCCGAACTGGACAAGTCTTTCAAATGGGTCGATTTGCTGGGAATTTCCGTGCTGGCCGGCATCGGCTTCACTGTCTCACTGCTGGTGGGCGAGCTCAGCTTCGGCTTGGGCACTCCGGCAAATGATCATGCCAAGGTTGCGATTCTTGCGGCGTCGCTGTTGGCAGCGTTGCTCGCTTCGGTGGTGTTGCGTACCCGCAACCGGCACTACCGGCGGATCGAGGCGGAGGAGCGGATCGACGCAGACCACGACGGCATCCCGGATCTTTATCAGCGAGATGGCACCGCCTGAGATCGCTTCGGAACCTTCGTTGCTAGGTCCGCTTCCCGCTACCAGGCCCGAACCGGCCTGGGCTGCCAGCCGGCCACCCGCCGTCGTCCTTAATGCCACACCTACTCAGCGTTGCCGGCTTCCCCTATGGTGGGGGCATGGAAGAGGTCGTCCTGGTGGGATTCGACGGCTCGGAAACCAGTGGCCGGGCACTGGACTGGGCGCTGTCCGAGGCTCGATCCCGGGGCTGGCGGGTGCGGCTGGTCACGGTGATCTCGGCCGCCGGCGTTGACGATCCGCAAGTGGACCACCAGTACCTTGCATCCGCCCGGCGCGGCGGGGAAGGCGTGTTGCAGACCGCGCTGGACCGAGCCGGAGCCATGGGGCTGCAGGCCGAAGGGCACGTGGTCTCCGGGGATCCGAGCGAGGTGCTGGTGGACGAATCGGCGTCCGCGGGGCTGGCCGTGGTGGGCAAACGCGGCCGCGGCGGCTTCGCAGGCCGGCTGTTGGGCAGTGTCTCCTCCGGGCTGGCAGCTCACGGGGAGTGCCCCACCGTGGTGGTGCCGGAGCGGTGGACGCCCGGGACGACGGCCGCCGAGATCTCCGATGAGGCGGCAGCGGCGCTGCCCGGCGGGCCGGTGCCGTGGCTGGTCCCGTCGCCGCAGGGCGGAACGGACCAGGGGCTACATCCGCCGGACCCCAACGAAAAGTTCAGTTATGCCGGACAAGTGGTGGTCGGCGTCGATGCCGCGGGCAGCTCGAATCCGGCCGTGTGGGCAGCCGCCGAAACGGCCAGCCGGCATGCCATTCCGTTGCGGATGCTGTCCGCCCGGGCGCCGTTCTACCGCGACTCGCTCTGGCTGGACAACGTGGCGGGAGCGCAGCGGTTCCGCGAGGAGGTCACCGCTGAACTGGACGCTGCGCTGGGCGAAGTCCGAGGCCGCTATCCGGAATTGGATGCCAGCTGGAACTTCTATGTCACTAAGCCCGCCGAGGTGCTGATCCATGCCACCCGCACTGCCGAATTGATGGTGCTGGGCACCCGCGGCCACGGCGGCTTTCCCGGTCTGTTGCTCGGCTCGGTGAGCCAGGCCGTGCTGCACCACGGTTTGTGCCCGATGATGGTGGTTCCCAGAGGCGTGCAGGTCTAGCCGGTGCTGGCCGCACCGGGAGCCCGGTAGCGGACTTCACCGGCCATCCGCAAGGCATCGATCGTCTCATCGACGGTCAGCAGCACCGTTGTCTCGAAGGAGCTCATCGCGCCGCCTCCGCTGATGGCCAGCGCCACTGCGGCCATGGAGACGTTGTCCGGAGCCTCCCAGAGGTTGTACCCGTCGTGCGTTCCGAAGGCGTACCAGAAGCCGTGCAGCTTTCCGCCGACGGACTCGATGTAGGCCCTGGCGGCCTTCCCCCGGTCTTCCGGGTTGTTGATCATTCTGGCCCAGGCCTCCGGGGTGTAGCTGAACGTCGATAGATAGAGCGCCATTGTCTTTCCTTTCGAATGGTTCCGGCCCTGAGCTGGCCTACAGTCAGACTTTGACAGACCGGCGTCCGCGCCGCAGTGCCTCGGTGAACGTTGAGACTGCGTGGCTGGGCACCGCCTGGGCCGCGACGAAGCCATCCGGCCGCACCAGGTACAGCTGCGCCGGATCCAGCGTGGTGTTCCCGGCGCGCGGCAGCACGTGCATGGTCAGCCCCAGCGCTGCCTGCACATGATTGACGACGGCGGGGCCGGGCTCACCGTAGGAGTGCACCTGCCACTGCAGGCTGCGCAGCGTATCGAAGTTGCTGCCCGCGTACGGCAGCCGCCGCCCCACCACTTTGCCGCGCCGGCCGCCGGCCGCTTCCTTCGCGTCCGGGGTCATCCAGTAGTGGATCCGGGTCTGCGACAGATAGCCGAACATGCGCGAGGCACCCGAGGTCCGGGGCACGACGCGTGTGACCACCGGGATCAGGAACTGCAGCACCCATTTCCGGGCAGCGATGGCCCAGGGCGTCGTGGACGTGACGAACCCGAAGACCCGGTCGGTGGTCTGCAGCAGCCGCACCGCCACCGGTCGCCGCTCGGTCTGGTAGCGGTCCAGGTAAGAGTCCGCCGCCTGACCGCTCAATATGTCGGCGAATTTGAAGGCCAAATTGTGGGCGTCCTGCAGGCCGGTGTTCATACCCTGCGCGCCCACGGGGGAGTGGACGTGCGCGGCGTCCCCGGCGAGGAACACCGGGCCGTCGCGGAACTGCCCGGCGATCCGGTGATGCACGCGATAGGTGGAGAACCAGTTCGAGCCGCCGTAGCCGACGTCGAACTTGTCAGCCAAACGCCCTCGGATGGCCTCCTCCGAAACCTCCGCACCGCCGTCGTTGTTGTGACCCTGCACGCCGGCAGCGGCATCGCCGACGACGCCGATGAGCCGCTCGTGGCCGGGGCCCGTCATGGGGAAACCCAGCAGGAACTCGTCCATGCCGGCCCGGATGTTGATCGCTTCATCGGACAGGCCGCGGACGTCCGTGGCATCGCAGACGAAGAAGGTATGCGGACTGGTGGAGCCCTCGAAGCTGATGCCGCGGCTGGTGCGCACCGCCGAGGAGGCCCCGTCCGCCCCGACACAGTAGCGGGCACGGATCACGGCCTCGCCTGCCGGGCCGGTCAGCCTGGCCCGGACGGGGTAGTCCGGAGACGTGCCGCCCTCCACGATGTCCAGCTCGGCCAGCCGGCACTCCCAGAGCACTTCGCCGCCCAGTACCTTCAGGTTCCGCAGCAGCAGCTCTTCGTTCTTGCTCTGCTCGTAGAACATGATGCCCGGGAACGGCGTGATGCCACGGCCCATCCTGCCCAGCGGGATCCGGCCGCGGGGCTTCGGGCCGAACCCGATGACGGCTGCTTCCGCCAGGTTCCCTTCGGCCACAATGGTGCCGGCGAGGTCCAATTGGTCGTAGATTTCCATGCTGCGGGCCTGCACGCCCAGTGCCCGCGATTCGCGGGTGGGGCCCGACTTGCCGTCGGCGATGATGTGCTTGATGTTCAGCTTGGCCAGCCAGTTGGCGAGCATGAGCCCGGTGGGACCGGCCCCGATGATCAGCACGTCGGTCTGAAGTTCGGCTGCCATGGCGGTACCTCCTGCACAGAGCGTACCGCTGGCGATGCGGCAGCGGCAGGGGCTTTGGCAGGGGAGGGCAGCACCTCTGGCCACGGGCCGCCGGTAGAATTGATCGTTCCCCCACCACAAGATCGGAGCCCCCGGTGCCCAAGATGACCGCGCAGCCGGACCTGACTCCCGAAGAACGTCAGTCCGTCCTGCGGACGCTCAAATCACCGCGGCTGCTGAAGACCGAAGTGCTCGGCGGGCTGGTGGTGGCGCTGGCCCTGATCCCGGAGGCCATTGCGTTCTCCATCATCGCCGGCGTCGATCCGCGCATCGGGCTGTTCGCATCCTTCACCATGGCCGTATCCATTGCCTTCCTGGGCGGCCGGCCGGCGATGATCTCCGCGGCCACCGGCGCGGTGGCGCTGGTGATTGCCCCGCTGATGGACAGCCACGGACTGGACTATCTGGTGGCAGCCGTGATCCTGGCCGGGGTGTTGCAGGTGCTGCTGGCGCTGCTCGGTGTGGCCAAGCTGATGCGGTTCATCCCGCGGCAGGTGATGGTGGGCTTCGTCAACGCATTGGCGATCTTGGTGTTTATGGCGCAGGTGCCCGAGCTTCTGGGCGTTCCGTGGCTGGTGTACCCACTGACCGCCTTGGCGCTGGCGATTGTTTTTGGCCTGCCGAAATTGACCCGTGCGGTGCCGGCGCCGCTGGTGGCGATTGTGGTGCTGACGCTGATCACGGTGTTCGCGTCTGTTGCCGTGCCGACTGTAGGGGACAAGGGCGAACTGCCGGACAGCCTGCCCGCCCTGTTCTTCCCCCAAGTGCCGCTGAGTTGGGACACCTTCGGCGTCGTCTTCCCGTATGCCCTGACCATGGCTTTCGTGGGCCTGCTCGAATCGCTGATGACGGCCAAGCTGGTGGATGACATCACCGACACCCGTTCGTCCAAGACCCGGGAGTCGTGGGGTCAGGGAGCGGCCAACATCATCACCGGCTTCTTTGGCGGGATGGGTGGCTGCGCGATGATCGGCCAGACCATGATCAATGTCCGGGCTTCGGGGAGCCGGACGCGGATCTCCACCTTCCTGGCCGGCGTGTTCCTGCTGATTCTGGTAGTGGTTCTGGGCGACGTGGTGGCGCTGATCCCGATGGCCGCCCTGGTGGCGGTGATGATCTTCGTGTCCTGCGCGACCTTCGACTGGCACAGCATCAAGCCCTCGACCTTGAAGATGATGCCGAAGAGCGAGACCGCCGTCATGCTGGTCACCGTGGTCGCCACCGTGGCCACCCACAACCTGGCCGTCGGCGTGGGACTCGGTGTGCTGACCGCCATGGTGCTCTTCGCTAACCGGGTGTCGCATCTGGTGACGGTGGAGCGGACCGTGCTGGAGGTGAACGGCAAAGAGACCGCTACCTATGTGGTCGACGGCGAGTTGTTCTTCGCGTCCTCGAACGACCTCTACACGCAGTTCGACTATGCGCTGGACCCGGACAAGGTGGTCATCGACATGCACGCCTCGCACCTCTGGGATGCCTCCACGGTGGTGGCGCTCGATGCGATCACCGAGAAGTACCGGAACCACGGAAAAGAAGTCCGGATCATCGGGCTGAACTCTGCCAGCGTGGCCATGCGCGAGCGGATGGCCGGCAAGCTCAACGGCTGACCCTGGCGGTTGTCCGGCCTTTTGTCGGCAGACGGTTCCGCGGCTGCCACAACGGCGTATTCTAGGGGCACTCCGGTTCGGATAATGCCGGACTGTGCGTGGATAGGAGGCCAGCATGAGCGACCAGCTAACCCAGGACGAGGTGGCGCATTTCGCTGCCTTGCTGGATGCTCGGGAGGCGTCCGACCGGGCACAAGTTGAACGCCTCACCGTGGACATCGCCGAAGTCACCGCGGCGACCCGCGACATCCCGGCCGACGACGAGCACGACCCCGAAGGGTCGACGGCCACGCTGGAACGGGCCCGCGAAGTAGCGCTGCTGGTTAGCACGGAAAAGGCGCTGGCCAACATCGCTGCTGCCCGCGAACGGCTGGAAGACGGGACCTACGGCCGGTGCACGTCCTGCGGCAATCCGATCCCGCGTGAGCGCCTGGAGATCAGGCCGGAAGCGCAGTACTGCGTCAGCTGCGCCGCGAAACACAGCAGCTGAAGCGGCCGCACTTCTATAGCGGCTGAGGCAACGCGTTAGCCGATGAGGCACCGCGTTAGCGGCTGAGGCGCGGCGCCAGTTCGATGCCGGTCGCTACAACGCGTCCGCCGCACTGCCGGCCGGGCGAGGTCTGGCCCGAGGCAACCCCGATCCAGCAAACCGCAGAATCCGTCTGCGCAACCGTCCCCTCCGGGACAGCACGACGTCGGTGCCCCGCCTTTCGCAGACGGGGACCGACGTCGTTGTGCGATGCTGTGCTACTTTGAGGGAGAAAGTGCGGATTTGATCGATCTGTGGGAGGCCCGGCCATGCTGGCACCGGAACGGCGGCGCTATGTGCTGCAGGAACTCAGCGTCCGCGAAACCGTGCGCGTTTCCGAAGTGGCGCAAGCGCTGAACGTATCCGAGATGACCGTGCGCCGGGACATTGAGGCGCTCGACGGCGAGGGCGTGCTGCGCAAGGTGCACGGCGGAGCCACCCGGCTGCGCGGCACGCAGGAAGCGGAGCCGGGGTTCAGCGTGAATCTTGGCCGGCAGCGGCAGGCGAAGCTGGCCATCGGCCGGGCCGCTCGGGAACTGCTGCGGCCCGGGGCCACGATTGCGATCTCGGCCGGCACCACCACTTATTGCCTGGCCGGCCTGCTGGCCGGGCTGGAGGGACTGACGGTAGTCACGAACTCGCTGACCGGGGCGGACGTCGCCCGGCGCTCCACCGGCGGCGAAGCGACCGTCATCATGACCGGCGGCGAGCGCACGCCGTCGGAAGCGCTGGTGGGCCCGGTGGCCACCGCCGCGATCCGGTCGCTGCACGTGGACATGTGCTTTTTGGGGGTGCACGGCATCCACCCGGACGGCGGGCTCAGCACGCCCAACCTGGCGGAGGCGGACACGAACGCCGCACTCGCCGAGTCGGCTGACCGGCTGGTGGTGCTGGCCGACCACACCAAGTTCGGTATCCGTGCGCTCGCGCCGATCGTCCCCCTGGCCGCGGTGGACACGCTGATCACCGACGCCGGCATCCCGGACGAGGTCCGGTCACGCTATGCCGAACTCGGCGTCAACCTGCTGGTGGCCTCCGAAACGGGGGAACCGGCGTGACGGAACAGGATGCGCCCGTGGCGGGCACCGCCGTCGTTGTTCCGGAAGGGGAGCCGGTCACCGCCGTGACCAGTACCCGGCTGGCGGACGGGCGGGAACTGCTGTATTTCGACGACGGTGCGCAGCCGGTTCCGCGGACCACACAGGACACCCGGGAGCTTCCCGAACGGACGCCCGCCGGCGAGCTGCGGTACGACGTGCTGACCGGGGAGTGGGTGGCGCTGGCCGCGCACCGGCAGACCCGCACCTACTTGCCGCCGGCCGACGCCTGCCCGCTGTGCCCCAGCACGCCCGACTACGCCTCCGAGATCCCGGCCGCGGACTATGACGTGGCCGTATTCGAGAACCGGTTTCCCTCGCTCGGTCCGGACCTGCTGGCGGTGCCGGAACACCCGACCTGGGGCCGGGCCGACACCGCCGGCGGACGCTGCGAGGTGGTCTCCTTCACCTCGGCACACACCGGCTCGTTCACCGGCCTGGACACCCGCCGGGTGCGGACCGTGATCGACGCGTGGGCGCACCGGACCGCCGCGCTGAGCGCGATGGACGGGGTGGCACAGGTGTTCTGCTTCGAGAACCGCGGTGCGCAGATCGGCGTCACGCTGCACCATCCGCACGGACAGATTTATGCCTACTCGTACCTACCGCCGCGCGGGGCGGTGATGGCGGCGGCCGCGCAGCAGCACTTTGCCGCGTCCGGAGGGCGGGAGACGCTGACCGGATCGGTGCTGGCGAAGGAGCGTTCCGACGGCTCGCGGATGGTGCTCGAGGGTGAACATTTCAGCGCCTACGTGCCGTTCGCCGCGCGCTGGCCGCTGGAGGTGCATCTGGTGCCGCACCGGCAGGTGGCGGACCTGGCCGGACTCACCGGCGCCGAGCGGGACGAGCTGGCGGAGCTGTACCCGCAGCTGCTGGGACGCTTCGACGCGCTCTACGACAGCCCCACGCCCTACATCGCCGCGTGGCATCAGGCGCCCGTGGATCCGGCGCTGCGCGAATCCGGCTACCTGCACCTGCAGCTGACCTCGCCGCGCCGGGCGGCGGACAAGCTCAAGTACCTGGCTGGCTCCGAGGCGGCGATGGGTGCCTTCATCAACGACACGTTGCCCGAACAGGTCGCGGAGGCGCTGCGGGCGGCCGGCGGCGGGGCCGGTGCGGATGCCGGCAGGGCCGGTGTGGTCGCTGGCGGAACTGGTGCGGATGGCGCCGGGACTGATGCGGCCGGCGACGGGACTGATGCGGACGCTGTCCGGACTGATGCGGACGCCAGGAGCGGGCAGTGAGCGCCGACGCCCTGGCCGCCCGCACCGCTGACGCTTTCGCCGCACGGTTTGGCCGCACGCCGGCCGGGGTATGGGCCGGGCCCGGACGGGTGAACCTGATCGGCGAGCACACCGACTACAACGGCGGTTTTGTGCTGCCGTTCGCCATCGACAAAACAACGACGGCGGCGCTTGCGGTCCGTGGCGACCGCACCGTCCGGGTTGCCTCCGCCCTGTCCGGGACCGAAGCCGTGGAAGTCGACCTGGATGGCCTGCGCCCGGGCGCCGTGACCGGCTGGGCTGCCTACCCGCTGGGCGTGGCCTGGGCACTGGAGCAGGCCGGGGTGCGGCTGCCCGGCTTCGACCTGCTGGTGGACTCCGACGTGCCGGTGGGTGCCGGACTGTCCTCGTCCGCGGCGCTCGAGTGCGCCGTGGCGGTGGGCCTGGCTGAACTGGCTGGGCTGGATGGCTCGGTTCGGCGGGGAGGATTGGCTGCGCTGGGCGGGCCGGGCGGGCCGGGTGAACCCGGTGGCCCAGGTGGACTGGCGCGGCTGGACCGGCGGGCACTGGCCGCCGTCGGACGCCGGGCCGAGAACGACATGGTCGGCGCCCCTACCGGCATCATGGACCAGTACGCCTCCCTGTTTGGTGCCGCCGGATCCGCCGTCTTCTTGGACTGCCGCAGCGAAGAGGTGCAGCTGGTACCGCTGGAGTTGGACGCCGCCGGCTTGGTTTGCCTGGTCCTGGATACCAAGGTTTCGCACGCCCACGCCACCGGTGACTATGCCCGCCGCCGCGACTCCTGCACCCGGGCGGCGGAAGCCCTGGGCGTGCCGCTGCTGCGCGAGGTTCCGCTGGACCGGCTGCCGGAAGCACAGCAGTTGCTCGACGAAGAGACGTTCCGCCGCGCCCGACATATCGTGGCCGAGAACCAGCGCGTGGTGGAGACGGTGAAGGTATTGCGCTCCGAGGGGCCTGCGGCCATCGGCCGGCTGCTCGACGCCAGCCACGGTTCCATGCGCGACGACTTCGAGATTTCCTGTCCCGAGCTCGACCTAGCCGTGGATACCGCCCAGGCCAACGGCGCACTCGGCGCCCGGATGACCGGCGGGGGATTCGGCGGGTCCGCCATCGCGCTGGTTCCCGTGGGTGACCTGGATAAGGTGCGGGATGCGGTCTTGCGGGCTTTCGCCTCGCGCAGATACCGGCAACCCGAGCTGTTTACCGTGCTCCCGGCGGACGGAGCCCGCCGGCTGCTGTAAGCCCAACCTCCATCCAGATCGACTATTCAGATAACGCCCGTTCGGGCCTGAAAAGGGCGTTATCTGAACAGTCGTTGGGGACAGCCGATGAGGCGACGCGAGCGAAGCGAAGAGGTGTCTGGCTACCGGGCTCGGGAGCCAGGCCGGGTGCGCCAAGATTAGGCGGACTGGGCGGCTTTGAGCTGTGCCTGCAGCCCGGCGATCAGGGCCTCGAGCCCCAGCTGGAAGGCGGCGTCGGCGGCCGATCCGGTGTCGCTGAGATCCTGCGTCCGCACAGCGGAAGTGAAGACCGGGTTCGCCGCGGCCAGCTCTCCTGATTCGAAGATGTCGGCGGGCGCTGTCACATCGAAGGCCGAACCGAAAATGAAGGACTCCAGCGCCACGATCGCCGGCACCACCTGAGGTTCAGGCCAGCCCGCGCGCAGGAAGCCGGCCGCCACCGCCTCGTACATGGCCAGCGTGTGCGGCGCACCGGTCACGGGCAGCACCGCAATGACCGGAATCAGCGGGGCGTGGTGCGTGAAGACGTCCCGGTAGGACCAGGCCCAGCGGCGCACCGCGTCCGGCCACGGAAGTTCGGAGAAGGCAGCCACGTCGACGCGGGCCATCAGGTGGTCCTGCAGCAGCAGCAGGACGTCGTGCTTGGAGGCCACGTGGTTGTACAGCGCCGACGGGGCCACGCCCAGGCTGCGGGCCAACCCGGACATGGTCAGTCCCTCATAGCCGCGCGTTTCGATCAGGCCGAGCGCCGCCGTCGTCATGAGCTCCTTGGAGAGCAGCTTCTCGGTGGGGCGGCCGGCCGGCCGATGTCCGTTCGGGGGAGGGGCAGGGGCATCGTCGCGCGCCGAGCGTGTTGTCACGACAAACTCCTTCTTCCTTGTCCCCTCGGGGCTGCGGCGGTACAACCCGTGTCACCATCCTACGCAAGCCTTTTCAAGATCCTGTGGTGCAGGTTACAGTGGACGTTAAATGAATGCAGTTCATTTAGGCGGAGGCCGGAAACAGGCCGCGTTCCGCAGCAGTACTAACGGGAGTTGAGCAACAGTGAGCAAGTTGAAGCGGGACGTTGTGGTAATCGGGGCCGGACCTTCCGGGCTGACCGCGGCACGTGACCTGAAGCGGGCAGGTTTGTCCGTGGCGGTGCTGGAGGCGCGGGACCGTGTGGGGGGCCGCACCTGGACCGATGTGGTGGACGGCGCCATGCTCGAGATCGGCGGCCAGTGGGTGTCCCCGGACCAGACGGCCCTGCTGGAACTGCTGGGGGAGCTGGGCCTGGAGACCTACAGCCGCTACCGCGACGGCCAGAGCATCTACCTGGATCCCGTCGGCGAGGCCAAGCGCTACACCGGCGCCATGTTCCCGGTCAGTGACTCCACCGAGGCGGAAATGAACCGGCTGATCGGCCTGCTGGATGCCCTGGCGGCCGAGGTGGGCGCGGAGGAGCCGTGGGCGCATCCGAAGGCGCGCGAGCTGGACACCATCTCCTTCCACCACTGGCTGCGCCAGCAGTCTGCCGATGAGGAGGCCTGCAACAACATCGGCCTGTTCGTGGCCGGCGGCATGCTGACCAAGCCCGCGCATTCCTTCTCCGTGCTGCAGGCGGTGCTGATGGCCGCGTCGGCGGGCTCGTTCAGTAACCTGGTGGACGACGACTTCATCCTGGACAAGCGCGTGGTGGGCGGCATGCAGGAGGTGTCCGTCCGGATGGCCGCCGAACTGGGCGAGGACGTACTGCTGAACGCTCCGGTGCGCGCGCTGCGCTGGGACGACGACGGCGTGACCGCCATCGCGGACGGCGTCACCGTTGAGGCCCGGCACGCCGTGATGGCCGTGCCGCCGAACCTGTATTCGCGGGTCTCCTTCGAGCCGCCACTGCCGCGCCGGCAGCACCAGATGCACCAGCACCAGTCACTGGGCCTGGTGATCAAGGTCCACGCCGTCTATGAGACCCCGTTCTGGCGGGCCGACGGCCTCTCCGGCACCTGCTTCGGCGCGGGGTCGGTGGTGCAGGAGGTCTACGACAACACCAACCACGCGGACTCCCGCGGCACCCTGGTCGGTTTCGTGAGCGATGAAAAGGCCGACGCCATGTTCGAGCTCAGCCCGGAAGAGCGCAAGGCCGCGATCCTCTCCGCCATTGCCGACTACCTCGGCCCGGCTGCACTGGACCCGGTGGTGTACTACGAGTCCGACTGGGGTTCCGAAGAGTGGACCCGCGGCGCGTATGCCGCCAGCTACGATCTGGGCGGGCTGTCCCGCTACGGCAAGGACCAGTTGGCGCCGGTGGGGCCGATCTACTGGTCCTGCTCCGACCTGGCCGGTGCCGGCTACCAACATGTGGACGGCGCAGTGCGGATGGGCCACGCGACCGCCGCCCGCATCCTGGCGGCACATGCTGCGTCTCGCGGCGAGCTGGCCGGTGCTGCCGGGCTGAAGGGCTAGGGCGTGCGCCGGTACGTTGTTGCCTACACGGCCACCGACAGCGGACGCGAAGCGATTAATCTGGCAACGGCGTTGGCACGCCGACAGGGCGGGAGCCTGGACCTGGTCATGGTGCTGGCGGAGTCCTCGCCGTACTCGGGTGCCTACCCCAGGCCGGAATCCGGATACGACGCGATTCTCTCCGACCAGATCCAGGAGTGGCTGGCCGAAGGGCTCAGCCTGGTTCCCGACGACGTGACGGCCCGCGCCCACGTGCGCCGGGCCGAATCGAACGCAGAAGGCCTGATTGCTGCGGCCGAGGAATTCGATGCCGCGCTGATCGTGATCGGCGCCGGACGCAGCAGCGTGTTCCGCCGCTTCAGCGTGGGAACGGTGGCCAGCGGGCTGCTCCATGCCTCGACGGTGCCGGTGGCCCTGGCGCCCCGGGGCTACCGCCGCACCGAGCCGGTCACCCGAATCACCGTCGGGCTGGGCAATCGGGCCGGCGCCGACGACGTGTTGCACGTCGCCCTGGATGCAGCCCGGCGGCGCGGACTGGCCCTGCGCCTGCTCTCGCTGGTGACGCTCGATTCGTCCGACCTGGACGCCGTGTCCCGTGCCGAAACCCAGATGAAGGAGCGCCTGGCCCAGGCCGAAACCATGCTGGCCGGCCGGGTGACGGCCCACGTTGCGCAAGGCCGCTCCATCGAGGACGCCATCGATGCGCTGGAGTGGGACGACGGGGAAGTGATGCTGATCGGTTCCAGCCGGCTGGCACCCCATAGCCGGCTGTTCCTCGGGGCGACCGCCAGCAAGGTGCTCCGCGCCCTGCCGGTGCCCATGGTGGTGGTGCCTCGCGGCTATCGGAGCTCGCCACTACCCACTGACAACCCCGAGCTGTCCGAGGCTCCGGAACTTTTCGACGACGACGGCCACCAGGAGGCATGACCATGACCAGCACCATTGAACGGGCCGGAAAGGCTCCGGGCGGGTTGAGCCGCAAGGGATTGAAGTCGGGGTCGGTCGGCCTGCTGGGCGCCGTCGTCATCGGTGTTTCCTGCATTGCCCCGGCCTACACGCTGACCGGCGCGCTCGGCCCCACCATTGCGGAAGTGGGCGTGCATCTGCCGGCGATCTTCCTGGTGGGCTTCATCCCGATGCTCCTGGTTGCGCTGGGCTACCGGGAACTGAACAACGCCATGCCGGACTCGGGCACGTCGTTCACCTGGGCCACCCGCGCCTTCGGCCCGTGGATGGGCTGGATGGGCGGCTGGGGGCTGATCGCCGCCACGGTGATCGTGCTGTCCAACCTGGCGGCGGTGGCGGTGGACTTCTTCTACCTGATGCTCGCCCAGGTCACCGGCAACGAGGCGCTCGCCGACCTGACCAACAACCTCCCGCTGAACATCGCCACCACCTGGGTATTCATCGGACTGGCCTGCTGGATCTCGTACCGGGGCATGGAGACCACCAAGACCTTCCAGTACGTGTTGGTGGCGTTCCAAGTGGTGGTGCTGATCTGGTTTGCGGTAGCCGCCTTCGGGCACGTGGCCGGCGGCACCGCGTTCAACGCGCTGGAAATCTCGGCCGACTGGTTCAACCCGTTCGGCGTGGAGTCCTTCTCTGCCTTCGCTGCCGGCATTTCGCTGTCCATCTTCATCTTCTGGGGCTGGGACGTCACGCTGACCATGAACGAGGAGACCAAGAATCCGGAAAAGACTCCGGGCAGGGCCGCAACGGCCACCATCCTGGTCATCGTCGTCATCTACATGACCGTGGCACTGGCCGTGCTGGCCTACGCCGGCGTGGGCACCGAGGGGCTCGGGGCCGGCAACCCGGAGAACCAGGAAAGCATCTTCGCCGCGCTGGCCGGCCCGATCATGGGGCCGTTCGCCATCTTGATGTCGCTGGCCGTGCTGAGCAGTTCGGCGGCCTCGCTGCAGTCCACGTTCGTCTCCCCGGCCCGGACCATGCTGGCCATGGGACACTACAAGGCGCTGCCGGCCGGCTACGGGAAGATCAGCCCGCGCTTCAAGTCGCCCAGCTACGCGACCGTCGCCGCCGCGATTGCCGCGGGCGGGTTCTACACGGTGACCCGGGTGCTGTCCGAGAACGCGCTGTGGGACACCATCACCGCGCTGGGCATGATGATCTGCTTCTACTACGGCGTCACCGCGCTGGCCTGCGTCTGGTACTTCCGGGCCGAGGCATTCACCTCCCTGCGGAACCTAGGGCTGAAGTTCGCCGCTCCGCTGCTGGGCGGAATCATCCTGCTGGTGATGTTCGTGCAGACAGCCGTCGACTCGCTGGACCCTGACTACGGTTCCGGCTCCTCCATCGGCGGAGTGGGCCTGGTGTTCGTGCTCGGCTGCGGCGTGATCCTGCTTGGGGCAGTGCTGATGGTGCTGATGTACCGGCGCAACCCGGAGTTCTTCCGCGGCGCCACACTGCGCCGGGGCGTGGCTGCCGAAGACCTGGCGGACCGCTACTGACGCCAAGCGTCCACGGCTGGCGCAAAGTCACTGACGCGCGGACGCTGACGCAACTGACGCAAGGACGCACGACGTCGGTGCCGCACCCCGGTGGGGTGGGGCACCGCCGTCGTGCTGTCGCCTGAGGGACATCCGTAGCCGCCACAGGCCTACATGGCTACAGTGGCAGCAAGGCTGAAGGAAGGTGCCATGATCACTGCGGACGAATTCACGCCGGACTACGTGGCCGATCTTGCGTCCCAGAACGGGATGACGATCCAGCCGAAATCCGTGCGGTTCAATGAAGCCGGGCTGGATTACCTGGTGGCCTTCGCCACGGCCAAGGACGGCAAGAAGTGGGTGCTGCGGATCCCGCGGCGGCCGGACGTGTCGGCGAAGATCTCAGATGAAGCCAAGATCCTGGACCTGGTGAAGAACAAGATCTCCGCCGCGGTGCCCGACTGGCGGATCCGAAACCGATCGCTGATTGCCTATCCCGAACTGCCGGGCGAGCTGGGCCTGACGGTAGAAGACGGCGAACCGGTCTGGCATTTCGACCGCGAGTCGCCGGCCTACTGTGCCTCGCTGGGGCGCCTGATCGCCCAACTGCAGCGGATCAGCGCGGCCGAAGCACAGGCCAAGGGCGTCCCGGTGCTGACGCCGGCCGAAGTGCGCGACGAATGGCGCACCAACGTGGCCACGGTCAGCGCCGAGTTCCGGATTGCCGACGAACGGATGGAGCGCTGGACGGCATGGATCGGCGACAACAGCTACTGGCCCGACTTCACGGCGTTTGGGCATGGGGAGCTCTACCCCGCCCATTTGCTGCTGGACGAGGAGTATGAAATCCGGTCAGTGCTGGATTGGACGACGGCGAGGGTGGGCGATCCGGCAGCTGATTTCAGCCTCCACCACATGATGTCCACGGCCGAGGCCTTCGACTTGACGGTCCGGGCTTTTCTGGACGCGGGCGGGCGCGTGCCGCCGCGGCTCGGAGAACACTGCGCGGAACTGGTGGCCGCCGGCCCCGTGGTCTACGCCATGTACGCCCTGCAAACGGGACACCCCGATCACCAGGGCACGGCTGCCGCCCTGCTGGATCCTTCCGGCGCATGAGCTGACGGGCCGACACTCCGGCACGCGGGCTGGCGGCTATCAAGCCGGGCGCCTGAACTGGCGGGCCGCCCGCCCGGCCCGTGGCCCGGCGGCTGGTGTGTCCGGGCAAGAATGACCGGCGCCCGTTCGCTGGCGCCGGTCATTGGTCTAGAGGGGTGTTACTTTTTGCGGCCCTTGCCCTTGGCGAGGGGATTGGCCTTGGTGAGCGGCCGGGCGGTAGCAGCCAGGACGCTGGCTTCCGGTGCGGATGCCTCGGCCAGAAGCGGTTCCTGCACGATCGTCGTGCTGGCCGGGACGTCCGCTTTCGCAACGGCAGGGACAACGGACTCAGCCAGCGGGGCCGGTGCGATGAGCACCGAAGCCGGCCGCGCGCCGTCGTCGTTCGATGCCGCCTCCAGCTGGAGCCGGGCCGGAGCCGCCGGCAACGCTGCAAAAATGCGGTCGGCTACCAACGCCGGGGAAGCGGGGCCCTGAGCCGGACCGGCGGCAGTGAACGGCACGGCGTTGGAAGGAACGGGGCCGATGTCATCGGAATGCTCGAACAGGGCACTGGTGAAGCGGTCCGCGTAGCCCAGCCGCTTGGCAATCAGCCAGAGGGAGGCGCCGACAATGACCATGGTGGCGACCACCGCGATGCCGGTGCCGTAAATCCGCAGCAGCGCGTTGACCGGGGAGAGGGCATGGACCGGTGTGGTGTCCAGCAGCCAGACGATGGACCAGAACACCGCGGTGGCGGCCAGGGTCAGCAACGGAAACAGCAGGCCAGCGGTACGGACTTTCAGGACCAGCATCTGCCGGATGGCGGACAGGCGGGTAGAAAGAGTGAGCAGATCGTGTTTGCCACCTTGCTCAAGAGCCTTTGATGACATCGCCGGTCGTGTTCCTTTCCGAGTCGGTTCGTGGGGAGGGTTCACCGCGCAGGAGCTGCTCGGCGAAACGGGTAAAGAGTCGGGCAAAAGCCTCGCGGTCGTCGTCGGTCCAATCCGACAGGATTTCGTCGACAACGGCGGCCCCGGCCTTGCCAATGTTCCGGTGCATCCGCCGGCCGGCTGTGGAGGCGGTCAGCAGGGTGGCCCGGCCGTCGTCGGGATCCGCCTGTTTGTCCACCAGCCCCTTGTCCTCAAGGCGGCGGACCTGCGGCGTCATCGTGGACTTGTCCACCCCTTGCTGCGTGGCCAGCTCCGAAACGCGTACCGGACCCTTGTCGTCGATGTACTCCAGCAAGGCGACGTCGGTAGGTGTCAGGCCGGCTTCGCGCGGATCGAACAGCTGTTTCCGCGTGTCGGCATGGGAGGCCCAGCGCACCACCTGAGCCACGGCGTCACGGATCATGACACCCGGATCGGGCTGTTTGCGGGGGGTGGGAGGCATGTCTCAATCATAGTCCATTCCGTTTGGTTGTGCCAATCAAACCAACTGTCCTCTTGGAAGTGGATTCCAGGGGCCGGTTTTCGGCATTTCCGGATGGTTATTTGTGATCTGGATCATGGCTGCGGCGTTCTCGCCAGCGGTCCGACGACGGGCGGCGGGCCGGGGTGTCTGACGAAGGGTTTGGTCACCGCCCACCAGCCGGTTTCGCAAAGCCACAACAGCAGTGAGCCGGCGGCGGCTGCGGCGAGCACGGGGGAGAACAGGGCGAAAGCCGGAACCATCACGGCAAGCACCGGCCAGTCCCGGGCCCAGGCCAGGCACAGCAGGCCGGTCAGCAGCACGGCGGCGGTGACCGGCAGCGGTCCGGCACCCGCTGCGGTGAACCAGATGGCGGCAATGAACGCGAGCGCCCCCACCGCGACCGACGCCGCTAGCAGCAGCCCGCGCACCCTGGAATGCTCGAGGTAGGCCTGGATCGATATGCCGGCCCACATCAGCCGGGCACGCAACGCGGCCACTCCGGTATCCAGCAGGGCGCGGCGAAACTCTTCGTCATAGACGCGGCGCAGCCGCAGCGCTTCCCCGGCCGGCAGCGTTGAGCACTCGGCCATCCGCTGGTCATGCAGCAGGGCCGGGGCCGTTTGCCGCCCGTAGCTGGCGATGAGCCCCCACATCCAGGTGGGCACCGAAGCCAAATCCGTGGAGTTGTTGGTGAGTCCGGCGGAGAGATCGTGTGCGTCGATCCTGACGATGGCCGAAGCTTCCTCCGCCCGGTAGTAAATCGGTTGCGCTAACTGGAAGCATCTCTTGGTGCGCTGAACCAGATAGATGGCCGTCAGGGGCTCGGTGGCGGCGGCGTCCTGGTAAAACGGCATGTGGCCAGTGTGACATCCGGGGCAGACGTTGCCTATGGGCAACGTGGGGTAACGCCGCGCCACAAGCCGCAATGGCTGAGTCGAGTGCTGGCGATCAGGCCTTCCCGCGCGGTAGCGTCCAGAGCATGACCGTGACAGTTGTGGCAGGAAATCCCAAACCCGGCTCCCGGACGCTGGCCGCCGCTGAACAGTTGGCCGAACAGATCACCGGCGCGCCGGCGGACCACGCGGTGGATGTGGTGACCTTGGGCCCGGGCCTGCTGGGGTGGGGCGATGAGGGCGTGGCCGCTGCCGTCAAGACGGTGCAAGGCAGCGAATTGATCATCGTGGCCTCGCCCACCTTCAAGGCCACCTACTCCGGCGTGCTGAAACTGTTCCTCGACCAGTTCGCCACCGGTGACGGGCTCGCCGGGGTGGTGGCGGTGCCGCTGATGCTCGGCGCCGGGCCGGCCCACGCGCTGGCACCGGAGCTGCTGCTGAAACCGGTGCTGGTGGAACTGGGCGCCACGATCCCGGTTCAGGGGCTGTACTTGAACCAGGAGTCCTGGCAAGACCCGGAAAGCAGCGCAGCCTGGCTGGAGAAATGGCGGCTGGTCATCCAGTCCCTGCTCTGATTCCCGGTCCGGCCCCGGCAGTTACCTTCGCGGCGAGGGCATGGCAGACTCGTGGCATGAGTCCTGTGAGCCGCAAGCGCAAGCCGAAAAAGCCAAAGAACCGGCAGCCCGGCTCGGGCAGGCAGTCCGGGCCGGAGAGCGACCCGCTGCTGGAGCTGTACGTCGAGCTGGAACGCCCGTTTGCCGACACCCTGGAGACGGCCAGCCCGATTGAAGCCCACTCGTTGGGCGGCTACCTGCTGGATCTGTGGGACACCCAGGACGACGCCGGCCGGCAGCGCCGCAACGAACTGTTCTACGCCTGGCTGGACCTGGCCGAGGACCGCAACGGACCCGGCGCGGTGCCGATGCTGCGCGCATTGGCGTTTCTGATCGGCCGTCCGGAGATGCGCCGCGACGCCGAAACGCTGGCAGACCGGCTGGTAGCCGACGGCTTTACCGAGCCGGAGTGGGCCAAGCACCCGGTGACGGTGACGGCCCTGCACCGCTATGCGGACGTTTACGGCGACGAAGCCAACATGCTCTTCGAGTTCACTGCCGGGAACGAAAAAGTCGGCCTGCTGGCGCTGCTGGACGGCAATATTTTCGGCGGGACGGTGACGGAAACCGGGCTGGTGGACGACCCGGCCGCGACGCTCAAGGACCTGAACGAAGACGCCCAGGAAGAAGGGCTGGTGCTCGACGCCGACGCCGACCTGACCGGCACCGCACTGGACGCGTGGGAAGGGCTGGACGCCTCGTTGGACCTGCCCGAGCACATGGTGGATGAAGACTTCGGTGCCCGCCGCTGGGTGGCCCAGGCCTGGCTGCGCACCATCATCGAGCTGGCGGACGAGACGGAGGACGAGAGCGAGGACTGGCTCTCCGACGAGGACTACGCTGAACTCGACGACGCCGAAGCCGGGGCCGCACCCAGCGCAAGGCCGCAGCACGAAGATGCCCAACCGGCGGGCGGCAGCCTGGACGGGGACATCGAGGCGCTCCGGCAGGAACAAATCGACGAAATGGCCGCCCGCTATGTACGGGAGACCGGACGCGAATCAGCCTCGGAACTCGGCATGGTGAAACAGATCCTGGGCTACAGCTGGGATTACGACGGCGGACGGTTCACCCGGGTGAGTCCGGTCAAGTTGGATTTGATCAGCGAGACGCTGCTGGCGGAGGGCGGCTTGGAACCGGTGGACCCCGCCGAACTCACCGCGTTCCTGCACCGCTGGGTGGACTGGTGCGCACCGCGCGAAGAACTGTCCGAGCACGGCGTGGCGGCGCTGCACCAGCGTTTGAACGGCGAGTAGCCGGGCCGCGGCCGCCCCCGGGATCGGCACAACCCGCCGTCGTCAGGGGCAGGCGGCGGCCAACTGGTCCGGATCTGCGCGGTAGCCGAGCACCACGTCCGGGTCCAGTTCCACGGTTTCACCGTTGAGGATGTAGTCACGGGGCGTTCCGTGCAGCACATTCAAGGTGAGCCGCAGGATCGTCCCGTGCGCCACCGCGATGATGTTTTGTTCCGGGTAGGTGCGCAGCAATGCCTGCAGCCCGGCAATACCGCGGACCGCCACGTCCGCCTCCGGTTCGGCTTGCCGCATCAACTCGTCGATGCGCGGCCGGTCCATGCCGCGCAGGACGGTGCCTTCGATGCCGCGGTAATTACGCTCAAGGAGCTCGGGGACCGTTTCCTCCAGTTCCAGGCCCAGCTGGTTGCCGATGATCTGCGCGGTTTCCACGGCGCGTCCCAAAGGCGAGGACACCAAGACGTCCCAGCGGCCCGCGGACAGCGAGGTGCCGGCGTCGTGCGCCTGCTGCCTGCCCAAGCTGTTGAGCGGCACATCAGTGTGACCCTGCAGCCGCCCGGCCGCGTTCCAATCGGTTTGTCCATGGCGTACCAGTGCCAGCACCCTGCCCCCTTTGTCCGGTGGACGGGACGGCCCGCGGAGACGGACGATCCCGCCTACCACCATAGCCCGGCCGCGGCCCAGGGGAGCCCGGCGGTTGGGGAGGTGGGCTGTGGGCTGCTCTCGGTCACCGGGCGGCAACGGTCCGTGCCGGCCCGCTCCGGCGACGCCGGACCGGCCGAGACGGGGCGGGATGCGTCGTTCCCCGCGGACGTGACCGGAACCATGCTCGAGGGTGCCGCGATACCGGCGGGGTCGGGGATACCTTTAGTGCGTGGTCAAAGTTGTGGGAATCATCCAGCCGGTCGAAACCAAGGAATTGTCGGCTGAAGGCGAGTCGTATGCCGACGCCAGGGCTGCCCTCGAAGCGCAGGTGCCGGAAGGCTGGCGCTTGCTGCAGATCTTGACCAAGTAGTCCCGGCCGGAGGAGATAGTCCTGGCCCGGAGTAAACACTCCCGGTTAGAGGATGGACCCCGCGGGAAGGAACCACCGGGTACATCGCCGTGCTTGTCCGGGGCGGGAGCCTGTTGGAGCAGCGCGGCGCCGGATCTAGTCGCCGAACAGGCCGCGGATGTCGGTGGCGGTGAGCTTGGACGAGAACATGGCGTCGTCTTCGAGCACGGACGAGATCAGCTTGGCCTTCCGCTCTTTCAACGCCATTACCTTCTCCTCGATCGTCCCGCGGGCCACCATGCGGTAGACCATGACGTTCTTGGTCTGGCCGATCCGGTGCGTGCGGTCCACGGCCTGGGCCTCGGTGGCCGGGTTCCACCATGGATCCAGCAGGAAGCAGTAGTCGGCCTCGGTCAGGTTGAGGCCGAAGCCGCCGGCCTTGAGGCTGATCAGGAATACCGGCGCACTGCCGTTTTTGAACGTCTCGATCACCTCGGCACGGCGTCGGGTGGAACCGTCCAGGTAGCAATAGTCGATGCCGGCCGCGTCCAACTGCTGGGCGGCCTTTTTCAGATAGCCGGTGAACTGGCTGAAAATCAGGGCCCGGTGGCCCTCGCCGATGACGTCTTCGAGTTGTTCGAACAGCACGCCGAGCTTGCTGGATGGCACCGAGGCGTACTTCGAGTCCACCAGAGAAGGGTCCAGGCTCAACAGCCGCAGCAGGGTCAGCGACTGGAAAATGGTGAACCGGTTCTTGTCCATGTCCTCGACCAGCCGCAGGACCTTCTGCCGTTCGCGCTGCAGGTGCGTGTCGTAAATTCGCCGGTGCTTGGGCGTCAACTCCACCTCCAGTACCTGCTCCTGCTTCTCCGGCAGGTCGCGGGCCACCGCTTCCTTGCTGCGGCGCATCATCAGCGGTTTGATCCTGCGGCGCAGCTTCTGCAGCAGTTCGGAGTCCTGGTTGCGCTCGATCGGCCGCTGGTACTGGTCAACGAACCGTACGGCGGAGGGGAACAGTCCGGGCGCCACGATGGAGAAGATGGACCACAGCTCCATCAGGTTGTTTTCCATCGGCGTGCCGGTGATGGCCATCTTGAAGGGCGCGCGCAGATCGCGGGCACACTGATGGACCTTGGTGGCGCGGTTCTTCACGAACTGCGCCTCGTCCAGGATCAGCCCGGCCCAGTCCGTCTCCTGGTAGGTCTCGAAATCCAGCCGGAACAGCGTGTAGGACGTGACCACGACGTCGGCGCCCGCAGCGAGCTCCGACAGCGGCCGGCGGCTGCGAATCTGCGTGTCGGTAATGCCCTCGATCTTCAGGTCGGGGGCGAAGCGGCGGCTCTCGTGGACCCAGTTCGACACCACGGAGGTAGGTGCCACCACCAGGAACGGGCGGGCCACGGCCGGCTCGCCATTCTCCTTGGCATGCAGCAGCAGGGCCAAGGCCTGCAGCGTCTTGCCCAGCCCCATGTCGTCCGCCAGCACACCGCCCAGCCGGTGCCGCCAGAGGAAGGCAAGCCAGTTGAAACCTTCGGCCTGGTAGGGGCGGAGCTCGGCGTCCAGACCGGCCGGCAGGGGAGTCTGTTCCACTTCCTCCAGCGACAGCAGGCCCTGGACCGATTCCCGCCAGGTGCGGGCCTGCACCGTTTCGGTGGCGACTTCCTCCAGATCCTCCCAGAGCGAGGCCTGGTAGCGGCTGATCTGCAGTTCCCCGGATTCCCGGTCCTGCATCTGCCGGGCTTCATCCACCAGTTGGCGGAGTCGGTCGAAGACCGGCTGCTTCAGCGAGAGGTAGGACTTGTCCACCAGCAGCAGCCGCTTTTGGCCGCGGGCCAGCGCCTTGAAGATGTTTCCGAACGGCACGGTGCGGCCGGCGACGCGGACCATGACGCCGAGGTCGAACCAGTCGCTCTCCTCGGTCTCCACCGTGCTGATGGTCAGTTCGGGTGCTTCGGTCAGCTCCTGGTAGTCGGGCTTTTCGCCCACAATGTCCACACGTACGCCGTCCAGCTGCTCCAGCGCGGGCAGCGCATAGCGGGTGAAGTCCACCGTGGCCATGTCCCGCAGCGTGCGCGCCGCCGTCGTGCCCGCACCCGGCACCGCCGCGGCGGCCTCCAGCAGGTCCTGCTCGGCGGGCAGGTCGCGGTAGTGGCTGGTGTCCGGTTCCGCGTCGACGGGAAACCGCAGCGGCTTGTCCCCGTGGCGGTATTCGATGTGCCAGCCGAGCTGCAGCACGTTGCCCTTGCGGTAGGACGCGGTCAGCACCAGTGCCGGCGGGACAATCTCGGGGAAACTGACCGATTCGTCGCTGCTGGCCACCGCAATGCGCTGGCTGAGCGCCGGATAGTAGCGCTCCATGAACTGCTCGACGTCGGCGGCCGGCACCGTCAGCGGGGTGCCGGAGAGCAGCAGGTTCGCTTCCTGGTCGGTGACGGTATGCGCGGTGGGAGCCAGCGTGATGACGGTCTGGCCCGAGAAGTCGTAGTGGTACACGCCGTGCGTGCCGACAATGCCCGCGGTCTCCGTGGACAGCTCCTGGCCGTCGATCCGCAGCGACGGGGTCAGGACCAGGTCGGCGGTTCCCGGGTGGTCTCCGGCGCCGCTGTCCTCGGCACCGGCGGCCGACGCTGTCCCATCGAGATGGGCGTCCAGGCCGATCACGGCCTGCTGTCGGATTTCGACGACGGTGTCCGCCTTGGCGCCTACCAGTGCGATGCCCAGCCGCTTGGCTTCGGCGAAGAGCTCCCAGAGCAGCGGGCTGCTGAACTCGTCGAGGAAGAGCCAGTCGTTGTCTTCGCCGAAATAGGTCAGCCCGGTGGCCCGGTGCAGCGGCGCGAACTGGCTGAACCAGCGGTGCTGTTCGGTGTCCAGCGGCAGGCCGTAGGTCTTGTAGCTGATGGTGTTCCAGCGCAGTTTGCTCCGGATCCACCGGCCGGTCTCGTTTTGCAATACGGGGCGGACGCCCACCCGCAGCCGGTTTCCGGCCTTGCGGCTCCAGCTCGGTCCGGCTGCGGAGGTCTGCGGCATGGAGAGGCCCGAGGGTCGGTACTGGCGGTCGTTACGGCGGCCCGGCTCCATCAGCTCAAACTGCAGCCCCAGCCCGGACGTGCTTTTCGCCTTGGTCTTCGCGGTTTTGCCTGCACTGCCCGTGGCTCCGTCCGGGGTGCCGCCGATCAGGCCAGCGAGTGAATCCTGCCAGCCGGCCTGCTCCGGTTCCGGCTCGCGCGCAAAGGCCTGGCTGGTGATCAGGTGCTGGCTGTTGCTGTTGAGGAGCACCGCGGCCACGTGCTTGCAGTCGGAGCCCACCGGGCAGCTGCAGGAGGCCGAGGCCGGACGCCATTGGCCACTCTTGCCGATCTCCAGGTAGATCCGGCAGCGGTACGGCAGCGCGGCGGTACCGAGAACTTTGGCGGTCAGGAGCCGGACGGACGGGTCCCAGTCCAGCTCGGCCACGGATCCGTCGGAGGCATAAATTTTGCCGCGGGCAAAGGCGGCGCCGCCCACCAGCCTGATGATTTCGCTGACGTCAACCAGCGGAAAAGTGTGTGCGGCCATGGCCTCCATCATCTCATGGTGGAAGCGGCGGCCGGCACCGGGCGCTGAAGCTGTGGACAGCGAGAACGGCCGCCCGGGCAGGACCCGGGCGCGGCCGTTTTCTCCGCCAGAGAGCTAGGCGGTCGGGAGTACCGCCGGCTTCTTGTTCTTGGGATCCAGGATCAGGGCCAGCGCAATGCCAAACAGCCAGATGTCCTTGGCTACAGGGGTGCCCTCGGCACTGGGGCGGACGTTGTCCTCCTGCGTCATCTGCGGCGTCTTGAAGTACATGGCCAGCAGCGACCCGGAGAACGCGGCCAGGCCCAGTCCGGCCAGCCGGCTGGGCACGAAGGGCAGCAGCAGCGCCGCGCCCAATGCGGTCTCGCCGTAGGCAAGCATCTTGCCGAACTTCTCCGGATCCATCTGCTTCAAAGCGGGAAACGCACGGCTGCCCATCTGCTGCATGCCGGCGGCACTTTCCTTGTCCAGCTTCTGCTTGCCCAGCCCGGAGTTGAGGATGAACGCGCCGCTGGTGAGGCGCAACGGAATATGGCTCAGTTTCATCGGGAGTCCTCGAATCTGTGTTGTCCGCTGGTACGTTCGAGCCTACGGTCCCGCCGCACCGACCGCTAGACCCATACCCCGGCGGTCGACCAAGTGAGCGCCAGCGAACGCGTGGAGACCCCACGCGCCATACCTCCGGTGGTCGACCGGTCTCTACTCGGCGCTGGCGCGCCTCCTTCGACCACCGACAGCGCCAGCGAACGCGTGGAGACCGGTCAGCGCGGCGCCACCCCAGCCTTACTTCTTGGCGGCGCGGACAACCCGGGCCACGGCCCGGCCAGCGCACCAGACCAAGGGAATCAGCACAGCCAGCAGCGCCACGGTGTTGGGCCGGAACGTCGCGGGCCCGTCGCCGCGTCCGGCGTAGACTCCGAGCGGCAGGGCTATACCGCCTCCGCCACCGCCGGCGGCTCCATCGGCATCCCCGCCGCCGCCGAAACCGTACTGAACCCAGGCCACCGGGACCACGGTCTCGCCGCCCACCTGCAGCGGTTCTCCAAAGGTCCGGGCGACGCCCAGGGATTTGAGCTGTTCGGCCAGCCGTTCCGGTACGGACGGTCCGCCTGGTGGCCCCGGCGGCCGCTGGTCCTTCCGGGATGACGGGGCAGATTCGGGCGATACGGATCCGGTTTCTGTGGGCATGGGCACATCCTAGTGGAACGGGTCGAGGCGCTGAATAGCCGAATCTTTGGCTGAAGCATTCACCCGGCCAGGAAACCCAGCACGCCCCGGGCTTCTAGGTTCAGTTCCCGGCGCTTGACCCTGATGGCAAGCCGGTAATAGTCCACCAGCTGCTCGCAGAGGACCGGCCACGTCCGGCCCTGCACGGAGTGATGAGCCGCTTCGCCGAGCGCCCGGCGCTTGGTGTCGTCGCCGGTCAGGTCCCGGACGTACTCGCGCAGTTCGTCCAAGTTCCCGGGCCGGTAGATCCAGCCGGTCCTCGACGGGTCGACCAGGTCCAGCGGCCCGCCGCGGCCCACCGCCACCACGGGTACGCCGCTCGCCATCGCCTCCTGGATGGTCTGGCAGAAGGTCTCCGATTCGCCAGGGTGAACAAACAGGTCGAACGAGGCGATGCGTCGGGCCAGGTCTTCGCCGGTCTGGAAGCCGTCAAAATGCGCACCAGGCAATGCGGCCCGCAGTTCCTCCTTCAGCGGGCCGGAACCGACCACCACCAGCCGGGTCCCGGGGAGATCGGCCAGCACGGCCAGATCCGCCACTTGCTTTTCCGCCGCCAGGCGGCCCACATAGCCGATGATCCGTTCGCCGTTGGGCGCGACGGAAGCCCGCCAACCGGCGTCGTACTTGTCCGGATGGAAGCGGTTGGTATCCACCCCGCGCCGCCACAAGTGGACCCGGATGCCGCGGCTGCGCAGCTGCTGCATGGCGAACGACGACGGCGCCAGGGTCAGCGTGGATGCGTTGTGGATGCTCTCTACGCGCTGCCAGAGCAGTTCCTGCAGCCAGGGAGCGCCGTACCGGGCAGCATAGGCCGGGACCTCGGTCTGGTAAACGGAGACTGTGGGCAGGCCGAGCTGCTGCGCGGCCTGCACCGCGCGCCAGCCCAGAATGAAGGGGGAGGCTACATGGACCACGTCCGGCCGGAAGCCGGCCAACACCCGGCGGATGCGTGCCACGGTTCCGGCGGCCACGCGCACATTCGGGTAGCCGCGCAACGGGATGGACGGCAGCCGGTGGACCGGGTAGCCCTCCACCGTTGCCGGTGCGGTGTCTTCCAGCCACGACGACGTCGGTGCCACCACCAGGACGTCGTCTCCGCGGCGCCTCAGGTGGGCGATGACCTGCAGCAGGGAATGGGTCACACCGTTCATATGCGGCAGGAACGATTCGGCGACGATAGCTATCCTCACGCCATCCACCCTGCCTGCCGTCGGCAACGCGCAGGCAAGCAGGCGTGATCGTGTCGGTGAACGGCGGCCCAACTCCGCTCTGGCAGGGTGGTCGGGTGACCATGGGACTCTTGGCGCTGATCACCGGCGCGATCTTTTTCGGTTCGGTTGCCCAGCGCATCGCGGGCATCGGGTTCGCCCTGCTGGTGGCGCCGATTCTGGCCATCTTGTTGGGGCCGCACGAGGGCATCATGATGATCAACATCTGCGCAGTGGTCTCCTGCGGGCTGATTGTGCCGCGGGTGTGGCAGCAGATCGACTGGAAACTGCTGCTGTGGCTGTCCGTTCCCGCCGTCGTCGGCACTGTCGCTGGCTCTTGGCTGGCGGTGCAGGTCCAGCCCGCGGTGCTCTCTACCGTGGTCGGCGCGGTGGTGATGGCCGGGCTGGCCGTCGCGGTGGTGCTGGGCCGCGCGCAGGTCACCGTGTCCGGGCAGCTGCCCAAGGCGCTCGCCGGGCTCGGGTCGGGGCTGACCAACGCGCTCGCAGGAGTGGGCGGTCCGACGGTGAGCGCCTACGCCATCCTGTCCCATTGGCCTCCGCGACCATTCGCAGCAACGCTGCAGCCGTTCTTCCTGCAACTGTGCCTCATCACCGTGGGCGTGAAACTGGCGGTGGATCCAGGCAGCGTGCCGCACCTGGCGTGGTGGATGTGGGCGGTCATTGCCCTCGCGATCATCGTCGGCATCTTCGCCGGCGAACGGCTCGGCCGGCGGCTGCGTGACGAGCACGCCAGAGCTGCGGTGGTGGTGCTGGCCTTTCTGGGAGCGGCCGGTGCGTTGGTTAAAGGACTGGTGGATCTGCAGGCCTGAATGCCGTTCCTTTCCGTTTGTTTTGGCTCCCGGTGATAGGGGCTGGCTTTATTTCCTAAAGCGGGTATGGTCTCTAGCAAGACATCCCGCTTGAGAAAGAGGAGCAAGAATGTCCGGAAAAACACCTGCGCGCGAAAGCGCGAAAAAACAGGGCCGCAGCATTAAAGAAAAGCGTGCCGAAAAGCGCGAAAAGGCGAACTTGGAGAGTGAAACCATTCCCAAGCGCCGGAAGCGTTAGCGCGCCGGAACCGTCACCGTCCGTGGAAACGGCGGCCCAGTTGCGGGGCTGACGTTTCGAGGGGGCACGGGCCGATGGCGCCGGCAGAACCGTGGCAACACGGTTCGTGCTGACTGGCGGAACCACGGAAAGAGTCCGCGGAATGAGTCTTCCTGCGTTGAATTTCCGTTCGATGAATATCCGCCTGCGGGGCGGCCGGATGATTTCAACGTCATCCGGCCGCCCATTCCATTTAACAATTGCTTCCGCGAAGGCCGGCGCTCATTAACGTGCAGGTGGGTGCAGGGACGGGCGTCCGGTCTGGTCCGTCCTGGCGGGCCAAAAGTCTGGCGTGTCGCCGGTGAGCGGCGTACGGTTTTTCTTGCTGGGGGTCCAACATATGGAGAGGACCAGCGCCATGGAGTGGATCCGGCCGGAAGACTCCGGCTACGACGAGGCTCGAAAACTTTTCAACGCAATGATTGACCGGCGGCCGGCCGTCATTGCCAAATGCAGCAGCCCGGATGATGTGGGGGAGGCCCTGCGCTACGCCCGGGCGCATCAGCTGGACGTGGCTGTTCGGTCCGGAGGCCATTCAGTAGCGGGCATGTCCATGAACGATGGCGGACTGGTCATCGACGTCCGCCCGATGAAGACGGTGACGGTGGACGCCGAGGCCAGGACCGCCACCGTGGGCGGCGGCGTGACCTGGGGTGAGTTCGACCGGGCGGCCCAGCCCTTTGGACTCGCGACCACCGGCGGCCGGGTCAGCACCACCGGCGTGGCCGGCTTCACGCTCGGCGGCGGATCCGGGTGGATGGAACGGAGCTGGGGTCTGGCATGCGACAACCTGGTCTCGGTGGATCTGGTGACGGCATCCGGCGAACTGGTCACCGCCAGCGAGCGGGAGAATCCGGACTTGTTCTGGGCGCTGCACGGCGGCGGCGGAAATTTGGGCGTAGCGGTTTCGCTGACCTTTCGGATGCATCAGGTCGGCGAGCAGAGCTTGTCCGGCCTGATGTTGTGGCCCGCCGAGGCTGCGCCCGACGTGGCCCGCGCCTACCGCGACTTCGCACCGGATGCTCCCGCCGGAGTGGGGACAGCACTCGCGTCCGTGATTGCCCCTCCGGAGGAGTTCGTGCCGGCCGATCTTCAAAACAAACCCGCGCTCGGCGTGGTCTTTGTCCACGCAGGAGAGCCCGAAACCGGCGAACGAACGCTCGAGACCGTACGCAGCTGGGGGCCCGCTGCTGACGTTGTGGCGCCGCGGCCGTATGCGGAGTTCCAGTCGATGCTCGACGATCAACCCGACCAGTTCAACTATTGGTCCGCGGAATACCATGACGAGTTCCCGGACCCGGCAGTCGACGTCTTCCTGGAATACGGCGCCAAGTTGCCGCACCCGTCGTCGCAGCTGCTGCTGCTGCCGTGGGGAGGCGCCGTCGCCACGGCGGAAAGCGCCAGCACGCCGATGGCCCGGCGCGACGCCACTTGGGTGAGCCACCCCTTCGCGCTCTGGCAGGATCCTGCCCAGACCGAGGAGGCCATCGGTTGGGCGAAGGGATTCCGCCGGGAGATTTCCGACTTCGCCACCGGCGGGGTGTACCTGAACTTCATCGGCCATGAGGGGCAGGACCGGATCAAAGCTGCGTTCGGGGAAGAGAACTACAACAGACTGGCCCGGATCAAGCACACGTACGACCCACTGAATGTGTTCAACGGCAACCAGAACATCGAACCCGCCGCCTGAAGTCCGCCCGGCTTGACCCAACAGCAGGAGCCGAGCCCCCGCCGTCGTGCTCTGTGACAGTACGACGCCGGTGCGTCACAGCTGTGTGCCAATGGCTACGGCGCCGAGTCGCTGAGCGGGCCGGGGCACCCGGACTGGCACCATAGAAGCAATGAAACTCACGTCGCGACCGGGCGGTCAGGCCGGACTGCCGATGCCCCTGTGGCTGCAGGGTGCCTTCGAGTTCTTCCAGTGCGCCCTGCTCTCGGCCATCGTGGTGCTGTTGCCCCTGGTGGGCGTGTGGTTTGCGGACGGTTTTGACGATCGCAGTTTCGATTCGCTGGCTCGGCTCGGTGGCCAGGCCTGGCTGCTCATCCACGGTGTCCCGCTGGAACTGGCCATTCAAACCGGAGCCAGTTCGGCCGAAACGATGCGCGGGACGTTGTCGCTGGTGCCGTTGGGGCTCACGCTGATCCCGTTCTTCCTGTCCTGGCGGGCCGGGCGGCGGCTGGCCCGGGCCTCCTACACGGACCAACTGTGGCAGGCGCTGGCCGGTGCGCTCGGAACCTACGCTGCCGTGGGAGCGGCGACCGCCTACCTGGTACGGACCGATGAAGTGGAGATTTCCATCCTGGCCGGAGCGCTCATTCCGCTGCTGCCCGCGGGGGCGGGGCTGATTGTGGGCGCCTACCGGGAAGCCGGGTCCTGGGCCCGGCTGATCGGTGTCGACGCGGCCGCATGGGTGGCCCGCACCAGTCAGCACTCCCGCTGGGCCGGATCCTACGTGTGGGCCGGAGTCCGGGCTGGGCTGCTGGCGGTGACTGCTGCGGTGGCCCTTTCGGCGGTGCTGCTGGCGGTGGACCTGGGCCTGCACTGGGCCGAAGTGGTGGAAATCTACGAACAGCTCAGTCCCGGCATCGTCGGCGGCGTGGTGCTGACCGTGGCGCAGTTGGGACTTGTACCGAACTTCGTGGTGTGGGCGCTGTCGTGGAGCTCGGGTGCCGGATTCGCCATTGGCACCGGCAGTTCTTTGGGGCCGCTGGCCACCACGGTGGGACCCATGCCCGCCTTGCCGGTGCTGGGCGCGCTGCCATCCGGCGAGCTGACCTACGGGCTGGTCGCGCTGGCCGTGCCGGTGGTAGCTGGCGTGCTGGCTGGCTGGTGGTTCCTGCGCGAGGGGGAGAACCATTTCGACGAGTGGCTCTCCATCAAGATCCGGGCCCGCTGGTTCACCGCCACCACGTCCACGCTGCTCTTGGGGCTGTTCGTGGGCGCGGTCGCCGGGGCAGCGGCCGCCGCGCTGGTGTGGTTGTCCAACGGTTCGCTGGGCATCGGGCGGCTGACGGAGATCGGCCCGGACCCGTTGTGGACCGCGCTGTGGGTTGCCGGCGAGGTGGCGCTCGGCACCATGATCGGCCACGTCGTGGCGCCGTGGCTGGAGCGCGAACCGGCCAGGGCCCGCAGCCGGAAGTGACCTACTACGGGTTCAGCAGGTTGGAAAAGTTCAGCAGCTTGTCCTCATAAGTGCCCAGGCATGCTTCGCGCGCGGACTGCGTGACGGCTAGCTGGTTGCAGTCCTCGAAGGCAGCGGTCAGAGGCCAGAACAGCACCTGCGCCAAGGTGGTCAGCAGGAAGAACGCGCCGGCGCCGATGCCCAGTACATAGGTGATCCGCAGCGAGCCCGGCAGCCCTGCACGCACCGCTTTCACCAGGCCGATCACGGCCACCACGATGCTCGCCAGGGCCAGCGCCGGAGCCACCGCTTTCCACGGGAGCGGGAGAGCCGTTGCCAAGAAAGTGGACGCCAGCAATAGCAGGAGCACACGGACAAACAGCCCCGCCGACTTGATCTGTTCCTCGGTCGGCTCCGGGCGCGTGGTCTGCTGCATGGATTAAGCCTAGGCGAGAGGGACGCATAAAGTTGATTCCATGCGCATAGTGGTCCTCGTTTCCGGCTCCGGCACCAACCTTCAGGCCGTTATTGACGCCGTCCGGGAGGGCAGGCTGGAAGCCGAGATTGCCGCGGTGGGCAGTGATGTCCCCGGCTGCCGCGGGTTGGAACGTGCCGCCGCGGCGGGGATCCAGACGTTCACCGTGGCGCCCGCCGGTTTCGCCTCCCGGCCCGAATGGAACCGTGCCCTGGAAGAAGCCGTTGCGGCGTACAACCCGGAGGTGGTGCTGCTGGCAGGCTTCATGCGCATCCTTGACGCCGAATTCGTCAGTCGCTTCGAGGGCCGCCTGGTCAACACGCACCCGGCCCTGCTGCCGTCCTTCCCGGGCGCCCACGGCGTGCGCGACGCCATGGCCCACGGCGTCAAAGTCACCGGCGTGACCGTGCACCTGGTGGATTCCGGCGTCGATACCGGCCCCATCCTGGCCCAGGCCGCAGTGCCGGTGCTGGACGACGACACCGAAGAGTCGCTGCACGAACGGATCAAGGTGGAGGAACGCCGGCTCCTCGTGGAGACACTCGCCAAGCTGGCCTAGGCTTCCTTGAACCACGACGCCGGTGCTCGCCCAGGGGCGTCGGCGCGGTTCTCAGCGTCAAGACACCCGGTGTTTACCTGCCGCTGTCAAGGGTGGCGCACGCTTTCCACCTGCTGGACACCAATCCTGTGGAAAACCTCCGCATCCTCTAACGCGTCTGGTTAGACTGGCTCGCACTAAGCGTCCAGCCCGTCCAGCACCCGGGGGTCTGAGTGAGCCAGCAGCCAACACTCATAGGTACAACGCGCGCCCGAACCACCTTCCTCCTCCTCGCTGCGGCAGCCCTCGCCCTCTCCGCCTGCACAGGACCAGCCGGCGCCGAGCCGTCACCCAGCCCAACACCCGTTGCCTCGGCGTCAGCCAGGCAAAGTCCTGACGCCACTTCTACATACAAACCGGCGAGCGAAGAGGGGCCGGCAGAGAACGTTCCAGTCCCAGAAATGCCGAAAGACGCCTCGCTGAAATCCCAGCAGGGACTGGAGGCTTTCATTCCGTATTGGTTCGAGACAGTCTCGTATGCGTATGAAACCGGAGACTTGGAAAAGATCAAGTCAATAACGAGCCCTGAATGTGCGCTGTGCAATGCAGTGTTTGAAGATATCAGTTCATGGACAGTCGAGGAGCGGTGGATCGTCGGCGGCAAACTTCAAGTGACCAAAATTGAAGATCGCTATGTGCAAACGACGAGCGGGGGATACGCTCCTTATATCTTTTTTAGTCAAGAACCCCTTTCTTACTATTCAAGCGGCTCCCTCGAGGGCGAGTCCGACGGCATCGCAGAGCCAACCCTTTGGATTCCCGAAGTTCACTACCGTGCCGGTGCGTGGCATATGGTCGACTTGGCCCGTCCTGAAGGCGCCAAGGAATGAAAACGCGTAAGTACCTGCCCGGAATCACTTCACTGCTGGTTGCCCTGATGTTTGCCTTAGGAAGCGCACAAGCTTCTTGGTCCGCGGATTCCAACCTGCCGCCTATCAGGGGCGACTTCGAGGAGACCGACATCGTGTTGGGGGCGGAAGAAACAATTCCGGGAGCACCGCCTGAAAACAATAACCCGGCAGTACTGCCCATCGGTTCAGGTTCGGTTCCGGTGCCGCCACAGCGAAAGTTTGAACCGGTGTGCATCCCAAATCTTGCTGATGTCTCCATCGAGTGCGTTCTTGTCAACGCGAGCTGTTCCGTAGGCCCGGACGGAACGCTGATGCGCATTCTTGAAGCACCGGCGGGTCAGAATCCGCCTCAGTGGGTGGATACGACTAGAACCATTTGTCAGTACTCAGATAGGCCGCTAGAAGCGACTGCGGATGGTGGCGATGAAATGCCGGTGGTCACCATTGAGTTCTTTCGGCGGTTGCCTATTGCCCCGTCGGGTCTGACCGTTGAGCCTGTCCCTCACACTTTGGTCGGAGCTGAAACTAACGTCTATGCCACCCCGAATGAGCAGACATTCAATGAGGAAATTGACGGCTTTGATGTAACTGTTCGCGCGATTCCGACCTCATACACCTGGAGCTACGGCGATGGCTCCTCACTAGGTCCGACAAGCCAACCAGGAGGACCGCTCCCGGCTGATCGGCTGGGTGAGAAGACGGCTACAAGTCATCGATACACGGAGACCGGTGACGTCCAGATTTCGTTGACGACCACGTACCGGGGTGAATACTCCATCAATGGTTCGGCCTGGATTGCGATCTCGGGCGAGGCGCAGATAACTAGCGCGACAGTGGAGCTCAGCGTCTGGCGGTCAGTGGTGAATAACTACGCGGACAACTGTCTGGACAATCCGGAGGGCGCGGGCTGCTGAAGCGGCACACCATCCGTCTGTGATCTAGCACACTTGAAGCACTCTTTTCAGAGTTTGGTCCGTCTCCCGGCGGTAGGGTATCTGACGGTGCTGACGCCGCCTAGAGGCGTAGAAGTCGGTTCCCTCTCAATCCGTTATCCAAGGGGAGACCATGAAGAAGTTGATGATGTCCGGCGCCGTGCTGACTGTGGCAGCTGTTGCACTTGTGGGCTGTGGCAGCGAGGCCGCATCGGAGAAGCCCGAAGCTAGCAACAAGCCGATGTCGGCCACCACTGACGCGCCGGCGCAGAATGTCCGGACGCCGGAGAAGAACGACCGGATGGCTGAGGACACCGCGCAGGGTCTGGCGTCTTTCACGTATTACTACTTTGACACCAAGAACTATGCGATCCAGACCGGCGATGCAGACCTGATGCGTGAAGTCGCCGCAGACTGCGCCAGCTGCCTGGCCGAGGCGGACGACATCGAGGCCGTTTACGCCGACGGTGGCTGGATTGTGGGCGGCCAGCCGAAGGCACTGAACGTGGTGGCGCTGGACGAGGCCAAGAACGACAAGGGCAATCTCAGCGCCGTCGTCCCGTACATGGAAGACGGCAGCACGACCCTGGACAAGGACGGCAAGACCGTCGATACCAAGAAATGGGATTCGGACGGAACCACTCTGACGGTCACCGCCAATTACGCCGACGGCGCATGGTCGATGGTGTCTGTCAAGGAGACTCCGGACGCCGGCATCCCTCAGTAGGCTCTAGGACAACTACGTTGGCCTGCGCCCTTCCGCCTGGTGGCGGAGGGGCGCTTTTGAGCGTGGGCACCAGGCAGATTTCCCCCGAACTATAGGAGCTCTGCGCCTTTGGTCTCGGGGGAGAAGCGCGACATCCACAGTACGGCGAACAGCACCAAGATCCCGGCGATGGCGAACGACCATGCGAGGCCCAGATACGGCCACATGACTGACGCGAAGATCAACGGGCCAAAGCCGGCTCCAACGCGGGAGAACGTCGACGCCCAGCCGAAGCCCGACCCGCGCAGCTCGGTGGGGTAGAGCTCCGAGACGTAGGTATACAGCACCGGAATAGCGATCTGCACCACCATCCCGTACACCATCAGCAGGGCCACCACCGCCGGGGGCACCTCGATGAGGAGTGCGACGACGACGAGCATCAGCGCCGACAGCGGGCCGGTGATGGCGAGGATCCACTTTCGCCCGGTCTTTTCGACGAAGTATGCAGCGATGATGACGCCCACCAGACCGACGGCGGCCATGCCGGCAGTGGTCAGAAAGGCGCGAGCCGCGGCGAATCCGGCGTCGATAAGAATGATCGGCATCCACGTCAGCGCCAGATAGTAGACCAGCAGGATGCTGAAGAACAAGGCCCAGGCCGCCGTCGTAATCTTCCAGTTGAATTTCCAGACGGCTTTGAATTGCGCCAGGACGTTGACGGCGGACAAGCGTGGTGCTTCGGATGCTTCGGGCAGCCGCCATTCGCGTACGGTTCCGCCGGTGCGCTCGACCATGCTGTTGATGACTTCTTCGGCCTCCGCCGTGCGGCCGCGGCTGACCAGGTAGAGCGGGGACTCGGGCACCGACCTGCGCACCCAGAAGACCAACAGGGCGGGCAGCACCATGATCAGCATGGTGAAGCGCCAATCGGCCACGGTGGCCATGATGATCGCGGAAACAAAACCGCAGAGCGCGGCGCCCATGGGCCACCACCCGTCCATGGCGGTGAGGACGCGACCGCGCTGGCGGCGCGGCGTGAATTCGCCGACCAGCGCGTAGTCCACGGGTACGCAGCCGCCCAGTCCGAAGCCGGCGATGAACCGGAAAACGCAGAACCAGACAATGTCCGGTGCGAACGCTCCCAGGACAGTAAAGACCGAGAAGACCAGCAGCGTGGCGGTAAACGCCGTTTTGCGGCCGATGAGGTCGGCGATGGATCCCCAAATGAACGCACCTAGAGCCATGCCGATCAGATTGGCGGTGCCGATCCAAGCGGCTTGGGCGGGGACGAGGTCCCAATGGTCGGACAACAACGGGATGAGAACGCCGTTGAGCGTGACGTCCCAGGCATCGAACATGAAACCTAGTCCGCCAAGCAGGAAGATCTTGCCTTGGACCCGCCAGCGCCAGGGCAGTTCCTGCACAATTTGGTCGCCGGTGGGCAGGTGGGCGGTCTGCGTCATTCGTGGCCTTCCAGGGGAGTCGCTATCCACACTTTAGTCGCGTTCGGCAGATGAGAGGGTTCTCATGGAGTTCTCCTCAAGGTCTCACGTTGGGTGTGCATGCTTGAGCCATCATCACCTCCCAATGCACCGTGAAAGGCAGAACATGAACAAGCGCACCCTGTGGATCGCAACCGGAACCCTCGGCGTGATGGCAATCGGCGCCGGATCTGCGGTCGCGGATTCCGCCTTCGGGAACGAGGACTCAGGACCGGGCGTCGTCCAACAGGCGCAGATGCCCGCACTTGTCCCCGTCGCGGAAACCAGCATCTCCCCGGCTGCGGTAAATCTGGACAAGCACGACGTGAAGACCGCGGCGTCCGCGGTGACGGCCCAGAGCGCACCGTCGCCGGTATCCGCGCAGTCGGCGGCCAGTCCGGTGTCCGCGCAGAGTGCGCCGTCGCCTGTGTCTGCTCAGTCGGCAACCAGTCCGGTGTCCGCGCAGAGTGCGCCGTCGCCGGTCTCAGCACAGTCCGCTGCTTCCGCCCCGAGCGCCCAGAGCGCTGACTGACCAGCAGTCCTCAAAGCCCGCCAGGTCCCGGATCTCCCCACAGCATCGGGACCTGGCGCATTTAACCGCGGAATGCGCAGCGCGGCCGGGCCCGGCCCGGCGTCAGTAGTCCACGATCCTTCCGAACGACGGCGGTGCCTGCGGCGTGCGTCCGCAGACGATGCGTCCGCGCATCCGTTGGAAGATGTGCGGCGGCAGATCCAGCGCCGCGGCGAAATCCTGTTCCGAGCTAAAGCCGCCGCGCTTCCCTCGGGCCTCGACCGCCTTCTCGGCGAGCGTTCGGGAGAATCCGGGCAGGGCTTCGAGCTCGCTTGCGGAGGCGGTATTAACGTCCACTGCGTGAGTGTTGCCGGCTTCGGCCGCTGTGGCGGCGCCCGCCGAGGAGGCCACGCCCGCCGGACCCGAATGCATCGAGGGTGGGCTGCCGGCAGCGGTCCCGGTGCCGGCCGGAGTCGCCGAGCCGCGGCGTGCCGCACGGGATTTCCCCGAAGTCTGCGTACCTCGTGCCTTGGCGCTGCTGCGGGAACCGGCACGGGGCTTTCCATCGGCTCGGCTGGCCCGGTCCTGCGGCTGGCGGCGGGTGTTTAGTTGGCTGCCGGAGCGTGCCCGGGTGGTGCGCCCCGTGGTGCGGGACGGTTGGGCAGCGACGCGGTCGCGGTTCCACTTGAACCGCAGGTATTCGGGATTGATCGCGACGGCGAAGCTGCTCCCGGCCAGCCAGCAGGTCAGGAGCAGCCAGGTGGCGATCTCTTCCTGGACGCCGACACCATCGAGCAGGGCCAGCGCAACACCGCTGAGCGTGACGTGGACCAGGCCGAGGATCCACCACAGCGGACGCTTCGCGCGGGAACCAACCACCAGCAGGGCCGCTCCGCCAAGGAATCCAAAGGTCCCCACGGGTACCAGCAGCCACCAGCTCTGGCGGATGTTCCATCCCAGGGTGGGCTGTGCGGGAGCCATCAGTAATCCACCGACCTTCCGAAGGACACCGGCTGGGCCGGCGGGAGCTTGCAGGCTGCCAGAGGACGCAGCCGGACCAACTCGGATTCCGGGATCCCCAATGCGGTCCCGAAGTCTTCCAGCGAGCGGAACGGCCCACGGTCCCTGCGCAGCCGGACAGCCTTGCGTGCCTTGAGCCGGCTGAGTCCCGGCAGCTGCTGCAGCGCAGCCGCCGATGCGCTGTTGACGTCCACCGGAGGGGCCGGCGTCCGGGAAGGCCCGGCGGCGGTGGACTTGGCAGCGCCGGCGTAGTAGCTGCGGGGATCAAGGCCGGGATCATTGAGGAGCTCGGCCGCCTTGCCTGCGGGGCGCGGGGCAGGCGCCGTGCCGGGCGGGCGAGCAGCCGCGGCGCGGGACCTGCGGCCGAAGATCGCACGGGCGGTGGGATGAGCCGTCGTTGTGTCCGTGGCATTGTCCGCAGGTGCGCGGCAAACGAGGGCGGTCCAAACAGAGCCCGGGGACCCGGCGGCCAGCACCCAGCGGTGGCGCAGCCAAGACGGATTGATCCCGAGCGCATGTAGGGAACTGATGATCCAGAGCAGGGTACGGGCGGTGCCGCCGGCTTCCGGGTTCATGGCCAGGGAGACCAGCAGCACCACCAGATAGAGGCCGCCGGCGGAGAGCCAGGCAGCCCGCCGTGCCAGCAAGCCAATGATCAGGAAGCCCGCCCAGGCCAGGAATCCGACGCCGAGCAGCGGCAGCAACAACCACAGACTGCCGGCAGCCAGCCAGAGGACAGGCGGTTTGGCCGCCCGGGAGGCGAGGGCGGGGGAGTGGTTAGCGGCGGACATTCAGGACCATGGTGACGCTTTGGTCTTCTTCGACCGTCTCCGATGCGAGCTCCAGGCCAGCGGTGTGCGCCCGTTCACGCAGCTTCCGGACCACCGCTTGCTGGACCCTCCGGGCGTAGGCCTCATCGATGGCCTGGACGATTTCCGCCGCCCGCTGCCGGTCGACGTCCTCACCGCTGAAGTGGACCTGCCAGATACCTTCGCTGTCGCGATCGAACACCGCGGTAGCGTCCGTCCAAGCAGCTTCAAGGGAGTCCTCCGCAGCGCGGACGACCTCGGCCTGCGTGTCCGCCAAGGCAGCCTGCAACAGGTCCAGATCCCTCATGCGTGTCCGCACCTGGACCTGCGGCACCGCTTCAACCTCATCCGCCTTATTCGTTTCATTGTTCTTGGCTTTGTTGTCGATGGCGGCGTTGACGGCAGCAACTGCGGCGATGGCGGCAGGGATGAGCAGTACGGAAACACTCACGGGGTTTCTCCTGATCGGGTGTCGGCCGGGACCGGGCGGGGCGTGATGGTGGGGACAAAAGTGCGGCCGGATGCGGTGGAGCGGCCGGAGCGGGGCCGGTCCGCGGCGGCGCTGCCGGAGCCGGGGCGGTCGGCGCGGGTACCAAGGTCGGCCAGCAGTGCGTCCAATTGGTCGTCCGAGGCCCAGCCGTTCAGCCCGATGGTGCCGTCCGGCGCAACCCGGATCTCGATCCGGTCCGGTTGAGTACCGACGTCCTTCAGCAGGTCGCGGTAGCGGCTGGTCAGCGCGGTGAGGCCTTGGTTGGTGGAACCGATCCACGGCCGCTGCAAATCGGGCCGATCCTGCAGATAGGGGCCGTCTGCCAGCAGGTCGGTGGCAGCCAGCAGGCCGGCGATGTCCTCCCGCTCCTCGGCCCAGCGCTTCAGGTCTCGGTGATGGTAGCCGGTAAACGTCATCACCGAGAGCCCCGCGTCCCGGAAGGAACGCGCGACGACGGCGCTGGCCGCCGCCTGCTCGAACGGTTCGCCGCCCAGCAGGGTCAGCCCCTCGGACCCGCCGGCGATCGCCTGGTCAACAAGCCCGGCGGCGAAGTCGCCGGTCGGGACAAGGGCTGCACCGCGGTCCGCCCAGAGGTGGGGGTTGAAGCAGCCGGGGCACCTGATGGAGCATCCTTGCAGCCAGAGCGCAGCCCGCCGACCGGGACCTTCGGCATCGGTGGCGGGAAGGAACCGCGCATACCGGATGGCGCCGGCGTCGGTCCTCGGCGGGACGGTGCCGTTGTTGATCCGGGGGACCGGTGCCTGTCCGGTTAGCTGCTCAGGCGCACGGGGGCTACTCTGTCGACTCATTGCTTACGTAGTCACTGGCGGTGACCGCGGTGCGGGCGTAGTCCGCGGTGTAGGAGCTGGAGACAGTTTCGGCTTCCAGCAAGTCTTCCAACAGGGTGATGTAGTCCAGGCAGTCGCTGCCGAAGATGTTCTTGGTTTCCGCCGCCACGGTGCCGTCGGGGCCGACCATGACAATGAGTTGTTGCTGGTCCATCGCTTCTCCTTCGGGGTCGGGTGGGTCTAGAAGTCCACGGTGCGGCCGCCGCGGACCGGCTGCCCCGCCGCCACGGCCGGTCGGGCACCTGTGGGGTGCTGCGGATCGGCCGGCGGACGGGCGCCGCTGTCCAGGTCCTCGCTGGCAGTTGCACCGACGGCCCGCAAGGCTGCCCACTGCCGGATGGCACTGACTTCTTCCGCCTGCGTGATGGCCAGTGGAATCATGTTGGACACGGCGCGCTGCAGGTCGGCCAGGTGGACGTGGCGGTGTTCGGCAAAGGCGTCGAAGAGCGCGGCGATCACGGCCTGCTCGATCTCCGCACCGGAGTAGTTTTCCGAAGCGTCGACGAGCAGCTCGACGGCGGCCGGATCCTTGGCGATGACGCCCAGCTGGTTGGCGGGGGTGCTTTGGCCGGCCATCTGGATCTGCCAGATCGCCCGGCGTTCGGCGTCGCTGGGAAGGTCGACGAAGAAGATTTCGTCGAACCGGCCCTTGCGCATGAATTCCGGCGGCAGCCGGTCGATGTTGTTGGCGGTGGCGACGACGAACACCGGATGGCGTTTCTCCTGCATCCAGGTCAGGAAGGAGGCGAAGACCCGGGCGGAGGTGCCCGAATCACCTTCACCGTTGGTACCGGCAAAGCCCTTCTCGATCTCGTCGATCCACAGGATGGCGGGGGAGATGGCTTCGGCGGTGGCAATGGCGTTGCGCATGTTTTGCTCGCTGGAGCCGACCAGCCCGGAGAAAACCCGGCCGATGTCCATCCGCAGCAACGGCAGTCCCCAACCAGACGCCATCGCCTTGGCGGTCAGGGACTTGCCGCAGCCGGGAACGCCGGTGATCAGCACGCCCTTGGGCGAGGGGAGACCGAAGTCCGCGGCTGCATCCAGCCAGGATCCCTGGCGTTTGGCCAGCCATCGCTTGAGGTTGTTCAGGCCGCCGACCTCGTCCAAGTTGATCTTGACGTCGACGTAATCCAGCAGCCCGGACTTGCGGATGGTTTGGCGCTTTTCGTCCAGCACCACCTGGACGTCGTCAGCGGTCAGTTCGCCGTCGTCGACCATGGCGCGGGCGAAGGCGTTTTCTGCTTCCGCCATGGTCAGGCCGAGCGCCGCTTGGACCATGTTCTCCTGGTCGGCTTCGCTGAGCGCGACCTTGATCCGCCCGCCGTCGGAGTTCTGCCTGATCATGTGCGTGAGCATGGCCCGGATCTCGGCGTGGCTGGGCAGCGGAAAGTCCACCAGCGTGACGGCTTTGTCCAGTTCCGGCGGAATCCGCAGCAGCGGGGCCACGATGATCAGCACCCGCCCGGCGCTGCCCTGCCGGAACGCGGCGGAGACTTCGCGGACTTTCCGGACCACTTCAGGGTCCGCCGGGCGCTGGTCGGTGCCGAAGTAGGCGTGCAGGTCGAAGAAGATGAAAACGCCGGGGTCGTGTGTACCGAGCACCCGGTCCAAGGCCCGCGCCGGGGCAGTGGTGTTGGACTGCTGGCCGTCACTGGGGGAGAGCAGTCCTGTGCTGGCATTCCAGGTCCACACCGGCCGAGGTGTACGCAGCGCGGCGGCGCACTTGAGCACCTCGGCGTGGACCCGTGCTTCTTCGTGGCTCTCCACGTACAGCACGGGGATCCGGGCCTTGAACGCCTGGTCAAGCGTTTCGGCAAACGACATAGGTGTCTCCCCTTGAAAGAACTGAATCGGGATCTGGCTCTACTTTAGGCACAGTTCAGGCGGGGTCCTCAGCGGCCCACGCGGAAGCTCCATTGGCCGTCGGGGGTGTCGACCAGAAAATACGTCACCGGGTATGGCTGCCAGGAGAACTTGGCGGAGCTGCTGCCGATCTTGTTGACCACCAGGTTCCGGCGTGATTCCTGCCAGGTGTAGACGGCGATGTTGGATTCTCCGGTGTAGGTGAAGTCGGCCAGCACCTCTTCGCCCTCATAGCGCACCAGGGCTGGGCCATCACCAGTGAGCGTTCCATCTGCCAGATCGGTATAGGGAACCGGCCGGACCTCCAAGTGCCAGTCGCCTTCGGATTCGACGGTGAGGGTGAACTCGTCCCGTGCCGAGGCCAGCAGCCCGGTGGCCGGTCCGGTCAGATCGACGGAGTTGAAGAGAAAGTGGACCGGCCACTGCGGGTTGTCCGGGTCATCCACCGCGACGCTGACATCGACGCTGCTCTTGACGACCACCTCGAACGGGCCGTAGTAGCCGGACGGCCGCTGGTACTCAATGGCGCCATTGCGGGAGCCCGCGTAAATGCCGGGCCGGTCGGATTGCACCGGGGTTTCGTTCTCCGGGCCTGCCCCTGTGCCGTTGGCATCTCCGCCCTCGTCGGCTCCGCTGCCCCCGGCCTCCCCGCCGCCCCCGTTGGTTTCGCCGCCGTCGTCGGTTCCGGGAACCGGCGCATCGCCGGCGCCGGCCGCTGCTGCCGGTCCTGCCGCCGAATCTGCTGGGGAACCTGCCTCGCTGCCCCCGCCGAACAGGCGCGGCACCAGTCGGGGCACGGCAACGGCCAACGATCCGCCGAGGATCAGCAGCCCGACCAGCCACACCGCCAGTGAAAAGCGCCCGATCCGCAGTGCCGCGTCTTCCGCCGCCGGTGCTGACATGTTCTGCTGTTCTCCTTCTGCTGCCTTCATGAGGTTACCCACACCGCGGACCGGCTTCATACTCGGGGCCGGAGAGGTGCCCGGCGCTAGACTGGGACCATCCCCGAAGCCATCCATACTTGGAGTTTTGCGTGAGCTTGAAGCAGCTTGACCGTGTTCCCATTCGCCGTGCGTTGATCTCGGTGTACGACAAGACCGGGCTGGAGGAACTGGCGCAGGGCCTGCACGCCGCCGGAGTGAGCATAGTGTCCACCGGCTCGACGGCGAAGAAGATCGCCGCCGCGGGCGTTCCCGTCACCGAAGTTTCCGAGATCACCGGCTTCCCGGAATGCCTGGACGGCCGGGTCAAGACCCTGCACCCGCGCGTTCACGCCGGCATTCTGGCCGACCGCCGGCTGGACGACCACATCCGGCAGCTCCAGGAGCTCGACGTCGAGCCGTTCGACCTGGTGGTGGTCAACCTCTACCCGTTCGTGCAGACCGTAAAGTCCGGCGCCAGCCAGGACGACGTCGTGGAGCAGATCGACATTGGCGGCCCCTCGATGGTGCGGGCCGCAGCGAAGAACCATCCGAGCGTGGCGGTGGTCGTGGACCCGGCCGGCTACGGCGCTGTGGTGGAGGCTGCCGCGTCCGGCGGTTTTGACCTGAAGACCCGCCGCCGGCTCGCGTCCCTGGCGTTCGCCCACACCGCCGCCTATGACACCGCGGTGGCCAAGTGGACCGCCGAGCAGTTCGGCGACGACGCCGAGACCGCCGAATCCGGCTCGGCCGGGGCACCGAAGTTCCCGCCCTACGCGGGACTGGCGCTGGAGCGTTCCGAATCGCTGCGCTACGGCGAAAACCCGCACCAGGCCGCCGCACTGTATGTGGAAGCAGGCGCGGAGCCCGGCATCGCCCAGGCCGTGCAGCTGCACGGCAAGGCGATGAGCTTCAACAACTACGTCGACGCCGATGCGGCCGTGCGGGCGGCCTTTGATTTCGCCCAGCCTGCCGTTGCCGTGGTCAAGCACGCCAACCCGTGCGGGATCGCCGTCGCCTCTCCGGGCGCCGCAGATCCGATCGCCGATGCGCATGCCAAGGCGCACGCGACCGACCCGGTGTCCGCGTTCGGCGGTGTCATCGCGGCTAACCGGACGGTGACCGCCGGGATGGCGAACACCGTCAAGGACATCTTCACCGAGGTCGTCGTGGCCCCGGGCTTCGATCCCGAGGCCGTGGAGATCCTGTCGCAGAAGAAGAACATCCGGCTGCTGGTGCTGCCCGAGGGCTTCGCCCGGGACACGGTGGAGTACAAGCAGGTCTCCGGCGGCATGCTGCTGCAGGCTTCGGACCGGATCAACGCCGACGGCGACGATCCCGCCAACTGGACGCTGGCTGCCGGCGAGGCTGCCGACGAAGCGACGCTGGCTGATCTGGCCTTCGCCTGGCATGCGGTGCGCTCGGCGAAGTCCAACGCCATCCTGGTTGCAGCCAATGGTGCGGCCGTGGGCATCGGGATGGGCCAGGTCAACCGGCTCGATTCCTGCCGGCTCGCCGTGGAGCGCGCCAACACCCTCGGCGTCGCGGTCGGCGGCGGAGCCGATGCTGCCGGCGGGGCGGCCAACGTGCAGGACGCGGCAGCCCCCGAGCGGGCTCGCGGCGCCGTGGCAGCCTCGGACGCGTTCTTCCCGTTCGCCGATGGACTGCAGATCCTTATCGACGCCGGTGTCCGCGCCGTGGTGCAGCCCGGTGGATCCGTCCGCGATGAGGAAGTAGTGGCGGCGGCCCAGGCGGCCGGCATCACCATGTACTTCACCGGAGCGCGCCACTTCTTCCACTAACAGTGGCGGTCTCCGGCAGCATCCGCCCAGGGAACGAAACCGGGCCCACTCAGCGGAATGCTTGCCAGCGCGGTGCCGGGCACATAGGTTCAAAGGGAACCGGTGTGTCCGGCACCGGCGGTTAAAGGAGGCACACTGTGCTGGCGATGCAGACGACGACGGCAGCAGCAGGAACAGGCGACATCTGGCTGGGTGTGGTGATTGTGGCGGTCATCGTGGCCGGTGCCGCAGCCTTCTTCATGGCCTCCCGGCTGCGTAAACCGCGCTCCTACGAGTCGGCCAGCCGGCATGAGGCGGTGCGGGAGGCTGAGGCATCCCGGCCTGGCGGCGCCAAGGACTCCCACCTGGAACAAGGAAACGCCGCACACCGCTCGCAGGTCTTCGGCCCGGGGACCGGTCTCTGAGGCGAGCCGCCTCCGCAAGGCAGGGTGCCGCCGTCGTGCTTGGGTGCGGTCTCTGAGGCGAGCCGCCTCCGCAAGGCAGGGTGCCGCCGTCGTGCTTGGGTGCGGACTCTGAGGCGAGCCGCCTCCGCAAGGCAGGGGGCCGCCGTCGTGCTTGGGTGCATGTAGGGCGCGGCCCTCAGCCAGGGCTCGGCCCTTGGGCAGGGGACCGCGCCGCGCTGAGCCTCCCCGCGGCTGTTCATGATGAAGGGTGCGCGTCTTCGACCGGGACCGATTCAGTCTCCTCGGGTAAATTGGAGGAGTTGAGTAAACACTGAAGACCCACTTTTTGCAGGGAGACGCCTCACCCATGGCCAAGATTATCTATACCCACACCGACGAAGCGCCGATGCTGGCCACGTATTCGTTCTTGCCGATCGTTGAGGCCTACGCCTCCACGGCGGGTGTGGAAGTGGAGACCCGCGACATCTCGCTCGCCGGCCGGATCATTGCCGTTTTCGGTGACTACCTCACCGCGGAGCAGCGGATCGGGGACGCCTTGGCCGAACTGGGCGAACTGGCCAAGCAGCCGGAAGCCAACATCATCAAGCTGCCGAACATCAGCGCCTCCGTGCCGCAGCTGAAGGCCGCCATCAAGGAGCTGCAGGAGCAGGGCTACGCACTGCCGGACTACCCGGACGATCCGTCCTCCGATGAGGAGAAGGACATCCGCGCCCGCTACGACAAGATCAAGGGCTCCGCGGTCAACCCGGTGCTGCGCGAGGGCAACTCGGACCGCCGCGCGCCGCTGTCGGTCAAGAACTACGCCCGCCAGAACCCGCACAGCATGGGTGCCTGGACCGCCGATTCCAAGACCAACGTGGCCACCATGGACGCCGACGACTTCCGCTCCAACGAGAAGTCCGTGGTGATGCCGGCCGACGGCAAGATCAAGATCCAGCTGGTGGCCGAGGACGGCACCGTCACGGTGCTGAAGGACTCCTTCCCGGTGCTGGCCGGCGAAGTCATTGACGGCACCGTGATGCGCGCCGCCGCGCTGGACGAGTTCCTGGCCGCCCAGGTTGCCCGCGCCAAGGAAGAAGGTGTGCTCTTCTCCGCGCACCTGAAGGCCACCATGATGAAGGTCTCCGACCCGATCATCTTCGGCCACGTGGTCAAGGCCTACTTCTCCGAGCTGTTCGAAACCTACGGCAGCAAGCTGGCAGCAGCCGGCCTGAGCCCGAACAACGGCCTGGCCTCCATCCTGAACGGGCTGGACGCATTGGATCCCGAGGACCGCAAGGGCGTCCAGGAACTGATCGACAAGGGGCTGGACCAGGGACCGGCCATCGCCATGGTGGACTCGGACAAGGGCATCACCAACCTGCACGTCCCCTCCGACGTGATCGTTGATGCATCCATGCCTGCCATGATTCGCACCTCCGGCCACATGTGGGGACCGGACGGCCAGGAAGCCGACACGCTGGCGGTGCTGCCGGACAGCTCCTACGCCGGCATCTACCAGGTAGTGATCGACGACTGCCGTGCCAATGGCGCCTACGATCCCACCACCATGGGCACCGTTCCGAACGTCGGGCTGATGGCCCAGGCCGCCGAAGAATACGGCAGCCATGACAAGACCTTCGAGATCCAGACCGCCGGCACCGTGCAGATTGTGGACGAGGCCGGCACCGTGCTGATCGAGCACCACGTCTTCCCGGGCGATATCTGGCGCGCCTGCCAGACCAAGGACCTGCCGATCCGCGACTGGGTGAAGCTGGCCGTGACCCGCGCCCGCGCCAGCCAGACCCCGGCCGTGTTCTGGCTGGACGAGACCCGTGCGCACGACGCCAACCTGATCGCCAAGGTGAACGAGTACCTCAAGGACCACGACACCGAGGGCCTGCAGATCGAGATCATGTCGCCGGTGGAGGCCACCGCGTTCACGGTGGAGCGCATCCGCAAGGGCGAGGACACCATCTCGGTGTCCGGCAACGTGCTCCGTGACTACCTGACCGACCTGTTCCCGATCCTGGAACTGGGCACCAGCGCCAAGATGCTCTCCATCGTGCCGCTGATCAACGGCGGCGGCCTCTTCGAGACCGGTGCCGGCGGCTCCGCTCCGAAGCACGTCCAGCAGCTGCTCTCCGAGAACCACCTGCGCTGGGATTCGCTGGGCGAGTTCCTGGCCTTGGCCGTGTCCTTCGAGCACCTGGCCACCAGCACGGACAACGCCCGTGCGCAGATCCTGGCCGACACGCTGGACGCGGCCACCGGAACGTTCCTGCTGGAGAACAAGTCGCCCAAGCGCAAGGCCGGCGAGCTGGACAACCGCGGCAGCCACTTCTACCTGGCCCTGTACTGGGCCCAGGAGCTGGCCAAGCAGGCCGCCGACACCGAGCTGGCGGAGGCCTTCGCCGGGATCGCCGCCCAGATGGCCGAGCAGGAAGAGGCCATCGTCGGCGAGCTCAACGCCGTGCAGGGTTCCCCGGTGGACCTGGCCGGTTACTACCGGCCGGACGAGGCCAAGGCCGCCGAGGTCATGCGCCCGTCCGCCACGCTGAACAGCATTGTGGCCGCGCTGACCGCAACGAACTAACCCGAGAGGGGCGGAAGCCGGACGCTCCGCCCGGCTTCCGCCCTGCACAACGACGGCGGCCGGGCACCTTCACGCAGAAGGTGCCCGGCCGCCGTCGTGCCCGCCCAGCTCAGTCCGCTACCGGGACGGCATGGTCGTTCGCGTAGCTCACGCCCAGCTGGGCGCGCACGCCGTCGAAGAGCCGCATGGTGTCCACGGTGTCGGCCCAGGGCATGGTGGGACTTTGCAGCAGGCCGGCCTGGATGCAGCGGGTGACTTCCCGCAGTTCAAAGACGTAGCCGTGGCCGACACTCGGAAAGGTTTCCACCCGTACCTCGCCCAAATGCGGCTGGACGGTCAGCTCGGTGGGGTGGTGCAACGGTGCGTTGCTCTTCAGCCAGCCGCCGGTGCACGCCACGGTGGCGGTGCGCGGCGAAGATGCCTGCAGCGAGCAGGCAAGCTGCGCTTGCGCCCCCGAGCCATAACTGAGCGTCATGGCGTTCTGCGCGTCCACCCCGTCGTCGTTGACATAGCCGGTAGCGGAGACCGTCTGCGGGAAGCCCAGCGCTCCCAGCGCCCAGGTCAGTGGATAGACGCCCAGATCCAGCAGCGCACCGCCCCCGGCTGCCGGATTCCAGAGCCTGGCCGCCGGATCGTACACGGCCGGAAACCCGAGGTCGGCCTGCACCCAGCGGACCTCGCCGAGCTCGCCGGAGGCAAGGATCTCCCACGCGCGGTTGATGATGGGCAGGAACCGGGTCCAGACCGCTTCCATCAGGAACAGTCCGCGGGCCGCGGCCAGCTCGGTCAGCTCCACGGCCTCCCGGGCATTGATGGTCAGCGACTTTTCGCACAGCACGTGCTTTCCGGCTTCCAACGCCCGCCGTGCGATGGCGTAATGCTGGCCGTGCGGGGTGGCCACATAGACCACGTCCACCTCGGGGTCGGCGAAAAGCTGGTCGTAGCCGGCACCGGCAGCGCCGTCGAAATAGGCAGTGGCGAAACCGAAACGCCGCTGGAACGCCACGGCATTGGCCTGATTCCGCGAGCTGACCGCCTGCAGCACGGCATCATCCAAACGGGTGAGGTCTTCGCTGATCAGCGTGGCAATGGCGCCGGTGGACACCACTCCCCAGCGCAGCGGCCGCCCGGTGGCCTCGAGCGGGCCGGGAGAACCGGGCTCAACACAGGGCGGTGTCGCGATGCGGGGCATGTGTGTCATGGCTCCATCTTGCTGCCGGCCGGTCCGGACGTCCATGGGGCTGATCAACCATTGTCCCAACCCTCCCGCAAGGAAGCGGGGCCCTACCGGTGCCGACCTATGGGTGGTACAAAGTAAGCAGGCTCAGTATTTCCGACACTACGAGGAGGAACTGCACATGGATACCGGAATGCTTATCGGCATCATCGTCGCGATAGTCGTACTCCTGATCATCATTGGAGTCATCGTCTTCTTTGCTCGGAAGCGGAGCGAGCAGCGGAAGCTGGAGGAACAGGAAGAGCACCGTCGGCAGGCGGCGGAAATGCGGCAGGGCGCTCAAGCCTCGTCGGTGGAGGCGCGGGAGCGTGAGGCAGACGCCATGCAGGCGCAGGCCGAGGCCCAGCGCGCGGACGCAGAGGCTGAGCGCGCCAAAATGGAAGCCGAGCGGCTGCGCCAGGACGCGACGCAGCGGCAGCAGGACGCGCAGGGAATCCGCCGCGAGAGCGAAGACACGCTGCGCAAGGCCGATGACCTGGACCCGGACATCAACACCACGGACCGTGACAGCAGGTCGGACCGCCACCGCGACGGCGGTGCCCAGTACGACGGCGGCGCCCCGCGCGACGCAGGTACCCAGTACGACGGCGGTGCCCCGCGCGACGCAGGTACCCAGTACGACGGCGGTGCCCCGCGCGACGCAGGTACCCAGTACGACGGCGGTGCCCCGCGCGACGCAGGTGCCCAGTATGACGGCGGTGCCCAACGAGGAGGCGACTTCGATGCCGACCGTCGGACAGACACCGACACGACCCGCGGCACGGATGCCGGGACGGACCCGGCCCGCGACGGCGATACTTCCGCAGCGCAGGGCGACCAGGCAGGCCGGCACGCCGACGACACCCGGCATCCCGATGACCCCCGCCGCGGCGAAGGCGGCAGCCACAGCATCTAAGCGGAAGCCGGCTCTTTCGCCGTCGGCCGGCTGGCCCTTCTGAGCATCGGCAGGATACTCAACAGGCAGCCGGCCCCGGCCGCCAGCATCAACACCCTGTAGTCCACAAACCCGATCAGCGCGGCCGCACCCAAGGCCGCCATCACCTGCGGCAGGTTCAACAGCAGATTGGCTGCCGCACCGGTCCGGCCCTGCAAACGGGCCGGACTTTCGGTTTGCCGCAGGGTCACGTAGGCGATGACCGTCCACATCACTCCGCAGCCCACGAGGACCACTGCCGCCAGAAACAGCGCCACGGAGTTGCTGGCGAGCAGCGGGATCGCCACACCCAGCAGGACCAGTCCGAGGGCCATGGTGCGCTGCAGCCCGAGCATGCGGATCACTCCCGCTGCGGTCAGCCCGCCGAGCACCGAGAAAACCCCTTGCACGCTGGAGAAAAGCGCCAGGGACTCCGGTGGCAGTCCAACTCCTTGCTCGATCGCTGCAAAGAGCGTGACGTTGAGGATGCCGGTGGCCGCCACAGCAATCATCAAGGTCAACGTGGCCGGCCGCAATTGCCGGTGCCGCCACAGGAAACGGAACCCGGCCAGCGAACTGGACCAGAAGGTTTCACCTGCCTCCGGCTCGTGCTGGGTCTCGCTGACCCGCACGGTCAGCATGACGGCTGCCGCGGCCAGGAAGGAGACGCAGGTGGCGGCAATGACAGGTGCCATGCCCCACAGCGCGAAAATCCCGGCGCCCGCCAGCGGAGCTACGATGCGCAGGCCCTGGTCGATGGTGCTGAGCAGCCCATTGGCCGGAGCCAGCAGGCGGTCCGGCATCAGGTCCCGCAGCAGGCCGCCCTGCGCGGCGGCGGTGAGGTAGGAGGAGGCGGCATAGGCCGCGAGGACCAGATAGACCAGCCAGAATTGGTCGGCGTCCTGCACCAGCAGCAATGCCAGCACCACCGCCGCGGCCACGACGTTGTTCAGCACCATCAACCGCCGGCGGCTGTACCGGTCGGCAAGCTGGCCAATCAGGGAAGCGAACAGGGCCGGAGCACCGAAGGCAGCAAAAACCAGGCCCGCCGCCGCATCGGAACCGGTCAGCGTTTTAGTCCAAATGGCAGCCGTCAGGAACAACGCCGAATCGCCGAGGTTGGTCAACAGCCAGGCCAGTGCCAGCCGGCGGAAGGGCGCGACGGCGAGGGCCTGCCGGTTGCTGCCGACGTCGGCCGTGCGCTGGCTGCCGGCGCTGCTCACGGCTGCCCGGGATCGGGGTTGAGCACGCTGAACAGGTGGGTCTTCCGGGCACCCTGCGGCCGGAGCGATGGATCCTCGGCTCGCCCCTCGAAGCGCCGGCTGAGCTTGAGCAGGTCGTCGCGGAGTTGCTTGATCTCATCGGGTGTGGCGTAGAGCTGGGTGGAGCTGATGACCGACAGGTCCAATTCGTTCGCGGGCAGGTCCGCGGCGCGGCCGGTCCAGGCCCTGAGCCGTTGGAACTGGCGCTCGAGCTCCAGATCGGCCAGCGCTACGACGGCATGGCGGGAGCCGGGAAGGGTGTGGTCGATGGTCTGCGCGCGGCTGCGTGAGACGGGCTTCCAGGGTTTGTCCCGTCCGGCCCGTTCGCCCGGTTCGATGTACCCGTGTTTGGCCAGGATGCGCAGGTGATAGGAGCAGCTGGCCACGGATTCTCCGGTGGCCGCGGCGCACTCGGTCGCGGTGGCTTGGCCGGCACCATCGAGGACGTCGAGCAGTTCAAGCCGCAGGGGATGGGTGAGCGCGCGGATGTGGACCGGATCGCTGACCACCTGCTCTCCGGGAGCATTCTGGTGGCCGGGCCTGGTCTCTGAAGGCCGGGCATCGCCGTCGTCGTTGGTCGTCTGCATCTTGCTAAAGATATCTTTAGCAAGATTCCTTTAGCAAGGTTACCGCTGTCGCTGGAGCGTCGGCGGGCTCAAGGTGCCGGACGGCAGGACGGCGGCTGTTCGGCGAAGAGGAACCAGTCCGGAAGGTCCGCGGTGAAAGCCTGGGCGATGCCGGATGTGCCGGCGGAGCGCCAGTCCACCACCGCGTCCACCTCTACCTCGTTCTTGTTCCATTCGAACCAATTGACCATCTTCAGCTGCGGGTACTCCTCCGGGATGCTTGGATCGAACAGCTGCTGCCACCACGCCTGCTTGATCGCCAGCTCCTCGGCTCCGGCACGTCCGGGGATGCTCAGGGCGGCCGTCTCCGGGACAGCCACCGGCTTGCCGCGGACCTCGCCGTACTCGGCGTAGAAATCGGGGACGGCCGTGTCATCACCGCCGTCGCCGTTGTACGTGCCGGTCAGCTGCTGCAAGAACTTCCCTTCTTCCGGCACAACGTTGGCACCCCAGGGGTAGCTGTTGCCCCAGTGGTACAGCGACATCCCGACCCAGTCGACCGCCTCGTCGCCCGGATAGTACGGCGCGTACGGGTCGTCATCGCCGGTGATCTTCCCGTCCTGGTTCGTGTCCAGGTCCCGGAAGGCCTGGGTCTGCGGCTTGACCTGATGCCGTCCGCCCGCAAACGGGTAGCCGCCGCCGTAATTGGGCGCCCACATGGTGGCGCTGCCCGGGGCGATTCGGTGGATCGACTCCGCCACCCGGCGGAACGCCTTCTTGTACGCGGCCGGCTGCTGGCCCCATTCGTACCAGGAGCCGTTCATCTCGTGGGCAAAGCGGACGATGACGGGCACGCCGGCCCGGTTGTAACGGTCCGCGGTGGTGGCGAGATCATCCGTGACCTGGGACGTTACCGCTGACAGCCCCGCCCGCGGCTCGAGGGTCAGGAGCAGGATTCCGCCCTCCGACCTGACCTGTTCAAATGCTGCTTCGAGGTTTGCCGCAGCATCGCTGCTCAGCGGAAAGGAAGCGAAGCTGACGACCACGGCCGGTCGGTGGCGCAGGGCTGTGCCGTATTCCTGCAGCGTCTCCTGCTCCCAGTCCAGATTCACGCCGGAGAGGATTCCGGACGCCGGGGCCAACGAGGAACCGTCCTGGGGTACGCATACGGCAGGGGAGGGGGCTGCGGAAGACGGCGCGGGGTCTGCCGAGCAGGCGGACAGCCCCAGCATCAGCACCACTGAAGAAACCGCCGTCTGCCATACCCGATGCGAAGTCACGTTCCCCATTCTGCAATAAGACCCGCCGCGGACGGCTCAGCCCCGGGCGCCGAGGCTGAGCCGTCGGGGTCATCCCTTGACGGAGCCGCTCATCAGGCCGCCGACGAAGTACTTGCCCAGGATGATGTAGACCAGCAGCGTGGGAAGCGAGGCGATCAGCGCGCCGGCCATCGACGCGGCGTAGTCGGTCAACTGCCCGCCGGCCAGGAAGCTCAGCGCGATGGTCACCGGACCGTTGGAGCCGGAGGAGAAGAACGCGGCGAACAGGTAGTCGTTCCACGCCGAGGTGAACTGCCAGATCAGCACCACCACGAAACCCGGGGTGGAGATCGGCAGGATTACCGAGGCGTAGGTGCGCAGCAGCCCCGCGCCGTCCATCCGTGCGGCTTCGATCAGCTCGTTCGGGACGGACTCGTAGTAGTTGCGGAAGATCAGCGTGCAGATGGGCAGGCCGTAGACGATGTGCAGCACCAGCAGCGAGGGAATGCCGTTGGGTACCCCAAGGCCCTGCATCAACTGGGTCAGCGGGATCATCACGGCCTGGTACGGAATGAACATGCCGAACAGGATCAGCGTGAAGACCACGTTGGCGTATGGGAAACGCCAGCGCGACAGCACGAAGCCGTTCATCGAACCGAGGAAGGCGGAGATGATCGACGCCGGAATGACCATCGCGAAGGTGCGGCCGAGCGCCGGGGCCAGGGTGTCCCATGCCTTCTCCCAGCCCGCGGTCTCCCACGTGGTGGGCAACAGCCACGCGGTGGAGGGATCGGCGTCGGACGGGCCCTTGAAGCTGGTGATGAAGAGGACATAGGCCGGGATCAGCACCACGAACACGAAGAGCAGCAGGATGGCGTACTTGAGCGTCCGGTTCATTCGCTGCCGGCCGGTGCGCGGTGCCGGGGGACGGGGCTTGGCGACCTCGACGGGCGGCGGGACGGTTGCGGTGGTCATCAGCGTTTCTCCTGCCGCGAGGTGTAGACGAGGTAGGGCACGACCACCAGCGCCACGAGCACCAGCATGATGGTGCCGATGGCGGCCGAGTCGGCGTAGTCGCTGCCGATGTACTTGACCCACATCATGGTGGCCGGGACCTGGATGTCATACGTGTTGGCATCCGGGACGATCGCGCGGATCAGGTCGAACAACTTCAAGGACATGTGGCCGATGATGATGACGGCCGAGAGCATCACCGGGCTGAGCTGCGGGAAGATCACGTGCCGATAGAGCTTCCATTCACTGCAGCCGTCGATCCGCGCCGCTTCGCGCAGTTCTTCCGGGATGCCGCGGAACCCGGCCAGGAACAAGGCCATCACGTAGCCGGAGAGCTGCCAAATGGCCGGCACGGCGATGGCCGCAATGCCCCAGTTGGGGTCCGACCACCAGCTGTTCTGCAGGAAGCCGAGACCCACGCTGTCCAGCAGTCGGTTCAGGCCGGTGGTGCGCTCACCCCCGGACTGGTCGGTCTGCAGGCTGGAGAGCAGCCAGCGCCACACCACGCCGGAGGCGATGAAGGAGACAGCCATCGGGAAGAGGTAGACAGAGCGGAAGAAACCTTCGCCGAATGCGGGCCGTTCCAGGATCCAGGCCCAGAGGAAACCGAAGATCAGCGTGCCGGCCAGGAACACCACGGTGAGCAGGAGCAGGTTGCGCAGCGCGTGCTGGAAGTCTGCGTCCCCGAACAACCGGAAGTAGTTCTCCAGGCCGACGAAGTCCGACGACGGCCGGGCGGTGTGCTGGTTGGTCATCGAGATACGGACGTTTTCCGCAATCAGTGCATAGACAAAGACGGCCAGCAGGATGAGGGTGGGGGAGATCAGGGCCAGCGCCGGGCCCCAGGTCTTGACTTTTTTGAACATTGAATTCTCCTTGTGCCGCCGGCACACCGGTGGGACGTGGAAGGGCGGGCGCGGTGGTTCTGCCGCGCCCGCCCGTCCGGGGTGTGCTGGTTACTGCTGGAACTTCTCGGCGATGGACGCCGCCGATTCCTGCAGCGCCGCCACGTCCTGCGGGCCGCCGAACTTGCTCACCGCGGTGCTCAATTCGTTCAGCCAGGCCACGGGTACCGCGGCGCCGTGGGCCAGCGAGGACACGATCGTGTCGGTGGAGAAGTCCTCGATGGCGCTCTTCTGGTACTCGCCGAACTTGTCGGCCGGCACGTCCGTGCGGGCGGGGATGGAGCCCTTCGCCGCGTTGAAGGCCTGCTGGCCGTCAACGCTGGAGATCGTGGTCAGCCACGCCTTGGAACCATCGGGGTTCTGGGCGCCCTTGGGCAGCGTGAACGAATCCGCCAGGAAGTCGAAGACGCCGTCGGTCCCGGGGGTCGGGAAGTAGACGTAGTCCTCGCCGGGCTTCTTGCCGTCCTGCGAGAACTTGGCTTCGGCCCAGTCGCCCATCACGTTGTAGGCGGCGGCGCCGTCCTCCACCAGCTGCGTGGCCGGACCCCAGTCGCTGAGGGTGTCACGATCGGAGTTGGTGTAACTGAGTGCCTTCTTGTAGTTCTCGATGGCCTTGGTCACGTCTGCGCCGGCCCAATCGGTGGTGCCGTCCCAGAGGCCGTTGTAGCCTTCGGCGCCCAGGGTGGCCAGCAGGATGTTCTCGAACAGCTGTACCTGGGTCCAGGTGCCGGCCACGGCCAGCGGAGTGGTCCCGGACTCCTTGATCTTGTCCATGTCCGCGAACCAGGCGTCCAGGTCTGCCGGCGGCTTCTCCGGGTCCAGCCCGGCCTTCTCGAGCACATCGACGTTGGCCCACACCACGTTGGCCCGGTGGATGTTCGACGGGACGGAGTAGATCTGGCCGTCAACGGTGAGGCGGTCCAGCAGGTCCTGCGGGAAGGCCTCGTTCAGCTTCGCATCCTCGTAGAAAGAACTCAGGTCTTCGAGCTGGTCCGCGGCGATGTAGTCCTGCAACTCGGCGCCGGCGTGGGCCTGGAACGAGTCCGGCGGATTGCCCGACTTCAGGTTTGCGGCCAGGACGCTCTTGGCCTGGCTGCCGGCGCCGCCGGCTACGGCAAGGTTGTTGAACTCCAGGTCCGGGTACTGCTCGGCGAAGATGTCCACCAGTGCGTCCAGTCCGACCTTCTCGGAACCGTCCGCCCACCAGGTGAAGACTCCGACCGAACCCGTCGCTTCTGAGGGGTTGGCATCCTCAACCGCGCTTCCCCCGCCGCACGCGGACAGGAGCAAACCTGCAGCCGCAACGCTGGCGAGCATAGTTATGCGTCGCATAACGCCTCCATCAATCAACTGTCTGTGGCCACGGGGTCTGCACGACCCGCACACGGATGTGTGGCTTGAAGGAAGTTAACTCCGTCACAGGCCTTGTCGTCAAGAGTTGAACGCAAAGCGTTACGCAACCGTGGGTTTGGCGGCCAGCTTAGACAAACGGCAGTTCGGCCTGTTGGAGCACCAGCGTGGCTGCCCCCAGGGCCTCGGTGCGGCTGCCCAAGGTGGACATCGCCAGCTCAGTCGATTCACCGACGACCGGCACCACATGCCGCAGCAACCCGCGCCGCACCGGGTCGAGCAGGATGCTGCCGAGGCCCGTGAGCGGACCACCCACCACGATGAATTCGGGGTTGAGCAGGTTGCAGACATTGGCCAGGGCACGACCCACCGCCACACCCGCATCGTCGATCACCCGGAGGGCCGCCGGGTCTCCGTCCAGGGCGATCCGGATAATGTCTTCCGTGCCCAGCGGGGTGCCGCGCCCGTGGCTGAGCAAATCGATCATGGTGGAGGTGGACGCGACGGTCTCCAGGCAGCCGCGGTTGCCGCACCGGCAGATGATCCCGTGCTCGGCGACGGTGGCGTGCCCGATTTCGCCCGTCACTCCCATGTGGCCGTAAAACAGTTCGCCGTTGAGGACCAGGCCGGCACCGATGCCGGAGCCGATTTTCAGGAACACCAGGTTCTGGGCGTGCTGGAACGGGCCCCAACTGACCTGCGCGAGAGCGCCCAGATTCGCGTCGTTGTCCACGAACACATCCGCGCCGAACCGTTCCTGCAGCCGGCCCAGCAGGTTGATGCCCACCCATTCGGGCAGGATGGCACCGTGGATCACCGTGCCCGTCCGCCGGTCGATCGGCCCGGGAATCCCGGCCCCGACGCCGAGCACGGCCCCCGGAGAGACCGATTGTTCATCCAGCAGGCGCTGGACCAGCCGGGCGGCGGCGTCGATGCCCTGCTCGGCGTCGTGGCCGAGGGGCAGTTCCACGGCATCCGCGGCGAGCACCCGGTGGTCAAGGCTGACCAGCACAACCTGAACGTGCCGTCGGCCGAAATCCACCCCGACGGCGACCGCGCCGCGGCCATCGATCCTGACCGACAACGCGCGGCGGCCGGAACTGGTGGTTGGTGAGGTGCTGACCAACCCGTCGTCGGCCATGGCCTTGACGATGTTGGACACAGTCGCGGTGGACAACCCGGTCTGCCGGGACAGTTCGGCCTGGGTCAGCGGGCCGCGGGCCATCAGTGCCTGCAGGATCCGCTGGCTGTTCCGCCGGCGCAGGGCGCTCTGGGAGCCGGGCCGGTGCTCGGCTCCGCGCGGAACGGAGCGCGACGAGGCCTCGAGGGTGGGCGGCGGATCGGCTGACATACACAAAAGCGTGCGCCAGTGGCCGCTTGTAGTCAAGAAGTTAACGCAAGATTGTCCGGAATGAGACGCCGGGGCAGCCGGTACCGAGCGGGTAGAGCGACTGCGCCGCGGCGGCCGGTGGTGCGTTACGGACGGCTACTGCTCGGCGGCGTCGTCGATCGCGTCGCGGTGCAGGGCTGCAATCTCCACGTAGCGGGCGGCGTTGTCCAGCACGGATTGGTACTCTTCCTCGGTCAGCTCGCGGCGGACCTTGGCGGGGACGCCTGCAACCAAGGAGCGCGGTGGAATCTGTGTTCCCTCCAGCACGACGGCGCCGGCTGCCACCAGCGAACCTGCGCCCACCACAGCACCGTTCATGATGGTGGCGCTCATCCCGATCAGGCAGTTGTCCTCGACGGTGCAGCCGTGGATCACGGCGGCATGGCCGACACTGACGCCGGCGCCGACCGTGCAGGGAAAGCCGGGGTCCGCATGAAGGACCACGTTGTCCTGCAGGTTGCTGCGTTCACCGACCCGGATCGGAGCGGTGTCACCGCGGACGCTCACGCCGTAGAACGCGCTGGAGTCAGCGGCCAGGGCCACGTCCCCGCTAAGCGTGGCCGTGGGGGCAACGAAGGCGGACAGGTCGACGGCCGGCAGCATGCCGGCAATGGTGATGATGTGGGCCATTGCACCAGCCTAGCGTCCCTGAACTTGGTGCGCCGTGGAAGCCAGTCGGCGGAGCTTCAGTGGGTTCGTGACGGCGGGGCCGCCCAGTCACCGGCCCGGTCAGGGCTTGGTGACGATGAAGAACTGGTAGTGCCGGCCGGTCCCGGGGCGGTCCCAGGTGGTGAAGCCGGAGACCAGGCCGTGTTCGCCGAAGAGCCGGCGCACGGTGTCGTCTCGGCGGCGGCTGTAGAAGCGGTTGGGCTCGAAGTCATCGTGGGCAACGATGACCTCTTCGTCGTCGCCGGACCATAGCCCGACCGCCAGCGGAGCGCCCTCGGCCAGCACACGCATCGTCTCGGCCAGGACGTCGGAAAGGTCCTGATCGGGAATGTGCAGCAGCGTGCTCATTGTCCAGCCCGCCGAAAACGTGCCGCTGGCGAACGGCAGCTCGCGCACCGAACCGACCACCGCCTCCAGGTTCTTGGCTCGGGCGAATCGGACATTTTCCTCGGACAGGTCGACGCCGGTGTAGTGGATACCTGCGGCCTTGAACGCCAGCCCGTCCGCACCTGTGCCGCAGCCGATCTCCAGCACGCTGTGCCGGTGTGCCGCGACAAGGGATGCGATGAACGCCTGCCTGGCCTCGTCCCGTTTCGGATCCCGGGCGCGCAGGTCACGGTCGGGGGCTTGGCGGTCATAGAACGCCTTCAGCTCCGGCTCGTGGTTGCCCATCCGTCGAGCGTACGCCTCCGGGGCGCCGCGGCACAGAGCCGGGCGCCGCCGTCGTCATCAAGCGTCCCCGGGTGCACGGCGGCCGGAGCACTGTGGCACAGAGCCAGGCGCCGCCGTCGTGATCAGGCGTCCCCCGGGTGCTTTGCGGGCTGGACTAGTTGAAGACGACGGTGCGGTTGCCGTCCAGCAGCACACGGTGTTCGGCATGCCACTGCACCGCGCGGGCCAACGTGCGGGCTTCGACGTCGCGGCCCAGCGCCACGAATTGTTCGGCGGTGTGGGAGTGGCGGACCGGGATGACTTCCTGGTCGATGATCGGGCCCTCGTCGAGGTCCGCGGTGACATAGTGCGCGGTGGCACCGATGAGCTTCACGCCGCGGGCATGCGCCTGGTGGTAAGGCTTGGCGCCCTTGAAGCTGGGCAGGAAGGAATGGTGGATGTTGATCGCCTTGCCGGCCAGTTCGGTGCAGAGTTCGTTGCTGAGCACCTGCATGTAGCGGGCCAGGACCACCAGTTCCACGTCGTGCTCGGCGGCCAGGTCCAGCAGGGCCTGCTCGGCCTGCGGCTTGGTGTCCGGCGTGACGGGGATGCGGTGGAAGGGGATGCCGTAGAACGCGGCGAGATCGGCCAGATCCGGGTGGTTGGAGACGATGGCGGGGATCTCGATCGGCAGTGTTCCGGAGCGCTGGAGGAACAACAGGTGGTTGAGGCAGTGGGCGGACTTCGACGCCATCAGCAGCGTGCGCATCTTGACGCCCTCGCGGCGCAGCCTCCAGGTCATGCCGAACTCCTGCGCCACCGGCTGCAGCCGTTCGTGGAGCGCTGTGTAGGACTGGTGGGTAGCCACCGCCACCCGCATGAAGAAGCGACCCGACTGCGGGCTCTCATACTGCTGGGATTCGGTGATGTTCCCCCCGGCCTGCACCAGGGCGCCGGCAACGGCATGCACTATGCCGGGGCGGTCCGGACAGGAAAGCGTGAGGGTGTAGGCGGTGGGAGCGGCAGCGTCAGTCACGAGTCCTAGGGTACCGGCTGGGGTTCGGCTTCTGCGGCAAGGCGACGGGTGGCCGCAACGGCGGCGGCCCGCCCGGCGCGGGTGGCACCGACCGTGGACGCAGACGCTCCGTAGCCGACCAGGAAAAGGCGCGGCTCCTTGACCACCGAGACGCCATCCTCGGCCATCAAGATCCCACCGCCGGGTTCGCGCAGCCGCAGCGGCACCAGGTGGTCCAGCGACGGCCGGAAACCGGTGGCCCAGAGGATCACGTCCACCTTCTCCATGGAGCCGTCGGCGAACTCAACGCCGCCTTCGGTGATGCGCTCCAGCTTCCCGCGGGAGACGAGGATGCCGGCCTCAATGCCGCGCTGATACGTCTCGGTCAGCGGCAGGCCGGTGGCGGCCACCACGCTGAGGGTGGGCAGGCCGGCGCGGGTGCGCTCGTTGACGCGGCGTTCCACGTCGACGCCCCATTCCTTGTCGAACGGGGTGGCGGTGAAGTCGGGGGCGCGCCGGGTGGACCAGAGGGTGTCGGCCCCGGCGGCATCCAGTTGCAGCAGGAACTGCAGCGCCGAGGTGCCGCCGCCCACCACCAGCACCCGCTGTCCGCGGAACTCATCGGCCGACCAGAAATCCCGGGTGTGCAACTGGCGGCCGCGGAAGGTTTCCTGCCCGGGGTAGTGCGGCCAGTACGGCTTGTCCCAGGTTCCGGTGCCGCTGATCACAGTGCGTGCCAGCCATTCGCCGCCGGTGTCGCTGCGCACCCGCAGGAGGGCACCGTCGTCGTCGATTGAGGTGACACGGACCGGGCGGTGCACGGGCAACTCGAACTGCTGCTCGTAGGCACCGTAATAACGGCGGACGACGGCGGAGGACGGCTCGTGCGGATCCGGAACCCCCAGCGGCAGGCCGGGAAGGTCGTGCAGGCCGTGCGCGGCGTCGAAGGTCAGCGAGGGCCAGCGGTGGCGCCAGGCGCCGCCCGGACCGTCATTGGCGTCGAGCACCACGAAGTCGCGTTCGGGAACCAGCCCGCGGCGGGCCAGTTGGTAGGCGGCGCTCAGCCCGGCCTGGCCCGCGCCGATCACCACGGTCTGCAGTTGCTGGCCGCTGCCTGTTGCCTGGTCCGCCACGGTGCTCCCCTGTCGATTGTTGACGCTTCAACTTCTATGGGCTGTAACGGCGGCAGGCTTCAGGGTATTCCGGCGGGGGCTGCTACCCCGAAGCCGTTTTCTCCTGGCTCCGATGGGGCTATGGTGGCAGCAGCGATGACGGAAGGCCTTGCCATGACGCATCTGGAACGTCACAACTCGCTGCGCCGCAGAACCGGGCGGGTCCTAGTGGCCGCCGCAGTCGTTCTGGCCCTGGCCGGTTGCACCGGTAACGGCAGTTCCGGGCCGACCGGATCCGGCATGGCCACGCAGACGCAGGGCGGCGGGGGAGCGCAGACCGGGGAAGCCCAGCCGGCCCGAAGTATCCCTGACATCGTGCAGAGCGTGCAGCCGTCCGTGGTCACCATCTTCACCAAGGGTGGCTTGGGCAGCGGCGTGGTTTATTCCAAAGATGGACTGGTCCTGACTAACGAACACGTGGTCGGTGACAGCACCAAGGTGGAAGTAGCATTTGCCGACGGACAGCGCACTACGGGACAAGTTCTGGCGACGGACGCGGTGTCGGACCTGGCGCTGGTGCGGACCGTACGCAAGGGGCTCCCGGCCGTCACGTTTGCACCGGCATTGCCCAGGATCGGCGAGCTGGCCGTGGTGATCGGTTCGCCGCTGGGCTTCGAGAATACTGCCACAGCCGGCATCATCTCCGGCCTGCACCGCTCCATTCCCGGCTCGTCCTCGTCCAGTCTGGCGCTGGTGGACTTGATCCAGACCGACGCCGCGATCAGCCCGGGCAACTCGGGCGGCGCCGTCGTCAATGGCCAAGGCCAGTTGGTGGGCATCAGCGAGGCCTATATCCCGCCGGAGGCAGGCGCGGTGTCGCTGGGCTTCGCCATTCCCGCCGCAACCGCTCAGGAAGTTGCCGGGGAACTGCTCAAGAACGGCGTCGCCAAGCACGCCTTCATGGGACTGGCCCCTGCCACGATCACGCCGGAGATCGCGCAGCAGTTGGGGATGACGCAGGCCGGCGGCGTCGTGGCCCTCAATGTGACCAACGGAGGGCCGGCCGACAAGGCGGGAATCCAGCCCGGAGATGTGCTGGTGAGCGTGGACGGCGAGGATCTGGAAACGGCCGAGGACCTGCTGGCCGTCCTGCGGAAGCACGAGCCGGGCGATGTGGTCACGGTGGAAATCCGCCGCGGCAACGAAACCAGCACGGTGAAGGTCACTCTTTCGGACCGTCCGGCGGGGTGACTGGCTGTTAGGATTGGCTCGCCGCGACTGGCGTTAGGTGGGACACCACCAGGAAGCGGCAGCAGGGACGGGGAATCTTCGATTGCCGCTCCTGAAGATGCAGACCACGGATCGCACGCCTGGGACGTAAGGTCACGTTTGGGCCGGACTGTGTCCGGGGCCGGTAACGCGTCATGCGTGCGGTACCGGCACCCGGTAATCTGGCCTGTAGCAGTGAGATAAGCCCACCACCCAGGAGATTCTCCCCGTGACTTCCACGCCCTCTGTGACCGATCTGCCGTTGTCCCAGGTTGATCCTGAAATCGCAGCTGTGATCGACGCCGAACTCAGCCGCCAGCGCGACACCCTTGAAATGATCGCCTCCGAGAACTTCGCGCCGCGTTCGGTGCTCGAAGTCCAGGGATCGGTCCTGACCAACAAGTACGCCGAGGGGTACCCGGGACGCCGCTATTACGGCGGTTGTGAACACGTAGACGTCGCGGAAAACCTCGCTATTGAGCGGGCCAAGTCGCTCTTCGGCGCGGAATTCGCCAACGTCCAGCCGCACGCCGGCGCGCAGGCCAACGCTGCCGCCCTCTCCGCCCTCATCCAGCCGGGCGATAAGATGATGGGCCTGTCGCTGGCGCACGGCGGACACCTGACGCACGGCATGAAGCTGAACTTCTCCGGCAAGCTCTACCAGGTGGCCGCGTACGAAGTTGACCCGCAGACCTTCCGGGTGGACATGGACAAGGTCCGCGAGCAGGCCCTGGCCGAGCGCCCGAATGTGATTGTGGCCGGCTGGTCCGCCTACCCGCGGCAGCTGGACTTCGAGGCCTTCCGGTCCATCGCCGACGAGGTCGGAGCCTACTTCTGGACCGACATGGCGCACTTTGCCGGGCTGGTCGCGGCCGGTCTGCACCCGAACCCGGTGCCGCACTCGGACCTCGTGACCTCCACCGTGCACAAGACCCTGGCCGGTCCGCGCTCCGGCGTCATCCTCGGCAAGGAAGCCTTCGCCAAGAAGGTCAACTCCGCGGTGTTCCCGGGCCAGCAGGGTGGTCCGCTGATGCACGTGGTTGCGGCCAAGGCCGTGGCCTTCAAGATCGCTGCCGGCGAGGAGTTCAAGCTGCGTCAGGAACGCGTGCTGGAAGGCGCCCGGATCCTGGCCGAACGCCTGACCGCCGCGGATGTGGCCGAGGCTGGCGTCTCGGTACTGACCGGCGGCACCGACGTGCACCTGGTGCTGGTGGACCTGCGTAACTCCGACCTGGACGGCAAGCAGGCGGAAGACCTGCTGCACGAGGCCGGCATCACGGTCAACCGCAACGCCGTGCCGTTCGACCCGCGCCCGCCGATGGTGACCTCCGGCCTTCGGATCGGTACCCCGGCGCTCGCCACCCGAGGCTTCGGCACGACCGAATTCACCGAGGTCGCCGACATCATCGCCACCGCGCTCAAGGGCGGCGCCGACGTAGCCGCGCTGCGCGCCCGCGTGAAGAAACTGGCCGACGACTTCCCGCTCTACCCGGGCCACGAGGAGTGGTGATATGAACCTGTACTCAACCCCGCCGACGTCGCGCGTGCTGGATGGCAAGGCCACCGCGGCGCAGATCAAAAGCGAACTCACCGAGCGGGTCTCGGCGCTCAAGGCCAAGGGCATCGTGCCCGGACTGGGCACCGTGCTGGTCGGCGAGGACCCGGGCAGCAAGTGGTATGTGGGCGGCAAGCACAAGGACTGCGCCGAGGTGGGCATCGAGTCCATCCGCCGGGACCTGCCGGACACCATCTCGCAGGAAGAACTGGAAGCCGTCCTCGATGACCTGAACGCGGATCCGGCCTGCACGGGCTACATCGTGCAGCTTCCGCTACCCAAGCACATCGATACCAACCGCATTCTGGAAAAAATCGATCCGGCCAAGGACGCCGACGGTCTGCACCCGATGAACCTGGGCCGGCTGGTGCTCAACGTGGGCGAGCCGCTGGACTCGCCGCTGCCCTGCACCCCGCACGGCTGCGTGGAGTTGCTGCTCCGCCACGACATTGAACTGGCCGGCAAGCGCGTGCTGGTGGTGGGCCGCGGTGTCACCGTGGGCCGTCCGCTGGGGCTGCTGCTGACCCGGAAGACGATCAACGCCACGGTGGTCCTAGCCCACACCGGGACCCTGGACCTGGCCGCGGAACTGCGGGAGGCCGACGTCGTCATTGCCGCCGCAGGGATGCCGCACATGATCAAGGCGGCGGACCTCAAGCCCGGCGCCGTGGTGCTGGACGTGGGAGTGAGCCGGGTCGAGGACGAGGAAGGCAAGGCCCGGGTGACCGGCGACGTGGAGCCCGAGGCCCGCAACGTGGCCAGCTGGCTCTCGCCCAACCCCGGCGGCGTCGGCCCGATGACCCGCGCCATGCTGCTGGCCAACGTGGTGGAAGCCGCCGAACGCCAAGCGCGCTAAGCCCGCGTTACGCCAAGCGCGCTAAGCCGGCCTTCAAGGCCATAGGAAGGCGGCATCCCGGTCCGGGGTGCCGCCTTCCTGCCGATTCCGGGCGCCCTGCCTGGTGGCTTGGCGTTTTTGGGTAACCGGCAGTGGGCCGCCGGGCGCCCCGCCCGCGACTTGCTTGCCGCCGGGTGCAACGCCGACGACAATTGAGTGGCAGAAAATGGTCACAATATCCAGTCCGGAGCAGCCATTTTTCGCCACTCGATGATCTGTGGACAACGTCGGCGCCGAGAGACCCGGCACGGACATAATGTCCGCATGGAACCGGAACCCCCTACATCGTCGAACAACCCAAAAACGGAACTGGGCTTGGGCCCAGCGTCTGACGGCCCGGGACGGCGCAAGCCCCGGTCGCGCCTCGGAGAACGCCCGGTGCTTCAATCCTTGCCCGCCCACTTCCAAGATTCGGCGTTCACCATCGCAGATGGACACAAGCTGGGCCTCAGCCGGACCCAGTTGCGCCATCCGGCTTTGATCAGCGTCGGTCACGGAATCCGTGCCTTTCGGTCCGCTGACTTGGATCTGGCTGCCACGGTCCGTCCATTCACGCGCCTGAACGGTGCAAGCGCCGCCTCCCATGACACGGCTGCACGTCTGTGGAACTTCCCGGATCCTGAACGCCGCCCGTATGACCGGCGTGTCCACATCTCACGCCCCAGCGGCGGCGGACGCATGCAGCGCCCGGGCGTAGTCAGCCACCGTTCGCGCATCCTGCTCGGAGAAGTCACCATTGTGGAGGGGATATCCCTGACGACCCGGATACGTACCTGGCTGGACGTGGCGGAAGCTCTGGATCTGGACGACCTGGTGGTGATTGCGGACTACCTACTGCGCAATCCCCGGCCGGAGTTCGAGGGCAGGTCGGAGGCATATGCCACCCGGGAAGAGCTAGAGGAGATGCTGCGTCGCCATCCCGGGAAGAGGGGTCTGAGGCGCGCCCATCAGGCATTGGCTTTGGCCCGTGTGGGAGCGGACTCGCCGCCGGAAACCAGGCTGCGACTGGCCATGGCCCGTGCCGGGTTGCCGGAGCCAGAGGTGAACCAGCCGATCAGGAACCGCGACGGCGGCATCCTGCATTCGCCTGACCTGTCACTACCCGAATACCGGATCGCCATTGAGTACGAGGGCGAAAGCCATGGCATCGCAGACCAGATCGCGCGGGACATTGAGCGCGAAGAACGCGCACGGGCCGCCGACTGGATGAAGTGCGGATCTCCAAGCGGCACATGGCGAACGGCGGCAGACGCGCGGTCGAGAAAATCTCCGCGGCGCTCCGTCAGCGTGGCTGGCACCGGCAGAACGCAGCCTGATTGTTCGCCGCCTATGACCTGCAGTCGTAGCCCCTGACCGTTGCCAGGTGTGCTGCCCGAGTGCCCGAGCGGGAGACAGGCGACGAAACTGAGTTCCGGCAGCGGCTGGAGGTCTTCACAGAGACGCGGTCGCCAACAGGCGCGCACGAAAGAGCGGACCGCAGGCAGGACCGCAGAGCGGAAAAGGCGGGTGCCCTGCCGGAATCGCTTCCGGCAGGGCACCCGCCTGATGGTCAGCAGCGCTGGATCCGCGCAGCCCGTGTGTTCAGACGCCCACCTTGACGGCGTCGTCGGTGGAGACGCCGCGGCGCTTGTCGAAGATGGTGGCGCCAACTTCCTGCTCAGCCTGGTTCTTGATCGACAGGTCGATCCCCGGGCGGTCACGCAGGATCAGCACGGCGATGATGGAGATGACGGTCATGCCGAAGAGGTACATGGAGACCGAGCTGCTGGCCCCGGTGGCGTTGATCAAGGCCTGGGCGATGGTCGGGGCGAACGCGCCGCCGAGAACCGCGCCGAGGGCGTAGGCAATCGAGACGCCGGAGTAGCGCACCGAGGCCGGGAAGATCTCGCTGTACCAGGCCGCCTGCGGGCCGTAGCCCAGGCCCAGTCCAACGCTGAACAGGCCGACGGCAAGGTAAAGCATGCCCAGCGAACCGGTGTCAATGAGCCAGAACAGCGGGAAGACGGTCAGCAGCTGGGCGCTGAAGCCGATCAGGTACGTACGCTTGCGGCCGATCTTGTCAGCCAGGATCCCGGCGAGGGCAGTAAAGATGAACCACATGGCCGAGGCGAACGTGATGGCCAGCAGCACGTCGGTGCGCTCCATGCCGATGGCGTCGGACGTGGCGTAGCTGGGGATAAAGCCGCCGGTGGCCATGTAGCCGGCGGCGTTGTTGCCGGCGAAGACGAGAGCGGCCAGGATGACCAGCAGCCAGTGCTTGCGGAACAGCTCGACGACGGGGACCTTCTGCTGCTGCTTCTTGTCGGCAATCTCCTGGAAGACCGGCGACTCGTCCACGGCCCGGCGGACCAAGTAGCCGACCGCGATCAGCACGATGCTGAGCAAGAACGGGATCCGCCAGCCCCATTCCAGGAAGGCTTCGCCGGGGGAGATGACGCCAGTCATCAGTGTCATCACGCCGGAGGCCAGCAGCATGCCCAGCGGGACACCCAGCTGCGGGAACGAGCCGGCGCGTCCGCGGCGGTCGCGCGGAGCGTGCTCCACGGCCATCAGTACAGCGCCGCCCCATTCGCCGCCGGCGGAAATGCCCTGCAGGATACGCAGCAGCAGCAGCATGATCGGCGCGAGGACACCCACGGTCTCATAGGTCGGCAGCACGCCGATCAACGTGGTCGAAATGCCCATCAGGATCAGGGTGATCACCAGCATGGCGCGGCGGCCGAGCTTGTCGCCGTAATGGCCGGCCAGGAAGGCGCCCAGCGGCCGGAACAGGAAGCTGATGCCGACGGATGCGAACGCGAGCAGGAGGCCGATGGACTCACCGGCGGGCTCGAAGAACAGGTGCGCGAAGACCAGTCCCGCCGCCGTGGCGTAGATGAAGAAGTCGTACCACTCGATGGTGGTGCCGATGATCGTGGCAAACGCGACGCGACGCTGGTTGGCGCCGGTCGAATGCCCTGAAACTGCTGTACTCATGGTTTCCTTCAGGAACGGTTACGTCGAGGAGTTCGGCGTGGTGTTGGTGGGGCGAAGGGGATTAAACGACGACGGCGGTAGCAGTCGGCGCCGATGGATTCCGTGGCCGGAACCGGAGTGAAGCTCGCGGTTGCGACGGCATAGACAGGATCCGCCATCTGTGACGGACGCAACTATTGAACTTGTCACTTATTGTGACACGTCTTACTTCCCCCGGTAAACTTCAGAAAACCGGTGAACATCTTTGATTGGACTGAAGAACCATGGCGGACTTCACGCTGCGGCAACTGGAGCTCTTTGCGGCCCTGCCCGATCATTCGACGCTGGGCTCTGCGGCAGCGAGCCTGCGCATCTCCGAATCCGCGTTGTCCCAGGCCATCACGGCGCTGGAGCGGGCCGCCGGAGAACAGCTGTGTGTGCGACGGAAAGCGCGCGGCCTGCAGTTGACCCCCTCCGGGCAGTTCTTTGCCCAGCGTGCGCGCCAGCTGTTGCGCGACGCCGGCGCCCTCATCAACGATCTGTCCGGCGCCGCCGGCGAGCTCAAGGGCCCAGTACGGTTGGGCTGCTTCGCGAGCTTTGCCAGCACGGTCCTGCCCTCGGTGCTCGACCAGTTGCCGGAACAATACCCGGGCATCAGCGTGGACGTCACCGTCGGTTCACATGACGAGTTGCTCCCTGCGCTGGATGCCGGCCAGCTGGATTTGGCCATGGTCTACGACATGGAGCTCCCCGCCGGTTATCACCAGCGCACGATTTACCAGACTGAACTTCAGGCGGTGCTGCCGCCGGAGCACCCGCTGGCCGCGCAGCCCACCGTGGATCTGGCAGATCTGGCCGAAGAACCGCTGATCATGTATGAATCGAGCCCCAGCACCGCCAACACCTACCGGGTCTTCGCCGACCGCGGTCTCCGTCCCCGGATCGTTTCGTCGATGCCGCAAGTGGTGCTGGTCCAGGCGCTGGTCGGCCGGGGATTAGGCTACGCGCTTTTGATGTCTCGGCCGGAGGCTCCGGCCGTGACCGTAGAAGGCAGGAGTGTGGCGGTCCGTCCGCTGTCCCCTCCGGTATCCCGAACCACGATGTGCGCCATCTGGCCCGAGACCATGGTGCTCAGCCCGCGAGCCGAGGCCGTGCTGGGCCATGCGGTCAGGGCGCTCAGCGGTAGCACCATCAGGTAAAGCACGCCCGCGCAGTAATCCGGCGGCAGCGCTTAGCTGCCGGGGCCTAGCGGCCACGGTGGCCGAGGCAGCAGCGACTGCGAGAGCCGGAATGATGATGGCGGCTAGACCGAGACGCTCCAGCGGCGGCGTTAGACGGTGGCGGGTTGTTGTTTGGAGTAGGCCTTGAGATCGAAGTCCGGGTCGGCGGCTTGTTCCGGGGTGAGGGGGAGGCCGGCGGCGAGGAGGCGGCGGGCGGCCATGTGGTCGGCGGGTTGGTTGACGGACTCGACGGCCGTCAGGGTTCCGTTGCGGAAGCAGAAGACGGAGAACTTCTCCTCGGCCGGGTTGCCGCGGAGCACGGTCTGGTCGCCGGGGGCCACCAGGCCGGCGATCTGCAGGCGCAAGGGTCCTTGGTTGGACCAGAACCAAGGCAGGTCGGCGTAGCCCCCAAGCTCGGCGCCGGTGCCGCCCGCGGGCTCACTGCCGGGCATGCTTCCGGACTCGACGCCGGTGCCGCTACCAGGCTCTTTTCCAGGCCGACTGGCAAGGATAGCTGCGGCGGCGTGACGGGCCTGGTCGGTGGCGTTCTGCACGGATTCGAGCCGGGTGCGGGTGCCGGCGTGGGTGTTGGGGAAGGACGCGCAGTCGCCGAGGGCGTAGATGTTCGGGTCGCTGGTGCGCAGGCTGCCGTCCACCACGATGCCGTTGTCCACGTCCAGGCCGGCGGCGGCGGCGAGTTCGGTGCGCGGGGTGACGCCGACGCCAACCAGGACCAGGTCCGTGGGGTAGCGGTGCCCGGTAGTGGACACCGCGGCGGTGACGTGCCCGTTGTCGCCGTCGAACGAGGCGATGCCTTCGCCCAGCCGCAGGGTCACGCCGAGACGCCCGTGGGCGTCGGCGAAGAAACCGCTCATCACCGGGGTCAGGGCGCGGCCCATCGGCCGGTCGGCGTATTCCAGGACGGTGACGTCCAGGCCGCGGGCGCGGGCGGCGGCGGCGAATTCCAGGCCGATGAAGCCGGCACCGATCACGACGACGGAGCGGACCGTGTCGAGGCGGGCGTGCAGGGCTTGGGCATCGGTGAGGGTGCGCAGGCCGTGGATTCCGGCCAGGTCGGCGCCGGGCACGGCGAGTTCGCGGTTGGCGGCGCCGGTGGCCAGTACCAGGGTGGAATAGGCCAAGGTGGTGCCGTCGTCGAGGGTGGCGGTCCGGGCGGTGCGGTCGATCGAGGTGACGCGCACGCCGAGGCGGGCATCGACGTCGTGGGTGGTGAAGAACTTTTCCGGGCGCAGTGGCAGCGGGACCGGGTCCTTGCCCGCGGCAAGGTAGTCCTTGGACAACGGCGGGCGCTGGTACGGGTGGTGGGTTTCCTCACCGATCAGGGTGATGGCGCCGGTGTAGCCTTCCTTGCGCAGCGAATCCACCAGCTGGATGCCGGCCTGGCCGTTGCCAACAACAACCACGTTGTCAGGAGTAGTTATCGCGTTCATGGAGGGCCTTTCGGTAAGGGGGTGGGAGCCAGGCCGCGGTGGCCGGATCAGTCCTGTTCGTCGGGAATGTCGACTTCGATGGTGTTGAAGTGGTCTCCGGCCGTGAGCTGGCAGCCGAGGCGGCTGCGTGCCGGGTTGCGGGGAGAGACGGTGGTTTCAAGCATTTCTTCTTCGGCGCCACTGATGGCGGGCAGTCCGTCAAGGTATTCGTCGCGGACGTAGACGTGGCAGGTGGCGCAGATGGCCTGGCCGCCGCATTCACCGATGATGCCGTCTACACCGTGGATCACCGCAGCCATCATGACCGTCATGCCGGGCTCGGCGTCGAGGCTGTCGACGTTCCCTTTGGCGTGGTGGTAGGTGATATTCGCCAAGATTCTTCTCCTTTTGGGCTGAACCTTGATCGTAGGTGCTGTACGGCTGGCTGGCTGGCGGTAGCTGCGGCGGCTTTGGTCAGCTTAGGTTGCGGCTCGCTCACGATGGTCGGAACGCGCTGGGCCGCGCCACCCCTGGGCCGCGCCGGCTGCGATGCGCCGCGGCGGCCGCCCTGCCCCCGGCGCGGTGCCGGGTCGGCAGCGCCGCACGACCCGGCAGCGCACTGTCCTGGGTCCGCCGGTTCCGCAGAGCCGCACGACCCGGCAGCGCCCTGTTCCGGGCCGCACTGTCCCCGAACCGCCGGGTCCGCGCCCAGCCTAGATCTGGTCGTCGGGGACGTCCACTTCGATCTGCTCCAGTCCATCGCCCACCGTGATCTGGCAGCCGAGCCGGCTGCGGGTCTCGTCGCGGGGGCCAGCGGTGCACTCGAGCATCTCTTCCTCGTCGTCGCCGATGTCCGGCAGGCCGTCGAGGTACTCGGGCCGGACGTAGACGTGGCAGGTGGCGCACATGGCCTGGCCGCCGCATTCGCCGACGATGCCGTCCACGCCGTTGGTGACCGCGGCCCGCATCAGTGACGTGCCGGGGTCCACGTCCAGGACGTCAACGTTGCCGTCGGAGTGGTGGAAGCTGATCTTTGCCATGGGGGAGTCTTTCCTTGCTGTGGAGGTGGTGGTGGAGAGTTGGGATGACTAAGTACTGAGGGGTTTAGCCCCAGAGCACCGGCATTTTGGTCATACCGCGGAAGACCCAACCGGCGTCTACCGGAGTGTTGTCCGGGTCCAGGCGGAGGTTCGGCAGTTCGCGGAAGACCTGCGGCATGGCGATCTGCGCCACCGAGGCCCGGGCCACCCAGGCGCCGGCGCAGAAGTGGTTGCCGCCGCCGAAGGCCAGGTGTGGCTTCTTCTCCCGGTTGATGTTGAACGACTCGGGGTCTTCGAAGACCGCCGGATCGCGGTTGGCAGCGCCCACGACGATGCCGAGCCGGGCGCCGGCCGGCAACTGCACGCCTTCCAGCACGGTGTCGGCGGTGGTCTCCCGCGGGTACATGCCGATCGGGGCCACCCAGCGGACGGATTCTTCGAACGCCCGCGCGTACAGTGTCTCGTCGGCCAGCACCTGGGCCAGCTGGTCCGGGTTGTCCAGCAGGGCCCACACCGTGGTGCCCAGGACGTCGCGCGGTTCGTTCAGCCCTCCGCCGATGGTCATTTTCATGTTCGCCCGGATGGCTTCGAGCGGGATCGGCATCGACGTCATGCCGGAGAGCAGGCTGGCATCAGGGTTCTTGCGCAGGTAGGGCAGGATCTCGTCGATCGCGTCGTCGACTTCGTTGTAGGACTGTTCGGACTTGGCCCAGACCTCGGGATCGTCGGCGTAGTTGCCGGTGCCGTCAATCATGGTCTGCGACCAGCGCTGCATGTCTTCCTGGCTGGCGTTGTGGAAGCCCATGATCAGGCGCAGGTTTTCCGCGGCGTAGGGGGCGGCGTAGTCCCAGATGAAGTCGGAGCCCGGCCCGGCGGCCTTCAACTGCGCCAGGTACTTGTCGCTGTTGGCCTGGAAAATGGCGTTCCAGTGTTCCTTGATGGCCTTGGGCCGCAGCACGTTGCCGTAGGACTTCCGGTCGACGTCGTGTTCCGGGTCGTCCTTGCGCAGCATCGAGTGTCCCATGGCCCGCTTCATCAGCGAGTTGGTCTCGTCGGCGGAAAAGCGCTCCTGGTCCTGTTCGATCACGTGGCAGGCCTGATAGCTGGTGACCATGTACCGGTTGACGGCGGGCACCCAGTGCACCGGGGACTCGGCGCGCAACTTCTGGTAGATCGGGTACGGGTTCCGGTACAGGTCCGGGATGGTGACCCAATCCGCGGTGGGAACCGGGCGGGCGTCGGTAGCGGCGGCGGTCATGCTCAGGTCTCCTGATGTGTGGCGACCGGGACATATGCCCCGGTGGCTGTTCGGCTTACCCCTCGCCGTCGGCGTGAGGTGTGTCTCGAATGAGTGTGACAGCAGACATATCCGCCGGTAAAGTTCATATTTTGTGGAAATATCCACTGAAAAGGCGTGGTTTCTCGCTTGGCACGGCTGGAGGTTTGAGTGGTCCGCTATACGTTGCGGCAGCTGGCGTACTTCGTCGCGGTAGCGGAGAACGGAACTATTGCCGCCGCCGCTGATGAACTGCGTGTTTCGCAGACCGCGGTGGCCGCCGCCGTGAAAGAGCTGGAACGGATTTTCGGCACGCAGTTGACGGTCCGCCGCAAGGCACACGGAGTGACCCTTACCCCGGCGGGCCGGCAGTTGCATGCCCGGGCGGCGGCTTTCCTGCGCGAGGCGGAGGAACTGGAGCTCAGCACCAGCAGCGGTGGGGGAGAGCTGGCGGGGCCGCTGGTGGTGGGCTGTTACCTGACCCTGGCGCCGACCATCCTGCCCGGGCTGCTCGAGTTCTTTGCCGCCGAGCACCCGAAAGTGCAGTTGGATTTCGTCGAAGGTACCCAGGACGCCGTTCAGGACAAGCTGGTCGCCGGTGAACTGGACTTGGCCATTGTGTATGACATGGACCTGCGGCCCGGGCTGGAGTCGGTGCAGCTGGACGCCATGCAGGCCTATGCGCTGTTGCCGGCGGGCCACCGGTTGGCCAGCCGGGAAGCGGTGGCGCTGGCCGAACTGGCGGAGGAACCGATGATCCTGCTGGATGCCCCGCCCAGCAGCCACCACACCATGTCCGTGTTCCGCGACGCGTCGGTCGTGCCCAAGATCCGCTACCGCACCACGGACTTCGAACTGACCCGTTCGCTGGTAGGGCGCGGCATCGGCTACTCCGTGCTGGTGCAGCGGCCGGCCGGGGACGCCACGTACGAGGGCCGGCCGTTCACCGCCTTGCCGATCGAACCCGCGGTCCGCCCGGTGGACGTGAAGATCGTCTGGCCGGAAGGGATCAGGCTGACCGACCGGGCTGCAGAGATGGTCCGGTTTGCGGTTGAGGCTCATGCGCCTCGTCATGGTGGATCCGGTCGCTGAGTTCGCCCAGCGGCTGACCGCCGCCGCCCCATTGACTGGCGATGATCTCGGCCGCGATGGACACCGCGGTTTCCTCCGGAGTTCGCGCCCCGAGGTCCAGCCCCACGGGGCTGTGCAACCGGGACAGCTCCTCGCTGCTCAGGCCTGCTTCGCGCAGCCGCTGCAGGCGGTCGTCGTGGGTGCGCCGTGAACCCATTGCCCCCACGTACGCGGTCTTGCTCCCGCGCAGCGCCACTTCCAGCAGCGGGACGTCGAACTTCGGGTCGTGGGTCAGCACGCAGATGACCGTCCGCTCATCCAGCAGGTCCTGCTGGAGTTGCTCGGTCAGGTACTGGTGCGGCCACTGCACCACCACCTCGTCCGCTTCCGGAAAACGCGCTCGGGTGGCGAAGACCGGCCGGGCATCACAGACAGTGACCTGATACCCCAGGAAACTTCCCATCCGTGCCAGGGCGGCAGCGAAGTCGATGGCGCCAAAGACCAGCATCCGGGGCCGGGGCGCGAAGCTGCCGAAGAAGATCCGCATCCCCTCGCCGCGCCGGTGCCCGTCGGGCCCATAGGTCAGCGTGGAATTCCGTCCGGCGGCCAGCAAACCCAAAGTGTCGTCCGCGACGGCGTGGTTGACGCGCTCGGTTCCCAAGTCGCCGTCGAAGCCATCCGGCCGGACCACCAAATGCCGCCCCAGCCACTGCGGATCCGGGTGCTCAATCACCGTGGCGATGCCCACCGGGCGGGAGGCGGCGATGTCGGCGGCGACCTCATCGAGTCCCGGAAAGGTCCCGCGGGAGAGCGGCTCCACGAAGACGTCCAGGATGCCGCCGCAGGTCAGTCCCACCGAGAACGCCTCGTCGTCGCTAATGCCATAGCGCACCAGCGTAGGCTGGCCGCTGGCGGTCACCTCGGTGGCCAGTTCGTAGACCGCGCCTTCCACACAGCCTCCCGACACTGAGCCGATGGCTTCCCCGGCGGCGGTGACCGCCATCGACGCGCCCGCCGGCCGGGGTGCTGACTTGAAGGTCCGCACCACGGTGGCCAGGCCGGCCGTTTCCCCTGCATGCCAGCCGGGCAGCAACCCAGCCAAAACGTCGCGCACGGCTACACGCCTCCGGATCGCAGTATGGCCACGGCTTGCCGTCGTCCGGACCGGCGCCCGGCCAGGTGTGCCACCGCGGCGGCGACTACGACCAGGCCCAGCACCTTGCCCGGACTGCGCAATTGGTCGGCGAGCACTTGCTTGGCCAGGGCGAGGCCGTCCATACTGCTGCCGCCCTGCTGTCCCGCTCGCGCCGCAGCAGGGGCGGGGGAGGAGGACGACGGCGGTGCGCCCGGCGCCGTCCCGGCCGCGGACCCGGGCTTTGGCTGAGCAGCGGACGACGACGCCGAGCGCGAAGGCCTGCCGGCCGACGTGGCCGCCGATGAAGGTGCCGCAGATGCCGACCCGGCGGATGACGCCGCGGCCGACGAAGCTGCGGTCGGCGAAGACGCGGTCGAAGGTGCATCGGTTGAAGGTGCGGTGGATGAAGGCCCGGCAGATCCCGCTGCGGTTGACCCCGCGGCTGCAGAAGCGGGCGTTGCCTCGGCACTGTTGCCGGCCGCGTTGGTTTCCGGCGCCGAGATCATCTCCTGCAGGTTCTTGGTGAACACGGCCAGCATCTGGTCGGTGACGCTGCCGATCACGCTCTTGCCCATGGCCGCCGCCTTGCCGGACAGGGTCAGGTCGGCGTTGACGCTGCCCTCGGTGGCAGCTCCGGATTCGGACAACTGCATGGTCACCGTTGCCTCTGCGGCACCCTGTCCCCGTGTTTCGCGCGCCTTCCCCTGCAGCTGCGCCCGCCGGCCCGCGGCGTCGCGCTCGATCACGTACAACGTGCCTTTGTACTGCATGGTGACCGGCCCCAGTTTCACCTTCATGCCGACCTGGTACTCGTCGTCGGAGGTCTTTTCCAGGATCTGCGCTCCGGGAATGCACCCGGCCACCCGGTCGAAGTCCATCAGGGTGTCCCAGACCGTCCCTATCGGTGCGGTGACGGAAAACGTGCGTTCAAGCTGCATTACCGTGTCCTTTGCCTGGTGAACTGGTTGGTCCGCAGTCCGGAGCCCGGGCTGCGGTCGGAGCGGATGGCCGCAGCTACCTCCGCCAACGCGGAGTAGCTGTGGCCGCTGACAAACGCATCGCAGTATGGCAGGGCGGCCGCCATGCCGCCGGCCAGCGGTTGGTAGCCTACGGCCACCTTACGGGGATTGATCCAGATGATCCGATACGCCAGCCGCCGCAGGCGTTCCATCTGCGCCGCGACCTGGGCGGGATCGTCCTGCGCCCAGCCGTCCGAAATGACCACCACCACGGCGCCGCGGGCCATGCCTTGGCGGCCGTAGTCGTCGATGAACCGGTGCAGGCTTTCGGCAAGGCGCGTGCCGCCGGCCCAGTCCCGCACCTCGGCGGCGGCGCGGGCCAGCGCGGTGTCCGGATCGCGGACGGCCAACTGCCGGGTGATCCGGGTCAGGCGGGTGGAAAAGACGAAGGCTTCCGCCCGGGCCCCGGCAGCCGCGCCCTGCAGCAGCGAGAGGAAGACCCGGGTGTAGGACTCCATCGACCCGGAGACATCGCACAGCAGCACCAACCGGCGTGGCTTTGGCCGCCGTTGGGCAAAGACCAGCCGGGCAGCATCAGGGCCGTTGCGGCGCGCGGTCCGGGCGGTGCGGCGGATATCCAGCCGGGAGCTGCTGCGGGCCGATCGGCGGGTCCGCCGGCTGTCCCGCACCGGGGTGGAGAGCACAATGCGGCGGACCAGATTCCGCACGACGGCGGTCTCCTCCTCGGTCAGTCCCGCAAACGACGTGTGGTGCAGCCGCTCCTGGCCCGAAGCCATCAACAGCACCGATTCGCGTGGCGGACCCTCGCCGGAGCCGACGCCGTCCCGGCCCGGGAACATGCCCGGCGGCAGGGCCGTTTCCGGCACCGGGCGGTGGTCGGACGGGCTGCTGGCTCCGGTCGGCCGCTCGGTGGCGCCTTGGCCGGACCACGGCGGGTGGTGCGGATCGCCGCGGTGTTCAGCCGGATCCGGGACAAGGCCGGTGGCAGTACCGAAGACCGCCGCGAACACGGCGTCGAATACCGGCAGCTGCTCGCGGTCGGACACCAGCACCACGCGGCAGGCCCAGTACAACGTGGTCCGGTCCGCCGGCGGCAGCAGAGGCAGGGCTTCGGCCAGCCGCCCCGCGCGGTCCGGCGAGGTGGGCACCCCGTTACGGCGCAATGCCGTCGTGAGGCTGGCACAAAATGCCGCCGTATCAGCGGGCGGCACGGCGCCGTCCAAGCCGCGCTCAGTCATGGCTGCCAACCAGCCACGCGCCGCCTCGGGCGGCGATGAGTTCAAGGTCGTCCCGGTTCTTGAGCACGGAGCCCCAGGTCCGTTCGGCGCTCGCCGCATCCAGCCGGTCCGCGCCCAGCAGGCTGAGCGCGGACACCCAGTCGATGGCCTCGGCGATGCCCGGGGGTTTGACCATGTCCACCGTCCGCAGCCGGGCGATGGCGGCTGCCGCCTGCAGCGCGATGGATTCGGTGCTGGACGGGACCCGGCGCCGCACGATCTCGGCGATCTTCTCCGGGGCCGGATAGTCGATCCAGTGGTAAAGGCAGCGGCGGGTGAGCGCATCGTGCAGGTCGCGGGTCCGGTTGGAGGTGAGGACGATGATGGGCGGATGCACGGCCCGGATGGTTCCCAGCTCGGGCACGCTGACGGCCGCTTCGGCGAGCAGTTCAAAGGTGAAGGCTTCGAACTCGGCGTCCGCCCGGTCGATCTCGTCCAGCAGCAGCACGGCCGGCCGCGGACCGGGGTGCTCGATGGCCTGCAGCAACGGCCGGCGCAGCAGATATTTCTCGGCGAAAAGGTCGGTTTCGGCGAGGTCGGTGTGGTGGACCTCGGCCAGCCGGATGCCCAGCAGTTGGCGCTGGTGGTTCCACTCGTAGAGGGCTTCGCCGGCGTCGATGCCTTCGTAGCACTGCAGCCGGTACAGCGGAGTGTCCAGCACCTGGGCCAACGCCTTGGCGGCTTCGGTTTTGCCCACTCCGGCTTCGCCTTCGAGCAGGATCGGCTGCGGGAGCCGTAGGGCCAGGAACAAGGCGGTGGCCAGGCCCGCATCCGCGACGTAGTCGACCGCGTCCAGTGCGGCAATCAGCGATTCCACGTCAGGAATGCGTTCCCGAAGCTCCGCCCGACCGCCGTCCTGCGCGTCGGTCCGCGCCGCCGAGGTCATGGCGTGCTCCGCAGCTCGGCCAAGACCTGGCGGTAGTCGTCCTCGGTGTCCACGTCGCGCGGGACCGGGCCCGGCACGGCGACCTCGGTCACGTCGGCGGCGCGCTGCTCCAGCAGCTTCCACACCGCCTTGTCGCCGTGCAACTGGGCCAGCAGTGGGAACAGCGAGCGGTGGAACGCGAACGGGTGGCCCACGCCGTCGTCGTAATGGCACACCGCCAGCGGCGCGTCGCCCCGTGCAGCGAGCAGCGTGTGCACCGTTGCCGGTGTCACTCCCGGCTGGTCGCCGAGCAACAGCACCACCGCTTCGGTCCGCGGGTGCAGCGCCGGAATGGCCGCCGCAATGGAGGACGAGCAGCCGTCGGCATACGCAGGGTTGTCCACCACGTCGCAGCCGCTGGTGTTCACGGACCGGCACACCGCCTCGGCGGCCCCGCCCAACGCCAGGACGATTTGGTCAAACCCGGATGCGCGGGCGGTGCCGAGCACTGCATCAAGCAGCACACCGTTGCCGTAGGGCAGCAGCTGCTTGGGCCTGCCGAGCCTGCGGGATCCTCCGGCGGCGAGCACCAGGGCGGCGGTCCGGCGTTCAGGAGGCGACGGCATAATGCTCCGGATCCTTGAGGAACGCGGACCGGCAGCCGGCGGAGCAGAAGTAGATGGTCCTTCCGGCGTGTTCGGTGTGCAGCGTGGCATGTATGGCCGGAACCGTCATGCCGCAGACCGGATCCAGGGCAGTGGCGGGCTCAGCCGATCCGGCTTCAGCCGACGCCGACCCCGCTTCGTCCGACGCCGGTTCCTCGGCGGCTTCAGCGGCGCCCGGTTCGTGGCTTCCCGCTTCGGCCGACGCCGGTTCCTCGGCGGCTTCAGCGGCCCCAGCGCGAACCCCGCCTGCCGCCGGCGGAGCGGACGCCGCGGAGCGTTCAGAAACCAGCTCGGCCAGGATGGACAGCGCGGTTTCTTCCGGTGTGCGGGCGCCCAGCGCCAATCCTGCCGGGCAGTGCACCCGGGACCGCAGTTCCTCGTCCACGTCCAGCGAGGCGAGCACCTCATGGCCTCGGCGTCCGCTGGCCACCAGCGCCACGTAGGGGACGGAGGCCTGCAGCGCCGCGGTCAGGGCTGTTTCCTCCTCCCTGCCGTGCGAGGCGACGATGAGTGCGGCATCATCCGGCCGGGGTTCCGCCGCGCTGCCGGCCACCAGTTCGGGTTCGAACCCCAGCACCGACCCCAAGGCGGATAGCGCCTGGGCAATCGGGCCGGAACCCACCACCACTACGCGTGGGGCCGGCAGGTAGGGCTGCAGGAAGATTTCCACCGAGCCGCCGCTGAGGCACGGATTCGCCACGGTGACCGCACCCTCCTCCTGGTTGCGGACCGGCTCGCCCGGCATCACCCGCAGCAGCAGCGGTTCGCCGGAGGCCAAGGTCCGCAGCCCGTAGTCGCGCACCGAAGCTTCCACACAGTTCCCGCCGACGAACCCTTCGATCGCTCCACCGGCCAACACCAACGCGGTGTCGCCGGCGTGGGCGCTGGTCGGATGCTGGGCGCGGACCACGGTGGCGCGGACGTACGGTTCCCGCCGCCTGCTCAGTTCATCTGCCCTGGCGGCCAGGGCCAGCTCACGCGGCGGCATGTCACACCGGTGGCCTCGGCCGGCCCTGCATGGCCTCCCAGACGCGGGCGGGGGTGCACGGCATGTCCATATGCGTAATCCCGAACGGCGCCAGTGCATCGACCACGGCGTTGACGATGGCCGGCGGAGACCCTACCGTGGCGGATTCGCCGATGCCCTTCGCGCCGATGGGATGGTGCGGCGACGGCGTGACGGTGAAGCCGGTTTCCCAGTCCGGAACTTCCATCGCCGTCGGGATCAGGTAGTCCATGAAGGAGCCGCCCAAGCAGTTGCCGTCTTCGTCGAATTCGATGATCTCCATCAGCGCCATCCCGACGCCGTCGGTCAGGCCGCCGTGGATCTGGCCCTCAATGATCATCGGGTTGATCCGGGTGCCGCAGTCGTCCACCGCAATGAACCGGCGGACTTTCACGCGGCCGGTGCCGGGGTCGACGTCGACCACGCAGATGTAGGCGCCGAACGGGAACGTCAGGTTCGGCGGATCATAGGTGACCACGGCGTCCAGATTGCCGTCGATCCCTTCCGGCAGTGCGACCGTGCCGTGGGCGCCCAGGGCGATTTCCGCCATCGTCTTGCCGGCGCCCGGGTCGCCCTTCACGAACCAGCGGCCTTTCTCCCATTCCAGGTCCTCGGGACGGGTTTCGAGCATTGCGGCGGCGATGAACTTCGCCTTGTCCCGGACCTTGCGGGCCACCAGCGCCACCGCGCCGCCGCTCACCGGCGTGGAGCGGCTGCCGTAGGTGCCCAGGCCGAACGGCGTCTGGTCGGTGTCGCCGTGCACCACGTCGATGTCCTCCGGCGGGATGCCCAGCTCTTCGGCCACGATCTGCGCAAAGGTGGTCTCGTGCCCCTGCCCCTGCGATTGCACGGACAGCCGGACCACTGCCTTGCCGGTGGGGTGGACCCGCAGTTCGGCGCCGTCGGCCATGCCCAGGCCAACGATGTCGAAGTGCTTGCGCGGGCCGGCGCCGACGGTCTCGGTGAAGAAGGAGACTCCGATGCCCATCAGTTCGCCGCGCTCGCGCTTCTCGGCCTGCTCGCGGCGCAGGTCCTCGTAGCCGGCCATCTTCATGGACAGCCGCATCGCAGGTTCGTAGTTCCCCGAGTCGTACTCCCAGCCGGTCTTGTTGGCGTACGGGAACTGTTCCGGCCGGATGAAGTTCTTCAGCCGCAGTTCGGCCGGATCCATCTCCAGTTTCCGGGCCAGCACGTCCACCATGCGTTCCACCAGGTACACGGCCTCGGTGACCCGGAAGGAACAGGCGTAGGCCACGCCGCCCGGTGCCTTGTTCGTGTACACGCCGGTGACTTTGCAATGGGCCGCCTGCAGGTCGTAGCTGCCGGTGAAGATGCTGAAGAAGCCGGCCGGGTTCTTGGTGGGCTGGGCGGTGGCGTTGAACGCGCCGTGGTCGGCCAGCACATTGGTCCGCAGCGCCAGGATCTTGCCGTCCTTGGTGGCGGCGATTTCCCCGCGCATCAGGTAGTCCCGCGCGAAGGAGGTGGACATCAGGTTCTCCGACCGGTCCTCCACCCACTTGACCGGTTTGCCGGTGACGATGGACCCGACGACGGCGAGGACGTAGCCCGGGTAGATGCCCACCTTGTTTCCGAAGCCGCCGCCGATGTCCGGGGACACCACACGGATCTTGTGCTCGGGAATCCCGGCCACCATCGCATACAGGGTGCGGTGGGCGTGCGGCGCCTGCGTGGTCTCATACAGGGTCAGCGCGCCGTCGATCGGATCGAAATCCGCCACCGCGCCGCAGGTTTCCATCGGGGCCGGATGGACCCGCGGGTAGACCATATCCTGCGCGACGACGACGTCGGCCGCGGCGAACACGGCCTCGGTTTCGTCCGCATCACCCATCTCCCAATCGAAAATGTGGTTGTCGGTGCGGCCCTCGAGGTCGTCGCGGATGACGGGCGCATCGGCGTCGAGCGCTTTGCGCGCGTCGATGACCGGCGGCAGGATGTCATATTCGACGTCGATCAGTTCCAGCGCGTCGCGGGCCGCGTAGCGGTCTTCGGCGACCACGAACGCGACTTCCTGGCCTTGGAACCGGACCTTGTCCGTGACCAGCACGGCCTGCACGTCCGCGGACAGCGTCGGCGCCCACGCCAGGTTCAGGCCTTCCAGATCCTTGCCGGTAATGACGGCCTTGACCTTGGGGTGCGCCAGCGCTTCGGATGTGTCCATCGAGACCAGCCTGGCGTGCGCCACTGGGGCACGCAGGATCGCGCCGTGCAGCATGCCGGGCAGCACGATGTCGTCGACGTAGTGTCCCTTGCCGCGGATGAACCGCGGGTCTTCCTTCCGCTGGATCCGGCCGTATCCAATCGGGCGGTCCTTGTCTCCCGCGGCCGGATTGGACGGACGGGCGCTTTCTCCCTGTCCCGACGCCGGACGCTCCTGGGTGGTGGTCATGCTGTCACCTCTTCAGTGTCGCTCGGACCGGCAGCATCCGACGCGGCGGCGCCGCCGTTGGGGTGGTCCGCCGCCCAGTGGACCGAGCGGACGATCGTGGCGTAGCCGGTGCAGCGGCAGATCTGGCCGGAGATCGCTTGCCGGATCTCGCCGTCGTCCGGGTGCGGGTTCTTATCCAGCAGCGCCCGGGCGGTGAGCATCATCCCGGGGGTGCAGAATCCGCACTGCAGTCCGTGCTCCTCCATGAACCCTTGCTGGACCGGATCCAGTGCGCCGTTGCTGGCCAGTCCTTCGACGGTACGGATCTCGTGTCCGTCCGCCATTGCCGCCAGCACGGTGCAGGATTTCACCGGCTGCCCGTCCATCAACACCACGCAGGTGCCGCAGTTGCTGGTGTCGCAGCCCCAGTGGGTGCCGGTCAGGCCCAGTTCTTCGCGGATGAAATGGACCAGCAGCACGCGCGGTTCGATGTCGCGGGTCACTTCATTGCCGTTGACGCTCATGCTGATCTGCATGGTTCAGCCTTCCTGTTCTGCGGCGCGGGCGCAGGCACTGCGTAGCACCCGGCGGGTCAGTTCGTCGGCCAGATGCCGCTTGTAGTCGATTCCGCCGCGCTGGTCGGAGACCGGTTCGCAGGCGGCGGCGGCCATCCGGCCCGCCTCGGTGAATAGGTCTTCGTCTGGCCGCCGGCCGTGCAGCAGGTCGCCGATGCCGGAAACGGTGCCGTCCAGACCCACTGCGGTGAGCCCCACCGAGGCGTCGTCGATGGTGCCGTCGGCTGCCAGCACGACCGCCGCCCCGGCCGCAGCGACCGCCCAGTCGCCCACCCGGCGCTCGACCTTTTCGTAGGCGCTGCCGGACCTGTCACGGATGGGAAAGCGGAGCTCAACCAAGAGTTCGTTCTGTCCGACGGCGGTCTCGTACGGGCCGCGGTGGAACTCATCCATCGATACCGTGCGCTCGCCGGCGGGCCCCCGGATCACGGCCTCGGCCTGCAGCACATCGCAGACGGTGGACAGATCCTCGGCCGGGTCTGCCTGGCAGAGCGAGCCGCCGATGGTGCCCCGGTTGCGCACCACCGGATCGGCAATCACCTGTTCGGCATCGGTCACGATCGGGAACAAGCGCGCCACGTCGGACGACTCGAAGAGCGCGGTGTGGCGGGTCAGGGCGCCGACCCTGAACACGTTCCCTTCGCGCACCAAGAAGTCGAGTTCGGCCAGGCCGTTGATGTCGATCAGCCACTCCGGCCGGGCCAGCCGCAGTTTCATCATGGGCAGCAGGCTATGCCCGCCGGCCACCAGCCGGGCGTCCGGCCCATGGCGTTCCAACAGGGCAAGCGCGTTGTCCACGTCAGTGGCCCGCGCGTAATCGAATGGAGCAGGAATCTGCATGGTCTACCCCTCAAAGACACGTCGCCCTCACCGTTGAGGGCCCCCCATGGGGCACATGTTGCTCCCCGGCCCGAGGGGTGTCAAGATCCTCATAAGCGAAAGGTTATGACCTGCGATGGCGATGACTTTGAACCAGCTGAAGGCCTTTGCCCTGGTGGCACGGCTGGGTTCGCTGCGGGCCGCAGCCCAGGAGCTGGAGGTTAGCGAGCCGGCGGTTTCGGCCTCGTTGGCTGCGCTCCGCCAGGATCTGGGCGATCCGCTGTTCGTCCGGTCAGGCGGCGGCATTGCCCTGACGCCCGGCGGACGTGCGCTCGCGGCGCATGCCCAGGAGATCGTCGGGCTGGCCGACCACGCGCGCCGGGAGGTAGCCCACGCCGAGGCCGCAGCCGGCAGCCTGAGGGTGCTGGCCACCGCTGACTTTGCCGAGCACGCCGCCGGCCGGCTGGTGGACTACTACACCAAGCGGGTGCCCGGCGCGACGGTGGACGTGGTGGTGGAGCCAGCGGCGGACATGGCCGCCTTGTTGGCCAACCACGCCTACGACATAGCACTGGGAGCCCGACCGCAGCCGCCGCGGCATCCTGCCCTGGAGGTGGTCCCGTTCCTGCGCTACCAGCGGGTGCTGGTGGCATCGCCCGGCCACCCGCTGGCCCGGATGGAGGGAACGCTCCCGGCCGGGCAATTGCTGGGCCACCGCTGGTTCACCGGACCGGCCGGCCTGGACGGGCTCGATCTGCAGGGCTGGCTGGGAGCGCTGCCGGCCCCGGCGGAAACCATCGAGATGTCCAGCGAAACCAGCGCCTTGGCCGCCGTCCGGTCCGGTGAAGGCATCATGTTGGCCCTTGAGCACATCGTCCGTCCGGAGATAGCCGGCGGGGCACTGGTGCGGCTGCCCGCCGCCGGCACGCCGCTGTCCGGACTGTGGTGGGCCAGCACCCTGGACCACGGCCGTGCTTCCGCCGCCGCCCGGACCCTGCAGCGTATTGCCGGAACGGCAGAGGCCACCGCAGCCATGGTGGCGCCGGGAGGGCCCAGGGGACTGGCCCGGCGTGGCTCCAAAGTACACGTGGCCCTGTGGAGCTGAGCAGGAGATGACCCGATTGGCTTTCCTCAACCAGTGATGTGATCTAGGCTATAGCAGTGCCTCAAACATCTCTTTCACACCGGCTGCCCCAGCAGGCTCCCGCCGCCGTCATCACCGCCCGGGATGTGGTGAAGACCTACGGCGATTTCAACGCCGTCGATGGAATCTCGTTCGACGTCCAGCCGGGGGAGTCCTTCGGGCTGCTTGGGCCGAACGGTGCGGGCAAGTCCACCACCATGCGGATGATCGGCGGCGTCTCGCAGCGGACCGCCGGCGAGCTGAGCATCATGGGCCTGGACCCCGACCAACACGGACCGGAAGTGCGCGCGCATCTGGGGGTGGTGCCGCAGCAGGACAACCTGGATGAGGAACTGAAGGTCCGCGACAACCTGATCGTCTACGGCCGCTACTTCGGGCTGCCGTATTCCTACTTGCGGCCCAAGGCCGACGAGCTGCTGGAATTTGCGCAGCTGACGGACAAGGCCAAAGCGAAGGTCGATGCCCTCTCCGGCGGCATGAAGCGGCGCCTGACCATTGCCCGGTCGCTGATGAACGATCCGAAGGTTCTGCTGCTGGACGAGCCCACCACCGGCCTCGATCCGCAGGCGCGCCACATCCTCTGGGACCGGCTCTTCCGGCTCAAGGAAGCGGGCGTCACCCTGATCCTGACCACCCACTACATGGATGAGGCGGAGCAGCTGTGCGACCGGCTGATCGTGGTGGACAAGGGCAAGATCATGGCGGAAGGTTCACCTGCGGCCCTGATCCGCGAGCATTCCACCCGCGAGGTCCTCGAGCTTCGGTTCGGTTCCGAACGGAACACCACCGTGGCCCCGGAGCTGGGAGGCATCGGGGAGCGGCTCGAAACGCTGCCCGACCGCGTCCTTATTTATGCAGACGACGGCGAGGCGGCGCTTGAGCAGGTGTCGAACCGCGGGCTTCGCCCGATCACCTCGCTGGTGCGGCGCTCCAGCCTGGAGGACGTTTTCCTCCGGCTGACCGGCAGGAGCCTCATTGACTGAGCAACAGCCCTCACAGGTGCCCGGCGGGCAAGAAGCGGAAGCCGCCTCGCACGCCTCGGCTGAGCCCGCTGCCGGACCGGCCCAGGCACCCGAACCCGACGCCGCTGCGGCCGCCGGCTCGGTTGACGCCCGCGTCCCGGCGCAGCTGACCCTGCGCGAGGTCGACGCCCTGACCCGACCGGTGACCGGTCTGCGCTCGCCGCTGACGCCGCTGCAGTCGGCCGAACGAGCCCGCAACTTCGGCTCGTTCTACTACATGGAGCACTGGCTGCGGCAGCTGCGCGGCTACGGCTGGACGGTGCTGATGACGGCCGTCGGCACCCCGCTGGTCTACCTGTTCGCGATGGGTGTGGGCCTGGCGACGCTGGTGGACGCCAACACCGACGTGTCGCTGGACGCCGGCAACGGCCAGGCGGTGCCGTACCTGGTCTTCGTGGCCCCGGCGCTGCTGGCAACCGCCGCCATCATGGTGGCCAGCGAAGAGAACACCTACTCGGTCATGTCCGGCTTTAAATGGCGGAAGACCTACTACGGCCCGAACGCCTCCCCGCTGCAGAGCCAGCAGCTGGTCAACGGGCACTCCATGGGTGTGCTGGCCCGGCTGCTGCTCACCACCGGACTCTATTTCCTTTGCCTGGTGCTGTTCGGTGCAGTGGTTGAACCGACCGGCTGGGTGATGATCTTCACCGCCGCGCTGGCCGGGATGTCCTTCGGTTTGCCGCTGATGGCCTACTCGGCCGGCATCGAAGAGGACCGCGGCCAGTTCGCGCTGGTGCAGCGGTTCATCGTGATGCCGCTGTTCCTCTTCTCCGGTACCTTTTTCCCCTTGGACGCCATGCCGCTGCTGGTCCGCTGGATCGGCTGGGTTTCGCCGCTGTGGCATTCCACCGAGCTGGGCCGGGTGCTCAGCTACGGCTACGCGGAACCGCTCTGGCTGACCGCCCTGCACGTGGCCTATCTGGCTGTCCTCTGCGTGGTGGGGTGGATCTTCGCCCGCCGCGTCTACATCAGGAGGCTGGGCAAATGAGCCAGCACATTGCTTCGCAACCGCTGCGGCTGGAACCGTCCCGGCGTCCGCTCGGTTCGCTCTACGCCGGCAACGTCCGCGCCGTCTTTTCCCGCGGCGTGAAGGCCACCTGGGGCACCAACTGGGCGATCATGATCAGCGGTTTCGTGGAACCGGTCCTCTACCTGGTGGCGATGGGGATTGGCCTGGGCTCGCTGATCGGCACCGTCACCGGTCCCGGCGGGGCAGAAATCGGCTACGCGAACTACATCGCCCCGGCGTTGCTGGCAGTCTCCGCCATGAACGGTGCGGTGTACGACTCCACCTGGAATGTCTTTTTCAAGCTGAATTTCGCCAAGCTCTATGAAGGCATGCTGTACACGTCGCTGGGGCCGCTGGACGTGGCGCTCGGCGAAATCCTGCTGGCGCTGTTGCGCGGTGCGCTCTACGCCACGGGTTTCACCGCGGTGATGGGCGCGATGGGCTTGATCACGTCCCCCTGGGCATTGTTGATGATCCCCGCCGCCGTGGTGGTGGCTTTCGGCTTCGCGTCCTTCGGCATGGCGATCACCAGCTATATGAAGACCTTCCAGCAAATGGACTGGATCAACTTCATCATGCTGCCGATGTTCCTGTTCTCCGCGACGTTCTATCCGCTCACCGTCTACCCCGAGCCGATCCAGTGGCTGATCCAGGCCTTGCCGCTCTGGCACGGAGTGGAAATGCTGCGGCAGCTGAGTGCAGGCGTCTTCACCGGCGCCATCTGGATCCACCTGCTGTACTTCCTGGTCATGATTGTGCTCGGGCTGATCCTGACCACAGGCCGGCTCCGCAAGCTCTTCCTGAACTGAGGTGGAAGCGGGCGAAGGTATCCGATCGACACGCGGCAGGGCCGTGCGTCACGCTGTGGGCGGAGTCGGCGCACGCGGCCGCGCGGATTTGAGAGAATAGGCCCATGCGATCTCTTGGCCCCGAGTCTTCCTCTGTTTCGTCCGCCGCCCGGCAGATGCCGCTCAAAGCCGGCAACATCAGCCTGGCCGTCCTGGTGCTGGTCTTCCTGGTGGCAGTGGTCTTCGCCGCCAATGAAAACGACGTCATCGGCTGGATCGTCGTCGCGGTCTCCTTGGCCTGGCTGATCCTGGCCGCAGTTGTCGTCTTCAGCGTCCGCGGCGCCACCCGCAAGGCCAAGGAGAAGCTGGCCAGCGTTCAGGCCGACTACGCCGGCCGGGTGAACCCTGCTCCCGGCGGGGGCACCGCCGTCATCGATGAACAGGTGTCGCGGGCCAACGCTGTGCGGGACGAAAAGCTGGACCACAGCTTCAAGATCATCCAGGTCCAGGCCAAGGTGATCCGCGACTACCGTGGCAAAGATGAAGGCATGGTGGACCGCGCACTCGAAACGGTGGAAATCACCGCCCACAATGGCCGCGGCATGATCCACAAGGAAGAGGACGGCGGAACCGTCACCGGCACGGTTGTCAGCTGAACTGAAGGGTTGGGTAAGGTAGTCGGGTGACTTTGGCAACCGTTTCCTCCGCACCCACCACCTCCCGCGACGCAGCAGCCGGACTGATTCCGGCCGGCAAGACGCTGCGGATCGCCAGCGTCAACGTCAACGGCATCCGCGCAGCCTACAAGCGCGGCATGGCCGACTGGCTGGCCGCCCGGGACGTAGACATTCTGTGCCTGCAGGAAGTGCGCGCGCCCGACGCCGTCGTGCACGAGTTGCTGGGCAGCGATTGGCACATCCTGCACGCAGAAGCGGAGGCCAAGGGCCGGGCCGGCGTCGCCATCGCCTCCCGGGTAGCGCCGACGGCTACCCGGAGCCACATCGGCGACGAATATTTCCTGTCCTCCGGCCGCTGGGTGGAGGCCGACTTCGCCGTCGAGGGCATCGACGGCGAAAAGACGTTGACCGTGGTCAGCGCCTACGTCCATTCGGGCGAGGTGGACACCCCCAAGCAGGTGGACAAGTACCGCTTCCTGGACACCATGTGCCACCGGCTCCCGCAGTTGAAGGCCGAGCGGGACTACGCCCTGGTGGTCGGCGACCTGAACGTGGGACACACCGAACTGGACATCAAGAACTGGAAGGGCAACGTCAAGCGGGCGGGATTCCTGCCTGAGGAGCGGGCCTACTTCGACCGGTTCTTCGGCGAGGAGATCGGCTGGCGCGACGTCCACCGCTCGCTGGCCGGCGCCGTCAGCGGACCCTACACCTGGTGGTCCTGGCGCGGCCAAGCCTTCGACAACGATTCCGGCTGGCGGATCGACTACCAGGTGGCTACCCCGTCGCTGGCCGACCTGGCAACCGCGGCCGTGGTCGACCGCGCCGCCACCTACGACGCCCGCTTCTCCGACCACGCACCGCTGGTCGTTGACTACCAGTTCTAGAAAGCACCCCGATGAGCACAGGAACCACAGAACCGACCCACACCGCCCGGGCTGACAACGGCCAGACCGTGCCGCCGCAGGCTGCGCGCCCCAGACTGCTCTCCGGTATGCAGCCGTCGGCCGACTCGCTGCATCTGGGCAACTACTTGGGCGCCCTGGTCAACTGGGTCAAGCTGCAGGACGAGTATGAAACGTTCTTCTTCATCCCGGACCTCCACGCCATCACCGTGGACTACGATCCGAAGGACCTGGCCCAGCGCACCCGGGTCACCTGCGCCCAGTACATTGCCGGCGGCATCGACATCGAGCGCACCGCGCTGTTCGTCCAGTCGCATGTTCCCGAACACGCCGAGTTGGCCTGGGTGCTCAACTGCGTGACCGGTTTCGGCGAGGCGTCCCGGATGACCCAGTTCAAGGACAAGACCCAGAAGAGCGGTACCGACGCAGCCACCGTGGGCCTGTTCGCCTACCCGGTACTGATGGCGGCGGACATCCTGCTCTACCGCCCCTACGGCGTGCCGGTGGGGGAGGACCAGCGCCAGCACCTGGAACTGGCGCGAAACCTGGCCCAGCGGTTCAACCACCGGTTCGGCGAGACGTTCGTGGTGCCGGAAGCGGTCATCCCCAAGGAGGGAGCGAAGATCTACGATCTGCAGCATCCCACGGCAAAGATGTCCAAGTCGGCGGAATCGCCGGCTGGCCTGATCAACATCCTGGACAGCCCCAAGCAGGCTGCCAAGAAGATCAAGTCCGCCGTCACCGACGACGGCACCGAGATCCGCTTTGACCGTGAGGCCAAGCCGGGGATCTCCAACCTGCTCACCATCTACTCCACCCTCACCGGCAAGAGCATCGCCCAGCTGGAGGAGGAGTACCAGGGCAAGATGTACGGGCACCTGAAAGTGGATCTGGCCGACGTCGTCGTCGAGACCCTTGCACCGGTGCAGTCCCGGGCCCAGGAACTGCTGGACGACCCGGCAGAACTTGACCGGCTGCTGGCCCGCGGGGCCCAGAAAGCCCGTTCAATTGCATCGGCTACACTCGCTGATGTGTACAGCAAAGTCGGTTTCCTGCCCGCCGGAGGCGGACGCTAGCCATGAGCCAGCAGGACCAGGACAGCATCGCCCGCGTGGAGCACGACGGCGGTACTGACCCGGGTGCCCGGCCTGCAGTCGGGAGCGTCGGAGTGGTGATCGGGATCCCCGAGCCCATGGCCAGCGAACTGCGCGGCTGGCGGGCGTCCTTCGGGGACCCGCTGGCCGCGGTGATCCCGCCGCACATCACCCTGATCACCACCACCCCGGTGCACGACTGGGATGAGGCGACCGACCACGTGCGCTCGGTTGCCCGCCAGCAGGCCCCCTTCACGTTGGCCATGTGCGGAACGGGTAGTTTCCGTCCGGTCTCGCCGGTGGTCTATCTGGGCATCCGGGACGGTTTCAACGATTGCGTTGAACTGCACCGCAAGCTGCAGTCCGGGCCCCTGGAACGCGAACTCGAGTTCGACTTCCACCCGCATGTCACCGTGGCCCACGATGTCAGCGACGCCAGCATGGATTCGGCCGAGAGCAAGCTCGCCGGTTATGAGGCAGCCTTCCTCGTCAGTAGCATGGGCCTCTACGAGCACGATGCGACGGGTGTGTGGAAACTACGGGAAGAGTTGGCCTTTGGCGCCGAATCCGCAGGAGAAGGCTGACGGAAGGCCGGACCCGCTGCAACGGCAGCAAATGGTCCTCGCTGCCCTAAGGCTGCGGCGCGAAGCAGGCCGGGCCAGGCGCGAAGGCGGCAGATGGAAGGGGATGCTGGCCAGCGCCCAGTACCGGCTGGCGCAGCTCAATTCCTGGCGACTGATGCGGGTCTTCAATCTCTACGCACTGCGGCACGGGCCGCTGCTGGCCGCCGGCTGCGCCTACAACCTGTTCTTCTCGGTGGCAGCGATGCTGGTCGCAGGGTTCTCCATTCTCGGCCTGGTGGTCTCCGGCAACCGTGAACTGCAGCTGGCCATCATCCGGGTGCTGGACGAGACCACCCCAGGCCTGATCAACACCACCGGCGAAACCGGGGACGGCCTGGTCACACCCGAGCAACTGTTCTCGCTGGGCGGCGGATTCGGCGTCAGCCTCGTCATTTCCACGGCGCTGATGATCTGGACGTCACTGGGGTGGATCGCCGGACTGCGCACCGGCATGCGCGGCATCTTCGACCTGCCGCCGCTGAAGAGGAACATCGTTCTGGTCAAGCTCAAGGACACGGGAACGCTGCTGATCCTGGCCGTGGCCTTGATCGTGACCACGGCCCTCGCCGTCGTTGCTAATACCGCCCTGGGCCTGATCGTGGACTGGCTGCACTTCGAAGGCGCCGCTGCCGAACCGCTGGCGCGCATCGGCAGCATCGTGATCATGCTGCTGCTGGACATGGCGGTGGCAGTGGTCCTGTTCCGGGTGGCATCAGGGATCCGGATGCCGCGCCCCATCATGCTGCAGTGCGCGTTGATTGCCGGAGCCGGGAGCACCGTGCTCCGGTACTTCTCCTCGATCCTCTTGGGCAGTGTCGGCAACAATCCGCTGCTGGCCTCTTCCGCCGTCATCTTAGGCCTGTTCGTGTGGTTCTACCTGCTCAGCCAGCTGTACATGGTCGCCACTGCCTGGGGAGCCATCGGCAAGGCGGACGCGGTGGCCAGGCATGCGTTGGCAGGCGGCCGGGGCAGCCGCTCGCTGCGGCGGCGGGCATGGCGCCTGCGCCGCCGGAAGCCCGGGAAAGGACCCAGCCGGAACGGGGGAGCGGCGGTCGTCTGACAGCCGTCCGGACCGAGGCTTAGGTCCCCACACCAGCCCTAGGTCCCCACGCGAGCCTTCGGTTCCCACGCGGGCGTTAGGTCCCCCACGCGAGCCTTCGGTTCCCACGCGGGCGTTAGGTCCCCACGCGAGCCTTCGGTTCCCACGCGGGCGTTAGGTCCCCACGCGAGCCCTAGGTTCCCACGCGAGCCTTAAATGCCATGTGGCGCCGACTCCTGGGCGGAGTCGGCGCCACGTGGGGCTAGTCCCGGGATGACCCGTTGGACTGCTGGAGCAACTAGACGGAGCGGCTCAGGACGGCCTGCTTGACCTCGGCAATGGCCTTGGTCACCTGGATGCCGCGGGGGCACGCCTCGGTGCAGTTGAAGGTGGTGCGGCAGCGCCACACGCCTTCCTTGTCGTTGAGGATCTCCAGACGCATGTCACCGGCGTCATCGCGCGAGTCGAAGATGAAGCGGTGCGCGTTCACGATCGCGGCCGGACCGAAGTACTGGCCGTCGGTCCAGAACACCGGGCACGAGGACGTGCAGGCTGCGCAGAGGATGCACTTGGTGGTGTCGTCGAACCGCTCGCGGTCCTCCGCGGACTGCAGCCGCTCGCGGGTGGGCTCGTGGCCGTTGTTGATCAGGAAGGGCATGATCTCGCGGTAGGACTGGAAGAACGGCTCCATGTCCACGATCAGGTCCTTCTCCACCGGCAGGCCCTTGATCGGCTCCACCGTGATCGGCTTGGAGGTGTCAAGGTCCTTCAGCAGGGTCTTGCAGGCCAGGCGGTTGCGGCCGTTGATGCGCATCGCATCGGAACCGCAGACGCCATGGGCGCAGGAGCGGCGGAAGGAGACCGAGCCGTCATGCTCCCACTTGACCTTGTGCAGCGCGTCCAGAACGCGGTCCGTACCGTACATGGTGACCTTGAACTCGTCCCAGCGGGCTTCCGCGGAAACCTCGGGATCGTAGCGGCGAACCTTCAGGGTGACGTCGAAGCTGGGGATTTCGCCGCCGCCGCCGACCCCGGGAGCCAGCTCGACCTTAGACGGTCCTTCGGGAATTTCGGTCGGGGTGCTCATCAGTACTTCCTCACCATCGGTTCGTAGCGCGTGAATACCACCGGTTTGGTATCCATGCGGATGCCTGCCGTCACGTCGGTGACGGCATCGGCATCCAGGTAGCACATGGAGTGCTTCATGAAGTTTTCGTCGTCGCGGTCCGGGAAGTCCTCGCGGAAGTGTCCGCCGCGGGACTCCGTGCGGTGCAGCGCGGCCACGGTCATGACCTGGGCCATGTCCAGCAGGAAGCCGAGTTCCACGGCCTCGAGCAGGTCCAGGTTGAACCGCTTGCCCTTGTCCTGGACGCTGATGTTCTTGTAGCGCTCACGCAGCGACGCGATCACGTTCAGCGCTTCGGTCAGGGACCGCTCATCGCGGAACACCTGAACGTTGGCGTCCATGATGTCCTGCAGTTCCTTGCGGATCTGGGCGACACGCTCGGTACCGGCGGCACCGCGGACGGTCTCGAGCAGGTCCATCGTGTACTGCTCCGGGTTCTCCGGCAGTTCCACAAAGTCCGCGGTCTTGGCGTACTCGGCCGCGTTGATGCCGGAGCGCTTGCCGAACACGTTGATGTCCAGCAGGGAGTTGGTGCCCAGGCGGTTGGAGCCGTGCACGGAAACGCAGGCAACCTCGCCGGCGGCGTACAGGCCGGGAACAACGGTGTCGTTGTCCTGCAGCACTTCGCCCTTGATGTTGGTTGGAATGCCGCCCATGGCGTAGTGCGCCGTGGGGAAGACCGGCACCGGCTCGGTGTACGGCTCGACGCCCAGGTAGGTGCGGGCGAACTCGGTGATGTCCGGCAGCTTGGCGTCAATGTGCGCCGGCTCCAGGTGGGTCAGGTCGAGGAGGACGTAGTCCTTGTTCGGGCCGCAGCCGCGCCCTTCGCGGACCTCAAGGGCCATCGAGCGGGCCACAATGTCGCGCGGCGCCAGGTCCTTAATGGTGGGGGCGTAGCGCTCCATGAAACGCTCACCGTCGGCGTTGCGGAGGATTCCGCCTTCGCCGCGGGCGGCCTCGGAGAGCAGGATGCCCAGGCCGGCCAGGCCGGTCGGGTGGAACTGGACGAACTCCATGTCCTCCAGCGGCAGGCCGCGGCGGAAGGCGATGCCCATGCCGTCACCGGTGAGGGTGTGGGCGTTGGACGTGGTCTTGAAGACTTTGCCCACGCCGCCGGAGGCGAAGATCACGGACTTCGCCTGGAAGACGTGGAGTTCGCCGGAGGCGAGGTCATAGCTGACGACGCCGGCAACGCGCTTCTGCTTGTACGGCGTGCCGTCTTCGCGGACGGCGTCTTCCTCCACCATCAGCAGGTCCAGCACGTAGTACTCGTTGTAGAACTCAACGTTGTGCTTGACGCAGTTTTGGTACAGGGTCTGCAGGATCATGTGGCCGGTGCGGTCCGCGGCGTAGCAGGCGCGGCGCACGGGGGCCTTGCCATGGTCGCGGGTGTGCCCGCCGAAGCGGCGCTGGTCGATCTTGCCTTCGGGCGTCCGGTTGAACGGCAGGCCCATCTTTTCCAGGTCCAGCACGGCGTCGATGGCTTCCTTGGCCATCACTTCGGCGGCGTCCTGGTCTACCAGGTAGTCCCCGCCCTTGATGGTGTCAAAGGTGTGCCACTCCCAGTTGTCCTCTTCGACGTTGGCCAGCGCGGCGCACATGCCGCCCTGGGCAGCGCCGGTGTGGGAACGAGTGGGGTACAGCTTGGTCAGTACTGCCGTGTGCGCGCGCTGGCCGGATTCGATGGCCGCGCGCATTCCGGCGCCACCTGCACCGACAATGACGACGTCGTACTTATGGACCTGCATACTGGATGCTCTTTCTGTTGAACTGAAGATTGCCGCCGCTTCAAACCCGCGGCGAGGCAGCGGGACCGCGTTCTCCGCGGACCCGGTTACGGTGCCGGGCAGAAGGACGGCAGCAGCTCAGCGCTGGCGTTGGCCGGGCAGGGATCGAAGGTGAAGATCACCAGGGTGCCGAGCACGATGATGACGGCAGAGGCCACGTACAGCACCATCTTGAACCAGAAACGGGTGCTGTCCTTCTCCGCGTAGTCCTCAATGATGGTGCGGACACCATTGGTGCCGTGCAGCATAGCCAGCCAGAGCATGGCCAGGTCCCACACCTGCCAGAACGGGTCCGCCCACTTGCCGGCCACGAAGCCGAAGTTGATCGCATGGACGCCATCGCCCAGCATCAGGTTGACGAACAAGTGGCCGAAGACGAGCACGACCAGGATGAGGCCGGAGAGCCGCATGAACAGCCAGGCGTACATCTCAAAGTTGCCCTTGCGCCCCTTGTTGCGCATGTACTCGGGAGCAATGCGTGCGCTGCGGGGAGCCTGGATTTCAGAGTTGACCGACATGAGTTAGTGACCCCCGTTGAAGGCGAACGTGAAAGCGAGCGTGAGGTGGCGGATGAGGAACGGAATCATGACGATGACCGCCAGACCGACGACGCCCCACAGAAGCTTGGCCTGGTTCTTGGGGCCCTTCTTCCAGAAGTCGATGAGGATGATCCGCAGCCCGTTGAAGGCATGGAAGACGATGGCTGCGACGAGACCGGCTTCCAAGACGGCCATGATCGGGTTCTTGTACGTGGCCATGACGGCGTCGTAGGCACCCGGAGATACCCGGACCAACGCGGTGTCGAGTACGTGTACCAAGAGAAAGAAAAAGATTGAGACGCCCGTGATGCGGTGTCCTACCCAAGACCACATGCCTTCTCGGCCGCGGTATAAGGTCCCTGCTGGTGTCTTCGACACTGAATTACCCTCCCTGCATCGCAGAGGCGCAGCGTGGCTTCCACGCAAGAGTTGACGCCGGTGCGAGAGCGCTCTTTAGCTCAAGACTAATCTAGGCTTCGCTGAGGGCTTATTCAATTTAGGAACCAGCCAGTGTGACCTTTTTAACAGCAATCGGCAAGAGGGTGGCCCCGCCGCGGTATTCCGCGGGATTTCGGCGATATACGCAACTTAATCATGCCCTAATTGTGGTTTTTCGTTCCGTCCTGTGCGGGGCAACTGCCGTCGGCGCACGAAATCAGCCCCGGGGTGGAGGCCAGCAGCTTTTCAGGGGATTACCGTGGAGAGGGTGAAGACTCAAGATGCAGGCCGGGGCGCGGCCGATGATGCCGTGCTGGATCGTTTCTATGCCGTGATCCCGGCCGGCGGTACCGGGACCCGGTTGTGGCCGCTGTCGCGGGCGGCGGCACCTAAATTCCTGCATGACCTCACCGGGTCCGGGTCCACGCTGATCCGCGCCACGTATGCACGCCTGGAGCCGTTGTGCCACGGGCGGACGCTGGTGGTCACCGGCAAGGTCCACCGCCAGGCCGTCTGCGCGCAGTTGCCGGAACTGGAGGACGCCAACCTGGTGCTGGAGCCGGAACCGAAGGACTCCGCGGCGGCCATCGGCCTGGCCGCGGCCATCCTGCACCGCCGCGATCCGCGCATCATCATGGGATCGTTCGCCGCCGACCAGGTGATCACCCCGGTAGAAGATTTCCAGCAGGCGGTGCGGGAGGCAGTGCATACCGCGGCCGAAGGCTACATCGTCACGATCGGGATCACGCCGACCCACCCGGCCACCGGCTTCGGGTACATCCGCTCCGCCGGGGCGCTGCAAGTGCCGGGGGCTCCAAACGCGCATGCGGTAGCCGAGTTCGTGGAGAAGCCGGACGAGCAGGTGGCGCGCGGCTACCTGGCGACCGGGGAGTATTCGTGGAACGCGGGCATGTTCGTGGCCCCCGTGGACGTACTGCTCAAGCACCTGGAGACCAATGAGCCAGAGCTGTTCGCCGGGTTGACCGAGATCGCCGAGTCCTGGGACACGCCGGAGCGCGGAACGGTGATGCGGCGGGTCTGGCCCGGCCTGCCCAAGACAGCCATCGACTACGCGGTGGCCGAACCTGCGGCGGCCGCGGGGGACGTGGCGATGATCCCTGGTTCGTTCTCCTGGGACGACGTCGGCGACTTCGCCGCCATCGGGCGGCTGAACACCGCCAGCGAAACGTCCGGGCTGACGGTGCTCGGCGACGGGGCGAGGGTCTTCGCCGAGTCCGCTACCGGCGTCGTGGTCTCCGATACCAAGCGGGTGATCGCGCTGATCGGGATCGACGACGTCGTCGTGGTCGATACCCCGGACGCGCTGCTGGTCACCACCAAGGAACACGCGCAGAAGGTGAAGTCGGCCGTGGAACACCTCAAAGCCAGCGGCGATACCGACGTCCTGTAGCGGAACCGGCGGAGCGGAACCGGCGGAAGCTGGCAAAAGTTACCGGGAAACACCAGTGTCCGGCACCCCGCCTGAGTCGGCACGCGCGCAAGTCGCTAGAGTGCTTGTGTGCAGAAGATTTCAGAAACTCCGACGGCCAATCTCAATATCGGCGTCTGGGCATCGCCGCTGCTGGATGAGCTGAGGCACTTCCGGCGGGACCTGCACCAGCATCCCGAGCTGTCGCACAAGGAATTCCTCACCACCGAGAAGCTCGCGGCCCGGTTGGCGGCCGCAGGACTGGAACCGCAGCGGCTGGACGGGACCGGGCTTTTTGTGGACGTCGGCGAAGGCCCTCTGGCCATCGGACTGCGCGCGGACATTGACGCGCTGCCGATCCTGGAGGAAACCGGCCTGGCCTACGCTTCGGTCAATACCGGCATCAGCCACGCCTGCGGGCACGATATCCACACCACGGTGATGCTCGGTGTAGCGCTTGTGCTGCGCAAGCTCGACCTGGAAGGCGAGTTGCCAGCGCGCGTCCGGGTGATTTTCCAGCCGGCCGAGGAAACCATGCCGGGCGGGGCTTTGGCCGTCATTGAGCAGGGCGTCCTGGAAGGCCTGCCGCGCATCCTGGCGCTGCACTGCGACCCGCGGATCGACGTCGGACAGGTCGGTACCCGGATCGGCGCCATCACATCCGCCTCCGACACCATCCGCATCCAGCTCAATGGCCGTGGCGGACACACCTCGCGTCCGCACTTGACGGAGGACTTGGTGTTCGCGCTGGCCGAGATCGCTGTCAGTGTGCCGGCCGTGATCAACCGGCGGATCGACGTCCGCAGTGCTGTTTCGCTGGTCTGGGGACAGATCCAGGCCGGCGCGGCCCCGAACGCCATCCCGGCCGTCGGCTACATGGCCGGAACCATGCGCTGCCTCGACGGCGAAGCCTGGCAGGCCGCCGGGGAACTGGTGGACGAGGTAGTGACACAAGTAGCGGCACCGTTCGGCGTGGACGTGAAACTGGAACACATCCGCGGGGTTCCGCCGGTCATCAATACCGAGCGGGAGACGGCGCTGATCGAAGCCGCGGCCCGGAGCGAATTGGGTGAAGACGCGGTGACGCTGACCCCGCAGTCCATGGGCGGCGAGGACTTTGCCTGGATGACACAGGAAGTGCCCGGCGCCATGATGCGGCTGGGAACGCGGACCCCCGGGGGCGAAACCTTTGATCTGCACCGGGGCGACTACACCCCGGACGAGCATGCCATCGGCGTGGGCGTCCGGGTGATGGCCAAGGCAGCGACGCTGGCCGCACGGCGCCACCGGGATATCGCGGCCGGAGCTACCCAAAAGTAACAACTTTTCAACAATCCGGGCGCGCACGTCCGATGGCGTCGCCCGTTGCCCGGCGGCCCACTACTGTAGGCTCATCAACTGTGCACCTGCAGGCCAGGTGTTGTGCCACGCGGAGTACAAGGCATGCGCCGCACTTTGTGAAGCAACCATTGAACTGTGGCGTGGGCAGACATTCTTTTATGGAGGATAATTGAAGACTTCACTGCGCAAGATCAAGCGTGGCACCGGCCTCTCCGCCGCAGTGCTCGGCGCGTCCGCCCTGGTCCTGACCGGCTGCGGTGCTCCGCCGGCCCAGGAAGGCGGCAGCGGCAGCCCGGCAGCGGAAGCCACCGATTACCTGGGCTGCATCGTTTCCGACTCCGGCGGATTCGACGACCGTTCGTTCAACCAGTCCAGCTATGAAGGCCTGAAGATGGCCGAACAGGACCTGGGCATCAAGATCCGTGAAGCGGAATCCCAGGCCGAGACCGACTTCGGCCCGAACGTGGACGCCATGGTGCAGGCCGACTGCAACATGATCCTCACCGTGGGCTTCCTGCTGGGCGACGTCACCAAGGAAGCTGCGGCAGACAACCCCGAGACCAACTTCGCGATCGTCGACTACAACGACCCGGAGTTCACCGACAACGTCAAGCCGATCGTCTACGACACCGCCCAGGCTGCGTTCCTGGCCGGCTACGCCGCCGCGGCAACCAGCGAGACCGGCAAGGTGGCCACCTACGGCGGAATGAACATCCCGACCGTCACCATCTTCATGGACGGTTTCGCCGATGGCGTGGACTACTACAACAAGCAGAAGGACGCCAATGTTGAACTGCTCGGCTGGGACAAGAAGTCCCAGAACGGCACCTTCGTGGGCAACTTCGAGGACCAGGGCAAGGGCAAGACCAACACCCTGAACTTCATCAACGAAGGCGCCGACATCATCATGCCGGTGGCCGGGCCGGTTGGCCTGGGCACCCTGGATGCAGTGATCGAGGCCAACGCCGACGGCAAGGAGGCCAAGGTTGTCTGGGTTGACTCGGACGGCTACGAGACCGCGGGCAAGGCAGAGGAATTCATCCTCACCTCCGTGATGAAGCTGATGGGCAACGCCGTCGAGGACGTCATCAAGACCGACACCGAGGGCAACTTCGACAGCACCCCGTACGTCGGAACGCTGGAAAACGGCGGCGTGGCACTGGCTCCGTTCCACGATCTCGACGCTGCGGTATCCGACGACACCAAGTCGGAACTGGACACCATCAAGGAATCGATCATCTCCGGCGAGATCAAGGTCGAATCCAAGGCCAGCCCGCAGCAGTAAGCATGAAGCGAACCGCCGCTCTCCGTGCCGGACATCGGTGCCGAGGGCGGCGGTTCGTGCTGTCAGCAGCCGAATCGGTTTAGGCTAGGCACAGCTTGAAGGACCGGCACCGCCCGACGATGCCGGACGAGGACCGTCGTACCTACGGACAAAGAACAGGTGGGTTGGGGTTTGAAGCTCGAGCTCAAAGGAATCACCAAACGGTTCGGTTCCCTGGTCGCCAACGACCACATTGACCTTGTGGTCCAGCCGGGCCAGGTGCACAGCCTGCTCGGCGAAAACGGGGCCGGGAAGTCGACACTGATGAACGTCCTTTACGGGCTCTACGAGCCGACCGAAGGCCAGATTCTGGTCGACGACAAGCCGGTGACCTTCGACGGGCCCGGCGACGCCATGGCTGCCGGCATCGGCATGGTGCACCAGCACTTCATGCTGGTCCCGGTCTTTACGGTCGCGGAAAACGTGGCGCTGGGCAACGAGGCCACGAAGGCCGCCGGCATGCTGAACCTCGACGACACCCGGGCCCGGATCCGGGAGATCTCGGACCAGTACGGCTTCCAGGTGGACCCGGACGCCGTGATCGAGGACCTGCCCGTCGGCGTGCAGCAGCGCGTGGAAATCATCAAGGCTCTGGTCCGCGACGCCGAAGTCTTGATTCTGGACGAGCCGACCGCTGTGCTCACGCCCAAGGAAACCGATGAACTGCTGGGCATCATGGGCCAGCTCAAGGCCGACGGCAAAGCGATCGTCTTCATTTCGCACAAGCTGCGCGAGGTCAAAGCGGTTTCGGACATCATTACCGTGATCCGCCGCGGCAAGGTGGTCGGCGACGCCCCGCCGTCGGCTTCCACCACGGAATTGGCGGAAATGATGGTGGGCCGGGCGGTCAGCCTGACCCTGAACAAGGCAGCAGCGCAGCCGGGAGAGGAAACCTTCACGGTCTCCGACCTCACCGTGCTTTCGGCCACCGGCCAGCGCGTGGTGGACGGACTCAGCTTTGGCATTGCCCGCGGCGAGATCATGGCAGTGGCCGGCGTGCAGGGCAACGGACAGACCGAACTGACCGAGGCCATTCTGGGCTTGCAAGACCATGTGTCCGGCTCCATCCGGCTGGAAGGCCACGAGTTGGTGGGGAAAAAGGTCAAGGACATCATCGAAGCCGGGGTCGGCTTTGTGCCGGAGGACCGCAGCGTCGAAGGCCTGGTCGGTACCTTCTCCGTGGCGGAAAACCTCATCCTCAACCGTTATGACCAGCCGCCCTTCGCCCGCGGCCTGGCCATGAAACCGGCCGTGATCAACAAGAATGCCGAGCAATACATTGCCGAGTTCGACGTGCGCACGCAGTCGGCGGAAGCCGCGGCGGGCACCTTGTCGGGCGGAAACCAGCAGAAGGTGGTGATGGCGCGGGAGCTGTCGAGGCCCTTGAAGCTCTTCATCGCCTCGCAACCGACCCGTGGCGTCGATGTGGGCTCCATTGAGTTTCTGCACAAGCGGATCGTCGCCGAGCGCGACGTCGGCACCCCGGTGCTGATCGTCTCCACCGAGTTGGACGAAGTGCTGGAGCTGGCCGACAGGATCGCCGTGCTGTACCAAGGACGGCTGATGGGGATCGTGCCGGCGGGCACTTCGCGCGGCGAGCTGGGCCTGATGATGGCCGGCATGAACGCCGAGGAAGCGCAGGCACAGCAGGCACAGGTCGAAGCAGAACAGACAGACGTCGAAGGAGGCGAGGCATGAGTGCGGATGAGACCGGTCAGCAGACCGGGAACCGGCCGGAACACGGTGGCAAGCCAGCGGCCAGCGACGAGCAGCGGCTGCTAGCGGCCGCCGAACTCGGCGACGGCACCCAGGCGCCGCCGGCGGTCCCGGCCTCGGCGGAGCGGCTGCAGCCGGAACTGCGCGAGCAGCAGACCGTGATCCAGCGGATCGTCACCGGCAATGCCCTGGTATCGGTCCTCGCGGTGGTGCTGGCGCTGGTCGCCGGCGGCATCCTGATCGCACTCACCAACGAAGAAGTGGCCCGGACTTCCAGCTACTTCTTTGCCAGGCCGCAGGACATGTTGATCGCGGCCTGGACAGCTTCATCCGAGGCCTACATCGCCCTCTTCCAAGGGGCTGTCTTCAACGCCGACGGGTCCACCTTTACCCGGATGATCTACCCGCTGACCCAGACGCTGACGGTGGCGGCGCCGCTGATCTGCGCCGGTCTGGGCGTTGCGCTGGCTTTCCGTGCCGGGCTGTTCAACATCGGCGCCCAGGGCCAGATCATCATCGGCGCCACCCTGGCCGCCTGGGTGGGTTTCAGCTGGCACCTGCCGGTGGGGCTGCACCTGCTGCTGGTCATCCTGGCCGGCATCGTGGGCGGCGCACTCTGGGGCGGCCTGGTTGGCTTGTTGAAGGCCAAAACCGGCGCCCATGAGGTGATCGTCTCGATCATGCTCAACTATGTGGCCATCAACTTGGTGCTGTACCTGCTGACCATTCCGGCCTTCCAGCGCCCGGGATCCACCAACCCGATCAGTCCCCAGCTGGACGAGACGGCCATGTACCCGCCGCTCTTTGGCGACGCCTTCCGTCTGCATTGGGGCTTCATCGTTGCCATCCTGGCCACAGCCTTTGCCTGGTGGCTGCTCAACCGTTCGACGATCGGCTTCGAGTTGCGCGCCGTGGGCTCCAACCCGCATGCCGCCCGGACCGCGGGCATCAGCGTCACCAAGGGCTACGTCGTGGTCATGGTGATCGCCGGTGCGCTGGCCGGCCTGGCCGGCACCGCCCAGGTGGCCGGCACCGAACAGGTGTTGACCGCCGGTGTAGCGGCCAGCTTCGGCTTTGATGCCATCACCGTCGCGCTGCTGGGGCGCTCGACGCCGTGGGGAACGTTCGCGGCTGGTGTGCTGTTCGGCGCATTCCGCGCCGGTGGCGTCACCATGCAGACCAACACCGGCACCGCGATCGACATTGTGCTGGTGGTCCAGTCCCTGATTGTCCTGTTCATCGCCGCTCCGCCACTGGTCCGGGCAATTTTCCGACTGCCTGAGCCGGGCCGGTTGACGGCGAAACCCCGCAAGACCGCAAGCACCGGAGGTGCAGCATGAGCACGGCTACTGCCACCGAACCGCAACAGGGCTCGGCCCCCACGGACGTCGTGCGCAACTGGAAGACCCCGGTCATCCTCGCCGTGCTCTCCGTCCTGTCCCTCCTGGTCTTCGCCATCGGTGCCCCGGACAACTCCGTCACCTTCCGGCTGTCGGCTACCAACGACGCCCTAGTGCTGCCCGATATCGTGCTGTCGGCAGTCGTCACAGGCTGGGTCACCGCTATCCTGATGCTCGCCGCCGCCGTCTGGTCGTTCCAGCTGGTCCGGTCCGGCCGTAAGGTCCCCGGCTGGCTGGTGACTGTTTTTGCCGTCCTCTTCATTGTCGCTTTCCTGACCTGGGTGGTGGGCAGCGCCCGCACGCCGAACGTGGCCCTCTACGGGCTGCTGGCCGGTTCCTTCACCTTGGCCGTTCCGCTGATCTTCGGATCCCTCTCCGGCGTGCTGTGCGAACGGTCCGGCGTGGTCAACATCGCCATCGAAGGGCAGTTGCTCTTCGGCGCGTTCTCGGCTGCGGTTGCCGGATCGCTCTCCGGCAACGCCTTCGTTGGCCTGGCCGCCGCGGCCATCGGCGGCGTCTTGGTGTCGGCGGTGCTGGCGGTGTTCAGCATCAAGTACATCGTCAACCAGGTGATTGTCGGCGTGGTGCTCAACGTGCTGGTCTCCGGCCTGACCGGATTTCTGTTCTCCACCGTCCTCTCCTCGGATCCGGCCAAGTGGAACTCGCCGCCGCGCCTGCCGATCATCAGCATCCCGGTGCTGTCCGACATCCCGGTGCTCGGCCCCATCCTGTTTGAGCAGTCGGTGGTCGGCTACTTGATGTACATCGCGCTGGCGGTCATCTACGTGGGCCTGTTCCACACCAAATGGGGCCTGCGGACCCGTGCGGTCGGCGAGCACCCCAAGGCCGCCGACACACTGGGCGTGAAAGTCAACCGGATGCGGTTCATGAACGTGTTGCTGGCCGGCGTCGTCGCCGGGTTCGGTGGCGCCTTCTTTACCCTGGTCCTCGTCTCCAGCTTCGGCCGGGATATGACGGCCGGGCAGGGCTACATCGCGCTGGCGGCGCTGATTTTCGGCCGCTGGAACCCGCTCGGGGCCTTCTTCGCCGCCCTGCTGTTCGGTTTTGCCACCAACCTGCAGTACGTGCTCAGTGCCCTCGGCTCCACGGTGCCGAACCAGTTCCTGGCCATGCTGCCCTACGTGGTGACCATCTTCGCGGTCGCCGGTCTGGTGGGCCGCGCCCGACCGCCGGCCGCCAGCGGCGTGCCGTACATCAAGGGGTAAAGGATGGAACCGACGACGGGCCGACCGGTTGACTGGGACGCACTCCAACGAGCCGCAGCGGACGCCATGCAGCGGGCCTATGTGCCGTACTCGGGGTTCCCGGTCGGCGCGGCGGCACTGACCGACGACGGGCGGGTGGTCTCCGGCTGCAACGTGGAAAACGCGTCCTACGGGCTGACCCTGTGCGCCGAGTGTTCGCTGGTCAGCCAGTTGAACATGACCGGCGGCGGAAAACTGGCTGCCTTCAGCTGCGTGGACCGGGACGGCAGCGCGCTGATGCCGTGCGGCCGCTGCCGGCAGTTGCTGTACGAATTCCGGGCGCCCGGCATGCTGCTGATGACGCCGGCCGGCGTCAAGACCATGGACGAGGTGCTGCCGGATGCCTTCGGTCCGCAGCATCTGGCTTGATAACCCGGCACAGATCAAGTGAGGAAGAGGGCATGAACGAAACTTTTGACGCGGTGGACATCATCCGGACCAAGCGCGACAAGGGAACGCTGAGCCCGGAGCAGATCGCCTGGACCATCGATGCCTATACCCGCGGGGTCATCGCAGACGAGCAAATGTCCGCGCTGAACATGGCCATCCTGCTCAACGGCATGGACCGGGAAGAGATCTCGCATTGGACGACGGCGATGATCGCCTCCGGCGAGCGGATGGACTTTGCATCGCTCGGCAAGGCGACGGCGGATAAGCACTCGACCGGTGGAGTGGGGGACAAGATCACCCTCCCGCTGGCCCCTCTGGTGGCCGTTTTCGGTGTGGCCGTGCCGCAGCTGTCCGGACGCGGACTGGGCCACACCGGCGGCACCCTGGACAAGCTTGAATCGATCCCGGGCTGGCGGGCGCTGCTGACCAATGACGAGATGATGAACCAGTTGGCCGACGTCGGCGCGGTGATCTGCGCGGCCGGCTCCGGCTTGGCCCCGGCGGACAAGAAGCTGTACGCGCTGCGGGACGTGACCGGAACGGTGGAAGCGATCCCGCTGATTGCCTCTTCGATCATGAGCAAGAAGATCGCGGAAGGCACCGGCTCGCTGGTACTGGACGTGAAGGTCGGCAGCGGTGCCTTCATGAAGGATGAGCGCAACGCCCGCGAACTGGCCGAAACCATGGTGGCCCTGGGCAAGGACGCCGGCGTGAACACCGTGGCCCTGCTCACGGACATGAGCACCCCGCTGGGGCTCACCGCGGGCAACGCCATCGAAGTCGAGGAATCGGTGGAGGTGCTGGCCGGCGGCGGCCCCGAGGACGTGGTGGAGCTGACCGTCAAGCTGGCCGAGGAGATGCTGCAGGCGGCCGGCGTGGCCGACGCCGACCCGGCGTCAGCGCTGCGCGACGGCCGGGCGATGGATGTCTGGAAGTCCATGATCCGCGCCCAGGGCGGTGACCCCGACGCGCCCTTGCCCGTGGCCAAGGAATCCGAGGTGGTCTACGCGCCGGCTGACGGTGTGCTGGTCCAACTGGACGCCCTGTCGGTGGGCGTGGCGGCCTGGCGGCTGGGTGCAGGACGCGCCCGCAAGGAGGATGCCGTGCAGGCCGGTGCCGGCGTTCGGCTGCATGCCAAGCCCGGGGCAACTGTCCGCGCTGGCGAACCGCTCATGACGTTGCTGACCGATACCCCGGAGAAGTTCGACCGCGCCAAGGACGCGCTGCGCGACGCCGTCGTTATTGCTCCCGAGGGAAGCCGGCCTGCCCGCCGGTTGATCATTGACCGGATCGCCTAGCCCCAGCCGAAAACATCTGGGGATAGCCGTTTATAGATTCGCTGGATAAACCTCTTCCCGGCCTTACCACACCCCGCTACGATGATGTGTGCGGCCGGAGCCAGGGGGAGGGCTCCGGCGCACTGCAGGGTCTGCGGCATCGATCGTTGGGGGCCCGGTCAGGGATTTACCCGATAGCGGCACCAAATGCGGCATGGCATCGTTGGACTAGACATCCAGCGGACAGGAACACCTCGTGCAGACTTTTATGGACGCGCTCAGCGTCTTCATCATCGACGCGGCAGCACAATGGTGGATCTACCCACTGCTCTTGGCGCTCTGCCTGATCGACGGCATCTTTCCACCGGTACCCAGCGAATCGGTCGTCGTCGCGCTGGCCGCGATCGCCATCTCGGCCGGAGCGCCCAACATCTGGCTGATCGTTGCCGTGGCGGCGGCGGGCGCCATCGCCGGCGACAACATCGCTTATCTGATCGGCCGCAGCATCGGAGCGGACCGCTTCCGCTGGATGCAGCGCCCACGCGTAGCCGCCGCCTTCGCCTGGGCCCGCCGGGAACTGGACCGGCGCGGCGCCCTGCTGATCTTGGGCGCCCGCTACATCCCCGTGGGCCGGGTAGCAGTCAACATGACGGCCGGGGCCACCGGATACCACCACCGCAAGTTCGTCCTTTTCTCGGTGGCGGCCGGCATCTCGTGGGCCTTGTACTCGGTGGGCATCGGCGCGCTGGCGGGCCAGTGGTTCCATGACCACACGCTGCTGGCCGCGGGCCTGGCCATCGTGCTGGCACTGTCGCTGGGCCTGGTGCTGGACCATGCAATGAAGCTGGTCGGCCGCCGCCACGCCGCACGGCTGCGTGCGGCAGCACAGGCCGCGCACAGCCCGGCCGGGCCGGCCGGAGCAGGGCAGCAGGCCGCCGACGACGACGGCGCGTCGTCGGCCGCCGGGGCCCCAGCCCAGGCGTGGCGGCATCCCGGCGACCAACCGCCGGAATCCGGTTCGCGCACGGTGCGCTTTGAGCCGTACGTCCATGCCAGCGTGCCGTCGCGCAACCGTTCCACGGCCGCTCTGGACGATTGAACCGGCCCGCAGCAGGCGTGCCGGTTCAGGCAGGCCACGTGCTCGCGTAAGGTGGTGCGTGTGACTGAGCCTGATTACTCCGAAGACACCGCAGCCGACATGGACATCGACATCCGCAGCCTGCCGAAGGTATCTCTGCACGACCACCTGGACGGCGGTTTGCGTCCGGCCACGATCATCGAACTGGCCGCGGCCGTGGGCCACGAACTGCCCTCCACCGATCCGGTGGCCCTGGGCGAGTGGTTCCGCGAGTCGGCAGACTCCGGTTCGCTGGTCCGCTACCTGGAAACCTTCGATCACACGGTTGCCGTCATGCAGACCAAGGAAGGCCTGTTCCGGGTGGCACAGGAATTCGTCGAAGATCTGGCCGACGACGGCGTCGTGTACGGAGAGGTCCGCTGGGCGCCGGAGCAGCACCTGGCCAAGGGCCTGACCTTGGACGAAGCGGTGGAAGCCGTCCAGGCCGGACTGGAAGCGGGCGTGGACGCGGTCGAGGCCAGCGGACGGCCCATCCAGGTGGGACAGCTGATCACCGCCATGCGGCACGCCGACCGTTCACAGGAGATCGCCGAACTCGCCATCCGCCACCGCGACCGCGGCGCCGTCGGCTTCGACATCGCCGGTGCCGAAGACGGCTTCCCGGCCTCGCGCTTCAAGGACGCCTTCACCTACTTGGCCGAACACCAGTTCCCGGTCACCGTCCACGCGGGCGAGGCGGCCGGAGTGGACAGCATCGCGGATGCCCTGGTCAGCGGCCGTGCACTGCGGCTGGGCCACGGCGTGCGGATCGCCGAGGACATCACCGTGGACTTCGGCCCGGACGAGGAAGACGGCGAAGAGGTCGGTATGGTCACCCTGGGCCGCGTCGCCAGCTGGGTCCGCGACCGCGGCATCCCGCTGGAGTGCAGCCCGTCGTCCAACCTCCAGACCGGAGCCATCGCCGTCTTCGGCGAAGGCATCGAGGCCCATCCGTTCGACCTGCTGTACCAGACCGGGTTCAAGGTCACGATCAACACGGACAACCGTCTGATGAGCGGGGTAACGCTCTCGGACGAGTACGAGTTGCTGGTGGAGACCTTCGATTACGATCTGGACGACCTGTTGGAGATCACGCTCAACGCCGCAGAAGCCGCCTTCCTGCCGCTGGAAGAGCGCGAGGCACTGGTCGAGTTCATCGCCGAGGGCTTCCGCAGCCAGCTGGACTGACGGGACCATGCCCGACTCCGTTCCTCCATCACCCGGACGGCGCCGGGACAGCACGACGGCGGAGCCCGGCCCGGGCTGGGCGGTTCCGCGGCTGCTCGAGGTGGTCGCGCAACTGCGCGACCACTGCTTGTGGACTGCCGCGCTGACGCATGAATCGCTGATCGAGTACCTGGTCGAAGAGGCGCACGAGCTGGCCGAGGCGATCGAAACGGGCCACACCGGCCCGGCCGACGTCGCCGAACTCAGGGGCGAACTGGCCGACGTGCTGTTCCAGGTGCTGCTGCATGCCCGGTTGCAGGAAGAACGCGGGCATTTTGATTTCGACGCCGTGGCTGCCGCACTGACCGCCAAACTCATCCGGCGGAACCGGCACGTTTTCCGGCCGGACGGGTCCCTGCAGGAGACGTTCCCGGAGACCATCGCCGAGATCGTGGCCAGCTATGACGCGGTCAAGGCCGCAGAGAAGCCGGAGCGCAGCACTCCGTTCGACGGCGTGCCGACGTCGCTGCCGGCACTGACCCTGGCGGCTAAATCCCTGGACCGGGCACGCCGCTCCTCGGTCGTCGACCAAAGCGCTGAGTCCCGCCCCTCGGTCGTCGACCAAGGCGCCCAGCACCAGCCGTCGGTCGGCGACCAAAGCGTCCAGCACTGCCCCTCGGTCGTCGACCAAAGCGCTGAGTCCCGCCCCTCGATCGTCGACCAAGGCGCGCAGCGCCGCGTGGAGACGCAGCCGGTGCGCCACAACGCCGACCCTGCCGCGAAGGGACCGCATCTGCCAGAGGAACTCCGCGCGGCCTTTGAGGGCCTTGGCCGATCACCGGGGGAAGCCGAGGTCGGCGAGGCGCTGTTCGCCGTCGTCCGCCGCGCTGCAGAGGCAGGCGTGGACCCGGAGCAGGCCCTCCGGGCCGCAGTCCGGCGATTCCAGCAGCGCGTAACGGAAGAAAACTCCACCGGCTGATCTCGATTAGTCTTAAGCCGGACCTTGCGGCCGGCTGTTGCCTTGCCTGCAGACATTCCATCTTTCGTTCCAACGAACAGGAGCTACTCCATGGCGCTGATCGATGCCATCCACGCGCGTGAAATTCTTGATTCCCGCGGCAACCCCACCGTTGAAGTTGAGGTGCTGCTGTCCGACGGCTCGATGGGCCGCGCCGCAGTTCCGTCCGGCGCCTCGACCGGTGCCTTCGAGGCCGTCGAACGCCGCGATGGCGAGAAGGGCCGCTACCTGGGCAAGGGCGTCAGCCAGGCCGTGGCCGCCGTGCTGGACACCATCCAGCCGGCACTGGTGGGCCTCGACGCCACCGACCAGCGGTTGATCGACCAGACCATGCTTGACCTGGACGGCACGTCCAACAAATCCGATCTGGGCGCCAACTCCATCCTGGGCGTCTCGCTGGCCGTGGCGTCGGCCGCCGCCGAGTCCGCCAACCTTCCCCTGTACAAGTACCTGGGCGGACCGAACGCGCACGTGCTGCCGGTGCCGCTGATGAACATCCTCAACGGCGGTTCGCACGCCGACTCCGACGTCGACATCCAGGAGTTCATGGTGGTGCCGCTGGGCGCCGCAACGTTCTCCGAGGGGCTGCGCTGGGGCGTGGAGGTCTACCACAGCCTGAAGGATGTGCTGAAGGAGAAGGGCCTCTCCACCGGGCTGGGCGACGAGGGCGGGTTCGCTCCGAACCTGCCCAGCAACCGCGCAGCCCTGGACCTGATCACCGAGGCGATCACCCGCGCCGGCTACACGCCGGGCAAGGACATTGCCCTGGCCCTGGACGTGGCGTCTTCCGAGTTCTACCAGGACGGCGCCTACCAGTTCGAAGGCAAGGCCCTGACGGCAGCGGAGATGAGCGCCTACTACGGTCAGCTGGTGGCAGACTTCCCGCTGGTGTCCATCGAGGACCCGCTCGACGAATCCGACTGGGACGGCTGGGCAGCCCTGACGGCCGAGCTCGGCGACAAGGTGCAGCTGGTGGGCGACGACCTGTTCGTCACCAACCCGGAGCGCCTGCAGCAGGGCATCGACGCCAAGACCGCCAACTCGCTGCTGGTCAAGGTCAACCAGATCGGGTCGCTGACCGAAACCCTGGAAGCCGTGGCCCTGGCGCAGCGCAATGGCTACACCACCATCACCTCGCACCGCTCCGGTGAAACCGAGGACACCACCATCGCCGACATCGCCGTGGCCACCAACGCCGGCCAGATCAAGACCGGTGCCCCGGCCCGTTCGGAGCGGGTGGCGAAGTACAACCAGCTGCTGCGCATCGAGGAAGAGCTCGACGACGCGGCACGCTACGCCGGTCGCAGCGCTTTTCCGCGTTTCACGGCGTAGTTCGGCCCAACCCTCGGTAATGTCTTAAGCGGGGACCGGCCGTCAGCCGACGCCGGCCCCCGCACGACAACCACGGTGAGGAGCCCCCATGTCCACCCGACGCCCCAACATGCCGCGGGCTGGCCGTCCGGCCGGCAGCGGGCCTGCGCAGGGCGGCGGACAGGGGGCCGGAACGGACACCGGCGGCAGGGAACCAGAGACCGGAAAAGTCATCCGGGCCGACTTCGGCCGGACGTCTCCTGCGCCGGTGAACCGCGCGCCGGGGGACCGGACTGCCGCCGGCTCCCCGAGCACCCCGGAGGCGGGCCAGCGCCGGAGACCGAAGCCACCGGCGAAGCCGAAGCCGGCGCCCTCGGAAGCCCGCGCCGCCGAACGCCGGCAGCTGTCCGGGGGAATCAGGCAGCCGGAAGAACCGGCCATGCGCCGGGAACCCCGCGAACCTGCCCGGGAACCCCGCGAACCTGCCCGGGAAGCGCCTGCCGATGCCGTCCCGGTCCCGGCCAAAGCCTTCTCCGGCCGACTGCTGGCGCTGGCGGTGGTCCTGGTCTCGATCACGGTGCTGCTGGCACCGTCGGTGCGGGTTTTCATTGAGCAGCGGGCGGAACTGGCGGCCCTGCAGGAGGACATCGCCGCCAAGAAGGACTCCAACGAGCAGTTGACCAAGGAGCTGGCCCGTTGGGACGACCCGGCCTATATCAAACAGCAGGCGCGGGATCGCATATTCTATGTAATGCCGGGGGAGAAGCGGTACATGGTCACCGGCGCGGAAGGACTGGGTGAGTCGGACGAACACGCATCCGCCACGGCTCCCGAGGATTTGCCGTGGGTCGACGCACTGTGGAACTCGATGACCCGGGCCGCCACCGACGCGCCCGCCGCCGACTAACATCCCGCCAGCCACCGCTGCCGGATCACACGGCATGCTGCCAGACCAACCGCAGCGCCAGGAAGGACTGAGCCATGAACACCGCTCAGCGTACACCCACCCCCGAAGACCTCGACACGCTAAGCCGCCAGCTCGGCAGGCCGGTACGGGACGTCGTGGAAATCGGCGCACGTTGCGTCTGCGGAAACCCGCTCGTCGCCACGACCGCACCGCGGTTGGGCAACGGCATCCCGTTCCCCACCACCTACTACCTGACCCACCCGGTCATTACTGCCGCGGTGTCCCGACTGGAAGCGGCCGGGGTGATGACGGAAATGACCGAGCGGCTGGAGAGCGATGCTGAACTGGCCGTCGCGTACCGGCGCGCCCATGAGCAGTACCTGGCCGCGCGCGACGAGGTGGGCCACCGGGCCGGTATCGGGGACGTGCCGGAAATCGCTGGTGTGTCGGCCGGCGGTATGCCCACCCGGGTCAAGTGCCTACACGTGCTGGTGGGCCATTCGCTGGCCGCGGGCCCGGGCGTGAATCCGCTGGGCGACGAGGCGCTAGAGGGCATCGCGGAGTGGTGGACGGCCGACCGCTGCTATTGCGCCGGCGCCTGGGACGTTGAAGGTGCCGCGCCCGCCCGCGACCTGAGCCGGCATACCCGGACGCAGGGCCTGTCCGCCCACGAGCTGGCCGCCAAGAAGGCCCGGCGTTCCGTCAGCAAAGAATCCTCCGACGGCGACGACGCCGGAGCTCCGCAGACGCCAGCCGGTGGAGTGATCTCCTAGTGGCACGGGTCGGAGCCATCGATTGCGGAACCAACTCGATCCGCCTGTTGATCGCCGACGTTCAGGACAGCGGGCTCAGCGACGTGGTCCGGGAGATGAAGATCGTGCGGCTGGGGCAAGGCGTCGACGCCACCGGAGCGCTGGCACCCGAAGCGCTGGACCGGACGTTCGCAGCGGCGGAAGAATACGCAGAGCAACTGCGCAGCCTGGGCGTCGAAAGCCTGCGATTCGTTGCCACCTCGGCAACCCGCGACGCTGTCAACCGGCAGGTTTTTGTCGACGGTATCCGGGACCGCCTCGGTGTGGAACCTGAAGTGATCAGCGGCCGCGAGGAGGCCGAACTGTCCTTCGCCGGCGCCTCCAGTGTGCTGGCGCCGGCGCCGGGCGAAAAGGTCCTGGTGGTCGACCTCGGCGGCGGCAGCACGGAGTTTGTGCTGGGCACCGCCGACGGAGTGGTGGCCGCGCTCAGCACGGACATGGGCTGCGTCCGATTCACCGAGCGGCACCTGCGCTCAGACCCGCCCACTGCTGCGGAGATTGCCGAAGCCGTGGCCGACGCCGAACAGCATCTGGCTCGCGTGCTGGACGAGGTGCCGCTGGCGGAGGTGGACCGGCTGGTAGGGGTTGCCGGATCCGTCACCACGATCACCGCGCACGCCCTGCAGTTGGACCGGTACCGTTCCGAAGAGATCCACGGGGCTCGCCTGGAAGGGGACCGGCTGGATGCGGCCTGCACCTCCTTGCTGGAGATGACGCGGCAACAACGTGCTGCGCTACCGTACATGCACCCCGGGCGGGTGGACGTCATTGGCGCCGGAGCGCTGATTTGGCGGACCGTGTCACGGCGGCTCACGGCATTGACCGCCGGTCGGGTGGACGGCGCAACAGCCAGCGAACACGATATTCTTGATGGAATCGCCCTGAGTGCCGCCAGCCGGCTGCCCACCCAGCAAGCCCCAGGAACCTAGACAGCTGTGCCAACCGAAGGGACATCCATGCGCCACCGCGACAGTGAACGGCCAAGCAGGCGCTCGTCCGCCGCGAAGGCCCTTTCGCTGGGGTCGGCGATTGCAGTGCTCGCCTCGCTGGTACTGGCAGGACCGGCCCAGGCTGACTCCACCCGGGACAAGCAATACTGGCTGGACTCCTACGGGATCCGGGCCGCCTGGGAGGACTCGCAGGGCGAAGGCGTGAAGGTCGCCGTCATCGACAGCGGCGTCGATGGCACCCATCCGGACCTTAAAGGGGCCATGGCGGGCGGCACGGACGTCTCCGGATCGGGCGATCCGGACGGTCAGCGCGGGATCGGACAAACGCCCGAGCACGGCACACTGGTGGCAACCTTGTTGGCCGGGCGTGGACATGCCCCGGACAAAGACAACAAAGATGACAAGAAGAAGGACAAAGAACCCAATCCCAAGGACAAGGGAATCGGTGCCGGCACCGACGGCGTGATCGGCGTGGCGCCCAAGGCACAGATCCTGACCGCCTCAACCTGGCTCGGGACGCCGAACCCTTCCGGCGTCGGTGTCGACGAGCAGATCCCCGCGGCCGTCCGCTGGGCAGTCGATAACGGCGCCAAGGTCATCAACATGTCGCTGACCAGTTCCAGCACTTCCTGGCCGGAGAGCTGGGACGCCGCATTCCTCTATGCCGAACAGCATGACGTGGTGGTGGTTGCCGCCGCCGGAAACCGCGCCGGAGGGACCGAGCAGTCGGGCGCTCCCGCCACCATTCCGGGGGTCCTAACCGTGGCCGGACTTAACCGCGACGGCGAAGCCAGCCAGGAGGCCTCGGCCCAGAGCATCGTCATTGGCGTTGCGGCGCCGGCCGAGGACCTGGTCGGCGGGCTGCCCGGCGGGCTCTATGCCGACTGGTCCGGAACGTCCGGTGCCACCCCGCTGGTCTCCGGCGTGGCCGCACTGATCCGCTCCAAATACCCGGACATGAGCGCCGCCCAGGTCATCAACCGCATCATCAGCACAGCCAAGGACTCAGGCGTACCCGGACATGACCCGATCTACGGTTACGGTCTGCTGGACGCTGAAGCGGCATTGAACGCCGAAGTCCCCGAGGTATCAGCCAACCCGCTGGGTTCGATTGCCCAGTGGATCACCGTGCACCGCCGCGGCGAGGTTGCGGCGCCGGAATCGCAGTCTCCGGTGCAGTCCAAGGCCCAGGCCCCGGAGATTCCGGAACCGACCACGCCGGTGGCAGTTCCTCCGCGCACCGAAAACTCGGTACTGCCGGCCATCCTCGTTTTCTCATTCGGCGCGCTGATTGCCGGTGTCCTGGTGCTGGGCGCCGTGCAGACCGTCCGGGCGCGCCGGGCTGCCCGCGGAGCGCAGGCCGTCGAGGAAGCGGACACCGGCTTCATTCCGCCGATTCGCGACGGCCAGCAGAAGCCGACCAAGCGCTGATACTGTGGCTCCGGCCACTTCGTGAAAACTTTCACAAAAGGCGCTACACTGGAGGGCATGGCAAACACTGATGCTCTGTCCGATCGCCCGCGCGTCCTTGTGGTCGGCGGCGGCTACGTTGGTCTCTACGTTGCGCTGAAGCTCCAGAAAAAGGTAAAGCAGCACGGCGGCATCGTCACGTTGGTGGATCCGCTGCCCTACATGACCTACCAGCCGTTCCTGCCCGAAGTGGCTTCCGGCAGCATCGAAGCCCGGCATGCCGTGGTCAACCATCGCCAGCATCTGCAGGACACCGAACTCATCACCGGCCGGGTCACCTCCATCGACCATGCCGCCAAGAAGGCCGTCATCACCCCCGTAGCGGGCGAGGCCTTCGAACTGGACTACCGCGACGTCGTCGTTGCCGCCGGCGCCGTGACCCGCACCTTCCCGATCCCGGGGCTGGCCGAAGCCGGCATTGGCCTGAAGACCATCGAAGAGGCCGTGGAACTGCGGAACAAGGTGCTGGAGCGGATCGAGACCGCATCCCAGCTGCCGGCAGGGGCGGAGCGGACCCGCGCCCTGACGTTTGTTGGCGTCGGCGGCGGTTTTGCCGGCATCGAGGCGATGACCGAAATCGAGGATCTGGCCCGCGCTGCGGTCAGGAAGAACGCTCGGCTGCGCCAGGAAGACCTGCGTTTCGTGCTGGTTGAGGCGATGGGCCGGATCATGCCCGAGGTCACCGAAGAGCAGGCCAAGTGGGTTGTCGAGCACATGCGCTCCCGCGGCATCGAGGTCATGCTCAACACCTCCCTGGCCAAGGCAGAGGGCGGCGTGCTGGAACTGATCAACATGCCGGACAAGACTCCGGCCGAAACTTTCGAGGCCGATACCCTGCTGTGGACCGCCGGAGTGCAGGCGAATCCGGTGGCTCGCAGCTTTGGCTTCCCGCAGGATGAACGCGGCCGGATCAAGGCCGACGCCACCCTCCGGATTGTTGACGAGAACGGCCCGATCGACGGCGCATGGACCGCCGGCGACGTCGCCGCCGTGCCGGACCTGACCGGCGGCGGAGTGGGCGGTTTCTGCGTGCCGAACGCCCAGCACGCCATCCGCCAGGCCAAGCGGCTTGCCAAGAACATCTATGCGGCCCGCTGGGGTGTGGGCAGCGTCAAGCAGTACAAGCACAAGAACCTGGGTGCTGTTGCCGGCTTCGGCCTCAACAAGGGTGTCGCCAAGATCATGGGCATCAAGCTCAAGGGCTGGCCGGCATGGATGGCCCACCGCGGCTACCACGGACTGGCCATGCCCACCGTGGAGCGCAAGATCCGCGTGATCTCGAACTGGTTCTGGACCATCTTCCTGGGCCGCGACACCACGCGGTTGGCTGACCTGCAGACTCCGTACCGCCAGTTCCGCGAGGCCGCGTCCCCGCAGCCGCGCCCGCAGGCCGCCGCAGCTCCCCAGCCCGCAGCAGAGACCAAGGGCACCGAGTCGGACAAGGAACTCGCTTCCACCGGCCGCTAGCCACAGCAAGGCAGCAGGCCCGGCCACCGCACGGCGGTGGTCGGGCCATCTGTTTTAAGCCTGCTGCTTTGGGTCTGCGGCTTTGCCGCCTGGCCGCGGCATAGAATGTCTTGGTGCTCATGAGGACAGAACAACCAGCGGACCGTCCTGCCGTCCTCAACCTCGTGGCCCGGGCCTTCGCTGCCGGTGACGGTTCCGAACCCGTTGAATCCCGACTGCTGGCCGAGTTGTACGCCTGCGACGGGTTCCTGCCGGAGTTCTCCCTCGTCGCCGAGGATGCGGGAACCGTCGTTGGCCAGGTCATCAGCACCCGCGGTTGGATTGACGGGGCACCCGCGCTCGGACTGGGACCGATCGCGGTGGAACCGGACCGCCAACGTGCGGGCATCGGCGCTGCCCTGCTGGCCGAAACGCGCCGGCGGGCCGAGGCCGCGGGGGAGAGCGTCATCGTGCTGCTCGGAAGCACTGATTACTATCCGCGCTTCGGCTACCGTCCCGCGAGCGAGTCCGGCATCCAGGCGCCGAATCCAGCGTGGGGCGAGAACTTCATGGCGCTTCCGCTGGCATCAGTGCCGCCTACGGGGGCCTTTGCCTACGCTGAGCCTTTTGGGCGCCTGTAGGGCGGCAGCAGGCGATCCAGTACCCTAGATAGGTGCAGGAACGCCACGCCCCCGTAGTCCAATGGCAGAGACAACCGACTTAAAATCGGTCCAGTGTGGGTTCGAGTCCCACCGGGGGTACGCGAAGAGTGTGACGAGCGTTACAAGGATGTAACCGAAAACGCTTATTTTCAACAACAAATTCGACTAGTTTTCTCAGTAATCAGGAATACCTGGTAATCGCATCAAAGGTTCATAAACCTTTAGATCGAGGGGAAAACATACATGACTGCAACACGTAACGCAGTGCTTTTCGGCACCGGCGGCAACTCCGCGCGGGCGGGGAAGCTGGCCGCGCTCGGATTGGGGATCGCTTTGTTTGCCTCGGCCTGCGGCGGAGGGTCTTCCACGCCGTCGGAGACTGGAGGGGGAGAGTCCTCGGCACCGGCGGCGGCATCGGGTCTGACCTGTCCCGGCCCCGGCGAGGACGGGGGACCCACCGGCGGTGCAACCGGAAACCCGGCGGACGTTCCCGCGTCCAAGGGATCCACCGATACGCCGCTGAAAATCGGCACGCTGCTGCCGACCACCGGAACTTTGGCCTTCCTCGGCCCACCGGAAATTGCCGGCGTCCAGCTTGCCGTGGACAAGATCAACGAAGCCGGCGGCGTGCTCGGCAAAGACGTGGAAACTGTTCAGCGCGACTCCGGTGACACCACCACGGACATCGCCACCCAGTCCGTGACCGACCTGCTCAGCGAAAAGGTCAACGCGATCGTGGGAGCGGCGTCCTCGGGTGTTTCCTTTACCGTGATCAACCAGATCACCGGCGCGGGCGTCCTGCAAATCTCCCCGGCGAATACCTCGCCGGACTTCACCACGTGGGATGACAAGGGCCTGTACTGGCGCACCGCTCCGTCGGATGTGCTGCAGGGACGCACCCTTGGCAACTACATGGTGACCTGCGGTGCCCAGACCCTCGGCATGATCGTACTGAACGACGCGTACGGCACCGGTCTGGCAGACAACGTCAAGCAGGCCTTCGAAGGCTCCGGCGGCCAGGTGGTGGCAACCGAGATGTTCAACGAGGGCGATTCGCAGTTCAGCTCGCAGGTTGATGCTGTGGTCAACGCCAAGCCTGACGCCATCGCGCTGATTACGTTCGACCAGATCAAGTCGATCGCACCGTTGCTGCTGTCCAAGGGCGTCAAGGCCGACCAGCTGTTCCTGGTGGACGGCAACACCTCGGACCTGAGCAAGGAACTTGACCCGGGTGCCATGGCAGGGGCGCAGGGAACCATTCCCGGCACCTTCGCCAAGGACGAATTCCAGGCGCAACTGGCGAAAGTCGACGACAAACTGAATTCCTACTCATACGCGGGCGAGTCCTACGACGCGGTGAACCTCGTGGCGCTGGCCTCCGAGGCAGCCGGCAGCACCAAGGGCGAGGACATCGCCAAGGAGATGCAGGCTGTGTCTGAAGGCGGTGAGAAGTGCTATGACTTCGCCGGTTGTGTGACGCTGCTGCGCGACGGCAAGGACATCGACTACGACGGCATCTCCGGGCCGATCACGTTCGACAAGAACGGTGACCCGACAGAGGCCTACATCGGCATCTACCAGTACGACGACACCAACGTACCGCAGCCGAAGCTTGAGGAGTTCGGCAAGCTGGAGTAAGGCGGTTCACACTACCGTACTAGCGCAGAAGGCCCCAGTCATCGGCTGGGGCCTTCTGCCGTTCCGACTCTACGCAGGCCGCCTGAGGCCGCTCCGGGAACTGCAATCGGGTGCGCTACTCGACGCCCTGACAGGCCCGGGGAAGGCCGGCTACCGTGCGTTTGGCGACGACACTCTTGTGACGCCTCTCTGGCTGGCACGGAGGGCCGCGTACGGTGGGTCCAACGGAGGGACCAACGACAGCGGCGGACGACGGCTCGAAGCCCCTCGCCGGCCCGAACTGCCGCCCCGCGTGGATCGAGCGGAAGACCAACGACGGCGGCGCCCGCCCCGCGAAGGGCAGGCGCCGGCGTCGATCTGGTGGGGCTGGAGATGCCTAGGCAGTATCCGCCAAGGTGCCCAGGTAGAGCTGGATGACCTTCGGATCCTTGAGCAGTTCGCGGCCGGTGCCGGTGTACGCGTCCTTGCCCTGGTCCAGGACGTAGCCGCGGTCGCAGATCTGCAGGCAGCGGCGTGCATTCTGTTCCACCATGATGACCGAGACGCCGGCCCGGTTGATCTCGTGCACCCGCAGGAATGTCTCGTCCTGCTTCACCGGGGAGAGGCCGGCCGAGGGCTCGTCCAGGAGCAGCACCGCCGGGTTCATCATCAGGGCCCGCCCCATGGCCACCATCTGGCGTTCGCCGCCGGAGAGCGAGCCGGCCCGCTGCGCGCGCCGCTTGGCCAAGTCGGGGAAGATGCCGGCCACAAAGTCGAAGCGCTCCTTGAAGTCCTTGGGCCGCTGGAACATGCCCATTTCCATGTTCTCTTCGATGGTCAGCGCGGAAAAAACGTTGTTGGTCTGCGGAACGAAACCGATGCCGCGGCTGACCAGCTTATTGGCTTTCAGCCCGGTCAGGTCCTGACCGCGGACCACAACCGTGCCGGAATGCACTTTGACCAAGCCGAACATTGCCTTCAGCAGTGTTGACTTGCCGGCGCCGTTCGGACCGATGATGCCGATCAATTCGCCTTGGCGGGCTTCGATGCTGCAGCCGTTCAGGATGTTGACGCCGGGCAGGTAGCCGGCCACTAAGTCCCGCACGACGACCACCGCTTCCCCCGCCTCCACAGTGGTTGGGCTTGTATCCGCCCGGTGCGCATTCATGCCTGGTCCTTCCTGTTCGGGTCTTGGCCGGCTTCGCGGGCCTCATCCCCGCTCGAATCGTGCTCGCTGATGTGGCTGCCGAGGACACCCTCGTCAGCCGTGCCCACGACCGACTCCGCGTCCTGGGCGAGTTCCTCGGTGAGCGCTTCGACGCCTTCCGCGTCGCCAAGGTCCACGTCGTGGTGGGCGCCCAGATAGGCGTCAATCACGGCGGGGTCCTTCATGACGACGCCGGGCGGGCCCTCGGCCACGATCCTGCCTTCGGCCATGACCACCACCCAGTCCGCAATGTGGCGGACCATGTGCATGTCGTGTTCGACGAACAGCACGGTCATTCCCTCGGCCTTGAGGTTCTTGACATGTTCCAGCAGGGACTGGGTCAGGGCCGGGTTCACGCCGGCCATCGGCTCGTCGAGCATGACCAGCTTGGGCCGGACCATCAGGGCTCGGGCCATTTCCAGCAATTTGCGCTGGCCGCCGGAGAGCGAGGCTGCGTAGTCGTCCCGTTTGGCGTCCAGTTTGAATTTCACCAACAGGTCCTCTGCCTGCTCGGTGATTTCCTGTTCCCTGGGCCCCCAGATCTTTTTGAAGAGGGCCCTGAAAAGGTTCTCGCCGGACTGCTCCGTGGCGCCCAGGCGCATGTTTTCGATGACGGTCAGCTTGCCCATGACCTTGGTCAACTGGAACGTGCGGACCATCCCCATTCGGGCCACTTTGTAGGAGGGCACGCCTGCCAGTGAGTGGCCTTCGAACGACCACTCACCGGACTGCGGGATGTCGAATCCGGTGAGCAGGTTGAACAGAGTCGTCTTGCCGGCGCCGTTTGGCCCGATCAGCGCTGTGATCTGGTGCCGGGGGATCTCCAAATACTCCACGTCCACAGCGTTGACACCACCGAACTGGCGCGTGACGTCCTTGGCCACCAGGATGGGATCGCGCTTTCGGCAACCGGGACCAGGTTCGTCGGCCGCGATGGGCCGCGTGTCAGTCATGTACTCGTTGGTTACGGGTGATTGGTCCGGGGCGGCGGTGCCGCCGCCTGCCGCGATGCCGTCTTGTTCGCTCATGCGAATACCAGCTCTTTCTTGTTGCCCAGCACCCCTTGGGGCCTGAAGATCATCAGCAGCATCAAAGCGACACCGACCAGGATGTAACGCAGCTGACCGGCCTGGGTGGTGGTCAGGAAGGTGATGTAGCCCGCCTCGATGGCTCCGTAGAGCAGCCCCTGGGTCAGCGAGAGCACTACCCAAAAGATCATTGCGCCGACGACCGGGCCGAGGACAGTGGCCATGCCGCCCAGCAGCAAGCACGTCCAGAGGAAGAACGTCAGTTCCGTCTGGTAGTTGGCAGGTTGCACAGCTCCACGGGGGAGCGTGAAGATCATGCCCGCAAAGGTGCCCAGCAGGCCGCCGAAAATCAGTGACTGCATCTTGTAGGAGTAGACGTTCTTGCCCAAGGAGCGCACGGCGTTCTCGTCTTCGCGGATGCCTTTCAGGATCCGGCCCCAGGGGCTACGCATCAGCAGGAACACCAGCAGGCAGCAGAGGGCAACCAAGGTCCACGCAACGACCCGGATCCAGAGGTCCCGCTCGTTCATGCTCGTCAGGCCGAAGTTGTAGGTGCCCTGTGGGAACGGGTTCATAGCGTAGAACCCGCCTTCAAACGCGGCCAACCCGTTGGCCGAACCGGTGATGTCGGTCAGTTCGTTGGTGGTGACCACATACCGGATGATCTCGGCGGCGGCGATCGTGACAATGGCCAGGTAATCGGCACGCAATCGCAGGGTAGGGATGCCCAAGAGCAAGGCAAAGATCACCGATCCGACGACCGCAATCAGGACGCCGACGGCGAACGGGACGTCCCACAACAGGGTCGGTATGGCGAATCCATAGGCGCCGATGGCCATGAAACCAGCTTGCCCGAAGTTCAGCAGTCCGGTGAAGCCGAAATGGACTGCTAGACCCAGGGAAGCCAGGGCGTAGGCGGCCGTCGTCGGGCTGACGATCTCGCCGAGTGCGTTGGTAAATATATTGAGGAAATCCATGGTGTTGCCTCCTAACCCACACGCTCTCGACGGCCCAGGATTCCCTGAGGCCGGAACAGCAGGACGACGATCATGATCAGCAGGGCGCCGACGTACTTAAGGTCCGCTACGAGCCAGAGCGTCGACAATTCGACGAACAGTCCGACGATGACCGAGCCCACCAAGGCCCCGAACACGGTGCCCAGTCCGCCCAAAATGACGCCGGCAAACACGAGAAGCAGGATCTGCTGGCCCATATTGAAGGTGACACCTGGACGGTAGTAGGCCCACAGAATGCCGCCGAGGGCAGCCAGCACACCGCCCACTGTCCAGACAATCCTGATGACTCGGTCGACGTCGATGCCGGAGGCCGCCGCAAGCGCGGGGTTGTCGGCAACGGCTCGGGTGGCCTTGCCCAGCCGGGTTTTGAGCAGCAGCATGGCGATCAGGACGATCACCACCAGGCTGATAATCAGCGAGAGCAGGGTGTTGCGGCTGATGGAGATGACGCCAATCTCCACGATGGGGCTGCTGGCCCCGGGAAGCTGCTGAGTGGCGCCACCGAAAAAGAACAGGATGGTATAGCGCGCGGCCAGCGCCAATCCGATGCTAATGATCATCATGGGGATCAGCGCTGTACCCCGCCGCCGCAGTGGCTTCCAGAGCCAGCCATCCTGCACCCAGCCGAAGGCACCGCCGAAGATGACACCCAGCAGCATCGCCAGCCAGACGGGGAAGCCCGCAACAGAAAAACCGAACATCACGACCGCCCCGAGTGTGACCATCTCGCCATGGGCAAAGTTGGTCAGGCCGGTGGTGCCATAGATCAGCGACAAGCCTACCGAAGCCAGGGCCAGCAGCAGGCCGAAGCTCAAGCCCGCAATCACGCGTTCGACGAAGATCTCGCCGAAACTGGCGCTCTGCACCACAATGCCTTCGCCTAACGGAAAGACGGCTGCGGCATTGGACGTGTTGGTGAAGGTGACTTCGCGGGGATTCGGAGTCCCCTTGGCCAACTCCACGCCCTCCGGCAGGGTGGAGACGTCAACCTCCACTTGGTAGGTCCCTTTGACCGGAACTCCGATGGACCAGGTTCCGTTGTCCCCGGTGGTCGCCTCGCCGCTGAATCCCTCGCCCGTCGCCGTGATCCGCACTCCCGGGACAGGACCGTCGGTGTTCCGCATAACACCGCCGATCTTGTAGGGGGAGGGTTCCGCAGGCGCCGTCGTCGCTCCGGGCGCGGGTGAGGTGGTCGAAGCCAGTGAGGGGGGAGCGGACAGCAAGATCCCCGTGATGATCGCCAGTAAGGCGAGTAGCGTCCCCAGTGGCCGAACAAGCTTCGGCATCGCTATCAAAATATGAACCTCCACAGTGTGGGGTGGTCCGCCGGATCACCGGCAGGCACTGACAGCGTCTGTGACAAAAATCACCGACGTGTCGTTTATGTTACCTGCGCCTCAGGTGGTCGGGTGGTCGGTTCTGTCGCGATCAGGTAACAACTGTGAAGCAGTTGTTAAGCAAAGATAAAACGTTGGGGCACCACTGAGCAGGGCGGCTACAGAGAGCTGCGCGGACCAAGGTTGGCGCTCCTGTTCGGGCGGCTCCAGAGAGCGGCGCGGACGAGGCCGGTGCTGCTGTCCGGGTGGCTACAGATAGAGTCCGGTGCTGCTGTCCGCTTCCTCCGGCTGGGACACCGCGTGGATGTCACGCTCTCGGAGCAGGGTGTAGTCGGTGGCGTTGACCTCTACTTCCGCACGGTCCTCCGGGTCGAAGAGCACGTGGTCGCCCACTGCAACCTGGCGCACCTGCGGGCCGGCGGCTACCACCTCTGCCCACGCCAAGCGTTTGCCCATCACTGCCGTGGCCGGAATGACAATCCCTGATGATGAACGGCGCTCGCTGCTGTCCTGGTCCGGGGCCACCAATAGGCGGTCATGGAGCATCCGCAGGGGCAGTTTGTCCTGCGCGGAGGGGCGGGGCTTATTGGAAGGACTGGGAGGAGTCACCGGAGCAGTCTACCCGCGGCGGGCGCCGCCCGGGCCCGGCTGCTCCGCCCGCCCCGGCTGCTTCGCCGCGGGCGCCGCCCGGGCCAACTGCTTCGCCGCGGGGCTGCTCCTCTACGGGACGGCTGCTCCGCCGGGCAGGGCGCCGCCCACCGCGACGCGAAGGACCGCAATGCCATGTCCGGAAGAGTTCACCGGCACGTTATGGAATTTTCCGCGGTGTCGTTCGTTGGGATTGGTAGTGTAAGCATTAGCTCGCCCCCCTGACGATGGAGGACAACAAGATGGCAATCGGAGGAAATCCGGTTTTCAACAATCCCAACGCGTTCCGCAGTTCACCAGCGGGATCTGCGGCCGCCGGTTCGACCGCGCTGGCCGGCCAGACGCAACTGACCAGCCAGCAGTTGCAGGACCTGTACAACCAGCCGTCCGCTGGCCCTGCCCAGACTGGCCGGATGACCTACGACGATGTCATCTTCAAGACTTTGGCCTGCCTGTCCCTAGTGGTTGTGGGCGGCGCCATCGGCTGGATGTTCCCGATCCTGATGATCCCGGGCATGATCGTCGGCCTGGTGCTCGGCCTGGTCAACGCCTTCAAGAAGGAGCCGTCCAAGGGGCTCATCCTGGCGTACGCAGGCGCCGAGGGCCTGTTCGTCGGCGGGCTGTCCATGTTTATTGACGGCATGTACCCGGGCGTCGCCCCGCAGGCCGTGCTGGGCACCGTGTGCGTCTTCGCCGTCACCTTGATGCTGTTCAAGAGCGGCAAGGTCCGGGCCACGCCGAAGGCCATGCGCTTCTTCATGATTGCGCTGCTGGGCTACGCACTCTTCTCGCTGGTGAACCTCGGCCTGATGTGGTTTGGCGTGCTGGACAACCAGTGGGGCATGCGCGGCGCTGAGATCAGTATCATGGGCATCAGCATCCCGCTGGGCGTCATCATCGGGCTGATCGCCATCGGACTGGCCGCCTTCTCGCTAATCGTCGATTTCACCTCGATCGAGCAGGGCGTCAAGCAAGGCGTGGACCGCAAGTACTCGTGGACGGCGGCCTTCGGCCTGACCGTGACCTTGATTTGGCTGTACGTGGAGATCCTTCGCCTGCTCGCCATTCTGCGCGGCGACGAATAAACCCCAGTTTCCTTTTGAACCGACCCCGGCCCTGTGCCGGGGTCGGTTGTTTAAGCGGCAGCCGGTACGGTGGACCCTATGACGCGGGAGCGCGGCCACGGAGCCACCGGAGAACAGTTTGAACTACGGCGCGCCGGATCGCGGGCCGTGATTACCGAGCTGGCGGGCAGTCTCCGGCTGTTCGAAAAGGGCGGTGTGCGGCTGACCGAGACGTACGATGACGATCGCATCCCGCCCTCGGCCTGCGGCATCCTGTTGGCGCCGTGGCCCAATCGGGTCGCGGAAGGCCGCTGGACGCTCGACGGCGAGATCCAGCAACTGGACATCACGGAGCCGGGGCGCGGACATGCCATCCACGGGCTGCTGCGCAATACCGGCTACCGGCTGGTTGAACGGAGCGAGCACCGCTTGGTGCTGCGTGCCGAGATCTTCCCGCAGCACGGGTACCCCTTCCGGCTCAGCCACAGCGCCGAATACTCCCTGGACCAAGCCGGAGACCTGACCGTGCGGCAGGAGCTGCTGAACCTGTCCGGTGCGGCGGCGCCGGTGGCGCTGGGCGCCCATCCATTCCTTCGGCTGGGAGACGAGCCTGCCGACCGATTGACGTTGACGGTCCCCGCCGCACGATACTTCCCGGCGGATCCGCAGACCATGATTCCGGCGGCGGATGTCCCGGTCGATGAGCAGACCGATCTCCGCACAGGTGCCCGGCTGGCGGAACTGGCGATGGACCGTGCCTATACCGGGCTGTCTGCCGGGACTGGCGGCCGGGTGGTGAGCACCTTGGTGTCGGACAGCGGTTCGATGGTCGGTCTGTGGCAGGACGAAACATTCCAGTACGTGCATATATTCGTCACCTCCAAGTACCCGGGCAGGGCCTGTGCGCTGGCGGCGGAACCGATGACGGCGCCGGCGGACAGCTTCAATTCCGGCATCGGGCTGACATGGCTGCGGCCCGGCGGTTCTTTCGGCGGCAACTGGGGCATTACGGCGCAGCTTCACTGAACACATGTCGGGGTGACAATATGAAACTATTGGGTCTATGAACCGGTCATTCCCCGAAAACCGCCCGCTGCCGGCGGGACGATCGGCCGGCACCGACGGCAGGCACCACGTGCGCGAGGACGTGCCCTATGCGCTGCGGATCAGCGCGGCGTGGGCCTGGCGGGTGGGCCTGATCCTGGTTGTCGGCGGACTGTTGGTCTGGCTGCTCAGCTTCGTCTCGCTGCTGATCATCCCGCTGATGGTCGCCGCCCTGATTTCCGCCCTGATTTCACCGGTGGTCCGGTTCCTGCGCAAGGCCAAGGTGCCCAAGAGCCTGGCCGTGGCCATCACCATCCTTGGCTTCCTCGGCTTGATCGGTGGCGCGCTCTCCTTGGTCGGCCGGCAGCTTTACATCGGCTTCAGCGAGCTGTGGGACCAAGTGCTCCAAGGCATTGGCCAGGTTCAAGGCTGGCTGACCAATGGGCCGCTCCGGCTGACCAACGAACAACTCAACTCCTACCTGAACGAAGCCTTGCAGCAACTGCAGAGCAACAGCAGTGCGATCTTTTCGAGTGCCCTCAGCGTGGGTTCCACCGCCGGGCATCTGTTCACCGGACTGCTGCTGACCATCTTCGCGCTGATCTTCTTCCTTTACGACGGCGAGCGGATCTGGCGTTTCATCGTCGGCCTGTTGCCCAAGAAAGCCAGGGCGGCCGGCAACGGCGCAGGCCGCAAGGGCTGGACTTCCATGGTGCAGTACATCCGGGTCCAAATGTTCGTGGCCTTCGTGGACGCGGTCGGCATTGGTGTCGGCGCCGCCATCATCGGTGTCCCGCTGGCCCTGCCGCTCGGTGTTCTGGTCTTCCTCGGCTCGTTCATCCCGATCATTGGCGCGCTGGTGACCGGGTTCGTTGCTGTGCTGCTGGCACTGGTCGCCAACGGCTGGGTCAATGCGCTCATCATGCTCGCCATCGTGCTGGGCGTGCAGCAGCTCGAGGGGCATGTGCTGCAGCCGCTGGTCATGGGCAAGGCCGTGTCGCTGCATCCGCTGGCAGTCGTGCTTGCCGTGGCAGGCGGCTCGATGGTCGCCGGCATCGCCGGGGCACTGTTTGCCGTGCCCCTGCTCGCTATCCTCAACTCCGTCGTCAAGTACATCGCCGGGCGGGGATGGGAAACAGATCCGGCACTGGGGGCTCCTCCACCGGTGGAAGAGCCCTACATGGCCCCTGAGCCGGCGCTGGCTTCGCCCGGTCCGGGCAACCCGCCAGAGACTTCAGATCAGGAACCCGTCCGCCGACGCCGCGTCCAGCTGCGCAGAAAAGAGTCCGACAAGTGACAGCCACCACCCAACTGCCCGTCACGCTTGATGACATTCAGGCAGCACGGAAAACCCTTGACGGAGTCATCGCCAAGACGCCGATCGAACAATCCCGCGCGCTGGGCCGGATGGTCGGTTCCGATGTCTTCTTCAAGTGTGAGAACCTGCAGCGCGCCGGCTCCTTCAAAGTCCGCGGAGCCTATGTGCGCATGGCGGGGCTGACCGACGAGGAGAAGTCGCGCGGGGTCGTGGCCGCCTCCGCCGGGAACCACGCCCAGGGAGTGGCGGTGGCTGCGGCCCGACTGGGCATCAAGGCGCGCATCTTCATGCCCCTGGGCGTGGCGCTGCCCAAGCTGGCAGCCACGCGGGGCCACGGCGCCGAAGTGGTCCTGCATGGCCACAACGTGGACGAGGCCCTCGCCGAAGCCAAACGCTTCGCGGAGGAGACCGGCGCGGTGTTCGTGCACCCGTTCGACAGCCCGGACATCATTGCCGGCCAGGGCACGCTCGGCCTGGAAATCCTGGAACAGGTTCCCAACGTGGACACCATCGTCATGGGTGTCGGCGGCGGCGGACTGCTGGCCGGAGTCGCCACCGCCGTCAAGGCACGGGCCAAGGAGTTGGGCCGCGAGATCAAGGTCATCGGGGTGCAGGCGGAAAATGCTGCGGCCTATCCGCCGTCGCTCGCCGCCGATGCCCTGGTGCCGCTGCAAAAGGTGTCCACCATGGCCGACGGCATCGCCGTGGGTCGTCCCGGGCAGCTGCCGTTCTCGATCATCAGGGAACTGGTCGACGACGTGGTCACCGTCAGCGAAGACGCCCTGGCCCGCGCCCTGATCTTCTTGATCGAGCGGTCCAAGCTGGTGGTCGAACCGGCTGGCGCCGTCGGCGTGGCCGCCTTGATGGAGGGCGTCATCCCGAATCCGGGAACCACGGCGGTCATCCTCTCTGGCGGAAACATCGATCCCATGCTGATGCTGAAGGTCATCCAGCGGGGCCTGTACGCCTCCGGCCGCTTCATGTCCGTGCGGATCATGCTTGACGACCGACCCGGCTCGCTGGCCCAGATTTCGCGGATCATCGCGGAATCGGACGCCAACGTTACCCGTGTGGACCATACACGGATCGGCGGCTCCATCAGCATGGGCGACGTCGCCATCACCATCGACATCGAGACCAAGGGGCACGAGCACTGCGAACTGGTGCTCGGCAGCCTCCGCGCCGAGGGCTTCCAGCCCGTCGTCGTCCACTGACCCGTGGCCGGCAGTCAGGCCCTGCGCCCCGCCCAGGCCCTGGCCGGAGCCGGGGTATTTGCGGTGTTGCTCTGGGCAGCCTTTCTGGTCAATATGATCGCCGGAGGCTACTTCAGCCCGCTGCTGGGGATTGCGCCCCGGCGGGTGGACGGGCTGGACGGCGTGCTCTTCGCCCCGCTGCTGCATGCTGATACCAGCCACCTGTTGAGCAACACACTGCCGCTGCTGGTGCTCGGGTTCCTGACGCTGCTGGAAGGGATCCGGCGGTTCCTGGTGGTGCTGTCCTGCAGCTGGCTGGCCTCCGGGCTGGGCGTCTGGCTGACGGGCGCGGGACTGACGATCGGCGCTTCGGGCGTGGTCTTCGGGCTGCTGACCTATCTGTTGGTGCGCGGCTTCTACAACCGCAGTTGGCGACAGATCTTGCTGGCCGCGGTCATCTTCATTTTCTACGGCTCGGTGCTGTGGGGTGTGCTGCCGACGGCGGTGCCCGGCATTTCCTGGCAGGCCCACCTCTTCGGGGCAGTCGGCGGAGTGATCGCCGCCGTGCTGCTGCGCCGTCGAAAGCCCCGACTCGGCTGACCGCATGGGCGTCCGCCCGTCACGGCTGCCGGCTATCGACCCGTACAGACGCGGAAGGCGGGTTCCCTCAGGGAACCCGCCTTCCGCGTCTGTCAGCGTGCTTGATCAGCCGGTGTAAGGAGTGGCCGAGATGATTTCCACCGAAATCTGCTTGCCGTTCGGGGCAGCGTAGGTGGTGGAATCTCCCGCCCGCAGACCGTGGATGGCCGCGCCGAGCGGGGACTTTTCGCTGTACACGTCCAAGTCGGATTCGCCGGCAACCTCGCGGCTGCCGAGCAGGAAGCGCTCGGTGTCGCCGGCGACCTTGGCCTCGATGACCATGCCCGGCTCGACGACTCCGTCATCTGCCGGTGCTTCGCCCACGTGCGCATTCCGCAGCAGGTCGGTGAGCTGGCGGATCCGGGCTTCAGCCTTGCCCTGTTCTTCCTTGGCCGCGTGGTAGCCGCCGTTCTCCTTGAGATCCCCCTCGGAGCGGGCCTGTTCGATGCGGTCGACGATCTCTGCCCGGCCGGGGCCCGAAAGGTGATCCAGTTCAGCCTTCAGGCGGTCGTAGGCTTCCTGAGTGAGCCAGGCGACGGGTGCGCTGGAAGTGGACACGTAGTTCTCCTTAATTGCTGCCGGAGCCGCTGGACGCGGTGCCGGCACGGTGGCACTTTGCACAAAAGGCCGCCATGCCGGCGGCCACTTGATGCAAAGACCCCGCCGTGGTGGTGAATCAATTCGTTCTGGGATGTTCCCAGTTCACCAGCTTGGCGGGGCGGAATGTATTTGCTCAATTGTAGTCAGCCGTCGCCGGATTTCCCAATAACAAGGTGGTAAAGGAAGTTTTCACCCATTCGGGGTGCGGCCGGCCGGACCGGTAGGGGCCGGATGGCGCGGTACCGCGGTGAGTGCTGCGTCAGCTGTTGGCGTCGTCGGCCCAGCAGCTGTCCACACCGCCGGAGACCGCCATGGATTCAGTCCTGAGCTGGACACGGTGCGCTGTGGTCCCGGAAGTAGCTTCGTCGGCGGGACCAATCGTGGCCACCTTCCAGCCGACCACCGCATAGTTGTCGCTCAGGGCCTGCACCGCGCAGTGAACGGTGGCTTCCGGATCCTTGGTGACTTGGAAATCCACGGTGATGTGTCCGGCGTCGGCCACGGTGAAGCCAACGTCCTTGCTCTCAATCTGCGGCCCGTTTTGGCCCAGGGCAAAAAAGCCTGCGCCAATAACGGCGACTCCAAGGGCTCCGCCAGCCAGCGCAAGTTTGGCGCGGCGGGACAGCGATCGCCGTGGTGTGCCGTAACGGTTGGAAACAGTTAAGCTGGAGGAAGTCTGAGGAGTACGGGGGCCTGCGGTGCTCACGCCCTCAAGTTTATCCTCCCGCCCACGCCAGATTTCCCAGGAGCAGCCACGTGAGCTTCGATGCATCCCAGCCAGCGCAGAGTGACGGCCTGCGCCTGCTGGCGGTCCATGCCCATCCGGACGACGAATCCAGTAAAGGCGCGGCCTCGATGGCGCGTTATGCCGCCGAGGGCGTCCAGGTGATGGTTGCTACCTGCACCGGCGGTGAGCGCGGAGACATTCTCAATGCCGAGGCGGCCTCGGATCCGCAGGCGCACCGGGACCTTGCCGGGATCCGCCGGGTCGAAATGGCGCAGGCCGCGGCCGAGTTGGGTATCCAACAGCGCTGGTTGGGGTTCGCAGATTCCGGCCTGCCGGAGGGAGACCCGCTGCCGCCGCTGCCGTTCGGCAGCTTCGCCACGCTGCCGCTGGAGCGGGCCGCCGCGCCGCTGGTCAAACTGGTGCGTGAGTTCCGGCCGCATGTGGTGATCAGCTACGACGAGAACGGTGGCTATCCGCACCCGGACCACATCATGGCCCACAAGGTGGCGGTGGAGGCGTACCACGCAGCCGGTGACCCCGAGCGTTATCCGGAGGCGGGCAGCGCCTGGGAGCCGCTGAAGCTCTACTATGACCGTGCTTTCAACCCGGAGCGGTTCCGCGCACTCCACTATGCGCTGGAGGAAGCAGGGCTGCAGTCGCCCTACGCGGCGCGCCTCGCGGCATGGCTGGAGGCCGACGCCGAAGGCCACCAGCCGCCGATGCCGAACCACCGCACCACCACGCAGATCGACTGCGGCGACTTCTTCCGCCACCGCGACCGCGCGTTGCTCTCGCACCGGACCCAGGTGGAGCCTGCGGGGTTCTTCTTCGCCGTCTCCGAGGAGATGCAGCGGACGGTCTGGCCCTGGGAGGATTTCTCGCTGATCCACGCACGGGTGGAGACCAGCGTGCCCGAGACGGATTTCTTTGCAGGCATAAGATAGTGCCTGCAGCCAACCAGCGCCGGAGCCTCGTGTCCCGGCTGCACCCAGAAAGAGACTGATTTGCCCCTGATCCAGATCCTTGCCGCCGTCGCCGCCGGTGCCGGCGAGCCCACCCTCCGGCCCGGACTCGACGCGGACCAGGTTTCGCCTGGGCCGTGGGGCTTCTTCTTCACCTTTGCACTGGCCGCCGTCGTGGTCTTCCTGGTCTGGGACATGACCCGGCGCATCCGGCGGGTCCGCTACCGCTCGCAAGTGGACGAGAACCTTGCCGCGGATGCACGGCAGACCGGGCCCGGATCGGCCGGACCCGCCGGAGCCGGTAACAGCGGGACGGAGCACTATGCCGGGGGAGAGGCGCCGGCGGCCGGCGGAACCAGCGAAGCCGGCGGCGGCTCGGGCCGTCCGGACCGCGGGGACTGACCGTGGCCGGCAGACTGCGCTCGGAGGCCTCGGCCTACCTGCGCCAGCACGCCGGAAATCCCGTGGACTGGTGGCCCTTTGGTGACCAGGCCTTCGAACAGGCACGTCTGCGCGACGTGCCTGTTTTTGTTTCCATAGGCTATGCGGCCTGCCACTGGTGCCACGTGATGGCGGCGGAGTCTTTCGAGGACCAGGCCACCGCAGAATATCTGAACGAGCACTTCATCCCGGTCAAGGTGGACCGGGAAGAACGTCCGGACGTGGACAGCATCTACATGTCGGCCACTCAGCTGATGACCGGGCAGGGCGGCTGGCCCATGAGCGTGTTCGCCCTGCCGGACGGCAGGGCCTTTTACTCAGGCACGTACTTCCCGCCGCGGCCGCAGCCGGGCCAGCCGTCGTTCCGTCAGGTCCTGCAAGCGGTCCAGGAGGCCTGGGAGCAGCGGCGCGGGGCCGTGGAGACCACGGCTGCGTCGGTGGCGCAGGCGCTGGCACAGGCAGGGGAGGCGAACCGTGGGCTCCTCGGCGACCTTTCCGTGGAGCACGGTGGCGGCCCGCCGCTGCCGGCCGAAGGCCCGGAGGCCGGATGGGGGCCGGTACGGATGCCGCCCGCCGACGCCGGGGGAGATGACCGCCAGGCGGTCCTCGAAGAAGCCGTCGAAGTCTTGTCGGGCCAGGAGGACACGGTCTTCGGCGGTTTCGGCGGCGCGCCCAAATTCCCGCCGTCGGCCGTGCTGCATTTCCTGCTCCGGCATGCCGGAGCGTCCCGCTCCGAATCGGCGCAGCTCGCCGCCGAATTGTCCGCCCGCACGTTGCGGGCCATGGCGGGGTCCGCGTTGTACGACCAGCTTGAGGGCGGTTTTGCCCGCTACACGGTGGACCGCCGCTGGACGGTGCCGCACTTCGAGAAAATGCTCTACGACAACGTCCAATTGTTGCGCGCCTACACGCAATGGGCCGTCCAGTCGCCGGCGGGACCGGACCGGGAACTTGGTTGCGCCGTCGCGGCGGGCACTGCCGGGTGGCTTGTGGACCGGCTGCAGCTGTCCCACGGGGGCATCGCTTCCTCGCTGGACGCTGACACCGTCGTCGACGGCGTCCACCACGAGGGTGCCACCTATGTGTGGTCTCCCGCTGAACTGCGCGAGGTGCTCGGCGACGACGACGGCGGCTGGGCGGCGTCCGTCATGGGCGTGGGCGAGCGGGGCAACGTCACCGCCACGCGGTCGACGCTGCATCCCGGGCGGCCATTGGAACCCGACGAACAGCTCCGCTGGGCGGCGCTGCGTCCGGTACTGCTGGCGGCCCGGCAGCAGCGGCCACAGCCGGCGCGGGACGAAAAAGTTGTGGCCGGCTGGAACGGGCTGGCCGTGGCCGGGCTGGCCGAAGCGGGAGAGTTGCTGGACCGGGCCGACCTCACCGAGGCCGCCGTGGCGGCGGCCAACTATGTGCTGTCCGTGCATCTGGACGACACCGGCCGGCTGGCCCGCGTTTCGCACGATGGTTCGGCGCAGCCCTTTGAAGGGTTGCTGGAGGACTATGCCGGCTGCGCGGAGGGATTGTTCTCGCTGTACGCCGCTACCGGGAACAGCCGCTGGTACCGCGCCGCCGAGGGGCTGGTCCTCCGGGCCGAGACAGTGTTCCTGCGGGACGGCACGCTCAGCGACCAGGCTGTCCCGGCCGCCCAGGTGGCAGCCGCCGCCGGAGCCGTTCCGCCGGCTGACCCGCTGGAGAGTGCCACCCCCAGCGGCACCAGCCTGTTCGCCGGCGTGCTGGCCACCTACGCGGCCTACAGCGGGTCGGCAAAGCACCGCGAACTGGCCGGCCGGCTGCTCGGTTACCTGGGTCGGATCGCGGCCCGCGCGCCGCGCGCCGCTGGGTGGGGCCTGGCCGCAGCTCAGGCACTCGCGGCCGGACCGGTCGAGCTGGCCGTGACCGGAGCCCCGGGTGCAGCCGCTGACCTGATCACTGCTGCGCGTGCCAGCGGTAGCCCGGGCATCGTCGTCGCCCGCCACCCGGCGGAGCCAGGACAGGAAGGGCCGGCCCCGCTGCTGGCGGACAAACCGGTTCCGGCGGACGGCGCGTTGGCCTATGTCTGCCGCGGGATGGTCTGCCGCCGCCCGGTGCCAACCGCCGCTGCCTTGCTGACGGAGCTCGGCCTGACAGGGCCCGGCGCGGCAGGTCGCTAGCGCCGCAGGCAACAAAACGCCGGACGCCTCTGACGCCGGCGGCGGTCCTTAGCCGGTGGAGCCAAGCACCGCGATCATGATGGCAATGTAGTGGCAAACGAAAGCCACCACGGTGAAGGCGTGGAAGAACTCGTGGAATCCGAACCAGGTCACCGAGAAGTTCGGCCGCTTGATTCCGTAAACGACGGCACCGGCAATGTAGAACGCGCCGCCCGCGCAGATCAGCACCGCGGCGGGGACGCTGGCAGCGAAGAAGTCGGGCAAGTAGAACAGCGCCGCGAGTCCCAGCGCGCAATAGATCGGGACGTAGAGCCAACGCGGGGCGTGCGGCCAGAGCACCCGGAAACCGACACCGGCGATGGCGCCGGCCCAGATCAGCCAGAGCAACAGCGTGGCCTTCGGCGGTTCCAGCAGTGCCCACGCCAGCGGCGTGTAGGTGCCGGCGATGACCAGCATGATGTTGGTATGGTCCAGACGCTTGAGCAGCAGCTTGACCGGCGGGCTCCAGTTGCCGCGGTGGTAGACGGCGCTGACGCCGAAGAGCAATAGCCCGGTCAAGGCATAGACCGCGCAAGCCCATTTTCCGGTCGCAGTCGGCGCGAGCGCCACGAGGACGATCCCTGCTGCCAAGGCCAGGGGAGTGGCACCGGCATGCAGCCAGCCGCGAAACTTCGGTTTGATATTGAGTGCGTCCGCAACCTGCTCAACAGCCCGCTCGACCGGTCCGTCCGTCGCCTCTACCCGTGCCCTCGAACCGTCAATATCGCGTGGGTACGGCCCGGCAGCAGCACGGTGTTCACTCATGCGGATATTCTAGCGCCCGCGCGCCTTTTGTTACTCACGGGTAACAAGGGGTGTGTTCGGGACCGCCCGAGCGGGAGGATAGAATTCGAAGTCGTGAATGGGCGATCAGGAAGGCAGGGTGCGGTGTCACTTCCCGGCGTCCTCTACCGCCTCTATGAGCGTCGCCTGCAGCGCTCGCTGGCCCCAAACCGCATCCCGGGCCACATTGGAGTGGTGGTGGACGGCAATCGGCGCTGGGCCAGGCTGGCCGGAGCGCCGACGAGGGAAGGGCATCAAGCCGGCGCGGACAAGATTCTTGAGTTCCTCGGCTGGTGCGGCGACCTGGGCGTCAAGGTGGTCACGCTCTACATGCTGTCCACGGACAATATGGGCCGCTCGGAAGACGAGCTGCGGGAGTTGCTGGGTGTCATCGGCAATACCTTGGACCGGTTGGGCGAGGGCAAGAACGTGCGCGTCCATCCCGTCGGTGCGTTGGAGACGCTCCCTGCAGACCTTGCCGCCAAACTCCGCAGCCTGGGTGAGCAAACCGCAGCCGTGGAGGGTGTCCATGTCAACGTGGCAGTGGGCTACGGTGGCCGCCGGGAAATTGTTGACGCGGTCAAGGGCCTGTTGCGCCACGCAGAGGCCGACGGCAGGGGCCTGGCGGAGGTCGCGGACGCGTTGACCGTGGACGATATTTCCCAGTACCTCTACACCAGCGGCCAGCCGGACCCGGACCTGGTGATCAGGACGTCCGGCGAACAGCGGCTGTCCGGCTTCCTGATGTGGCAGAGCGCCTACAGCGAATATTACTTTTGCGAGGCGCTGTGGCCTGACTTCCGGCGCCTCGACTTCCTGCGGGCGTTGCGCGATTACGCCAGCCGGCAGCGGCGTTTCGGCGCCTGAGGCGGGCCGGCAGGAACAGCTGACGCGCCGGCGTCGTTCGGTTCATCCAAAATTCGCAAACTCGACATGGCTCCGGCTCTTGTGCTGGCGAATTACATCAGCGTAATTTGGGACCATCAGTCAGCAATCCGCAGATTGATCGGGAGGCCACCAGTTTGATGCGCAGAGCGAACGCTGCATCGGGGGAGGCCGGTTCCGGCCTGGTGGCCCTACCGTCCGCGCCCCGCACCAGAGCTTCGGAGCCGTCGTGCTCCGGACGGGAGCCAGCATGACCGCCAGCAATAACCAGCGCCGCACCGCCACGACCGGACTTGGGAAGCAGCCCGAAGCTGCCACCTCGTCCGGTCTTGTTGTTTCCGCCGGGGAAGCGGAAGCAACTCGGGCCTCTTATGTTCTGGACACTTCCGTGTTGCTGTCCGATCCCCGGGCACTGCTGCGGTTCGCCGAGCACGAAGTCATCCTGCCGGTGGTGGTGATCACCGAGCTTGAAGGCAAGCGGCACGATCCGGAACTGGGATATTTTGCCCGCCAGGCGCTTCGCCTGCTCGACGACCTGCGCGTGCAGCACGGCGGCCTCAACCAGCCCATCCCGCTTGGCGCCGACGGCGGCACGTTGCGGGTGGAACTGAACCACATCTCACCGGAGGTGCTGCCCGCCGGGTTCCGCGGCGGCGACAACGACAGCCGGATTCTGGCGGTGGCCAAGAACCTGGCCGACGAGGGACGCAACGTTACGGTTGTCTCCAAGGACCTGCCGATGCGGGTGAAAGCGTCCGCGATGGGGCTCCAGGCAGATGAGTACCGCAACGAACTGGTCAAGGACTCGGGCTGGACCGGGGTGGCCGAACTGGACGCGGCCGACGACGACGTCAACACTCTGTACGCGCATGAGCCGGTATTCATTCCGGCGGCAGCGGAGATGCCCGCCAATACCGGATTGGTGCTGCTGTCCAGCCGCGGTTCCGCACTGGGCCGCGTCGGCGCGGACAAACAGGTACGGCTGGTCAAGGGCGACCGCGATGTGTTCGGCCTGCACGGGCGTTCCGCAGAGCAGCGGCTGGCGATCGACCTGTTGATGGACCCGGAGGTGGGGATCGTCTCACTCGGCGGCCGCGCCGGAACCGGAAAGTCCGCGCTGGCGCTCTGCGCCGGACTCGAAGCCGTGCTGGAGCGGCGAGAGCACCGGAAAGTCGTGGTGTTCCGGCCACTGTATGCCGTCGGCGGGCAGGAGCTGGGGTACCTGCCAGGCTCCGAATCGGAAAAAATGAACCCGTGGGCGCAGGCGGTGTTCGACACCCTCGGCGCGCTGGTCTCTACCGAGGTTGTCGAGGAAGTCATGGACCGCGGCATGCTGGAGGTGCTGCCGCTGACCCATATCCGGGGCCGCTCGCTGCACGACTCCTTCGTGATCGTGGACGAGGCGCAGTCCCTGGAGAAGAACGTCCTGCTCACGGTGATGAGCCGGATCGGCCAGAACTCCAAGATCGTCCTCACCCATGATGTGGCGCAGCGGGACAACCTGCGGGTGGGCAGGCACGACGGCATTGCGGCGGTGGTGGAGACGCTCAAAGGACATCCGCTCTTCGGCCATGTGACGCTGACCCGGTCCGAACGCTCACCCATCGCAGCGCTGGTGACCGAGCTGTTGGAGGGCGCGGAGATTTAGCCAGCCCGGTCCGATCAGGCGTTGCTGCGGTTGGCCAGAATCGGGCTGTCAACGCCAGCGGACGGCAGGGTCACGGAGACTCGGGTTCCGGCACCCGATGCGGATTCAATATGCAAGGTGCCGCCGGCATCATGCACCGTGTCGCGTAGGATGCGGAGCCCGAGGTGGCCTTCGCGCGCCGCATCCGCCGGACTGAAGCCGTCGCCGTCGTCGACAATTTCGAGTAACACTGCGTCCCCCCAGTCCCTGAGCGACACCCGCACCACCTGGGCGGACGCATGCTTGGCGGCATTGGTCACGGCCTCCCGTGCAACCCGGTAGAGCAGGGCAGGCCGGACCATGTCCGTCGGGGCCGAAGCCTCGATTTCCAACTGCCACTCCGCCCCTCGTCTCCGGACCAGCTCGCCCAATCCGTCCAGGGCAACCGGCAGTCCCATGGCCGAGAGATCGGGCGGATACAGCGCCACGGTGATCCGGCGCAGACTGGCGATGCTGCCCTGGACAATGTTCTTGGCCAGCGTCTGGAAGGCGTGGTCTGGCTTTGTCTGCTGCTGTTCGCGTGATTCCAAACTGTAGGCCAGGGCAGCCAAATCCTGGATGACATCGTCATGCAGGGTGCGGGCCAGCTTCTGGCGTTCACGATCCGAAGCGGTAATCGACTGCTGGAGCAATCGGCGGCGGACTTCGCCGTCGTCTTGCAGGCGGCGCGCCATGCGGATGGCAGGGGCCAGCTGGAGCAATTGCAGCACCGCCAGCGCCACCAGGACGACGGGAAGGATGCCGAGCATCTCGTCTTCCATGCGGTTGATTTCATCCGGTGGATAGATCAACTCGAAGATGTAGTCGCTGCCGTTGCCCCCGGTCGCTTGGACGTAGACTTCCACGAATTTGTCGTGGTCCACTTCGAAGAGATCGGGGCCGCCGGTCGGCGCGCCCAACACCGAGACGGGTGTGCCGTCCTGGAGCTGGGCCGAGAGGTTGTCGGGAAGGTCGAACTGCTGTCCGACCAGCTCATCGAGGTCCGAATAGAGGATCGTCCCGTCTGCATCCCCGACCGTCACCCTGAGAATGTGGCCGTCGCGGATCAGCGGGTCAACTTCGGCATCCAGTTCCGCCACGGCTGCGGCATCCCCGGCCAGCAGGGCATCCGTGACGTCCGGGGCAAATTCATGCTCCACAATCTGCTTGGTGCGTTCGGCAACGTGAGCCAGCGCCTGGTCGACGGCCAAGGAACGGGCCACCACGACCACAGGAATCGCGACGATGATCAAGGCTGCCAGCCCGGACAGCGTGAAGCGCCGCACCGCCGCCTGCATTTCCGAGCCCTTCCGCCTCCGCCCTTCGCTCCCGGAGTCGAAGAGCACGCTGCGCCGGAATCGGGAGCCCAGGTCAACGCTCATGGCCAGCATCCAGCAGCTCCAGCCGTTGCGCCGTGGCGACGGCCTCAAGCTGCGAATGGGCACCGAGCTTGGCCAGAATCGACTTCACATAACCCCGGCAGGTGTGCTGGGAGATGCCCAGCGTCCGGGAATTGGTGCGGACGTCGTAGCCGGCAGCCATCAAGGCCAGCACCTGGTGCTCACGTTCGGTCAACGCCGGGGTACCCGGCGGCTTGGCAGCGGGCGTCCGGCGGTTTTGGCTGAGGATGGCGGGATAGACCACCATGCTGCCGCTCTTGGCAGAGCGGATGGTCTCCAGCAGGGTGGACAGCGATCCGTCTTTGGGCAGGAACCCGCACAGGCCCGAGCTGGCGGCACGGGCGAGTACCTCGGGCGACGGGTTGCCGGTCAGCAGGATGATCCGGGTAGCGGGCTCGGACGCAAGGATCTGTTGGGCGGCGTCCAGCCCGTTGCCGTCGGGCAGGTGGTAGTCCATGATCACTACATCCGGCCTGGCCCGACGGCACAAGGCGACCGCTTCACCAACGCCGGCGGCATTGCCGACGTTGATCAGATCCGGCTCCCTGCCCAGCGCATCAGACAACAGCTCCGCGAACGTGGTGTGGTCATCCACCACGGCAACACGGAGTTCATGCTCATTCCCCAAAGAGCTCATTTTTACCCCAACTCAAGACACTATGGACTTGACCCCACTATGAGTATGCATGGCCAGTGAAAGGTTGTACATACTCCGAACGGGGCAGATCTCCATGTTCTTCAGCCGGCCATGAGCGCCTTGGTCAGGAAGGTCTTGACGATATCCCCAGCCGCGGCGTAATGGGATTCGAGCGGGACAGAAGCCATCCGATGCGCGGTCGGGGTGCGGTTGTCCGACGGCGCCAACCGTTCGTTGAGGACCAGGAGCGCGCCGAGCACCTCCGACAAGCTGGACTCGGCGGTGGCGTGCAGCAGCCGCCCGTACACTTCCTGCAGGCCAGGACCCGGGCAACACCCCAGTTCGTCGCTGAAGAGACGCCGGCACCGTTCATAGGCCTGCAGCCCATCGGCATGCCGGTCGCTTTGCTCCAGCCCCACGATGAGTGCTGTCCAAGCCGCTTCGTTCAACGGAGCGGCAGCGATGCAGCGCTGCGCCCAGAGCACCGCCTCATCGGCCCGCCCTAGGGTCAACGCGGCCTCCGCCGCCAACAATTGGGCATGCTGCACCATCTCCGCGTGGGCGGCCCGCGCTTCCTCAGCCCATTCCGGCGTTAGTTCATCCCCGAGCAGGGGCCCGGACGCTAGCGAGAGCGCATCGGTCAACAACGGATAAGCGCTGGCCGGAGAGGCGAACTCGGCGGCGCGAAGCAGCCGCTGGAACCGGTACAAATCGACGTCGACCATCTCCCGGTCAATCATGTAGCCGCCGTTGGCTGTGCGCAGCGGCCCGGACTTGGCACTGCCGGGTTGCAGGTTGCGGCGCAAGATGCTGACGTAGCTTTCCAGAGTGGCCAAGGCTTCGCCTGGCGCCCGACCGCCCCACAACATGTCCACCAGACGGTCTTTGGACATCGGCGAACCGACGTTCAAGAGCAGGATCTCCAGAACCTGACGTGGTTTTGGTCCACCGAGCTTCTCCGCCGTCAACACGGTATTTCCCCGCGAAATACGCAAATTTCCGATCATTTGAACTGAAACGGGCACGGCCCGTCCACTCATTTGCTCCACGATTCCCCCTCGTAGCATGCACCCCCCAATGAGTACATAACCATCGTGTGATGTGATCGTCGTGGCAGGACAGCCCATCGTGGGGGATTCCTGCACCCCCAATTTGCGGGGGTGCGGTACAACACCGGGTTTTCCCAAGGAGCCCCGGCGATTCTGTCATCGTGCCTCCGAGGCCTGCGGTGCAGCGCACGCGGTACCAGTGCTGCACCGCAGGTCGGCCCGGAGCCCACGCCGCCGGGCCCTGGCCCTCGTCCCCCCAAAGCCAGGGCCCGGTCAGCGCCGGAGCAGAGCGGTCAAGCCGGATGAGGCCGGACCGGCCAAGGAATGTGTTCCCGCACATCGGTGAGGTTCATGCTGACCTCGAGGAACAGGTCGTCGAGCATGTACTCGTCCACACCCAGAATGGTCAGCGAATGGCCGCGTCCCTGCAGCGGCCCGTCCAAGGCAACCGCAGAGACACAAATTCCCGTCCGCCAGTCGATCCGCACCCGAGTGTGGCCTTCCAGCAGCAGCGGGTTGTCGGCGTCGTAGGGCCGGTAGGTGAGGTTGGGCGAGACGACGGCCTCCAGTGTGTGGCGGCCCCCGCGTTCGGTTTCGCTCAGTTCATGAATCTCGACCGGGTTGGCGAAGGGAGTTTCGTAGGCCACCGGAGCATTGCCGGCCAGTTCAACCGGATCCAGCATCGCCGACCAGCGTCCGTTGCCGAAGATCGGTTCCCCGTACGCGGCCTCGGGCCGGCGGCTCACCAGATCGATGCCGTTGAACACGGGTGTCACCAGATGCGGCGGCAGCAACCAGGACTTGCGGGTGGCGCTGACGTAGAAGCCATCGCGCGAGTCGTTGATACCTGTGGTGCTGTACAGCAACTGGCCCTCGGCCGACTCAACCCGGAGGGCACCAGGACGGCGGGTCCACGCACGCAACATGCCGGCAGACGGGTCCTCCTCCGCACCGGGGTTGACGGCGCGCAGTTCGAACCGCAGCGAGTCCCACTTCCACGGCGAGGACCGGCAAAGGCATCTGAAAACTTCCGCATTGCCGGCCGCGTCGCCGGTTCTCAGCACGCTGGCGCCGTTCATATCCACAGTGTAGCGGCCGGGTCACGCGGCCCGGCTCGGGGTGCAGTAGGTTGGGTCCATGGTCGAGGAATTGGTGCTGCTGTGGCCCGACCATACGCTGGCATTTTGGCTGCTGTTGGCCGCTGGCGGTTATCTGCTGGTCGTCGGGATTGGGTTGAGCTGGATCGATCTGCGCACGCACCGGTTGCCGAACCGGATCGTGTTTCCGGCCTATGCCGTCTCCTCGGTGCTGCTGCTCGCAGCCTCGCTGGCCGGCCACGACGGCCAGGTCTTCTGGCGCGTGTTGGCCGGTGGCGCCTTGCTCTGGGCGTTTTACTTCACCGTCCGGTTCGCTTATCCGGCGGGCATGGGATTTGGCGACGTCAAGCTCGCCGGCGTGCTGGGAATGTACCTCGGTTATCTGGGTTTCGAACACCTGCTGTGGGGAACGTTCGCCTCGTTCCTGTTGGGCGGTGCGTACGGACTGCTGCTGGTGCTGCTGCGGCGCGGCACCCTGAGCAGCCATGTCCCGTTCGGGCCGTTCATGGTTGCGGGAACGTGGGTGGCGCTGCTGATCCCGTAGCGACGTAGGCTTGGATGATGCCTACTCCCGATTTCGTCCTGCGGCTGCGCGAGAAGATTGGCCACGACCTGCTCTGGCTGCCAGGGGTCACAGCCGTGGTGCTGGATGACCGAAACCGGGTGCTGCTGGGCCGCCGCGCGGACAACGGGCGCTGGACGCTGATCACCGGAATCCTGGATCCGGGGGAGCAACCCGCCGTGGGCGTTGTGCGCGAGGTTCTGGAGGAGACCGGCGTCGTTGCGGTCGTTGAACATCTGGCCGAAATCTATGCGGGAGGTCCGATGGAATTCGTCAACGGCGATCAGGCCCAGTTCCTGACGCTGAACTTCCGCTGCCGGTACGTCAGCGGAGAGGCCCGGGTCAACGATGACGAATCGGCCGAGGTGGGCTGGTTTGGACTGGATGAACTGCCGGAGTTGACCGATTATCACCGGGCCAGGCTGAAGGCAGCGCTGGGGGCCACGGGCGTCCCCGACTTTGTCCGCTGAGGCAATGGGACGAAGCTATTGGACGTCCGAGTCGGGTGGTGGAAGGACCACTTGGCGGTCTTCGTCGACGGATTCGACGCCTTCGATCCCGGCAAGGGCCGCACGCTGTCCATCCGGAAGTGAACCGGTGATCATGCCCAGGGTGGAGAGCACGTTTTCCACGTGCATGCCTCCAGCCGTCAACTGCTCGGCAATCCGACCGGTATCGGAGAGGTAGTCGTGGCGCACCGTAACGGTGATCTGCATACCACCCATGATATGTCTCCGGCGGGTGGCCGGGGGAAGTGATTATTGCGGGGCAAGCACCAGCCCTGCGCCGACGTCGACCGACAGCAGGGGCAAACGCTCGGCTTCCTGGACCAGAGTGGCCCACAGTTCCAGTCCTCGCCGCCCGGTAGATTGCGCCCACAACGCCGCCACGCCGGCAGCATGCGGCGTCGCCATACTGGTGCCGCTGATGGTGTTGTACCGCTTGGGCATGGGCCAGGACGAGTACACATAGACTCCAGGACCGGCGCTGTCCACCTGCCCTCCGCGCAGCGGGAGGCTGCGGGCTGAAAAGAACGCGATGTCGAGGGCCTGGTCCAGGGCCGCCACTGCCATGATGAACGGGCTGTTGGCCGGGGAGCCCACAAATCCAAAGTCTCCTTTCCGGCGGTCGGCATTATTGCCCGCCGCCGCGACGATCAACGATCCCTGTTCCAGCGCCCGGCTTCCGGCCGCGGTGTAGGGCGGATGGATCTGTGCCACATCGGCGCCCAAGGACATGGAGATCACGGCACAACTGTTGCCCACCGCCCAGTCGATCCCGGCCAGGATGCCTGCATCGGTCCCGGAACCGGCATTGCTGAGCACCTTTCCGGCAAAGATCTCTGCTTCGTGAGCCACTCCGTAGCGCGGACCTGTCCCGGGAACCTTGGGGCCGCACGCGATCCCGATACAGTGCGTGCCGTGTCCGTGCCCGTCCTGGGGCGGCTCCCCGGTGACGAAGGACGCGCTGGTGATGCCCCGGCCGGCGAAATCCGGGTGCGAGCCGTCGACGCCGGTATCCAGTACCGCGACCCGCACCCCTTGTCCGGAGTAAGGGGATGAGACGGCCCTGGTCGCTTGAAGCCCCCACGTGAAGTTGTTGTTGTCGGCGAACTCTGCAGGTGCGGCACCGCTGTCCCGGCCAGTGTGCGGGCCTGCCGCCAGACGTCCGGCCAGGTCGGCCACGCCGTCGCGGTAGCCGGCAACGTAGTCGTCGGCCGACCCCAGCACATCGTGGATGAGTTCGGGCGAGACCGAAAGGACCCGGTGTTTGTCTGCCGAGCTCACCTGGAGCGCACCGATTTGGTCAGGCGCGGCGTCGACGACGGCGATGCCCAAGTTCGCGAAGAGGGTTGCCTCCGCGCCAGAGGCCATGTCCGGATCCACACCACGCGTGCCGAAGTCACGGCTGTCCGTCACGTTATTAAGCCCTGCTGCCTCGGCCAGGATGCCGGCGCAGTCATCGGAGCGGTCGGCGAAGACGACGATATAGCGTCCAGTAGTTTTCGGATGTTCCGGCAGGGGATAGTCGGCCGTCCTCAGGGACGGGGTCTGCGAATCGCCAATCATGGAGACCTCCTGGGCAGTTCGGCATGTCCCCGGGGATGGATCTGGCAGCTGCCGCATCCGGCTTCCACCGGCCGCCCAAGGGGCACGTGTGCGCTCATACTAGAGACGGCCCACCAAGGGCACAAGCCATTTTCAATCGTTTCAGCCTGCGAAGGTCAAAATCGCTGGAGGGCCCCGTCCTCACGGACGAAGCCCTCCAAAAACGGACACTCTGGATCGATGCGGAAAGCTTAGCTCCGCGCGCCCGACGGCGGTCCGGCTGCCTCATCGGCAGTAGGCGATGCCTGCCCTGCTGGCAACGGGTCGCCACCGGAATTTGTCTCCGTCTGGACGCTGTGCCGCCGGTCCGGATGTTCCGCTTCCTGCCGTTCCGCTTCCAGGCGTTCTGCCTCCTCGCCACCGATCGCTTCGCCGCGGGCGACCATGCCGGCCACGTCGGAGAGCGGTACTTGCTTGAGGAACAGTGCCAGCAGGAAGGCGGCAGCGATGAACGGCACGAGGTACCAGAACACGGGAGCCAACGAATCGGCGTACGCGGTCACGATACCGTCGCGGACCGGCTCCGGCAGCGCTTCCATGACCTGGGGGTCCAAGGTGGCGGTGGCATTGCCGGCGTCGGCGGCTGAGGCGCCGGCATCGGTGAAGACGGCAGTCAGTTTCTCGGAGAGATTGTTCGTGAAGATCGTTCCGAAAATCGCCACACCCAGTGCTGCGCCCACCTCGCGGAAGTAGTTGTTCGTGCTTGTTGCCGTCCCGACCATGTCAGGTGCCACGGCGTTCTGGACTACGAGAACCACCACCTGCATGATCAGGCCAAGGCCGGCACCAAAGACGAAGAGATAGGCGCAGATCAGCCAGATCGGCGTATCGGCAGACAGGGTGGTCAGGGCCAGCAGGGCGACGGCGGTGGTGACAGTACCCGCAATCGGGAACGCCTTGTACTTGCCGCTTTTGGTGATGGCCAGTCCCGACCAGATCGAGGTGCCCATCATGCCCACCATCATGGGCAGCATCAGCAGACCGGATGCCGCGGCCGAGGTGCCGGAGGACATCTGCAGGAACGTGGGTACGAAAGCGATCGCCGCAAACATTCCGATACCCAGGGTGAAGCCGATGGCTGTGGCGTTGACGAAAACCGGGTTTCGGAAGAGCGACAACGGGATGATGGGGTCGTCGGCGCGTGCCTCAACCCGGATGAAAGCCGCGACGGACAGCAGCAGGCCGGCGCCGAAGGCCCAGGTTTCCGGAGCGGTCCAGCCGTGTTCGGCATCGCCGCCGAAATCGGTGAAGAAGATCAGGCACGTGGTAGCGATGGACAGCAGCACCACACCGGCAAGATCGATCTTCCGGGTGGCTTTCTTGGACGGCAGGGTCAGGGCGAACCAAGCGATGGCGAAGGCAGCCAGACCGATCGGGATGTTGATGTAAAAGGCCCACTGCCAGGTCATGTGGTCCACGAAAAAGCCGCCGAGCAGCGGGCCCGCGACGGCGGAAAGCCCGAAGATCGCTCCCAGCGGCCCCATGTACTTGCCGCGTTCATTGGCCGGCACGATGTCGGCAATAATCGCCTGGGAAAGGATCATGAGGCCGCCGCCGCCCAAGCCCTGGAAGGCACGGAAGATGACAAAGCCCCAAAAATCAGTGGCCAGCGCACAGCCGACTGAGGCCAAAGTAAACAGTGCGATCGCAATCAGGAAGAGGTTGCGGCGGCCCAGCACATCGCCGAATTTGCCGTAGATCGGCATGACAATCGTGGTGGCCAGTAGATAGGCGGTGGTGATCCAGGCCTGGTGCTCCACTCCGCCGAGCTGGCCCACGATAGTCGGCATCGCGGTGGAGACGATGGTCTGGTCGAGGCTGGCCAGCATCATGCCGGCAATCAGCGCCGAAAAGATGATCCAGATGCGTCTTTGGGTCAGCAGCAGCGGCTCGGAAGCGCGCGCAGCAGTGGTAGTCATGGCTGTGTCCTTCGGAACGGTAACGGGCGGTGGAATCAGGAATCAGGAATCAGGAGTCAGGCCGCTCGGGGCGGCCGGTGGTCAGTCGGATGGCGGAGCGGGCGGAAGGTGGACCGCTCCGGTGGCGCCGGGCCGCGGCGCGACGGCTGCCAGCGCCTCGATGGCGGAGGTGAGGATGTCGCGGTAGCTGCGTGAGTTGTCCGGCGCGAAGAACATCGTCCCGGCGTACTTGGCCACGCTGGCCATGGCGCCGATGGCCATCTGCAGCCTCGGGTCATCGGCCGGCAAGGATTCCCGTTCCGCCAGCATTGCCACGTAGTGCTGCTCGACGGCGCTGGAACCGTGCATGGCTTGTTCCATCAACCGGGGCTCGGCCGTGATGGCATCCTTGAGGGCAACGACTTCCGCGCGGGTCATGGCCATTGACTCCATCATGCCGACGGCCAGTTCAATGAAGTCCGGCCAGAGGGAGTCGGAGACCACGTCTGGCCCTGTGCTGCCGCCGCCTGCAATAAACGCTTCCGCCAGGGCCTCCGGAATGTCATCGCCGGGGTGGCCCAGGATGGCATCTTCCTTGGTGGGGAAGTAATTGAAGAAGGTGCGCCGGGAGATGCCAGCGCGCTCGCAGACCTGCTCGACGGTGAACCCGTTGATGCCGCTGCGGGCTGTGAGCAGCCGGGCCGCGGCCGTGATGGCTGAGCGTGTGGCGGCGCGTTTGCGCTCGCGCAGGCCGCCGCCGTCGTTATTTGCATCATCTGGCACGAAGTGTACTTTTGCACTATTTGGTAAATAGTGCAACAAAGTGGTCTGGGCCACATCCGGCCGGCGAGGGGACGACGGCGCAGAGGAGGGCGACCCAGACAAGCGGGGGCGACCCAGACAAGCGGGGGCGACCCAGACAAACGGAGGGCGTCCCGGCCGAAGCCGGAACGCCCTCCGAAGCCCGCGGGGGAGCGGTGGACTACTTCGCCTGCGGCGGCACCGTCATGGAGAGCACGTCCAGGGCGGAATCCAACTGCTCTTCGGTCAGTTCGCCGCGCTCAAGGAAGCCAAGCGCGACGACGGACTCGCGCACGGTCAGGCCCTCCTTAACCGAGTGCTTGGCGATCTTGGCGGCGTTTTCGTAGCCGATGTACTTGTTCAGCGGAGTGACGATCGAGGGGGAGGCCTCGGCCAGGAAGCGGGCGCGCTCCACGTTGGCGGTCAGCCCGTCGATCATCTTGTCCGCCATGACCCGGGAAGTGTTGGCCAGCAGGCGGATGGACTCCAGCAAGTTGGCGGCCATGACCGGAATGCCCACGTTCAGCTCGAACGCGCCGTTGGTGGAGGACAAGGCAATGGTGGTGTCATTGCCCACGACCTGGGCGGCCACCATGATGGCGGCCTCGCAGATGACCGGGTTGACCTTGCCCGGCATGATCGAGGAGCCCGGCTGCAGGTCAGGGATGGCGATCTCGCCCAGGCCGGTGTTGGGGCCGGAGCCCATCCAGCGCAGGTCGTTGTTGATCTTCATGAACCCGTAGGCGATGTTGCGCAGCTGGCCGGAGGCCTCGATCAGGCCGTCGCGGTTGGCCTGCGCCTCGAAGTGGTTGCGGGCCTCGGTCAGCGGCAGGCCGGTGTCGGCCGCCAGCAGCTCGATCACGCGCTGCGGGAACCCGGCCGGTGTGTTGATGCCGGTACCGACGGCGGTGCCGCCCAGCGGGACCTCGGCCACGCGCGGCAGCGAGGCTTCAATGCGCTCGATGCCGTAGCGTACCTGTGCGGCGTAACCGCCGAACTCCTGGCCCAGGGTGACCGGGGTGGCATCCATCAGGTGGGTGCGGCCGGACTTCACTACGTCCTTGAACTCCTCCGCCTTGCGCTCCAGCGAAGCAGCCAGGTAGTCCAGCGCCGGGATCAGGTCGTTGATCAGCGCCGAGGTGGCTGCCACGTGCACCGAGGTCGGGAACACATCGTTGGAGGACTGCGAGGCGTTCACGTGGTCGTTCGGGTGGACCGTCTTGTCGCTGCCGGCGTCCTTCAGGGCGCGGGTGGCGAGCTCGGCCAGAACCTCGTTGGTGTTCATGTTCGAGGAGGTGCCGGAACCGGTCTGGAAGACGTCGATCGGGAAGTCGCCGTCGTACTGGCCGGTGGCTACCTGGTCGGCGGCGTCGGCGATCGCCTTGGCCAGTTCGCCGTCCAGCACGCCCAGCTCGGCGTTGGCGGTGGCGGCAGCCTTCTTGATCCGGGCCAGGGCCTCGATGTGGGCGCGCTCCAGCGTCTTGCCGGAGATCGGGAAGTTCTCGACGGCGCGCTGGGTCTGCGCACGGTAGAGGGCGTTGACCGGAACCCGGACCTCGCCCATGGTGTCGTGTTCGATGCGGTATTCAGCAGAATCAGCAGAAGTCATGGCTCCAAGCTTATGCCCGCCGCGGCGCGGGTCCGAATCGTGTTGCGCCCGCTGCCCGCGGTGCGACGGCGGCCCGTGCGAGGGGCCGCCCGGGCTACAGCGAACCGTGTCCTGCGACCAGGTCGGCGCGGCCGTCCGCCAGTCGGTAGGCAACGCCGACCACGGCGGTCCGGCCGGCGTCGACGGCTTCAGAAATGGCGCGCGAGCTGTCCAGCAGGCGTTCGGAGGACTGGCGCACGTTTTCGATCACCATGTCGTTGAGGTCGTCGTGTCCGGCACGCCGGGCGGCCAGGACCGACGGAGTGATCCGCTCCACCAGGTCACGCAGCCAGCCGCGCGGCATCACACCGGTGTCCACCGTGTCCTTGGCGGCGGTGACGGCGCCGCAGCTGTCGTGGCCCAGGATGACGATCAGCGGGACGTTGAGCACGTCCACGCCGTACTCCAGCGAGCCGATCACCGAGTCGCCGAGGACGTGGCCGGCAGTGCGGACCACGAAGGCATCGCCCAGGCCCAGGTCGAAAATGATCTCTGCCGCGAGGCGGGAGTCGGAACAGCCAAAGATGATGGCGAAAGGATTCTGTTCGTTGACCAACGAACTGCGCCGTGCGGCGTCCTGGTTGGGGTGGACCGACGTGCCTGCAACAAAGCGTGCATTGCCGTCGAGAAGTTTTTGCCAGGCTTGGGCGGGAGTCAGTGAGGTGGGCACGAAGCAACCTTACTGCTTGCAGCGGCACGGTCCGTGCATCCGGGACGCGCCGAGACGTTCGTTACTTGCGGTCCAGCTCTTTGGCGACGGCGGTGGCCAGTACGTCGAATTCGTCCAGTTCCGCTGTGCCGCTCAGGATGACGGTGACATCGCCGCGCTCCAGCACCAGGCTGCGCTCGCCCTTGCCGGCATCACGCAGTTCCCAGCTGGCCCCGGCCTTGCGGTCGCCGGTGACGGGTGCGTAGTCCGTCGTCTGGCCGATCCAGGTGGGATTCGCCTTGTCGGTTTGGACCAGCCCGATGTACTCCCCACCGGGCGTGAGGTAGCCGACTTCCCATGCCGGTACCTGGGCCGTGCCACCGGTGTTCCACCGGGCGTAGTTGGAGGTCCAGCCGTCCGGCAGGTCAACGGCGAGCGGCAGGTAACCAGCGGTGGATTCGGCCTGCAGCGCGACGCCCGGGACGTCAATATTACGTTTGTAGACATCGGGCTTACTGCCCGGGTTCAGGAACATCACCGGCAGCAGCACTGCCAGCGTGAGCCCTACGGCCAGCAGCATGCCCACGACCGGGGCTTTCGCCCGGTTGGCCTGCTTGGCCGTCAGCACGGGTTTGACCGGCAATTCAGCCGATCCAGCCGTTTCGGTCGATTCCTCGGGACGTACTTCACTCACCACTCCATGATCTCAGATACCCGCCGCCCGCGCGCACACCGGCGGCTGCCCACCGGCGGGACGCTGACCGCGACGCGTCTGGATCCCCAGGTGCTGACGACTATGATCGAAAGCAATGGAAGATGTCCGCACCGCAGATTCATCCACCACGGCACCACAGCCGGTGTTGTCTGAAGAGCTACTCGAAGATGAGGTCGAAGTGTCCCACGAAGCCCAGGCTGATCCCTTTTCCAACTTCCCCCCGTCGATGCGTGTCGGCGACAACGAGCCGGACCGCAACCTGGCCCTGGAACTGGTGCGCGTCACCGAAGCCGCGGCGATTGCCGGCGGCCACTGGGTGGGCTACGGAGACAAGAACGGCGCCGACGGCGCAGCCGTGGACGCCATGCGGGCGTTCCTGTCCACGGTCAGCTTCAACGGCGTGGTGGTCATCGGTGAGGGCGAAAAGGACGAAGCCCCGATGCTGTTCAACGGCGAAAAGGTCGGCGACGGCACGGGCGCCGAGTGCGACGTCGCCGTCGACCCGATCGACGGCACCCGGCTGACGGCGCTGGGCATCAACAATGCGCTGTCCGTGCTGGCTGTCTCCGAGCGCGGCACCATGTTCGACCCCTCGGCCGTGTTCTACATGGAGAAGCTGGTCACCGGCCCCGAAGCCGCGGACCTGGTGGACCTGCGCCTGCCCATCAAGCAGAACCTGCACCTGATCGCGAAGGCCAAGAACAAGAAGATCAACCAGATCAACGTGATGATCCTGGACCGCGACCGGCACAAGCCATACGTCGAGGAGATCCGCGCTGCCGGAGCACGCACCAAATTCATCATGGACGGCGACGTTGCCGGCGGCATCGCAGCGGCCCGCGAAGGCACCGACGTGGATGTCCTGATGGGCATCGGCGGCACGCCGGAAGGTATCGTCACGGCCTGCGCCATCAAGTCGCTGGGCGGCGTGATCCAGGGCCGGCTCTGGCCCACCAGCGACGAGGAAAAGCAAAAGGCCATCGACGCCGGCCACGATCTGGACCGGGTGCTGACCACCGATGACCTGGTCACCAGCGACAACTGCTTCTTCGTGGCCACCGGCATCACCGACGGCGACCTGCTGCGCGGCGTCCGGTACAAGAACCACAAGGTCCTGACCCAGTCGATCGTGATGCGTTCCAAGTCCGGCACCATCCGCTTCGTCGAGGGTGAGCACCAGGAATACAAGTGGGACCGCTTCGAGCGGAAGCTCTAGCCGCCCACCGGCATAACGAAAACCCCGCACCGGCCCAGGCTGGTGCGGGGTTTTCTGTTCCCGCCGGCACGCCGGCGGGGACAGCCGACGCCGGGTCAGCGGGGCAGCTTGCTTCGCAGCTTCCGCAAGGAGGGTACGACGGCGCTGCGCACCTTGTGCACGGCGGGCACGACGGCGGTGCGCGCCTTGTGCACGGCGGGGCCAGCCGACTCGCGGGCCTGGCGGGTGAGCAGGTAGGCCCGGTACATGAGCTGGTTGACCGGCAGGTCCCAGCTGCCCGGATAACTGACCTCATAGCCGCCGAAGGACCGTTTGAACCGCGAGAACCCGGCCCATTGATGGTCGGGCTCGTCTTCCGGGCTCACGCCCCACATATCGAAGCGGTCGATGCCGGCGGCACGGGCGTCCATCATCATGGTGACCACCAGCGGAATTCCGGCATTGAGTTTGCGGTGGGCATCGTCGGCGGCGGCGTGGGCATAGACCCGGGTCGATTCCGTGTCGTAGGAGAGCGCTGCCGCGATCGGCGTTCCCTCCAAGCGCGCAATGAAGATTTTGGCCGCGCCGGCCGGCACCAGGTTCCGGGCAGCCTGCCGCAAGTAGTCGTCCGACTGGGCCTTGAAATCGGCGCGCTCGGAGACATCGTGCAGGAACCCCAGCAGAATGCCGATGTCTTTGGGATCGGTCGAGACGTCGAAGGTGACGCCCTTCTTGTGGATGTTTCGGTAGAGGTTTCGGCTGGTGCTGCGCATGCCGGCCAGCAAGTCCTCTTCCGGCTGGCTGAGATCCAGCATCCAGGTCAGTTTCGGCTGGACGTCCACCGGGGCCTTGACCAGGCCCAGGGATTGCAGCGCAGCCTGCGGCCGCTGGCCGAGGTCCGTGCCGACGGGTTCGATCCGCACGTAGTGGGCGCGCTGTTCGCCAGCCAGCGAACGCAAGGCCGCCAGCGCGCGGACCAGTGCGGCGTGGTCTGCAGCCGCGGGGCCGTACGGGACATACAGGAACCGGCCCAGCGGCGTCTTTTCCGTAATGGCCAGGAAGGTCCAGCCGTCTCCGCTGCGCTCAAAAACCTCTTTGCCCAGGCTCCGTTGGAAGCGGGCCCACGGTTCGGACTGCAGGATCGAAGCGGTCAAAGTGTTGCTCCCGTTCGTTGTTCGTCGAATTCATGAGTGCTGCCGGACGTGGTGACCGCAAACAACACGGCGCCGGCACCGGTTCCGGCCGCCGGATGGACGTTCACTGGCTGTTCGGCAGCCGGAATGAAGGCGGCCTCGCCGCGGCTGATCGTCAGGTCGGATTTCGGCGAGTCCAGCAGCACGCTCCCGGAGACCGCCAGCACGATGGTGGGACCATGCTGCGCCAGCGGCACCGGGTTGCCGCCGTCGGACAATTCAATGCGCTGGAGCTGGAACTCGGCAAACGGCGGGCAGTACAGTTCCTGGCCCGCGTCGGTGGTGGTGCGTTCCACGAACGGAGGCGTGATCGGGCGGAAATCGGTGATCTTCACCAGCTCCGGCACGTTGATGTACTTGGGCGTGAGGCCGCCGCGCAGCACGTTGTCCGAGGTCGCCATGACCTCGACGCCAAGGCCCTGCAGGTAGGCGTGGATGTTGCCGGCCGGCAAGCACAGCGCCTGGCCGGGGGAGAGGGTGACGAGGTTCAGCAGTAGCGAGATCAAGGCGCCAGGATCGCCTGGGTAGAGTTCTGCCAGACGGGCGGCCGCTGCGTATTCGTTGCCCAGGCTTCCGGCGGGTTCAGCCGCCAGGACGCGGGCCGTGTCGGTGGCCAAAGCGGCGGAGCGGTCCCCGCCGTCGAGCAGGGCGACGAAAGCGCCTCGCAGGGCCGATTCTTCGTCGCCGGCCTCCAGCAGCTGCAGCACCTCGTCCAGGAGTTCAAGGCCGGCGCCGGACTCAACGAGCTTGGGCCGCAGGCCGGCCAGCAGCCGGGCGGCGTCGCGCGGGGAACGGAAACCGCACAGCGCCTGGAAGTCGCTGAGCGCAAAGATCATCTCCGGCTTGTGGTTGTCATCGCGGTAGCTGCGCTGCGGGTCGTTGAAGGAGATGCCGGCGGAGTTTTCCGCCGCGAATCCGGACTTTGCCTGCTCCAGCGTGGGGTGGACCTGAAGCGAGAGGGCGGAATCGGCGGCGAGGACCTTGGTCAGGAAGGGCAGGGTGGCGCCGAACAGGCCCAGCACCGGTTCGCCAAGGGTGGCGCCCGGATTCTCCTTGATGAATTCGTCCAGCGGTTGGTCCCCGTCGGCCAGCTGAACCGTGGAGGGGGAGTCCGGATGCGCGCCGATCCAGAGTTCTGCTTCCGGCCCGCCGGAGGGTTCCCGGCCGAACAGCTCGGCGATCGCCGTCGTCGAACCCCACGCGTAGGGTCGCAGTACATTGGTCAACCGGTACATCTTGAAGCCTCTTTCTCGTCCTTGGGTGAAATTCGATCCTGCCGGAACGACCAGGCGCGGCCCGTCAGTGGGAAGTCATCCCAGCCGGCACGACCCGGCCTCGCCGGAAAGCCGGATCAGGGGAGCGAGCATTTGCCGTTGTCGGCCAGCAGGGATCCGATCGTAGCGGTATCGCCAATCTCGGCCAGCTGCTGGAGGTATTCCTCAGTGATCTGCGGCTCCGCCTGGGCCGGGGTATCCGCCGGTTTCGGTGTGGACTTCTTCGGCTGCTTGGCGCCGCCGTTGGACCCGCCGCCGGAGCGGCCGTCGTCGTTCTTGGAGGTCTTCTTTTCAGTCTCCTGTTCCTGGGTGAACAATTCCTGAACCCGCGGGTGGATCTGGGAGAAGTCCGGGTACGTGACGAAGTTGTCCGCCGCGGTTCCGAAGTCCGGCGGTCCAATAGTCAGCCGCTCCGTCTTCTGGTCTTTGGCCTTCAGCGCCAGCGAGACGAAACTGCCCAGCTGGGAACTGGGGATGTCCGTTTCCACCACCTGCTCGCCGGCTTCGGCCAGCTGTTGGAAGCGGGTCAGCACGGTAGCCGGGTCCAACTGGTTGACCATCGCAGACATGACGCACTGCTGGCGCTGGACGCGGTCGTAGTCGGTGGCGAATTCGCGGGAACGGGCGTACCAGAGGGCGTGGAAGCCGTCGAGTTCCTGGACGCCCGGGGCAATCCAGCCCTTGGGCGGGTAATGCTGGTTGGTTCCGGGAATGGTCTTGTTGGAGATCGGCACCCAGCCGCCGGCGTCCACGGTGATGCCGCCCATCGCGTCCACGAGCGCCTCGAAGCCGCCCATGTCCACCAGCGCGTACGCCTGGATGTCGATGCCCAGGATGCCGCTGACGGCGTCCTTCATGGCTTCCGCCCCCGGGTTCTTGGCGTCCGGGTAACGGTCGGCATGGTTTTGCTCCACGTCCACGTACAGGGCGTTGATGATGCACTCGTCGCCGCAGTCGAAGCCTTCCGGATAGACCTCGTGCATGGGAGAGTCGGCCGGGAACGGAGCGTTTTGGAAGTTTCGCGGAATGCCGAACATGACGGTGTGGCCGGTCTCCGCGTTCACGCTGACCACCTGGATGCTGTCCGGACGCAGCCCGACCCGTCCCGCGCCGGCGTCGCCGCCCATCAGCAAGAAGTTGTAGCGGCCGTCGACCGGGTCGAACGCCGGGCGGGTTTCGAAGATGGTGCCGAAGGCATTGCGGCTCACGTTGAGGAGATACGCGGCGTAGCCCAGGCTGCCGCTGGTGACCACCATCAGGATGGCCAGTGCCACCGCCACCGCGGGCCGGGCTCCGGGAGCCAACAGGTTGGGCCGGATGATGCGCAGCGTGTTCAGGAACAGGAAGGCCCAGAACAGTGCCAGCGCGGCCAGCACAAGGATCAGGATCAGCGACGTCCAGCGGCCGGTGGCCAGGTTCACCAGCAGCGTCCAGTTCAGCAGGGCGATCATGCCGGTTGCCAGAATGGCAGCCCAGACCAGGAGCGTGACGGCCAGTGCTCGCCGGCCCAGCGCACGGTCCCCGGCCACCAATTGCGCACTGCCCGGGATGACCAGGGTCAGCAGCAGCAGGACGAACGCGCGCTTGGTCCGCATGGGCGCCGAGGCGTGCTGCGGATAGCGGACCGGATCCGTTATTCCGCGGGCCGACGCGCCGGACGGCCGCGTGGCCGGCTGGGGGCTCACTGGTTAGGCCTCGCCGGAGCCGGCGACACGTTCGCGCAGGGCGGCTCCCTTGTCATAGGCGGCCTGGCGCAGGCCTGAGGCGAACTCCAGCAGGGCCGGCTGCAACCGCTCGGCCAGCCCATCGCCGCCGGCAGCCAGCATGCGCACCGCCAGCAGCCCGGCATTGCGGGCTCCGCCGACGGACACGGTTGCCACCGGAACCCCGGCGGGCATCTGCACGATGGAGAGCAGCGAGTCCATGCCGTCCAAGTACTTCAACGGCACCGGCACACCAATCACCGGGAGCGGAGTCACCGAGGCGAGCATGCCGGGCAGATGCGCGGCACCGCCGGCGCCGGCGATGATGATGCGCAGTCCGCGGGTATGCGCCTCCCGGCCGTAGCTGATCATGTCCTCCGGCATGCGGTGCGCGGAGACAACGTCTGCCTCGTACGGGATGCCGAATTCTTCCAGCGCCTGCGCGGCGGCTTCCATCACGGGCCAGTCGGAATCCGAACCCATCACGACGCCGACTATCGGCTTTTGGCTCATGGCTTGCCTTCCTGAGGATCCACACCGTCACGGATGATCGAGGCAACACGGTCCGCGCGGCGGCGCAGGTCATCCACCTGGGATGCGTCCTGGCCCACCACGTTCACATGGCCTATCTTGCGGCCCGGGCGGACCGACTTGCCGTAGCCATGGACCTTGACGGCGGGCTCGGCCGCCAGCGCACGCGGGTAGGCCGAGAACAAGTCTGTATTTGCGCCGCCCAGATAGTTCTTCATCACGACGACGCCGCCGAGTGCCGAGGTATCGCCCAGCGGAAGGTCCAGGACCGCCCGCAGGTGCTGCTCGAACTGGCTGGTGACGGAGCCGTCCTGGGTCCAATGCCCGGTGTTGTGGGGGCGCATGGCCAGCTCGTTGATCACGAACCCGGGGCCACGGCCGGGCGTGGCGAACAATTCTGCGGCCATCACACCGGTCACGCCGAGTTCGTCGGCGAGCTGCAGTGCGGCCTGCTGGGCGGCTTCGGCGACGTCGGCGGGCAGGTCCTGCGCGGGTGCAATCACCTCGTCGCAGACCCCGTCCACCTGAATGGTGTGGACAACCGGCCAGGCCCGGGCTTCGCCGGACGGCGTCCTGGCTACCAGGGCCGAGAGCTCGCGGCTGAAGTCGACCTTCTCTTCGACCAGCAGCGCACCGCCGGTGAACCAGTCGGAGGCGTCGGCCGCCGCGGAAGCATCGTGGATCATCCGTACGCCCTTGCCGTCGTAACCTCCCCGCGGCGTCTTGAGTACCACCGGCCAGCCGGTCTGCTCACCGAAGGCCACGAGCTCGTCGACCGTGGAGACGGACCCCCAAGCAGGGTTCGGCAGCCCCAGCTTCTCCACCACCTCGCGCATGACCAGCTTGTCCTGCGCGTGGATCAGGGCGTCCGGATGCGGCTGGACATTCACGCCGTCCGCAATCAGGGCCTGAAGATGTTCGCTGGGAACATGCTCGTGGTCAAACGTCAGGACGTCCAGGCCGTGGGCGAAGTAGCGCAGGGCCTGCAGATCGCGGTAGTCGCCGACCGGTGCCTTGGCGACGGCGGAGACCGCCGAGACATCGTCGGCCTCGGCCAGAACACGCAGTTCAAAGCCGAGCTCCACCGCACAGGGGGCCATCATTCGGGCCAATTGGCCGCCGCCTACAACACCGATTACTGGAAAACTCACCTTGTCAGGTTACCGAACCGACTCTGGCAGAACTGCATTGCGCATCCCCCGCGCCGGGATGTCCTAGGTAACGTCCAGTTTTGGGCAATACAATGATGCGTTGGCCGGCGCGATTCCGGCGTCAGAACGAAAGGGCTCTTCCTTCGATCATGAATCGAACTATTTCCGAGCGCATCAGCGGCCTGGTTTCCCTCTTTTGGCGGGAAGTAGCGAAGTTCGGCACGGTCGGCGGGGTCGCCTTCATCGTGGACAACGGCGTGTACTGGTGGCTGATCAACGGTCCCATGGACGACAGCGTGGTGAAGGCGCGGTTCGTTTCCGCGTCCGTGGCGACGCTGTTCTCCTGGGTCGCGAACCGTTACTGGACGTTCCGCCACCGCCGCCAGGCGAACGCGCTGCGCGAACTTGTGCTGTTTGTGGTGATCAACGTCATCGGCATGGTCATTTCCGCCGGCTGCGTCTGGATTGTCCGGTACCCGCTGGAGGTGACCGAACCAACCATGCTGCTGTTTGCCGGCATCTTCGGTACGGTCCTGGCCACTGTCATGCGGTTCTTTGCCTACCGCTTCCTGGTGTTCAATGTGGAACTGGATGCCGAACCGGAGTTTGCCGCCGACCGGGAGATCTTCGAGAGCAACCGTGGCCAGCATGTGGCGGCCGAACTGCCGGCGGAAACCCCGGAGGTTGACGGCCCCGCCAACCCCACGAGGAGTTAGCCGGCCACGAGAGCCGGACCCGGCAGGAGCCGGGCGGACGGGGACCCGGGCCGTGCCCTGGCCGGACCCGGCAGGAGCCGGACGGCGGCTGCGGACGGTCCCCTAGAGCCGGTCGCTGACCCTTTCGCTGTCCAACAAGCGCTCGGTCACTTCCACGTCTGCGTGCACCAGGACCACGGTGCCGCCGCCCTGCCACGTGGCCAGGGACTCTCGCAACACTTCGGGCCAGGCTGTCTGCGCCGGTACCAGCAGGTTCCGAGCCGGCGACGGCTGGCCGAGCAGCTCGGCGAAGGTGAGGTCTCCGCCGTCGTACTCCAAGGCCCTGCCGTCGGCCGCCAAGCTATCCACCCCCAGATAAATATCGGCGTAGGACCGTACTTCCGCCGCGTAGTCCAGGGTGCCGTCCGGCACGTCCCCGGGCCAGCGCAGCTGGAGCGCCCCCGGGGCCACGAGCACTTGGTGCGTGCTGTCTCCGGTCAACTGGTCGGGATCGGCTGCCACGAGCACGTCGGGGGCGGGACCGGTCGGATCCAGCCGGACGGTAGCGCCGGCCTGCCATGCTGCCAGCACCCAGACCAGTGACCGCCAGTGGGGAGCCATGCGAAGGCCCACGGAGGTTCCTTCGCCGGCGTCCAGTTCCTCGGCCAGAAGGTTGGCGGTCTTCGCCACCCAGTTGTCCACGACGTGGCCGGACAACTCAACGCGCTCGCCCTCCGGTCCGTACCAAACCAAGCAGGGGGAGGAGTCCGGGCGCAGCCGGGCAAGCAGGTCGGTGATGGTGGCGGTAGGGTTCACGGTGTTCCTTTGGTGCGGACGGTGGACACCTGCCGCTTGATGCGGCGGCGGCCGGGGTTTCGTTAGCTGCAACGGGTGTGGCATGCGTCACGCTGGCAAGATCTTCGCGTGGCGTGCCCGGTTTTGGGTCCGCCTGTCTCTAAGATTCCCGCCGGCACTTGACTTGGACCGGATTACACCCGTGTAATTAGGTATTAAACGTGTAACAGCATTCTCGTATTCGGCGCTGAGATCCAGCACTGGAGTCGAACTTAGCACCATGCTGGTACAGCAACACCGGGAGGGCTGATGGGGCAGACAGAACGTATTGCGCACCGGCGAGAGCTCGAGGCACAGGCTTCGGCATCGCAGGGGTCGCGCGGCGTACCGGCAGATTGGTATGTGGATCCGGCTGATCCGGCGGCAGCAGAGCGCTTCCGTGAATCCAGCCAACAAACACTCGAGGATGCGGCCACCGCGTTCCTGGCCGCGCACGAAGCGCTGGCCCAGGAGCCTGAAGCCGAGGTGCTGGAACTGTCCGCACCGCGCCTGCTGCGGGAACCGGCCGAGGCCGAACCCGAGCAAAAGCCGCTGTGGATCGGACTGCCAGGTTTCGGGACCGGCTACGAGGACGAGGGCGAACTCGGCTGGCAGGCCGATGCCCTCTGCGCACAGACGGATCCGGAGGCGTTCTTCCCTGAGAAGGGAGGCTCTACCCGCGATGCAAAGAAGGTATGCGGGGCGTGCACAGTGCGCTCGCAGTGCCTGGAGTACGCGTTGGCCAACGACGAGCGTTTCGGCATCTGGGGAGGGCTGTCGGAGCGCGAGCGCCGCCGGCTACGGAAAAGAGCGCTCTAATTCAGCAGCAAGTTCGCGTTACCGCCGTTGTTGTAGCCCATAACGGCGCTTCCTACCTACCGCAGACACTGGCCGCGCTGACTCAGCAGACGCGGCCAGTCGACGTCTATCTCGGCGTCGACACCGGATCGTCCGATGGATCCGCGGACCTGCTGCGCACCCAGCTGCCTGCCGGGGCCCCGGTGGCGTCGGCGTCCGGCCGCGCAGGCTTTGGTGCCGCGGTTCGGGTGGGGCTGGCGGAACTGCCCAAGCACGCCGGAGAAGATTCTGCGGCCCAGGAGTGGCTCTGGCTGCTGCACGATGATTCCGCGCCGGCTCCGGACGCGTTGGAGGAATTGCTGCTCGCCGTGGAAACGGCGCCGTCCGTCACCATCGCCGGCTGCAAGCAGGTGGACTGGGAGAACCCGCGCCGGCTGGTCGACGTCGGCCTGACCGTGAGCCGCTGGGCCGAGCGGCTCACCATGATCGACCTGGACGAGCTGGACCAGGGCCAGTACAACGGCCGCAGCGACTTCTTCGCCGTCAACTCCGCCGGGATGTTGGTACGCCGCGACGTGTTCGACCAGCTGGGCGGATTCGACTCCGCCCTGCCCGGGACCGGCGACGACTTGGACCTGTGCTGGCGGAACAGGCTGGCCGGGCACCGCGTAGTGGTAGTGCCGACCGCGACGGTCCGCCACGCCACCCGGTCCAGTGACCACACCACCGCCAAGGCCGCCCGCAAGGCACAGATCCACCTGCGGCTGAAGCATGCGGCCTGGTGGAAGGTGCCGTTCTTGTGGATCGGCGCCCTGCTGGGCGGGCTGTACAGCTTCTTAGCCTCCGTAGTGGCCAAAGACCCGATGCACGGCTTGCGGCAGCTCGGCGCCACGCTCGTGGCCCTCTTCCGTCCGGTCGGCTACTTTGCCTCCCGGCGCCAGGCAGCCAAGACCCGGAAGACCTCGCGGGGGATAGTGCGTCCGCTGACGGTGCCGCAGCGCGAGGTCTGGGCCTACCGGCGGTCACTCGCCGAGTCCCTCCGCCCCGAACTCGCCGCAGGTGTGCTGGGGGACGGATCCGGCACGGACGCCGGCAGCGGTGACCAGCCCACCGGCGGGTCCGATGACTTCGCTGCGCTGGCGGCGCCCGCGCGGACCTGGGTCGGCACGGGACTGGTGGTCGCCGCCGTCGTGCTGGCCATCGTGTCCGTGGTTGGCATGTTCGACTTTTTCGGGGCCCCGGCGCTCGTCGGCGGCGGGCTGCTGCCGGTATCGGCGTCCGTCGCCGAGATCTGGCACAACGCGTCCAGCTGGTGGATCTCGCTGGGCTCGGGGCTGCCCGGGCACGGCGACCCCTTCGGCTACGTGCTCGCAGTCTTGGCGCTGCTGGGGCTGGGGAACGGCTCCGCCGCGGTGGTGACGCTGGTCATGCTGGCCATGCCACTGGCCGCTGCCGGGGCCTGGTTCGCCGCGGGGGCCCTCACGCAGCGGCGCGGCCTGCGCTTCTGGGCCGCCATCTTCTGGGCGAGCGTTCCCGTCTTCCAGGTCGCTTTGGGGACCGGACGTCTGGGTGCGCTGGTGGCCCATTTGCTGATCCCGTGGGCCGTGCTTGGCCTGTTGCGGGCCACCGGCTCGGCCGTGCAGCGCGTCGATGCCAACCGGCCGCTGTTGGCGCTCGAGACCGTGCATAAACCGGGCATCAACGGGAATCCTTCATGGACCGCGGCGGCAGCGGGCGGGCTCTGCCTGGCCGGTATCACGGCGTCGGCACCGGCTTTGTTGCCGGTAGCCGTTGTCTTCGTTGTCATCCTGGTGCTGTCGTTGGGCCGCCGGGCCAAGACCGTCTGGTGGTCGTTGGTCCCGCCGTTGGCACTTGCCCTGCCCATGGTCATTGCCGGGCTGGACGATCCGCGGTCGCTCTTGGGCGACCCCGGCCTGCCGCTGGCCTTCAACGCTGCCCCGCTGTGGCAGCAATTGATGGGTTTCCCGCTGGCCTTCGGCCCCGCCGACGGGCTCGCCGGCGCAGTTGTGCTGGAACATCTGGCGCAAGCGCCGTGGGCACTGGCCTACGCCTTGGTCGCGGCCGTGCCGATGCTCGCCTTGGCGGTAGTCGGCGCGATCGGCGGCGACGGAGCCGCCCGCGCGCGCTTGCTCTGGCTCGGTGCGTTCCTGACGCTGGCGGCTTCCTATGGCTCGTCGTTGCTCGCCACCGCCGTTGCGCCGGGAGCTGTGGTCACGCCGTTTACGGGGCCCTTTGTCTCGGTGTCGATGTTCTTGCTGCTGGCCGCGGCCTTGATCGCCGGAAACCGGATGCAGCGGGGCATGGATTCGTGGGACCGGTCGCGGAACGGCCTGCGGCGCACCGTGGCGGTAACCGCCGTCGTTCTTTTGGGGCTGGGCCCGGTGGTGGGCCTGGCGCACTGGCTGGTGCCTCAGTTCACCGGCTACACAGCCTCCACCGAGGCCCGCACACTGACCGATTTCGGCACGCAGATGTCCATCGAGCCCGGGGCCGACCGCACGCTTCCCGCCACGGCGGCTGACCGGGGAACCGGGCCGGAGCAGGCCCGCGCGCTGGTGTTGACCGCGGGTACCGGCGGCACGGTGACTGCGGCCGTGATGCACGGCAGCGGAACCACCCTGGACCAACTCTCCACCAGCTATGCGGCGCGCTCCTTGGAGGGTCCGCTGGTCGAGGCCAGCGTGGGTGACGACGACGAGGCCGACGCCGAACTGCGCAGCACGGTGGCTGTCATCGTGGCAGGTACCGGGGTGGACCCGCGGCCTGCGCTGGTGCGTCTTGGCGTTGACTTTGTGGTGCTGCAGGAATCCGACACGGCGGCGGAACTGCTGGCCGGCCGGATTGACGCCGTGCCTGGGCTGACCTCGGTGGGTCGCACCGATGCCGGCTGGCTCTGGCGTGTTGTTGGGACCGCGGGCGACGACGGGACGGAGGCCGGTGCGTTGACGGCACGGGTGCGTTTGGTCGATGCCAACGGCGCCCTGCTGCAAACGGTGCCGTCCGGCTGGACCGCGGCTGAGGCTGAAATTTCCGCCGGAGACTCCGGACGGCGGCTGATCCTGGCCGAGCGCAAGGATCCGGGCTGGACAGCAACCTTGAATGGCCAGCGGCTGGAAGCATCGGAGGACGGCTGGGCCCAGGCGTTCGAGGTCCCCGCTGCCGCTGGAACCGTGAAGATTGGCTATGCCAGTCCGTGGTCGCCGTGGATCGGCATCCTGCAGGTGCTCGCGATCGGCCTGACCGTCCTGTTGGCCATTCCGATCCCGGCGCGCCGGCGGTTCACACCGCGCCGAATCGACCACATCAAGACCACCGGGACCGATGCCAGCACCGCCGAGCTGCAACGTGCAGCTTTCGAGGACCCGGACGACGATGCCACCGCCGCGTTGGCCGGAAAAGGACAGCAACGATGACTGAGACGGGTGGCCGCGGCGACCGGCCGGAGGCGACAGGAGCAGGGACCGGGGCGGCACCTGCTCCCGGTCCCACCGAAGACGGTGTGAGCAAGCAGCACGACACAGCTGCTGCCCGGCCAGCCGACGCCGGGACCGAGTCCTCGGCCGACGCGGCAGCTGAGCCTACCCAGCCGGCCACAGCTGCTGGCGAGGCCGCTCAACCTGCTGCAGGTGAGCCAACCCAGCCGGCCACGGCCGCTGCCGAGCCGGGCCAACCGGCGTCAGCTGGGCCAATCCAGCCGGCCACCGACGCGGCCGAGCCGGCTCAACCGGCGGCGGCAGCGGAGGCCGACGCCGAACCTTCGGCCGCCGCATCCGGACCCGCACAACCAGCAGCATCCGAACCCGCGCCGGCTCAGCCGGCAGAAGCCGTGCAGCCGATCGACCGCAAGACTGCCCGCCGTGCCGCGCGGCGTGACCGGACACGCGATGCCGCCGCAGGCAAGATGCAGGCACGGTCGGGCGGTACCGCCGCACTCGGAGCAGGGCACAGCCGCGGCCGGCGGACCTTCGGCGCCGTCGCCGGAGCAGGAATTCTGCTGCTGACCGGCGCGGCGGTGGCCGCCGGCAGTCTCGCGGACGCACCGGGCGCCGCCACCGAGCTTCCACCCGTTTCCGCCGCCGTCCCGGCCGGCGACTACACAGCGGTCTGCCCGGAGCCGCTCCGGCTGCTGGATTCGGCCGCCGACGCCACCGATCCGCAATTCAGCCCGGTCTCCACCACGGCCCAGACCAGGGCACGGGCCCTGGTGCTCAGCGACCTCAGCGGCAATGTCCCCGGCAGCGAGCTGACCGAACTCGGCGAAGACACGCCGCTCAAGCGCATCGCCGAACCCACGGCAGAGTCCTCCGGCGAGACCAAGGTGGTCGCATCCGTCGTTTCCGGGCAGGAACTGTCCGCGCCCACGGTGCTGCGGGCCGATCCGGTCGGGGAGACCACAGCCTTGGCCGGCGCCGCGATGACCTACCGGGCCTCCGACGGCGACCTGCGCGGACTGGCCGCGGCCAACTGCATGGCGCCGGCCAACGATTTTTGGCTGCTCGGGGCCTCCACCACGGTGGGCACCACGTCGGTACTGAAGCTGCACAACAGCTCCGAAACCCCGTCCTCGGTCAACCTGGAACTGATGTCAGGCGAGGGGCCGATCCAGGCCGCCGGTACCCGGGGGCTGCTGCTGGCACCGGGGGAATCCCGGTCCATCGTGCTGGCGGGCCTGGCCGCAAACCAGGAATCACTGGCCGTGCGCGTCCAGTCCTCCGGCGGGCCGGTGACCGGCTTCATCCAACAGAGCGTCCTGCGCCAACTGACGCCCGGCGGCGTCGAACTGCTGCAGGCATCGGCTCCGGCCGGCACGCGCCAATTGGTCACCGGCATCACCGTCGAAGACGCCAAGCTGGCGCGGAAAATCCGCGAACAGGACGGCTATGAGAACGCGGCGCCGGCGTTGGAAGTTGCGGTACCTGGCGTAACCGACGCCGTCCTTGAAGTGCGGGTCATCGGCTCGGACGGACCGGTCAGCCTCCCGGGCGGCGGCGTCATCACTGCGGCCGCCGGCAGCGTCACACGGGTTCCGCTTGACTCGCTGCCCAACGGCACTTATTCCGTCGAAGTCAGCGCCGATGTTTCCATCGCGGCCGCCGCACGCGTCAGCCGGGCCACGGAGGAAGCGGCCCCGGTGGACTTCGGGTGGGCACCGGCCGCCGGCCGGCTGGGCAGCAACCACCTGGCTGTCGTCCCCGGAGGACTGAACTCCCGGATGGCCTTCAGCGCACCGGCCGGCGCGGCAAAGCTGGACATCACCCCGGTGGATCTGGAAGGCCGGCTGGGGAAGAAGCAGACGGTCGATGTTCCGGCCGGAACGACCGTGTCGCTCAACCCGAAGGCCAACGACGCCGATCCCGCGGCCTTGTTGATCAGTGCGTCGGGCGAAGCAGTCTACGGTGCCCAGGTGCTGACCAGCGGCGGTTCAGCCGACGTCGCCGTCCTGCCGGTGCCGGCCGGGACGCAGGCGCAAAACGCTGTCCCGGTCAATATCGGGTACTGAGTCAGGGGCGGGTCCGGCCGTAGCCGGGGTCGACGGCTTCCGGAGCCATGTTCAGCAACTGCGCGGTCTGCTCCACCACCACGTCGTGGATGATCTCCGGAAGTTCGGCCCGCAGCCGGGCCGCCATCTGCACCGGATGGCGGAATACGGTCACCACCGCCGGCCGGCCCGGAACGGCCGGAGTGAAGCTGCCCAGCGGTGCCGCTTGCCCGCGCGCCAACAGTTCCTCGAGATGCGGCGGAATGTCCTCGACCACGAATTGGGCCGCTTCGATCCGCTCGCCCCAGAAGTACTCCAGCCGCTCGGCAGACTCGGAAACCCACTGCTCGAACTGCTCGGGCCGGGTCAGATGGCCGGGCAAATGCGCGGGCAGCAGATCGCCGCGCAGGCCGCGGCCGCGGCGGTTCCGGCGTCGTACGGGAAAAGGACGGCGCCAGCCACCGCCGTCGCCACCCAGCGACACCGTCAGTGAAGGTCCGTTCTCCATATACCGACTTTAAGCCCGGCAGAGAGAATTCGGCACTGCCTATCGGCGGTGTGCCGGGAGGGCCCGCCGCGGCAAGAGGCTGGGTAGCCTGATTGTGACCTAATCTTTCCGGGCCTGTCCGTGCCGGTGGCCCGGAAGCAGAGCCGCCCGGAGTAGGATTCTTTCTCGTGGGATCCATTCGTCAATGTTCACGCTCGGCCTGTCAGCGGTCGGCCATCGCTACTTTGACGTACGTGTATGCAGATTCCACCGCCGTGCTGGGCCCGCTGGCCACCTACGCCGAGCCGCACTGCTACGACCTGTGCGCTGAGCACGCTGAGCGGCTGACGGTGCCCCGCGGCTGGGAAGTCATGCGGCTGGCGCTGCCCACACAGGCACCGGCCCCGAATCCTGACGACCTGCTGGCCTTGGCGGACGCGGTCCGCGAAGCTGCCCGCACACCGGAGGTCTCTGATGATTTGCCGCAGCCGCGCGGGCAGCGTGAACCGCTGGAACCGCCGGCCGGTGCTGCCGGCACCCGGCGCGGACACCTTCGCATTCTGCGCGGACAACCGTAGAACGATACGCTGGGAAGCGGGCAGCCCGCATTCCCGGCACCCTGCTGTCCGCTGCGAGGCCCCGCCCGCCGTCCACCTGACGCCGGCACAGCTGAAGCCGCTGATCGACCGAAGGACAACATCCGCATGGCACATCTGACACCCGAACTGCTGGCGGTCCTGCGCTGCCCGACGACCGGATCTTCCCTGGTTCAAGAGGGAGACGAGCTGGTAGCGACCGGACGCACCGCAGCAGGTGAGCGGCTGCGCTACCCGATCGAAGACGGCATCCCGGTGCTCTTGCCGCAGGCTGCCGTGGGCGCCGACGCCTCCGATTCCACCCCCGACGGCCCCGCTGACAACGCTTAGGAGCATGACTGTGACGATCGACTACAAGGTCAAAGACCTCTCGCTGGCCGCTGCCGGCCGGCACCAGATCCGCTTGGCGGAGCACGAAATGCCGGGCCTGATGGCACTGCGCGAAGAGTTTGGCGCAAGCCAGCCGCTGGCCGGTGCGAGGATCGCCGGGTCACTGCACATGACCGTGCAGACAGCGGTGTTGATCGAGACCCTGACTGCCCTCGGCGCCGAGGTCCGCTGGGCTTCCTGCAACATCTTTTCCACCCAGGACGAGGCCGCCGCCGCCGTCGTCGTGGGCAAGGGCACGCCGGAGGACCCGCAGGGTGTGCCGGTCTTCGCCTGGAAGGGCGAAACGCTCGAAGAATACTGGTGGACGGCCGAGCAAATCCTGACCTGGCCCGGCGCGGCCGAAAACCCCGAGCTGGGGCCAAACATGATCCTGGACGACGGCGGCGACGCCACGCTGCTGCTGCACAAGGGAGTGGAGTTCGAAGCCGCAGGTGCGGTGCCGTCAGCCTCCGCCGAGGACCCGCACGAGTTCACCATCATCCTGGATGTGCTGCGCGCTTCACTGGCCAAGGACCCGCAGAAGTTCACCCGGGTGGCCGCCAGCATCCGCGGCGTCACCGAAGAAACCACCACCGGCGTGCACCGTCTGTACCAGTTGGCCGAGCAGGGCCAGTTGCTGTTCCCGGCCATCAACGTCAATGATGCAGTCACCAAGTCCAAGTTCGACAACAAGTACGGCATCCGCCACTCGCTGCCGGACGGGATCAACCGGGCCACCGACGTCCTGATGGGCGGCAAGACCGCGGTTGTCTGCGGCTACGGCGACGTCGGCAAGGGCGCAGCCGAGGCGCTGCGCGGCCAGGGCGCGCGGGTTGTGGTGACCGAGGTGGATCCGATCTGTGCCCTGCAGGCAGCCATGGACGGTTACCAGGTCACCACCTTGGACAAGGTCGTGGGCGAGGGGCACATCTTCATCACGACCACCGGCAACAAGGACGTCATCATGGCGTCCGACATGGTGAAGATGCGAGACAAGGCCATCGTGGGCAATATCGGCCACTTCGACAACGAAATCGACATGGCTGGGCTGGCCCAGGTAGCGGGCGTGCAGAAGGTGGAGATCAAGCCGCAGGTCCACGAGTGGGTCTTCGACGCCGGCTCCGGGGCCGAACGCTCCATCATCGTGCTGTCCGAGGGGCGGCTGCTGAACCTCGGCAACGCCACCGGCCACCCGTCGTTTGTGATGAGCAATTCCTTCGCCAACCAGACCATCGCGCAGATCGAACTGTTCACCAAGCACGGCAAGCCGGCCGAGGGATCGGCCACCGGCGAGCCGGAGTACGCCAAGCAGGTCTACGTGCTGCCGAAGGTGTTGGACGAAAAGGTTGCCCGGCTGCACCTGGACGCACTCGGCGTCGAACTCACCGAACTGAGCAAGGAACAGGCCGAGTACCTGGGCGTGGACGTTGCCGGCCCGTACAAGCCGGACCACTACCGCTACTGATTCCTGACTAACGACGACGGCGATGGGCACCCACGCGGTGCCCATCGCCGTCGTCGTTCCCGGGAAGGTTACCGGATTGTTGGACGGCCTACGCCGCGCCGTGGCCCGGCGCATGCCCCCGGGCGACCTACCATGGAAGCAGGGCCGTGCTGTGCCCGGGCGGCGAGCACCATGCCGTGAGTCTCGTGAGTTTGGGTTGGGATGACTGAGGAAAAAAAGAAGCGCAAGGGCCTGAAGATCGCACTGCTGTGCATCGCCGGCGTGCTGGTGGCTGCCGCGGCCGCCGTCACCGCAGCTACCGTGGCGTCGCCCACCTTTGCCGCCCAGTTGGGCCGTGTGCTGGCCGTCGCGCCGGCCGAGCGCCCGGGATTCTCGGAGCCGGTTGCCAAGGCGATGTCCTTCGGCGTCTCCCCGGAGGACAAGGCTGTTGAGGTCAACCCGGCCACCGTCGCCACGATTACCGCCAAGAATGCCACCATCAAGGACGTGGTGCTGGCCCCGGCGAAGGGCGGTAAACCGGTTGCCGGTGAACTGTCCCAGGACGGCAGCGCGTGGAAAGCCACCGAGCGGCTGGACTTCTTGACCACCTACGACTTCAGCTACACGCTGGTGGACAGCGCCGGCGACGAGACCGCCAAGCAGCAGAGCTTCACCACGGTCCTGGCGCCCAACCAGGCCGACGGCTGGATGTACCCGTTGGACGGACAGAGCGTGGGCATTGCGCAGCCGCTGGAGTTCAATTTCAGCGAACCCGTGCTGAACAAAAAGAAGGTGGAGGAGGCCATCAAGATCACCACCTCCGCCGGGCAAAAGGGCGAGTTCTACTGGTACTCGGACACCAAGGCCCGGTACCGGGCGGCCAAGTACTGGGCACCCAACAGCACGGTCACCGTGGACATGAAACTCTTCGGCGTGGAGTTCGGCAACAAGATGATCGGGATGAACGACGAGAAGATCACGGTCAACATCCTTGATGACCGCCGGGCCATCGTCGACAACAAGACCAAGACCATGAAGATCTACGTGGCCGGCAAGCTGGCCCAGACCTTCCCGGTCACGCTGGGCGACCCCAACTGGCCGTCCAGCAAGGGAATCCACCCGATCATGGACATGCACAAGTCGCTGCCGTTCAACCCGCGCAGCATCGGACTCAAGCCCGGGGACCCCGACTGGTATGAGCCGTTCGACGCCAAGTACGCCAGCCGGCTGAGCAACAGCGGCGAATTCGTCCACACCACGCTGGACCCCTCGGCGCTGGGCGTGCGGAACATTTCACACGGCTGCGTGGGCATGTCCGAGGCCGGCGCGAGGTATTTCTACGAAACGATGCGCACCGGGGACATCGTGGATATCCGCAACACCGACGGCGCCTTCCTGGACTCGACGGACGGCTTCGGCGACTGGAACGTGGACTGGAAGACCTGGACGTCGCAAGACAAGGGCTAGCGGCTGCTGAGCGGACGAACTCAGCGGACCGGCCGGTGCTCCTCATCCTGGAAGGGCAACGAATGCAGCCGCGCGCCGCGCTGCACGGCGCGTTCGTGCTGCCGGGCCAACCGGTAAAAGTCGCGTTCGCGCCGTTCAGCCATGACCGCCAGCAGGTACATTTCCGGCGGAGTCCCCGCCGGCGGCGGGGGAGAGACGTAGCCGGAGGCCTCATTGGCCAGGGCGGTGGCCAGCCTGGCCCGGGAGGCGGGGATCATTTTGGGCGCCTGGGACAGGAACTGCACAATCCTGCGCGCCAGCGGTTCCGGCAGCCTGCCCATATCGGCCAGCTTCACCCACGGCTCCAGCTGCGGGCGAACCTCCGGCAGGACCTTCGGCATCACGCCGACCCGCTCCCGCATACTGTAGGTGCCGGCCAGGAGATCGCCCAGCCGCTTGGACCTGTCGTTGAACAGCGCGGCCATGAACGCAACCGAACCGAGCAGCAAGTACAGCTCGAACACCGCCAACAGCCCCCGGATGAGGGCATGCCGGAAACGGATGGCACCGCCGTCGTCACGGACAATGCGCAGCCCCATGACCCAGCGGCCCAGCGACTTCCCGCGGGTCAAGGTTTCGACGGCGATGGGCACCACTACCAGGAAGAACAACACCACGGTGATGGCCAGCGCCCGGGCGGCCGCGGCGTCGAAGCCCACATCCAGGGTTTCAGCCATCAGTACGAAGGCGGCTATCAGCAGCGCCACGTTGGCGAGTACATCGATGATCGAGCTGAGCGCGCGGACCCCGAAGGACGCCGGCCGCAGCTCCAGCACCACGGCCTCGCCGGTGATGACGTTGCTCATCGGACCCCTTTCCCGGGCGGCCTGTGCCGCCTGGTTCCACTCTATCCATCCGTGCGCCGCTCGGCGGCCCTGCGGAGCGTTGCCCCGGCCCGGTGCCGGATAGGCTATGGGTGTGGATATCGATGCCTTCACCGCTGTGCACCAGCACGATTGGAAGCGGCTGGACGAACTGAGCGCCAAGCGCAGGCTCACCGGGGCTGAGGCTGATGAACTGCTGGTGCTCTACCGGCGTACCTCGACCCACCTGTCGATGATCCGCTCCGTGGCCGCCGAAGGCCAACTGTCGGCGGCCCTCTCCACGCGGCTGTCCCGCGCCCGGACCCGCTTCACCGGTGCCCGCTCCAATTTTGCCCGGGACGTTGCCGAGTTCTTTGTGCTGTCTTTGCCTGCCGCGTTCTACCGGCTGCGGTGGCTGACCGTGATTATCGGCGCCGTGTTCATCCTGGTCGCGTGGCTGTTCGGCTCCTGGGTTGCGGGGAACCCGGAGGTCATCAAGGCCATCGGCTCGGACGAGGAAATCCGGAAGTACGTGGAAGAAGACTTCGTCAATTACTACTCCGAAAACCCCAACGCGTCGTTCGCCGGAATGGTGTGGACGAACAACGCCTGGATCGCGGCGCAGGCAGTGGCGTTCGGCGTCACCGGGCTGTGGGTGCCGTACATCCTGTTCATGAACGCCCAGGGCGTCGGCATGGCCGGTGGAATGATGGCGGCCTACGACCGGTTGGACGTTTTCTTCCTGTACATCCTGCCCCACGGGTTGATGGAACTGACCGCCATCTTCATCGCCGCGGCGGCCGGTCTGCGGATCTTCTGGTCCTGGGTCTCGCCCGGGCGGCTGACCCGCACCGCATCGCTGGCCCGGGAGGGCCGGTCGCTGATCACCGTTGCCCTGGGCCTCGTCCTGGTGCTCTTCATCTCCGGCCTGGTCGAGGGCTTCGTGACGCCCAGCCCGCTACCGGACTGGCTGCGCCTGGGCATCGGCGCGCTGGTGCTGGCGGGCTACTGGGTCTACACGCTGGTGCTGGGCCGGCGGGCCTACCTGGCGGGGGAGCGCGGCGACCTGGGCCGGTTCGACGCCGGCGAGACCGCCGTCACCGGCTAGAAGCCGGGCGGGCCGCGCCCGGGGTGGCAACCGCGAAGCATCGCCGGCCAGCGGTAGTCTCATAACCAGAGAGGCCAGCGGTACAGAAAGAGGCGACGGACGTGGCAGTCGAACAGACGAACCCCGGCGGAGACGGACGCAGAGCCCGAACGGCGCCCGTAGAGGCAGCCGGTGTTGAGCCAGAGCGGGCTCCCGCACCCCCGGTACCTGCCGCCAACGGCCGTTTTCGGGACGGAGCCAACCCGCTTCCGATGCGCCGGCCCAGCAGGCTGCCGGATTTGAGTGCCGTGGGGCAAGATCGCGGGACCGCGCCCGACGGCCGAGCCGCGGATAGGTCCGGAGCCGAACCTGCGACGGCGGCTGCTGCCGGGCGCCCCGACCGAAGCGGACCGGCGGCTGCCCCCGCCGCTGCCGCCTCAGGCAAGGAGGGCCAGAGCGGCAGCGCAGGCCCGTCCCGTCCCGACACCGCCAACGCAGGCATGACCGGCCCGGACGCCGGCAGTGCCGGCCCGGCCGGCGCGGAGGGCGAAGTGCCCGCTGCCCGGAGACCGGTACCGGCTGTGGCAGCGGCTCGGCCCGCCGGAGCGGACTCGACCGCCGGCGGCGACGCGAATCCTGCGACCACCGCGCTCTCGGTTCGTCCGCCGCGTTCGGAAGTGGTACGGCGCACTACCGCGCGCGAGGAGGCAGTGAACGCCAAGCCCTTGGCCGGACGCATCCTGCAGGTGGTGCTGGCCGTGCTGTTCCCGCTGCTGCTGATCATCGGGGCCATCCGGCTGGTGGCCACCCCGCTGTTCCTCTGGGTCGAATACCACCGGCCCGGCTTCCCGGCCGACAGCTTCGGCTTCAGCACTGAGGACCGAATGACGTTCGGCTCCTACGCGGTGGACTACCTGCTGAACTTCGCCGGCCCGCGGTACCTGGGCGACCTCACCGGTCCGAACGGCGGCAGCCTTTTCCTGGACTCTGAGGTCAGCCACATGGCTGACGTGAAAAGCGTTTTCCTCGCGACCATGATTGCCGGAGCGGTGATGCTGATCCTGGCAGTGGTGTGCGTGGTGTACCTTGCCCGCCGCTACCACGGCGGTGTCCGGCGCGGTCTGTTCGCCGGTTCGGCCGCAACGTTGATCCTGATCCTGGTGCTGGGCATCCTCGGGGCGCTCAATTGGCAGCAGTTCTTCACCGACTTCCACCGGATCTTTTTTGCTGACGGAACCTGGACCTTCTATGTGGACGATACGCTGATCCGGCTGTTCCCCGCCCAGTTCTGGATGGACTCCGGAATCGTCATCGCCCTGCTGGTGCTGATGGTCTCCTCGCTGGTGCTGGCCCTGACCTGGCCGACACGCGGACGGCGGAACCGGAGCGCGGCCGCTGCGGAAGAACAGCGGCGCCGGCATGAACTGCTGCTGGCCCGGGAGCAGGACCAGACAGCCTAAGGCTGCAAGCGGGCCGGCCGTCACCGGGGCAGGGCGGACGTCGCCAGGGCAGCCCGGCCGCCACGGGGGCAGGGGCTAGCTGTAGAGTCCGTCGATCTGCCCGGCGAAATCCTCCAGCACGGTCATCCGCTTAAGCTTCAGCGACGGCGTCAGATGCCCGGAAGCCTCGGTCAGGTCCTGCCGCAGCACATCGAATTTCCGGATCTGCTCCGCCCGCGAGACCAGCCGGTTGGCATGATCCACGGCTTGCTGCAGCTCGGCCCGCACCGCCGGATCTTCCGCCGCGGCGGTGAGGTCCATTGGGCTGCGGCCGGCCGCCGCCAGCCATCCGGTGAGTCCCTCTTCATCGAGGGAGACCAGTGCCCCGATGAAGGGACGGCCTTCGCCGACCACCACGGCCTGGGAGACCAGCCGGTGCTCGCGCAATGCGTCCTCCAGCGGCCCCGGAGCCACATTCTTGCCGCCTGCTGTCACCAGCAGATCCTTCTTCCTGCCGGTGATGGTGAGGTAGCCGTCGTCGTCCAGTGTGCCGACGTCGCCGGTGCAGAAGTAGCCATCCCGGAAGGATTCGGCATTGGCTGCCTCGTTGTTGTGGTAACCGGGAGTGATGCCGATGCCCTTGATCAGGACTTCGCCGTCGTCCGCGATCCTGATGGTGGTGCCGGGCAACGGCAGGCCAACGGTGCCGATCCGGTTGGCTCGCGGCAGGTTGACCGCCGCGGGGGCGGTGGACTCGGTCAGCCCGTAGCCTTCCAACACCGGCACGCCGATGCCGGTGAAAAAATGCGCCAGCATCGGATTTAGCGCCGATGCACCGGAGACGGTGTACTCCACCTGGCCGCCGAAGGCCGCCCGGAGCTTGCCGTACACCAGCTTGTCGAACACGGCACGCTTGGCCTTCAACGCCAGGCCGGGGCCGGCACCGGCGCCGCGGGCCTGGGCGTCCCGCGCCTCCGAGTAGGCGACCGCCGTCTGCGCTGCGGCGTCGAAGATCCGGCCTTTGCCGCCGTCGTGCGCCTTCTGGCGGGCAGTGGCGTAGACCTTTTCGAAGACGCGCGGAACCACCAGCAGGAACGTCGGCTGGTAGCTGGCCAGGTCTTCGATCAACTCGGCCATGCTGGAGGTGTGGCCCATCTTCACTCCGGCGGCCAGGCAGATCACCTGCACCGCCCGGGCCAGGACGTGGGCCAGCGGCAGGAACATCAGCGATTTGGCATCCGGACGCTTCAGGATGTCCGGCAGGAACTCCACCGTGTTGACCGCCAGTTCGGCGAAGTTGCCGTGGCTGACAATGCAGCCGCGCGGCCGACCGGTGGTGCCCGAGGTGTATACCAGCGACGCCGCGTCCGCCATGCCGCGGGAGGTGCGGCGCAGTTCGAGGGCCTCGTCGGTGATGTCGGTTCCGGCTGCCTTCAGCTGGGCCAGTCCATCGGCGTTCCGGTCCAGCTGCCAGACCAACAGTTCGGCCGGCAGGCCGGACATGGCCTGGCCTACCACGGCCGCCTTGGCAGCGTCCTCGGCGAACACCATCTTCGCCGCGGAGTCCTGCAGTATCCACTGCACTTGGAGCGGGGAGGACGTCTCATAGATGGGAACCACGACGGCGCCGGCGAACCAGCCCGCCAAATCCACCACCGTCCACTCAAACCGGGTCTTGGACATCACCGCAATGGTGTCGCCAGGCTCGATGCCGGAAGCCATGAGACCCTTGGCCAGCGCCGTGACCTGGCCCAGGAGCTCCGCCGCCGAGACATCGGACCACGCGCCGTTGCGCTTGACGGCGTAGAGCGCCCGCTGCGGGTCGCGCTGGTGCTGTGCCACCAGGATGTCCGTGATGTTCGACCCCGCCGGCATGGTCGCCAGGAGTTCCGTTACCGCTTCTCGCACTTCGTGCCCACTTTCTGCTTCCGGTAAAAGTTGTGCAGTCTTGCCTGCATTAGATCCAGCTCGGCATCCACATGCGCCAGCGCCACTGGTTGTAATCGATCAGCTCTGCGGTCCACACCGGCAGGAAGAAGGCCGATACCAGGAGCGCTGCCGCCACAAAGAGCCCGACCACCAGCACGCCCTGCCGCCGGCGCCATGGCGGGTCGGTGGGCCGGCCCAGCGCCAGCCCCAGTGTGTAGGTCAGCGCCAAGACCAGGAACGGCTGGAAGGAGATGGCGTAGAAGAAGAAGGTAGTCCGTTCCGGGTAGAGGAACCACGGCAGGTAGCCGGCCGCGACACCCGCCAGGATGGCACCCGCACGCCAGTCCCGGCGCCCGGCCCAACAAAACAGCAGCACCAGCAGGCAGGCCGCAGCAGCCCACCAGATCAGCGGATTCCCGACCACCGTGACGGCTTCGGAACAGCCCCCGGCCGCATGGCAGGCACCCTGGCCGGCTTCTTCGGACTGGTAGTAGAAGGAGGTGGGGCGGCCCATGAACAGCCAGGTCCAGGCGTTGGATTCGTATGGATGCTCCGAATGCAAGCCGTTGTGGAAGGTGTAGGCGCTGCGGTGGTACTCGGCCAGGGAACGCAGCCAGTCCGGTAACCAGCCCCAGCTTCCGGAAGGGTTCGACGCCGCCCAGTTCCGGTCATACGCGTTGTTGGAGCGCAGCCAGCCGGTCCAGGAGGCCAGATACGTCAAGGCCGCCACAGGAATCATGGTGAAGAACGCCGGCACACCGTCGCGGAGCACACCGGCCGAGAACCACTCGCTGATGCCGGCGGTCCGGCGGGCGCTGAGGTCCCAGAACACGCACAGGAGCCCGAACACCGCGACGAAGGCCAGTCCGGACCACTTGGTTCCCACCGCCAGGCCCAGGGAGACGGCGGCGGCAAGCCGCCACGGCCGCCAGAGGATCCACGGGCCGTACAGCAGCCGTGACGGGTGCGGTACCCCGGAGGAGCCGGTGAGCCGGGCAATTTTCGCGGCCAGCCGGCGTCGTCCGTCGCTGCGGTCCAGCAGCAGGCAGCCGAACGCAGCGACAATCCAGAACATCAGGAAAATGTCCAACAGCGATGTCCGGGAGTGGACCAAATGGTGGCCGTCGATGGCGGTCAGCAGGCCGGCGATCCCGCCCAGCGCCGTCGACTTGAACAGGGCCTGCGCGATCAGGGCGATGAGCAGGATGGACAGGGTGCCCGTCAGCGCGGCGCCGAACCGCCAGCCGAAGGCATTGTCCGAGCCAAAGAGCCACATCCCGGCGGCGATCATCCATTTGCCGACGGGTGGGTGCACCACATACTCGGGGGTGTCCAGGAGGACGTCCGGACGGCCAGCGTTGAAGGACTCGTTGGCGTCGTCGGGCCAATCCCGTTCATAGCCGGACTGCAGGTAGGAGTAGGCGTCCTTGACGTAGTAGGTTTCGTCGAACACCAGCGAACCCGGTTCGCCCAGGCGGTAGAAGCGGAGCACGCCGCCAAGGACGGCGATGAGCAAGGGAAGCAGCCAGGCCCAGATGCCGAACTGTGCCGGAACACCCAGCAGGCGGCGGCGCAGCACGGCCTCGCTGAAGGCCCGGCCCGGTGTCTCCAGCCAGCGTCCGCGGCGGGCTTCCGCAGCAGGAGCGGGCGTGCTATGGGTCACGGCCATCATGTTACCGGCCGGTAAGTATGTGGGTGTGCCGCGACGCCAAAGGGGTTGCCGGCCGCACCAAGGCGGCCCTCGCTGCGGTCGGGCACATACTGACTCTATATAAGGTGCGGGCGAAACAGGCCATGGGCTTCCGCCGAAAGCGGCTGGATCCCCGTCCGCCGGGCTGCGGGTAGGGTTGTCCATGTGAATGAGCGGGAAGCTGGCGGTCCGGCACTGGGCCAGCCAGGGCAGATTGTGTTGGCGGGGACACCGATCGGCAATGTCAGGGACGCCTCACCGCGGCTGGTTGAACTGCTTCAGACAGCCGATGTGGTCGCGGCGGAAGACACACGCAGGCTGCATAAACTGCTGCAGCTCCTGGGCATCACCGCCGGCGGCAAAATCATCAGCTACCACGAACACAATGAAGCCAGCCGCACCGCCGACCTGCTGGAACTGGTCCTGGCCGGCAGCACGCTGGTGATGGTGACCGACGCCGGCATGCCGGCCGTCTCCGACCCCGGCTTCCGTTTGGTCGAAGCGGCCGTGGCGGCGGGAGTCCTGGTTACCGCGGTGCCCGGCCCCTCGGCTGTGCTGACGGCGCTGGCGCTGTCCGGTCTCCCCACCGACCGCTTCACTTTCGAAGGATTCCTGCCCCGCAAGCAGGGGGAGCGCGCGGCGCGGCTGGCGGAGCTGGCCGGTGAGCGGCGGACCATGGTGTTCTTTGAAGCACCGCACCGGCTGGCGGCCATGCTGCGCGCGCTCGATGCCGGGTTCGGTCCGGAACGGCAGGCAGCCGTGTGCCGGGAACTGACCAAGCTGCATGAAGAAGTCCTGCGGGGTCCGGTCCGCGAACTGCTCGAGTGGGCAGAAACAGAAGAAGTACGCGGCGAGATTGCCGTGGTGGTGGCCGGTGCTCCGGAGGCAGCCCCCGAACGGCCGGAAGACCATGTGCAGGACGTCAACGCACTGGTGGCCCAAGGCGCCCGCCTTAAAGAAGCGGTGGCCGCAGTGGCAGCCGATGCGCGGATCAGCAAGCGGGAACTGTACTCGGCAGTCCTGGCTGCCCGATCCGACACCGTCAGCTAGGCGCGGACGGTGTCGGCCGCCGTCGTCGTCACATAACGCCCTCGCCCGGGTTCGATGCAGGTGCTGCGGGGCAGCCGTTGATATTGTCGATCTGCACAGTAGGGACCGCGGAATGTAGTGCACCCTCGCATTTACACCTGTGAAGCGGAAACCTACTGTGAAGGAAACCGGGCACTGCGCCCACGGACTCAATCCTGAACATTTGGAGGCACCGCCATGGCTGAAACCGCAGCCCGCGAAGCAGAACTGCTCGCCAAAGTACCTACCGGCCTGCTGATCAACGGCGAATGGCGCGACGCCTCCGACGGCGGCACCTTCGAGGTGGCGGATCCTGCCACCGGCAAGGTGCTGGCCACCTTGGCGTCTGCCACCAGCGAGGATGCGCTCGCCGCCCTCGACGCTGCCGACAAGGTGCAGGCCTCCTGGGCCCGCACCGCTCCGCGTGAGCGCGCCGAGATCCTGCGCCGCGGTTTCGAACTGGTGACTGAGCGGGCCGAGGACTTCGCCCTGCTGATGACCATGGAAATGGGCAAGCCGCTGGCCGAATCCCGCGGCGAGGTCGTCTACGGTGCCGAGTTCCTTCGCTGGTTCTCCGAAGAGGCTGTCCGCGACTACGGCCGCTACCTGACCACGCCGGAGGGCAAGAACAAGATCCTGGTCCAGCGCAAGCCGGTCGGTCCCTGCCTGCTGATCACCCCCTGGAACTTCCCGCTGGCCATGGCCACGCGCAAGGTCGGGCCCGCCATCGCCGCCGGCTGCACCATGGTGCTGAAGCCGGCCAAGTTGACCCCGCTGACCAGCCAGCTCTTCGCCCAGACCATGATCGAGGCGGGCCTTCCGGCCGGTGTGCTGAACGTGGTTTCGTCCAAGAGCGCGTCCGGGATCTCCGGTCCGCTGATGCAGGATTCGCGGCTGCGCAAGGTCTCCTTCACCGGATCCACCCCGGTGGGCAAGCAGCTGCTCAAGGACGCCGCCAACAACGTGCTGCGCACCTCGATGGAGCTCGGCGGAAACGCCCCGTTCATCGTGTTCGAGGACGCCGACCTGGATAAGGCCGTCGAGGGAGCCATGGCCGCCAAGATGCGCAACATGGGCGAGGCCTGCACCGCGGCCAACCGCTTCCTGGTCCAGGCCTCGGTGGCCGAGGAATTCACCACCAAGTTTGCCAATGCCATGAAGGCGCTCAAGACCGGACGCGGCACCGAGGCCGACACCACGGTGGGCCCGCTGATCGACGGCGGCGCCCGCGACGACGTTCACGCCTTGGTGACCGCAGCCGTGGAAGCCGGAGCGTCCGTCAGCACCGGCGGTGCGCCGGTGGACGGTGACGGCTACTTCTACCAGCCGACCGTGCTGGCCAACGTTCCGAACGACGCCGACATCCTCCGCAGCGAGATCTTTGGCCCGGTCGCACCGGTGACCACGTTCGAAACCGAGGAGCAGGCCATCGCCCTGGCCAACGCCAGTGAGTACGGTCTGGCTTCCTACATCTACTCGCGTGACGTGAACCGCATGTTCCGCGTCTCCGAGCAGATCGAATTCGGCCTGGTGGGCTACAACGCCGGCGTGATCTCCAATGCGGCCGCCCCGTTTGGCGGAGTGAAGCAGTCCGGCATGGGCCGCGAGGGTGGCGCAGAAGGCCTGGACGAGTACACCACCGTCCAGTACATCGGGATCGCGGACCCCTACGCCAAGTAGTCTTGATCCGCCCGTCGGCCGTCCGCTCCGGACGGCCGGCGGCTGAACAGCGAGGCGGGCCAGAACAGCCCCGCCAAGCGCCGCTTCCAGCCGGCCCGCTCTTGGAGCCGGCCCTTGACGGCTTCCACGTCCGCCCAGCGGGCAGCGTTGTGGCCGTCCGGCGCCGGAGTCTCCGGTGCTGCATACGCCGCCCGTTCGTAGCCTGCCCGCAGCCGGGACAAGGCGGCGGAAGACTCACCGGTGACCACTCCGGCGTCGTCCAGACGTTGTTGGAAAGCCCGCGGCGTCTCCGTTGCGGCCGCTGCCCAGCCGAGGTCCTCTGCGACGTCCACGGCTTCTACCCACGCGGCGACGGCGGCCCTGCGTCCGGTTCCGCCGGCTGCCAGCGCCGCCCGGCGCCGACTGGTGCGACGGCGGCGCAGCAGCAGCGGCGTCAGCAGGAGGCCCAGCACCACGGCCGCAACCGCCGCCGACCACAGCTGTCGGGACAGCACGTCGTCCTCGGCAGGAGCCGGCGAATTTGGTTCCGCCTGCTCGCCGGCGGCGCCGGCGCCCGGCCGGGGCTGGTTTGTGGGCCGGAGAACGTCCTCCGGCTGCGTGGGGGAGCCGGGGGTGGTTTCGGTCTGCGCGTACGCCGGCAACACGCCGCGTGACGGGGTTGGCTCGAAAGAGACCCAGCCGACGCCGCTGAAGAAAAGCTCCGGCCAGGCGTGGGCGTCCCGGGAATCGATCTCGTACTCCTTCAGGTCCGCACCAGGGCCGTCAGTGAGCACGGTTCCGGTGGGACGACCCGGTGCATAGCCAACCGCCATCCGGCTGGGGATGCCGGCGATCCGGGCCATGATGGCCATGGTCGCCGCGTAGTGGATGCAGTAACCGGACTTCTCCTCCAAGAAGGCCGCCACCACGTCGAATCCGCTCTGGTCATAGCCGCCGTCCACGGGGGCCTGTTCGGAGTACACAAAACCGGAGGTCCGCAGGTAGGTCTGGATGGCCATGGCCTGCTCGAACGGACTGTCCAGTCCGTCAAGAACCGACGCGGCGGTATCGGTAATGATGTCAGGCATGTTGCGCGGAAGCTCGGAGAAGACCGGGTCGACCACAGCATTGTTGGCGGGCTCGGCGGCGCGGAGTATGTCCCGGGTCAGCCGAGGCTTGACGCTGCGCACTTCGTAGTCCTGATTGGCGGTGGTGGTGCCCGATTCCCCGCGGATATTCAGCGTGCTTGGATCCCAGCTCCATTGGCCGCGGGCACCGGAGACTTGCGCCGGAGCGTAGGGAACCAGCAGCCACGGGCTGGTGAAAGACGCCGTGCTGATGAGCGTGGTGGTCACCTCGCCGGATGCCAGCAGGTTCTGCACGCCGGGTACGTCCAGTTCGTCGATGCCGGTTCGTTTGTTGCCCCCGAATGGGCTGGGGCTCCAGCGCGCACCGGTCAGGTTCTCCAGCGTGACCGATCGCAGGTACAACGGCTCTTGGGCATCGGTGGCATAGGTCATCCGGCCGAAGGCCCCGGGCCGCCGGAGGTTGTCGCCCAGACTGACCACCGGATTCAGCCCGGTGGGCGCCCCCCAGTTCAGCCGCGACCCCTCCGGGAACAACCCGGAGGAGAAGCCCGGAATGGCCAGCGGGAGCACCAGCGCGGCCGCCAATCCGGCCGCGGCGATGCCTGAGGCGCGGCGCAGATGCTCAGACGATGCCAGGCGGCCCCGGCCGCTGCCGTCGGCGGCGAGCCAATGCGCGCATCCCAGCAGCAGCAGATAACCGGCGGCGGCCGCCAAGAATCCGGCCGCGCCGATGCTGTTCGGTTTGATCATTGCCGGAACAGAGACCAAACCCAGCAGGCCCAGACCGCTGATGGCCGGCATCTGCAGCGGGACGGCCAAGGTGTCCACCAAAAGGGCGATCAATCCGACTCCCACACAGGCCGCCAGGGCAACACCCGGGTTGACCAGCACCGGCGCCACCTGCGAGACCACGGTGTCCCGGGCTTCCTCCAGCAGGGGATCCAGGGCCGCGAAGGTGTCCGGCCCGGGGATGACGCCCAGGAAACTGGTCGGAGCCAGGAACATGGCATTGACCGACATCACCAGAGCGGCAAGCCCCAGCAGCGCCCCGGTCAACGGCGGCCACTCCAACCGGCGTGCCAGACCGGTGGCGGCCTCGATGGCACCAACCGTGACGGCGACTTGGAACAGCCAACTCCAGCCCTCGAGGACTCCGTGCAAGTTGGCGGCGGTGAGCAGCACAGCCACGGCGACGGCGGCGCTCATCAGCCACGGCGCGAGGCCGGGGGAGGGAGGCCGGCCGCCAGCGCGGCGGGATGTTCCCGGCGCCAGGCGGTCGGCGGGCTTGTCCAGCGTGACGGTCACGACGCCGCTCCTGTTCCCACCGGCTCGATGCGATCGCTGAGGTCGAAGTGGGCCCAGGCAGCCGACACCGAGGCTTTGGGACTGACCGCCACGGTCCGCCAGCCACCGGTGCGCAGGAGGTCCATGGCGGCCCTCGCCTGTTGCGGGCGTTCGGTGACGATCAGTGCGAAGGCATGCGAGCCGAATTCGGCAGCAGGTGCCAGCAGGCGAGCTTCGTCGACGCCGATCTGGCCCAGGATCGCGACCAGCGGCCCCTTGTATTTGTGCGCCGCAAGTTTGTCCATCAACCGGTCCCCGAACGCAGGCGCGGCCGGATGCCGCTCGGACTTGCGGTGGTCGTCGGCCAGGCCCAGCGCGGCCAGCCCTTCAGCCAGATCCTGATAGCCCGCCGGCCCGTCGAATTCTTCCTGACCGGGCGACGGAGCCGACGGGGACTCCAGGACCGCCGCCGCGGCGTGTGGGTCGAGGAGCCGCACAGTGTAATTGCGCTGGAGGAAGTCGTTGGCGGCCGAGGCGACGGCGGTGACGGCCCATTCGAAGGTGGGCGAGGTATGCAGCAGATCGCCGTGATGGCTGCCGCCATCGCCGAACGACGGCAGGAGGCCGGCACCGAAGGCCGACGCGCGCCGGTCCAGCACGATCGTCGCTTGCGGGGTGGTCACTGATTCTTCCTGCCGGACCATGAGCTCGCCCTGCCGGGCGGTCGCTGCCCAGTGGACCCGGCGCATCGGATCGCCGTACCGGTATTCGCGGGTCATGACGTCGTCGTCGCTGGGATTGGCTTGCCGCCGGGTGCTCGCCGTGCCGTCGGAGCCGCGTGCCCCGGTCAGCGACGTGGCAGGCAGTTGCACGGGGGCCGGGGTGACCACCAAGGGGCTGGTTTCCCCCAGATGGTGCCGGTGATTGGCCAATCCAAAGGGATCAGTGAAATCTGCAGTGACCGGTCCGATGGCGAACAGCCCGCGCTGGCTGGAGCGCAGCTTGTATTCGTAGATGCTCGCTCCGGACCGGGACGGGTGCCGCGCCGGGAACCGGAACGACGGCGGCTTGCCAAAGCGCAGCGGCAGCTGCTCCTCCATGTAGACGAGCCCGGGCGAACCCCCGCCGCGGCGCACCGTCAACTCGACCTGGGCGACGACGCCGGTTTCGACGGCGGCGGGCCGGAACTTCCGTTCCACGGTGAACTGGGGCTTCAGGAGCACCATCGCCGCCGCCGCCAGCAGCGGCAGGGCGATGAGGAACACGCCCAGCGCCAGCAGGTCGCGGCGTCCCAGCACCTGCGCCAGCAGCAGCGCCAGCGTGCCGGCCGCCACAAATCCCCAGCCGCGAAGCGTGATGTACCGGGTAGGCAGCCAGCCGAACGCGTCCATGGCCGTCAGGGGGAGACGCGGCGGGACTCGCCGCCCACCGGGACCTTGGCCACCACGGACGCCACCACGCTGGAAGCGTCTTCGCCGGCCGTCACGGCTTTCCGGTCGAGGATCAACCGGTGGGCCAGCACGGCTTCGGCCACGCTGGCTACGTCGTCGGGCAGGACGAAGTCGCGGCCGTTCAGTGCCGCCGTCGCCTTGGCCGCACGAAGCAACTGCAGCATGGCCCGCGGGCTAGCCCCCAGTCGCAGATGCGGATGGTCCCGGGTGGCCCGGCCGATGTTGACCGTGTATTCCTTCACGGCGGGCGAGACGTAGACATCGCGGACCGTTGCGACCATGCTGCGTACCTCGTCCACTGTGACCACGGGACGCACGTTTACCAGCGGTGAGACGGACTGGTGGGTCTCCAGCATGTCCATTTCCGCACGCAGGTCCGGATAGCCCATGGAGATCCGCGCCATGAAACGGTCCCGTTGGGCTTCCGGCAGCGGGTAGGTTCCTTCCATCTCAATCGGGTTCTGGGTGGCGATCACCATGAAAGGAGTGTCCAACGGGTAGGAGGTGCCGTCCACCGTGACTTGGTGTTCTTCCATGCATTCGAGCAATGCCGACTGCGTCTTGGCCGAGGCACGGTTGATCTCGTCGCCGATGACGATGTTGGCGAACACCGGTCCCGGCCGGAATTCGAACCGGTGCTTGTCCTGGTTGTAGATGGAGACGCCGGTGACATCGGAGGGCAGCAGGTCCGGGGTGAACTGGATCCGGTGCACACTGCAGTCGATGGTCTTGGCCAGTGTTTTCGCCAGCATGGTCTTGCCGACGCCAGGCACGTCCTCCAAGAGCAGGTGCCCCTGGGCGAGCAGAACGGTCAATGCAAGCCGGGCCGCTTCCGATTTGCCGTCGATGACGGTCTCGATCGCAGCCCTGATCCGACCACAGGCGTCGTGGAACTCGGCGAGCGCGAGCCCCTCACCTTGTCCCGGCTCAGCGCTGTGTCCCAGCCCAGCGCTGTTGGAGCGGATAGTCCCGGCCTCTGCCATGTCCTGCTGCGTATCCATGAAAGTACCTTCCGGTATGCCTTCCCCGAGGGCCGGTTGTCTCAACCCTACTTGCTGCCTGTGTGATGCGGTAGACACATGAAACGTTTGTTTGAGACGCCGCTGACGGCCGCTCAATCGCAGCCGGAGCTTCAGTAGGCTGGCATCATGGCCAATTTTCCAGCCGCGATTGCCGGCGAAACACCCCCCGCCTACACAGTTGACAGCACAGCAGCCAAGGCGTCAGCCGTGCGCAGCCCCACCGAGGGCGACGGCCGTCGTCGTAATCTGAGCTATCCGCCGGCCCCCGAGCCGCTGCCGGTGCCGGTGATGGACAACCACACCCATCTGGACTTTCGCGACGGGCTGGTGTCGGTCACGGTCCGGCAGGCAATGGACGCTGCCGAGGCGGTTGGCGTCGCCGGTGCCGTCCAGGTTGGTTGCGATCTGGAGTCCTCGCGCTTCACGCTCCAGGCGGTCCAGGCCGAGCCCAGGCTGCTGGGTGCGGTGGCCATCCATCCCAATGATGCGCCGCCGCTGGCCGAAGCAGGAACGCTGGAGCAGGCCCTGGCGGAGATTGAGGAGATAGCCAGGCACCCGCGCATCCGGGCCATCGGTGAGACCGGCCTGGACTACTACCGCACGGGAGCCGGCGGCCGGAGTGCCCAGCACGAGTCGTTCCGCCGCCACATCGACATGGCCAAGCGACTGGGCCTGGCCCTTCAGATCCACGACCGCGACGCCCACGAGGACGTGGTCCGGGTGCTGCGCGAGGAGGGCGCACCGGAAAAGGTGGTGTTCCATTGCTTCTCCGGGGACGCGTCGCTGGCCAGGATCTGCAATGACAACGGCTGGCACATGTCCTTCGCAGGCACTGTTAGCTTCAAGAATGCCGACGGTCTGCGCGAGGCGCTGGCCACGGCCGAACCGGAACTGGTGCTGGCCGAAACGGATGCGCCGTTCCTGACGCCGCATCCCTACCGCGGTCGCCCCAACGCCAGCTATCTGGTGCCCTACACCGTGCGTTCGATGGCCCAGGTGCTGGACAAGGATCTGGCCACGTTATGCACAGAAGTGGCGGAGAACACGCAGCACGTTTACGGCTCGTGGCGCAGCGAATGACACCTAGGTGTTTTTCCTAGCCAGCCCCCGAAAGCAGGCAGGCGAGGCTTCCGGAGTCAGCTGCTGCGCAGTGCGGCCCGTGACTACCCGCCGGTAGCCCGGCTTGTCGCCATGTCACGTTTCGATTACGGTAGGTAGCTAATGGCCGGGGTCGGGGAAGGCATCCGGACATTGCCACACCTTTAGCGGTTGCCGTTGGACGTTCCGTTCGTACGCCCAAACAGCCGTTGTAGGTGCTGCCTGCACTCGCATCGTGCCGTGGAAATCGGCGCGCCCTTGGCGTGTGCCTTTATGTCCCCGTGCCCGGATACTGCAACAGATTCGGGAACCGTGACTAACGCGCTGAAGAACCGCTGGGTGAAAATCGCCGGCCAGGTCGTCGTCATGACCGCACTGGTCCTTGGGCTGGTTGCTTTTGTAGGCAACAACAAGTCCGTGACGCTGACGGTAGACGGGCAGGCCAGCACTGTCTCCACCTTCGGTTCGACGGTGGCGGATGTACTCGCCGAATCCGAAGTTGAGGTAGGCGAACTCGACGACGTCACACCAGCAGTCGGTGAGGAAATCTCCGACGGCGCCAGCATTGAGGTGGTCACCGCCAAGCCGGTGAACGTCAACGTGGACGGCGACAGCTCCACGGTCCACACGACGGCCGCGACGGTCCGGGAACTGCTGGACGAGCTGGAAGTGACGGACAAGTCCGCCCTGTCGGCTCCGCTGACCGCCGAACTGGCCTCGGTGGGCGCGGTCACCATCTCGACCCCGAAGCGTGTCACGATTGCCGTCGACGGCAAGACCCGCAAGGAAGTCACCACCGCGACCACCATCGGGGACCTGCTGCAGGAGCATGACATCAAGGTCCGCAAGGACGACAAGCTCTCCGTTGCCGCCAAGGAGCCGGTCGAGGAGGGCATCAAGGTCAAGGTGACCCGGATCGACCGCGAGCGGGTCGAAGAGACCGAGTCCATCGCGTTTGGTACCGACGAGACGACAAACTCCGGCATGTACGCCGACGAGGAAAAGGTCACCCGGGCCGGCGAGGCCGGCGAACGGGTCAAGGTCTACGAGATCGTTCTGACCGACGGCAAGGAAACCAGCCGGAAGCTGGTCAAGGAAAAGGTCACCCGCGAACCGGTCAGCCAGAAGGTCACTGTCGGCACGAAGAAGCGCCCGGCCAAGGTCAACAACGCCAACGTGGGCGGCACCTGGCAGGCGCTCGCAGAATGCGAGTCCGGCGGCAACTGGTCCATCAACACGGGCAACGGCTACTCCGGAGGCCTGCAATTCAGTGCCAGCTCATGGCTGGGCGCCGGCGGCGGCAAGTACGCCCCGTACGCCTACATGGCCACTCCGTCGGAGCAGATCGCGACCGCTGAAGTGCTGCGCGGCAACGGCGGATGGGGCCACTGGCCGGCCTGTGCCTCCAAGCTGGGATTGCTCTAAGCATCCCGCCAGTTATTCCTCCCTCGTCGGGCCCGGGCATCACTGCCCGGGCCCGACGTGCATTCAGCGGGCGGGGCGGCGTCCGCCCCGGCAGCGGCCGCCGGACCGATACGATGGCACAGTGACAGAACCACATTCCGCTCCCGGCACCGGCTCCCGGCAGAACGACGGGGAAGCCGCGGCCGCACCCACCAAGCCGCTGCTCGGGGCAGCCGACATCCGCCGGCTCGCCGCCGAACTGGACGTTCGGCCCACCAAGACCCTCGGTCAAAACTTCGTGATCGACGGCAATACCATCCGCAGGATCGTGGCCACCGCTGACGTTGAGCCCGGCGAGACCGTGCTGGAGGTTGGTCCCGGCCTCGGCTCCCTCACGCTGGGACTGCTGGATGCAGCCGGGCACGTGGTCGCCGTCGAAATCGATCCCAAGCTGGCCGCCCGACTGGAGCAGACGGCGTCCGAATGGCGTCCCGAGGCTGCCGGCCGGTTGGACGTGGTGCTGGCTGACGCGCTGCAGGTCACCGAACTGCCGAAGGCGCCGGACGCACTGGTTGCCAACTTGCCCTACAACGTTGCCGTGCCCGTGGTCCTGCACCTGCTGGAGCACTTCCCGTCGCTGCGGCACGGCCTGGTCATGGTCCAGGACGAGGTGGCCGACCGGCTGGCGGCCAAGCCCGGCTCCAAAATCTACGGCGTTCCCAGCGTCAAGGCCGCGTGGTACGGCAGCATGCGCAAGGCGGGGGTGATCGGCATGAACGTGTTTTGGCCGGCCCCGAAGATCGCCTCAGGCCTGGTGGAATTCACCCGCGGCGCGCCGCCGGTCACCCGTGCCCCGCGCCGCGAAGTCTTCGCCGTCATCGATGCAGCCTTCGCGCAGCGCCGCAAGACGCTGCGGGCGGCCCTGGCCGGGTGGGCCGGGAGCGCGGCGCGGGCGGAGGAAGCGTTGCGCCAGGCGAATGTGGATCCCAGCGCCCGCGGGGAAGTGCTGGATGTTGCTGCCTTTGCCCGGATCGCGGAATTCAACCATCCGCTTGTCGGCTAGGAAGATGGTGGCATGAGCAGAACACGTCCGGTCCGCGTGATGGCGCCGGGAAAGATCAACGTCTCCTTCCGGGTGGGCGGTCCCCGGGCGGATGGCTACCACTCGGTGGCCAGCGTTTATCTGGCGCTGTCGCTCTACGAGGAAGTCACCGCCACGGCACGCGACGACGACGCCATCACGGTGAGTGTGCGCAATGGAGTGGGACTGGACTTCGACCTGGACGGGATCCCGCTGGACGCCTCCAACCTGGCTGTGCAGGCCGCGGAACTCATCCGCGAAACCTCCGGCCATCCGCAGGGCGTTCACCTGGACATCACCAAACGGGTCCCCATTGCGGGCGGGATGGGCGGCGGTTCCGCCGACGCGGCTGCCGCCCTGGTGGCCTGCAGCGCGCTGTGGAACACCGGCTACTCGCGCGATGAACTGATCGGGCTGGCCGGCGGACTCGGCGCGGACGTGCCGTTCGCGCTGCACGGCGGAGTTGCGGTCGGACTCGGGGTGGGGGACCGGTTGACTCCGGCGCTGGCGCGCAGCGAAATGCACTGGGTGCTGGTTCCGGCCTCGTTCGGTCTGTCGACGCCCAAGGTTTATGCCGTGGCGGACGACCTGCGGGCCCGCCGGGGAGAAGTGCCGGCCGAGCCCGAACAGGTGGAGCCGGCGATTCTGCAGGCGATGCAGTCCGGCGACGTTCACCAGCTGGCGGGTTATTTGCACAATGACCTGCAGGAGGCAGCCATCGAACTGGCACCCGAGCTTGCCGATATCCTGGAACTGGGCCGGGTCGAAGGCGCGCTGGCCGGACTGGTTTCCGGTTCCGGCCCCACCGTCGCCTTCCTGACCGCAGGACGGCAGGAAGCGGCAGAACTGGCACAGCGGCTCTCGGACGTCGCCGGTGTGGTGGCCTTGCCGGTCCGCGGACCGGTACACGGCGCCCGCATTATGGCTTGAGGCCCCGGCCGCGCGAGGCCAGCCTACGGTCCGCCTGAAGCACTCAGTCAAAGCAACAGAAAGCAGCATCCTTGGTCCACTTGCTCGGCGCAGAAAACGTCAGCGTCTCCTTTGCCACCCGCACCATCCTGGATTCGGTGTCCCTCGGCTTGAACGAAGGCGACCGGATTGGCATGGTGGGGCGCAACGGCGACGGCAAGTCCACCTTGATGCGGCTGCTGTCGCAGCGAAGCACGCCCGACGACGGCCGGGTCACCAAACGCGGCGACGTGAACGTGGGCTATCTGGACCAGCAGGACGTGCTTAACGGCGACCTGCCGGTTGGCGTGGCCATCGTCGGTGAAGCAGCCGAGCACGAGTGGGCGTCGAACCCGCGGATCCGCGAGATTATGGACGGGCTGGTGGGCGACGTCGACTGGCATGCCACGGTGTCGTCGTTGTCCGGCGGGCAGCGGCGCCGGGTGGCCCTCGCCAAGCTGCTGATCGAGCCGCATGACGTGATCATGCTCGACGAGCCGACCAACCACCTCGACGTCGAAGGCGTGGCATGGCTTGCCCGTCACCTCAAGACCAGGTGGCGCCCGAATGAGGGTGCCTTCCTGGTGGTCACCCACGACCGCTGGTTCCTGGACGAAGTGTGCACCCGCACGTGGGAAGTCCACGACGGCGTCGTCGACCCGTTCGACGGCGGATATGCCGCCTACGTTCTGGCCCGTGCCGAACGCAACCGGATGGCCGCCGTCGTCGAAGGGAAACGGCAGCAGCTGGTCAAGAAGGAGCTGGCCTGGCTGCGCCGCGGGGCGCCGGCCCGGACCGCGAAGCCGAAGTTCCGGATCGAAGCCGCCAATGAACTGATCGCCGATGTGCCCGAGCCCCGGGATACGGTGGCGCTGAACAAGATGGCCACCGCCCGGCTGGGCAAGGACGTGCTGGACCTTGAACATGTGACGTACACGCCGCCGCCCCGGCCCAGCGATCGACCAAGCGAGGAACGAGCGCGCCCCGGTGATCGACCAAGCGAGGAACGAGCGCGCCCCAGTGATCGACCAAGCGAGGAACGAGCGCGCGGAGATCTCAACGGCGGATCCGGTCCGCTCTTCGACAACATCACCCTCCGGCTGGCACCGGGCGAGCGGCTCGGCCTGGTGGGCGTCAACGGCGCAGGCAAGACCACCCTGCTGCGGCTGCTCAACGGAGAAATCGAGCCGACCGCCGGCAAGGTGAAGCGGGGCAAGACGGTGCAGACCGCCATGCTGACCCAGGAGGTCCGCGAACTCGACGATGTCTTGGACCTGCGGGTGGTGGAAGTGATCCAGCGCGAACGCCAGGTCTTCAACATCGGCGGGCGCGAGGTGTCAGCCGGGCAACTGGTGGAACAGCTCGGCTTCTCCAAAGAGAAGCAGTGGACTCCGGTGCGGGACCTCTCGGGCGGCGAGCGGCGGCGGCTGCAATTGCTGCGGCTGTTGGTCGGCGAGCCCAATGTGCTGATGCTGGACGAGCCCACGAACGACCTTGATACGGACACGCTGGCAGCGGTGGAGGATGTGCTGGACGGATGGCCGGGCACGCTGGTGGTGGTCTCGCACGACCGGTACCTGCTGGAACGGGTGACGGACCACCAAATGGCGCTGCTGGGCGACGGCAAGCTCCGCGGGCTGCCTGGGGGAGTGGACCAGTACCTTGAGCTGCGCGAAGCGGCGCTGGCCGGCAAGTCTTCGGCGGTTCCGTCCGGCGGCAGCGACTCTGCCGAAACGGCTGCCGGCACCGTGCATTCCGAAGCGGACAAGCGTCAGGCGAAGAAGGACCTCAACCGGATTGAACGCCAGCTGGGCAAGCTGGGTCAGCAGGAGGTCAAGCTCAAGGAGCAGATGGACGCAGCCGGCGCCAAGGCCGACATCGATTTTTCCGGGCTGGCGGAGATGAACCGGAAGCTGCAGGAGATCGCCGAAGAGAAGGAAGGTCTGGAACTGGAGTGGCTGGAGGTCTCCGAAATCCTGGAGTGACCGCTGCCGCCCAGGGAGAGTTTCCGGTCAGGACGCAGGTCCACGGCGTCCTGCCGCCCCGAGAGAGTTTCCGGTCAGGACGTCTTTCCGGTGTTCCCCCAGAGGCCGGCGTCGCGGACGGACTGCTGGATCTTGGTGGTTGCCGAGAGCAGCGCCTCGCGCTCCGCGGCCGAGAGCGGATCAAAAACGTTCTCCCGCACAAAGGTCACGTGGCCGGGCGCCGCCTGATGGATGACATGCCAGCCGGCCTCGGTCATTGAGACGTTGAAACCGCGGGCGTCGGTGGGGCAGGTTACCCGCTTCACCAGTCCGCGGGCTTCCATGCGCTTGAGCAAGTGGGACAGCCGGCTTCGCTCCCAGTCCAACTGCTGGGCGATGTCCCGCGCCCGCATGACTCCTTCCTCGGCCTCCGACAGGGAGGCCAGGACCGAATACTCCACGGCGGAGAGGTCGGAGTCCCGCTGCAGCTGCCGGTCCAAGGCCGACTCGAAGCCCCAGAGCAATTCGCGGAAGGCGCGCCAGATCTCCTGCTCGTGATCGTCCAGCCAACGGGTTTCGGAGTTCACGCTGTTCCCTTTCTCGCCCTTAGTTGACAATTCAAGTTTGCGTCCTGCATCATTGACGTGTCAACAAAACCATGACGTGTCAACAACATCGGCACGTCGGGACCAGACCTCGAAGGGGTTCATTCATGACCAAGATCGCTATCGTCACCGGCAGCACCCGTCCGGGTCGAGTCAACAAGCAGGTTGCCGACTGGGTTCTCGCCCAGGCAGCCGGCCGCACCGACGCCGAGTTCGAGGTTGTCGACATCGCCGACTTCAACCTGCCCCTGCTGGACGAAGCTTACCCGGCCGCCTACCAGAACTACCAGAACGACCACACCAAGACCTGGTCGGCCAAGATCAGCGAGTTCGACGGCTTCATCTTCGTCACCGGCGAGTACAACCACACCGTCACCCCGGCCCTGACCAACGCCCTGTCCTACCTGAACGTCGAGTTCAACAACAAGGCTGCCGGCATCGTTTCCTACGGTTCGATGGGTGGCGCCCGTGCCGCCGAGCACCTGCGCAACATCCTGTCCGAACTGCAGATCGCCCACGTGCGCAACCAGGTCATGTTCTCGCTCTTCACCGATTTCGAGAACTTTGCCGATTTCAAGCCGACCGAGCAGAACGCCGGCACCCTGGCCCCGATGATCGACCAGCTGGTCCCGTGGACCAAGGCCATGGAGTCTGTCCGCGCCGCCGCTGTCGCTGCCAACTAACCTGCGGAACCGGCGGCCTCTGGCTGCCTGACGCTCCCCGCAGCAGGGCGCTCTGTGCTTCCCGGAAGGGAGCCGGGGCGCCCTGCCGCCGTTAAAACCCTGCGCTGTTAAGCTGGTTCCCGGCCGGAGTGGCTGGACGCATGGAATCGACAGCAGCCTGAAGCACAGCCTTGCGGGGGATCGGGAGAAGGAGGGCCTGCGTGGACGCGGGAAACACTGCGGCGGGCCTGCCCAGCAAGGCGCGCACCCGGCGACGCCTGCTGGACCATTTCGAGCGATCCGCTTCCGCTGCCGGCTTCCGCCTGGATGGCGACCAGCAGGAGGCGGTGCGGTTGCTGGCCAATGCCGGTGCCTCGTTGACGGCGGGCACTGCACTGGCGCTTCCGGGCAGGCGGCGCGGGCTCTACCTGTGGGGGCCGGTGGGGCGGGGCAAAAGCTGGCTGGCCCGAGAGTTTTTCGAAGCGCTGGATCTGCCGGAGAAAAAGCGCTGGCACTTCCACGACCTCTTCCGCCAGCTGCACGCCCACCGGCGCGATGCGCAGGATCCGGCTGCCCGGCCGCCGGGAACCAGCGCCGTCGACATGGCCATTGCCACCTTGCTGAAGGACTGTTCCCTGCTGGTCGTGGACGAGTTCCACGTCCATGATCCAGGCGACGGCCAACTGCTGGCGCGGCTGCTGCGCGAGATACACCGCCGCGGAATCACCCTGGTGGCCACCTCCAATTATCCGCCCGAGCGGCTGATGCCCAGCGAGAACTTCCATTCCCTGTTCGAGCCGACGATTGCGTTGATCCACAGCACCATGCACGTTGCCTCCATCGCCGGCCCCATGGACTACCGAACGCTGTCCGCCGGCCGGCCGAGCGGCCAGAAGAACGACGGCGGCGCCCGCCCCAAGCGGTTCAGCGACGGCGCCATGGTGCTCGCCCCGGAAGGCCCCAATGACACGCGGATCGCCGAAGCTGGCCTTGCGTGGCCGACAGCGGCCGAGGCCCGCGAGCTGCGACCGGGGAGCCAGCCGCTCCCCGCGCTCCGGTGCACGGCGGATGAAGCATGGTTCGATTTTCAGGATCTGTGCGAAGGCCCCACGGCGGCCTCCGACTATTTGACCCTGCTGCCGCACTCGGCCCACTGGGTCATTTCCGGAGTGCCGCGCCGCGGAGACATCAGCATGAATGGATGGCAGCGCTTGAGCAATATCGTGGACATCCTCTATGACGCGGACGTGCCGTTGACGCTGATTTGCGCTGAGCCGCTGGACCTGGGGCCGTCAGCCAGCCCGTCCGCGGTGGACGTCTCCCGCATTGCCAGCCGGCTGCGGACGCTCGGCAGCGTGGGCGTCGGCGGCTGACTGCCCCGCCTGCCGGCCGCGACGGCGGGAAAGGGCCACGCCCAGCAGGCAGACCATGCCGCCGATTACGGCCACCGCCGTCGGAACTTCCCCGAGGAACAGCCATCCGAGCAGGATGGCAACCGGTGGAACCAGGTAGGAGGATACGCTCAATTGCCCGGCCGGCATCCGCGCCAGGGCATACCCCCAGGTGCTGAAGGCCAGCGCCGTGGGAACAACGCCCAAATACACCACGCCCATGGTTGCTGCCACCGGCGCACTGGCCAGGTCGGCCAGGAGCTCGCCGGCGAAGGGCAGCGATGAGACCGCCCCGACGGTGCAGGCCAGCCAGGTGACTTGGCTCGGGGGAACGCTGCCCAGCGCTGGCTTCTGCAGCAACACGCCGGCCGAATAGGTCAACGCCGCCGCCAGCGCCCACAGCAGTCCGGTCCCTCCGGCGCCGCCGCCGCCGGTGCCGAAGCCAATCAGGACCACGCCCAGGAAGGCAACGCCGGCACCGACCGCCAGCCAGCCGGGAATGCCCTCACGCAGGAACAGCCCGGCGCCCAACGCCGTCAGGATGGGGGCGAAATTGACGATCATGGCGGTAGTGCCGCCGTCGAGCGTCTGCTCGGCGGTGTTGAGGGCAAAGTTGTAGACGCCAAACCACATGAGTCCGCAACCGATGATCAGCAGCCACGCCCTGGGGTTCGGCGTCACCCAAGGCCGGCCAATCAGCAGCAGGGCGAGTACGGCCGAGCCGATGGCGAGCCGCAGCAGACTGAGCGCACCGGGTCCGAAATGCGGCAAAACGCCGCGGATCACGATGAACGCGCTGGCCCACGCCAACACAGTCACCGCGATGGCCGCGAGGACCAGCGGCGGGATGGCGCTGATCTGCCGCGCGACGGGTGGCTGTGCTGCGGCCTCGCCACTCAGGTGCGGTTTCATATGGTCTGTTTCTTGGTGGTGCGGATGCCGATCGCCAGCCCGACGGCGGCCGTCAGCACAGCGGCCAGCAGACCCCAGAGCACATCCGTGCCGATGTTGCCGGCGAAGAGTTCCCGTTCGGCGTTGACCAGATAGGTGAGCGGGTTGTACCGGCTCAGCACCTGCATCCAGCCAGGCCCTGCCTCGATCGGCAGCATAATGCCGGAGAGAATCATCAACGGGAAGAGCAGGGTTTGCTGCACGCCCCAGAACACCCATTCGGTGCCCTGGGTGATGAGGGCCAGGGTGTAGGAGAGCGCGCCAATCCCGATCCCGAAGATTCCCAAAATGAGCAGGCCCAGAAGTACGTGCAGCGGATAAAAAACGAATCCGAACGGGATGCAGACCAGCGCGATGAGCAGCCCTTGTGCCACCAGCGGCGCCCATTCCTTCAGCGCCCGCCCTATCATCAGCGAGGACCGGGACAACGGCGTGGCCAGAATCCGCTCGTACGAGCCGGTCATTAATTCGTACTGCAAATTGGATCCGGTCATGGTGGTGCCGAAGAGGGAGATCATCACGACGACGCCGGGCAGGAACCACTGCAGCGAGCTCTCCCCGCCGAAAGCCTCAGTGCCAACGGCGGCGCCGAGCAGGGGACCGAACAGTGCCAGGAAAATCAGCGGCTGCAGCAGCGAAAAGACCAGCGAGAACGGATCCCGCAGAACCAGCAGCAGCTCACGCCAAAACACGAACCTGGTGTCCTGGACAATTTTTCCCAGGCCCGGTTTGGTGACGGCGGCACCGTCGGGGTGGGCGAGATCTATCGATGAGGCGTGCATTAGACCTCGGCTCCTTCCCGCAGGCTGCGGCCCGTCAGTTCCAGAAACACGTCGTCGAGGGTCGGTGGGTTCAGCTTTAGCGACGTCGCAGGAGCGCCGGCATCGTCGAGCGCTTTGAGTAGCCCGGGCGCAAGCCGCGCCCCATCGGGCAGCCGGACACGGAAACTGGCACCGCCGTCGTGCCTGCTCTCTTCCAATTCCCCGTCCGCTGCCGCTTGGCCCAGAACAGCGCGCGCTGCCGGGACGGAGGCGAGAGCGACCTCCACCGCCAGCAGGTCTCCGGCCAGATTGGACTTCAATCGGGCAGCTGTGTCGTCGGCGATGATCTTGCCGTGGTCGATCACGATCACCCGTTCGGACATGGAGTCCGCCTCGTCCAAATAGTGCGTGGTCAACACGATGGTGGTTCCGTGCTCCGCGCGCAACCGCATGATGTGGTCCCACAGGTTCGCACGGTTCTGGGGGTCCATGCCGGTTGACGGCTCGTCGAGGAACAGCAACTGGGGCGAGTGCATCAGGCCCAGAGCCACATCCATCCGGCGGCGCTGGCCGCCGGAGAGCTTGATGACCGTCCGCTTTTCCAGTTCCTGCAGGTCCATCGTGACCAAGAGTTCGCGGGCCCGGGCGCGGGCATCGGCGCTGTTCATGCCGTAGAAGCGGCCCTGCATGATCAGCTCGTCGATGACCCGGTAGCTGTGGCCGCCGCCGTTGCCTTGGCCGATGTAGCCGATGCGGGAGCGCACTCCAGCGGGATCTGCCACCACGTCGACGCCGGCCACCCTGGCACTGCCCGAAGTCGGGGAAAGCAGCGTGGTCAGCATCCGAAGCGTCGTGGACTTGCCGGCTCCATTGGGGCCGAGGAAGGCCACCAGTTCGCCTGGTGCGATATCGATGTCGACGCCTTTGACCGCCTCCACCGTTTCCTTCTTGTTCTTGAAGTGCTTCGTGAGCTTGTCGGTATGGATCACTGGATTTCCCCGGTCGGTGCCATGCCCAAAACGCTACGCCCACGGGAGTGGCGAGTCTATGGAGTGCGGAGGGATTCAGGACAGGAACGGTCCTTGAACAGCTGGCCCCGGGCGGAGTCGCTCCGCCGAGGTCCGGTGTCTTCGCCGCGGTTGGGAACTCCTGCGTAATCTGCCATTGACCGTCCGAGTGCACTGCTAGTCTTCATTCATAACGTCAGGGGGACCGGGACGACGCCGGGCCGCGTTCAACGCAGGAGGAATCGCCGTGCGGACCGTTGCAGGTGAGCTCGGGCCAGCAGTTCGCCCAACGGTACTGGTCGGTGCAACCGATGCTGCCATCCGGGAGTTTGTGAGCGCAGTCCTCGAAGCCGACGGGATGACCGTGACGGCCTATGCCACCGTCGCACAGGTGTTGGACGAGCTGCAGCGAAATCCACCGGACATCCTCCTGGTGGACGCCGGCGACATGTCACTCGCAGGGATGGAAGCCGTTCGACGGCTGTCCGACCGCCAGTCCGGCAGCCAATGGCGCGTGATGCTGATGGCTACCGAAGACGAACTGCCGCTGGTTGAACGCGGCTATGCAATGGGCGTCTCGGACTATCTGATCAAGCCGCTGTCGGAGTCCACCGTAGGCAACCGCGTGCGCGTGACGCTCGCCAGGTCGGAACAGCGGAGGCGCGAGCGCAACGGCGTGGCTGTCCTCCGAGACCAGATCCGGCGCGTATCCGAGGGCATCCGCAGCACCAACGACCCGAACGAGATGATTTCCCTTGCGCTGAGTGGGATCGGCGCGGCCTTTGAAGCGGACCAAGTCTGGATCCGCACCTTGGACGATGAACGGGTTCCGCACACCGACGCCCAGTGGGCCTGCGAATCCGCGCAGGACACCATGGCCATGCCGCACCGCACCGAGGAGCAGGTGCTGCAACTGGCCTCCGCTCTCTGGACCAAGGGCAGCGTCCTCACGTCGGCGGACGACGGCAGGATCGACACTGCAGACCACCCCGACCTGGCCGAATGGTTTGCTACGGCGCGTGGCAAGGCGTCAGTGTTGGCGCCGCTGGGACAGGGGACGAAAGCGTTCGGGCTGATGTGCCTGATCCGGCACGGCCAGCCGCGGCCGTGGTCACCGGCCGAAATTTCGCTGCTGCAGCATGTGGCCGGGAATCTGGCCCACGGCCTGATCCAGGGGCACTTGATCACGGCGCAGCAAGAAGTCGTGGAAAAGCTCCGCGAACTGGACCAAGCCAAGTCGAACTTCGTGGCCACGGTCAACCACGAGCTCCGGACCCCGTTGACCTCGATCACCGGATACCTGGAACTGGTGCTGGACGGAGACGCGGGCGAAGTCCCGGAGTCCGTCGCCCGCATGCTCAAGGTCGTGGGGCGCAATGCCACCCGCCTGCGCGAGCTGATCGAAGACATGCTGACGCTGTCCCGCATGGACTTCCAGAGCAGCGGACTAACCACGGAACCGGTAGACCTGCCGCAGTTGCTGCGCATGGTGGCCACGGCACTCGAGCCGGCGGCCCAGGCCAAGAACGTCAGACTTGTGGCCGAGGGACTGGATACCCGGCTTGCCGCAGACGGTGATGCCAAGATGCTGGAACAGGTCTTCGCCAACATCATGTCCAACGCCGTCAAGTTCACCCCGCAGGATGGGGCGGTGCGGGTCACCGTCGGCTCCGGCCCTGATAACGACGACGGTGTTCCCTGCGCCATTGTGACCGTCGCTGACAGCGGGATCGGCATTCCGGAAGAGGACCTGCCGCAGCTGTTTTCCCGTTTCTACCGCGCTTCCAACGCGCACGCCATCCAAGGCACCGGTCTGGGCCTGGCGATCGTCAAGGGAATGGTGGACCAGCACCGCGGCAGCGTTTCCGTCGAGTCCACCGTCGGAGTGGGCACTACATTCACCATCACGCTGCCACTTTCGGCCGACGACGGTCAGCACCGCGCCGCCGAAGCCACAGACTCTGTGACTGTTTCCTAAAGCACAAAGGCCGTGACACGCATCCGAAGATGCGCATCACGGCCTTAGCCGGTGAGCGGAACGCATCCCGCTCAGCTCAACTACTTAGTGCGGCCAGTTGCCTGCGTTGGTGGAGAGGCCACCATTGAAGGTTTTGCTTTGCACAACAATGTTGGACAAATCGGAGGAATCTGCTGCTGCGGCAGGCGCGGCTGCACCGACCACTGCAAGGACGGCTGCAACCAAAACGGTTGCGGAAAACTTCTTCATGGAGACTCCCTCATTCACTTGTTATGCATGGATCTGCAAATCCATGCAGGACCTGCCGACATTGCAAGTGTACAGAGCAGGCAGCTGTGGAGCTAGAGGTGAAACGACACATTTCGCTGCTCCCGTAGACATCTCGCTTTGCGAATAAGATCAGTGTGAGAGTCGTCTGATCTGCGCAGGTGGCAAAACAGTGGGAGAGGAACGCACATGGTGATAGCAGCTGGTGCTGGCGATGGCATATTGCTAGAGCTGAGGGCGCGGGATGCCTTTGCCAAGCGTGACTATGTATTGGCGCGCAATATCGCCAGGGAGCGCGCAGAGCAGGCTGCTGCCGAGGGCGATCAAGGGACATGGTGGCACATGACGTTCTTGGAAGCTGAATGCTTCCGAGATGCGGGCCTCTTTTATGAATGCATTAACACCGCCGGGATGCTCGAAGCCCACGCGCTGACAGGTGACTCTCCTGAACTACTTAGCCGGGTGTTGACGATAAAATCAGTCGCCGCTCAGGGAGCAGGTGAACTGTCGGACGCGCTGACGTTCGCAACCTCGGCTGTGGCATTGAGTGAGTCCGCTGAACTGCGGAGTGAGATCAGAGTGTCCGCCCTGACGGCTCTTGTCGCAGCCTTGGCTGAAAACGATCGAATGGATGAAGCCTGGCAGCAATGCGAGTGCCTCATCAAGCTGCTGGAGGCATCGGACGACGCTCAAATGGCGGGAAAGGGATACTGGGCGGTTGGAAATGTCGCTTTCCTTCGCCAGGACCCGCGAGAGGGCGTAAGGTACCACCAGCTTGCGGCGGAACACCTGTCTCCGTCGAATGATCTATCGCTTTGGGCCTGGTTCAATAGGGCCTCGGCAGCGATGAGATTCGCCGCTGGAATTGCCGACACTGAAGCGGAAGACTGCATGGACCGTGCAGAATTGGCAGCTTCCATCATCGGCTTGACGGATGACGTCCGCCGCATGAACCAATTGAACCGGGCTCACTGGCACTTTCAGCGAGGCGAAATTGATGAAGCTGCCCAACTTCTGGTGCCGATCTGTGAGGAGTCGCCGTCAATGGCTCATCAAACCGCCGGGGAAGCCAACTTGCTGCTCAGCAAGACGCTCAGAGTGAAAGGTGATTGCTCGGCGGCGCTGCGTCATTTGAAAGAAAGTCGAGCCTATTTCGACCAGTCGGGTGCCAAGGACCGTGCTGCCCAGGTTGCGGCGGAGATCGCAGGGTTCCCGCAGGCTTCGTAAATGTATTATTCGTCGTGTCATTGCGCGTGTCGTGAACACCGTTCGTTTACGCTATGAACAAATGACGGACAGTCGTTGTGGCAGTAGGTAATGAAGCAGTAAGTTCTGGATTTGTTGGACGGGAGCGCATGCTCCCTTCGAATCGTTGGGGAGCGAATGCACGTGTTAGGTCATGGCTGGTCCGAAAGGGTTACAGGAGAAGTATCTAACGACAACACGGCCGTATGGGCCGCGTAGCCGGCGCGGTCGACGCCGCTGCTGCAGACATCAGCCGTTCCGGCGACGGAATTATCAGCGTCGATCTGCCGAGGGGCGCTGCTTTCACGGACGAAGTTGCCGTCAGCACCTCGTCACAGCTTCAGGTTCTCTCCGGCGGCCGACCCTGCCGCGTGCTGATGCGGTTGAAGGGCGTGGCTTCGATTTCGCGCATGGCTCGTTCGATGCTTGGCCGGCAGACGAACGCTTCCGCGATTGCCTTGGTCGGTGAATCGCCCGTGGACCGGGTGATTGCCAACTTCGTGCTGGGGGCTGAACCTTCCGACTGCCCCGTTCGCTATTTTGACTCCGAACCGCAGGCCCTTGAGTGGCTGGAACGGGATAATGCCGCATAACCCCGACCCGCGGCTGCAGCGGCTGGTCGATGGCATGGTTAGCCTGGCCGGCGGGGACCTGACCACACGAGTCGAACCGTCGGCGGCACGGGACGAGATCGACGCGGTGATCACCGGGGTGAATCTCCTGGCTGAGGAATTGCAGCTGAGCTACTCGGAGCTGGAACGGCGCGTTGAAACCCGCACCGCGGAGCTGCGGCAGGCTCATCGGGACATGAGCCGGATGGCACTGACCGATGCCCTGACCGGTCTGGCCAACCGAACCGCTTTGGCCAACGAGATGGCCGCCGCCCTCGAGGACGCACGATCCGGCCAGCGAGCTCCCGCCCTGCTGCTACTGGATTTGGATTCCTTCAAGCAGGTCAATGACAGTTTCGGACACGACGCCGGCGACCGCGTGCTGACGGTGGTTGGCAACCGGCTTCGGTCGATCGTGCGTGATGTAGACACAGTCGCGCGGTTGGGCGGAGATGAATTCGCTATCCTGCTGCCGCGTGCCACCACCGATCTCGCGCTCCAGGTGGCCCACCGGATCCTGGGCGTCCTGAACGACGATATCCGGCTGGACGAACTGACGGTGTGGCCGCAGGCCAGTATTGGCGTGCGAGTGGCAGATGCCGGGCAGAGCTCGCAGAGCCTGCTACTGGACGCGGATACGGCCATGTATGAGGCGAAGAAGGATCCGCAGAATCGCATCAAGATCTTCCAGTCCCACATGCTGCAAGCGCGCCAGCTGCACAACCAGATGGCGTCCGAACTCCGCGGGGCCATAGCCACCGGGGGATTCGAGCTGGAATACCAGCCGGTGGTGGATCTGTGCACCGGGCGCCCGCTGGGGGTGGAAGCACTGGTCAGGTGGAACCACCCGATTCGGGGCCGCATCATGCCCAGCGACTTCATTCCGATGGCCGAGCAGACTGGCCTGATCATTGACCTGGGGCGTTGGACTCTGTCGGCGGCTGCGCATCAGTTTGCTGAGTGGTCCGCTGCGCTGGACTTGGACCCCGGGTTCCAAATCCGTGTCAATCTCTCGGTAGCCGAACTGCAGCGGATCGACTTGGTGGACTACGTCCGTGGCGTCTTGAGGGATTCCGGGATAGCCGCCGAATCGCTGGTCCTGGAAATCACCGAAACCGGCCTGGTCACCGGCGGCGAAGTGGAAACTTACTCGTTGCTCGCCCTGCGCAAACTCGGCATCGGCATCGAAATAGATGACTTCGGCACCGGCTACTCGTCGATCAGCTACCTGCGCGAGTTGCCGGTGGACCTGGTCAAGGTCGACCGCTCCATCATTGCCACGCATTCGGCCGACGGATCGCAGCAGGATTTCATCGCGGCGGTGCTGCAGCTCATCCGTGCGGCGGGCTTGGATGCGATTTTCGAAGGAATCGAGACGCGGGAACAGGCCGAGCAGTTGCGTGATCTGGGCTGTACCGGGGGCCAAGGGTTCTACTTCAGCAAACCCGTAGCAGCCGACCGGATCGCCCATCTGCTGCGCAGCGGCGCTCGGCTCCCCGTCGCAACCGAGGCAGTAGACACCGACCTCGCCGGCATGGCGTCCTCGGTGCTCCCCGAATAGCGCCCCGGTCGCAGTTCGGTAGGCCGTGGAGTTAGTGGGCTACGGGGTAAGTGGCCACCGGGCGCCCGGGCCACGTTGAGGGCAAACGCTCCCGCAACAGGTCCATAGCCGCCGGCGGATTCACCGAAACGACACCAGCCGGACGCCAAGTCGCATTGGGGTCGGAAACCGTGGCAAAATGGACACTTGTGCCGAGCAGGTAATCCTGCTGCGGCACATTCCGCCCTGGTGTAATGGCAGCACCCCAGCCTTTGGAGCTGCGGAGTATAGGTTCGAATCCTATGGGCGGAACGATCACCGGCCGGTGAAGATGCGGTGTGGCGGGTAGGATGCCGTTAACCCCAATGCTCCGGCTACACCGGAATCAGCGCAGCGAGGAGTGCCACTTAGTGAGCCCCCAGGACGTCCCTGAAAAAAACGTCACATCAGCTTTATCGCCGGCAGCGGTCATTGTTCTGGCCGCGGGGGCAGGCACCCGGATGAAGTCCAAGAAGCCGAAGATCCTGCATGAGATCGGCGGCATTTCCATGGTGGGCCACGCCCTCGCCGCAGCCCGCGGTCTGGCACCCGAGGTGCTGGCCGCCGTCGTACGCCATGAGCGGGACCGTGTGGCTGAGCACATTTCCGCACATGACCCTGACGTCCTGGTTGTCGATCAGGACGAGATCCCCGGCACCGGTCGGGCCGTGGAGGTGGCACTCGAGGCGCTCCCGGCAGGGCTGAACGGAACCGTGGTGGTCACCTACGGGGATGTGCCGCTCCTGACCAGCGAATTGCTCCACGACCTGGTGGCCGAGCATGCCTCCAGCGGCAACGCCGTCACCGTGCTGACCGCGGTCCTCGACGACGCGGGCGGGTACGGCCGCATCATCCGGGCCGCCGACGGCAGCGTGCAGGGGATCGTTGAGCACAAGGACGCGACCGAGGAACAGCGCGCCATCCGCGAAGTCAATTCCGGCATTTATGCCTTCGACGCCACGGTGCTTCGCGGTGCGCTGGCCCAAATCACCACCGACAACGCCCAGGGCGAGAAGTACCTCACCGACGTGCTGTCGCTGGCGCGGGCCGACGGCGGGCGCGTGGCCGCCGTCGTTACCTCCGACCGGTGGCAGGTGGAGGGCGCCAATGACCGAGTTCAGTTGGCCGCCCTTGGAGCGGAGCACAATCGGCGGATTCTGGATGCTGCCATGCGCTCCGGCGTCAGCATCGTGGATCCCGCGTCCACCTGGATTGATTCGACCGTGACGTTCGGAACCGACGTGACGCTCCTGCCCGGGACGCAACTGCACGGGACAACGCATGTTGCCTCGGACGCGGTGGTGGGGCCGGACACGACGCTGAAGAACGTGACGGTTGGCGAGGGGGCATCCGTGGTCAGGACACACGGTTCCGACTCAGAGATCGGACCCGGTGCCACGGTGGGCCCCTTTACCTACCTGCGCCCCGGAACCGTGCTGGGTGAGAAGGGCAAGATCGGCGCATTCTACGAAACCAAGAATGTGACCATCGGCAAGGGCGCCAAACTGTCCCATCTTGGCTACGCCGGGGATGCTGAAATCGGCGAGAACGCGAACATCGGCTGCGGCAACATCACTGCCAATTACGACGGCGAAAAGAAGCACCGCACCGTCATCGGCGCCAACGTGCGCACCGGCTCCAACACGGTCTTCGTCGCCCCCGTGCAGGTTGGTGACGGCGCCTATTCGGGTGCCGGTGCCGTGATCCGCAAGGATGTCCCGGCCGGTGCGCTTGCCGTCAACGTTGCGCCACAGCGGAACCTGGAAGGGTGGGTCCAGAAGAACCGCCCCGGCAGCTCCTCCGCGGAGGCTGCCTCTCGAACCTCCTCCGATCAATCTCCAACTGTAGAAAGTGATCCTTCATGAGCGGAATCAAGGCACAGGGCGAAAAGAGGCTGGTACTGGCTTCTGGACGCGCACATCCTGAACTGGCGCAGCAGATCGCCAAAGAACTGGACATCGAACTGCTGCCGACGTCCGCCTACGACTTCGCGAACGGCGAGATCTACGTGCGGTTCGAGGAAAGCGTCCGCGGCACCGACGCCTTCGTCCTGCAGGCGCACCCGGCCCCGATCAACGAGTGGCTGATGGAGCACCTGATCATGGTGGACACCCTCAAGCGCGCCTCGGCCAAGCGGATTACGGTCGTGGCGCCGTTCTACCCGTATGCCCGGCAGGACAAGAAGCACCGCGGCCGCGAGCCCATCTCGGCCCGCCTGGTGGCGGATATGTACAAGACTGCCGGCGCGGACCGGTTGATCTCCGTAGACCTGCACACCGCGCAGATCCAGGGATTCTTCAACGGACCGGTCGACCACCTGATGGCCATTCCGCTGCTTGCCGACTACGTCCGCACCCGGGTGGATCTGGACAACGTCACGGTGGTTTCCCCGGACACGGGCCGCGTCCGCGTCGCCGAGCAGTGGGCCGAGCGCCTTGGCGGTGCCCCGCTCGCCTTCGTGCATAAATCCCGCGACGTCAACGTGCCCAACCAGGCGGTATCCAAGCAGGTCGTGGGCCTGGTTGAAGGCCGCACCTGCGTGCTGATCGATGACATGATCGACACCGGTGGAACCATTTCCGGTGCCGTCCAGGTCCTGAAGAACGCCGGCGCCAAGGACGTAATTATCGCGGCCACGCACGCAGTGTTCTCGGATCCGGCTGCCCGCAGGCTCTCCGAAAGCGGAGCCCGAGAAGTGGTGGTGACCAACACCTTGCCGATCCCGCCGGAGAAGAACTTCAAGGAACTGACCGTGCTGTCGATCGCCCCGCTGATCGCCCGTGCGGTCCGGGAGGTCTTCGAAGACGGCTCGGTGACCAGTTTGTTCGACGGTAAGGCCTGATAAAGGACGTTGCCGGCTGAGTTTGCCTCGGCCGTCACGGCTCCCTGCGAGGGGCCGACGATGGGAAGCCTGAAGAAATTCGGGCCAGCCCGTGCCATCGTCGGCCCCTTTGCCATGTCCCCGTTTCACGCCTAAGTTCTGTGGCCGCCGCTGGTCAATCCACCGTATGAACCGGAGCTGACCCCCCTCCCCGTCAACCCGTGCGGAGCACATACCCAGCCGAGTGTTCGCTACAGTCCCGCTGCGCCGGACCGCCTGCTGCAACGTTCAAGGTTTGCCCAAGAATCGGGTGATATTCCTAGGACGTCAGCATCACCGGAGGGGGGCCGCAGCATGACTGTGGTAAGTCGCATGCCGCTAGGCTACGCAGGCAAAGGGCGGTTCCGCGGCTCCTCCGAGCCGCACTCATTCCCACGCGTCAGCCGTTCAACCCAACGCGGCTGGAGGCGTTTCCTGCCGATTGGCCTACTGGTGTCGGACACGGTCGTGATCGTCGGTTCCGTCGTCTTCGCCCAGAGTCTGTGGGCCGGAAGGAGCCTGGAGCGGCTTCAGATGACAGGGTCCTCCTGGCTTCTCGCGGGGACGCTGTGCGCCGTCTGGCTGGCAGCGATGTCCGTCGGCCAAAGCCGCGCGATTCCGATCCTGGGCTCAGGGACCGATGAGTACCGGCGCGTCATCAATGCGACGTTTGCGGCCTTTGGGCTATTCGCCATCTGTGCCATGCTGCTGAAAATCGACGTGGCACGAGGCCTGTTGGTCACGGCGCTTCCGACTGGGGTAGCCGCGCTGTTGCTGACCCGACACTGCTGGCGGCGCTGGCTTGCGAACAAGCGGGCCGCCGGCGCGCTGTGCGAGCGGGCGCTGCTGGTCGGACCCGCCGCCGATGTGGAGTTTGTCGGCCGCCGGATGCTCAAGACGCCTGGTTGTGGCTACCGCATCGTCGGCGCCGCGGTTGGCGAGACCAGCCCGGCGGACGACGAGCCCGGCAGCGTCTTGACCATTCCGGTCGTGGCAACCCCGGACGATGTGCATGAAGCCGTCAGGCGCTTGGAGATTGATGCCGTGGTGATCGCGGGATCCGAGTTGGACCGGACCGAGCTCCGCGAGCTGGGCTGGGCGCTGGGGGAGACGGGCACAGTCTTGGTGGTGGCCAGCAGCGTGGGGGACATCTCCGGACCCAGGATCAACTGGCGTCCGGTCGAGGGGCTGCCCCTGATGCGGATTGAGTTGCCGCATTTTGACGGTGCAAAGTACGTCCTCAAGCGGGCCTTCGACGTGGTTGCGGCAGGTGCTGGACTGATGCTCGCCTTGCCGCTGCTGTTGGTGGTGGCGGCCGCTGTCAGGCTGGACAGCCCCGGACCGGTCCTGTTCGTCCAAGAACGGATCGGGCTGGGCGGCAAAGCGTTCCGGATCCTCAAATTCCGCTCCATGACCGTCGATGCCGAGCAACAACTGCTCAAAGTCCTCGGCGGCGGAATGAGGGCGTTCTATAAGACGAAGCGGGATCCCCGGGTCACCCGGGTCGGGGCCTTCATCCGCAAGTACTCCATTGACGAACTGCCGCAGCTCATCAACGTTCTCCGCGGCGACATGTCGCTGGTAGGCCCCCGCCCTCAGGTGGCAGAAGAAGTGGAGCTTTACGATGCGGCCATGCGTCGGCGGCTACTGGTCAAGCCCGGCATCACCGGGCTATGGCAGGTCAGCGGGCGCAGTGACCTGGACCTGGACGAAAGCGTCCGGTTGGACCTGTATTACGCGGAGAATTGGTCGCTCGCCGGTGACGTGGCCATCGTCCTCCGGACGGTTCGGGCTGTGCTCCGCGGAGCTGGGGCCTATTGATGGCAGCGCCAGGAGTCAGCGTTGTCATCCCGGTATTCAACCGCGCCGCCACTGTGGAGCGGGCGGTGCGGAGCGTCCTCGAGCAGTCCCCGCCGGTGCTGGAGGTACTGGTGATCGATGACGGCTCCACGGACGAGACAGCCCGTGTGGTCGGCCAAATCGCCGCACAGGACTCCAGGATCCGGTATATCCGGCAGCCGCACGCCGGGGCCAACGCCGCGCGCAACCGGGGCATCGAGTTGGCGGAAGGAACACTGGTTGCTTTCCAAGACAGCGACGACGAGTGGTTGCCGGGCAAGTTGCAGGCGCAACTGACGGCGCGGCAAGCCGCTGGGGGACCGGCGCTGGTATTTTGCCGGCAGGCCGTGCACGAGCCGGGCAGGCCTTGCCGGCTGGTACCCGACGGCGTGGATCCTCCCGGGGGGCACCGTCGTCAACTGCTGCGTGAAAACCACATCTCGACCCAGACGGTGTTGGTCGACAAGGCGCTGTTGGCTGCCAGCGCCGGGTTCGATCCTGTGTTGCGCAGGCTCCAGGACTGGGACCTGTGGCTGGGAATGCTGCGGCAGCGGAGGCAGCAGGTGGTGCTGGTTCCGAAGGTGCTGGTCAACGTCTACCGGCAGCCGGACAGTATCAGCGAAGACGACCCAGCGTACTACGCCGCCTTGGAACGTATAGTCCGCAAGCATTGGCCCCTGCTGGCTGCACACCCGTACGCTCTACTGCGGCATTTGTACCGGATCGCCAGGGGCCGGCTCGCAGGTGCGATGCCGCCGTGGCTCTTTGGTTCCGGCCGGACGGCACCATGACATCCGCGCACCTGGGCCGTTACGTGGCGCTCACCACCTTCGGCAATCTGGTGCCCCCGCTGGCGGGCCTGGTCATCGCCCCACTGCTGGCCCAGTCCCTGGGCGTCACGGGACGTGGAGAACTGGCAGCGGCCAACGCCGTGTTGCTGGTGGCCACCATTGCCGCTGCTTTCGGACTGCCCGAAGCACTGACCTACTTTGTGGCGCGGGGCCGGGACTATGTAGGAGGCCTCCTGGCCCGCTCCGGGGCATTACTTCTGCTGGCGGGCATCGTCGGCACGGCAGTGCTCATGGCGGCCGCCCCGCTCTTGTCCGGAGGGGACGATCGGGTTGTCGGCCTGATCCGGCTGGCAATTCTGGCCCTGACACCAGCCCTTTTGGTAGGGGGTTTGCGGGGCGCGGCCGCCGGCTGTCAAGCGTGGGGGCTGATCAGCGCGGACCGCATCCTCGCCGCCCTGGTCCGGCTGGCCGCCGTTGCCCTGTTGGCGCTGTCCGGGAGTCTGACCCCCGAGTCTGCGGTGGCCGCCATCGCGGTGAGCTATTTCATTGGTGCAGCCGTCTATATCCGGCTGCCCGCCCTGGTCCGGCAACTCCCGGGCTGCCGTCCGGACGGCCCGGTGAGCGACAGCGGGCTGTTCAGGTACGGAATGGTTCTGTGGCCAGGAGCTTTGACCGGGATTCTGTTGATGCGGGCAGACCAACTGCTGCTTGCCCCGTTGGCGGGCGTCGCGGAGCTGGGCATCTACGCCGTTGCCGCGACGATAGCCGAGGTCTCCTTGGTGTTCAATGCGGCGGTGAAGGACGTCATTTTCAGTGCTGAATCGGCTGACCAGGACGAGCATCGCCTGGGGGCGGCAGCACGGATCTCCACCTTAATCACCGTCCTGGTTGCCGCCGGCCTGATCGCGTTGTCAGCCTGGGCTGTGCCGCAGTTTTTCGGGACTGACTTCCTGCCGGCTGTGCCGGTCCTGTGCGTGCTGCTGGCCGGGACGGTGCTCGGCAACCCGGGTTCCGTGGCCGGCGCCGGGCTTGGCGCGCGGGGCCGACCGGGGCTGCGCAGCTGGTCTTTGGGGGCCGCCTTGCTGGCCAACGTGCTGCTGCTGATGTTGCTGGCCGGACCATGGGGTGCCATGGGGGCGGCCATTGCGGCCTTGGCTGGCAACGTCCTCGCCGGCGGGCTGAACGTCTTGTGGCTGTGGCGTTGCTTCGCCATACCACCGGGGCTGCTGCTGCGTCCGCGCCGTTCAGACCTCTGGGCGCTGGGACAGGGGCTGAGAACGGCGACCGGCCGGCTCTCGGTTCGGGCCCGGGCGGATCGGACCACGAGGGTACCGTAGGCACCGCAACGGCTCTCCTGCAGGGGAGCCGGACAGAAACCAGACGAAGCATGCGCAGGCCCATGCCTGCGGAGAACGTCGAAGGTGAAGCCGAATCAACGCTCCAGCGCCACGGCGGGGCTATGGATTTCGGCCGGGTTGGAAGCCGCTATCCCGGTAACCAGCGGCGACGAGGGAACCCCGTGGTGCGCGGCATGAACGGCACGTTCCCGGTGATCGCGGCGCTCGCGGGCACTGCGGGAGGGCAGGCGGTTCATCACCACACCCAATATGGACGCGCCAGCCCGCGCCAGGGAGCGCACGGCGTCACCCAGTTCGTCGTCCTGGGTATCCTCCCGAACCACCACCAGCGCCCCGTCGGCCATCTTGGTCAGAACCGCCACCTCCGGCGCGGACCGAAGCGGTGGCGCGTCCACCAGCACAATAGCTCGCTGGGCCAGCTGGGCGAGCAGGACTCCGGCGGCGGGCGTGCCGAGCAGCTCATCAGGTTCGCCCATGCTGCTGCCTGCCGCGATCACCTGCAAATTGCTGCGGCGTGCCCAGGTTTGCAGGACGTCCTCCGGTCGGCAGGTGCCGGCCAGTAATTCGCCGAAGCCTGGGCCCTCTCGGACGCCAAAAATATCGGAGATGGAGCGTGCATGTAACTGGGCGTCGACCACGATCACCGGCTGACCGGATGCCGCAATAGTGACGGCCAGTTGCGCGGTGAGGAAAGAGCGCCCCGACCGCGGCATCGGACTGGTAATAACGATGGAGCGCAGCGGCCTGCCGACGTCGGTAAAGCGCACGCCGGTCCACAATGACCGCAGAGCATCCTGCATCGCCTCGGAACGGGGCCACGGCAACTCGACGCCGGTTCTCCCGCGGACATGCCGGCGGTTCCGTTCCCGCGGCAGGACGCCGAGCACCGGCAACTGGAACATTGCTTCTACTGTCTCTGCGCTGCGAACCCGGCGGTCGCTCGCAGAGCGCACGACGGCGATGGCCAGGCCGACGACCAGGCCGCCCAGTCCGCCGAGTCCTAGCGCCAAGACGGGATTCGGGAACACGGGTCGAAGGGGCAGGGACGCCGTACCGAGGGGATCCAGCCTGATGAGTTCGTCGGCACCGCCGGAGTGCCCTTCAATCTGGCGGATTTGCCTCGCCAAGGCCGCAAGCCAGGCGTCAGCCAGGGTGACTGCGTCTTCAGCCTTGGCCGCCTCCGCCGTGATGCGCAGGATCGTCGTTCCCGTGGGATTGTCGACGCTGATTTGCTCCAGCAGTTGCGCGGCCGGAACGGATAGACCCAGTTCGGTACGGACGCGCTCCGCGACGGGAAGGGATTCGGCGATGAAGAGATAGCCAGCGGTTTTGGACTGTGCCACACTTTCCGCCGACTGCAATGAGGCCACGTCCGGTCCCGGTGTCACAACGATGTATCCGCTGGCCTGCGTGGCATACAGCGGGCGTTGGACTTGAGTCCATGCCAGGGCGGTGCCCAAGCCAAGCGCAAGACAGGCCACCACGATGATCCAGTAAGTTGCGAGCAGGCGTCCGTAGTCGCGAATCTCCACCGGACCGCGCTTCGCACCGGATGATGCATCGTTCATTTCCGTCTCTCCCCCAAGTCGACGCGATGCCTCGCAGTCTAGTCCAGCCACGACCCGCCAGCCTTGGGATTTTCTGACGAACGGCTGTCGGAAGCCCTGAAAGTCACCTACATTGAGCGGATGGGGATGCGCGTGGGGGACGCTCGGCCAGCCGTTCGGCAGGCGCCGGCTGCTGCACCGCTGTTGGCGGCCGGACTCATTGCCGCTGTGTTCATGAGCGGGATCATCAACTTGTTGCCAGCACCGGCCGGGATAGCGCCGGGCAGCCTGGTCATTGACGCACTGGTCATGATGATGGCGTTGGCGGCCGTGGCAGAAACCATTCGCTGCCGTGGCAGGGTCGTCGTCCCGGCGTGGCTGCCTGCATTCGGGCTCCTCCTTGCCACCTACTTGGCTCTGCTGCCGCACGGGCCGGAGGCATTCCCTGCGAAGCTGCTCGACCTGCGGAGCCAAGTGCTCTACATCGTGGCGGGGGTCGCGGTAGCCATTGCGGTGCCCCGAAGCAGCGATCGACGGATGCTGGTCCGGGTGGCGATGTGGTCGGCCTTCGCCAGCGCGTTGTTCGGTATCTGCCAGTTCGTTTTCCGCGGCGTGCTGCCGGTGTGGCTGCTGCATCCGGCAGACGCAGACCTCTTTGGCTATTGGGGGACGGATATTATCCGGTCCAACGGGTTGCTCGGCAACACCATTGTCTACGCCAACGTGCTGGTGCTTTTCCTTGCGCTGTGGGCCGCCCAGTTGGCTGTCGGGTTTAGCTGGCGACGGCTTGCCGCCGTGTGCGTGCTGTTCGCGGCGGTTCTGACCACCTTTTCCCGGATCGCCATCGTAGGAGCCGTGGCCATTTGCGCCGTGCTGCTCATTCCTGCGCTGCTACGGTGGGGCGTTCGGCTACGCCGGATGAACCGTGGAGCTGCCTGGGGGCTTTTCGGCCTGCTGCCTGCCTCGGCGGCGCTCGCCGGTCTGGCACTGGGAGCCGCGGGGGCGTTTGACCGGGTCGCCTCAACCTTCCTGATTGGGGACCTCTTCCTCAATCGAAACCCCTCCGTGCAGGCCTCGACGGCGATCCACAACGATTTCATCGATGTCGCCTGGCGGATTCTTTCCCAGAGTCCCCTGGTGGGGGAGGGCATCCACTCTCAGAGGGCCGATTCGATCAACGCACGAAGCTCGGTGGTGATTCTTGATGGCGCTGCCTGGCAAGTACTGGCCGAGGGGGGTCTGCTGCTGTTCGCCGCGTTTGCTGTGCTGGCGGCCGCGGTGGCTTTGGCGCTGGTGCGGCTGATCAAGGCAACCGGGCACTTCGCAGCAGCAGGGCTGTTGGCTTTCTGGATCTACGAGTTCTGCGCCGCTGTGTTCGTGAACTCGGCCTTGTTCGGAAAGGCGAGCTTTCTGCTGATGTGGGTATTGGTCGGCGCAGTCACCGCGGAGGCTGCGTCGCGAGACCGGGGAGAGCTCCATCGGATGCTGACGCATAGATCGATTCAAGACGCGCCGTCGTCCTCATGATGTCGAAGTCCCTGATCACCCGCTCCCTGCCAGCCAGTCCCATTCGGTCCCGTAAATCTGCGTCTTCAAGCAGAGCGGTGATGTTGGCCGCGAGTTGCTCCATGTCGCCCTCCGGTGCCAGCAGGCCGGTTGTTCCGTCTTGGACTGCCTCCGGTATGCCTCCGCTTTGGTAGGAGGCCACCGGAAGACCGTGCGCGGCCGCTTCCAGAAACACCAATCCGAATCCTTCAGTCTGGTGTGTGGAAGTAGTCACCGAGGGCCCAACGAAGACTTTCGCACCGGCGAGCAGGGTGTGGATACCAGGCCCGTCCAGCATGCCCAGGAAGTCCGCTTGAATACCAAGCCGTTGGGCAAGAAGGACCAGTTTGTCACGCTCTGGTCCGTCCCCGGCGATGCCGACGCGGATTTTCCTGTTGCCGTTCCGTTCTGCTGAAGCGACCGCACGCAGCAGATGGTCCACGCCTTTCACCGGCACCAGGCGGCCAACGAAGACAACATCGTACCCGGGGGTGCGGTCCACCCGGTCCGGCACCGGAATACCCACATGCGCCACGCTGCAATTCGGTTCGCTCGCCCCCAACGCGACTGCTTGCGCCTTGGTGAAATCCGAAACGGCAATGACATGGGCGGCGCCGCGGAGCACCCGCGCAACCGAGCGCCGGTATAGGTACCCCATGAATCCCGGCCGGCGCGGCGCCTCGGTCACGTCGTTGCCATGAACGGTCACCACATACGGAATGCCCAGCCTCCGCGCGATCAGGTCCACGCCCCGCGCCTCGGAGGCGAAATGGATGTGGATGAGGTCCGGCTGCAGGGATTTCAGGTAGGCTGCGAGCCGCGGATGCCAGCCACAGAAGGTCAGAAGGCGTTCTTCCAGGCCGCCACGCAGACCCGGGCGCCCCAGCAAGATATCGGATTCGCGGGCCAACGGGCTTGGCTGCCGCCGAAGCCCCAGCGGCGTCGGGGTCCAATTGACCAGGGCATCCATCTGGTGGCGAATGAAGGTCTCCGAACCGGGGAGCCAGCAACTCTTCCACACCACGACCTCGCCCACGAATGCCCCTTTCTTGGTCTTAGCTCCGCGCCGCCACCGCTGAACGCAGCTCATCAACGGCGGCATGCCCGCTGCCGGAGCCAGCTGCCAGCCCCAGCTTGAGGCCCCGCATCACCCAGCGGGACGCTGCCCACTCACCGCGCAGGACGCGCACACCCAGGCGGAGCATGGCGCGCCAAGCCAGCCCACAGTAGGCCGTCCCGCCAAGCCGCCGAGCCAGCACCGCCAGTCCCATCATCGAGTACGCATCAATCCATCCTCCCGCGCGTCCATGCGAGGCGGACAGCCGATGCAGCACTGTCGCGTCGGGCACAATGTGTGTCTCCAGCCCGAAGCGGCGGCAGCGCAGGCAGTATTCGACGTCTTCCCAGTACATAAAGAAGCCTTCATCGAGCGTTCCTACCCGGTGGAGAACATCGATGGGCAACAGAACGCAGGCGAAAGTGGCGAAGTCGGCGATGCTGCCGGCCGCCAGCGGCAGCACGGACCCGGTGGTTGGCCGGAAGCGGTGCCCGGCAGATTGGAGCCTGCCATCCGGGAAGCGGATCACCGGGGCGATGATACCGGCCTCGGGGCGGCGGACGGCATGGCGGATCAGGAGGTCCAGGCACCCAGGCGCCAGCTCGGCGTCGTTGTTCATCAGCAGCAGATATCTGGTGCCTGGGCTGCGGGAATTGATTCCCAAATTCACGCCGGCGGCGAACCCCAGGTTTTTTCGGGACTCGATCAGCTGAACCCGTCCGGTATGTGCCGCAGCAAACTGGCGCAGCGAACCGCTTGATTCGTTGTCCACGACGATCACCTGGCCCGGTCCTCCCGGGGTCAGCAGCGATTCGACGCACCGGCTGGTGCCCACCGGATCCTTCCAATTGAGCACGACGGCGGTGACGGCGAGCAGGTCAGAGCCCACGCAGAACACCCCCTACCCGGTCAGCAACCCTGTTCCAACAAAAGCGTCCGGTGTCGAAGCCACTAACCGGCTGAGGCTGCTCCAAGGCATCGCGGAGCGCCACGCGCCACTGCCCGACGTCCGTGGCCGATTCAACGGCGGTGCCATAGCCGGCGCAGATTTCGCGAACGCTTTTGCAGCCCTGCCAGTAGACCACGGGCGTGCCGCAGCTCAGCGATTCCACTGCCGGCAGCCCAAAGCCCTCCGCCGTGGAGGGCAGCACGGTGGTGGCCGCGCCCCGGTAGAGGGACGCCAGCCTGCGGTCGTCCAGCCCGGAGAGCACTTCGGCCCGTTGGCTGAGTCCGTGCCGTGCGAGCGCTGTACTGAAGCGTGTGTGGTCGGGGGAAACCACGATCAACCTTGCCTCCGGCAACCCGGCGAGTGCCGTCAGCATGGTCGGAACGTTCTTGTGCGGCCGAAGCGCCCCAACATAGAGGAAGTAGGGTCGCCTCGGCCTGGACGCAGCAGCACCCGGTGTGAACTCACTGGAGCAGCCGTTTCCCGCATTGATGACTTCGACCGTGTCGTCACGGACCCATCGGCGGATTTCTTCGGCGGAGGTTTCCGAAACCGTGAGGACCCGCCCGAGCCGCCTGATGACTGGACGGATCAATGCTTCGTAGTAAGCCAGACGTCGGGAGCGATTGGGCAGGCCTGGCCGCAAATGGATCAAGTCGTGCAGGGTCAGCAACTGCGGGACCGCGCTGGCAAGCGGGTTGAAGCCGGGCGAATAGAACAGGCGGGTGCTGCGGCCCAGCCGGAACCCGTCCAGCAGCCCGGCAGGAGACGACGGATTGCGGCCGCTGCTCAATCCTGACCATTCGAGCCCGCTGAGCCGGCCCGTGACCTCTCGGGCGTAGCGGGCTATGCCATGGTGTCCCGAAAACCGGGTGTCGATGGTGATCACCGTTGGGCTCCCGGGCCAGCTGCCGCCGTCAGCAACGGGGCTGCCTCGCCGGTGTGGCGGCTGACCCAAGCCCCCATCCGCTGTTGGAAAATGTCCTCGCCGAAGTCCATCGCACGCTGGCGGGCGGCAATGGCGCCACACGTGAGCGCGGCGGCGATCCCCGCGCGGAGTGAGTCCTCGTCGTCGAAATCGGCCAAGCCGCCGGTGACGCCATGGACTACGGTTTCTGCCGCCCCGCCGAGAATATTGGCCAACACGGGAGCCCCGGCGGCCATCGCCTCCACTGGCATGATCCCGAAGTCTTCAACCGCAGGAAAGACGAACAGCCGGCATCGCTGGTAGAGGGCGAATAGCAAAGCGTCCGAAATCCTGCCGGTCAAGTGAACGGGCACGCCGGCGGATCGGCCTGCTGCCGTGAGTTGCTGGGCCAGCGGACCCATCCCGGCGATGACCACGGGCAACTGCAGCAGACGGCCGGTTTCGATGACCTTGTCCAACCGCTTATAGGGGACCAGCCGGGAAGCGCCCAGGACAAAGTCTGCCGGTAGCGCCGCCAAGGCGGCGGACTCCTGCTCCGATAACAGCGACGACCAGTCGCCAACTGAAGCGATCCGGTGGACACCGACGGGAGGGTGGATGACCTCGGCGTCTCGTCCCCAGTACCGCCGGATCCGTGCCCGGACAAAGCTGCTGTTGGCGGCCACCGCGGAACTCTCTTGGGCACGGGAGGCATCCAGTGGTTTGAGCGCGGCCGCGGCTGCGCGAGCCAGCGGATGGCTTCCGCGGGGGTCGAATTCGGGCGTCCACAGGTAGCGGGCGGGGGAATGCACATAGGAGAGCTTGGGGGTATCCCGGGTGCAGTGGGGGAACTGGACATGGTGGGCGAACAGATGGGAGCTGGTCAGTATCCAGGAATAGCGTGCGGGGGCACGCCGGTAGCGCCAGACGAGGGGCATCAGGGGAAGCGCCGCCAGCTTGTGCCTGCGCAAGGGCGTGCGGGCCAGCCAGCTCTCGTTCACCGTCTCCGGCAGGAATCGATCGGGGGCATCGTTCCACAGGCAATGCAGGTGGGCCGTCGGGTACAACCGGCTCAGCGCTGCCAGGACGTTTTCGGAGCCGCCCAGCGGCGCGATCCATTCATGAACCAATGCCCCGACCATGATGATGATCCTCCGTCCCGCCCGTTCGAATGACAGGAGGCTAGGTCCGACCGGATGGGAAAACCTTGGGGTCATAACCTTGGGCTCCACTAACGCTTGATCGGCTGCTGGCTCAGTTCCGCCGACCCCGCAGTTTTCCGCTGCTGCCGCAGCACTGGTAAAGTAGGGCCATTGCCTAGGCGAGGGAGAGCGAAACCGGCTCTCCGTTATCGACGGTGGCTAGCAGCTTCGCTTCTCTGCGCTGGTATTCGGTGCGGCGGGACGGTTTCTAGACACCCGCCCTGAACCATCCAGCACAAGGAGAAACACCATGTCCGAGCAGAAGCTCGCCGCTGAAGTCCGCAACGAATTCGGTAAGGGTGCCGCACGACGCGCCCGCCGCAATGCACAGATCCCCGCCGTGATTTACGGCCACGGCGCAGAGCCGCTGCACGTTCTGCTGCCGCAGAGGGCCACCACGCTGGCGCTGCGTACCGCCAACGCCCTCCTGACCCTGGACGTCGACGGAGCAGAGCACCTGGCCCTGGCCAAGGACGTCCAGCGCGACCCGATCGCCCAGATCATCGAGCACGTTGACCTGCTGACCGTGCGCAAGGGCGAGAAGGTGCACGTCGACGTCAACATCCACGTTGCCGGCGAAGTTGCCGCCGGCGCCGTCTTCGATCTGGAAGAGTTCACCGTTCTGGTTGAAGCCGATGCGACCGCTCTGCCGGAGACCCTCACCATCAACGTGGAGGGACGCGAGATCGGCGAGCATGTCCACGCCACCGACATTGAGTTGCCTTCCGGTGTCAGCCTGCTGATTCCGGAAGACACCGTCATCGCTACCGTTTCCGCACCTGCAGTGGCAGAGCCTGAGCCTGAGGCCGCGGCAGCCGAAGCCGCTCCGTCCGCCGAAACCCCGGCCGAGTAGCAACTCCCCGTCGAAGCCCCCGGCGACTGCCTGACGCATTCGCCGGGGGCTTTGGTCTATCCCTAGGATGATCCTGGGTCCCCTGCATCTACCATCCAAGGAGCACCTGTCCCGTGAGCAGCGACACCTGGCTGATGATTGGCTTGGGCAACCCCGGCCCGGGATACAGCGGCAATCGCCATAACGTCGGCCAGATGGCCCTCGACGAGCTGTCCCGCCGTATCGGCGGTTCGTTCAAGTCGCACAAAACCCACGCGCAGGTCGTGGAAGGCCGTCTGGGCATCGGAGGGCCACGGGTGGTGCTGGCAAAGCCGCTCACGTTTATGAACCTTTCAGGAGGTCCGACGGCGGCGCTGTGCAAATTTTTTTCGATCGCACCAGACCATGTGGTTGCGCTGCACGACGAGATCGACATTCCGTTCAACACGATTAAGCTCAAGATCGGCGGGGGAGAAGGCGGGCACAACGGCCTGCGCGACATGTCCAAGGCGCTGGGTACCAAGGACTATTACAGAGTCCGCATCGGTGTGGGCCGCCCGCCTGGACGCATGGACACAGCGGACCATGTGCTGCGCGATTTTTCCACGACGGAAAAGAAGGATCTCCCGTTCCTCGTGGACGACGCCGCCGACGCAGCCGAAATTCTGGTGCGCGAGGGACTGCTGGCGGCGCAACAGAAATTCCACGGCACGGCGAAGCAACAGTGAACCTCTAGCGTCACAAAACCGTCGATTGGCCAGTCCGGGCGCGGTTGCCTAGAATCGACTTAGCCATATTTGGCTCCACAAGCGGGGGTCGACGATGGGCGGCTTACGAGACTGGGCCACCCCCATCCCATCGTCGGCCCCTTTCCAATGCCCACGTCCGGCCAGCGACACCGTTTCGGTGGCTGGCCGAAGGAACGCCGGCAACGAAGACGAGTTCCGGGCGTCTTGCGGGCAACTGCCGGGACGTGAATCCGTGCACGCATGCGCCCCGCCGACCGGCTTCGTTTCCCCAATGTACCGAGGTCGCCCTGAAAAATGGCCCTGTTGGGAATCGCGATTTGCAGGTACGCTGAGCTTCAGCCAGCAGGAAGGCTCATCGAGCGGGGGGCCTGCGGCTGAAATTTAGGTATTGAATCCGGACTTGGGGGTCCGAATTCAGTAATAACGGTTTCTTGGGGGGACCGGTATGACCCAGCCAACTTTGTTGTGGCCTTTCTCCGGCCGCACAGCTCAGGTCGAGGCTCTTGAATCGCTGCTGTCCGGTCCTGGCCGGCGAGGGGTTGTGGTTGTCGGCGAAGTTGGAGTGGGAAAGACGGCCCTGATCCAGCACGTCCTGCGACGTGTAGGAGGCCAAGCGCACGTAGTACATCTGCGCGGTTCTGCTTCACTCGAAGGCACGTCCTACGGGGCATTCAACGTCATCCTCAGCCGGCATCAAGAGGAACTGAGCCATCCTTTGCGGATCCTCAGTGGCATCGCGGATGCGATCCGAACCAAGGCGGCAGGCCGGCCCGTGATCTTGTTCCTGGACAGCGCGGAATTTCTGGACAGCCACTCCGCCCTGACCGTCGCACAGTTGACCGCAGCCGGCATCGTGACTCCGGTGGCCGCAGTCCGGGATCTGACCCACGCCCCTGAGCTGATGCGCATGTGGACTGACGGCGCACTGGAGCGGTTTGATCTGGAAGGGCTGTCGCCCGAGGAATGCCGGGAGATGCTCGCCGAAGCCCTCAGCGGCCCCATCTCAGAGACGGTCACCATGCAGCTCTGGGGAGCGTCAAGCGGCAATCCAATGCTTCTTCAGGCGCTGGCAGAGGAACAACGCGACGCCGGCCATCTGCTGCAACGCGAGGGCGTTTGGGTTTGCCGCGATGACCTGATCGAACACGGCGGACGCATCGCCGAAGTCGTGGATCTGGGTCTCGGACATCTCACCGCGGCCCAGCGTTCCCTCTTGGAAATGTGCGCGCTGGCAGGGGAACTGCCGCTGTGGGTGGCGACCGCGCTGGCAGGCCGGGACGACGTGGACCAACTGGAGGCCCGGCGTCTGGTCAGTATCAGGTTGGTCAACGGGCCGGTGCTGGCCGTGGGCAGTCGGTTCTTGAGCGAGGTCATCCGGGACAACGTGCCTCCCGGCCGGGCCAACAGACTGCTGGAGCGGCTCGAAGGACTCACCGATGACACGGGCTTAACCCCCAACGGTCGGCTCGCGCACACCCTGTGGCGGCTTGAATGCCGGAGAGACGCAGACCGTGGACTGGCCTTGGAGAGCGCCCGATTGGCGAACCGAGCAGGGGATTTCGAGACGTGCTTGCGGATTCTTGACTCGCTGGGAAACGAAAACCGCGATCCGGAAGTAACCCTGGTCCAGCTAGTTGCCCTGGTCGGTTCCGGACAGGAAAACAAAGCCCGGCAGTTGCTTGAATCGCTGGGCGCCATGCAGCTCGACCCCAGCGCACAGCTGGAACTGGACCTTGTCACGGCGGAACTGGCCGAACACGGCGGCGACCACGAATCCGCCCATCGGACGATCGCTGCAGCCAAGGACCGGATAGGAAATGTCCCAGAGGACGCCGACAAGGCGGAGCTGCGCCTTCGGATCGAGCTGGCCGAAGCCGAGTTGTTCGCGCGTGAAGGCCAGCATGCCTCATCCATTCCGGGGTTGGAGCAGGCTCGGAAGGACCTGCCAAGCAACGGTGGAGAAGATTCTCTCCGTGCGGACTGTCTCCTTGCCGAAGCCATGGCTGTGGCGGGCAGGAACGAGGAAGCGTTGCAGCTCGCCCAGACGCTTCTGGAGCGGCACAAGCGGGAGGGACACCCCGCCGAGGTACTGGAATCAGCCGCCCGGGGCCTGTCCGTAGTCCGCCTTACTGCCCGGGAATGGCAGGTGCCCGACACCGTTTCCGGGGTCGAGCAGTCTCCTGAGGCCGCACAGGGGCGCATTCCCAGCGCAATTCCCAGCGTGGCAGCGGGCGTCATGCAGGTCCATTGCGGCCGTGCAGCCCAGGCCTTGAAGACGCTCCGACCACTGACCAGCCAGTTGCGGCAGTTTGATCCTGACGGTCTCATCGGGATCGCCTCGGCTGCGGCCGCTTATGCAAGCTGCCTTTGCGGCGATGTGGAAGAAGGCCGGCAGTATCATCGCATGGCCCAGGAAAGCCGCAGCGTTCACAGCAGAGCTGCCTGGATCTTCGACTGCGACAGGGACTACTTCCTGGAGATGGCGACTGCTTCCTTCACGTCCAAAGATGTGGCCGCCGCCAAACTGCTCGAACAGGCCGAACAGCACCGCTTACGAGGGGCGCTGACCGCCGAACTGTTTGCCATCAGTGGCGCGGTGCGCCTTGGAGAATCTGAGGCCGCGGAAGAACTAGCCACCAAGGCCTCGATTGTCCAAGGTGCATTCGCCAGGATCTGCGAGCACTATGGAAAAGGATTGGCGGGCGGGGACCCTGATCAGCTGTTGTTGGCCGCCGAGCGCGCCCACCTTATCGGACATGATCTGTTTGCCCTGGACGCAGCATCGGCTGCGGTCTCGTTGGCTCAGGTCGCCAACGATGGGCCAAGGACCGCAGCGGCGAGGGCACGCACCCAGCAGTATCGGGCATTGTTGGGACCGGTCGGAGTGCAGAGTGAATCACACATCCCGCTCACCGCAAAGGAAACGGATATCGCTTTGCGCGCCGTCGGCGGCTTGACGAACCGACAGATCGCGGACGAACTCGTCGTGTCCGTCCGGACCATTGAGAGCCACTTGTACCAGATTTACGCGAAGCTGCATGTCAGTGGCAGGGCGGAGCTCTCAGATGTCCTCGAGGTGTCCTGCAAGTGAGCCCCTTCGGCGCGGGAAACGCTTCCTTCGTCGGCCGCGCCTTTTTCCGCCAAGGTCTCACGTCGAGTCTGGAATCGGATCTGGTGAATGGTGCAGTGCTCGTGGCCGAGGCCGGGATGGGAAAGTCCGCGCTCGTCCGCCACGTTCTCAAGGACCCAGCGGGTGGAACACTGGCCATCTGGATCCAAGGGTCTCCGGTTCTCAGCGCCGTCCCGTTCGGTGCGATGGCGCCGCATCTATCCCTCGGGACCTTTGCGGATGCACTCTCCGCGCTCGCCGTCCTGCGCGGATTTCGGGAGTTTTTGGAGATATTTCAAACGGGCGCTGGGGTCCGGCCAGTGGTTGTTGTTGACGATGCCCAGCATCTCGACACGGACTCCGCGTTGCTTCTGGCCCAGCTGACAGCTGCCGAAGAAGTGCGGCTTGTGGTGCTCACCCGGTCGATAACAGAGTTGCCGCATGACCTGCTCGCGTTGGGCAAGGATGGGCTGCTGCGTCGGATCGATCTGGCGCCTCTGACGGCTGCAGAGGCACACGGTCTGTGCGCTTCCCACCTGGGAGGCGATGTCCTGCCATCCGCGAGCCGATATTTCCACGCCGCGGCCGGGGGCAATCCTTTGCTCATGAAACTGCTCATTGACCGTAGCCGAAGCGTCGGCCACGTGGTGCAGCGCAAAGGGTTCTGGATGCTGTCGGGAGAACCGCCCAAGCCCGGCCGCCTGATTGGTGACCTGGTGCAGGCCCAACTGTCCAGCCGTTCCGCATCAGAGCGGATGCTGCTGGAAACTATTGGACTGGGCGAACCGGTGCCGCTTTCGGCGCTGCTGGACCTGGGCAACCCATCGGCCGTGGACGCCCTGGAAAACGACGGACTCATTACGCATGAAGGCTCGCCGACGGGCCTCACTCGGCTAACGCAGCCCCTCGTCGGCGCCGTCATCCGCGAAACCGTACCTATGGGACGCCGGATGGGCCTGAGGAATGCGCTGACCCAGGTTTTCAATCCGGAGGATGAACCCGCGGCACATACACTCCGCTGGGTCGAGTGGGCGCTTGACTGCGGTAGCCCCGTGTCCTCCAGCGGCCTCCTGCGTGCTGCAGCCGAGGCCAACCAGTTCTTCGATCCGGACTTTGCCATTCGGACTGCCACAAAGATCACGGACCCAGAGCTGGCTGTAGAGGCAACAGTTGAACTTGCCCGCGCACGGATGCTCCGAAATGAGCTCGAAGATGCGGAGGACCTTCTCAGCGGCCTCATAGCTGCTGCAACGAGTCTGCAAGCGGCTGAAGCTGCGGCGTGGATGTCGGCCAGATATGTTTTGGCGGCCAAAAAACCCGGATCACGGGTGGGGAAATACGCCGAAGAATGGCGCGCAGCGATTGAACGCATAGCGCAGCAGCCTGACAGCGATACATGCCCTGAGCAGTTGAAGATCGCCCGGGAGAGCAATCAGTTGCTGGAGTATTACGCGCTGAACTGTGAGGGCCTGTACTCACGTTCGCTGCCCGGATTGACTGCCATGGCCCAGCAGGACGCGAGTACACCGGTCAACAGAATGCTGGCGCTGGCCCTGTTGGGCGAGGCCCTGGCGTTCTCCGGAAAAACTGAATCAGGGCTCCGGGCCAGCGCTGAAGCCATGCACCTGATGGGCGCCGGCGGCCACGCCACGGCGGTTCACGCCGGGCTGGTAGTTCGCCGGCACCTGGAACTGCTGATCCTCGGGGGCAGATGGGAACAGATTGAAGCTGTCCTTGCCTTGTACCCGTTCACCGAACCGCGGGCATCGACTTACTTCGGCGGCACAGTCGGTCTGGCCCAGGCAAGGGTGCTGTGCCGGCAAGGCCGGTTTGACCTGGCGTTGCCGCAGATCGGCATGAGCATCGAAGCACTGCACCAACATGACATGGAACAGCTGTTGCCACTGGCCCTGGGATTGGGCGCATACGCCGCGGCTGTCTGCGGCGAAAGAGAACTGGCTGAACGCTACAGCGACGAATTCGAGGCGGGGCGTGCCACCGGTCATGCCCCCACGTTGATGCTCGGCCGCTGTTACGTTGTGGCGGCGCGGGCAGCCATGGACGAAAACTCCGCGGAGCTGATGAAACTGGCGGACCAGTTAGCCTCCCTCGGGCTGGTCGCCGTCGAAACACAAGCTCTGGAGCTGGGCCTTCATTTAGGACGCGTCGACCTGCTGCTCCGCCTTGCGGAGACCCCGGATCAGGGGGAGGGGGCGGACCGCAGGATTCTGGTCCGCATGGCGAAGGCCTACGTCGAAGGAGACGTTGAAGCCATGGTCTCCGCTGCAGCCGAGGCCACCGAAGGCGGCTATACGCTGATTGCTGCCGCCTGTTTGGACAGCGCCCTAGCGTACGCGCAGGAGCTGCCCCGCCATCCTCAGCTCGCCAAGGTGCGCCGGGACATCATTGCCGCCAGAGAGCAGCTGTCGGAGGTTCCCAAGCCCGTACCGGCCCTGGCGGCAGGAGCACTGCCGCAGCTAACCCGCAGGGAGTCGGCGATAGCTGCACTGGTGCGGCGCGGTGCTTCGAACAGGGAAATCGCCAATGAGCTCTCCGTGTCCACACGCACGGTGGAAGGCCATCTTTACCGGATGTTTTCGAAGCTGGGTATCAGCCGACGGGAAGATCTTCCCAAACTGATCGGCAAATAGACGTACCGCCACGAGCGCTGCCCGCGCTTGGGTTGCCCCTGACAGGCCGCTGGGCATTTTTGGTGAATCGTACTTCCGAGTACCCGTCCGCCGGTACTGAGTGGGAGCCCCCGGATGGCCCAAAGACTTCAGATAAAACCCAGTGGTGAGTACTCGTGAGAGCCCATGACCGGATCCGTAGGCTTCTGGACACGAAGAACTTCTCAAACGGTTTTCCTGTTTGTGGGGGTTTAGCTGGGGGTAGTTGGGGTTTTGAAATGATCGATGGTCTTTTCGGGGGAAAAGTGCGGCCCGGCCGCTCTCCCATCCTTAATCTCGCGTGTTCTGCCGGCCGGTGGGGGGATACCCGCCGGGAGCACGCAGATCGCCCTGCCTGCCGCTGCCATAACGCAGCCGAGCCGAGCCAGGGCCCCCAATACGGAGCCGGCGGCGCATGGGCTTGAATTCAAAGCCCTGCCCCCAGCCGCCGCCGGCTCCTTACACGTCCAGACCGGGAGGCCGCCCCGGTTCCAGTTCTCGACGCTCAGGCTGAGGGAGAATTGCTGTGCATAGTCCTATGACCTTGACCCGCGAATTAGGCTTTCGCACCGTCGTCCCGCGACCGCAGACAAGGGCTGCGGTTCATTCCGGAGTTGCGTGGCGCCGGCGCTACCTGCTGATGCTCCGACTCACGGATGGTTTGCTGATCGCCGCGACGATGGTGGCTTCGACGATCTGGCTGGATTCGGCCGGCGAGCAATCGTCACGAGCCGTCCTCGGCCCCGCCGCGGTTGCGGGATTCATCGCCGTGGTGTGGTTCGGGATGACCAGCCTGATGCGCACCCGGGATCCCAGGCTGATCGGCGTCGGTGCGGGCGAGTACAAGCGCGTCGTGGACGCCAGCGCAGCGACGTTCGGACTGGTGGCTGTGTGCTACGTGTTCCTGGACGCTCCCGGCCCGCGCGGATTCTTCTTCCTGACCTGGCCCGCGGGGCTGATCTTGCTACTGGCGGGGCGATGGTCCTGGCGGCGCTGGCTCAACTACCAGAGCCGCTTCGGGCACTATCTGTCCAAGGTCATCGTGATGGGGAACCGCCACGACGTGGGCTACGTGGTGGCGCAAATCGCCCGAAAATCCGGTGCCGCCTACGACGTCGTCGGTGTGGCGCTGGAAGGAAAGCTGAAGTTCCCGGCCCTGCAGGTCGGAAAGAACGCCGTGCCTGTCCTGGGGAATCTGGATACGATCCAAGACGCCGTAGCTGCCAGCGGCGCCGACGCGGTCATAGTCGCCGGACAATTACACCGCGGGAACGGGTACATCCAGCGGCTCAGCTGGGACCTGGAGAAGACCTCCACCGAACTGGTAGTTGCCTCCGCCCTCACCAACGTGGCCGGACCGCGCATTCGCGTTCGGCCGGTTGAAGGCCTGCCGTTGATGCATGTCGAACTGCCGTCATTCACCGGTGGCCGGCACGTCATCAAGCGCTGTCTCGACGTCGTTGGATCACTCATCGCGCTGACCATCCTTGCCCCGGTCATCGCCATCCTGGTGGCGGCCGTGAAGCTGGACAGCCGCGGCCCTGGCTTTTTCGTCCAAGAGCGAGTGGGCAAGGGCGGACGGACCTTCCGGATGTACAAGCTGCGCTCGATGGTGGACAGCGCAGAAGACGAACTTGCACAACTCAAGCATTTGAACGAAGGCAACTCAGTCCTCTTCAAGCTTCGGGACGACCCCAGGGTCACCCGGGTTGGCCGCTGGATCCGGAAGTATTCGCTGGACGAGTTGCCGCAGCTATACAACGTCTTGCGAGGGGACATGTCCCTGGTGGGTCCGCGCCCGCCTCTGCACGATGAAGTCAGCAAATACGAAACCCATACCCACCGGCGCCTCTTCATCAAGCCGGGCTGCACCGGACTGTGGCAGATCAACGGACGCTCTGACCTGAACTGGGAGGAGAGCGTCCGACTGGACCTCTATTACGTGGAGAACTGGTCGGTCTTGGGCGACCTGATCATCATGTGGCGGACAGCGAAAGTCATGCTGAATCCCGTGGGGGCCTACTGATGAAAAGAGGTGGGCGCCTCATGGCCGCCGCAGCCCTGATCGCCGCCTTGACCGCGTGTTCCAATGCAGCCGCCGTCGCAGAGCAGCACCCGGGGCCGGGAACCGCAGGCGCTTCGGCGGCGCCAATCGATGACCCCAGACCGAGTCCGGAAGCAGGGCAGCCTAAGGGCCCCATCGGGGGCCCTGCCTACGAGGCCAAGAAGCCCGGGTTCGCCATGGTTGACCGCGGGAAGAGCGGGAAGCAGAAACGAATAGCGGTCTCAGCCGCCAGTTTCGCCGGCCAAGCGAAGTACGACGACGGGGTCACCGTTTCGACCGGCAACTTCAGCGAGGGAGTGGTCACCGAGCAGGGCGCCGGCGCGATGACCGGGGCACGCTACGTGCGCTTCACGGTCACGGTCCGCAACGGTTCGGCGGAAACGCTGGATCTAGCGGCAGTAGTGCCCACTCTGCTGTACGGCTCCGATCAGATACCGGCCGCGCCGCTTTACACCGGCGTCCAGGTAGCGGATCTGGTCGGCACCGTGGCTGCCGGCGCTTCGGCGGAAGGAACGTATGCCTTCTTGGTCCCTGAGGATGCACCGAAAACGGTGCTGTACCTTGACCTCAACGGCACCCACGCTCCGGCCTCCTTCACGGGTGATCTGCCATGATCGCCAGGCGGATACCTGCTTCCCTGACCGGCGCCTTTTGGGCGCTGGCTGCCCAAGGCAGCCAGGCAGTCGGCAGTTTCCTGATTATGGCCCTTGCGGCCAGGACTCTGGGGATCGAAGAGCTGGGCAAACTGGGCGTCCTTTACGGTGTGCTGGTGCTCTGCGCGGCGACGACGAGCGGTTTTGTTGGAGATTCCCTCACCGTGCTGGACCGCTCGGGCAGAAGACTCCGGGCCGGGATGCAGCTGTGGCTGCTGACGTTGAGCTGTGCCTGCGGTGTCCTGGTGCCGGTCGTTAGCCTCACCATCGGCTTCGTGTCCGGAATGGAAGCACTACTGCTCGGCCTGGCCGTTGCGGCGTACCTTGTGGAGGATGTGCTCCGTCGGCTGCTGATGGCACATCTCGGCTTCGCGCGGATTGTCGTGATGGATCTGTCGGTCACCTGCGTCGCACTGTCCATAGTGTGGCTGCAGAATGTGAACGGGCAGCCGTCGCTGACCGGATACCTGGCCGCGATCGCCTGCGGCCAGGCAGCGGGAATAGTTGTAGGCGCACTGCTGGTCCCGGGGCCGGACCGCTACCTGGTGCGGCTCAACGGCGCGGATTGGAAAGCCGTGGCAGCCTACGGATCGTGGCGAGCGGCCCAGCAGATGCTTCGACCGGGCCTCATGACCTCCACGCGGCTGGCGCTCCTGGTTCTGGTCTCACTCGCGGCCACGGGCCAACTGGAGATTGCGCGTATTTACGCGGCTCCGGCCATGCTTTTCGTGGGCGGGATTTCTTCCTACCTCTTCGCGGCCTACGCGAAGAACAGGGCCTCCACGGTTGCAGCCCTGCTGGCGCAAGCCGACCGCGCCATCCTCGCGGTTCTGGGCATCACTGCCGCAGGCGCTGCCCTAGCGCTGTGGGCGCTGCCCGTTGCCGGACCGCTGGCAACTGGCCAGACCCCCAACTTCCTCGCAGTTGCCGGCTGGCTGGCCTATGCCGCCTCAGTGGCCCTCGTTTCGCCCTATGGGGCACTGGCTGCCATCAAGGGGAGCGCCAAGCGTGTTTTCGCGCTGCGGTTGGCTGACACGGTCCTGTCGCTGGCCTGCGTTGTTCTGGTCTTGCACCTGACCGGGGAATTCGCGCTTGCTCCGTGGGCAGCGGCGCTGGGGTCAGCCCTCGGCGGTGTCGCCATTCGACTTCTTCTGTTGGTTCCGCTGACACGGGACGAGATGCGGACAGCCCGCATAACGTCACCTTACGAAAGGCAGTCGGGTACGCATGTCTGAATCTAAACGGCACGTCGATGTTTACCCCGGCGCCTCCGCCAGTCGGGGACGTATCCGGCGCAGCCAGGTGCTCCTTGTCGCTGGCGCCATGCTGGCCAGCCTGTTTGCCGCATTACCGGCGCACGCTGCGGACTCAACGCAGGAAGGCACGGTGCTGCCGCAGACGGTGAGCGCGGACGTCTTACCCACCCCTCAAATCAACGGCGTCGTCTGGAGCACCGCGGTGAACGGGAACACCGCCTACGCCGTCGGCAGCTTTACCCGGGCCCGGCCGTCCGGGGTTGCCGCCGGCGGCGCAGGCGAAGTCCTCCGGAATAACGCCATGGCGTTTGAGATCAGCACCGGGAAAATCCTGCCGTGGAATCCGAACCTGAATGCCCAGGGCAAAGAGGTGGAAATCAGCCCGGACAAGACGCAGATTTTCGTCGGCGGGGACTTCAGCGCGGTCGGCGGCCAGCCGCGCAGCAAGATCGCAACATTTGACCTCGGCACAGGGGCTCTGCAAAGCTTCGGCACCAGCGTCGGCGGCCAGGTGGAGACCATCTCCGTCACCGGGAGCACGGTCTACATCGGCGGCTCCTTCGGCAGCGCGGGAGGCCAGCCCCGACAGAATGTCGCTGCCCTCAATCGATCCAACGGCGCGCTCCTGCCGTGGGCTCCAGCCGCGGACAGCATCGTGCACGGCGTCATCGCCTCGGCCGACAACAGCCGGGTCGTTATTGGAGGCCGGTTCCAGAATCTCAATGGCGAGCGCAAAATCGGCATCGGGGCCGTCAACGGAATCACTGGTGCATCGCTGCCCTGGAGCAGCACTCCGATCCCGCAAACCCGAGGCGTCGACACCTCGTGGGTAACCCAGATGATCGAAAAGGACGGGGTTGTCTACGCCGGGGCCAACGGAATGGGCGGGCACTGGTTCGACGGCCGGTTCGCCGCCGACTTCGCGACCGGCGACCTGATCTGGATGGACAACTGCTACGGCTCCACCTCAGACATCGCGGTGATGGACCAGGTCATGTACAGCGTCTCGCACGCGCATGACTGTTCTTCGCTGGGCGAGTTCCCGGAGGAGGATCCGCAGGTCTGGAAGCGGGCGCTCGCGGAGACCACCTTTGCTACCGGAACGGACCAAGCGCCGCCGGGCAGCAACAGTACATACTCCGGCCAGCCTGTTCCCACGCTGCTGCACTGGTATCCGGCACTCAACACCGGCTTCTTCACCGGCCAATACCAAGGCGGGTGGGCGCTGGCCAACAACGACACCTATCTGGTGGCCGGCGGAGAGTTCACCACGGTGAACGGCGTCGCGCAGCAGGGGCTGGCCGTCTTTGCTTCCCGCACCGTCGCACCGAACAAGATCCGGCCCGAGTACACCGCCGACCTCAAGCCGTCGACCGTTTCGCTCTCGGCCGGATCTGTCCGCGTCGCCTGGCCCACCACCTGGGACTACGACGACGCAACGCTGACCTACGAAGTCCTGCGGGACAACAGCCTCACGGCCATCGCGACCCTGAACGAACCCTCCATCTGGTGGAAGAAAAAGTCCATCGGTTTCATCGACACGGGGCGGACGCCGGGGGCCACACACACTTATCGAATCAGGGTCAAGGATCCCGCCGGCAATGAGTACATCGGGCCGCGGTCCGCCCCGGTGACGGTAGCCGCCACGGCGCCGAACGCTTACGGCGACGTCATCAAGGCGGACGGGGCATCCACCTACTATCCGCTGAATGAAACCTCCGGCACAGTCGCCTTCGACCATGCCGGGTTCAACGACGGCGATGCCGGCGACGGGGTCACCCGCCCCGTCGAAGGGGCGATGCCCGGCGACACCGCAGCAGGCTTCAGCGGTGCCGGCACGGCGTCGATCGCCACCCGGAACTTCGCCCCGGCACCGGATACCTTCTCGCTGGAGACCTGGTTCCAGACCACGTCCACCAGGGGCGGCAAGATCGCGGGCTATGGCAATACGCGCACCGGTGACTCGGGCAGCTATGACCGCCACGTCTGGATGGATAATTCCGGCCGGCTGTGGTTTGGAACCTGGCTGGGCTATGCCGCCACGGTGAACTCGTCGAAGAGCTACAACGACGGCCAATGGCACCAGCTGACTGCCACCCTGGGGCCCCAGGGCATGGTGCTTTATGTTGACGGCGTGCGCGTGGCCGATCGCTCAGATGTGACCTCCGGGCAGAAATACGGTGGCTACTGGCGGATTGGCGGCGACAATCTCAACGGGTGGCCGAGCCAGCCGAGCTCGAGCCGCTTCACCGGCAACCTCGACGACGTGGCCATCTATCCGACAGTGCTTGACCGGCTGACCGTGGCCAACCATTATCGGGCCAGCGGGCGCACGCCGGACATCGCTCCGGTGCCGACGGACGGGTACGGGGCCGCGGTGTACGCTGACGATCCTTCCCTCTACTGGCGGCTCGAGGACGCCAGCGGTCCCACCGCAGCGGACACCAGCCTGTACGGCAACCCGGCCCGCGTCGCGGGCGGTGTCACGGTGGGAGTGCCCGGCGTCATCAGCGGACCGGGCGGCAAAGCGTTCGCCTTTGACGGCGCCAGCGGCATGGCCGCCGCCAGCAGCGCCGTCAACAACCCCAGGGTGTACTCCGCGGAAGCGTGGTTCAAGACCGGCACCGTCCGGGGCGGCAAGATCATCGGCTTCGGCAACTCGAACACCGGGCTCTCCAACAGCTACGATCGCCACGTCTATATGCGCGACGACGGAAAACTGACCTTCGGCACGTATACCGGAGCGATGAACACCATCACCACCGCACTGCCGTACAACGACGACAAGTGGCACCACGTGGTGGCGACCCAGTCCGGGGCGGGCATGAAGCTGTATGTGGACGGGATGCTGACCGGCTCACATCCGCAGACCGCCGCCGAACCCTACACCGGCTACTGGCGCATCGGCGGGGATCGGGTCTGGGACGGGGCCTCCAGCGGCTATTTCGCGGGGACCATAGATGAAGCCGCGGTCTATTCGACCTCCCTGACCCTGGAACAGGTGCAGGCGCACTACGCCTTCGGCGGCACCCTGAACAAGGCCCCGGTCGCCGACTTCACCAGCGTCGTGGACGGCAAGAACGTGGTCTTCGATGCCCGGGACTCCTCCGACGCAGACGGCCGGATTGTCGCTTACAGTTGGGACTTTGGCGACGGTACAACGGGTGAAGGGGCCGGCATCCAGCACCTCTACAACGAGGTGGGAACGTTCACGGTCACCCTGACTGTCAAGGACGATGGCGGTGCCACGGCGAGCAAGCAGGCGGAGGTGACCACCGTCCGACCGAACGCGGCTCCGACGGCGGCTTTGACCAGTACCTCCACCGGGCTACGGGTTTCTTTCGACGCCACCGGCTCGGCAGATTCCGACGGCACGATCGCCGGCTATGCCTGGGACTTTGGCGACGGCAGTACGGGGACCGGCGTCGACCCAGTCCACCGCTATGCAGCCGGCGGCGAATACCAGGTAACCCTGACCGTTACGGACAATGACGGAGCGTCGGCCGCCGCCACGGTTCAGTTGGTGGTGGCTAATGCCGAGCCGTCCGCGGTGTTTAGCTTCAGCACCGATGGGCTGGACGCTGCCTTCGATGCGGGCGGATCGGACGATCCGGATGGCGGGGTTTCCGGGTACGCCTGGGATTTCGGTGACGGCAGTACCGGTAGCGGCAAGACAGTCTCCCATCGCTATGCACAGGCCGGCACCTATGAAGCAGTGCTCACCGTGACTGACGACTTGGGCGCCAGGAGTACGGCGAGCCAAAGCGTGACCGTGAACGTGCCCGAAGGGCCCGGCGCTGTCTTCAGCAAGGAGGTCACCGGCAGGACCATCCGGCTGGACGCGTCCGGCTCCGGTTCGCCCAACGGCACGGTGACCGGTTACGCGTGGGACTTCGGCGACGGCGAGCGCGCTGCTGGCGCCACGGTCAGCCACGCCTTCGCTGCCGACGGCACCTACACGGTCACCCTCGTGGTGACGGGCAGCAACGGCGGGACCAGCAGCTATTCCGAAGAGATCACCGTCGCCAATGCTGCTCCGGTGGCCGTCTACCAGTCCACGGCGGACGGGCTAAACGTCGCTTTTGACGCCGCCGGATCCAGCGATCCGGACGGCACGGTGGAATCCTACGCCTGGGACTTCGGCGACGGCAGCCAGGGAACGGGGGCCACGGTCGAGCACCAGTACGGCGCTTCAGGCGACTACGAGGTGACCCTGACCGTTACCGACAACGCCGGCGCCGAGGCAACGGTCACCGGGACCGTTTCCGTGGAGGGCAGCCAGGGTCCGCTCACCTACGCGCAGGATTCGTTCGGCCGCAACGCCACGGGCGGTTGGGGCCAAGCGGACCAAGGCGGAGCCTGGCAGCGCCTGGGATCGGCCGCCAACTTGAGCGTGACAGACGGCCAAGGCAAGCTGCGGATGGGCAGCCCGGGTGCCGGGCCGAGGGTCACTTTGCCGGGAGTCGAGGCCAGCGACACGGAAATCGCCGTCCAGCTTGGCAACGACAAGGCCGCCACCGGAGGCGGTGTCTACAACCACATCGTGGTCCGCGAGGTTCCGGACGTGGGCAGATACGAGGCGGCCGTGCGGTTCCGCGCCAGCGGCCAAGTAGCGGTCAGCCTGTACCGCGTCCTCAACGGCGTGGAAACGTTCATCGCCAACGAGACGGTCATTTCCGGCCTCACGATCCAGCCAGGGGACCTGCTGAACGCCAGAGTGCAGGCAACCGGGACGTCGCCGACCCAGATACGCTTCAAGATTTGGGGCCAGGGCTCCTCCGAACCCGGGCAGTGGCAGTTGACCGCGGCCGACTCGACGTCCGCCCTGCAGGTGCCGGGACGGATCGGACTCGGAGCCTACCTGTCAGGCTCGGCCACCAACGCACCGGTCCACTCCCTATGGGACAACCTGTGGGTGGGCCAGACCAGGGCCGAGTGATACCAACGAACACACTCGCCGGCCGGTCGTCGATGGCGCGACCGGCCGGACGGGACTAAGGAGGAAGGTAACGGTGCGGAAACGCACCCGCCGCCGGTGTGCCGCGGGTGCTATGTTGTGTACACCTCCGGTTGGGGCACTGGAAAGGTGGGAGCAATGGATTTGCGCGACTACGGCCGGGCATTCGTGAGCCGCTGGGTCATCATCCTTGTCTTGACGCTGGCAGGCATCGCCGGTGCCTTGGCAGCAAGCAATGCAATGCCCCGGGTCTACGAGGCGCATGCCACCTTGTTCGTGAAGGTTGAAACAGGCTCGGGTTCGGCCTATGAAAGATCCCAGTTCAGCCTGCAACGGGTCAAGTCCTATCCGAGCCTGGTCAAGAGCCCGGAAGTCTTGGAACCGGTGATCCGCGAACTGGACCTCGATCTCAGCCTGAGCGAACTCAGGGACAGCATTGCGGCGGACAACCCGTTGGAGACGGTCTTCCTCAACGTCAGCGCCGAGTCGTCCGAACCGCAAATGGCGGCGGACATCGCCAATGCGGTGGCAGAACACCTGGGCCAGCACATCCAGCGGCTGGAAACCACATCCGGAGACAGCAGGGTTACCGTCGTCCCGGAGCTGACAGTCCCGGCCTCGGCGCCGTCCAGCCCTGCTTCGCCGCGGACCGTTTTGAATGTGGCCGTGGGAGCGCTGGTCGGACTGTCCGGCGGCCTGCTGTTCGCCATCGCTGCCTTCCGGCTAGACTCCCGCCTTCGAACCAGCCGAGACGTTCAGTCCGCCGTCGGCATGGCGGTAGTGGGGCAGCTTCCCCGCTACCGCGGCCGGGACGGTAAACCGGGCGAGTGGCCTAGCAACAGCAAGCATTGGTTGGCGCACCGCGAACTCCTCACCAACCTGCTGCTGGCGGGGCGAACGGCGCTGCCGCCATTGCTGTTGTTGGTACCTGCTTCCACGCGCGCCGGCGCTACTTTCCAACGCAGGAACTTCGCGCTTATGGTGGCGGAGCTGGGTAAGGACGTCTGCGTTTTGGAGGCGGACTCCACGCTGCCGCCGGCCTTCGGACACGAACAAGACGGCGCTGGGCTGACCGAAGTCCTCAGCGGGAAGACGAACCTGCCCGCCGTCATCAGGACCACCGAGTCCGAGTCCGTCTCCTATATCTTGCCGGGCAGTTCTGCGAACACGAAGGGCCGCAGCCTCGACAGGGCGCGCCAAGCCGTGCCCGTCCTGGACGAACTCAAGGTGCGATTCGACATGACGCTGGCCGAAAGCGCCGTAACGTCCAGCCCCTTGAACGCGCAGCAGTTGGCTCCTTCCGCGGACTACACGCTGGTGATCTGCCGCTACGGCAAGACCAAGAGGGACGATTTGCGCCGGACTTTTGCGGAACTGGCCGCGGCCGGGAGTTCGCCGCAAGGAGTGGTCATGACGGGGGTGCCGTTGCGCAGGCGGCCTTCCGCCGTGCCGCTCATCCATCAGGCGGAGGCAGTGGCCGGCCGGCATTCGCGGGTCCGCGACGCTGACGTGAATGCCTGAAACCGGCGTCAAGCGGGCAGTTGTCCCGTTTTTGATCTGGCTGCTCGTGGTCGTCAGCCTGGTGCGTTGGCGTCAGGGCAGCATCTACAGCGGAGGCGCCGATCCGGTTGTGGTGATCAAGGCAATGATCCAGTGCGTCGCCCTGCTGGCAGCCGTGGTTGTGCTCATCCGTACCCCGGTGCGGCAACCAGTGGGCGGACGCTCCCTGGGCCTGTTGCTGTTAATCGTGGCGGTATCATCGATCGGCGCCTACGCTCAGGGCACCACGGCGCCTTCCACGGTACTGGCGCTGCGCGTGGTGCTGCTGGCCGCTACCGTGATCATGCTGCTGCTCTCGTTTCCCGCCCGGTTGGCGGTGAAAACACTGCTGGCGGCCATGGCGGTGGTGGGAGCATTCAGCGCCATCACCGGCCTCGGGCTGATGCTCTCCGGGGGAAGGCTGGGCGGAGGCATCCCGCCGTTGTCGCCCAACGACATTGCCTCGCTGTGCGGCCTTCCCGCCCTGGGCGTGCTGCACGAGATCGTCCACGGGCGCGGCTCGGGCAAACTCGTGGCTGTTTTCGCCGGGCTTTCGGGCCTGGTTTTGGCCACCGGATCCAGGACGGCACTGTTCGCTTTGGTCGCAGCGATGCTTGTGGTGCTGCTGCAGGTGCGCAGGCCACCGATCGCCGTCGCCGCCATGGTGCTCATCGCGGTGCCCACCGCCGTCGCAATCATCGCGTACACGCCTACCCTGGCCAACATCGTGACCAGGGGGGACAGCTCGTCGCTGGTCACACTCAATTCCCGCACCATCAGCTGGGAAGCGGTGCTGGAGATCCCCTTCCATACCTGGCAAAGGTGGCTGGGCAGCGGGCTCTCGGTGAAGCAGATTGCGGTGGCCGGCCAATACTGGGATGAGCAGGTTTTCGACTCCAGCTGGATCTCCGCGCTGGCCCAGGCCGGGCTGGTCGGAACTGCGCTGCTGGCCGTGTGGGTGGTGCTCACCTGCTGGGACAGCCTGCGCACGCCACACCTCGGCACGTTCACCAACGGGGCGCTGCTGTTCATCCTGTTCCGCAGCGTGACCGAGAACGGACTGGTTGATGCCAGCGTAGACTTCGTGGTTTTCTTCACCTTGTCCGTGCTGCTGGAAAAGGCCAGCGCAGGCAGCCCGCCGGGTGCAGCGGCCGGCTCCGCTTTCCCGGGTCCGAAGGAATACCCCGCCACGTCACCATCCCGGTTCTGAGGCCCCGGCCTTTGAGGCCTCGGCCCTGAAACCCCGGCTTTTGAGACCCAGGCCTTGAGGCCTCGGACGGGAGGCCACCAGAGGCAGGCCATTCCGACCCGGCCGATCTTCCACAATGTGCAGGGCAGCGCCCGCCTGCTGTGAGTACATGCCGGGTCACTATCAGTACTGCGCGACCTGCTGCGAGTAATGGGTCCGGTTGACTTACGTACCACTCACTCATGTGCCCTCAGCTGATTTTTCCTAGGCTGTGGCTTGGGGCAGCGGAGCGGCCAAACGATCCCTGAATTCGGTAGTTGCCGCGCCGCTGAGCAATGCATGTGTGATCCATCTGGGGGAATGACCATGACTGTAGTTGGCTACGCGGCAGGAGCATTCGATCTGTTCCATGTTGGCCATCTGAATATCCTTCGCCAAGCACGCTCACGGTGCGACTACCTGATTGCCGGTACGGTGTCCGACGAGATCTGCTACGCGACCAAGGGCCGTTATCCGGTGGTGCCGCTCCAGGAACGCTTGGAAATCGTCCGCCACATCACCTTCGTTGACCGGGCCGTGGCCGAGGTTTCGCCGGACCGGCTGCAGACCTGGGCGGAGGTCGGTTTCGACGTCTTCTTCAAGGGCGACGACTGGAAGGACACCGAGAAGGGGCGCCGGCTGGAGCGTGATTTCGCCACTGTTGGCGTCTCAGTGGTCTATTTCCCGTACACCGTCCACACCTCGAGCACAGCGCTGCGCCAGGCGCTGGCCACCCTCGACGGCACACCGTCGTCCCGGGGCAGGTCCGGCACGGCGGTGAATGAGTAGCCGACCGCCGGGTTGCGGCCAAGTAACCGCACCATACACAGACACAACCATGCTGGGGATGGGGATATGTCAAAATCACCTGAAGACCGAAGGCCGTTGCGCATCGCGCTGATGGGAACGAGGGGAGTACCTGCGCGCTACGGCGGATTCGAGACCTGTGTGGAGGAAGTCGGCCGGCGGCTGGCTGCCCGCGGCCATGAAGTGGTGGTCTACTGTCGGAACACCACCGGAGCCGACGCCACACTGCGCGAGTACGCCGGCATGCGGCTCGTGTACCTTCCCGCGCTGCGCCGCCGCAGCCTGGAGACGCTGAGTCATTCCGGGCTGTCAGCCGTTCATCTGGCGGCGAACCGCGTAGACGCCGCCGTGGTGTTCAACGCAGCGAACGCCCCGTGGCTGCCGCTGCTGCGTGCCGCTCGAATTCCAGTGGCCACGCACGTGGACGGGCTGGAGTGGAAGCGGGGCAAGTGGGGGCCGGTCGGGCGGAAATATTACCGGCTGGCTGAATCCATGGCGGTGCGTTGCTCGGACGCCCTGATCGCAGACGCCGCCGGCATCCAGGATTACTACAGCGACCAATTCGGTGCCGCCACCCGGCTGATCACCTACGGCGCGCCCCTCATTGCCCCGGGACGGATGGAGCGGCTAGCCGAACTCGGGCTGGAACGGGGCCGCTATCACCTGGTGGTGGCCCGCTTTGAGCCGGAGAACCACGTCCACTTGATCGTGGAAGGCTATGTTGCCAGTGAAGCACGGTTGCCCTTGGTGGTGGTCGGCGGCAGCCCCTATGGCGACGAGTACACGCGCCGGGTCATGGACCGGGCAGACGAGCGGGTCAGGTTCCTGGGCGGGGTGTGGGACCAGGAGTTGCTGGACCAGCTCTATGCCAACGCACTGGTCTACTGGCACGGGCACTCCGTGGGCGGCACCAATCCCTCGTTGCTGCGGGCCATCGGCGCGGCGGCCCCCACCAACGCCTTCGACGTGAACTTCAACCGCGAGGTGCTCGCCGAAACCGGCAACTACTTTTCCACGGTTGCGGAGGCAGCCGCCCTGGCTTCAGAAGCCGAAGCGAGTCCGGAGGCCGCCAAGACCCGGGGCCTGCTGGGGCAGCAGCGCGCCGCACAATACGACTGGGACGTGGTCGCCGACGGTTATGAGCAGCTCTGCCGGGATCTCCACGCACGCAGGGTGCGGCAGTCCGGTGGCCGCCGTCGTCCCTCCGCCGCTGACCGGACCCCGGCCGGTGTGGCATGACCCGCCAGTTGCTGGGACGGGAGCGGCCGGGCTACCTGGAGACGGTCCGGATCCTGGCCAAGGCGCAGAAAACGGTGGCCCCAGGAGCCCCGGCCTATTCGGTGCTGGTCAACCGCCGGGCCGGCAGGTTGCTCGCCGCTGCAGCCTACCGGGCCGACCTGACACCGAACATGGTCAGCGCGATCAGCGCGCTGTTCACCCTGTCCGCCATCGCCTTCCTGGCCTTCACGCCGACGAACGGCGGGGCAGACGGCCCGGCGGGGCCCGTGGTCTGGGCCGGACTGGTGGTGTGGGCCGGGCTGGCCGTTGGCTATGCGTTTGACTCCGCGGACGGGCAAGTGGCGCGGTTGCGCGGAGGGGGTTCGCTCAGCGGCGAGTGGCTGGACCATGTGCTGGACAGCCTGAAGAACTCCAGCGTGCATCTTGCTGCCCTGGTCTGTGCTTACCGCACGTTCGGGTTGGAGGATCCGGCCTGGCTGCTGATCCCGATCGGCTACTGCTTGGTGGACGGGGTGGGTTTCTTCACGATGATCCTCACCGAACAGCTCCGGAAGACGCATTTGTTGAAGTCCGGCACCGCCGCCACACCGCGCAGCGGGTCCAGACTGAAGTCGCTGGCCCTGTTGCCGACAGACTACGGAATCTTCTGCTTTGTGTTCCTCTTCGTGGGCGCACCCGTGCTGTTCATGTGGCTCTACACGCTGTTCTTCGCAGCGAACCTGGCCTACCTCATGTTGGCCGGCGTGAAGTGGTTCCGCGAGCTGGGCCGTCTGGATCCGGCGGTCCCCTCTGCCGACGGAGGTGGACGGAATGCCTGAACGCAGCGACGAAACCGAGGCCGGCATGCCCGAATCCGGCAACGCGGAGCGCGGACGGCGCAAACAGCGCTGGATTGCGGCCGCTCTGGTCGGCGTCGCGGGAGCGGCGGTGGCCGTCGCCGCGGCCTGGTCCGCCTGGACCGGCGCGGGAACGACGACGGCGCCCCCTTCGGACGGCGCGGTGGCTTCCGCCGCGGCGGGCCAGGAGGCAGCTTCCGGAAAGACCGGTCAGACGGGCGAGACCGTGACGCCCTCCGAAGACGATGCGGAGAAGTCCGATAAAAAATCCGAGGAGGAGAAGACCGACCAGGCCAAAACGAAGCCCAGTGAAGCGGCAAAGGAATCCGGGGACGGATCCGTCGATAACTCACCCTCCGGCTCGCTGGCCGTGGCCAAGGACGCCGATCGCGCTGCCACACCGAAGCCCGTTGCTCCGGCCGTCGAACTGGAGGAGACCGCCGATGTCGCGGGCGGCGTCGCCACGATCTCCAAGATCGAGGCCATCGAAGCCAAGGCGGAAGGCATTGGGCAGATCGCCGGGCCGGCCATCCGTTTTGTGGTGGAAGTACGGAACACCTCGGACCAAGAACTGAAACTGGACACCGCCGAGATCACCGTGGAGGCAGGCGCGCAAAAGCTACCCGCCATCCGGCTTGACGGTTCCGGCACCAAGCTCTTCCCGCTGGAAGTCGCGGCGGGCAAGAGGGCCTCCGGCACCTTTGTTTTCCTAGTACCCGAGGACCAGCGGGGTCAGGTGCGGATTTACCTGAACTACGCTGCGTCCGAGTCTGTGGTTGCGTTCGAAGGCGCAGCTCCAAGAAAGGCAGGATAGCTATGCATACACGCTGGCGCAGGAGCGCCGTCTTCCTATCCTCAGCAGCATTGGCAGCCTCCATAGCCATCGTGGGTGTTCCGTCCGCGACCGCGGACTCACTGCCGGAGAACCCAGCGGATCCGCTGACTCCGGCCACCGTCACTGCCGACCGGCTGCCGACGGCGCAGATCAACGGCGTCGTCTGGTCCCAGGTGATCATCGGCAACACGGTGTATGTCGGCGGGAAGTTCACGTCCGCCCGGCCGGCGGGTTCAGCGGCTGGAACCAACGAGGTGGCCAGGTCGAACATCATGGCCTACAACCTCACCACAGGGGCGCTGATCGGTTCATTTGCCCCGCGTTTCAACGCCCAGGTGCTCACCCTCGCGGCCTCACCGGACGGATCGCGGCTGTACGTGGGCGGGGATTTCACACAGTACAACGGGACCACCCCGGTCTCGCGGATCGTGGCACTGAACCCGTCGACGGGTGCGTTGATCCAGGGCTTCCAACCGCAGGCCTCCTCGTCCGTCCACGGCATCGTGGCCACGAACAACACCGTCTATTTCGGCGGCGACTTCAACTTTGTGGGGAGCGTGGCGCGCGGCAAGCTGGCGGCTGTTCGGGCGTCGGACGCGGCGCTGCTGAACTGGACACCCCAGGCAGCGGGCGGCCAGGTCAACGGGCTGGCCCTGTCTGCGGACAACACCAAGATCGCCGTCGGCGGCGCGTTCACCAGCCTGAACGGATCGGACCGGCCCGGCTACGGGCTCGGCGTACTGGACACGGCAACCGGAACCCAGTTCCCGCTGCCAGCCAGCGCCTACATCCGCAACGGCAGCGACAACGGCTCAATCACCAGCCTGACCTCGGACGGAACCCACTTCTACGCCAGCGGCTACACCTTCGGCCGCATCAGCACACTGGAGGGCGTGGTCTCCATCAGATGGTCGGACCTGGGAACCGAATGGGTCAACGACTGCCACGGTGACACCTACTCGGTTTACGCGGGTCAGCGCGATCTGATCTATCTGGCCGGGCACCCGCACCACTGTGCCAATGTTGGCGCCTTTCCGCAGGAAGTGGATTGGGAATGGCATCGCGGTATGTCGTTCAGCAAGGCTGTGGGCGGCACAATCACGCGGGAGCTGTACGACTACACCAACTTCGAAGGCCTGCCGCGGCCGGAGCTGCAGAACTGGTTCCCGGACATGAACTCGGGTACTTTCACCGGACAGTTCCAGGGTCCGTGGTCAGTCACCGGTAATGACCAGTACGTGGTGATGGGCGGCGAGTTCACCAGGGTGAACGGCGTGGCCCAGCAGGGACTGGTGCGCTATACCGTGCGCCAGAATGCACCGAACCTACGGGGACCGGAAGTCAGCGGGGCCAATTTCGTCCCCACGCTCAGCTCCCCGAAGAAGGGGACTGTCCGCGTCCGCTGGCAGGCCAACTGGGACATGGACAATAAGAAGCTGAGCTACAAGGTGATCCGTGACGGCAACCTTGCCAGTCCGGTCTACACCACGAGCGCTTCCACAACGTTCTGGGACCGGCCGGGCATGACCTTCCTGGACACCGGGCTGGTGCCCGGACGGCAGTACTCTTACCGCATCATCGCCACTGATCCCACCGGTGTGGAGGTCCGCGGCAACACGGTCACGGTCACCGCAGCGGCGGAGGATCCGGCGGCCAGCGCCTACGCAGCCACAATCAAGGCCGACCAGCCAGCCAACTACTGGAGGTTCGGCGAAACATCGGGTGCCGTGGGCATCGACCAGTCGGGCAAGGACGACCTGCGGCTGAACGCCGGAGTGACCCTGGGCACTGCCGGAGCGGTGGCTGGCGATGCGGACGCTGCCGGAACCTTCAATGGAGCGTCAACAGGGTTTGCCTCTACAACCTCCCGGGTGAAGCCGGCGAACACGTTCAGCACCGAAATGTGGTTCCGCACTACCACCACCCGAGGCGGGAAGCTGATCGGCTATGCCAACTCGACCACCATCAACTCGGACCTGATGGACCGTCACCTGTACATGGCCAACACCGGCCAGTTGTACTTCGGCGTCATCCAGAACGGTTCGCGGCAGACGGTCAACAGCACCGGCAGCTACAACGACGGCAAGTGGCATCATGCCGTGACCACGCTTGGCGCGAACGGCATGCAACTGTTCGTCGACGGGCAGGTGGTGGCCCAGCGGGCGGACGTGACCAAGGGCCAGGAAGTCCTGGGCTACTGGAGGATCGGCGGAGACAGCCTGAGCCGGTGGAGCCCGCGGCCGACCAGCGCCTACTTTGCCGGCGATATCGACGAAGTAGCCATCTACCCGGCAGTGCTCAGCGCCGCGCAGGTGCAGAACCACTTCACAGCCGGCACCACGGGGACGCCATCCAACGCGGCTCCGACAGCCTCCTTCACCGCCACGACCAATGGCCTTGGCGTGGCTGTGGACGGGTCCGGGTCCTCGGATCCGGACGGCACCATCGCCAGTTACGCGTGGGAGTTCGGCGACGGCGCGACGGCCAGTGGCGCGACGGCGTCGCACACCTACGCGACGGCCGGCACCTACACGGTGAAACTCACCGTGACCGACGACGACGGCGAGGCGCGGAGCAGCAGCCAAGAGGTCACCGTCGATGCCGGGCCGCCGCCCGCGACCAACATCGCGGCGGACGCCTTCGGACGGACCTTGGCCTCCGGCTGGGGGAGTGCCGACACCGGAGGGGCATGGACCCTGCGCGGATCGTCCACGCACTTCACCGTCGCCGATGGGGCCGGACGGATGCGGATGAACGCCCCGGGGCACGGGCCGGGCTCTTCACTGAATGCAGTCTCGGCGACCGGCACGGACACCAACGTGCGGTTCTCATTGGATAAGCCGGCCACCGGCGGCGGAATTTATGTAGATGTCGTCGGGCGGCAGGTCGGCACCACCGGGCAGTACATGGCCACGGCCAGGGTGGCATCCAACGGGGCGGTGACACTGCAGGCCGTGCGGGCCGTCGGCTCCACGGAGACCACGTTGCGGCAGGCCACAGTTGCTGGGCTGACCTATCAAGCCGGACAGCAACTGCAGCTGCGCCTGGAAGTCACGGGCACCTCGCCGACCACCGTTCGGGCCAAGCTATGGCCGGCCGGGACGGAGGAGCCCGCGGACTGGCAAGTGTCCGTCACGGATACGGCGCCGGAACTGCAGGTGCCGGGAGCCGTTGGGCTGGGGGTCTACGCCTCCGGCTCCGCGACCAACACACCGGTGTTCGCTTCGTTCGATGACCTGACGGTGAAAGCGAGCAACTGACACCACCGGGTTGCGGCGCCACGCTGGGGCGGGACCTTCACGGTCCCGCCCCAGCTTTCGTTCCGGCGCCCACCGCGCTTCCGGCGCCCATCGCGCCTTCGGCGTCCATCGCGCCTTCGGCGTCCACCGCGCTGCCGGCGCCCACCCCCAATTCACGGAGACGGACGGAGCAGCGACCAAGCCCTGTCCGGCGCGGCTCCAGGGGAGCGGACTATCTGCCAAAGGCGCCGAGCGAGCGCGTACCGGCCGGCTGGCCAGCCAGTTGCGCGATCTCCCGGGGCAGCGGCTGGGCGAAGGTGGAATTCCTGCTGGTGATGATGTCGCCTGGCCGGTAGCCGGAATCGAAGGGAGCAGCACCTTCGAGGTACAGGTGCTGGAGTTCCTGGCCAGTCGCTGACATGAAGTCGTCCGGACGGGCGAACAGTGCGGGTTCACCGGCATCCTTGGCCCAGATCACGGCTGACCCCGGTGACGCGGGCCGGGCGCGATGATAGACGTTGCCCAGGGCCGTGACCCTGAGCTGATCGGCACTGTAGGTTCCGGAATAGTCCTCCACGCACAGCAGGCAGTCGGCAGGCGAGCCCGGGTTGGAGATGATGTTGTTGCGGATCTCAACCGGGCCGTTGATCCAGGACATCGCCGGATCCGGGAAAGGCTGCCGCGGGTCATGCCCGGGCGTGTCCGGGTCGCTGGCACGCCTGCCGTCCTGGACGATATTAACCGCGCGCCCGCTGGCGCTGATGGTGTTGTTCCAGATGCGTACATCGCTGGTGTTGTTGACTTTCAGGCCATGCCCGGCGTTGCCGGCTATCACGTTGTTGACGACATCGGCCTGGGCCGAAAGTTCAAGCGTCAGCCCGTGGCCGGAGTTGTCCAGCATGTCGTTCCCGTGGACCGCCGCATCAAAGACCGACTCGTCCAGCCACAGGCCCGGTCCGGCATTGTCCCGGAAGACCGAGTCACTGATATCGACACCGCGGCTGCGGCCGACCTTGACGCCGCCGGAAACCGGTGCGGTGTTGAAATGTTCGGTGTTGTTTCGTTCCGCTAACAGGCCGGACACCTGCAGCCCGTCGGCATAGGTGGCCGCCGCCCCCAGCATCCCGTTGCCGACCAGACTGACCTTGCGCAGCGCCACGCTGCCGGCCCCAACGAAGAGGCCGGTGGTTGCATTGTCGGTGATGGCCACGTCGTCCAGCACGGCGTTCGGGGCTTCCACGGTCACCGCCCCCATCTGTGGAACCGCGGTCGCGTAGCGCCGGATCCCCACGCCGTGCAGTTCGGATCCGGCTCCTTGGATGCTGAGCGCCCTGCCCAGCGTGCTGGCCCGGACGGTGCGGTCCTGCGGATCCGAACCGAGGTACAGGCGGTCCGCGGCATAGTCCACGTAGAAGGTGCCCGCCGTGACCTCGGACCGGCTGCCCACCTGCCGCTGCGGAACGCCGTCGATCCAGACCTGGTCGGGATGCGCAGCCATCGGGTGCTGATCGCTGACAAACTGCCACCCCTGCGATGTCCCGTCGGGGGCACCGCGCTTGTAGGTGGGGCTGGCATCGAACTCGGCTGTCCAGCCGTCGACTACATAGACGTTGCCCTGCCGGGCGAAACCGGTCACCGGCTGGCTGCCGTCCAGCCACACCTCTTCCCCCGGGTAGGACCGCAGAATCAGTTTCTTGGCTGGTGGAATGGTCACGAACTCGTGATAGCTTCCGGCACGAAGCACGATCGTTTGGCCGGAGGCCGCCCTCGCCACGGCGGCCCGGACGGTGCGCAGCGGTGCCGCCGGTGAGCCGGCCGCGTCGTCCGACCCCTCGGGCGAAACCACCACGGTGCCGGGCACAGCCGCTGCCGCAGCGGAAAGCCCTGCAGCGGAACCCGACGTCGCAGCCTGGCCGGCGGCGGACGGAACGGGAGGCGGCGGAGACAGGCACAGCAAGCCAACAGTCGCTACGGCACCGGCGACCAGGAACTTCACTGGCGGCCGATGGTGTGGCGAGGTGGAACCATCCGTCATCGCAGATCTCCCCGCTCTGGTGGAGGCGGAAGTTGCACAACTTTATTGCCGTTGGCCGCAAGCCGCAACCTGTCCGCTAGACTGGCGCGCACCGGTTGGCCGCAACGGGGCGGCCTGCTCGAGCGCATCGACGGCGGTACGCATGTCCCCTGGGGCGGGCGCGTCCGCCCGAACCGAAAGGGCTGATTATGTCCGGCTTCACCGTGCAGCGCGAGGACGACTTCGACTTCCTCAGCAGTGAGTATGACGACCTCTTTGCGCTATCCGCTGCGACGCCGTTCCAGCACGGCGTGTGGCTGGACCGCCTGTACACCCTGCTCGCACCCGCCCGGGAGGCGGCAAAGGTGGTGGTGACGGTACGGCGCGACGACGGCCACCTGGTCCTCGTCCTGCCGTTTGTCCGCCGTCGCGTGGGTCCGATCCGCCTCGTGGAATACGCCGACTTGGGCGTGGCCGACTACGCTGCCCCGGTACTCGACGGGACCGCCGGTCTTGGTGCCGACCCCTCGGTGGCCCGCCGCATTCGCGAGGCCTTGGGCCGGTTCGATCTGCTGCGGATCGAACGCGTCGCCGACTCGCCCGATGCCGTGACCGCACTGCTGGCTGGCGCCACGAGTGCCAGGCATCTCTACGACACCCATTTAATGTCGCTGGCTTCTTCGGTAGAGGAATGGCGAGGCGGCCTGGACGCCGGTTTCGTCCGCCATCTCGACCGTAAGCACAAACGGCTGCGGCCCAAGGGCGAGAAGCGCCTGCTGGAGATCACCGACGTCAGCGCCGTCGACGACCTCATGCGGCGCATGCAGGAGTTCCGGGCCGCGCGCTTTGCGGAGCGCCGGGGGATCGATCTGGTGCAGGACCCTGACTGCTTTGAGTTCTACTGCGCGGTGGTCCGGGACAGCGTCAAGACCGGGGCACCGGGAACGTTGGCCGTGCTTGAGGTGGGCGGCGAGCCAGTGGCGATTGCCTTCGACCTGATCGCTCCGGACCGCGACCTGTTCCTGCTGGTGGGCTATGACATGCAGCGGCTGCGCAACTACTCGCTGGGCCTGCTGATCGTGGAGGAACTCGCCAAGGACGCGATCGGCCGCGGGCAGCGGTTCTTCGACCTCACCGTCGGTGACGAATCCTATAAAGCTGATTTTGGCGCCTGGCGCCGTCCGCTGTACGAGGTGCGGGTCATCGCCACCCTGCGCGGCCACGCCTACGTTCTGGGCAGGACCGCTTATTTAAGGTCCAGGCGGATGGCCAAGAAGACCGTGGAAGCATGGGCGCGGCTCCGGGCGGCCAGGGCGGCGAAGAAAGCCACGTCGCCCGCTTCCCCATAAAGTCCAGCAGGGCCCGGCGGAACGAACCGCCGGGCCCTGTCAGCAGGAAGCGACGGATTACTCCACGACGTCGAAGGTCAGCGTCTCGGTGAACTCCCGTCCGTGGACGTCGGTAGCGGTGACCTCGGCAGTGTGCTTGCCGACGGCGAGATCGGCCGGCAGTTCCAGCCGCCAGAGGTGCATGGAGCGGTCGGCCAGGCCGCCACCGTGGACAAACTGCTCCTGGATGGCCGTCGGGTCAGACCACTCAGCGCCGATCAGCGGGGTTTCGCCCTGCATTTGCTGGGTGCGGACGGCCTCGGTGGTGTCGCCGCCGTCCAACGTGACCTTCACGGTGGAACCGGTGCTGCCCATCCAGAAGTTGGTGGTCAGCCAGGTGTGGTCGGCCAGTTCCTCGCGCGAAACCTGCAGCGGATTCTCCAGGGCCGGAGCCGTTCCGCGGGGCTTGGTGACGTGCTCGGCATACCAGGTGCGGTAGGCCGGGGTGTTCAGGCCCAGTGCCATCTGCTGGGTTTCGTCGCCGCCGCGGATGGTAAAGCGTTCCTTGACCTCGGTGTTTTTGATATCCAGGGTCAGCACGCCGGGAGGAGTGCCGTCACGCTGCACCGCGGTGGGGTAGCCCTCCCCGAGGACGCGTCCGCCGTACCAGTGCCCGGAGACTGCCGGCACTGTCAGGTGGGTAAAGGGCAGGCCCGCGTCGCCGACCTCGTCGCGCCAGCCGGCCATGAGATCGCCTTCACGCAGGTTCTCGGCCATGTGGGTATGGCCGCCGAGCGAAACGACTTCGCGGCCCTCAAGGATTCCGTAGACCTCTTCCAGTTGCTTCATCGTGTGGGAGTCGCTGTAGAAGAACTCCAGCAGTGGGCTGTGGCCGGCCAGCACAATCACCCGGTCCTTGGGCACCTTGGCAATGTCCGCGCGGAGCCACTCGAGCTGGCGCTCGCCGAGGGAGTACGTGTAGTTGCTCTTCTTGGCGGGGATCGTCGTCGGATATTCGATGTTGCTCAGGGCGACCACATGGGCCTTGCCGGCGTCGTAGGAGTAGTACTCCGGGCCGAACTGGCTGCGGTAGGTATCGAACTCGTGCTCGCCGTCGAGGGCGTCGAAATCGAGGTCGTGGTTGCCAGGGAGGAAACGGGCCGGACCGTTGAGCATACCCGTCAGTTCCCGGGTTTGCTCGAAGAGGGACAGATCGTCGCCCACAATGTCACCGATGAATAGGGCGCCGCAGCCTGCATAGTCGATGCGCCCGGCCAGATCGGTGAAGACGCCGTTGCGCGCGAACTCCACCTCCTCCTGGTTGTAGGTCTGGACATCGGCGCCGAAAGCGCAGTGCTGCTCGGGCGACTGCGTGAGCTGGCTCTTGACCAGCGGGAAGTTCACCTTGTCAGGCAGTGCCCCGGTTGGTTGGATCCCGCCGAATTTCAGATCAGGGGAGCCTTCGGGCAAATGGTTGTAGAAGAACTGGGCCACGTTGTCCTCGTCCACCGGCACCTGGTAGCCGCGAGGCTGGGTAACGAAGACGGTCATGTTGTCAAAGACCGGCAGCTGGTAGCGGCCGTGGCTGTCCGTGGTCACCACATCGCGGCCATTGGAGACGGTTACGCCGCGCACGCCGGATTCGTTCACGTCCTGCTTGGAGTTTTTGTTCTTGTCATCGAAGACCGTGCCATCAAGGGTCTGCTGGTCAGGGTCTGAACCACTGACGACGTCGATGCCTCCTCGGTAGGCCGAAGCGGCCCAGTCGTTGTCGGCCGGTGCGGGGCCGGGCGCAGCGGCGGCGGGAGCAACCCCGGTGCCGGCGGCGAGCAGAGCCAGGGCACCGACGGTCAGGCGCAGCAGTCGGGACAGTCGGCTTGTTGGCGGAGTGGGAGATGAGTGCATGGAAATTGGACCTCCGGTCGAGTGATTACCGGCCGTTCAGATGCCGGCACGGCCCACTGTTGCCCATGCGAATGAACGGGCAGCCCCGCGGGAGGAATGTCCGCGTCGCCTGCTGGAAACGCGGCTCAGCGGAAATTAACGGCGAATGCGCCACCGGACTTGCCGGGCAAATTCATGGGGTCGATTCGGCACCTGGAAAGGTTCGGGCGGACTCGGGGCCCTTCCCATGGTGAAGGCCCGTCCGCTCGCTCCGCGGGCGTCAGCGCCTGCGGCCCGCGCCGGGCGTCCCGGTGATGACTTCGGCGATGCTGCGTCGGTACCGGTGCGGGGCGTGGCGTTCCAGGGCGTCAGCGGCGTCGTCGGCGGCGGCGGCACGGTAACGCTCCCAGTCCACTGCCACCCGCTCCAGGGCATCGGCGAGCGCCGCGGCGTCATCCGGTGCGGTGAACTGGGCGCAGGCATAGTGCCCGGCGGCCTCGCGGAGCCCGGGGACCGAGCTGGCTACCAGCGGCCGGCTGGCCAGCACCGCCTCCACGGCAGTGTTGCCGAACGACTCGTCCAGCCGCGACGGAACCACCGCGGCGTCCGCGTCGGCCAGAACGTCCCAAGGGGTGGGCTGGAAACCGTGGAAGAGGACCTCCTCGCCCAGACCGAGCTCGCGGACGCGGCCCCGCAGGGCGTGCTCGTAGTCCTCGTAGCCGGGGACCGCGGTGCCGACAATGGCCAAAGTGGCGGCCACACCGCGCTGCCGAAGCCGCGCGACCGCTTCCACGGCCACGTCGGCTCCCTTGCGGTGCGACAGCCGGCCCACGTAGGCCACCCGCAGGCCGCCGTCGAGCCCCATGCGGGCGGGCAGCGGCCCTTCCGGTCCCGGCACGCCGTTGTAGACAACCCGGGCCTGGCCGCGCAGCGCCGGCAGTACGTGTGCCAAGGTGTCCGCGGTGAAGCGGCTATTGGCCACGATCAGGTCCGCCAGCAGCAGCGGCAGCGCTGTCGCCAGCTGCAGCCGGCGCGGGGTATGGCGCTCTGCTTCGTGGACGTGGGCCACGGTGGGTACGCGGTACAGCCAGCCCACCAGCGGCCACAACGGGACGGCCACGGTGTTCACGTACAGTACGTCCGGACGGTAGCGGCGCATCACCCGCATTCCCCTCCAGAACCCGTAGAGGCCTTCGCCTGCCAGGCGCAGCAACCCGGTCGGCGAGAGCAGGGAGCGGCGCAGCACCAGGGTGGGGCTGAACTCCACCAAGGCGCCGCGTCTGGTCAGCTCCTTCACCAACGGCCCGGGGCCGGGCAGGGCCACGGCCACTTGATGTCCATGTTCCAGTAGCGCCTGGACGGTTTCCAGCAGCACCCGGTCCGATCCGTACAGGTCCGCGGAGGGGTGGGCCACAAGTACGTGCAGGGGAGTATCTGTTGATGTCATCGCATTCCCTCCATGGGCCAAGGCCGCCTCGTTTCGACTGCGCCGATGTTGCTCATCGCGGCGCGAAGTACGATTCCGGTGCCGCCGGTATCCGGCCGTCGGGGAACAACGCGTCGGCTTGTGTGTCGTATTGGCGGATCCAGTGCTCCTTGGCCTCGAGTCCCTGGTCCCACAGCCAAGGTTCCAACTGGTGTTGGGTGAGGAAGGCAGCGTCCGGTTCGGCGGACTGGTTGTAGGGGAAGTCGGAGTAGTAGACCACCTGCTCGGGGAAGGCCGTTCCCAGAGCCCTGGCCACCAAGTGGTCCACATGCCTGCCGACACCGAGTGGACAGAAAATGAGTTCCGCCTGTGTCTGTTTCATCAGCCACGCCACCTGGCTGCGCAACTCGGCCATCAGGCGGCGGTCGCCGCGGGATATCCGTCCGCGCACAATGTTGAACCGATAGGTGGGGTAGGTGTGCACCAGTTCCGGCAGGAAGCGGGCCAGAAGATCCGGGGCCGCCGCGGGCTTCCGGCGACGGTAGATGGCATCGGTGGCGCCGAGGTGGAGATACTTGACGCCCAGGTCCCGCAGCACGGCGAGGTCTTCGGCGCGGCGGGCCTCGAAGAGCGCGGCGGCGTCCTCTACCCGGGCCAGCCGCATGAAGGTGCGCGCCGACCGAGTGTGCGGCGGCGGTGCCGATTCGGTGAAAATGGTCGCGACCGTGACCTCGCGGCGCGTGGCCTCGGCCTCAATCAGGGCGCCGCAGGACAATACTGCGTCATCCAGGTGGGGCGACAGGAAGAGCCAGGGGTCGTCGGCGGACACCGCGCTTGCGATCCGGCGGGGGACTGGGAGCGTCACTGGGTGGGCCCTCCGGAAACGGTGAGTGGAGGTGATCCGGCCGCCAGCGGACCGCACACGGGATCCGTGGCCAGATAGTCGCGCAGTGCCGCGAAAGCCTCAGGCGGCCTGAAGCCGGTGGCTTCGATTTTCGCCAGCTCCAGCGTGCTCCGTTCCGGCCGGGGCGCGGCCGGACGGGAAGCACGATAGTCAGCTGTGATCACGGGGATCACCTGCTGTGGGTCCTTGCCCAGCAGCCGGTAGATCTCCGCCGCGACCTCGGCCCAGCTGGTGACCGGTCCGGAGTTGGTCAGGTTGTAGGTGCCGAAGGGCGCACCGCTGTGCAGCAGGTGCCGGATTCCCGCCGCCAGATCGCGGGTGAAGGTGAGGCGCCCGTACTGGTCGGCCACGACCGACGGCGAGGCATCGCGGGCCGCCAGCCCCGCCATGGTGCGGACGAAGTTTTTGCCATCCCCGACCACCCAGCTGGTCCGAACGATGTAGTGCCGCGGAGCGGTCGCCGCGGCGGCGTCGCCGGCGGCCTTGGACTGGCCGTAGACACCCAGGGGCGAGGGCGGTTCAGCCTCCGGGTGCGGTTCCTGGGAACCGTCGAACACATAGTCGGAGGAAAGGTGGACGAGCGTGAGCCGGTGTTTGGCCGCGATGGTCGCCAGCCGCGAAACGGCGGTGGCGTTCAGCTGCCAGGCCAGGCGGCGGCCCTCGCTGGACTCCGCACCGTCGACGTCGGTGTAGGCGGCGGCGTTGATGATGGTGCGGTAGGCACTCCAGTCCCGTGACCGGTAGGACTCTTCACGCGTGAGGTCGAAGTCAGTCCGGGACGCGAATTCCGCGTCCGGCAGCGCCTGACGCAGGGCCCGGCCCAATTGGCCGTCCGCCCCCAGCACCAGAATGCGCTGTGGCTTCATCGGCACCACGGATCGCAGGGGCGGGTGGTGCAGGTCCTTCTCCGACAGTTCGGCCTCGGCCAGCGGGATCGGCCACGGGATGGCGGCGGCCTCGTCGCCTGCGTTCAGGTACACGTAGTCCTCTTGGGCCCGGGCGTTCCAGTGGTCATTAACCAGATAGCTGTACACCGTGTCCGGCTCCAGCGTTTGAAAACCGTTGCCGACACCGCGCGGCACGAACACCGCCCTGTCCGGTCCCAGTTCCAAGCAGAACCGCTCGCCGAAGCTAGGCCCGTCGCGCAGGTCAACCCAGGCGCCGAAGATCCTGCCGGCAGCTACGGAGACATATTTGTCCCACGGCTCGGCGTGGATGCCTCGGGTGGTGCCGACCCTGGCGTTGAAGGAGATGTTGTTCTGCACCGGGCCGAAGTCCGGCAGCCCCAGCGACACGAGCTTCTCTCGCTGCCAGTTTTCCTTGAACCAGCCACGGTTGTCCCCATGGACAGGCAGGGAAACCACCAGCAGACCGGGGATCGATGTCTGCTCGATGCCGTGCTGCGGGGCGCTCACTGGCCGCGGCCCGAGTAGAACAATTCAGTGGATGCTTTGGCGCCGGACCAGAAGTCCGGGTTGTCCCGATACCAGTCCACGGTGTCCGCCAAACCGGTCTCCAGGTGCACGAACTTGGGCTCCCAACCGAGTTCCTCGCGCAGTTTGCTGGAGTCGATGGCGTAGCGCAGGTCGTGTCCGGCACGGTCCGCCACCAGGTCGAAGTCGTCGGCGCGTCGGCCCAGCAAGCCCAGCAGGATGCCCAGCACCTCGCGGTTGCTGCGCTCGCCGTCGGCACCGATCAGGTAGGTTTCCCCGGGGCGTCCGTCGTCGAGAATCCGCAGAACAGCCGAGGAATGATCCTCCACATGGATCCAGTCGCGCACATTCCGGCCGTCCCCGTAGAGCTTGGGCCGGCGCCCGGTCAGGATATTGGTGATCTGCCGGGGGATGAACTTCTCCACGTGCTGGTAAGGACCGTAGTTGTTGGAACAATTGCTCAGCGTGGCGTTGACTCCAAAGGAGCGTACCCAGGCACGGACCAGCAGGTCGGAGCCGGCCTTGGTGGATGAATACGGGCTGGACGGGTTGTACGGGGTGTGTTCGGTGAACCGCTCGGTCCCGTCCAGTGGAAGATCTCCGTAGACTTCGTCGGTCGAAATGTGGTGCAACCGTGTGCCATGGCGGCGCGCTGCCTCCAGCAAGGTGTACGTGCCGATGACGTTGCTGTGCAGGAACGGCTGCGGGTCCGCCAGCGAATTGTCGTTGTGGGTCTCCGCCGCGAAGTGCACCACCGCGTCATGGTCGGCCAGCAGCCGGTCCACCAGTCCCGGATCGGCCACATCGCCCCGCACCAGGCGGCAGCGGTCCGACGGCAGGCCATCGAGGGAAGCGGCATTGGCCGCATAGTTCATCTTGTCCACTACGGTTACCTGGTCATCGGTATGGGCCAGCACGTGGCGCACAAAATTCGATCCGATGAAACCGGCACCCCCAGTTACCAGTAGCTTTCGCATAGGCCCTAATGTAGCCACCGCTGGACCGCGCGACTAGAGTTGCGGCCAGATTGGCGGACAACGATGCGGGCAGGTCCGCTCAACCCCCATAGCGGGTGCTCTCCAGCAGGTCCAGCAGATAGGTGCCGTAGCCGCTCTTGGCCAGCGATTGGCCGTGGCCGTGGAGCTGCTCGTCGTCGATGTACTTCATCCGCCACGCGACTTCTTCCGGCGAGCCGATGGGCATGCCCTGGCGGCTGGCGATCGTCCGGATGAAGTTGGAGGCGTCGTTGAGCGAATCGAAGGTTCCGGTGTCCAGCCACGCAGTTCCGCGGGGGAGGATCTTGACGGTCAGGCGGCCCTGGTCCATATACAGCCGGTTCAGGTCGGTGATCTCCAATTCGCCCCGGGCCGAGGGCCGCAAGGTCCGCGACATCGCCACGACGTCGTTGTCGTAGAAATACAGCCCGGGAACCGCGTAATTGCTTTTGGGTTTCTGCGGTTTCTCTTCAATGGAAACCGCTGTGCCGTTGGCATCGAATTCGACGACGCCGTAGGCGCTCGGATCCGCCACCCAATAGCCGAAGATCGTGCCGCCGTCGACTTTGGCAACGTCCTCGAGTTGCGTGCCCAGACCGGGACCATAAAACAAGTTGTCGCCCAGCACCAAGGCGCACGCGTCGGTTCCGATGTGGTCCGCCCCGATGACGAAGGCCTCGGCCAGCCCGTTGGGCGCCGCCTGCTGCCGGTAGGTCAGCGAGATGCCGAACTGGGACCCGTCGCCGAGCAGGGCCTGGAACTGGGGTGCATCCACCGGTGTGGTGATGATCAGAATGTCCCGGATTCCGGCCAACATCAGTGTGGACAGCGGATAATAAATCATCGGCTTGTCGTAGACCGGTACTAGCTGTTTGCTGATGCCAAGGGTGATCGGATGCAACCGCGATCCTGTTCCCCCAGCCAGAATTATCCCCCGCATAGCGTTATTTCTAGCGTGGCGGCACCACTTTGTATAGAGGATGGCCGGCTTTGACGCGAGCGGCTTTGACCGCCCCGCAGTCTGCAGCGGCTGCCGTGCCACCGGCCGGCTAGCTCCTGGCTACTGGTCCTCCACGGATTCCAACAGCCCCGCATCCTCCCGGACGGCGGACAGCGCGATGTCCTTGTAGCCGACTGACTCGAACAAGACCGTGATGCGGTCGGGCTGGGTCCCCATCACGATGCCCGGTCCCCATTCACGGTGTTTCACCGGCCGCTGGATCTCATATCCCTCCGGCATCTCAGCCTCCCACGCTTCAGCCACGGCCTCCGACCCGGCTTCGCAGTTATCGCAGTTCCCGCAATAGCCGTCGGTCTCTTCGCCAAAGTAGTTCAGCAGCCAGTCGCGCCGGCAATGGTCCGTCTCGGCATAGCCGCGGGCCATTTCGATCCGCGATTCATCGATCCGGTGCTGGGATTCGGCTTCGGCCACTGCTTTGTCCGCAGCCGACGAGGGATCCACCCCACCCACCGCCCGATAGCCGTTGCGGTCCACGGCGATGCTGCCGCTGTGTTCCAAGAGGTTGAGCAGCCGGGCCTGTTTGCGCTGCGAGAGGCCGGTCCGTTCGGTCAGCGCGGCCGGGCGGAGCGGACCTTGCTCCCGGACGGCGCCGTACACCGCGGCGAGATCGCCTGGATCGGGGGCACCGCCGGCAAAGAAGCGCTGCAAACCCAAGTCCGCGGACCGGTAGTGCAGCACTGCCCGCGCGGGTTCGCCGTCCCGGCCGGCGCGGCCGATTTCCTGGTAGTAGCTGTCCAGCGAGTCGGGGATATCCGCGTGCACCACAAACCGGACGTCCGGCTTATCAATGCCCATCCCGAACGCGGACGTGGCCACCACCACGTCCACCTCGCCATCGAGGAACCGTTCGTGGATCGCCACCCGGTCGGCGGCCCGCCGGCCGGCGTGATAGGCGTCCGTGCGCAGGCCGCGCTCGGCCAGTTCGGCGGCGTAGCGCTCCGTGTCCTTGCGGGTGGCCGTGTAGAGCAGCCCCGGCCCACCGAATCCGGCCACCTGCTCCACCACGGCTTGGCGCTTGCCGCGGTCTTCGTGGTGCCGCCGCACCTGAAGGTTGAGGTTTGGCCGGTCGAAGCTCTGCACCGTGACGAACGGGTCGCGCATGCCCAAGCGGTCAATGATCTCGGTGCGGGTATGCGGCGATGCGGTTGCCGTCAGTGCCACCACCGGCGGGTGCTTCAGCCGCTTCACCACCGGCGCGAGGGTCAGATAATCGGGCCGGAAATCGTGGCCCCACGAGGAGATGCAATGCGCCTCGTCCACCACGAACAGCGAGATCTCCAGCTCCGCCAGCCGCTGCAGGGTTTCTTCGCGGGCCAGCTGTTCCGGTGCCAGGAACAGGAACTTTGCCCCGCCGCTGGCCGCGGCGTCCCACGCGGCGCGTTCGGCCGACGCCCTCAGCTGCGAATTCACGGCGAAGGCCCGGCCGGCGCCCAGATCGTCGTTAATGGCATCCACTTGGTCATACTGCAGCGCGATCAGCGGCGAAATAACGACGGCGGTGCCCGGCAAGGCGACGGCTGGCACCTGATAGACGGCTGACTTCCCATGCCCGGAGGGCATCACGGCCAGCACATCCTCGCCGCGGGCGGCTGCGGCCATCGCATCCAGCTGCCCCTCCCGGAGGACGGTCCAACCGAACGATTCTTCGGCGACCCGGCGCAGTTCGCCGTGGTTAGGTGGCACAGGATGAGTCGGCATGGGGCTCCAGAAGTTTGGTTCGGGACGATGGTGCGTAGTTTCGTTTCTAACCACCCGGCGGGCCGTTGTATAGGGCGGGTGAAGGCCGTGAAGAGCAGTTCCGGCAGCAGGACCCCCGGGAATCCGGGGCCAGGCGGCAACCCGCAGGATCCGAGTAAGGCTGGGCTCACGTGACCGGCGGCGAGCGAAGTGGGATGATTAGCGCAGACTTGTCTTGCGTATTGTCGGACGTTGGCCGCGCCACGTGCGGGACAAGCCGGTTCCAACCATCGATCCAAGGAGCACCCCAAGGTGTCTGTGGTATCCACGCCCGCAACGCTCAAACATGCCGCCGGCATGATCGACGACGCCGAGGCCCGGCGCATCCGCAACGACTTCCCGATCCTCAGCCAGCAGGTGAACGGCTCGCCGCTGGTCTACTTGGATTCCGGGGCCACCTCGCAGAACCCGCTGTGCGTGCTGGAGGCGGAGCAGGAGTACTACGAACAGCGCAACGCTGCGGTGCACCGCGGCGCCCACATGCTGGCGGTATCGGCCACGGATGCCTTCGAAAACGCGCGCGAAACCGTGGCCGGCTTCATCAACGCCGGTATGGACGAAGTGGTCTGGACATCCAACGCCACCGAGGCGATCAACCTCATCGCGTACGCCTTCTCCAACGCCAGCGTCGGACGCGGCGGAGACGCCGCGGCGCGGTTCGTGGTGGGGCCGGGCGACGAGTTGGTGGTCACCGAGATGGAGCACCATGCCAACCTGATTCCCTGGCAGGAACTTGCCTTCCGCACCGGGGCCACGTTGCGCTATATCCCGGTGGACGACGCCGGGGCGTTGCGCCTCGACGAGGCCGAACACATCATCGGCCCGCGCACCAAGGTCGTGGCCTTCACGCACGCTTCCAATGTGCTCGGGACCATCAACCCGGTGGCCACCCTGGTGCGGCTCGCACGGGAGGCGGGCGCCGCCGTCGTCCTCGATGCGTGCCAATCGGTGCCGCACATGGGCGTGGACGTGAAGGCGCTGGACGTGGACTTCGCCGCCTTCTCCGGGCACAAGATGCTTGGTCCCACCGGCATCGGCGTGCTGTACGGGAGGGCGGAACTGCTCAATGCGATGCCGCCGTTCCTGACCGGCGGTTCCATGATCACCACCGTGACCATGGAAAAGGCCGAGTATCTGCCTTCTCCGCAGCGGTTCGAAGCCGGGACGCAGCGGATTTCGCAGGCGGTGGCATTGGCCGCGGCCGTGGACTATCTGCGCGAAACGGGCATGGACCGGATCCATGCGTGGGAAGCCGAACTGGGGCAGCGGCTGGTCGCCGGTCTGGAGGCCATCGACGGTGTCCGGGTGCTCGGCCCCGCCGCGGGCGCCGAGCGGATCGGGCTGGCAGCCTTCGATGTGGACGGCGTGCATGCCCACGATGTGGGGCAGTTCCTGGATGACAAGGGCATTGCCGTGCGCGTGGGCCATCACTGCGCGCAGCCGCTGCACCGGCGCCTCGGACTGGTGGCGACCACCCGGGCCAGCACCTACCTGTACAACACCACCGACGACGTCGACGCTTTCCTGGACGCCGTCGCCGGGGTCCGCCCGTTCTTTGGAGTCAACTGACGTGAGCGCCGAACTGCAGCAGCTGTACCAGCAGATCATTCTGGAACATGCCAAGAAGCGGAACGGGTCGCCGTTGGCAGATCCGCCGCCGGGCGACAAATCCGGTGAATCGCACATGCTGAACCCCACCTGCGGGGATGAAATCACGCTGCGGGCAGCCGTGCACAACGACGGCGCCGCCACCACCCTGTCCGCCATCAGCTGGGACGGCCAGGGCTGCTCCATCTCGATGGCCTCGGCGTCCGTGCTCAGCGACCTGGCGCAGGGCATGGACCGGGAGGAACTGCTGAAAGTGGTGGACAACTTCCGCGAGCTGATGCGTTCCCGGGGGAGCATCGAGGCCGACGAAGAAATCCTGGGCGACGCCGCCGCGCTCTCGGGCGTCTCCCGCTACCCGGCTCGGGTCAAATGCGCCATGTTGGCGTGGGTGGCGCTGGAGGAAGCCCTGTTGGCGGCGAACTGACCCTCAACGCCGCAAGGGCCGGGCAGTTCGCTGCCCGGCCCTTGCTATGTCCTGCTGCCTACCCCGCGAGTCCGCGGGCGCCGATCACCAACGTGGCAATGCCCAGGATCATGGAGGTGGTTGCCTTCATGAACTCCATGGTGAAGTAGCGGGTCATGGCGCCCTTCTCGTCCTTGGACCGAGGGTCCTTCCACACCCGGATGAGGTGCGGCACCCAGACGAGCAAAGCCCACAGGCCGGCGAGGACCAGAACCCAGGCCAAGGCGGCTGGAATGTTCACTGCTGCGGCCCCGGGTTAGGAGCGTCCGGACAGCCAGGCCTCGGCCTGCTGCGCCTGGATGTTCAGAGCCTTGCCCAGCATGGGTTCGGCCGCGGCGGCGATCTTGCCACCCAGGAACGGGATGGAGGATTTCACATCGCCGGTCAGGTCCACGCGGGTGGAGCCCCCGTCGGCAACCAGCTGCTGGACCGCGTTGACGTCCACCGGCGCTCCGGCCACCTTCATGGTGACGTCGGCAGTCCGCGAGCCGTCGGCCGCAGGCGCCTGCCACCGTTCAGTCTGGGTGACGGTGAGCGAATCGCCCAGCATCTTCTTGGCGATCTCGGGCAGCCGTGCGCTGGGAACCTTGCGGACCACGGTCAGGGTGAAGGCGCCGGACACGTCGCCGTCGCGCTGCACCGACTCCAGGGAGCCGCCGACCAACTCGCTGATGTGGCGCAGAAACGCCTCGTCGGTAAAGGTTTCGGTGACCTTGGCTGCGGGGTAGGGCAGGGTGGTTGAAGCGCTGAGCGCCATAAAGACTCCCGGATTTCTCGGAACTAGTTGGGCCAGCATCCATCCTACTGTGCGCGGTAAAGTTGGTTTTCTGACCCTCAGTTCCGCCGAACTGGAGGGTATTCGTGTTGCGCCCCGACCGGAAGAAGATGGAAACAATGAGCCTGAACGGACTGCGCACAGCCCTCGCCCAGGACGATTCGTTCGCCAAGGTGCGGCTGCAGTCGGCCCGGCCGGTGGCAGAGCGCAGCGAGGATCTGCAGATCGGCGCCCCGCCCGGGTTGCGCGCAGCGCTGCTCGCGGAGATGGTGCAGGGGCTGGAGACAGATCTCCACGCGGCCGCGGGCGGCCTTGGTCGATCACCGGAGGGGGCCGCGGGCGGCCTTGGTCGATCACCGGAGGGAGGGTCTCCACGCGGCGCTGGCGCGCCTTGGTCGACCACCGGCGGGGTGGTGCTGGCGGTCACGGCAACCGGGCGGGAAACGGAAGACCTGGCCGCTGCGCTGCGGAGCTACCTGCCGGATGAGTCCATCGAGGAGTTCCCCAGCTGGGAGACGTTGCCGCACGAGCGGCTGTCGCCGCGGTCAGACACCGTGGGGCGCCGGCTCTCGGTGCTGCGCCGGCTAAAGCACGACGACGGTGCGGCGCCGCTTCGCGTGGTCATCGCGCCGGTGCGCGCAGTACTTCAGCCGCTGGTCCAGGGGCTGGGAGAGCTGCAGCCGGTCGCGCTGGCGGTCGGCGACGAGGTCGCCTTTACCGACGTGGTCCGTCGGTTGGCCGACGCGGCCTACGCCCGGGTGGACATGGTCAGCCGGCGCGGCGAGTTTGCCGTGCGCGGCGGGATTTTGGATGTCTTCTCGCCCACCGACGACCACCCGGTCCGGATTGAGTTCTTTGGCGACGAAGTTGAATCGATGCGCTGGTTCGCTGTGGCAGACCAGCGCTCCTTGGCCGGCGAGCACGTCAAGCACCCCACCCGGCTGTATGCCCCGCCGTGCCGGGAGCTGTTGATCACGCCCTCGGTGATGAGCCGTGCGGCCAAGCTCAAGGACCAGATGCCGGCGGCCGCGGACATGCTGGAAAAGATCGCCGGGGGCGTCGCGGTCGAAGGCATGGAGTCACTCTCGCCGGTGCTGGTGGATGCCATGGTGCCGTTTGTCGGCGAGTTGCCGCCCGGATCCATCGCAGTTGTCATTGAGCCGGAGAAGGTGCGCAGCCGGGCACACGATCTGGAGACCACCAACGACGAATTCCTGGCCGCTGCCTGGGCCACCGCCTCCGAAGGAGGCGACGCGCCGCTGGACCTGGCGCTGCAGGGGGACTTGGAGCAGGCAGGCTTCCGCTCGCTGGGCGACACGCGCACGGCAGCCGGCAAGCATGAGGTGTCCTGGTGGTCCATTACCTCGTTCAACCCCGACGACGAAACCGTGCTGGACATCGACACGCTGACCATCGCGGCCCGGGAACCCAGGGGCTATCAGGGCGACGTCGCCGAGATGATGGAGTTCATTGGCTCCCGCGTACGCGACCAGTGGCGCGTGGTGGTGGCCACTGAGGGTCCCGGACCCGCCTCGCGCATGGCCGAACTCTTCCATGACGCGCAGATACCGGCCACGCGGGTGGAATCGCTGGAGAACGAACCGCAGCCGGGAATCATCGAAATCACCACGGCCAGCACCGGCAAGGGGTTCGTTTTCGACGGATTGAAGCTCGGCCTGCTGACCGAGGCCGATCTGCTGGGCCGGGCCTCGGCACGCTCCACCAAGGACATGCGGAAAATGCCGTCGCGGCGGCGCAATGCGGTGGATCCGTTGCAGCTGACCGAAGGCGACTTCGTGGTGCACGAGCAGCACGGCGTGGGCAAGTTCGTCGAGCTGGTGCAGCGCTCCACCGGAGCCGGGCCCACCAAAGCCATGCGCGAGTACCTGGTCCTGGAGTACGCCCCGTCCAAGCGGGGTGCCCCCGGGGACCGGCTGTTCGTGCCGACCGACCAGTTGGACCAAGTCACCCGGTACGTGGGCGGCGAGACTCCGGTCCTGTCCAAGATGGGCGGCTCCGACTGGGCCAAGACCAAGAGCCAGGCGCGCAAGGCGGTCAAGGAGATTGCCGGCGAGCTGATCCGCCTGTATTCGGCCCGGATGGCGTCCCGCGGGCATGCCTTCGGACCGGACACGCCCTGGCAGCGTGAGCTGGAAGAAGCATTCCCGTACATCGAGACCCCCGACCAGTTGACCACCATCAACGAGGTCAAGGCGGACATGGAGCGGGAAATCCCGATGGACCGCCTGGTCTCCGGCGATGTGGGCTACGGCAAGACCGAGATTGCGGTCCGCGCTGCCTTCAAGGCGGTCCAGGACGGCAAACAGGCGGCAGTGCTGGTACCCACCACGCTGCTGTCCCAGCAGCACTTCGAGACCTTCAGCGAACGCTTCTCCGGATTCCCGGTCAGGGTCAAGGCGCTGTCCCGCTTCCAAACGTCCAAGGAAGCCAAGGACACCATGGAAGGGATCAAGAACGGCAGCATCGACGTGGTCATCGGGACGCACCGGCTGCTCTCCAAGGAGGTCCAGTTCAAGGACCTGGGCCTGGTCATCGTGGACGAGGAACAGCGGTTCGGCGTCGAACACAAGGAAGCGCTGAAGAAGATGCGTACCAACGTGGACGTGCTGGCCATGTCCGCGACGCCGATCCCGCGGACCTTGGAGATGTCGCTGACCGGCATCCGCGAGACATCCACGCTGGCCACCCCGCCGGAGGAGCGGCACCCGGTGCTGACGTACGTGGGCCCGTACACGGACAAGCAGACGACGGCGGCGATCCGGCGCGAGCTGACGCGCGAAGGACAGGTCTTTTTCGTGCACAACCGCGTCTCGTCCATCGAGCGGCAGGCGGCGCGGATTCGGGAACTGGTCCCCGAAGCCCGGGTGGAAGTGGCGCACGGGCAAATGAGCGAGTCCCGGCTGGAACAGATCATCGTCGATTTCTGGGAAAAGCGGTTCGACGTGCTGGTCTGCACCACCATCATCGAAACCGGGCTGGACATCTCCAACGCCAACACGCTGATTGTTGACCGCGCGGACCGCTACGGCCTCTCCCAGCTGCACCAGCTGCGCGGCCGGGTGGGCCGCGGCCGGGAGCGCGCCTACGCCTACTTCCTGTTCGACGCCGAGAAACCGCTTGGCGAAGTGGCGCTGGAGCGGCTCAAGGCGGTGGCGGCGCACAACGAACTGGGCGCGGGCATGCAGCTGGCCCTGAAGGACCTGGAGATCCGCGGTGCAGGCAATCTGCTCGGCGGGGAACAGTCGGGGCACATTGCCGGCGTCGGCTTCGATCTGTACATCCGGCTGGTCGGCGAGGCCGTGGCCGACTTCCGCGGCGAAACCGAGCAAAAGGTTGCCGACATGAAGATCGAGCTGCCGGTCAACGCCCACCTGCCGCACGACTACGTGCCGGGGGAGCGCCTGCGCTTGGAGGCCTACCGGAAGCTGGCGCAGGCGGCCACCGACGAGGCCATCGCCGAAGTGGTTGCCGAACTCACCGACCGCTACGGCGAGCTGCCGGAGCCGGTGCAGAACCTCGTCGCCGTGGCACGTTTCCGGGTCCGGGCCCGCGCCGCCGGACTGACGGACGTAGCGGTACAGGGCAACTTCATCAAGTTCGCGCCGGCTGCACTGCCGGAGTCCAAGGCGATGCGGCTAACCCGGATGTACCCCGGCTCGCAGGTGAAGCCCGCGCTGGACTTCATCCTGATCCCCAAGCCCAAGACCGCCAGGATCGGGGGCAGGGACTTGGCCGACCAACAGATCCTGGAGTGGGCGCAGGGTGTGATCGACGCGGTGTTCACCGACTAGCGGCGCCGCTTGCTAGGCAGCCAAGGCCGCATAGCGGCCGTCGGCGTCGAGCAGTGTTTCGTGGGTGCCGCGTTCCACGATGCGCCCCGCCTCGAGGACAGCGATCTGGTCCGCGTTGCGCACGGTTGAGAGCCGGTGGGCGATGGTGATCATGGTCCGGCCGGCAGCCAGCCGGTCGAACGCCTGCTGCACGGCGTGCTCAGTCTGCGTGTCCAATGCGCTGGTCGCTTCGTCCAGCACCAGCACCGGCGGGTTGCGCAACAGCGTGCGGGCAATGGCAATGCGTTGCTTTTCGCCACCGGAGAACCGGTGCCCGCGTGAACCGACGACGGTGTCATAACCGTCCGGCAGCGCCACGATATGGTCGTGGATCTGGGCGTCCCGGGCGGCCTGCTCGATGTCGACATCACTGGCATCCGGCTTGGCGTAGCGCAGGTTTTCACGCACCGTAGTGTGCAGCAGGTAGGTGTCCTGGCTGACCACTCCGACGATGCGCGCCAGATCGGCCAACCGCATGGACTTCAGGTCCACGCCGTCGATGGTGATGCGCCCCGCCGTCGGATCATGCAGGCGGGCCACCAGGGCGGCCAAGCTGCTCTTTCCCGAACCGGTCGGTCCCACCAGGGCCAAGGTGGAACCGGCAGGGACAGCCAGGTTCACCTGCCGGAGGGCCGGTGTTTCGCTGTCCGGGTAGCTGAAGCTGACGTCCTCGAAGCGGACGTGTCCGGCTACCTGTGAAGGCACAACCGCAGCTGGCGAGGCCGGTTCGGTGATCTCCACCGGCAGGTCGAGATACTCGAAAATCCGGGCGAAGAGCGCCAGCGAACTGGTGACGGTGATCGTGACGTTCAGCAGTCCCAGCAGCGGTCGGAACAACCCGCCTTGCAGCGCGCTGAACGCCACCACGGTGCCGATGCTGATGTTCCCTGCCGCCCCGGGCAGGCCGGCGGCGAAGTAGATGACGGCCGGTACCGCGGCGAAGATGATGCTCATCGTGGCCATCCGCCAGCGTCCGGCCAATTCCGAACGCAGTTCCAGATCGGTCAACCGCTCGGATGACGCCGAGAACCGGGCGGCGAGGTCGGCCCCGGTGCCCAGGGTCTTGCTCAGCTGGATGCCGCTGACCGAGAGTGACTCTTCGATGGTCACGTTCATGTCTGCCAGTTCCCGCTGGCGGCGGGCGGTAAGGGCCCGCCGAACCTTGGCCACCCTGCGGGTCAGCACCACTGCCGGGGGCATCACCAGCAGCGAGATCAGCGACAGTTGCCAAGACAGTGCCGCCATGGCGACGGCGGTGGCGACGACGGTGGTCAGGTTGGTCGCGATGCCAGTGGCGGTGGACGTCACGACGGACTGCATGCCCCCGATGTCTTGGGTGATGCGGGATTGGATTTCCCCGCTGCGGGTCCGGGTGAAGAAGCCAACAGACTGGCGCTGCAAGTGGGAGAAGACATCCGTCCGCAGGCTGTGCATCACGTGCTGGCCCACTTTGGTGGCAATCCAGGTCTGCAGGACGCCGAACAGGGCGGTGACGGCCGCGACGGCCAGCATACCTGCGGTCAGCAGGGCCAGCAGCGGCAGTTGCTGTTGGGGCAGGGCCGTGTCGATGACGGCGCGCAGCAGGAACGGCGAGGCCATGGCGGCGGCCGAGGAAGCAACGATGATGGCCGTGACCAGGGCCAGCTGTCCCCGGTAGGGACGGAAGAGGGCCACGATCCGCTTGAGCGGAACGTGCCGTGCTTGTTCTTTTTCTGCAGCCGTCGGTTCCTTCACGGGACCGCGGCCGGGGTTCATTCCGAATGTTTCCGTCGGAACCACCTCGTTTCATGATGGTGCGGTTGAGAGACAACTGCCCGGATTGCTGAGGTTACCTCACTATGAGGCTACAACAGGGAAACTTGATAGCCTATTCCCGTGGCTGATGACAATCTACTCGACGCGTTCTGGGCCGTGTCGCGCCAACTGAGGAAAGCCACCCGGCAGGGGATGGACCCGCTAGGGGTGGCGCCGTCGCAAGCGCGCGCGCTTCGTATGCTCCGCCATCACGGCTCGTTGCGCCTGGGCGAACTCTCCGAGCGGCTCCGGATAGCACCGCGATCGGCCACCGAAATCGTCGATGGCTTACAGGAGCGCGGTTGGTGCGTCCGCGAGCCCGATCCGACCGACCGGCGCGCCACGGTGGTTGTCCTCACAGAGGCAGGGCAGGACATCGGGCGAACCATCCGAAAAGTCCAAGTGAAACATGCGGAAGAATACTTTGCCGCGCTGTCCGCAGCGGAGCGCTCAGAACTCTCGGCGCTCTTGGGCAAGCTGACAGCGGCCGAAGGCTAAAACGCTAGCGGACGAACAGGAACCAGAGAACGGCTGCCGCAGCGGCAAGGACGACGGCGGTAGCCACGGCCCAAGCGGTGCCGCGACCCTTCCCCCGCTTGGCTGCTGGCGCGGGCTGGGCATCGGTACGAACGTACCGGGTCGTGCCATCGGCTTGGCCGGAGGCCGGCGGAACCACCTGGATGAGGCCGGTGCGCAGTTCGCGCCGGGCAGGCAGGGGAGTTCCGGAGGGGGCGGAGACCAGCGGCACCACCGGGATCATCCCGGTGGGCGGGGCTGGTTCAGCGGCGCCGGTGCGGACGTCGCGGCGGCGCGGGAACGGCGTGCCGTCGGGAGTGGGACTCATCAACTCGACTTTCAACCGGGCAACCGGAGGTCAGGGAAGGTTGGACAGCACAGTGGCCCGGTGATCTACACGGGATGGTGCCTACAGCCATCCTATGTCTGGCAAGGGCCGAATCCCGGGAAGCCGGGCGTGCGTAACATCTCAATGCCGCATCATTTACGGCCATCGGCTGTTCGATGGGCGGCGGTCGGCCTCGGCTCCACCCCGGGGGCGGCGCCGGGGCGGAGCCCGGGGAAAATCATGCGTGCGGAGCAAACAGGCCGGATGGAATCTTCTTGTGATGGATTCGCCCTGTTTGTTCCCGGGACCGGCGCGTATCCTGACGCTAAGGGAACGGACTAAAAGGCCATCGTTCCGTCGTGATCGAAGGGGTGCTTCATCATGGTAGATCTGGGCTTGGTGTGGCTGTTCGGCCTCCTGCTAGTGGCCATCGTGGCAATGCTGGCCATCCTCGTGGTCAGGGCGTTTATGGGGCTGCGCCCAAGCACCGTGGAGGATGCTGTTGCGGTGGCTTCTGCAGCCGGCAGGATGGACCGACCGCACGGACGCAGCACCGCACGGCAGATTCTGGACCAGCGCTTTGCCCGGGGCGAGCTGACCGCTGACGCATACCGCGAGGGCCTGCGGGTCTTGGGCGAGGACCGTTAGCCGCCCGCAGGCAGCGCCCGCAGATATTGGTCCAGGGTGTCTCCGCGCAGCGCCCGGCCGACGGCCGCAATGGCTGCTTCGTCGCGCAGCACAATCGACTGCCCGTCGTCGGACGTACCGATGCCTGCCGTGGGAAGAGTGAACATCTTGATGTCGTCTGCCCGCAGGTCGCGGAGTTCCAGGGCAAGACCTGCGACGCCTGCAGCATTCAGCCCTTCGTCCACGGCCACGTAGGGAGCGGTCTTGGAGACCACGTCGCTGATCCGGCCAGGGTTGGTCAAGGTCTCCATGGTCAGGAACTTCGCCAGCGCGGCGCGGATAAATTCCTGCTGGTTGCGCACCCGTTGATAGTCTCCGTCCGAGTAGGCATAGCGTTCGCGCACAAAAGCCAGCGCCTCCTGGCCGTTCATCAGCTGTGGCCCTGCATTGAAGCGCCGGCCGGGCAAGTGGCTTGAGTCAAAGGCCTGGTCCACGGTGATCTCAACCCCGCCCAGGGACTCCGTCAGTGAGCCGAACCCCTCAAAATCCATCACAGCTACGTGGTCTATCCGGGTGCCGAACATCTCTTCCACGACGCGGACGGTCAGCGGCGCTCCGCCATGGGCGTAGGCGGCATTGATTTTCGCTTCGCCATAGCCGGGGATGTTGGTCCACAGATCACGCATGATGGACATGACGTGCAACTGTTGCCGGTCGGCCGGCAGATGGAGCAGCATCATGGCGTCTGTCCTACTGCCCTGGGAGCCGGCGACGAGCGGGTCCCCATCGGCTGCCACCGTGTCCGTTCCGAGCAGCAGAATATTGATCGGGGACCGCGAGTCGGGCCGGGGCTCCGCGGCAGCTGGCCGCAGAGAGGCCTCCGGGAAGGCTTGGGGGATGCGCACGGCCTGTGAATCGAAGGCGTCCGAGAGCTGCGCCAGATAGGTCACCGCGGCAGCGCCCCCGGCCGCCACCACCAAGACCACGGCCAACAGGACTGCGGCCAAGCGTCGTCTCCACATACGGCCCCCTCGCCGGTCCAACTCCGTCAGAGAATTCCTGGTTTGCCCGCCGTTGACACGAAGGCCTTGAACACGCCGGACAGGTCCTTCCCCGAAACCGTCTCGGCCAGCTTCCGGAAATCCTTGGGCGAGCCTGAACCGTCCCTGACCCACTGACGAAGGATCTTGGAGAAGTTCTTGTTGCCTACCTCGGTCCGCACCGCGTGCAAGGCCATGGCCGAGCGGGTCTGCAGGCTGGTGGAGTACAGGTTGTCCGGTCCCGGGTCGGACAACCTGAACTTCCAGAACGGGTCGGCGGCATCGATGTCTGCATAGAAATCGAAACTGTCCTGGGCGCTTCCGGGATCCTGGTCTTCCGCCCAGAGCCATTGCGCGTAGGTCCCCAGACCCTGGTTGAGCCAACTGTCCTTCCACCGGTCGATCGGCACCTGGCTGCCGAGCCACTGCAGCGCGAGTTGCCGGACAACGAAGGAGTCGCCGCTGGCCTCGCTGTAGAAGTAATCCATCGGGTAGACCGGCCTGGCCTGGGTCTCCAGGGCGAAACCGAGGTCCTCGACGTTGTCGACGATGCCTCCGGCACTGGCCAGCGGATACTTGCCGAACACTGAGGAGAGGAACTCGATCATCTTCGGCTGCTTGTCCAGCGACTGCTGGATCTTGTACCCCTGCGACGGCGGCGTGCTGCTCCCGGCCGTCCATTCGTTGTCGTTGCCGGGGCTTCCCTTGGGCGCCCCTTTCGGGCTCCAACCGTCCCAGCGGTCGCCGTCGCTGTCGAAGGAGGTTGAGCCGTTGCCGCCGGACAACTGTATGTCCTCGACAAAGACGCCGTCGTTCTGTCCGGTGATGTCGCTGGCATAGGTGATGGAAAGCTCCACATCCTCCCCGGCGAAGTCCGCCAGATCGAACTCCCAGCGCTCCCAGCCGTCGCTGGTACCGGTGGCCGCCCACCACTGTCCGGTGGACCCCTTCGCGGAACAGGTACCGTCGTCGTCGCTTTGGTAATGCTTCAGGAATGGATGGACCTGATGCCACGCCGGGCACGAATTTCCGGTGCTGTCCTGCGCGATTCCGGTGGTGTCCTTCAACGTGGTCCAGTTGTCCTCGCCCGGCGTACGCGCCTCGACGAAGGCGTAGTCCCAGCCGGGTTCGGTGTCGCGGAGCATCCAAAAGGAGAACTCCGCGCCGTCGTCGGGCACGCTGATCGTTTGGCTGAGGCGCTTGTAACTGGCGTCGTCGGTTTGCGACCAGGCCAAGCCGTCGCCGTTGCGCGGAATGACCGTCTTCTTGAGCGCCGGGTCCATCGCGTCGACGTACGTGATGCCGCCCTTGGCATACTCGTCCAGGGCGAAATGCCCGACGGCGATGGTCGCCAGATGCGGCGAAAGCGGCTCCTGGGCCTCCCACTGGTAGACAGTGCGGCCCGGGGTGCGACTGGTCCCGTGCGGCAGCCCGTTGGCTACGGCCTGCCATCCGTCCGGGACCGAGATGTTGAACTCGTAGCTGGCACGGTCACCGGGGTAGTTGTTGACCGGAAACCAGCTCGGCGCGCTCCTCGGATGGCCCGTGACAATGGCTCCGTCATTGGTGTGGATGAATCCCGCAGGACCGGGCAAGGCAAGCGTTTGGGGGACACCGGAATACTCCACCACCGTGGTGAAAGTCCGTCCGTCCGGTACGCCGCGGGCAGGTGTGACGCTGAGCTTGGTGCCTTTGTGCTCGAAGCGTGCTTCCAGCCCGTCAACGCTGACTGAATGGACCATCAGCCCGTCCAGATCCAAGCTGAAGCTGGCCAGGTCCTGGGTGGCGCGCGCCGTTATCGTGGCGTGGGCGCCGAGTTGGTCTGTCGGCGGGTCATACAGCAGATCCAGCTGATAGTGGCTGGCGTTGTAGCCCGTATTGCCCGCGTCCGGGAAGTAGGGATCGCCGATGCTGGCAGCGCCGGGTTCAAAATAGGGCTGGCCCGGATCGGGGGCTGCCGCAGCCGGAGCAGCCGGGAGCAGCAGGCAGGCGAGACCGAGGGCAGCACCCGCGGCAAGAACCCTACTGCGCCGAGTCATCTCTACTTCGTCCCCCCATTCGGCCAGCGCATCCGGGCCGGACCCGCAATCAGCTAGGGTCGGCGGCATTGGCGCTGGCCATCCACCTAACATGCTCCTGTTTGCGGGCCCTGTCAACGGATGCGCGATGGGCCCGTACAGCTTGGCTGTACGGGCCCATTGTGGATGGCGGAACTTGGAAAAACGCTACGGGCGTCCGATGCCCTTGAACGTCCAGCCGGCTTCACGCCAGGCCACGGGGTCCAGCACGTTGCGCCCGTCCAGGATCTTTTTCTCGGTCACTTGGTTCGCCACCGCGGCCGGATCCAGCTCGCGGTATTCCTTCCACTCGGTCAAGAGCACCAGGACATGGGCACGGTCAATCGCGGTCTTCGTATCGGGTTCGTAGCTGAGCTCCGGGAAACGCTGCTTGGCATTCGCCAGGGCCTCGGGGTCGGTGACCGTGACGGTGGCGCCCTGCAACTGCAGTTGGGCGGCAACGGACAATGCCGGAGAGTCCCTGACGTCGTCGGACTCGGGCTTGAACGCGGCTCCCAGCACAGTGATGCGCTTGCCGATCAGTGATCCTCCGGCCAGCTCGCGGGTCAGTTCGACAACCCGGCTGCGGCGCCGCATGTTGATGGCGTCGACCTCCCGCAGGAATGTCAGGGCTTGATCCGCCCCGAGCTCGCCGGCCCGGGCCATGAACGCCCGAATGTCCTTAGGCAGGCAGCCGCCGCCAAAGCCGACCCCCGCGTTGAGGAACTTGCGGCCGATGCGCTCATCCATGCCGATCGCGTCGGCGAGTGCCGTGACGTCGGCGCCGGCAGCGTCGCACACCTCCGCCATGGCATTGATGAAGGAGATTTTGGTGGCCAGAAAGGAGTTCGCGGCCGTCTTGACCAGTTCGGCCGTGGCGTAGTCCACCACCAGTCGGGGCGTCCCCTGCGACAGCGGCACAGCATAGACCTCGTCCAGGGCTTTGGTGGCCGCTTCGCCGGCGGGGCCGGAGGGAACGCCGTAGACGAACCGGTCGGGCGTCAACGTATCTTTCACAGCGTGGCCCTCCCGTAGGAACTCCGGGTTCCACGCAAGGACAGCCTCCGGAGAGATCTCCTGGACTTCATCAGCCAGCCGGGCGGCGGTGCCCACCGGCACGGTGGACTTGCCGACGACCACGTCGCCGGGATTCAAGTGTTCAGCCAGCGACGTGAAGGCGGCGTCGACGTAGCGGAGGTCTGCGGCGTTCTCGCCTTTGCGCTGGGGCGTGCCCACGCAGACGAAGTGCACGGCGGCACCCGCGGCCGCTGCCATGTCCGTGCTGAAGGCAAGACGGCCGGTTTGCTGCGCATCCGTCAGCAACTCCGGCAGCCCAGGCTCAAAAAACGGTGCCCGTCCCGCCTGCAACTCGCTGATTCTGCGCGCATCCACGTCGATCCCGATCACGTCGTGCCCGAGTTTGGCCATGGCGGCCGCGTGAACGGCACCGAGGTAGCCGCACCCGATGACGGAAATACGCATACTGGTCCTTTGTCCGTGCGGTGAGAGAGACTAGTTCGACTTTATCGTGTTACCGGGCGCCGGTTGCGCCGCTCCAACCAGGCATACGCCAGCACCGTGCCCAGCGCGGCCCCCAGTGTGTTCACCCAAACATCCTGAAGGGATGCATACCGGTCCGGCAGGAACGACTGCTGGCACCATTCGATCGCGGCGGAGAACACCATCGCTCCGGCCGGCGTGAGCCAGCGTAATCCGGAGGGCAGCAGCAGGGCAGCCAGGAAACCAAGCGGGACGAACATCACAACGTTGGCGCCGGACTCCACCAGGTTGTAGTCGAGCCAGTCGGGCAGCCCCGCGCGGTGCAGCGCCGACAGGACCTCCTGGATGAAGCCCTGAGCGGCCGCGTCCACCGGCGTGGGCCACAACACGACGAGGGCGACACCGAAGACGTAGACGGCCAGCATCGCAGCCGTGAGGGCGCGGGCGCGTGCCGCAGGTGTGCCAAACCGCATGGGCGTCCTTCCCCTCAGGCCGACCGGGCTGAAACAGGTCAGGCAGCAGGCCATCATGCTACCGGTGAGGGCATTTTGGTCTATTTTTGTTGGTTTCAGCACCCAAACCATTGCCAACTCTTTTGCAATTGCTTCAGATCGGGTAGCTTCCGGGCAGGATCCTGCTACGGGGATAGCGGGATCCATCATCGCACCCTATGGAGGAACCAGCATGAAAACTCACCGTTTCAGGCGCGGAGCGGCCATCACCGCCGCTACCGCTTTGGCCCTCGGGATCGGGCTGCCGGCCCAGGCCGACAACGGAACGGATACCAGCGCCCTCCGGGACGCTGTCACCGCCGAGAACATCTTTAGCCATCTACAGGCTCTGCAGGACGTGGCCGATGCCAATGGCGGCAACCGCGCCGCGGGCACCCCCGGCTACGAGGCATCGGCCCAGTACATCGAAGCTCAGTTGACGGCCGCCGGCTACACCCCGGTTCGGCAGACGTTCTCCTATGAACGCTTCGTGCTCAACAGCGCGGACTTCGAGCAGGTGGCGCCGACGCCGACCGTCTACACAATGTCAGAGGACTTCCTGGGCATGGATTACTCCGGCTCCGGCGACGTGACGGCACCGGTGAGCGCGGTGGACATCAATCTGGCAGGGGACAGGGCGTCCACCAGCGGCTGCGAGACCACCGACTTTGCCGGCTTCCCGGCAGGAAACATCGCGTTGATCCAGCGGGGTAGCTGCGACTTCGCGGTAAAGGTGGCGAATGCCGCGGCGGCAGGAGCCGTGGCGGTAGTGATCTTCAACCAAGGTAACGGCGGTACGCCGGACCGGCTTGAACTGTTCGGCGGTACGCTGGGCACGCCGCAGGCCATCCCTGCGGTGACCACCAGCTTCGATCTGGGTGCTGAACTGGCCGGCACGGCCGGCCTCGAAGTGCGGATCGCGGTGGACGCTGAAATCGTCCAGACCGAGACGTTCAACATTCTGGCCGACTCAGCTGGACGTGCGGACCGCACCGTGGTGGTCGGCGCCCACCTGGATTCGGTCTCGGAGGGTCCGGGCATCAACGACAATGGTTCGGGCAGCGCGGCGATTCTGGAAACTGCGCTGCAGATCGCAGCCAGCGGAGACGAACCGCGCAACCGGGTGCGGTTCGCCTTCTGGGGCGGTGAAGAAGACGGCTTGCTCGGATCCGAGTACTACGTTTCGCAGTTGACGCAGAAGGACATCAAAAACCATGCGCTGAACCTGAACTTCGACATGGTTGGTTCGCCGAACGCCGTCCGCTTTGTCTATGACGGCGACGGCGATGCGTTCGGGCTGACCGGACCGAATGGGTCGGCGAACATCGAGCACATCTTCGAAGACTATTTCGCCTCGCAGGGGCTGGCCACGGAGCCGACGGCGTTCGATGGCCGCTCGGACTACTTCGCGTTCATCAACAACGGTATCCCGGCCGGTGGTTTGTTCACCGGTGCCGAGGAGATCAAGACCGAGGAGCAAGCAGCCATCTACGGAGGTACGGCGGGTGAGGCCTACGATCCCTGCTACCACCAGGCCTGCGATACCATCGCCAACGTGGACCCCGTGGTTCTCGAACAAATGGCCGACGCGATCGCGCACAGCACGCTGACGTTCGCGGAGACCACCTCGGCGGTGAACGGCACCGCCAAGGGCAAGGGCAAGGGAACCGATACCAGCAAGATGATGTTCAAGGGCCACCAAGCCATTCGTTAGAGCCAGGCAACATCCGGCCAGCTGTCGGCATCACCGGTTTACGCCGGCAGCTGGCTCAGGGAGGCCGTCTTCGGGCGGCCTCCCTTTTCGTCGCGCAGCGGGATGGCGACCCGGAACGTGGTGCCGGATCCGAGCACGCTGCTAAAGGTCAGCGTGCCGCCGTGTGCCTCGGCAATCGACTTGCTGATGGCCAACCCCAGCCCCAGGCCGGGGATCGCAGCTTGCCGGACAGAACTGGTCCGGAAAAACTTGGTGAAGACTTCAGCCTGGTCGGCTTCCGACATGCCCATTCCCGTGTCGCTGACCTCCAGCACGGCTGCGCCGTCGGATTCCAGCGCCCGCACGGTGACCCGGCCGCCACCGGGCGAGTATTTGATGGCGTTGGAGAGCAAGTTGTCCAGAACTTGTCCGATCCTGGTGGGATCGACGTCGGCTACGACCGGTTCGGCGGCATCGATCACCAATTCCACGCCGGCATGTTCTGCCCTGGGCAGCGCCGAGGCGACGCTGCCGGCCACGATTTCTGCCAGTGCGGTGCTGCGCGGTTCAATGCTCAGGGTGCCAGCCGCCGTGAAGAGCAGATCTTCCACAAGTTGGAGCAGGCGCTCGGAATTGCGCATCGCGATGGTGAGGGAATGGATGACGTGTTCCGGCAGCTGGTCGGCGTCCTCGAGCGCAAGATCCAGATAGCCCATGATGGAGGTCAGCGGTGTGCGAAGCTCGTGGGTGACGCTGGAGACGAACTCTTCCTTGACCGTGAGCGCGTTGACCAGGTCGGTGACGTCGCTGAAGGCCATGACGGTTCCGTCGAACCGGCCGGTGTCGTCCTGCATGGGGCGGGCCGTGCACAACATGGCGCGTTGGTTCTCGCCGGCGCCGATCCAGACCAAAACGTCCGAAAAGGTCTCCCCGCGCACGGCCCGGCGGATGGGCCGGTCCTCAAGGGCGAAGGGCGTTTTCCGGTCGGCTTCGAAGACCAGCAGGTCGGCCTCGTCCGGATTCTCGATTCCCTGCGGCATGGCCACCGAGCGGTCCCGCTGTTGTTGCACGTTGCTCAGAATGTCGCGCCCGTTGGCGTCGGTGACGAGGACGCCCACGGCGACGGCGTTCAAGACGGTATCCAGCCGGCGCACGTGGACCTTGCTCTCTTCCAGCAAGGCGCGCAGTTCGCGGTCTTTGCGCGCCAGGGTCAGTTGCTGCGCCGTCGAGCTCAAGGCGAAAACGGAGGCGGTGACGGACACCGTCAAGGTCACAATCGGGACCAGGGCCGGGCCGACCAGAGCTTCAGCCGTTACCGGCTCCGGTCCGGTGAACACCGGGATCCAGATGATCAGCAGCGGGGCAACAAAACTGATGAGGCGCGCAGCAGCGGGCGCGATTTCGGACCATGCCATCCAGAAAACCGGGAAGACGGCCAGCAGGCTGATCCCGGAAAGCTCCGACCCGCCGCCCTGGCGGAGGAATCCGATGGCAACGAAATCCAGCAGCGGGATCACCCAGTAGGAGGGGTAGGGCAGCCGATCCCAAGGCACCACGGCGCTGAGGATCAACAAGACGCCGACGCCGGCCAAACCTGCGATGAAGTGCGGGTTGGACAACAGTTCCGAGAAGAACACCGCAGCGAGCAAAGCCGTGAGCGCCACAGACACGCACAGCGGCAGATGGCTCAGGACGACCCGTGCACGGAGGGATAGCTCATGGAACTGCTGGCGGCCGATCAGCAATGACACCAGCGGGCTTGGTGCGGCAGACACGCTCGAAGATCCCCCTTCTCCGGGCAGCCCACCTGCCGGCTACTCTGCGGGGCACGGGCTGGCCATAACTGGTTCAGTATGGCACGGGCCTGGCTGCAGATAGCGGAACCGTACGCTGTGTGACGCGGGTCGCAACGGCAGCGCCGCAGCGGGCCGGAGGCAACCAGGAGTCAGCCGGTTGCGCCCCGGCCCTGCTGATAGACGTCCGGGATGCCGTCCTGGTCGGCATCGGCGGTCTCCAACTCCTCAACCTGGCGGTAATGCCGGTTGCGGGCACGCAGCAGGACCGCAGCCAGCACTGCCGAGGCCAGGGAACCGGCCAACACGGCCACCTTCGCGTGGTCGTGGTGTTCGGTGCCGAGCGTGAAGCTCAGGTCATTGACCAGCAGCGAAACGGTGAAGCCCACCCCGGCCAGCACCGCCACGCCGAGCACATCGATCCACTTCAGTGACGGATCCAGGCTGGCCTTGGTGGACTTTGTCAGCACCCAGGTGGTGAGCATGATGCCCAGCGGCTTGCCGATCACCAGTGCTGCGACGATGCCGATAGCCACCGAATCGGTGAAGGTGCGGCTGATGCCCTCCCAGCCTCCGAGGGCCACACCGGCGGCGAAGAATGCGAATACCGGCACCGCGAACCCGGTGGAGAGCGGCCGGAAGCGGTGTTCCAGTTGTTCTGCCAGCCCGGGGCCGGCGTCCGGGCCGCCGTGCTTCTTGCTGCGCAGCACCGGGACCATGAAGCCGAGCAGTACACCGGCAACAGTTGCGTGCACGCCGGAGGAGTGCATCAGCGCCCAGGTGACAATGCCGAGCGGAAGCAGGATCACCCAGGCCGCCAGATGGCGTTGGGCAAAGAACTTGGGGAATCTGTGGGTCAGGAACGCGAAGGCACCCAGCGGCAGCAACATCCACAGCAGGTACGGCACCTGGACGTCGGAGGAGTAGAAGAACGCGATGATGGCGATCGCGATCAGGTCGTCCATCACGGCCAGGGTCAGGATGAAGATCCTGAGCGCACTGGGCAGGTGCGAACTGATCACGGCAAGGACAGCGACGGCGAAGGCAATGTCCGTCGCCGTCGGAATGGCCCAGCCGCGCAGCGCTTCAGGACCGGCGCTCAGGTTCACGATCACGAAGATCAGGGCCGGCACCGCGACACCGCCGAAGGCCGCGGCAATGGGGACGATGGCCCGGGCCGGGGAACGGAGGTCGCCGGCCACGAACTCACGCTTGAGTTCCAAACCGGTCAGGAAGAAGAAGATCGCCAGCAAGCCGTCAGAGGCCCAGTGGCCGATGCTGAGGTTTAGGTGAAGGGGTTCGATGCCGACCTGGAAGTCGCGGATGGCGAAATAGCTGTCGGCTGCGGGCGAGTTGGCCCAGATGAGTGCCGCGACGGTTGCGATCAGCAGCAGGATCCCGCCCACCGTTTCCTTGCGCAGCAGTTCGCTGATCCGGAGGAACTCGGGATAGCTGCCGCGGCCCAGGATGGTTTTCTGGCCGGAAGGTGGGGGAGTTGCCATGCATGGCTCCTGACGGTTGGTCGCCCTGAGGGCTCGGTCGATTACCCGACGACCAGACTTCCCGTCACACCGTATGCCAGTTTACACGCCCGGCACGCACCGGCGCCGTCGTGCTTAAAGGCGCCGGGCGCGCAGCCAAGGGGGCAGATCCTGCCGTGCCCTTGGCTGCGCGCCCGGGAAGCCTTCAGCGTTGGCTCAGGCGTCGTGGTAGGTGTCGGAGCGCCCGATGATTTGCTTGGGAATGAAGAAGGCCAGCGTGAACAGGCCCAGTCCGATGGCGAACGCCGGGATGGGGCCGATGACCGATTCCAGGCTGAAGGCGTACAGGGAGCCGAAGAAGATCAGCATGATGATCACGAACGTGATGATGTTGCTGACCAAATGTCCCTCGCCCGAATGGGTGCGCTGCTTGGGATGGGCCATGGGGTGTTTCTCCTCAATAGTGCGATGCGGCATCAGTAGCCGCCGGCGGCTTGCTCACCCTTAACAATAGCCACTGATGAGCTGGCGCCAATTCGTGTTGCGCCGGCCCGGAGCATGGCGCGCGCGTCATCGATGGAACGCACGCCGCCGGAAGCCTTGACACCCAGGTGCGGACCCACGGCATCACGCATCAGCGCAATATCTTCGACGGTCGCGCCCCCGCCGCTGAATCCGGTGGAGGTCTTGACGAAGTCCGCGCCGGCCTCGGCCGCCGCTTCGCAGACCATCCGTTTTTGCTCGTCGGAGAGCAGATGGGTTTCCAGAATGACCTTGAGGATGGCGCCGCCGGCGTGGACGGCATCCGCCACCGCTGCTATGTCCGCCAAGACCGCGTCACGGTCATTCGCGCGGGCGGCGGCAATGTCGATCACCATATCGATCTCGTCGGCGCCGTCGAGGTTGGCGCCGCGGGCCTCATAAACCTTCACGTCGGTAGGCGTGGCACCGAACGGGAAGCCGATCACCGAGCAGGTCTTGACGCCGGACCCCTTGAGCGTGCTGTGCACCAGGGCAGTCCACAGGGGGTTCACGCAGACTGCGGCGAAGCGGTATTTAGCCGCCTCCTCGCAGACGGTGATGATGTCCTCGCGGGAAGCTTCAGGCTTCAGCAGGGTGTGGTCAATGACCGAAGCGATCGACGTCGGGTCGTGATAGGTCTCGCTCGGCGCGGATCCGGGTGTGCTGTCTTCAGACATGGCCATCCCTTTCATCTGCTGGGTCCAGGAACATCCATCCTTGCATATCGACGACACCTGCCGGGGGAGCCCAGCGCACAGCTCCGCCCGGGCAGGCGGCGCAGGGCCTACCTGTCAGTGCCTGCCGCCGGTCGGATGGCCGTGCTGCTCGGCGTCGCGCCGGTGCTCCTCGAGCTTGTCCTCGGCGTCCTTCCGCCGGCGGGCGATGGCACGCTCGTCGTCGGCCGGGCCGTGTTCTTCCGACGCCCTGTGTTCCGGCTTGTCGTCGGGACTCGGGTGCCTGCCCCCCGCGGCTGGCGAATAGTCCTCATCAATGGCCATTGCAGCATCGTCCCACAGTCGTGCCTAGCGCAAAAGGTGCTATTCCGCCAGTCCCAGGGCTGCGCGGATTTCCGCCTTGATCGCCTGCAGAGCGTCTGCCGCCGCGGCGCGCACGGCCGGCAGCTGCGCCGCCGATCCGACCGGCCGGATGACCTCCAGATAGCACTTGAGCTTGGGCTCGGTGCCGCTGGGCCGGATGATCACACGGGTCTGGTCCTGGCTGAGGAACAGCATCCCGTCGGTGGGCGGCAGCGCTTCGCTGCCCAGGGATAAGTCCGTGTGGGCCGTCACCGGGGACCCGGCGAATGACGACGGCGGCTGTTCGCGGAGCCGGTCCATCATGGCCGGAATCAGGGCCAGGTTTTCCACCCGGACGCTGAGCTGGTCGGTGGCGTGCAGCCCGTAGCGCAGGGCCAACTCGTCGAGCAGGTCGAAGACCGTGCGGCCGGAGGCATGCACGTCGGCGGCCAGCTCCGCGAGCAGCAGGGCCGCGGACATGCCGTCCTTGTCACGGACCAGATGCGGTGCCACGCAGTAGCCCAGGGCCTCCTCATAGCCATAGACCAGCCCCGGGACGCGGGAGATCCACTTGAAACCGGTGAGGGTCTCGACGTGTTCCACGCCCGCATCCGCCGCGATCTTGCCCAGCAGGCGGGACGAGACGATGGAATTGGCGAAGACGCGGCTTTGGCCGGGCGCACCGTTGTCCGGGGCCAGCTGGTCCTGACCGGCGAAGCGTGCCGCCATGTGGGCGCCGAGCAGGGCACCGACCTCGTCGCCGCGCAGCATCCGCCAAGCCCCGGTCCCGGGATCTTTGGCCGCCAGGGCAGCACGGTCGGCATCGGGGTCGTTGGCGATGACCAGATCGGCATCGACGTCCGCCGCGGTTTCCAAGGCCAGATCGATGGCTCCGGCTTCCTCCGGGTTGGGGAAGGCCACGGTGGGGAAAGCCGGATCGGGGTCCGCCTGCACGGCAACCATGGTGACGTCAGTGAATCCAGCCTGCTCAAAGACCGCCCGCATGGTGGCCCCGCCCACCCCGTGCATGGGGGTGAGCACGATCTTCAGTCCCCGCTGCGGGAACAGCCGGGCATCGGCCAGGGCGGTCACGGCCGCGGTGTAGTCATCGGCGATCGCGTCAGGCAGGACTGTCCAGCCCTCTGCCGCCAGCCGGATCGATTCCAATGCCGGGCCGTAGTCGATCCGGGCGGCGATCTCGGCGTCGTAGGGTGCCACAATCTGAGCCCCGCGCCCGCCTTCGTCCACGGCGCGTCCGCCCAGGTAGACCTTGTAGCCGTTGTCGTTGGCGGGGTTGTGGCTGGCGGTGACCATCACGCCCGCTTCGCAGCCCAGCGCCCGGACCGCGTACGCCAGCACCGGCGTCGGCAGGGCCGAGGGCATGAGGAAGGTCTCGATCCCGGCGGCAGTGAAGATGGCAGCGGATTCGGCGGCAAAAACGTCAGAATTCCGGCGCGCGTCGAAGCCGACCACGGCGCGCGGGGTGTACGCGCCGTCGGCGGTGTCCAGCAGGAACCGGGCCAGCCCGGCCGCGGTCCGGCGAACCACCACCCGGTTCATCCGGAACGGACCGGCGCCCAGGGCAGCCCGGAGTCCGGCCGTACCGAAAGCGAGGGGGCCGGAAAACCTGTCAGCCAGTTCTGCCCGGGCATCAGCGGCATCCGGGCCATCGCCGCCCGCAGCGGCCACCAAGTCCTGCAGTTCCTGCCGGGTCTGCGGGTCAGGGTCCGCCTCCAGCCAGGCGAGGGCAGCGGCCATGAGCTCGTCGGTTGTTGCGGTCAAGTCGCTTCCGTTCACAGCTTGGCGACGATGCCGGCCAGCAGCCTGGAGATCCGCGGTCCTGCGGCCTGTCCGGCTTCAATGACCTCGGCATGGCTCAGCGGAGTGTCGCTGATGCCGGCGGCCAGGTTGGTCACCAGTGAAATGCCGAAGACTTCCATGCCGGCATGACGGGCGGCAATGGACTCCAGCGCCGTCGACATGCCCACCAGATCGGCGCCGATCCGCTTGGCGTACTGGACTTCCGCCGGCGTTTCGTAGTGCGGGCCGGTGAACTGGGCGTACACGCCTTCGTCCAGGCTGGGGTCGACTTCCCGGGCCACAGCGCGCAGCCGCGCCGAGTAGAGGTCGGTCAGGTCGACGAACGTTGCCCCTTCCAGCGGTGAGGCGGCCGTGAGGTTGATGTGGTCGCTGATCAGCACCGGCGTCCCGGGTGCCCATGCCGGGTTGAGCCCGCCGCAGCCGTTGGTCACGACCAGGGTCTTGCAGCCGGCCGCTGCTGCGGTGCGGACGCCGTGGACGACGGCGCGCACACCCTTGCCCTCGTAGTAGTGGGTGCGGGCTCCGAGCACCAGAACACGTTTGCCGTCCGGGGTCAGGACGGACCGGATGGTGCCCACGTGGCCTTCTACGGCGGGGGCGGAGAACCCGGGGATGTCTGCGGCCGAAATCGTATGCGTGGTCTCGCCGATGAGGTCGGCGGCCTCGCCCCAGCCGGAGCCGAGCACCAGCGCCACGTCATGGGTATCAACGCCGGTCTGCTGGGCCAGGAAAGCGGCTGCCTCGGCGGCCAGTTCAAAGGGATCTGTAGTCACAGCACCTAACCTACCCGGTGCCCAACTGCTGCTGAAAGCACCGGGCGCGGCTCCGCCGTCGTCGAACGGACCTTCCGGAAGCCCGCGGCCGGCCCCAAGGCAGTCAGCACCCTGCTGCGCGTGCGGTGCAGGTTGAGGCCGTGAGGGGCATGCGACAGAATGAAGTCCGTGACAAGCCAAATAGATTTCAGTGCCCCGCGTCTGGCGATCCTGGGCGGGGGCCCCGGCGGGTATGAGGCGGCCATGGTGGCCAATTCGCTCGGCGCCAAGGTGACCATCATCGAGCGGCAGGGACTCGGCGGCTCGGCCGTGTTGACCGACGTGGTGCCGTCCAAGACCCTGATCGCCACCGCGGATGCCATGCGGCGGGTGGCCAGTGCCCATGACCTGGGTGTGCGGTTCGATGAGCATTCGAAGGCTGCCTACGCCGATCTGCGTACCGTGAACGACCGGTTGCTCAAGCTGGCCGAGAGCCAGTCGGCGGACATCCACCACGGCCTGGAACGTGCCGGCGTGCGGGTTATTCTGGGCGACGGCAAGCTGGCCGGGCCGAACACGATCGTCGTCACCACCGATTCGGGGACCCAGACCGTGGAAGCCGATGCCATCCTGCTGGCCACCGGCGCCACGCCGCGCGAACTGCCCACCGCCAAGCCCGACGGCGAACGGATTTTCAACTGGGCCCAGGTCTATAACCTGACCGAGATTCCCGAACATTTGATTGTGGTCGGGTCTGGCGTCACCGGAGCAGAGTTCGCCTCCGCCTACCGGATGCTGGGGACCCGGGTCACGCTGGTCTCCTCGCGTGACCGCGTACTGCCCGGCGAGGACGCGGACGCCGCCGCAGTGCTCGAGGACGTCTTCGCCCGCAGCGGCATGACGGTGCTCTCCAAGTCACGCGCCGCGGGGGTTGAGCGCACGGACGACGGCGTGCTGGTCACGCTGGCCGACGGGCGTGTGGTGGAGGGCTCGCACTGCCTGCTGGCCGTCGGCGGTGTGCCGAATACCGCCGGGATCGGGCTGGAAGAGGCCGGGGTTGCGCTGAGCGAGAGCGGCCACATCAAGGTGGATGGCGTCTCCCGCACCACGGCGCCGAACATTTACGCGGCGGGCGACTGCACCGGCGTGCTGGCCTTGGCATCAGTGGCCGCAATGCAGGGCCGGATCGCCGTGGCCCACCTGCTCGGCGACTACGTCAAGCCGCTGAAGCTGACCCAGGTGGCCTCCAACATCTTCACCAGCCCGGAAATTGCCACCGTCGGCGTTACTGAAGAAGATGTCGCCTCCGGTCGGTACCAGGGCGACATCATCAAGCTCTCGCTGAACACCAACGCACGGGCCAAGATGATGAACGTCTCCGACGGCTTCGTCAAGATCATCGCCCGCCGCGGTTCCGGCACCGTGATTGGGGGAGTGGTGGTGGCGCCGCGGGCCTCCGAACTGATCTTCCCGATCGCCTTGGCCGTCACGCAGAAGCTGCATGTGGACGATGTCGCCAACACCTTCACGGTGTACCCGTCGCTGACGGGCTCGATTTCCGAGGCCGCGAGGCGCCTGCACGTCCATCTGTAGGCGGCAGGTCCGCCGTCATTCCTGCATAAAGTGCGCCACATTGTCCGACTATGCGACTACAATCACCATTAAGTAGTGGTTGAAACGATGAACCATCGTAGATCGGTTGGGGGACAAGGAATGAGCGAGCAGCGAACTGCCGTCATTGTGGAGGACGACCTGGACATCAGGGAGCTGATCTCCACGGTGCTGTCCAGCTCCGGATTCACGGTTCATACTGCATCGTCCGGCATGGAAGGCGTGGCCGCGATCAAGCGCCACAATCCGGATGTTGTCACGCTGGATCTCGGCCTGCCGGACATCGACGGCTTCGAAGTCGCCCGCCAGGTGCGGCGCTTCAGCGATACCTACATCATTATGCTGACGGCGCGGGCCGAAGAGCTGGATACGTTGTTGGGCCTGGAAACGGGTGCCGATGATTACCTGACCAAGCCGTTCCGTCCCCGGGAACTGCGTGCCCGGATCACCGCCATGCTGCGGCGGCCGCGCGCCACCAAGGACAACGACGGCGGTGTCGCTGCAGGCGGGGAGACGCCCTCGGCCGACCTGGCCGCAACCAGCGCCGCCCCGATGCCGGAACCCGTCCTGCAAGCTGCCGGGGTGGGAGGCGGCGGGCAATCCGGCCTGCAGCTGTCACCGTCCGGCGTGGCACCGGCCGCCGCCGGAGCCGGCACGGTCCTTGCGGTCGCGGCCGAGGCCGGCGTCGAGTCCACCCATTCGGTGGCAGTTCCGACCGCAGACGGAGTGCTGGAGCACAACGGGATCGTCGTGGACAACCGTTCCCGGACGGTCATCCGCTCCGGACGCGAACTGGACCTGACCCGCAGCGAATTCGACCTGCTCTACGCGTTGATGGAGAGCGGGCGGGTGGTGCGGACGAAGGCCGACCTGGTTCGCCGGTTGCGCAACGAGCCGTACAACACGGGCGGCTACATTTCAGACTCCGACGAGCGCACGATTGAAGTGCACATGGCGAACCTCCGCCGCAAGCTCGGCGACGATACCAAGGCCCCGCGCTGGATCAAGACCGTCCGCGGTGTGGGCTACAGCTTGGCGCCGAAGCGGTAGGCGTCCCGTCACCGAGCGGCCACGGCCTCGGCCGCCGCTTCAGTGGCGGGGCTTGTGCTGGAAGGTGTCCGGTCCGCTACTGCGCCAGATGGTAGTTGCGCAGCTGTGCCGTGGTCGACATCCCGCACGCGCGCAGGTCATCCAGCAGCGTGGCGGCGGCATCGAACAGCTGTCCCTGGACCAGTCCTTCAAAGTGCTCGGCCATCCGGCCAAGTCGGCCTGCCCCCACCATGCTGCTGGAGATCTTCAAGCTGAGGATGGCATCCATGGCATCTTCGGCATCCCGCGCCAGCACTGCACCCGACACCCGGCCGTAGCGGTGCTCCCACAGCTCCACGTAATTAGTGATGAAGCGCCGGCGCATGCTGCCGTCATGATCGCCGAGATCCGTCGAGAGTTTCTCCAGCACGGAGTCCAGCACCAGCGGAACCTCTGCTGCCACGGCGGTCATGCCGTCCCCTCCGTGTTGGAAGCGGAAGGGCGCCCGGAATCGCACATGGGGCGGTGCTCCTTCCAACTGGTTGCGTTTTAGAACTACTTCTCATCGTAGGGGACTGCCGTGTCCAACCGGGGTGAGCGCGCCAAACCTTGGGTAACTCTTGAGCACCAATTTTGGCTGCTGCCCATTGGCGGGGCCGTGTGCGGCTCCGTCAGCGGGGCCGTGGGTGCCGCAGCGGGCGTCGCCGGATGCTGCCGGAATGCAGCCGGATGCGGACGGCGTCGCCGTGTCCCAGCCGTTGGCGCCTCGAGGCGCTCAGCGAAAACTGATGGAGTCTTTGGCAAACCTGATGCCCACCTTAAGGAGCCTCGGTCAGAGTTTTGTCAGAGGTCGCAGGTCGCATCAGGCCTGGACCTCGTCTCCGCAAGTCCACCATCCGTGGGGAACAGCAGCCCAGCACCTTGTGCATGGTCCGGAGGGAGTGCTCCGGCCGGGTCACGGTGCCGGGCTGCTGGTTCTCTATCTGCCGAGCCCGGCCCGCCGCAGAGCCTCGGCCATAGCCGTGTTGGCGGACGCTCCGCTACCGGACCCCCGCTGATCATGTCCGCCGGGCTTCTTGCCGTCCCGGCTGCCGGACCGGCCTCCACCCGAGCCCGAACGTGAGCCGTCCCTGCTGCCGCGTGCCTCCCCGGGACGGCCGGCCTGGCCAGCACCTCGGCGCTGCTCCCCGGCGGGCGCTTCGTCGTCGAGCCGAAGAGTCAGCGAGATGCGTTTCCGTTCCGGGTCGGCCTCCATGACCTTGACCTTCACCACTTGGCCGGACTTGACCACCTCGTGCGGATCCGAGACGAACTTGTCCGACATCGCGGAGATATGCACCAGACCGTCCTGATGCACACCGACATCCACGAAGGCGCCGAAAGCGGCCACGTTGGTCACGGTGCCTTCCAGCACCATGCCCGGCTTAAGGTCTGAAATCTTCTCCACGCCCTCGGTGAAGGTGGCGGCGGTGAAGTGCGGGCGTGGATCGCGTCCCGGCTTTTCCAGTTCGGAAATAATGTCCTGCACCGTGGGCAGGCCGAAGCTTTCGTCGACGAACTGCTGGGGGTCCAGCACGGCCAGCGACTGGCCTCCTCGCGCGGCCGCCGTGGCGGTGGTGCCGGCCGCGGCAAGGATCTTCCGGGCCACGCCGTACGCTTCCGGGTGCACGCTGGAAGCGTCAAGCGGCTCGGCCCCGCCGGTAATGCGCAGGAAGCCGGCGCACTGCTCGAAGGCCTTCTCGCCCAGCCGCGGCACCTTTTTGAGCTCGGCGCGCTTGGCGAACGGACCATTAACATTGCGGTAGGCGACGATGTTTTCGCTCAGTTGCGAGCCGAGTCCGGCCACCCGGGACAAGAGGGACGGCGAGGCAGTGTTCAGGTCCACGCCGACGGCGTTGACACAGTCTTCGACCACGGCGTTGAGCGACCGCTCCAGCTTGGTGGCGGTGACATCGTGCTGGTACTGCCCGACGCCGATGGACTTGGGGTCGATCTTGACCAGTTCGGCCAGCGGATCCTGCAGGCGGCGCGCGATCGAGACGGCACCGCGTAGCGAGACATCCAGTTCGGGCAGTTCCGCCGAGGCCAGTGCCGAGGCGGAATACACCGACGCCCCGGCCTCCGAGACCACCAGCTTCTGGAGCTTGCGGGTGGAACCCATCAGCTTGATCAGCTCGGTGGCCAGCTTGTCCGTCTCGCGTGAGGCGGTGCCGTTGCCAATGGCGACGAGCTCGACTGCATGCTTGTCCGCCAGCCGTGCCAGCGCGGCCAGGGACTCGTCCCATTTCTTGGCGGGAGCATGCGGGTAGATGGTGTCGGTGGCCACCACCTTGCCGGTCCCGTCGACCACGGCGACTTTCACGCCGGTGCGCAGCCCGGGATCCAGCCCCAAGGTGGCCCGGTTTCCGGCCGGCGCCGCCAGCAAAACGTCCCGGAGATTGGCAGCGAAGACCCGGACAGCCTCGTCTTCGGCTGCGGTAAAGAGCCGCACGCGGAGGTCGATGGCCAGCTTGACCAAGATCCGGCGCCACCCCAGCTGCGCGGTCTGCATCAGCCAGCGGTCTGCCGGCCGACCCTGATCCGCCACGCCCAGCCGCGATGCCACCGCGTTCTCAAACCGGCCGCGCGCCTGTGCGTAGTCCTCGGAATCCGCGGGGTTGCCCTCGCTGATGTCCAGGTTAAGTACCCCTTCTTTCTCGCCCCGAAGCAGGGCCAGCACGCGGTGCGATGGAAGGCCGGAGGGGTCCTGGGCGAAGTCGAAGTAGTCGGCAAATTTTTGCCCGGTTTCCGCCTGGCCTTCGCGGACCTCGGCCCGGACCAGGCCCTGCTTCCACAGCCGTTCCCGCAATTCGGAGACCAGATCGGGATCCTGGCTGATCTGCTCCACCAGAATGGCCCGCGCGCCGGCCAGGGCATCCGCCGGCTCGTTGATGGCGTGCTCGGGATTGAGGAATTGCGCCGCGGCGGCCAGCGGATCCTGCGAGGGGTCGGCCTGCAGGCCCATGGCAAGCGGCTCCAGCCCGGCCTCGCGGGCGATCTGGGCCTTGGTGCGCCGCTTGGATTTGTAGGGCAGGTAAATATCCTCGAGCCGGGCCTTGGTATCCGCTGCGTTGACGGCGGCTTCCAGCTCAGTCGTCAGTTTGCCCTGGGCGGCAATGGCCTCCAGCACAGCGCGACGGCGGTCTTCCAGCTCGCGCAGATAGCGGAGCCGTTCTTCGAGATCGCGCAGTTGGGCGTCGTCCAGCGTCCCGGTGGCTTCCTTACGGTAGCGGGCGATGAACGGGACCGTGGCACCGCCGTCGAGCATTTCCACCGCCGCCTTGACCTGCCAGACATTGACTCCCAGCTCCTGGGCGAGCTGGGCATAGATCCGCGCATTGAGGGCGGCTGGATCAGGAGCAGGCAGAGTCGTGAGGAGGGCGGGCTGTGCAGGCGCTGATGTTTCGGTCACCGATCCATTGTGCCGCATGGGCTGGCTGCCTTACCTGCCGGGATAGTAGAAGGCGTAGTCATCGTAGGGGTCGCGCCAACTGGATTCGTCCCGGTGGATGCGCCGGACCTTGCCGGCCGGTACCCACGCCGTCCGGGCCGACCCCTGCACATCAATCCACTTCAGCTGCACGCTGGTCCGGTCCCAGGAGACTGCCTTGGCGTGAAGCGTGGTGCCGTCCAGATCCACCTGCACGTACGGCTCACGGCAGTAGGGTGCGCGCACGGTCTGTGACGGGTGCGCAATGGCGCCGGGGACACGTCCGCCGTGCGAGCTGGCGTACCTGCTGGCAGTCATCACATCGACTTTGTTCATGGTGGCAGGCTGTCAGCCGGTCCGGACATTTTTGGCGGCAGGACACTGACGTCGGGCATCCGCACGTCGGGACCTGCGCTATCTTTGCCCGCCTGCCCTGTGGTCTGGCTAACAGCAGACACCGCTTAGCTGCTCCGACGAATGCAGTCACCGCAGCATGCCCTCTATATGTGATCTACGGCTCCCTACCACGACCGTCCACATAATGAAATGGATGTCCGAAGTGCGGACTCTTCAGCATAGAATCTATGCGATATTCATCCGAGCGAAAGCCGTTATTCAATGTCCACACCAGCACCAGTCACCCAGGGGGCGCCGGCCGCGCCGGTGAACTCCCGTGGCCGCGTCATCGTCGCCAGCCTTGTCGGCACGTCTATCGAGTTCTACGACTTCTACGTCTATGCCACCGCAGCCGTGCTCGTTTTCCCGGCGCTGTTCTTCCCGAATGCCAGCGGCGCCGTCGCACTGCTGAGCTCGTTCGCGGTCTTTGGCGTGGCGTTCATCGCGCGCCCGCTGGGATCGATTGTTTTCGGGCACTTCGGCGACAAGTACGGCCGCAAGGGCACCCTGGTGGCATCCCTGCTCACCATGGGCATCGCCACGTTCCTGATCGGCTGCCTGCCCACCGCGCAGGTGGACGGTTGGTCCTTCTGGGCGCCGGCCCTGCTGGTCGTGATGCGCTTTGCCCAGGGCCTGGCCCTCGGCGGCGAATGGAGCGGTGCCGCACTGCTGGCGACCGAAAACGCGCCGGCTAACAAGCGGGCCATCTACGGCACGTTCCCGCAGCTGGGAGCGCCGATCGGGTTCATCATCGCCAATTCGCTGTTCCTGCTGTTGAGCATCAACCTGAGCAATGACCAGTTCATGGCCTGGGGTTGGCGCATTCCGTTCCTGGCCAGCGCCGTGATGGTGATCATCGGTCTGTGGGTCCGGCTGAAACTGGTGGAAACCCCGGCCTTCCAGAAGGTAGTGGACAAGGGCGAAGTGACCAAGCTGCCGCTGGGCCGCGTGTTCAAGACCAGCTGGCGCCAGCTGATCTTGGGCACGTTCATCATGCTGGCGACGTACGTGTTGTTCTACCTGATGACCACCTTCACGCTCTCCTACGGCACCGCCGCCACCAACACGGCGGACGCTGCCGCGGCGGCCGAAGCGGCTGGAAAGCCGTTCGACCCGGACACCTTCGCCGCCGGCCTGGGCTATGCCCGCAACGACTTCCTGCTGATGCTGATCATCGGCGTGGTGTTCTTCGGAATCTTCACGCTGGTGGCTGGTCCGCTCGCCGAGAAGTTTGGCCGGAGGAAGACCTTGATTTGGGTGTCACTGGGCATTGTGGCCTTCGGTTTCCTCTGGGTGCCGCTGTTTGGCGGCGGCTTCGCTGGCACCATGGCCCACCTGATCATCGGGTTCACCCTGATGGGCCTGACCTTCGGACCGATGGGAGCGATTCTGCCGGAGCTGTTCCCGACCAACGTGCGCTACACCGGCTCCGCCGTGGCCTACAACTTCTCGTCGATCCTCGGCGCTTCGGTGGCTCCGTTCATCGCGGTGGCGCTGTGGCAGGCCGCAGACGGAAGTACCTTCCTGGTTGGCCTCTACCTCAGCGCAGCCGCAGTGCTGACCTTGATCGCGCTGCTGCTCAGCAAGGAAACCAAGGACATGGACTACGAGAACCAGTCAAGCTGATTGGTCCGTTGGACACACGGGAGGACCCGCGGCCGGTGGCCGCGGGTCCTCCTTTGTTTACTGGCTCAATGCCCCCTATTCAGCAGCTAGCGGGTTGGCCGGGCTGGGCACTATACCGGTGGCGTTGGAGCGGGCCGTCTCGGCCTGTCCGCGGTCATCGGTGTAGCTGATGGTGAGCCGGATCTGGTGGTCCTGCTGCGCCGTGGTCACGATGAACGTGTTGGCGGTAGCACCGTTTCCGGTTGCACCGGGGATGTCGGCCCAGGTGGAGCCGTCGGCGCTCTGCTGCCAGGTGTAGACGCCACCCGGCTCTTCCAGAACGCTTTCGGCGCCGTCGGCGTCCTCCAGTTGCTGGCTGATCCGCAGAATGTCACCAACACTCGGATTAGCCGGTGCGATTGTCAGCCCCGTGGGTGCATCATTGATGTTCGCCACCTCTTCCGTTGCGTCGGAGGCAATCTGCTCGTGGATTCCAGCGCCGTCCACGTAGGTCACCAGGACACGGACCGGGAAACCGACCTCGGCATCGCCAAGGGTGAATTTGCCCGTTTCGTTCGCCTGCGTAGTGACCCACATGTTGGTGAAGGGATCCGTACCGGCCTCGGTCAGGATCTGCAACGAGTAGGTCAGCTTCGAATCGATGCCGTCAGAGTCGGTGACTCCGGAGGCGTCGGTGGTGAGCGTGCCGTTCTCGGTGATCGGATCCGTGTAGTTGAGGACAACTTCGCCCTCGGCTTGGCCGCAGTTTCCGGTGGTACCCAGCGGCAGGCAGACAACCGAGTCGTTGAACTTCAGCCGTTCGATGTTCCGGACCACGTTGGCCATCTCCGGAGCTTCCAAGGTGTTGGAAACCTCGAAGACGCCCGGCTCGAGTTCCGTGATGGTGTAATCCTCACGGATGCCCTCGAACACCGCGGTGTCAATGACGCCCGGCTGGTTCTCCAGCTGCTTGATCTCGCGGACGATGTGCAGGTCGCCCGGGTTGATCTGGCCCCTGAACACCCTGGTGGTGAAGGCACTCATCGAGTTGGCGGATTCCACCGGGCCGCCAGCCGGGCGGTGCTCCACCCGAACGTTCAGCCAGGCATCGCCGTCGACGAAGTTGCGCCCTTGCCGCGGTTCGATCAGGTCGCTGCCCAAACCGCCGATGATGATGTTGTTGTTCACATCGCCGTCGTAGCTGACCGGATCATCCTTCAGGAACGGGCGGGCATACTCGGGAACGGCTCCGCCGCCGAGCAGGTCGCGCAGGCCGGCAATCCGGTCCAGGTTCTCCTGGGTCAGATCGTGGCCGTAGCCGATTTGCTCGTTGCCGAAGGTCAGGTCGATGCCGCCTTGGGAGCCGCGCAGAATATCGTTGCCGTTGCCGCCGGACAGTGCCTCGGTTTGCAGGTACCGGTCACGGATACCCGTGAGGTCCTGCGGCATGCCGACGATGAAGCCCATGTCGGCGTTGACCATGTTCGGCTGGTTCTTGTAGCTCACCCAGTCGAACCCGAGGACACCGGAGAACCGTTCGGTGCCCGGACCGGCGATCATGATGTCGTCGCCGCCTTCGGCATCAAAATCGGTGTTTCCGCCGTTGCTGATGATCACGTCGTGACCGCCGTGGTACAGGTTGGGGTCATTGAACAACGTGTTGCCCATATCGCCCTGCAGCAGATCCGCGTTTCCACCGCCTTCCAGCCAGTCGTTGCCCTCGTCGCCGTACATCGTGTCGCGCCCGGTTGAACCCAACATGAAGTCGTCGCCGAGGCCGCCGTGGGCGGTCACCCCGTCATGGCCGCCGAGCATGAAGTCCTTGCCCGAGCCGCCGAAGGTCAGGTCGGCAATGCCCGGTCCGGGGTTGAGCGCGTCGTTGCCCGCTTCACCCTGGAGCCTGTCGCCGTCGCCGAACAGGTCGGTGATGATGTCGTTGCCATCGCCGCCCATGAGCGCGTCGATGCCATCGTCGCCTTCGAGCCGGTCGTTGCCGCCCTTGCCCCAGATGGAGTCATCGCCCAAGCCTCCGCGGATAGTGGAGGGCTGGTCGGTGTCCTGGATGGTGACGTGCTCCGCGCCGGTGAAGCGCCATCCGTTGGCCTGGCTACCGGTCAACCCGGCAGCGTTCAGGTCCGCCTGCGAGCTGTCCAGATCGAAGGTCAGCTGCGGCGCCGCGAACACGTCGTGCGGCACACGGTCCGCGGTGGTGTTCCGGATGACGAGCTGGGAGAGCGAGTTGGCCTCCAAGGAGTGGAACAGCGTGTTGCCCAGATTGCGGGTCAGGTAGTAGAAACGGTCGCCGTTCTGCAAATCTTCGAGCTGCTTCTCGAACACGTAGTTGAACGTGGCCCCGAGCATGCCGCCGAAGATGTAAGGCTTCTCCGCCAGGCCTCCCATCCAGAAATCGACGTCGTCGAGACCGGTCTCTGCAGCGGGGGCGTTCATGAAGTCCGTGTCCGCTGCCAAGGCCTCGCCGGCGGCGCGCTTGGCTTTCAGCGTGGTTGCCTCCTGCACCGACGGGTGGATGCCGTAGGCCGCGATGAAGTTGGAGATGGACTCCGGGTTCTTCATCGAGAGCCGGAAGTCTTCCCAGCTTTCATACGGCTGCAGGGTCGGATCGCCGGACTGCTCGAAGAACGTCGCCCGGGCTGCCTGCATCCCGGGCGTGCCGGTGTCACGAGCACGCATCATATTGATGGCGGGCAGATCCAGCGGCAAGCCCAGCAACTGGTTCCGCAGCGTATCGGTGACGAACTCATCGATGCCGTTGGCGGTCTGGTTGGCCAGGCCCTTCAGAACGGATCCTGCAGCTTCTTCTCCGCTGAGCGCTGTGCCGTCCGGCGCCGTCCCGTAGGCCTTCGGATTCAGGAACGCGTCGAACAACGGAATGTCGACAATCTCTCCGTTGACCTCGCGCGGCAGCGTCTCGCGCAGCATCGAGTGCCCGAACCGGTAGACCACATGCGCGAACTCAGCGTTGATGGCCGAGTTCACCTGCGGCTGGTAGGAGTTCTCGTTCAGGACTACCGCGTCGATCGACGGGGCAATCCGCCGCGCGAACTCTTCGAACACCAGGTGCTGGTACTGCATCTCGGTCATGAACCGGGCCGCCTGGAAGAGCCGTTCGCCGTAGTCCCAGAAGCCGTCGGCCTCGTAGCGGGCCTGCAACTCCTCGGGCATGGTCTGCAGCTCATCATGGATCTGTTGCATCATTCGGTTGTGCTCGGCGTGGAACACATGGTGGACCGAGGTCAGACCGATGTTCTCGTTGCCGCGGCCGTCGCCGGTGATGAAGTGCTCGCCGAGGGCCACGTTGTCGTAGCCCGGGATAACCGGGCCGCCCGGGTTATTCGGATCTACCGGCCGGTCCGGTGCGGGTGTCGCACCATGGGCGATGTCGTCCAGGAAGGACACGTTCGCTGTCTCCCCGTCGGTGGCTACCGGGTTGTCGCGGTTGCCTTCGATGAAGCCGCCCTCGTCGGCGATCTGGGCCTGGCCGTTGGCGCCCAGAATCAGGTGGCCGTACGGGTCGGTTGCCAGCAGCGGCACATCCAGGGCGTCAAAGTCGTCCATCTCGAAGCCGAGGACGTCCCGCGCCTGATTCTTGACGTCGTTCCACGTCGGCAGTCCGCCGTTCACTCCGTTGAGGATGCGGCCGGTGGGCTTCGGGCTTCCGTCGGGGCCGACCTCGTACTGCCGCATGAACGCGTTGTGCGCGGCGTGCGAGCCGTAGGTCTGGTTCTGGTCCACGAACGGGGTGGTGCGGTTGGTGTGTTCGCGGCCTTCGCCGTCGGCGATGGTGGCCCGGCTCAGCGTGAGGAAGTTGGTGCGCGATCCTTCCACGTACAGCGGATCGTCTTCCTTCAACGGGACGACGATCGTGCCGTTGCCGCCCTTTTCCACCAGGTCCAGGCCGTGGTCGAAGAACTGGCCGAAGATCACGAACAGCGATGTCGCGGAGGCGGAGAGGCCTTCGTCGGTAGCGATGTCCGGGATGAATACGTTGGTTCCCGTGGTCAACGCCTGGGCCTCCTGCAGGATGGCGTCGCTGACCGTTGCGGTTCCGCCCAGGACGTTGATGCGCTGTGGGCTCAGCCGCGCGATCTCGGCGGCAACGCTGGCAGGAATGGCACCCCCGGAGGGGACCAACAGGATGGGAGCCTTCTTTAGCGCGGCAGCCGGGATGGCAGCCAGCGCATCCGGAAAGTTCTCGCCGGTCGCAAGCCAGACCTCAGAGGTTGACGCGTCGTAAGTGGCAGCGGAAATCATTGCTGCGGTCTCGTACCGGGTCGCTCCGCCCAAACGGGTCACCGTCCCGCCATTGGCGTAGGCAGCCAAGTCGGTCTCGACCTGGCTGCTGATGGTTGCCGCGCCGCCCAGCACCACAATCTCGCTTGGTGCCAGCCGGGTCAGTTCTGCCGCGGTCGGGGCCGGGATGTCCTGTGTATTGACCAACAGGATCGGGTGCCCGTCACGAGCGGCCGGAGCCGCGGCGGCGAGGGCATCCGGGAAATTGTGGCCGAAGGCGATGTAGACCTTGTCCGCTCCGTCCGGGAAAGCGTCCGCGCTGAGCCGTGCCGCAGTCTCAAAGCGAGTGTCTCCGGAAATCCGCTCAACGGTTGCCTCCGGATGCGACGAGGTCAGTTGGTCGAGCACGCCATTGCTGACAATCCCTTCGCCACCCACCACAACAATGCGTTCGGGCTGTAGACGAGCCAGTTCATCTGCCGTGGCCTGCGGAATTCCACCACCAGTCACCAGCAGAAGCGGCCCCTTGCCGGCGCTCGCAGCCGGTCCGGCCGCCAGCGCGTCGGGGAAGTTTTCCCCGGTGGCCAGGTAGACCACGGGCACATTCGGCGCGAAGTTCGCCTTGCTGACCTGAGCGGCCGTGTCATAACGGTCCAGGCCGGCGGTCCGGCGTGCTTCGCCCGTCCCTTCGATGGAAGCGCCCTCGATCCGCTCGGCGGCACTGACGGCTGCCGGGTTGGACGTCGTTTGGTCGACGATGAGGTTGCTGATGGTGCGCGGTTGCGAGTCGTAGACAAAGCCGTCGGTCTGCTCGTAACTGGTCATTGGGCCGGGAGTGGGCAAATTGTTGCCCGGGGCAAAAGGCGGAGTGACTTCTGCCTGCTTATAGTCAGCCTCCAACAACCGGGGGAACGTCGTGCCCGCCGTGCCGTAGCCGTCTTGGCCGGGCATCAGGTTGTTCCACCGTCCGTCGACCGTGCGCAGGCCAAACGGCAGCAACGGCGATCCCACGCAGGGATCGCCGTCGAGGTCGTAATGAGTCTGCTCGGGGACATTGAAGGTCGATGTCGATTTGCACAGCGGCGACGAGTTCGGGTTGGTCAGGGTGTCCTCGGCGTGCGCCTCGGAAATGTCGATCTGCTTGATGATGAATTCCAGATCTCCCTGCGAAACATTGAAGTCCTGGCCCGGCGGCGGTGCCGCCGCAGCCACTCCGCCGGGTAGCATCACCCCGGACAGAATGACGGCGCTGCCGGTGGCCAGCGCTGCCAGACTGAGACTTGTTCGGCGGCCCGGTGACCGGTGCCGCGGTGAGTTGCCCATTTTTTCTCCCCATCTCAGGGGGCCCGGCTCTTGGGCGCCGAACCCGCAAAGCAATGGCCGTTGCTGCCGGACTGGTGCGCAGACCGGCAGGGCCACTGGTGTGGAGGTTGTCACGGGCACCCTTGGGAAAACCTGCGGGCATGTACGCGGCGGCAGGGCAAGGCAGCTCCGCTGGCAGGAGCGGGGCACAGCAAAGGCCCGCCGCCCCGGAGGGGACGGCGGGCCGGAAACCGCTGAAGGAGCAGCTCAAGCGGTCACAGTCAGACGGTGCTGCTCCTCCTGTTCGTGATGAAGCCCCAGATCACCAGCACGATCAGGGCTCCAATAATCGCCCAGATCCACGATGCGAGGCTGAAGAAATCGTTCATATTGACACTCGCTACCATGCCGCCGATCCATCCGCCCAGCAGGGCGCCGATGACGCCCACGATCAGGGTGGCGATCCAGCCGCCTCCCTGCCGTCCCGGAAGGATCAGTTTGGCGATGGCGCCGGCAATCAGTCCAAGCAAGAGGAATGCTAGAAAACCCATGACGTGCATCTCCTTGATGTAGGTGATACTTCATTTGTCTCCCGGCCGGGCGGCCGGGTCCTGCTCCTTGTAAGCATCACGGTACAGCATAGGAAGCCTGCTTATAAGTTCCCGCGCCCACTTGGCGCTAAAACGTGACGGAACTACAACGGCTGATACAGTCGGGCCGGAAAAGCGCTGCTAGTCCACGATCGTGGCCAGCACCGCACCGGCGGAAACAGTGTCCCCGGCCTTGGCGGAAAGCCCCGAGATCGTCCCGGCCTTATGGGCCGTGAGCGGCTGTTCCATCTTCATCGCCTCGAGTACGACGACGAGATCGCCTTCCGCAACCGCGTCGCCTTCGGCGACGGCGACTTTCACAATCGTGCCCTGCATGGGCGAGGCCAGGCCGTCGCCACTGGCGGCGGCGCCGGCGGACGCGCCGGACCGCCCGCGGGCGCGCTTGGGCTTGCCATTGGACTTTGCGGCGGCGCCCGTGCCCGAGCCGAGGCCCGCCGGAAGCACGACCTCCAACCGCTTGCCCCCGACCTCGACGGTCACGCGCTGGCGCTCACCGTCCTCGTCGGCCGAGGCTGCCGAAGCGGGCTGGAAAGCCGGAATATCGTTCTGGAACTCGGTTTCGATCCAGCGGGTGTGGACGCTGAACGCCCCATCCTCGGGGGCGAACGCCGGGTCGGCCACCACGGCGCGGTGGAACGGAAGCACGGTCGGCATGCCGCCGATTTCCATCTCGTCCAGCGCCCGCCGCGCCCGTTCCAGGGCCTGGCTGCGAGTGCTGCCGGTGATGATCAGCTTGGCCAGCATGGAGTCGAAGTTTCCGCCAACAACTTCGCCTGCTTCGATGCCCGAGTCCACGCGGACGCCGGGGCCGGTGGGAAGGCGCAGGGTCTCGACCACACCCGGGGCGGGCATGAAGTTGCGCCCGGCATCTTCGCCGTTGATGCGGAATTCGAAGGAGTGGCCGCGCACTTCCGGGTCCTCGTAGCCGAGCTCTTCGCCGCGGGCCAGGCGGAACTGCTCGCGGACCAGGTCAATGCCGGTGACTTCCTCCGAGACCGGGTGCTCAACCTGCAGGCGGGTGTTGACCTCCAGGAAGGAAATGGTGCCGTCCTGGCCGACCAGGAATTCGCAGGTGCCGGCGCCCTGGTACTTGGCTTCGCGCAGGATTGCTTTGGAGGCGGCGTAGAGGCGTTCGTTTTGCGCAGCGGACAGGAAGGGTGCCGGAGCTTCCTCCACGAGTTTCTGGTTGCGTCGCTGGAGCGAGCAGTCGCGGGTGGACACCACCACCACGTTGCCGTGCGCATCGGCGAGGCATTGGGTTTCCACGTGCCGCGGAGCATCCAGGAAGCGCTCCACGAAGCATTCGCCGCGGCCGAACGCCGCCGTGGCTTCGCGGACTGCTGATTCGTACGACTCGGCGATGTCCTGTCGGTCGCGGACCACCTTGATGCCGCGGCCCCCGCCGCCGTAAGCGGCCTTGATGGCCAGCGGCAGGCCGTGGGCGTCGGCGAAATCAAGCACTTCCTGCACGCTCGCCACCGGATCAGGGGTGCCGGGCACCAGGGGAGCGCCGACCCGTTCGGCGATGTGCCGTGCCTGGACCTTGTCGCCCAACTGGGCGATCGCGTCGGGGGAGGGGCCGATCCAGGTCAGGCCGGCGTCGATGACCCGCTGGGCGAACTCGGCGTTTTCGGAGAGGAAGCCGTAGCCGGGGTGGACCGCGTCGGCACCGGCAGCCTGGGCCACCTGCAGCAGCTTGTCCATCACCAGATAGGATTCGGCGGCGGTGTTCCCGCCGAGTGCGAAGGCCTCGTCCGCCAGCCGGACATGCAGGGCATCCCGGTCCGGGTCGGCATAGACAGCGACCGAGGCAATGCCCTCGTCGCGTGCTGCACGGACTATGCGGACGGCAATTTCACCACGGTTGGCGATCAGTACCTTGGTGATGCGCTGGGTCATTCGATGCTCCTTCTATCCTTGAGGAGCCTAGCTTGCTTTTGCGGGAATCGCTCACGAATCATGCCGTTTGTGCGTGTGCCACGGCTGTTCTTTGTAGGAGTCCTACAAAATCGTTGGGAGGGTCATTTCCAAAGGTCGGTGATGGGGACGTTGGCACTGGCCAACAGCCGGCGCAAGGTGGAGACAGACAGCCCGACCACGGCATGCGGGTCGCCGTCGACGCGTTCGATAAAGGCCCCGCCCAGCGAGTCGATGGTGAAAGAGCCGGCAACATGGAGGGGTTCACCGGTGGCCACGTAGGCGTCGATCTCGGCGTCGGAGAGCTGGGCGAAATGCACCGCGGCGGAGGCGACCGCCCCCACGGTGGCGCCCGATCCGGCGTCGTGGTTTTCCGAGTCCTCGGTATCGAAGGCAGTGGGACGGCAGTCCACCAGCCAGTGGCCGGTGTGCAGCACGCCGTGCCGGCCGCTCATCCTGCGCAGGCGTTCGCGGGCGACCTCCGGCTCATGGGGTTTGCCGTACGGCTCGCCGTCGAGTTCAAACACCGAGTCGCAGCCGAGCACCAGGGTGCCCTCGGACTCGGGCAGGGCAGCCACCGCTTCGGCCTTGGCCCGGGCCAGCAGCAGCGCGGTGTCGTGCGGGTCGGTGGTCCCATAGCGGGCCGTGACGGCGTCCTCGTCCACCTCCGAGACCAGGACCTGGTGCGTTATGCCGGCTTCGGACAGCAGCTTGGTGCGGGCGGGGGACGCGGAGGCGAGGATCAAGTGGAGGTCGGTCACCCGGTCTAGCCTAGCCGCTGCCGGAAAAACCAACCTTGCTTAGCGTGTTTTCGCCCTGTGACCTGAGCGTAAAGATTCGCCGCGGTTACCCGCTGGCCCGGTTGCCTGACCGTACGATCTTTCGCGGGAGCCGCTGCTCCCGCCGGAGAGTACGCCCCGCCTGGGGTCGAAGGGACCCGGCACAGGAAAGGGCCGGTGCACCGTTGGGGGATGCATCGGCCCTCCTGTTTGCCCGCAAAAGCCCGCGGATAAGTCAGCTCTCGGACGGAGCCGACTCGTCGCCTAGCAGCGCGCGCCGCAGGGTATCCAGGCCGACTGAGCCAATGTTCAGCGCCTGGCTGTGGAAAGCCTTGATGTCGAATGCCGCGCCCTCCCGGCGCCGCCGCTCGTCGCGGATTTCCTCCCACAGCTTCTGCCCCAGCTTGTAGGACGGGGCCTGGCCCGGCCAGCCGAGGTAGCGGGTGAACTCAAAGTCCAGCTGGCCCTTGCTGATCGCAATGTTCCGGCGCAGGAACTCGTAGCCCTTCTCCGGATTCCAGGTTCCGGATCCCCAGCGTTCGGGGACATCAAGTTCCAAATGGACGCCGATGTCGAACACGACGCGGGCCGCCCGCATCCGTTGCGCGTCGAGCATTCCCATCCGGTCGCCCGGGTCGGCCAGATAGCCCAGTTCTTCCATGAGGCGCTCGGCATACAGTGCCCAGCCTTCGCCGTGGCCGGAGACCCAGCAGATGTTCCGCCGCCAGTTGTTCAATAGCTCGCGGCGGTAGGTCGCCGTGGCAACCTGGAGGTGGTGGCCGGGAACGCCCTCATGGTAGACCGTGGTGGTTTCTTTCCAGGTGGTGAAGCTGTCCTCGCCTTCCGGCACTGACCACCACATGCGGCCGGGGCGGGCGAAGTCGTCGCTGGGCCCGGTGTAGTAGATGCCGCCTTCATGGGTCGGCGCGATCATGCACTCCAGCCGGCGCATCGGCTCGTAGATCTCAAAGTGTCCGGACAGCTCGTCCACGGCCTTGTCGGACAGGTCCTGCATCCACGCCTGCAGTTCATCGGTGCCGTGGAGCTGCCGCTCCGGGTCGGCATCCAGCAGTTCCATCGCTTCCTCGATGCTGGCGTCGGGCTTGATCTGCTCGGCGACTGCTTCCTGCTCCGCGATGATCCTGTCCAGCTCCGCCACGCCCCAGGCATACGTCTCTTCCAGGTCCACCGCGGACCCCAGGAACCGGCGCGACATCAGCGCGTAGCGTTCGCGGCCGACGGCGTCCTTCTCCGGGGCAGCCGGCAACACTTCGGTCTCCAGCACCTCAGCCAGCTGGCTGTAGGCAGCGGCCGCGGCTTCGGCGGCCGCAGCCAGCCTCTCGCGCAGGTCCTCGGATAGCTCGCCCTCTTCGACCGCAGCCTGCCCGGCCAGCGTCCGGAAGAAACCGTCCTCGGCCGCATAGGCTGTGGTCTGCTCCATGACAATGCGCACCTGCCGCTTGGCAGCGACCAGCCCGCGGTCCCTGGCCTCGCGGAGGGAGGACACATAGCCGGCGATCGCGTCGGGGACGTTGGCCATCCGGCCGGCGATATTGTTCCAGTCCTCGACGGTCCGGGTGGGCATCAGGTCGAAAATGGCGCGGATGTCCTGGGACGGCGAGGCGATGTTGTTCAGGTCCGCCAGATTCCAGCCGGTTTCGTGGATCTCCAGATCGAGTCCCAGCCGCTCTTGCATGGCGTGCAGCGTGACCCGGTCCACGTCGTCGGTGGGTTCCAGATCCTCCAACCGCCGCAGGGCTTCCCGGGTGGCTTCGGCGAAGGCTTCCGCTCCTGCCGGGGAGAAGTCCGGGTATTCGGTTTCGTGTCCGGGGATGCCGAGGGAGGTCGCCAGCGACGGGTCCAGTTCCAGCAGGGTTGCCGTGTAGGCGTCCGCTACGGCGTCGATGGCGGACGGAATGCGCCCGGTTTCCGGGGTCTTGGTCAGTTCAGATGTCTGCTCAGTCACACCGAGAGCCTACCGGCAACCAGTTGCCTTGGGCCACGTAACGCTGCCGCGGCGGCCATCCGCGCCCGGAATCTCGCTCTGCCGGCAGTTGTCACCGGATCGTAGCCAGCGGCATCTGGCCCCTGACCCCGCCAGCGCCTAGGTTGGGGTCAACAGTCAGGAGAACAGGGTGCGACGAAGGACGACGGCGGCGCTTGCCGCCTTGGGATTGGCGCCGGCGGTCATGCTCGGCGGCTGCGCGGCGCCTCCCGAGCTGATGAGGGCGGAAGGCGTGGCCAGGGCCGACGCGGCGGCCGCAGAGTTTCCGGCCGAGATCGACGCACTCCGGCGTTCGGCCTTCACGCTGGGGGCGGCCATGCTCGCTGCCGCGCCGGAGCAGAACCAGGTCACCGGGCCGGTGAGTTTGCTCTACGCGTTGGCGATGCTCCGCGCCGGCGCCGGCGGCACCACTGCGGAGGAGATGGACAGGGTCCTGGGCCTGCCGGAGCAGAACCTGGACGCCGCCTTGAACTCCCTGCTGGCCCAGTGGGAAGAATTCGACGGCGACCCCGGCTCGGTCGATGAGGAAGAGCCGCCCGGCAGGCCGCTGATGCATCTGGCGAACGGGGTCTTCGTGGATGCGCAGACGCCAACCGGCGACAATTACCTGCGCCTGCTGGCGAAGTATTACGGTTCCGGCGTCTACCCGGTGGACTATTCCGCTCCCTCCACCAAAGCAGCGATGGACGCCTGGGTGGACCAGCACACCGGCGGCCGGATCACCGAGGCGCCGGGCAGCTACGACCCCGGCAACACGCTGACCCTGCTCAATGCGGTGTATTTCGCGGCCGCCTGGGAACAGCCCTTTGACCCGTCGGCCACGGAGGACGCAGCTTTCACCACTGCGTCCGGGGAAGAGGTTTCCGTGCCGATGATGGGAAACCTGGTGCAGGCTTGGTACGCGCGTGGGAAGGGTTGGCAGGGCCTGGACCTGCCCTACGGCGACGGCTTCGTCATGCGGCTCGTCCTGCCCGACGGCGGCAGCCCCGTGCTGGATCAGGCCGGGCTGGCGGAGGTGGCGACAGTGATGGATAACGCGGGGGAGGCCCTGGTCGTTCTGGAGCTGCCCCGCTGGAACCACACGCACCGGCAGGATCTGCTGCCGACCCTGCACGGCCTGGGACTAGACGAGACCTTTGGGCCGGATCCGGATCTGGAGGCGATCCAGCAGTATGCCTCGGTGACCGGCGCCGCTCAGCAGGCCAACATCACGGTCGGGGAAAAAGGAACCATCGCCGCGGCGGTGACCCAATTCGATGTGATGTCGGGATCGTTGCCGCCGCAGCCTGATATCGAGCTTTCGTTCGACCGGCCCTTCCTCTACCAGATCATCCACCTGCCCACGGGTTTCCCGCTCTTCCTCGGCACGGTGATGGATCCGCGCTGAGCAACCGATCAAGCGGGCACACCGCCGTCGGAATGATCTAGCGGAAGGTGTGCCGCCAGGCTCCCGGGCCGTGCGAGACGAAAGGCCGCAACAGCGGCCGCCGGGGACGCCCGGCGCGGCGCGACGGTGTGCCGGGCTGCCCCGAGGACTGGAGGGCGGCAACGACGGCGGTCAGGGCCGCGAGTTCCTCGGGAGTCGGGTTGCCCTTGGCCACCGTCAGCAGCGGAGGCATCCGCTCGGCATCGTTGCCGGACTGAAATCCGGCGGCGTCGGTTGCGGGCGCTGCGGTTCCTGGCTGATTACTCATAGCGGAATGTTCCCGTGCTTCTTGTGCGGCATGGTGGCCCGTTTGTCGCGCAGCGCGCGCAGGCCGCGGACCACCTGGAGACGCGTTTCCGACGGGGCGATCACGGCGTCGACGTATCCGAGTTCGGCAGCCTGGTAGGGGTTGAGCAACTCTTCCTCGTACTGCGCGATGATCTCCTGCCGGCGGGCCTCGACGTCGCCGCCATCCGCGGCCACGGCGGCAAGGTCACGGCGGTAAAGGATGTTGACGGCGCCTTGGGCCCCCATGACTCCGATTTGCGCCGTGGGCCAAGCCAGGTTGAGGTCGGCACCGAGCTTCTTGGAGCCCATCACGATGTAGGCCCCGCCATAGGCCTTGCGGGTGATGACGGTCAGCTTCGGCACGGTGGCTTCTGCGTACGCGTAGAGCAGCTTGGCGCCACGCCGGATGATGCCGTTGAACTCCTGGTCCTTGCCGGGCAGGAAGCCGGGCACATCCACCAGGGTGAGGATCGGGACGTTGAACGCGTCGCAGTGACGCACGAACCGGGCAGCTTTTTCCGAGGCATTGATGTCCAGCGTGCCGGCGAACTGCATGGGCTGGTTGGCCACGATCCCAACCGTGTGTCCTTCGACGCGGCCGTAGCCGATGATGACGTTCGGCGCATACAGGGACTGCATCTCCAGGAAGTTGCCGTCGTCGACGACGTGCTCGATCACGGTCCGCATATCGTACGGCTGGTTGGCCGAGTCCGGAATCAGCTCATCCAGGGTCAGGTCGTCATCGGTGATCTCGAGTTCTTCGTCGAAGTCGAGTGGCGGGGCCTCCGCCAGGTTGTTCGAGGGCAGGAACTCCAGCAGTTCGCGGACGAATTCGATGGCGTCGGATTCATCGGCGGCCAGATAGGTGGCGGTGCCGGTGGTGGCATTGTGCTGCCGTGCCCCGCCCAGCGTCTCCATGTCCACCTCTTCGCCGGTGACGGTCTTGATCACGTCAGGTCCGGTGATGAACATGTGGCTGGTCTTGTCCACCATCACCACAAAATCGGTCAGGGCGGGGGAGTAGGCGGCGCCGCCGGCGCACGGACCCATGATCAGCGAAATCTGCGGCACGACGCCGGAGGCGGCAACGTTGTTGCGGAAGATGTCCGCGAACATCGCCAGCGAGGCCACGCCTTCCTGGATGCGGGCGCCGCCGCCGTCGTTGATGCCGATCACCGGGCAGCCGTTGCGTAGGGCGAATTCCTGCACCTTGACGATTTTCTCGCCGTTGACTTGGGAGAGCGAGCCGCCGTAGACGGAGAAGTCCTGGCTGTACAGTCCCACCAGGCGACCATCGACGGTGCCGTAACCGGAGACGACGCCGTCGCCGAGCGGCTTCTTTTTCTCCATCCCGAACGCAGTAGACCGGTGCGTTGCCAAGGCATCGAACTCGACGAAGGAGCCCTCGTCTACCAGCATTTCGATGCGTTCCCGGGCGGTGTTCTTGCCACGAGCATGTTGCTTCTCGATCGCCTCGGCGCCGGAGGGCTGCAGGGACTCTGCCTGGCGGCGGCGGAAGTCCGCAATCTTGCCTGCAGTGGTCTGCAAGTCAAGGTCTTGATCGAGGCTCATGAAATCTCCGGATTCTGCCGAGGGTGTCGGACGCTGGCGGCCTGCAGGCTGTTAAGTAGGTTTCGTACAAAACAGCGGAGCACAGGCGCGTCGCTGAACCAAGTCTAGTGAGCAGTAGCGGGACGCCTGCTGTAGGAACCCTACAATTTCGCCGCTACTGCTTTTGGCCACCACCTGTGCTCAGCCGTGGCTGGCGGAAGACCGGAGGGATCGCGGCCCGCCGCACGGCTCTTCAGCAGCCTGCGGTCAGTAGGATGGAACACATGAGCCAGAGTTTTCCCGACGTCGACCGCCCGGCCCTGGACTTCGACGGTCTCAGCGACGCGCTCTGTGCACCCTTGGGCCCGTACCGGAAGCTTGAACTGGTGGAATCCACCGGCTCCACCAACACCGATCTGGCTGCTTGGGCAGTGGCGGACAAAGTGGGCTGGTCGGACCTCAGCATCCTGGCCGCCGAGGAGCAGACGGCGGGCCGCGGCCGACTGGAACGCCAATGGACCGCGCCGGCGCGCTCATCCGTGATCGTGAGCATCCTGCTGCGACCCTTCAACCGAGCCGGCAACCCGGTGCCTACGCAGAGCTACGCCTGGTTCTCGCTGCTGGCGGCCGCGGCCCTGGCAGAGGCGCTGGGCGAGTACGCGCAGCTCAAGGCAGAGGTCAAATGGCCGAACGACGTGCTGGTCTCCGGGCGAAAGATCGCCGGAATCTTGGCCCAAGTCGTCAACTACCCGGACGGGTCGCCGCCCGCCGTCGTTCTCGGCACTGGCCTGAACGTGACGCTCTCCCGGGACGAGCTTCCCGTTCCCACCGCCACCAGCGTGGCCATTGAAAAAGGGCGGACTACGGACCGCAACATTCTGCTGATGTCCTATGTGCGCGTCTTCGCGAAGCGGTACCGGCAATTCTGTGATGTCAATGGCGACCCGGCGGCTGGATGGAATGACGGATCGAGTCTGCTCTCGCGGATGCGCGATGTGATGGTCACGCTGGGGCAGCAGGTGCGGGCCGAGCTTCCGGACGGAAAACAGATCATCGGCGAGGCCTTTGGCCTGGATGCCTACGGTGCCGTCAAGATTCGGGATGCTGAAGGCACCGAACACGTCGTGGCGGCCGGCGACGTCGTGCACCTCCGGCCGCACGAGGGCTCCTAAGTTGACCCGGACCCCCAGCCGGATCCGGGAGCCGCATTGCGGTTGAAACTGGATCCGGGGGAACGCGTGATTGTCATGACGCGGCCTCAGGCCCGGAAACTGACGTGGCCGGTAGTGGCCGCACTGCTGGTGCTTGGCGGCGGCTCCTATCTGCTGGCGAACCTGAGCAGCTCCAACCCGCCGGACTGGATTATCGAGTGGCGGCCACTGCTGCTCTCCGGACTGGCCGTGGTGGTGGTGGCGCTGCTCTCACGCCTGTTCCTCTTGCCGCTGATGCGCTGGATGAGTACCCGGTACGTGCTGACCAGCAAGCGGCTGATCGTCCGCCGGGGCATGGGGCGGCGGCATGAGCGCCAGCTGCTGCTGGTGACCATCGCCGAGCTGCACAGTGAGCAGTCGATCATCCAGCGGACGCTGCGCAGCGGCAACCTCACGATCGACCTCGGGCACGGGCGGACCAGCCGGATCGTTGACGTTCCCGAGGTCTTCCGGTTCAGAGCTTTGGTGGTGGAGGCGATTGAGCAGCTGCCGCGGACCGCCATGTTTGATGGTGTAGACATGGAAACAGAAACCGAGTGGAACAGCTGGGACAGCTGACAGAGGAGGATGCACAGTATGGACACGAGCAGCGCGCAGGATGAACCGCGCCGGCCACCGGTGCCGCGTGATCCCGAGCTGCCCCAACTGCTGCGCCGCGAAGTACCGCCGCCGGCCGCGGACGAGCCGGACGAAGAGCTGGAAGAGACCCGGCCCGAGGACCCGGAACCCATCCTAGAAGCAGAGCCGGTACCTGAAGACGTGCGGGCCACCGGTGGGCACCCGGCTGGCGAGCCTGAGCCCCTTACGCTGTCCATGCCCCGCGTGCCGTTGCCCGCCCAGACCGCTCCGGCCGGCGACTCCAACGGGAAGGTGGACCGGCAAGCGATCAAGGACCTTGAAGTCCGCCTGCTCGGCTCGGAACGGACCATGAAACGCCGCGAAGTGGCCGCCGGCGCCGGTGTGTCTCTGTTGTCGGCCAGGAAGATCTGGCGCGCCCTCGGCTTCGCCAACCTCGGCGATGAGGATCTGGCCTTCACTCAGGCCGACCTGGACGCGCTGACCACCATCATTGACCTGGTCCGCGAGGAGCGCCTGACCGAGGAGGCGGCGATTTCGATCACTCGGTCTGTCGGCCAGATGACCGACCGCATGGTGGTATGGCAGGTGGAGGCCCTGGTTGAAGAGATGGTGCACCAGCGGGGCCTCACCGATGCGCAGGCCCGCCAGCGGCTGGTGCATGAACTGCCGAACCTGATCGACTCCCTGGAAAAGGTCCTGGTCTACTCCTATCGCCGGCAGCTCAATGCCGGGGTAGCCCGCCTGACCGTGCGGGCCGAAGCCGGCCTGGGAGCAGGAACCGGTGCGGACGAGGACGACTCGCTGCCCTTGTTGCGGGCCGTGGGCTTCGCAGACCTGGTGTCCTACACCAGCCTGTCCCGTCAGATGAACGAGAAGACGCTGGCTCAACTGGTCCAGCGCTTTGAAAACCGGTGCGCCGAGATCATTTCGGTGGGCGGCGGCCGGCTGGTGAAGACGATCGGCGATGAAGTGCTCTACATTGCATCGTCACCGCAGGCCGGAGCTGAAATCTCGCTGGCACTGGCTAAGGCGATCGGCGACGATGATTTGCTGCCGTCCGCGCGGGTGGCCATGGTGTGGGGCAGGGTCCTGTCCCGCCTCGGCGATATTTACGGTCCCACGGTCAACCTGGCCGCGCGGTTAACCACACTCGCCGAACCCGGAACCGTGCTGGTCGACGCCACCACTGCGTCGACACTCGCCGGCGACGAGCGGTTTGTGCTGATCCCGCAGAAAGTCCGCACCGTTCGCGGCTTCGGCGAGGTCAACCCGGTCACCCTTGCCCACGGCACCGGCAAGGGCCTGGTCGTCGACTAGCTTTGGCTCGCGGACCGCTCGCGCCGCCTGATGCGCTCGCTGTCAAGCCGTGCCCTGCGCCGGCGGACCAGAACTTTCTTCGCCTTTCTGGTTGCTAGCTCGGCATGGGGTGCTGCTGCTGAAGTTGGCCCGCTCGGCGGCGTGCTGGGCAGCTGCGGTGCGGTGGAGGTGTAGAAGTGGGTGTGGCCGGGCAGCGGCGGTGCGGTGCTGGTGTAGGTGTGGCCGGTCGGGGCGGTCGTTTTCACCTTGTGCCGTGGGCCGTCGATGGGTGTGGCGGTCCAGCCGTCGGCTGCTTTGGCGTGTTTGCAGCGTTCACACAGTCCTTGCCCGTTGGCGAGGGTGGTGGGCCCGCCCTCGGCCCAGGCGATGATGTGGTCGATGTGCCGGATCGGTGCGTCGCACCAGGGACTGCTGCAGACCGCGTCCCGGGCCATCACCATCCGCCGGATCCCGTCCGGGAACTTCCGGGCCTTCGAATCCATGCCCAGCAACTGCCCGGTCCCCGGCGCGGTATAGAGCCGCCGGATCCACACGTCCTCCACCCCGCCGATCTTCAGGTTCCGCAACCGCTCCCGCCGGGCCGTCTCGCGGGCGGCCTGCCAACCCGGCTCGGTCCCCGCCGGCGGAGCCTTCCGCCCGAAGCCGTCACCCGGCGGGCCGGCCAACCGTTCGCGCGGCGGGCCTTGGCCTGCCCGGGTTCCGCCGGGCGGGCTTTGGCCTGCCTGGCCGCCTCTTGGATCGGCATTGGCACTCTCGGGCGGGTTCTGGGGCAGGCGGATCAGGTCGCGGGCGTATTGGGCCGGGACGATGCCGTAGCCGGTCAGCCAGGCAGGTTCGCGCTCGCCCTGCAGCAGGGCCCGGTCGGTCATCACCAGCTGCACTTCCAGCCGGGCCGGGTCGGCGGTGCTGCGGCCGGTGACGCGTTCAAACACGGTATCGGCCATCACCTGCCCCCGCGACCGGGGATCCCCGGCGTTCGCCAGCCGGTCGGCTTCCCGTTTCAGGGCGGCCATCACCGCAACGCCTTGCGCGACCGGCAGCAGGGTGCGGACCGAGACCATCACATCGGGTTCGGGCCGGGAGGAGACATGCCGGTCCGCTTCGGCTTTCGCGGCCCGTTTCACCACTGCGTGCGGGTCCAGCCGGTACGCGGCGCGTTTGGCTTCGGCCTCGAGCTGCCGGTTCCCGAGCCCGTGCAGGCGTTCCGGGTTCCCGGCCAGTTCCGCATCCACCAGCGCGCGGTGTTCCGGGGTCAGGCAGTCGGTTTCATTGACCAGGATCGCCGCCCGCCGCTCGTTCAGGACCCCGGCCTCGAGCGCTTTGAGCGTGTGCGGCATCTCAGTGACCAGAACCCGGGCCCGGCCCAGCAGCAAAGCGCCGCAGTTCGGGGACTCCCGGCGCGCCAAACCGACCTGCTTGGCGATCCCTTCACCCCGCCGGGCAGCGGGCACGCCCTTGGCGGCCCGCTCGGCCAGCATCTGCTGCTCCAAGGCGACGATGAGCTGGGCCTGCTCTGCGGCGATCGCGTCCTTCGCGTTCTCCCGCGCGGTGATCTGGTCCACCAACTCCGCCGCAGACGCCTCCAGATCCACCGGGGGCAACCACACCGCGGACCCGTTGCCCGCGGGCAGGCCGCCCGCAGACACCCCACCGTCAACATTCCGGGCCGGGTCAGGCTGGACGGAGGCCGGCGCCGCGCCAGGCGGTTCAGGTACTGGCGGATCAAACATCTTGAGCGTCTCAATCTTCAGCGCGCCTCAAGGACACGGCATCGAATACGAACGGTCGCGGAACAATGCCCGCAGACGCCATCAGGAAACCCCCACCCCAATGACCAACGATAGGGACTGAACTTCTACTGGAATCAGCCTATGGGCTGCTTCGGACAGTATCGGGAGTCTTTTTATGGTTGTGGCCAACTATCGCTCTGCAAAGGTTGTGTAGGACGGGAGGCCGGTGCGACTTGGGACGCGCGGAAGAGCGCTGCGGCTGGGGAAGCTGAGGAAGAAAGGGAGGCCGGTGAAGGGGATGAGCGCACAGAGAGCGCGAGTGACGCACAGTCGGCGGCAGCTCTGTCTACCGCCCGAAACTGCTGCAAATGAGCAGGAAAATATCAGGGGAACCACAGCGGAAGGTCAGGCAGCGCTCAAGCGGAACGCACCGCCGTCGTGCCCAAACAGGGGAGTTCTCCCCATCTGTCGGGTTTACGCCCGTTGGTTATACGTGCAATAGTCGGTAAGGGTCCGTGGCATGTCAGGGGCCGTCTTTCGGTGCCTTTCGGGCAGGGTCGTTGCCTGCTGCAGGCACAAACGAAACCGTGTGCTGACAAGGGAAGAATGACATTGCGGGGGAAGATGTTGGGGCGGACGCGGCGGCGCAAGACGCTTGCATCAACGACAACTTTCTCCGTGGCGACGGCCCTGGTGGTGGGCGGCGCCATCTACTACCAAGGTTTCCCCACCGCTGATGTCGATCTGAACGACGGCGGTGTGTGGGTCACCAACAACAGCCAAGGCATGGTGGGCCACCTTAACTACCAGTCCCAGATCCTCGACGGCGGCTTCCGCGCCAACAGCGACGGGTTCGATGTCATGCAGAGCGCGGGCACGGTGTTCATGGAGAACCAGGACCAGGCCATGCTCAGCCCGGTGGACGTGGCGCAGATGGAACGCGGGTCGGAGCAGCAACTGCCGGGCACCGCGGACGTGGCTTTCGGCGATCAGTTGCTGTCCATCACGGATACCGTCAGGGGCCAGATCTGGATCAGTCCGGCCAACGAGCTGGGCTCGTTCAACGAGGAGACGGCCGAGCCGCTGCTGACCGATGCCAAGGGCAGCGTGGCCACTGTATCGAAGCAAGACACCGTCTTCATTGCGGACCCGGAGGCCGGCGAAGTAGCCCGCTACAAGCTCAATGAAGAGGGCGTAGCCGAACGCACCGGCGCCGACCGGGTGGACGCTCTGGCCGAAGCCGGGGATCTGCAAATAGCGGCGGTGGGCGAAAAATCCGTGGTGTTCGACGCCGAGGCCGGACTGCTGGTGCTGCCCGGTGGCCGTGAGGTCACGTTGCCGGACACCCGAGGCGGCGTGTTGCAGCAAAGCGGCGACGACAGCTCTTTTGTGGCGGTGGCCACCGAATCCGCGTTGATCAAGCAGCCGCTGAACGGGTCGGACGCTGACATCACGCCGATGGAAGGCACCGGAACGCCGGCGGCCCCGGTTCAACTGGCGGGCTGCCTGCACACGGCCTGGGCAGGGATCAACCACTACCTGCGCGACTGCGGCAACGACGCCGACGATCTCGCCCAGCCAATCCAGGGGATCGGGGCGAACGCGTCGCTCGTGTTCCGGGTGAACCGGGATGTAGTGGTGCTCAACGACGTGAACGCCGGCAACGTCTGGCTGGTGCTCGAAAACATGCAGTTGGTGGACAACTGGAGCGACCTGATCCCGCCGGAGCAGGAGAACGAAGAGGACGAAGAGGACTCGGCGGACGAAAACCCGGTCAACACCCTTCCCGACCGCACCGAAGAAAACCAGCCGCCGGTGGCGCAGGATGACACGTTCGGTGTCCGGGCCGGCCGCACCACCACGCTGACCATCTTGGACAATGATTCGGATCCCGACGGCGATGTCCTCACCGCCCGGCTGCGCGGCGACGGTCCGAGCATCGGCGAGGTCCAGGGAATCTACGACAGCACCGGCCTGCAGATCCTGGTCAATGGGGACGCGTCTCCGGGCCGGTACACCTTCGGTTATGAAGTGGACGACGGGCGCGGCGGCACGGATACGGCCCGGGTGTCCATCGACGTCCGCGCCGATGGCAGCAATCTGCCCCCGGAACCGAAGCGGAAGACCACCATCTTGGTGGAACAGGGCCGGGAAATCAGCCAGAACATCCTCAGCGACTGGATCGATCCGGACGGCGACGACCTGTTCCTGGAGGGCGCGGACAACACCGCCGACGGCGACCTGGTCCGCACCCGGCCCGACGGGCTGCTGACCTTCCAGGATGTTGGCAAGACCTTCGGCAAGAAGGACGTCACCGTCAGGGTGTCGGATGGTTCCGAAACCACCGAAGAGGTGGTGGTTTTCGACGTCCGGCCACCCGGCGCGCTGCCGCCGCTGGCCAACGCGGATCATTTTTCCGCGACCGTGGGCGAGGAAATCCAGGTCGCGCCGCTGAAGAACGATCAGGACCCTAACGGCGGCGAGCTGCGGTTGGCCAAAACGGGCTCGGTAGCCAACGCCACGATCGTCCCGGATTACGACGCCGGCACGGTCAAGTTCACCGCGGACGAGGCCGAAACCTACTACTTCACCTATCTGGTCACCAACGGCCCGTCCAGCACCACCGGCCTGATCCGGATCGATGCGACGGAGGACGACGGCGACGGCGCTCCGGTGGCTGTGCGGGATGTGGCATTGCTGCCGCAGAACGGGCAGGTGCTGGTGGATGTGCTGGCCAACGACTCCGACCCGGCTGGCGGCGTCCTGGTGGTCACCTCGGTGGAAGCGAACGGCGCGCCGGTGGCCGTCGAGGTGCTGGACCACAACATTCTGCGCATCTCCGATGTGAAGGGACTGCATCAGCAGGCCACCATCGGCTACACCGTGTCCAACGGCACCGCCTCGGCCACGGGCGAGGTCAGCGTGATCTCCGTGGACGGCTCAAAGAAACTGCTGCCGCCGCAGGCCGAAGCCGATACTGCCACCGTGCGCGTCGGCGATGTGGTGACCGTTGACGTGCTGGCGAACGACACCCATCCCAACGGCGAGACCTTGACGCTGGCGGACGAACTTCCGGAGACCCCGGACCCAGCCGACGGCCGGATCTTTACCGCTGAGAACACCGTGCGCTTCATCGCCGGGCAGCAGGCGAAAACCGTGTATGCGGTGTACGAGGTGACCGATCCTGCCGGCCAGAAGGACTCCGCCCAGCTGCGGATCAACATCATCCCGCGCGACGACGAGTCGAATTCCCAGCCCGCGCCGAAGAACCAGGAAGCCCGGGTCATTGCGGGTTCCACCGTCAGGATCCCCATCCCGCTTAACGGCATTGATCCCGACGGCGACTCCGTGTATCTGACGGGTATCGCCACCGCACCCGACCAGGGCGCGGCGGTGGCCGGACCCAACTACATCGATTACACCGCGTCCGCACAGGGCGCCGGGACGGACAAGTTCACGTACCAGGTCAAGGACCGGCTGGGCGCCGTCAATACCGCCACCGTTCTGGTGGGCATTGCCGCGGCACCGGAGAGCAATCAGAACCCGGTGGCGATCGACGACGCGATCACGATCCGGCCGGGCAGAACCGTGGCCGTGGACGTGCTGAAGAACGACTCTGACCCGGACGGTGACCCGCTCCGCCTGGTTGCCGACAAGGTTGTCGGCGAGCCCGAGTCCATTGGCGCCAAGGCGGAAGACGGCCGGGTCTACCTGACCACCCCTGTCGAAGCCGGCACGGTCAACGCGCGGTACACCGTGGACGACGGCCGCAACGGCTCCGCTGTGGGCACAGTGACGGTCCAAGTGGACCCGGACGCGCCGCTGGAGGCGCCGCTGGCCCGCGACGACCGGGTGGAATCGGCCGATATCAAGGGGCGCACCGCCGTCGACGTCCCTGTCTTGGAGAACGACGAGGATCCCGACGGTGTGGCCAAGGAGCTGGAAGTCATCGTCGACGGTGACTACCCGACGGCGCGGGCGGTTGCCGATGGCCAGGTCAACGTGGAACTGACCGAGGACGTGCAGCTGATCCCTTACACCGTGCGGGACGTGGATGGGCTGCAGGCCACCGCGGTCATCTGGGTGCCGCCGCTGGGCGAGCAGTATCCGGTGCTGCGCGACAACACACCGCGCGAGGTGACCGCAGGGGATGAGCTGCAGCTGGACCTGACCGAACTGGTGGAGGTCCGGCCGGGCCGCACGCCGCGGATCACCGAAGCGGAGAACATTCGGGCGATCGGCACCAGCGACGACGAGTGGATGGCGGATGAGAGCACGCTCAGTTACAAGGCGGACATCGACTACGCCGGCCAAGGCTCGATCACGTTCGAGGTGACCGACGGTTCCGGGCCCGACGACCCCGAGGGGCTCAAGTCCACGCTGACCATCATGACCAAGGTAATCCCGAACGCGGACCGGAATTTCCCGCCGGAGCTGACCACCGGCACGCTGGACGTCGCCAAGGGCGAAGACGCCGTGAGCTACGACCTGCGCCCGCTGGCCAGCGACCCGAACCCGGAGGACCTGGAAAAGCTGGAATTCGCCGTGGAAGGCGGGACCCCGGAAGGCTTCGACGTCCGTCTGGAGGGCAGCGTGCTGCGGGTGTCGGCGGATGCTGAGATCGACACGGGAGCCACCGGCGTCGTCAATTTCTCCGTGACTGACGGCCGCTCGGACAAGGTGACCAGCCGGGTGACGGTGGCCGCGACCGCTTCCACCCGTCCGCTGCCTGTGGCCAATGACGACGAGGTGTCGGACGCTGTGCAGGGCGAAGCGCTGCCGGTGGATGTGCTGGCGAACGACGTCAATCCGTTCCCGGAAACACCGCTGACGATCGTGAGCGCAACGGCGGGCAATGGCGGCACCGCGGAAATCGACGGCGAGCGGATCATCGTGACGCCTGGCGCCGACTTCTCCGGCACCATGAATGTGGAATACACGGTGGAGGACAAGACCCGCGAAGGCAGCCGGCAAGCGACGGCGAACGTCTCGCTGGTGGTCAAGGGCCGGCCGGAAGCACCGAGCACGCCGCTGGTAGATTCGGTCCGCAACCAAAGCGTGGTGCTGTCCTGGACGGCCCCGAGCGACAACGGCGACCCGATCACCGGATATACCGTGAATGCCGCCGGCGGGGGATTCAGCCAGCAGTGCGCAACCACCACCTGCACGCTGACCGGCCTGACGAACGACGTGGAATACACCTTCACCGTGACGGCGGAGAATAGCGTGGGCACGTCCGACCCGTCTGCGGAGTCTGCTGTGGCGCGGCCGGATGTGCGGCCCGCAACGCCGGCGGCGCCACAGCTGAAGTTCGGCGACAAGTCCCTCAGCGTCTCCTGGACCGCCCCGGAGAATGAGGGCTCGGCGATCGAGAGCTACACCCTGGAGATCTCGCCGGCACCGCCGAACGGGCAACTGCAGAAGACCGGCCTGACCGGGACCAGTTACCAATGGGAGGGACTGGAGAACGGGCAGGCCTACGAAGTCCGGGTGCAGGCGCATAACCGTGCTCCGGAGCCCAGCGAGTTCAGCGCCTACTCGGCTGCGGAGGTGCCTGCCGGTCCGCCGGCTGCCCCCACCGCGCCGGCAACCGAGCGGGTCAAGTCGGTGGGCGACCAGAGCCAGCTGAAGGTCAGCTGGGCGGCACCGTCCAACAACGGCAGCGAAATCCTCGACTACACCGTGCGCGAATACCAGGGCGGCAAGCTGACCCGGACCTTCCCCGCGGTGAACGCGACCTCGCAGACGGTGACGGCGCCCAACTCGGAGACCGCGTACACCTATTCCGTCACGGCGCGGAACAAGGCCGGCTCCGGCGAGGCCAGCCCGCAGTCCAATGCCCGGCGCGCGGTCGGGGCGCCGGACGCGCCGACGGGTGTTGCCCTGAAGGAAGCGCAGACCGGAGGCGCAGGGCGATCGGTCACGGTCTCCTTCAACGAGCTCACCGCCGCACAGCGCAACGGCGCCCAGGCCGGCGAAGTCAGCTACCGGGCGACTTTCAGCGACAGCCGGACCATGGCCATTTCGAACGGCCAGCAGGTGGGCGGCTTCACCAACGGCAAGGCCGTCAACGTCCGCATCACCGCCGTGGCCAACAGCGACGGCGCGAGCTACTCCAGCGCGCCGAGCGCTGCCTCCGCGAATGCGACGCCGTACGGGGCTCCCGGCAACGCTACAGCTTCGGCCACCGGGCAAAGCGGGGAGACCAACAGCCCTCAGGTGACTGTCAACTGGGGCCCGCCCAACACTGCCAGCCATGACGTTGCCAAGCTGCAGATCAACGTCGAGGGCAAGGGCTGGGAGAACGTCTCCGTCGCGTCCGGCAGCCGGACGGTCAACGTCGGCCACAGCACCAAAGTGGACATCAAGGTCCGAGCCGTAAATTCCAAAGGCAACAGCGGTGCAGTCGCATCGGCCTCCGCAACGAGCGGCAGCAAGCCCAAGCGGAAGCCGCCGACGTCATGGACGCTGACAGTGGGCGGACAATTGCCGGAGGGACACCGTACCTGCATGGATGAACGGGTCGGTACAAACTTCAATCCGGGACCACCCGTTTCGTGCGACGGCGATCATTGGGCAAACGACCGGGATAACCCACATCAAACGCTCGTATCGAATTGTTGGATCAAGCGTTCGGGCGATATTTATTGGTATCAGCAGAGCGGTGGCGGCCGGTCCAAGAACATTGGCCTGTTCGTCAAGGGCATCCACGTCACGCACGGCGGAGGGTCGGACTTGGGCAACGGACCGCCCAGTGGCATGCCTGGGTGCGGCTGAACAAGGTCTGGATATGGGACCAGTGCAGCCCACTCCGTAAAGTAACTAGAGGCTTTTGACACCGATGCACGACGAAGAGAGATCGAGAACAGCATGACGATGACTTCCGAGCAGGCCGAGTGGTTCGCCGAGACGTTCGAGAAGCTGGCCGCCAATGTGGGCCAGGCGGTGCTGGGTAAGAACCAGGTGGTGCGTCTGGTGCTCACCGCCATGCTGGCCGAGGGGCATGTGCTGCTGGAGGATGCACCGGGGACGGGCAAGACGATGCTGGCCCGGTCGCTGTCCGCCACGGTGCAGGGTTCGAACTCGCGCATCCAGTTCACGCCGGATCTGCTGCCGTCGGACGTCACGGGCATCACGATTTACGACCAGAAGACGCAGAAGTTTGAGTTCCACAAGGGCCCGATCTTCGCCACGGTGGTGCTGGCGGACGAGATCAACCGTGCCTCGCCGAAGACCCAGTCGGCGCTGCTGGAAGTGATGGAGGAAGGCCGGGTGACGGTGGACGGCGTGACGTACGACGCCGGCCGCCCCTTCATGGTGATCGCCACGCAGAACCCGATCGAGCAGGCCGGTACCTACCGGCTGCCGGAAGCCCAGCTGGACCGCTTCTTGATCAAGACGTCCATCGGTTACCCCGACCGGGCGTCGACGGTGGAACTGCTGGGCGGTGCCAGCACCCGGGACCGGTCTGCGGCGCTGACTCCGATCATCACCACCGACGCGGTGCGGGACATGGCGGATCTGGCCGCCACCAACCACGTGGACACCTCGGTGCTGGAGTACGTCTCGCATTTGTGCGAGGAAACCCGTAATGCGGTGGAGTCCCGCTTGGGCGTGAGCGTCCGCGGCGCCTTGGCCATGGTCCGCGCGGCCAAGGTCTGGGCCGCGAGCCAGGGCCGGAACTTCGTGCTGCCGGACGACATCAAGGAACTGGCTCCGGTGGTCTGGAACCACCGGTTTGTGATGGACCCCGAGGCGGAATTTGCCGGCGCGACGCCGGAGGCCGTGATGTCCCGCGTGCTGGCAGAGGTGCCGGCCCCGCAGCAGCGGGTGACGGTCTAAGGCCGTGCCCGAGATACTTTCGCGGCTGGAAGCGGCTGCATGACGGAGACGACGACGAAGCGGGAGCCGGACCAGACCAGCAGGCTCGGCGGGCTCGGCGAAACGATTCGCCAGGTAGCCCCGCACAAGTCCAGCAAGCTGCATCCGGCGTCGTTGGCGGCCGAAGCTGCGTCACTCACCGAGCAATACATGCTGCCGGGCTGGCACCGGATCCGACGGACCACGGGGCATTACCTGAGGCCGGTACTGGATACGGTCAGTCCGCTGGGCTGGGTAGTGGCCGGCAGCGCCCTGCTGTTGGTGGTGCTTGGAACGGCCTTCGGATGGCAGGAAGCCAAGATCGCAGCGCTGATGGGACTGTTTCTGCTGCTGCTGGCCATCGGTTTTGTCATCGGCCGTTCGTCCTACGGCGTGGAATTGGACTTGGCGCGCACCAGGGTCGCGGTCGGTGACCGGGCCGTGGGCAGCGTGGCCGTAACAAACACCGCGGACAAGCCGTTGCTGCCGGCCGCGCTGGAGCTGCCGGTAGGAGCAGCCACCGCCGTGTTCCAGCTGCCGCGGATGAAGGCCGGGCAGGTGCACGAGGACCTGTTTACCATCCCGACGCAGCGCCGCGCCGTCATTGTGGTGGGTCCGGTCCGCTCGGTGCGCCAGGATCCGCTGGGCCTGCTGCGCCGCCAAATGATGTGGACCGAAGCGACCGACCTGTTTGTTCATCCGCGCACCACCGCATTGGGCAGCTCCGCGTCCGGCTTCATTCGCGACCTCGAGGGACTGCCCACCAAGGAATTGGCCAGCGCCGACGTCTCCTTCCACGCGCTGCGCGATTATGTTCCCGGCGACGACCGCCGCTACATCCACTGGAAGACAACGGCACGCACCAACTCGCTGATGGTCCGCCAGTTCGAGGAAACCCGCCGCGCGCACCTGGCCGTGGCGGTCTCCACCAACACCGAGGAATACAGCTCGGAGGAGGACTTCGAGCTGGCCGTCTCCGTGGGGGCGTCCATCGGGCTGCAGGCCATCCGCGAGCAGCGCAACCTGAGCGTGCTGACCCAGCGGGGCCCGCTGCGCAGCGAAACCGGCCGCATTCTGCTCGATGAAATGACCCGGATCGAAGGCAAACCGCAGCGGTCCACCGCGGTTGAGTTGGCCCGAAGCACCGCCGAGGCCGTGCCGAACGCTTCGGTCATGTTCCTGATCGTCGGCGACCAGGTGTCCGCCACCCAGCTGCGCCAGGCGTCGTCCGCGGTGCCGGCCGGCATCCGTGCCTTCGCCATCCGCTGCGGCGGGGGACTCGAGGCCGCTCGGGCGACCATCGGCGACCTGTCTGTGTTGTCGCTGCCTAGCCTGGACGATCTGGCCATCGTGCTCCGGAAGGCGGCCGCATGAATGGCGGTGGAAACGCTTCGTCGCCGGGCCGGCGGCCTGACCGGGCCCGCCGTCGTGCGGCGGGCGCAGTGAACGGCGCCCGCGGGGGACTGGGGGCGTGGCTGCCACGGCCCGGACGCCAACTAGCCATCGACGCTGCGGCCTTGGTGCTGCTGCTCGGACTGGGGCTGGCTGGCTTCCACCATGTTTTCGGCGGCAACGGCCGTTATCTGACCGCGGGATTCGGCGGCATTGTCGTCGGTCTGCTGCTGTCGCTGGCCTGTGCCCGGTACCGGTTGGGGCTGTTGTCCACGGCCACCGCCGGGCTCGGCGCCTACCTGCTGCTGGGCAGCGCCTTCGCCGCTCCCACCGAAGCCATCGGCGGAGTGCTGCCGTCGCTCGAATCCTTGCGCACCGTGCTGACCGGCTTCGTCTTCGCGTGGAAGGACATCCTCACCGTTGCCCCGCCGGTGGGAGTCTCCAACGGCATGCTCGTGGTGCCGTTCCTCGGAGCACTGGCCGCGGCCCTGCTGGCCGGCACTTTGGCCTGGCGCGTCCGCAGACCGTATTGGCCGCTGCTGCCGGTGCTGGCATTCTTCCTGCTTGGCATCGCCTTCGGCACCGACGTGCCGGCCCTGCCGGTGCTACGCGGCGTGCTGCTGGTTGCTGTATCGGCGGCCTGGCTTGCGTGGCACCGCCATCTGGTCCGCGGCGATGCGTCCGCGGGCGTGGCGGCCAGCCCGGCGCTGGCCGACCCGGCCGCGCACCGGGCGGGGCTGCGGCGCAGGCTGGGCATGGGCGCCGGCATGCTGGCGGGCGCGGTGGTGTTGACGGCGCTGGCCGGCCCGGCACTCACGGCGCGGGGCGATCGCGAGGTGCTGCGCGACGTCGTCGTTCCGCCGGTCAATCTGTATGACTACCCGAGCCCGCTGATGGAATTCCGCGGCTACGTGAAGGACCGGCCCGACGAGACGCTGTTCACCGTGGCGGGGCTGCCGGAGGGCCAGCGGGTGCGATTGGCGGCGCTTGATACCTTCGACGGCACGGTGTACAACGTCAATCCGGAAAGCGGCGGTAACTTCACACCGGTGGGCGACGCCGAGTCGCTGGGCCAGATATCCGGCGACGGGACGCGGTTGGACATCCAGATTGCGGACTACAGCGGGGTCTGGCTGCCGGTCGGCGGCCGGATCAACGGCGTGGCGTTCCACGGCCAACGGTCCGGCGAGCTGGGCGGTTCGTTGTTCTACAACGACGACGCGAAAACTGCGCTGACCACGCGCTACCTGCAGGCCGGCGACGGCTACACGGTGGAGACCACGTTCCCGAGCCGGTGGGAAGACGCCCAGCTGGCCCAATACGACTTCGCGTCCGTCCGTTTGCCGGAACCGGCCCGGGTGCCTGACATCATCGCGGCGAAGGCCAACGAGTTCGTCGGCGAAGCGACGGTACCGATTGAACAGGTCCGCCAGTTGGAGCGGAACCTGCGCGAGAACGGTTTCTTCAGCAACGGCAAGGAAGACGAGGCCCGCAGCCTGTCCGGCCATCATGCCGGGCGGATGATCCAGCTGCTGGATGCCGACCAGATGATTGGCGACGACGAGCAGTACGCCGTCGCCATGGCGCTGATGTCCCGGCATCTTGGCATCCCGGCGCGGGTGGTGATGGGTTTCTACCCGGATCCGCAGGAGGACCGCTCCGGCTCGGCACCGGTGGAGATCAAGGGCGAGGACGTGCACGCCTGGGTGGAGGTGGCGTTCGAACACGCCGGCTGGGTCGCGTTCGATCCCACGCCGGACGAAGACAACGAGCCGACGCCGCCGCAGCAGGAGCCCAAATCCACGCCGAAGCCGCAGGTCCTGCAGCCGCCGCCTCCGCCGCAGGAACCGGCCGAATTGCCGCCGGACACGGCGCCGGAACCACAGGACGCCGAGCAGCAGGACAGGTCCTTCTGGGACCAGTGGGGCTGGCTGTTTGTGGCGATCGGGATGGCAGCCATTCCGCTGGCGGTGCTGCTGGCGCCGCTGTTGCTGATCGCCTGGCTGAAGCTGAGCCGGCGCAAGCGGCGGGCCAGCGAAGGCCTGCCCAGCCAGCGGGTGGGCGGAGGCTGGCGCGAAGTGGTCTCGCTGGCCACGGACATGGGAGCACAGGCCGCCAGCAACGCGACCCGGCGCGAGCATGCGACCGCCTTGGCGGAGCAATTCCCGACGACGGCGGCGGGCACCACGCTGCTGGCGCACCGGGCCGACGCAGCGATCTTCGGGGCCGCCGAGCCGACCGAGGTCCAGGTGCAGCAGTATTGGGACCATGTGGACCAGTCGCTGGCGGAGATGAAGGGCTCGCTGGGCTTCTGGCAGCGGCAGCGGGCCAAGTACACCCCGCGGTCGCTGGTGGCCGACGCCAGGCGGCGGCTCGCGCAGCGCCGGAGCGGTCCGGCCGCCGCTAGAATCCCTAAAGTAGACTCACAGGCCGGACGGTCGGAAAAAGGCGGGAGCAGCACGTGGCAGCAGGACTGAATCTGGTCAGCGCCTCGGCCGGAAAACGGCTCGGGGCGTGGCTGATCGACAAGATTCCGCCGGCCGTCCTGATGCTGGCCGCCTACGCCGCCACCGTTCCGGCGCTGATGCAGGCGGCAGCCTCGGGCAGCGCCTCCGCGGCCGCCTCGGCGGTGGGCGGAATGTTCCTCTGGATCGGCCTGGCTTCGCTGCTGTCGCTGGCCTACACGGTGTGGCTGTGGGGCTGGGAAGCCACCACCGGCAAGACTCCCGGCAACCTGGTGCTGGGCCTCCGCACCGCCAACGAGGACGGCCTTGCGGCGGGCTGGGGCGCCATCTTCCTGCGCGGCCTGATCATCGCGGTGGGCGGGCTGGCGCTGGCCGTCGGCGCCGTCGTCGTGGTGGTCTCCAATGTGTGGGACCGGAACCACAAGCGGCAGGGCTGGCATGACAAGGTGGCCAAGACCCTGGTGCTGGATGTGGCGCAGGGCCGCGACCCGCTGACCACCGGTGGACTGTATGGGCCCGCGGCCTTTGCGCCGGAGGGCACCGACGTACACACCGGTTTCGCCGGCGCGGCTGCGCAGGCACAGCGTCCAAACGAGGCATTCCCGGTGGAAGCGGCCCGGCAGCCTTCCGGCGTTATTTCCGCCATCCCTGGATTCGGCTCCGACGCGGCACCGGCGGTCGCGTCAGCGGCTGCGCCCGTCCCGACCGCTGCGCCGGCCATCGCCCAGGTGCCGCCGAGCTCTCCGATGGCTGGAGACCACGCCAGCCGCGATGCCGAGCCTTCGTACGCCTTGGCCGCGGCGGGACCGGCAGCGCCGGGACAAGTCGCGGCGGGACCGGCAGCGGGAGGTGCGGTTGCGGGCGGTCATCCCGACGATGAATTCGCTGCCACCATGGTCCGCGCCTCCAACACGCCTGCAGGCCCCCTCACCATTACCTTCGACGACGGGCGCGACGTGGTGCTTGAAACGACTGCGCTGATCGGGCGCAACCCTGCGGCAGCCGCCGGCGAGGACATCGACCAACTGATCGATTTCGCGGACATGGGACGCTCGGTATCCAAGACCCATGTGCTGCTGCGCGTCGACGGCGCCACTGTGTGGGTCACCGACCGCAACTCGACGAATGGGAGCGCCGTGACCGGTGCAGACGGCATCCGCCGGCCACTGGTTCCGGGGATACCGGTGGCAGCGGTACCCGGTGCCACCGTGGAATTCGGCGACCGCAGCTTCACCATCGGAGCGGCATGAACGCGGCTTCGGGTGCCGGCGACATCCGGCTCAACGTCGGCGCGGGCTCCGATCGCGGACTACGGCGGATGCTGAACGAGGACGCCTATCTGGCCGACGGCACCATGTTCGTCGTGGCCGATGGGATGGGCGGACATGAGGCCGGGGAAGTGGCCAGCCGCATCTGTGTGGAAACAATGCGCGATTATGTGGCGAGCCACGAGCTGGGCGCGCACGAGCTCGAACAGCTGATTGCCCGGGCCGACGCGCGGATCAGGGATGCAGCCGCCTCCCGGGCGGGCACTACCGTGTCCGGCGCGGCGCTGGTTTCCGAACGCGGTGTGCCCTACTGGCTGGTGTTCAACGTGGGCGATTCGCGCACTTACAGGCTGCACCAAGGCAGGCTCGAACAAATCAGCGTGGACCACTCCGAGGTGCAGGAACTGCTGGAGGCCGGACGGATCACGGCACAGGAGGCCCTGGTCCACCCGCGCCGGCACGTCGTCACCCGGGCGCTGGGAACCGGCGAAGACAACCAGCCGGACTTCTGGATGGTTCCGGTGGAACCCGGGGACAGGATCATGATCTGTTCCGACGGACTGACCTCGGAGGTCAGTAACGACCACATCTACACGATCCTCACCTCTGTGTCCCACCCGCAGGAAGCTGTCGATTCGTTGATCCAGGCGGCGCTGCGCTCCGGCGGCCGGGACAACATCACCGTGGTGGTGATTGACGCCGACGGCCTCGACGGCGAGCCCGAGGACGCCTCGACCGCGCCACGGCAGGAGGACACGACGACGCTGCCACGACTGCCGGCTCCCGGAGAGCCGGCCCCGGAGGAGGATGACCGGTGACCGGCCTGACCTACTCCCCGGGAGCGTGGATCGGTCTGGTCAGTGGCGGTACCGCCGTACTTCTCGAACCCGGTGCCGCCGATGACCTGGTGCAGCAGCTCTGGCGGGAGTTGGAGTCCGGCTCCACGCTGGAGTCTTTGCTGGGTACCATCGTGTCCTGCTGCGGCGCCAACCTGTCCGCCATGCCGCAGTTCGGCATCATCTCCTCAACCGGAGGCATCCACGCGGTGCTCCGTGGAGACGTGGTGGTTTCTGCCGATTCGGACGGCCAGGAACTCAGCGGGCGGGGAGTCTCCAGCTGGACCGAGGGACGGCTGGCGTCAGACAAGGTGACTATTGCGGCCGGATCCGGTGCGAGCGGAACAGCAGCCCAGCCGGGACCATGGCTGCCGTTGCGCGCCGGAGCCGTCCAGTTGGGGATCCTTCGGCTGGGCCGTGTGGTCGAGGCTTCCGATGATGCCCGGGCGTCCGGTGCCAGCTCCGACACCGCCAAACCCCGGCCCGAAGCCGCCGTGCGGCCGCGGCATGCCGAAGCCGCTGCACCGCGGCAGGCCGGGGCCGCCGTACCGGTGCCCGCTTCCGTGGGAGCCGAATCAAATCTGGACATGACCGGCATCTACGTGCCAGATGACGAGCTCGTGGACGAGCCCGACGATGAGCTCGACGACGCTGCGGCCGCGGCTGACCCGGCCTCTGCCGTCGAACAGCCGGCCGGCGGCCAGGCGGACACGCACGGCGAGGCAGCCGTTGACGATCTGGACCAGACGGTCATCCACGCCGCCGCCCAACGCGCCAACTTGCCACCGGCACCGCCGCAGCAGTCGAACGTGCAGGGGAGGGGAGCCGCCGTCGCGCCCGACACCCCGGACGGCCGGGCAGGCGGGAATCCGACCCGACCGGCAGACCTGATCGACGCCGTACCCTGGCTGACGCGCTCCGCTTCGGCGCGCGCTGAGGTCCCGCCGACCGGGCAGCAGACCGCGCAGCCGACCGTGCTGCCGACCGTGCAGCCGACCGCGCAACCCGCCGGGAGCGACGAGGGCGACCACGACGGGCAGACGCTGATGCGCAGCGAGCTGCCCGATCTTTCCGCAGTGCCCGCTGCCCCGACGCCCGCTTCGGCGTCGAGCACCGCGCCGAGCACGGCGCCGATGGTGCTGGCCCGGATGTGCCGGCACGGCCATGCCAACCCGCCGACCACTTCCGCCTGTGCCCTCTGCGGCGCTGCGCTGGAGCAGGACGCCCAGGAGGTGCAACGGCCGGCACTTGGCCGGATGCGGATTTCCACCGGCGACGTGGTGGAGCTGGACCGGCCGGTGATCGTCGGACGGCAGCCTTCGGCCAACCGGGTGCAGGGCAGCGTGATGCCGCGGCTGGTCCCGGTCCACAGTGCCAGCGGGGATATTTCGCGCTCGCATGTGGAAGTCAGGCTGGAAGGCTGGCACGTGATCCTGTCCGACCTGAAGTCCACCAACGGCACCGTGCTGCTGCGCGGCCGGCAAGCCCCGCGGCGGCTGGGCCACGGGGAAGCGGTCATGCTGCTGGACGGCGACATCGCGGACCTGGGCGACGGCATCTCGCTGCGCTTCGAGGACCTTCCGTGAGCGTGAAGCGCCCGCCCGCACCGCCACCGAACATTGACGGTTACCGCTATGTCCGGCTGCTGGGCTCGGGCGGATTCTCCGACGTGTACCTTTACGAGCAGGACCGGCCCAGGCGCCAGGTAGCCGTCAAGGTGCTGCTGTCAGGGCTCAGGACCGAGGACGCACGCCGCCGCTTCGAGTCCGAGGCGAACCTGATGGCGCAGCTGTCCACGCACCCGTTCATTGTCACCATCTACGAAGCCAACCTCACAGCCGACGGGCATTCCTACCTGGCCATGGAGTACTGCTCGCGGCCAAGCCTGGATGCGCGCTACCGCCAGGGACCGCTGGGCGTGGACGAGGTGCTGACCCTCGGCATCCAGGTGGCCTCCGCCGTGGAGACCGCGCACCGGGCGGGAATCGCGCACCGTGACATCAAACCGGCCAACATCCTGGTCACCGATTACAACCGGCCGGCGCTGACCGACTTCGGCATCTCCTCCTCCGGCACCGACGCCGCGGACAGCGACGTGGGGATGTCCATTCCGTGGTCGCCGCCGGAGTCCTTCAAGGGCGACGCCGGAAACGGCACCCGCGGCGATATCTGGGCGCTGGGCGCCACGGTGTACACACTGCTGGCCGGCCGCTCGCCGTTCCTGCAGCCGGGCGGGAACAACTCGCAGCGCGAACTGATGGACCGGATTTCGCACGCACCGCTGCCGCCGCTGGGCCGCGCCGATGTGCCGGCCTCGCTGGAGCTGGCCCTGGCCACCGCGATGGCCAAGGCGCCCGCCTCGCGGTTCAAATCCGCCCACGCCTTCGCGCTGTCCCTGCAGCGGGTGCAAGCCGAACTGAACCTATCCGTCACCCCGTTCGAGGTACTGGAGGAGGCCCCGTCTGCCGGCGCGGGGGATGCCGACGACGGCGAGGCGACCCGGGTCCGCGGGATCGTCTCGATCGACCCTGCCGCGGCACCGCCGTCGGCAGGATCCGTTTTCCCGGAGCGCACCGAACGGCTGCCCGCACGGCAGGACGGACGTCGCCTGGAACTGGAGCCGGAAGCCTCCACTGTGCTGAGGGACTCCACAGCAGACCAGCGGACGGAATCCGGCAGCGGAGCGCGTCGCCGTCCCTGGACGTGGGTGGCCGGCGCTGTCGCCGCGGCGGCGGTGGCCGCCGGCGCGATCTTCGTGCTCAACGGACCGGCGCCCGAGGCAGCCGTGCCCGATGCGCCGGTCAGCCGGGCGCCGGCCAACGCCTTGGAAGGCCTGTCCGGCAACGTGGTGCCGCCGGAGGAGTTGGACGGCCGGGTAGAAGGAACCGAAGCGGTTTTCAGCTGGACCAATCCTGACCCGCGCGACGACGATCTGTTCATCTGGACGCCCGTCACCGCACTGGGCCAGGGCGAGCCCGAACGCACCGGCGAGCCAACGGCGGTGCTGCCGTTGGCGGAAAACGACCGGACCTGCATCGAAGTAGTGGTGGTGCGGGCCAACGGCCGGGCCTCCGACCCGGTCCGCGGCTGCGCCGACGAATAGCCGGGTGCCCGCTGGAATAGAGTTAGAAGGCGGGACCATGAAACGATCAACTCGCGTCGACCCGTTCGGTCAACACAACATCAAGGGGGCTACCGGTGGCGGATGTGAGCATTGAGTTCTGCGGGGAATGGTATGAACCCAAGGACGACGACGTGTTCACCATTGGTCGTGAAGGCGACCTGGAGATCGACGACAATCCGTACCTGCACCGCAAGTTCCTGCAGGTCGCCCGATACGACGACATTTGGTGGTTGGCCAACGTAGGGTCCCTGATCTCGGCCACCGTCGCCGATTCCACCGGCGGCATGCAGGCCTGGCTGGCGCCGGGCGCACGGATCCCGCTGGTCTTCAGCCTGACGAACATCGTGTTCACTGCCGGCCCGACCACGTACGAGTTGTCCGTCCACGTCAAGACGCCCTCCTTCCGCCAGGAACACCGGGACACGGACGCGGTGGGGGAGACCACCATCGGCCCGGTGATCTTCACCGACTCGCAGAAGGCACTGATCCTGGCCCTGGCCGAACCCATGCTCAAGCGGGACGGCACCGGGCTGAGCTCGATTCCGTCGTCCTCACAGGCGGCCGCCCGGCTGGGCTGGCCGTTGACCAAGTTCAACCGCAAGCTGGACAACGTCTGCGACAAACTGGACCGCGTGGGCGTCGCCGGACTGCGCGGTGGCGGCGGCAAGCTTGCCACCAACCGGCGGGCGCGGCTGGTGGAACACGCGGTGACGTCCCATCTGGTCACCGCGGCGGACCTGGCGCTGCTCGACCAACAGTTGGATGCCGAAGACTGAGCGCAACGTGCCGTCGCCCGCGGGCCGCGGCACCGCCGTCGTCGCCTGAACCGGGCTCCTGGGGCAAGATAGTCAGGTGAGCACAGTCGAAACATCTGCCAACGAGATTCCGAGCGATGAGATCCGGGACGAATACGAGCAGCTGACCGAGAACGTCCGCAAGTACCGCTACGCGTACTACAACGAGGACGCCCCGCTGGTCTCGGATGCCGAATTCGACGCGCTGTACCGGAGGCTGGAAGAAATCGAGGCGCTGCACCCGGAACTGGTGGCCAACGACTCGCCCACCCAGGAAGTCGGCGGCGAAGTCTCGGCCGCGTTCGCCCCGGTGGAGCACCTGCAGCGGATGTACTCGCTGGAGGACGTCTTCTCGCTGGAGGAACTGAAGGCCTGGGTGGACCGCGCCACCGCCTCCGTGGCGAACCTGGGCAACGGCAGGAAACTGCGCTGGCTCAGCGAGGTGAAGATCGACGGACTGGCCGTCAACCTGCTCTACCGCAACGGCGAACTGGTCCGTGCGGCCACCCGCGGCGATGGCACCACCGGCGAGGACATTACCCACAATGTGCTGACCATTGGGGACATTCCGCGCAAGCTTACGGGCAGCAATTTTCCGGCCGAGGTGGAGATCCGCGGCGAGATCTTCATCCCCACGAAAGACTTTTTGGCCCTGAACGAACGGATGGTGGAGGCCGGCAAGGCGCCGTTCGCCAACCCGCGCAACTCCGCGGCCGGCTCGCTCCGCCAGAAAGACCCGAAGGTGACGGCGGAGCGGCCGCTGCACATGTTCGTGCACGGAATCGGGGCCCGTGAAGGACTCGACGCGGAAAGCCAGTCGGACACCTACGCCCTGCTGAGCGGCTGGGGCCTGCCCACCAGCCCCTACTTCAAAGTGGTGGACAGCTACGAGGACGTGCTCGCCTTCATCGAGCACTACGGCGAGCACCGGCACGACCTGCTGCACGAAATCGACGGCATCGTGGTCAAGGTGGACGATTTCGGCTTGCAGCGCGCGCTCGGCCACACCTCCCGCGTGCCGCGCTGGTCCGTGGCCTACAAGTACCCGCCGGAGGAAGTCCACACCAAGCTGCTGGACATCCGCGTGAACGTGGGCCGCACCGGCCGGGTCACGCCCTACGGCGTGATGGAACCGGTGAAGGTGGCCGGCTCCACGGTGGAGATGGCCACGCTGCACAACCAGGACGTGGTCAAGGCAAAAGGCGTCAAGATCGGCGACATCGTGGTGCTGCGCAAGGCCGGCGACGTGATCCCGGAGATCGTCGGCCCGGTCATGGCGCTGCGCGAGGCGCAGGATCCTCCGGTCCGCGACTTCGTCATGCCCACCGACTGCCCCTCCTGCGGTACGCCGCTGGCGCCTGCGAAGGAGGGCGACGTCGATATCCGCTGCCCCAATGCGCGCTCGTGCCCTTCCCAGCTGCGTGAGCGCGTCTTCCACCTTGCGGGTAGGGGTGCGTTCGACGTCGAGGCACTGGGTTGGGAGGCCGCTGTCGCCCTCACCGCGGGGCCGGGCCCGGACCCGGCGACTATCGGCGGCTACCCGGCGCCGGAGGGTCCCGGGGTCCTGACGGACGAGGCCCGCATCTTCGAGCTCGCTGAGGATTACCCCGACCCGTCACTGCGCGAGGCGCTGGCAGAGGTCAAAGTGTGGCGGGAAAAGCGCTCGAAGGGTACGGGCACCGGCCAATGGGAACTCGTTCCGTACTTTTGGACTAAGCCGACGGCCAAGACCCCATCGAAGCCCGCCGCCAACACGGAAAAGCTCTTCAAGGAGGTCAAGAAGGCCAAGACGCAGCCGCTGTGGCGTGTGCTGGTCGCCCTGTCCATCCGGCATGTCGGGCCCACCGCTTCGCGTGCGCTGGCCACCGCCTTCGGGTCGATGGACGCCATCCGGGCAGCCAGCGAGGAGCAGTTGGCGCATGTGGACGGCGTAGGCCCGACCATCGCTGCCGCATTGAAGGAGTGGTTTGCCGTGGACTGGCACGCCGGGATCGTGGATGCCTGGGCGGCAGCCGGCGTGCGGATGGCCGACGAGGTGGACGAGAGCACGCCGCGCACGCTGGAGGGGCTGACCGTGGTGGTGACGGGCACGTTGCCGAACTTCAGCCGCGACGAGGCCAAGGAAGCAATCATTATCCGCGGCGGCAAGGCCTCCGGATCCGTCTCGAAGAACACCAGCTACGTGGTGGCCGGCGAGAACGCCGGGACCAAACTGGACAAGGCCGAAGCCCTCGGACTGCCGGTCCTGGACGAGGACGGGTTCCGCCGACTGCTGGAAACCGGCACAGCATGACGGCGGAGCGGCCGGCCGCCGACGTCAGCTGGCAGCGGATCCTCTCCACGCTGGCCAGTCATCGGCTGCGCGGACTCTACGCTGCGCTGGTGCTGGGCCAGCAGCCCGAGATGACCGCCAAGGAACGGCAGAAGCTGCTCGACGCCGGCTTGGTGATGGACGACGGCGGTGCCCTCACCATCGCGCCGGACATCTTCAAGGAGGCACTGGCGTCGGCGCGGACGCCGGAACCCACCGGCCCGGAACGCTTCCTCGCCGGCGGGCTGGTGGTGCTGCCGCACCGCGCGGCCGACCGGCTGGAACTCCTGGGCTACCTCGGCGACCGCGTCAGCGCCGCCGGAGAAACGTTGGCCGAGAAGGAACTCAATGCCAGGCTGGCCGCCTTCACGGAGGACGTGCCGATGCTCCGGCGCGCCATGGTGGACTACGGCTTCTTGGTCCGCGAGCCGGACGGCAGCGCCTACCGCCGGGCGCCGGGGCAATAGCCCAGCGGCCTGCTGCAGGGTCCGAACCAGAAACGCAGGCGTGACTCGCATCACCGGCCATGGGAGCATGGACGTGTGGAGCGGCCATGAACGAGTTTTTCGCCGATGGTTTTCCCTGGTGGTTCATCTGGGTGGGCTTCGCTGTGGTCTCCGGCATGGGGCAGCGGGCCAAGCGCGCCAGGCGCCAGCAGGCCCGGAACCGGGCGAGCGGCCAGCGCCGCGAATCCGCGTGGTCGGAGGCCGCCCGCCGGGAGGCAGACCGTCGGCATGCCGCCGCGGCCGCCCAGCAGCAGCGGCTGCGCGATACCGAGAAACTGATGGCGGAACATCATGCGGTGAACGTTCGCTGGCTGGACTATGAGCTGGATGTGGCGAAACTGATCGACTACCCGATGATGTCCGACGTTCGTGAACCGCTCACCGTGGCGTTCCTGCGCGCCAAACGGACTGCGGACGGGCTGCTCCCGGTCACTGCTGCGGAGATCGCCACCGACGAGCGGCTGCGCGACTATCGAGAGGCGGTGCGCGCCTACGAGGTCGCCTTCGACATAGCCGAACGCGAAGCCCGTCGGATCCGCGACCAGCACTTCAGCGGCCCGGAACGGTTGCGGCTGAATACCGCCCGCCGGCTGCTCACCATCGCCGTGGACCGAGCTGCCACACCGGCCGAGCGGCAACTGGCCTACAGCCGGGCGCGCAAGCAACTGGACGGCCTGTTGGCTCTGCCTGCCGAGGCGCTGGCGGCCCTGCAACGGCAGGTCAATCCCGAACTGCTGCCGCTGCCTGACCCGCAGGCTGCGCCACTGTCTGACCCGCCGGCTTCGCCGCGGCGTGGCCGGCCCGAGCAGCGTCCCGGGCCTCTCTCCGACCCTCAACCCGGCTGAACCGGAACCGTCCCGGGCCGCCATACCTGCGCCCGCACCTCGGTGGTCGACCAAGGGAGCGCCAGCGACCGCACCTCGGTGGTCGACCAAGGGAGCGCCAGCGACCGCGTGGAGACCGCGGATCTCCACGCAGGCGCAAGCGCCTTTGGCCGATCACCGGACTGGCCACCGCACCTCGGTGGTCGACCAAGGGAGCGCCAGCGACCGCGCGGAGACCGCGGATCTCCACGCAGGCGCAAGCGCCTTTGGTCGATCACCGGACTGGCCACTGAATTCGCGCGCACCGCGCGCGGTGCGCGAAACTGGTAGGGCACGCACCGCCGTCGTGCTTTCCCCTTTTCCCGCGAGGACCCGCCCCAGCACATGCACATCACCATCCGCCCCGCCACCGCTGCTGATTACGACGACGTGGAGCGCCTGACGCGCGAGGCGTACCTCGCCGCCGGCCATTTCCCGGCCGCCGACCATCCCTACTTGGTACACGTCTCCGACGTGGCGCACCGGGCCGCACGCGCGGAAATCTGGGTGGCCGAGCGCGGCGGGCACGTCGCCGGCGCGGTGACGCTGGCGACAGCGGGCGGGGAGTATGCGGACATCGCCCGGGAGGGTGAGCTGGAGTTCCGGATGCTGGCGGTCGATCCGGGCCTGCAGCGGTCCGGTGTCGGGCGGGCGCTGGTGGAAGCGATCGTGGCCCATGCCCGCACCCTGGACGGAATCGACGCGGTGAGCCTGACCACCGGCAGCGACTGGACCGCCGCGCACCGGCTGTATGAGTCACTCGGGTTTGACCGCGTACCGGAGCGGGACTGGCCGGTGCCCGGCACCGATATCCGACTGCTGGTCTTCGTCAAGCGGCTCTAACCCGCAGCCCCGCCGCCGCGCCGCCGCGGCGGTGGCACGCTGCGCGGGCTCAGCGCCGGCGCAGTGTGAAGGAGTCGGCGAAATCGCCGCCGCCGGCACGGACGAACTCGGCGCTGAGCGCGTTGTCGGTGGCCCGGATCTGCAGAAACCCATGCGTCGGGTCCGCATTCCTCCCCGAATAGGCGGCGAAGTACGGCGCCTCGGCATCCTTGGTGTTGACGTCGCGCAGCGGCCGCCCGCCGGTGCCGACGGTTGCAAAGACCGTGCCGGCGCCGGACTGGAAGTTGCCGTCGGTGTCCGCGATGCACGCGCTGCTGCTCTTCGCCGGCACCAGCGAGGGACAACCGGGGCCCAGCGCCAGTTGCTGTGTGCGCTGGTAGAGGTGCTCGTGGCCGTTCAGCACCAGGTCCACCTTTTTGTCCAGCAGCAGATTCGTCACTGCGGAACCCGGATCGCACCCGTAGCGGCCCATCGTCAGGCACGGCAGGTGCGTGGCCACCACGACCCACGGGATGTCCGCATCACGGGCGGAGTCGATGGCCGACGCAGTCCAGTTGTAGTGCTCGTTTCCGGGCACGTAGTCCCATCGGCCGGATTCCGCGAACCGCAAACCCGGCGAAATCATGATCAACCGCAGCACGGGATGCTGCTGCGGGATGTCCACGAACCATTGGCGCCCATAATCGCCTTTGACGCCGGGCAAACGCGGAGGCAGGCAGTCCGCGAATGCATCGATGGAACCATTCCGGCCATCACTTTCGTGGTTGCCGGAGAGCAACTGCAACGGAAGGTCCGGCCCCAAGTGGTCCGTGACGAAACTGCACCACGCCGATTCCGTGCCGCGGCTTCCATAGGACAGGTCTCCGAGCGCCAGGCCGAACTGTGAGGTGCTGCTGGCCATCGCGTCCAGGACCTTCGCGGCGGTCTCGCCGTCACCGAAATCCCCGGCTGCCGCGAAGTCCACCGTCCTGGCGGTGCTGCCGGCCGGATTCGAGGCGGGCGGCGGCTGGCTTGCCGCGCCCGGGACGCTGGTCTGCGGTGCCGGAGCGGGGGAACTAGGCGGAAGCGTGCCGCAGCATGAGAGCAGCAGGGCGCCGAGGGCCGCTGCTGCCAGTCGAGCCGCACGCATTCAGGCCTCCTCGCCACGGACGGGGCGCCAGTCTAGGCACTGGGCAGATGGCAGTCAACGTGATCACGCCGCCGTCGTGCGGCCGGGGAGGGGCCACAGTCGGATGCCCTGCCAGCTTGGCCACTCCGGACCATTCTGCGCCGGTAGACTGAACTGGAAAAGCAATCCATCCGCGTAGGAGACTCATGTCTGAGATCAATCGTGCGGCGGTGGCGCATCTGGCGCGCCTGGCCCACATTGAGATGACCGCCGAAGAACTGGACAAAATGGCCGGGGAACTGGACGTTATTGTCGATTCGATCAAGTCCGTCCAGGAAGTTGCCCGGCCCGACGTGCCGGCGACGTCACACCCGATCCCGCTGACCAACGTGTTCCGCGAGGACGTGGTGGGGGAGACCCTGAGCCAGGAACTGGCACTGGCGAACGCACCGGACGCGGCCGACGGCCGGTTCAAGGTTCCGGCGATCCTGGACGAGGAGTAGGACGCACCCATGAGTGAATTGATTACGCACAGCGCCGCGAAACTGGCGGAACTGCTGGCCGCCTCCGAGGTCTCGTCGACCGAGGTCACCCAGGCACACCTGGACCGCATTGCCGCGGTCGACGGCGACGTCAACGCCTTCCTGCACGTGAACACCGATGAGGCGCTCGCCGTCGCAGCTGACGTGGACAAGGCGCGTGCCGCCGGCGAAGAGCTGCATGCGCTCGCCGGCGTCCCGATTGCGATCAAGGACCTGATTGTCACCGTCGGCCAGCCCACCACCGCCGGCTCGAAGATGCTCGAGGGCTGGATGAGCCCGTACGACGCCACCGTGATCAAGAAGATCCGTGCGGCGCGGATGCCGATGCTGGGCAAGACCAACTTGGACGAATTCGCCATGGGTTCCTCCACCGAACACTCGGCCTTCGGCCCCACCCGCAACCCGTGGGACCTGGAGCGGATCCCCGGCGGATCCGGCGGCGGTTCAGCGGCGGCGGTATCGGCCTTCGAGGCCCCGCTGGCGCTGGGCACGGATACCGGCGGTTCGATCCGGCAGCCGGCCGCGGTGACCGGCTCGGTGGGCGTGAAGCCGACCTACGGCGGAGTCTCCCGCTACGGCGCCATCGCGATGGCGTCGTCGCTGGACCAGATCGGGCCGGTCACCCGGACCGTGCTGGATGCCGCGCTGCTGCACGAGGTCATCGGCGGGCACGACCCGGCCGACTCCACCTCGCTGACCGATCCGGTGGGCGCGCTGGTTGAAGCCGCCCGGAGCGGCGATGTGCACGGCATGCGCATCGGCGTGATCAAGGAACTGCAGGGCGAAGGCTACTCCGCCGGCGTACAGGCACGCTTCGACGAGGCACTCGAGTTGCTGCGCGGCGCCGGCGCCAACGTGGTGGAGGTGTCCTGCCCGAACTTCAAGTACGCGCTGGGCGCCTACTACCTGGTCATGCCCTCGGAGGCCTCCTCCAACCTGGCCAAGTACGACGGCGTCCGCTACGGGCACCGGGCGCTGCCGGAGGACGGCTCGATGACCATCGAACGCGTCATGGGGGCCACCCGGGCGGCCGGCTTCGGCGACGAGGTCAAACGCCGCATTATCCTGGGTACCTACGCCCTGTCGGCGGGCTACTACGACGCCTATTACGGCTCGGCGCAGAAGGTCCGCACCCTGGTGCAGCGCGATTTCGCCGCGGCTTTTGAAACCGCCGACGTGCTGATCTCGCCGACCGCTCCGACCACGGCCTTCAAGCTGGGCGAAAAGCTGGACGATCCGATGGCCATGTACCTCAACGACGTGGCCACCATTCCGGCGAACCTGGCCGGTGTCCCGGGCATTTCGGTGCCGGGCGGCCTGGCCGACGGGCTGCCGGTGGGCATCCAGTTCCTGGCCCCGGCCCGTGAAGATGCCCGCCTGTACCGCGCAGGCGCCGGCCTCGAAAACCTGTTGGAAGCCACGTGGGGCGGCCCGCTGCTGGCCCAGGCTCCCGCTCTCGGAGGTGTGAAGTAAATGGCTGAAACTCAAGAACTGGTCGCCTTCGACGAAGCGATGGCCAAGTACGATCCGGTCCTCGGCTTCGAGGTCCACGTTGAGCTGAACACCAAGACGAAAATGTTCTCGGCGGCTCCGAACGCGTTCGGCGATGTGCCGAACACGAACGTGTCGCCGGTGGACCTTGGCCTGCCCGGTACGCTGCCGGTGGTCAACAAGTCGGCGGTGGAGTACTCGATCATGATCGGGCTGGCGCTGAACTGCAAGATCGCCGAATCCTGCTTCTTCGCCCGGAAGAACTACTTCTATCCGGACACCCCGAAGAACTTCCAGACCTCCCAGTACGAGGATCCGATCTGCTACGACGGCTACTTGGACATCGAGCTGGAAGACGGCGAAGTGTTCCGCGTGGAGATCGAACGCGCACACATGGAAGAGGACGCCGGCAAGCTCACCCACCTGGGCGGCGCCACCGGGCGCATCCAGGGTGCCGAGTACTCGCTGGTGGACTACAACCGCGCCGGCGTGCCGCTGGTGGAGATCGTCACCAAGCCGATCGTCGGAGCCGGCTCCCGTGCCCCCGAGCTGGCCCGTGCCTACGTGGCAGCCGTCCGCGAGATCGTCAAAAACCTGGGCGTGTCGGATGCCCGGATGGAACGCGGCAACGTCCGCTGCGACGCCAACGTGTCCCTGATGCCGAAGGGCGCCACGCAGTTTGGCATCCGGTCCGAGACCAAGAACGTGAACTCGCTACGGGCGGTCGAGCGCGCGGTCCGCTTCGAGATCGAGCGCCACGCTGCGGTGCTGGAATCCGGACAGAAGGTTGTCCAGGAAACCCGCCACTGGCACGAGGACACCCGGTCCACGACCTCCGGCCGACCGAAGTCGGACGCCGACGACTACCGCTATTTCCCGGAGCCGGACCTGGTGCCCGTCGTCACCACCGAAGCGTGGGTCGAGGAACTGCGGTCCCGGTTGCCGGAGCCGCCGGCCGAACGCCGCAAGCGGCTGAAAGCCGACTGGGGCTACTCCGATGCCGAATTCCGCGACGTCGTCAACGCCGGCGTGATGGATTCGATCGAGGAAACCATCGCCGCCGGTGCCTCTGCGGCAGTGGCCCGGAAGTGGTGGATGGGCGAGATTTCACGCCGGGCGAAGGAAGCCGAGGTCGAACCGTCGGAGCTGGGCGTAAGCCCGCAGACCGTGGTCGAGCTGGACCGCCTGGTGCAGGCTGGCAAGATCAACGACAAACTGGCCCGCCAGGTGCTCGACGGCGTGCTCGCCGGTGAGGGCAGCCCGGAAGAGGTCGTGGACAAGCGCGGACTGGCCGTGGTGTCCGACGATTCGGCGCTGCTGGATGCGATCGACGCCGCACTGGCCGCGCAACCGGACGTGGCGGAGAAGATCCGTGGCGGCAAGGTCCAGGCTGCCGGAGCAATTGTGGGCGGGGTCATGAAGGCCACCCGCGGGCAGGCCGACGCCGGCCGCGTCCGTGAACTCATTTTCGAACGCCTCGGCGTTCAGGCCTAGTTAGGGGAGAACTCATGCACAGGATTGCTCTGGGATCGGCTCGCACCGATATTGGCCCGGTTCCTCGGCGCGTCGTCCGCACCGGTCGGGGCACGTCCACCGGCACCGACATCGGACCGACGCCGCTGACCTAGCGGTTCCACAGGCCACGGCCTGCTGTCGACAACGCCCCTGCCGTCACCGGCGGGGGCGTTGTCGGTGTTGGGCGTTGTCGAGTGTGGTGTGCAGCAGCGTGTCCGGTTGGCCCCGGGCGCTCGCGGATGATCTGATGGAAGTCCCGCATCAGATCTTTCGGCCGGCAATCGCCCGGGCCGCTGGCGGGTTCTGCCTCTCGATTGAAGGAAGTACGGAAACAGATGGCCTTGATGCCCGCTGCGGAAATCGACGTCACCAATGACTTGGTGCAGCGGTTGTTATCCGACCAGTTTCCGGACCTGGCCCGGCTGCCCTTGGTGCGCGTGGCCAACGGGTGGGACAACGTCACCTTCAAACTCGGCGCCGAGTTGGCCATCCGGCTGCCGCGTCGCGAGGCGGCCGCGGACCTGGTGGTGAACGAACAGCAGTGGCTGCCGTCGCTGGCCCCGGAACTGCCGGTGGCCGTGCCTGCGCCGGTGCGCTGCGGCAGGCCGTCGTCGTACTATCCCTGGTCCTGGTCGGTGGTGCCGTGGCTCGAAGGCAGGCCGGCCTTGCGCCTGCGCGCGGAGGAACGGCGCTCGCTGGCCCCCGGCTTGGCTGCGTTCGTGGCCGCGCTGCACGTGCCCGCGCCGTCCGGCGCACCGATGAATCCGGTCCGCGGGGTCCCGCTGGCCTCGCGCAATGCCGCCATCCTGCAGCGCTTGGATTCGGGCCTTATCCCGCAGCCAGAGCGCGTCGCGGCGCTGTGGCGGCAGCTGGCGGGGTTGCCGGCCTGGGACGGACCCGCGCTGTGGCTGCACGGCGACCTGCACCCGGGCAACCTGATAGTGGACGGCACCCGGCTGTCCGCGGTGATCGACTTCGGCGACATCACCGCGGGCGATCCGGCCACTGATCTGGCCGCCGCCTGGCTGGTGTTCGACGGTGCGGGACGCCGGGACTTCATCGCCGCGGTCGAATCGCGCACCGATGTGACACCGGAGACCTGGCAGCGCGGCCGCGGCTGGGCGCTGGCCATGGCGACGGCGCTGCTCGCCGGTTCCGACGACAACCGGCTGTTGCGCGGCGTCGGGGAGCGCGCACTGTCCGGGGTCCTGTCCGACAGCTAGGCGGCCGTGCCGAACCCGCAGTAGGCTGACTGACCGCAGGACAGTTGGCTGGATCGGAGGAGGGACGATGCCCGGAAGCGAAGGATTGCGGCTGCACGCCACCGTTTTGGGCGCCCCTGATCCGTTGGCCCTGGCGGACTTCTACGGCCGGCTTCTGGGCTGGGACATACGCACTCAGGAGCCGGATTGGGTCACCCTGGCCAATCCATCCGGTGGTCCAGGGCTGTCCTTCCAACTGGAAGATGGCTACCGCAGGCCGGTCTGGCCGGAGCAGCCCGGTGAGCAACAGATGCTGGTGCATCTGGACCTTCTGGTCGATGATTTGGCCGCTGCCTGCGCCCATGCGGAAGCCGTGGGCGCTGAACTGGCGGCATTCCAGCCTCAGGACGACGTCCGCGTTTACTTCGATCCGGCCGGCCACCCGTTTTGCCTTTTCGAGCACTAGAATCGCTCGGCCGCCCACACTGGTGGCAGCACGACCGTGCGACGGCGCCCGGCAGCACGACCGTGCGACGGCGCCCGGCAGTGCTGCCGGGCCCGGCTCAGCTGTCGAAGAGCCGGGAGCGGATCAGGAAGCGCTTGCCCTCGGGTGCCTCCACGGAGAACCCGCTGCCGCGCCCGTCCACCACATCCACCGTCAGATGCGTGTGCTTCCAGTACGCGAACTGCTCCCGCGACATCCAGAAGTCAAGGCTTCCGCGGTCCGGAAGGTCGAACGTGCCCAGCAGCACATCCGCATCTGCTGTGAGGAATTCGCCGGCCGGATAGCACATCGGCGACGACCCGTCGCAGCAGCCACCGGATTGGTGGAACATCAGCTGCCCGTGGGTATCCCAAAGCTTTTGCAGCAACCCGACGGCCGGACCGGTCAGCGCCACCCGGGAAAAGTCTTCCCCGGGCAGCGCTGCCGTGGCCTCGAGCGCCGCCTCGTGTTGTGCAGCGGGAGGGCTGGATGCACCCGGCCGCTGCGATGAAGCCGACGCCATGAGCGGACCTGTCTCTAGAAGAAGCCGAGCTTGTTCTCGTTGTAGCTGACCAGCAGGTTCTTGGTCTGCTGGTAGTGGTCCAGCATCATCGCGTGGTTTTCGCGGCCGATGCCGGAGGACTTGTAGCCGCCGAACGCCGCTCCTGCCGGGTAGGCGTGGTAGTTGTTCACCCACACCCGGCCGGCCTGGATTTCGCGGCCGGCCCGGTAAGCGACGTTTCCGTTGCGGCTCCAGACGCCGGCACCCAATCCGTAAAGGGTGTCGTTCGCGATCTCCAGGGCCTCGTCGTAGCCGCCGAACCGGGTCACCGAGACGACCGGCCCGAAGATCTCCTCCTGGAAGATGCGCATGCTGTTGTTGCCCTCGAAGATGGTCGGCTTCACGTAGTAGCCCTCGGCCAGGTCCCCGTCCAGGATGTTGCGCCCGCCGCCGGTCAGGACCTTTGCCCCCTCCTGCTTGCCGATGTCCATGTAGGAGAGGATCTTCTCCAACTGGTCGTTGGAGGCCTGCGCGCCAATCTGGGTGTCCGTGTCCAGCGGATTTCCCTGGATGATCGCCTCGGTCCGCGCCAGTGCATCGGCCATGAACGAGTCGTAGATGGAGTCCTGCACCAGCGCCCTCGACGGGCAGGTGCAGACCTCGCCCTGGTTGAACGCGAACAGGGTGAAGCCCTCCAGCGCCTTGTCGTAGAACGCATCGTTCTCCGACGCCACGTCGGAGAAGAAGATGTTCGGGCTCTTGCCGCCCAGTTCCAGCGTGACCGGGATCAGGTTCTGTGAGGCGTACTGGCTGATCAGCCGGCCGGTGGTGGTCTCGCCGGTGAAGGCGATCTTGCGGATCCGCGGGCTGGAGGCCAGCGGCTTGCCCGCCTCCACGCCGAAGCCGTTGACGACGTTGACCACGCCGGCCGGCAGGATGTCCGCGATCAGTTCCATCAGCACCAGGATGGAAGCCGGGGTCTGCTCCGCAGGCTTAAGTACGACGGCGTTGCCCGCCGCGAGTGCGGGCGCCAGCTTCCAGGTGGCCATCAGGATGGGGAAGTTCCACGGAATGATCTGGCCGACCACACCCAGCGGCTCGTGGTAGTGATAGGCGGTGGTGTCGTCGTCGAGCTGGGAGAGCCGGCCCTCCTGCGCGCGGATGGCGGAGGCGAAGTAGCGGAAGTGGTCGGCGGCCAGCGGAATGTCCGCCGCCAGCGTCTCTCGCACGGCCTTGCCGTTGTCCCAGGTCTCCGCCACGGCCAGCAGTTCGAGGTTCTCCTCAATCCGATCGGCGATCCGGTTCAACACCGCCGCCCGGTCCGCTACCGACGTCTTGCCCCAGGACGGTGCCGCCTTGTGTGCGGCGTCGAGGGCCAGATCAATGTCTTCTGCGGTGCCGCGTGCCACCTCGCAGAACGGCTTGCCGGTCACGGGGGAGATGTTCTCAAAGTACTGGTTCTTGACCGGGGCGACCCATTCGCCGCCGATCCAGTTCTCGTACCGCTGCTTGAAGCTGACCGGTGATCCCTCGGTTCCGGGCTGGGCGTAAACAGTCATGTCGACTCCTTCGGCTTCGGTTCCGGACCACGCCGGTCCGGCAGACTGCACTGTCTGTGCTGACGAGCCTAGGGAAGTGAAGGTTGCATCGAGGTTGCACCCGGCACGGCGTGGTCGGTTCGGGGCGGCGACGGTAGCGTGGGGCACGCCGAGGGCTCCCGGTGTGGGCAGGCCCGGATCCCCCGTCATCGGAGGAGTCAGTCATCCTCGAAGGAACCGGTCAACGAACGGAGAAGGTCATGGGAAAGGTCATTATTCATGCCACGGTGACGCTGGACGGCTTTATGGCGGACAGCACCGGCGGCGTTGACTGGATGTTCGATTTTGAGGCTGCGGACGAGGACCGCGAGGTGCTGAACACCATCTGGGACGAGATAGGCGCCGTGGTGGGCGGCGCGAACAAGACGCAGACCATCGAAGAAGGGGAGATGCCGTACGGCGGCATGCTGAAGGTGCCTGTTTACCTGATGACGCACAGCGCCCATGAACCGGTGGAAAAGGACGGCACCACGTATACCTTTGTTGTCGACGACATCAGAGAGGCGGTTGAAGCTGCCAAGCAGGCTGCCGGCGACAAAAGCGTCAGCCTGTTGGGCGGCAGCATCTCGCGGCAATGCCTCGCCCTGGGGCTGGTGGATGAAATACAGCTGCACATGCTGCCCCTGCTGCTCGGCGAGGGCATCTCGCTCTTCGGCGGGCTGGGTGAGCGCATCGCCCTGGAGCGGGTAGAGACGGCAGCCTACGCCAGCGAGACCCACCTGCGGTTCCGCGTGGTTCGCTAACCGCTCCCCGGAGGGACGGGCCGGCAGGGGCGTCGGGCGTGGTCAGCCGTCTCCGGCCTCCAACTGCTCCAAGCGGGCGACGACGCCGGCCCGCTTAGGCGAGCGCGGCGGCAGGAGGCGGAGCGCTGCCAGCCAGGCATCGCCGTCGTTCTTGGCCTCAGGCAGTTGCAGGTAGCGCATTACCGTTTCCGTGGAGGCATTGCTGAGCACCGACTCGCGCAGCGTGGCGCTGACTCGGTGGCGGAAATCGACGACTCCCGGAGCCTCCGACCCCGGAACGAGCTGGCCTTGGTACAGGTCGAGTGCCTGGCGGTAGGAGCCGCGGGCCAGGCACTGCAGGACCCGCTGCGCGTCGACGGCCAGCGGCTGAGGCAGGCGGTACGGCCGCGATTCGGGCACCGCGGCTGCGCTGATGCCGGCCAGCAGTTTGCGCAGCCGGACCATCTCGGCCCGCAGCGTGGCGCCGCGGGCGTGCGGGTTCAGCTGGTCGGCCAGTTGCTCGGCCGTCAGGCCGCCCGGGTGCAGGGCCAACAGGGTGAGGATCTCGGTGTGCCGCTGGGACAATTCGATCCGCCGGCCGGCCAGCTCCAGCAGGCCATGGTCCCGGCCCGTGATGGTGAGGCCGGCTGGCTGTTGAGTGGCCCGGTTGCTGGTTCCGGCTTGCAGGCGGATGATCCGCAATTCGGCCTCGGCGGCAGCCACTGCCGCCCGGACCAACGAGAGCGTCTGCGGGGCGGCGGCTTCCTCCCGGCCGGTCAAATCCACCACGCCGAGCACAGCGCCGGAATCAGGATCGTGGATGGGGACGGCGGTGCAGCTCCACGAATGGACCGCCCGGCTGAAGTGTTCGGCGCCGGCGATCTGCACCCCCTGGCCCAGGGCGAGGGCCGTGCCGGGGGCACTGGTGCCCACCGACGCCTCGGACCAGTCGGTGCCCGGCATGAACATCATGCCCTCCGCGCGTTGCCTGAGCCGCGTGTCTCCGTCCACCCAGAGCAGCCGGCCGTGTTGGTCCCCAACGGCCACCAGCATTCCCGCCTCATGACTGGGTTCCACCAGCAGCCGGCTGAAGACCGGCATGATGGCGGCCAGCGGATGGTCCCGGCGGAAGGCGTCCAGTTCGTCGTCAGCCAGCACCAGCCGCGCCAGCGCACGGTCCGGGTCGGCGGCGTGCCGCAAGGACCGTTGCCACGAGTCGCGGACCACCGGGCGCAGGGCGCCGAGGCGCAGGCTTCCGGAACGGCCGGTCAGAGCTTCCGGATCAAGCCCTTCGTGGGCTTTGTAGGCTCGGTCCTGCACGGGCCGGGACGTTGGCTGGGCAGAGTGCGGCACTGGAGATCCCCCTATGTACCGGATCACCGCCACGGATCTGTGGCAGGAGTCACAGTCTAGCCTGCGGTGGTCGGGAGGTTCCACCGAGCGGGGGCTCAGGCCGGCAGCAGCCGCAAGGGCAGCGAACTGTAGCCCTTCAGTGTGTTGTGTAGGTACGGCACCGGTTCGCCGGCAGGCTCGATCCGCTCCACGTTGTGGGCCAGCCAGGTCAGGACAACATGCATCTCCAGCCGGGTGATGGGCTGGCCGACGCAGCGGTGGATACCGTTGCCGAACGCGATCATGCTGGCGGCGTCGCGTTCAATCCGAAAGACGTCCGCATCCGGACCGAACTGGGCTTCGTCCCGGTTGGCCGAACCCAGGAACAAGGCCAGCTTGCTGCCGGCCGGTAGGCTGACGCCGGCGATCTCCGTGTCGGCGGACGTGGTCCGGTAGAACGACTGGAATGGGGACTCGAAGCGCAGCACCTCGTTGATGGCCAGCGATACCATCCGCGGGTTGTCCCGCAGGATGCTCCATTGTTCCGGATGCTCGGCAAAGAGCTTGAGGGCGTTGCCGATGCCGATCACGGTGGTATCCAGGCCCGCGGACAGCAGGGCCCTGACCACCAGCGGGGCCATCTCCGCCGGCAGATCGCCGCTGTCCACGTACTGCCACAGTTGTTCGCCCATGCCTCCGGGGCTGAGGTTTTCCCGCCGGGTCCGGTCCATCACCCACTCCGGTGTTCCGGCACCTTGTTCGAAGTAGTAGCGGTGGCGTTCGTTCTCCGGGCCGAAGTGGCTGAAGTTCATCGCCCCATGGGTCAGCAGGTTCTCCTCGCGGCCCTCCTGCGGAATGCCGACGGCGTCGCCGAACGCCCGGAGCGGAAACACCTCGGCCAGATCCTTGACGCCGTCGATCGAACCACGCTCCAGCAGTTCCGGCAGCAGTTGTGCCGCGAAGGCTTCGAATCCGGCCCGCAGCGCCCGCGTCCCCTTGGGCGAGATCACCCCGGCCATGGCGTTCCGCATCACGGTGTGCCGCGGCGGGTCGGACTCAAGGATGCCCTGCGGCCGCCAGTTTGGTTCCTTCAACAGGTCCTTGGGACCCACGCCGGCGCCGGAGATGAAGGTCCCGTGGTCCGCGAGGATGTCGCGGCACTCCGCGTAGCGAGCGAAGGCCGGCACCTGGTACTTCTCCAGCCAGACCGCCGGGCCGGCTGCCCGCATCCGGCCGAACAAGGCGTACGGGTCGGCCAGCACGTCGTCGGAGTACGGGTCGTCGGCGATCGCCGGAAGGATCTGATGGGTCCTGGTTGCCACGGGCAGGTCTCGCTCACGTCGAAAGGGGATAGAGGAAGTGCTTGCCAGCAAAGCTACCCCGCCGCACGCCGAGCGCGCACTGTGACGCGCTCCACTTCGCCGGGGCACTTACGTAGAGTTGGCCTAGTGACCCGGACCACCGTCCGGGCGGCCGCGTGATCCCGGCCGGACCAAGAGACCCGGCCGGACCAAGAGATAAGGACAACGCATGAAGGCGCTCTTCAAGTCCGGCCCACAGGCCGGCTTTGAGCTGGTGGACCGACCGGAGCCAGAACCCGGCTTCGGCGAGGTCAAGATCAAGGTACTGACCACCGGCATCTGCGGCACTGACCTGCACATCCAAGCGTGGGACGACTGGGCGGAGGGCTCGGTGGCCAGTCCGCTGATTCCCGGCCACGAGTTCTACGGCGAAGTGGTGGCCGCGGGCCCCGGCGTGCGGGACGTGCAGGTCGGGAACCGGGTCTCGGGCGAGGGGCACATCGTCTGCGGCACCTGCCGCAACTGCCGGGCCGGCCGTCGGCAGATGTGCATCCGCACGATCAGCGTGGGAGTGCAGCGGGACGGCGCCTTCGCCGAGTACGTGGTGATACCGGAAACCAATGTCTGGGTGCACACTGATCCGGAGGTCACGCCGGAACTGGGTGCCATCTTTGATCCGTTCGGCAACGCCGTCCACACTGCCCTGAGCTTCCCGCTGGTCGGCGAAGACGTCCTGATCACCGGTGCCGGGCCCATCGGACTGATGGCGATTGCGGTGGTCCGGCACGCCGGCGCGCGCAAGGTCGCTGTCACGGATGTGTCAGCCTCGAGACTGGAGCTGGCCAAAAGGATGGGCGCCGACATGGTGGTCGATGTGAGCCAGACCCGGGTGGCGGAGGCACAGCGGCAGCTGGAGCTGGCCGAAGGTTTCGACATCGGACTGGAGATGTCCGGCCGTGGCTCGGCGCTGCAGGCGATGATCGACAACATGACCCACGGCGGACGGATTGCGCTGTTGGGGCTACCGGCCGAAGACATCAGCATCGACTGGGCCAAGGTGGTCACGCACATGCTCACGCTGAAGGGCATCTACGGCCGCGAGATGTTCGAAACCTGGTACGCGATGAGCGCCATGCTCTCGTCCAGCCCCGCACTGCACCAGGCGATATCCTCGGTGATCACGGACGTGCTCCCGGCCGCCGAGTGGCAGCGCGGGTTCGACATCGCCCGGCACGGCGAAGGCGGCAAAGTGGTCCTCGACTGGACCCGGATCTAGGGGGAAGCATGTACGGAACGTTGAAGGAGCAACTGGCAGCCGAGCTGGAGGAGATCCTGGATGCCGGACTGTTCAAGGCAGAGCGCCGCATCACCACACCGCAGTCCAGCCACATTAGCGCCGGCCCGCTGGACGGCGCCGCCCGCGAAGTGCTGAACTTTTGTGCCAACAACTATCTGGGGCTGGCGGACCATCCGGAGATCATCGCCGCCGCGAAAGCCGCCATGGACGAGCGCGGGTTCGGCATGGCCAGCGTCCGGTTCATCTGCGGCACGCAGGATCTGCACCTGCAGCTGGAACAGGCGGTGTCCCGCTTCCTCGGAACCGAAGACACCATCCTGTTCTCGTCCTGTTTTGACGCCAACGGCGGGGTTTTCGAATCCCTCTTTGGCCCAGAAGACGCAATCATCTCCGACGCCCTGAACCACGCCTCGATCATCGACGGCATCCGGCTGTCCAAGGCGGCGCGCTTCCGCTACGCGAACCGGGACATGTCCGAACTTGAGGCCAGGCTGCGGGAAGCGGCGGAGTTGAACGACGGCGCGGGCGCCAGGCGGACGGTCGTCGTCACCGACGGGGTCTTCTCCATGGACGGCTACCTGGCCCCGTTGGAGCAGATCTGCGAACTGGCCGTAACCTACGGAGCGCTGGTGATGGTTGACGACTCGCACGCCGTCGGCTTCATGGGAGCCAGCGGCGCCGGGACGCCGGAACATGCAGGCGTATCGGACAACGTGGACATCTACACCGGCACCTTCGGCAAGGCCCTGGGCGGCGCCTCCGGCGGCTACGTGTCCGGACGCCGCGAAATCGTGGCGATGCTCCGGCAAAAGGCCCGGCCCTACCTGTTCTCCAACTCGGTTGCCCCCGCCATCGTTGCCGCCACGCTGAAGGCGCTGGAGCTGGTGGGCGGTTCGGCCGAGCTGCGGTCCCGGCTGCAGGACAACACCGCGCTGTTCAGGAGCCGGATGGCGGAAGAAGGCTTCGACCTGCTGGAAGGTGTTCATCCGATTGTCCCGGTGATGTTCCACGATGCCGTGCTCGCCGGCAGGACCGCCGAGGCGATGCTGGACCACGGCGTGTACGTCACCGCCTTCAGTTACCCGGTGGTCCCCAAAGACGCCGCGCGGATCCGCGTGCAGCTCTCGGCCGCCCACACGGCGGAGGACATTGAAGCCTGCGTCGCCGCATTCGTCGCCGCCCGGCAGGCGGTACAGACCGTATGACCACGATCAGCTGTGACGTCCTGATCATCGGCGGCGGCATCGCCGGGCTGTCGCTGGCGGCCGAACTGGCCGGCCGGGTGCGCGTGGTGCTGGCGGAGGCCGAACCCACACTGGGCTACCACACGTCCGGCCGATCGGCACGGCAGCTGGTTCCCAGCTACGGTCCGCCGGCCATCCAGCAGTTGACCGTCCGCACGCTGGACCTGCTGCACCGCCGGCAAAGCGAGGCCGGGCTGCGGGTCCTCAGCCACCGGTCGTTCCTGTTGATCGGATCGAAAGCGGCCGTGAAGGAGCATGCCAGCGGCCAGATGGAGTTCATCGGCCCGGACGATGCGCTGGAGCTAAGCCCGGAGCTGCGGCCCGGCGCTTTCGAAGCAGCCGGACTGGACCGAACGTCGTTCGGCTGCCGCACGGACGTCCTGCTGCAGCACCACCAGGACACCGCGCGTGCCGCGGGGGCGCGGTTCCTGACCGGAGCGCGTGTCGAATCGGCCCGCCGGCACGGCAGCGGCTGGCGGGTGGTCGCGGGAGGAGAGACGGTCGACGCCGGAACAGTGGTGAACGCAGCCGGCGCGTGGGCAGAGCAGGTTGCTGCCTTGTTCGGAGCGCAGCCCCAGGGGCTGGTGCCGTATCGGCGGACCGCGGCGGTGGTGGACGTGGCCCGGCCGCTGTCGCCGCGGCAGCCCATGGTGGCCGCGGCGGATGACAGCTTCTACTACCGGCCGGAGAACGGCCAGGTGCTGGTCTCGCCGTCGGAAACCGTGCCGAGCGAGCCCGAGGACGCGCGTCCGCGGGACACCGACGTGCAGCGGGCCATCGCCCACGTCAGCAGGAGCACCACCCTGACCATTACCGGTGTGGCCATGGCCTGGACCGGGTTGCGGACGGAGCCTGCCGACGGGCATCCGGTGGTGGGCTTCGATCCCGAGGTCGAAGGCTTCTTCTGGCTGGCCGGGCAGGGCGGTTACGGATTCCAGACGTCGGCCGGAATCGCCGAGCTCGCCGCGGGACTGATCCTGGGCGAGCACGACGGCGCCGGCGACGTCCCCGCCGCCCTCAGCCCGCACCGTCGTACCTTCACGCGCTAAAGGCCCCAACAGGGGCGCTGTTACGCGGGCTGTCCGGCGGCCTCGGCTTCGTAGGCGCCGTAGAAGCGCAGTCCCAGTTCCCGGGCGCCGGCCGCGTTGTAGTGGATGTGGCCTTCGTCCTGGCCGGCTCCGGCGGGTCCTTCGACGAACGCAGTCCGCGGCCGGAGCGAGGGGATGGCGCGGTGCGCGGCATCGATGCCGCGGCGTCCCGGATCGCCGGGGAGCCACTCCGGCACCATGCCGCCGATCAGGAACGGCGCCGGGCCCAGGGCCTCGCGGACCAGATCGATGATCTGCAGCAGCTTGGCCTGGTACCACTCCTGGCTGGAGCCCAACACGGCATCCGCCTCGCCCTGGTGCCAGAGGACCGCGGCCAGGCGATTGTGTGGATTCAAGGCCAGGGCGCGGCGGCCGGCATCCACTGCGCGATGGAACAAATTGGTCCGGGCGGCGGTGTTGTCCGGGTCCCAGGAGTAGTCGGCGTTGCCGGTTATCGACGTGCCGCCCAGGGCCGCAGGCACCAGCAGTACCTTGCGGCCGGCTGGCTGAGCCAGCCACAGCTGCCGGGCGAATTCAAACCCAGGACCGACGGCGGGCCGGCCCTCCACCCGGACGCTGGAGACGTGGCAGAGCGGTTCGCTGGCGGTCATGACCTGGCCGGTGCGGGGACCGGAAGCGGCCAACTGATCGATGCCGTCCAGCTCCACATCGATGGCGGGGTCGAACGGCAGTCCGCAGCCCTGCATGTTGGACTGGCCCAGCAGCAGGACCACGTCGTAGCCGGCCTGCCGGGGGTCCACCCGCCCGTTCGGGGCGGTTCTCACCGCCGCCGTCGCCGTCGGTGCCAGGAGCTGGACCAGCGCGCGGTGGGTGGCCGACGTCGGATCGGCGACCAGCCGCGCGAGCTGCTCGTCGCCGGGGGTGGCATCAGGCCGCACCGAAGCTGCGGCACCGGCCGTGCCGAGCACCCCGGCACCGATTCCGGCGGCGAGCACAGGCACGGTTCGCTGCAGCAGTTTGCGGCGGCTGGGCCGGGCTTCGGGTGTGTCGGCGCCCATGCGGCAGGTCCTTCTCCGGCGCCGGCCCCCCCATGATCCCGACGTTGGTTCCGGCCCGGCGATCCGGAACCAACGGTGTTTCCGGCACCAGTGTAGTGCCGTTCGGGTCAGATCAGTGCGCTCCCGGCAGCCTGCTCGGCGGCGTCCAGCAGCGCGCCGCTGTCCACCAGCACGCGGACGGCCTCGATCTCCGGGGAGAGGTAGCGGTCGGTGCCCGGCCCGGCCACCACCGTGCGGATTTCACGGCGCACGGCGGTGACCGCAGGCGCGGACTTGGACGACTCCACACCGCCGTCGCGCATGTCCAGGGCCCGGGCGCTGGTGAGCAGTTCGATGGCCAGCACCCGGGTCAGTCCGTCCAGGGCGCGGCGCAGCTTCAGCCCGGCAGACCAGCCCATCGAGACGTGGTCTTCCTGCATGGCCGAGGACGGGATCGAATCCACCGACGCCGGATTGGCCAACCGCTTGAGCTCGCTGACAATCCCGGCCTGGGTGTACTGCGCGATCATGTGCCCGGAGTCCACACCTGGGTCGTCGGCCAGGAAGGCGTTCAGCCCGTGACTGCGGGCGGTGTCAAGGAACCGGTCGGTGCGCCGTTCGCTCATCGAGGCCAGGTCGGCCACGGCAATGGCCAGGAAATCCAGGGCGTAGCCCACCGGAGCGCCATGGAAGTTGCCATTGGACTCCACCCGGCCGTCCACGGTGACCACTGGATTATCTACGGCGGAGGACAGCTCGTAACCGGCCACCGACTCCACGTGGGCCAAGGTGGCGCGTGCTGCGCCGTGCACCTGCGGGGCGCAGCGCAGCGAGTACGCGTCCTGGACCCTGGTGAACCGGTGCTGGCCGTGCTTTTGCTCCTCGATCAGGACGGACCCGGCCAGGACGGTGCGCATGTTGGCGGCGGCGGCAATCTGGCCGGGATGCGGCCGGAGCGCGTGCAGGTCCTCGGCCAGCACCGCGTCCGTTCCCAGCAGGCCTTCAATGCTCATGGCGGCAGCGAGGTCGGCGGTCTTCAGCAGCCGGTGCAGGTCCGCCGAGGCCATGATCAGCATGCCCAGCATGCCGTCGGTGCCGTTGATCAGGGCCAGCCCTTCCTTCTCACGCAGTTCCACCGGTTCCAGCCCGGCGGCAGCCAGCGCGTCGGCCGCAGCGACCAGTTCGCCGTGCTTGTCGCGCACCTGGCCTTCGCCCATCAGGGCGAGCGCGCAATGGGCCAGCGGCGCCAGGTCGCCGGAGCAGCCCAGCGATCCGTATTCACCGACGATGGGGGTGATGCCGGCATTGAGGATCCCGGCGTAGGCCTGGGCCACCAGGGGCCGGACGCCGGTGCGGCCGGTGGCCATGGTGGACAGCCGGTTGAGCATCAGCCCGCGGATCACCTCCCGGTCGACTTCGGCGCCCGAGGATGCCGCATGGCTGCGGATCAGGCTGCGCTGCAGTTGCGTGCGCAGGTCCACCGGAATCTGTTTGGTGGCCAGGGCACCGAAGCCCGTGCTCACCCCGTAGTGCGGCACGTCGTCGTCCACCAACGCCTCGATCACCTTTCGCGAGGTGGCCATCGCCGCGAGCGACTCCTCGCTGAGTTCCACGGTGGCCCCGTGGCGGGCGACGGCGACGACGTCGGCCGGGGAGAGGGGTCCGACGGAGACGGAGACTGAAACGGTCTGGAGCTGGGACTGTGACATGGTGCCTTTCAAGCAGTAACGGGATGGCCGGGGTGCCGGGGGCTAGTCGGCGATCAGCGCCTCATAGTCGGGGTTGTTCTTCAGCACGCCGTACTTGACCGCGGCCGACCCGAGCTTCTCCAGGCCCTCCCGGTTGATCTCCGGGTACCAGCGGGACATCACCACGGTCTCTGCGAGCTCGGGCGTGATCTTCGCGTAGTCCTGGATGACGGTGCGTACCTCGTCGTCATTCTCCGCAGCGAACTGGAAGGACTTCTCCAGCGCCCTTTGGAACCGCTCGACGAGTTCGGGGTTCTCCTGCATGGTCTGCTCGGACGTGAAGTAGAAGGCCGAATCGAAGTCTTGGGTGAGGTCGGTCATCGGGCTGGACACAATTTCGCCGCCGGCTTCGAGGATCTGGGTGCGGAACGGCTCGGTGGTCCAGGCCGCGTCAACGTCGCCGCGCTCCAGCGCCGCCGGCATGTTCGGGTAGGGCATTTCCACGAAGTCGACGTCGTCAGGGTTCCCGCCGGCTTGTTCAACGGCGTTCCGGATGGTGACATCGGCAAAGTTGTTCAGTGCGTTGACGGCGACCGTCTTGCCCACCAGATCGGCCGGGTTCTCGATTCCAGCGTCCGGCAGCGCGGCGACCTCGGTCACGTCCTTGCCGGCGACGTTGGTGGAGCTGGAGCCGTTGGAGACGACGGTGATCGGCAGCCCCTTGTCCCGGGCGATCAGCAGCGACACGACGTTCGAGTAGCCGAACTGGTATTCGCCGGTCATGACCGCCGGCACAATAGCGGCGCCGCCCTGGGCCAGCTGGACCGAGAGCTGGATGCCTTCGTCCTCGAAGTAGCCCTCCTGGATGCCCAGATATACCGGCGCCACGTCCGTGATCGGGATCAGTCCCAGATTCACCTGGTCCAGGGCGGCGTCCGCCGACTGGTCCGCGGGTTGCGATCCGCCGCCGGGTGAGGAGGGGCTGCCGGAGCCGCAGCCGGTCAGCAGGAGCGCGCCAGCCAGCACGGCAGCCGAAGCGGTGGCCAGAAGGGGACGGCGGGCGCTGGGGGCCGCGGACAACAGGTGGGGCATCAAGGTCTCCTTTTTTCTGCCGATGCATGGCATGCCCGTTTCGATCAGTAAAACAAGCGGGCTGTTACCTGAAACTACCCAGCCGACGTGTGGGGGGTCAATACTTTTGGCGATAATTCTTGCCGCTGAATGAAATTGGTGTTTTACTGGCTGCAATAAATCCAACACAGCGGAGGAGCAGCATGGTGCCAAAAGCGAGCGCGGATCCCACCACCAGGGCGGCCGACCGCGCGCTGGCGCTGCTCCGCATCGTCTGCGAGAACGACGGCGTCAAGCTCGCCGACGCGGCGAAGGCAGTCGACTTGTCCGCCTCAACGGCGCTGCGCCTGCTGCGGACCCTCGAAGCCAACGGATTCGCGGCCAAGCGTGGGAACGCCTTGTACCGGCCGGGCTTTCGGATGGTGCAGCTGGGCGTGCAGGCGCTGAGCCACGAGTCGCTGGTCGACGCCAGCCGCGATGTCCTGCGCGCGCTGGTAGACCGGACCGGCGAATCCGCCTACCTGAGCGTGACCGCCGGGAGCGAGCACGGACTGTACGTGGCTATCGAAGAAGGCACCCACACCGTGCGGCACGTGAACTGGGTGGGTCGGACCTTCCCGATCGCGGGCAGCGCGGCCGGAGCTGCCCTGAGCGGCCAGGTGGACCGCGGCACGTTTACCGTCATGGCGGACAGCGTGGAGGCCGACGTGACCGCCGTCGCGGCTCCTGTCTTCGCCGGAGACAAAGTCGTCGCTGCTCTGAGCATCGTCGCCCCGAGTTACCGCACCACACCGGAGGCAGCAGAAAAATTCGGGCTGCTGTTGGCCGAACAAGCCGGCGCACTCTTCACCGAGCCGGAAACCACGTCCTAGCCAGTTGCCCCCCCAGATTCATCCAGACCCAATTCTTCCCAGCCAAATTCGTCCCAGCCAGAAAGGGCACAACAATGACGTTCACCCAGCATGATCCCTCCCGGAGCATCCGGGCTTCCCGCGGCACCACACTGACCGCCAAGAGCTGGCAGACCGAGGCGCCGCTTCGGATGCTGATGAACAACCTGGACCCCGAAGTGGCCGAGCGGCCCGAAGACCTGGTGGTCTACGGCGGCACCGGCCGCGCCGCGCGGTCCTGGGAAGCCTACGACGCGATCGTCAAGACGCTCGAGGACCTGGAAGAGGATGAGACGCTGCTGGTGCAGTCGGGCAAACCGGTCGGCGTGCTCCGGACCAACCCGTGGGCGCCGCGCGTGCTGCTGGCCAACTCGAACCTGGTGGGGGACTGGGCCAACTGGCCGGAGTTCCGTCGGCTGGAAGCCGAGGGCCTGATGATGTACGGCCAGATGACCGCCGGTTCCTGGATCTACATCGGCACCCAAGGCATCCTGCAGGGCACCTTCGAGACGTTCGCCGCCGTCGGGGCCAAGCTGCACGAGGCGGGCAAGACCGGATCACCCACGCTGGCCGGGACGCTGACGCTGACCGGCGGCTGCGGCGGCATGGGCGGGGCCCAGCCGCTGGCGGTCACTCTCAACGACGGTGCCTGCCTGATCGTCGACGTGGACGAGGCCAGGCTGCACCGCCGCGTGGGCAAGCGCTATCTGGACGAGGTGGAGACGGATCTGGACACCGCCATCGCCAAGGTCCTGAAGGCGAAGGAAGAAGGCCGCGGCTGGTCCGTGGGCTACGTGGGCAATGCCGCCGAAGTGTTCCCGGAGATCCTGCGCAGGCACCGGGCCGGCGAGCTCACCGTGGACGTAGTCACCGACCAGACCTCCGCCCACGATCCGCTGTCCTACCTGCCCGAAGGAATCTCGGTGGCGGACTGGCAGCGCGAGGCAGAGGCCGATCCGGAGGGGTTCACCAAGAAGGCGCAGGCCTCGATGGCCCGGCACGTGCAGGCGATGGTGGAGTTCCAGGATGCCGGCGCAGAGGTCTTCGACTACGGCAACTCGATCCGCGACGAGGCACGCAAGGGCGGCTACGACCGGGCCTTCGAGTTCCCCGGCTTCGTTCCGGCCTACATCCGTCCGCTGTTCTGCGAGGGGCTCGGGCCGTTCCGCTGGGTGGCGCTGTCGGGCGATCCGAAGGACATCGAGGTCACGGACGCTGCGCTGAAGGAACTCTTCCCGGAGAACGAACACCTGCACCGCTGGCTCGACGCCGCCGCCGAGCGGGTGGAGTTCGAGGGGCTGCCGGCCCGCATCTGCTGGTTGGGCTACGGCGAGCGGCACCAGGCCGGCCTGCTGTTCAACCGTCTGGTGGCAGAAGGCAAGGTCTCGGCACCGATCGTGATCGGCCGCGACCACCTTGACTCCGGCTCTGTTGCCTCGCCCTACCGCGAGACCGAGGCCATGGCCGACGGCTCCGACGCCATCGCCGACTGGCCGCTGCTCAACGCGCTGACGGCCGCGAGCTCCGGAGCCACCTGGGTCTCCATCCACCACGGCGGAGGTGTTGGCATCGGTCGTTCCATCCACGCCGGCCAGGTCTCGGTGGCCGATGGCACCGAACTGGCCGCACAGAAGCTGGAGCGCTTGCTGACCAACGATCCGGGCATGGGTGTGATCCGGCATGTGGATGCGGGCTACGATCGGGCCGTCGAGGTGGCGGCCGAGCGCGGTGTCCGGATCCCGATGAACGACTAGGTAGGCGGCCTGCGGCCGGCTTTCGCCGGCGCTTCGACACCTCGCTCGTTCCTCGCTCGGCGAGGCGCGCCTACACGAAAGCCGGCCTCCGGCCTTTCTCACGAATGTTCGGGGATGCCTGCATACGCTGATTTATGTATCCAGGCCATCGGCCCTCCCAGTAGCTAAGAAGGAAGTTGGTTTATGCAGACCGTCACGTCACTCTTGGAGTCCATTGCTGATGTCGGGCGGGATGGGCAGCGCGGGGGGTATTCGCGGCCGGTGTTTTCGACCGCGGAGCTGGATTTGCGCGGCTGGTTCATTGAGCAGGCCGGGCGCCGTGGCCTGGAGGTGGAAACGGACCGCAACGGCATCATCTGGGCGTGGTGGGGCGGGCCGCAGCGCGGTGCACTGGTCACCGGAAGCCACCTGGATTCAGTGCCGGGCGGCGGAGCCTTCGACGGTCCGCTGGGCGTCGCCTCCGCGCTCGCCGCCGTGGACGTGCTTAAAGAGCGCGGCGTGCAGCCGAACAGGTCGCTGGCCGTCACGGTCTTTCCGGAAGAGGAGGGTTCGCGGTTCGGTGTGGCGTGCCTGGGTTCGCGGCTGCTGGCCGGGGCCATCGATCCGGACAGGGCCCGCAACCTGCGCGATGAGCACGGCACCACCTTTGCCGATGCCGCCCGGGCCAATGGGCTGGATCCGGCGCACCTCGGGCGCGACGACGAGGCGCTGGCACGGATCGGCGACTTCATCGAGCTGCACGTGGAGCAGGGCCGCGGCCTGGGCGAGGACGGCCCGGCCATCGCCGTCGGCAGTTCCATTCTGGGCCACGGGCGGTGGCGGATCAGCGTCGCCGGACAGGGCAACCATGCCGGCACCACGCTGATGGCCGACCGCGCGGATCCGATGGTGGCCGCCGCGCAGATCATTCTGGCCGTGCAGCAGACGGCCGCCAAGCAGTCTGACGCCCGGGCGACCGTCGGGCGGATCCAGCCCGTTCCCGGCGGCACGAATGTGATTGCCTCGCGGGTGGATTTGTGGCTGGATGCTCGGCATCCCGACGACGCGGTCACCGCGGAGCTGGTCGAGACCATCCACGGCAAGGCCCAGAAGATTGCCGCCTTCGAGGGCTGTTCGGTGTCACTCACCGAGGAGTCCTACAGCGGCACCGTGCACTTCGATTCCGCCCTGCAGCGCCAGCTGGAAAATGCCCTGCCCGGTGCCCCGGTGCTGGCCACCGGCGCCGGCCACGACGCCGGCGTGCTGGCCGCGCGGGTGCCGTCGGGCATGCTGTTCGTGAAGAACCCCTCCGGCATCTCGCACTCGCCGGAGGAATACGTGGAGCCGTGGGACGCCGACGCCGGCGCCGCCGCGCTCGCCGATGTCCTGGAGGCGCTGCTGTGAGCCGCATTTGGTGCGAGCGTGCCTGGCTGGGGCCGGAGGGCGTGGCGGATAACATCCTGCTGGAAAACGACGACGGCGGTGCCATCACCCACGTGGGCACGGCACCGCGGCCGGATCCTGGCGCCGGCGTCCTCACGCTGGACGGCGTGGTCTTTCCCGCCGCGGCCAACGCGCATTCGCACGCTTTCCACCGCGCGCTGCGCGGCCGCACGCATACCGGCAGGGGGGACTTCTGGACCTGGCGGGAGCAGATGTATCGGGCGGCCGGTGCGCTGACCCCCGGGAAGTACGAGCGGCTGGCCACCGCCGTGTTTGCCGAGATGGTGACCGCCGGTTTCAGCAGCGTGGCCGAATTCCACTACGTCCACCACCGCCCGGACGGCGCTGCGTACGGCAGTGCCGCGGCCGGGGACGGTCCAGAGGGCGCCGGCCCCCGGGGCGAGGATGATGACCTCGACAGCGAGCATGCGATGGAACTGGCGCTCTGCCGGGCCGCGGCAGCAGCCGGAATCCGGCTGACCCTGCTGGACACCTGCTATCTGGCCGGCGGGATCGGTAAGCCGCTGGCCCCTGAACAACAGCGGTTCGGCGACGGCGACGTACACGCCTGGCTGGACCGGCTGGATTCGCTCCGGAAGGCGGTTGCAGCCCGGTTCGACCCGGCCCGGATCACCGTGGGCGCAGCATTGCACTCGGTGCGCGGCGTGCCCGAATCCGCGCTGCCGGTCATTGCCGACCGGCTGTCGCCGGAGCTGCCGCTGCACATCCATTTGTCCGAGCAGCCGGCCGAGAACGAAGCCTGCCTGGCCGAGTACGGCGTCACGCCCGCCGGACTGCTGGCGCGGCACGGCCTGCTGTCGCCACGGTTGAGCGCCGTCCATGCCACCCACCTGACCGCCGAGGACATCGACCTGCTGGGCGGTGCGGGCGCCACCGTGGTGATGTGCCCGACGACCGAAGCCGACCTCGCCGACGGGATCGGTCCGGCCCGGGCTTTGGCCGACGCCGGCGCCCGCATCGCCCTCGGCACCGACCAGCATGCCGTGGTGGACCCGTGGCTGGAGATGCGGGCGCTGGAGCACGGCGAACGCCTGGCCAGCGGGCAGCGCGGCCGGTTCACTCCGGATGAACTCCTGCAGGCCGCGTCGGCCGGAGCCGTCGCAGCGATGGGGACTCCGACCGCGGGCATCGCCGTCGGCTTGGCAGCCGATCTGGCCGCGGTCAACCCCGCGACCATGCGGACGGTGGGCTCGGATCCCGGCCAGTTGCCGTTGACGGCCACGTCAGCGGATGTCACGGCCGTCGTCGTCGGCGGGGAACTGCTGGCGGCCAACGGCGTCCACTCGCGGCTGGGCCAGCCGGCCGACCTGCTGGCCGCGGCATTGAAGGAGATCGCATGAGCACCGTCATTACCCATATCGGCGAACTGCACACGCAGGATCCGGCCCGCGGCGCCGAGGCAGTGCTGCACGATGCCGCCGTGATCATCGAGGGGGAGCGGATTGCCTGGCTCGGCCCCTCGGCGCAGGCGCCGGAGGCCGACGAACAGTTCGACGCCGGCGGTCGGGCGGTGTTGCCGGGCTGGGTGGACTCGCATACCCACTTGGTCTTTGCCGGCGACCGCACCGCCGAATTCGAAGCCCGGATGGCCGGACAGTCCTATCAGGCCGGCGGGATCGCCGTCACCACCGGCGCCACCCGCGAAGCCAGCGACTATGATCTGACCCGGCTGCTGCTGGCCCGTGTCGCGGAGGCATCGGCCGGCGGTACTACCTACCTGGAGACGAAGACCGGCTACGGCCTGGACGTGGAGCAGGAGGCCCGCAGCGCCCGGATCGCCTCCACGGTGGTCGACGAGGTGACCTACCTGGGCGCGCACCTGGTCCCGGACGGCATCGACGCCGACGAGTACACCGACCTGGTCTGTGGCGACATGCTGGCTGCGGTCCGGCCCTATGTCCAGTGGGCGGATGTGTTTTGCGAACGCGGCGCCTTCACCGAGGAGCAGTCCCGCCGGGTGCTCGCTGCCTGCCGAGATGCCGGGCTGGGGCTGCGCGTGCACGGCAACCAGTTGGGCGAGGGGCCCGGCGTCCGGCTGGCGGTGGAATTCGGCGCGGCCAGCGTGGACCACGTGAACTACCTTTCCGACGACGACGTCGCGGCGCTCGCCGGAACCTGGGCGGGCTGGGACCGCGCCAGCGGCACGGGGGAGCGCGGCACGGTGGCCACCTGCCTGCCGGCCTGCGATCTGTCCACCCGGCAGCCGCTGGCGCCGGGCCGGCAGCTGCTGGATGCCGGCGCGGAAATTGCCCTCGCCTCCAACTGCAACCCCGGCACCTCCTTCACCAGTTCCATGAACTTTTGCGTGACGACGGCGGTGCTGCAGATGGGATTGAGCGTCCAGGAAGCTGTCCGCGCGGCGACCTACGGAGGTGCCCTAGCCTTGGGCCGCCACGTAGGCCGGGACGCGGACGGGCAGCGGGCAGTGGGTTCCATCGCCGTCGGGCACCGCGCCGATCTGCACTTGCTGAACGCGCCCTCGGCCACGCATCTTGCCTACCGGCCCGGCATGCCGCTGACGGCCGCGGTGTGGCGGGCCGGCATGCGCTCGGCCGGGAGGGGCTGAGCCGGGCTCCGACGCAGGTACGGGACAGCGCGCGGGTATTCAGCCGATGTGTTCGTAGCGGTTGGGGTCTTTGACGTCGTGGCAATGCGCCAGCACCTCGACGGCGCGGTCCGGGTCCTGGTCCTTGAGTGCCTGCAGAATGCTGCGGTGATCATGGATGACCTTGGCCTGGTGGTCGGGTCCCTGCCGATAGGTCAAGGTAATCCTGTGCTGGATGGGGTGGTTCCAGATGGAGGAAATGACGCCGCGCAGGTAGTCGTTGGCAGCGGGTTCCACCAAGGCCAGATGGAACGCGCGGCCTAGCCGGAACAGTTCGCCGCTGTCCTGCGGATCAACGATCTCTGTCTCGTCGATGAGGCCGCCCAGCCGCACCAGCTGCTGGGGTGTGTAGGAGCCGATGGCGTTCCGCACCGCGAGGGATTCCAAGGCGTAGCGGACCTCGAAGACGTTTTCAATCTCGCGTTCGTCGAGCTGGTTGACGATATAGCCCTTGCCGGGGACAAGCGTGGTCAGTCCCTCCAGTGTCAGTTGGGTGAGAGCATCGCGGACAGGTGTGCGGGACACGCCGTATTGCGCTGCCACCCCTTCCTGGGCCAAAGCGGAGCCTGGCTTGATGGTCCCGCTGATGATGTCGGCGCTCAGCTGCTCATGGACGCGGACCGCCAGCGGTCTCACGTCATTCGGTATCGCAGCCACAGTGGCCTCCTTCTGTTGTTCTTTTGTGCACTCTAGCGTTCAGCAGGCAGCAGGACGCGCAGCGAGCCGGAAAATCGGGTGAAACGGTAACCTGCTGATCCTTTTGCGGAAAGTGCTTGACGTCACATCTACGCTCTGAATACAGTGTATACACACGTGATGGAGGAGAACCGAAAATGTATGTGCTGAACACTTGGTATGTGGCTGCGTGGTCAACGGAGGTCACGCGCAAGCCGGTGCGCCGGGTTATCTGCGAGCAGCCGATCGTCCTGTTCCGGACCCAGGACAACGAAGCCATTGCCCTGGCGGACCGCTGTGCGCACCGCGCCTTCCCGCTCTCCGAGGGCCGGACCGTCGGTGACTCGGTGGAGTGCGGCTACCACGGTTTTACCTACGGCCCGGATGGCATGTGCACCAAGGTGCCGGCGCAGACGTCGATCCCGGAACGCGCCAAGGTGCGCAAGTACCCGGTGGTGGAGCAGGACGGCTGGATCTGGGTCTGGACCGGCGATCCGGAGCTGGCCAATCCCGCTGACGTCCCGGACACCCACTGGATGGTGGACCCGGAGTGGGCCACCGTCACGCATTCGTACCACTTCAAGTGCCGGGCCGACTTGATCCACGACAACCTGTTGGACCTGACCCATGAGTCTTTCCTGCACCAGACCACGGTGGGTGACGACTACATCTACGAGCACGGGATCACCGTCGAGGTCGACGGCAACGTGGTCAGCGTCGACCGCCTGATGCCCTCGGTTGAAGCGCCGCCGCTGTACGCCGAAACCATGGACGCCCGCGGACTGTTCGACCGCTTCCACTGCACGGAATTCTTCGTCCCGAACCTGCATGTGCTGCACTCGGGCATCACCGGCGAGGGCAAGCCGCGCGAAGAGGGCTTCCTGATCAAGGTGCTGAACGGCATCACGCCGATCGACGCGCACAACTCCTGGTACTACTACGCCTTCAGCCGCAACTTCGCCGTCGACAACGAGCAGGCAACCGAGGACCTGCGCATCGGCCTGGCCACGGTGCTGGACGAGGACGCTTCCGCGCTGGAGGCACAGGAGATTGGCATGCAGACCCGCCCCGAGGGCGAGTTCGACGTGCTGATCGCCCAGGACGGCGGCGTGGCCCGGGCCCGGCGCATCCTGGCTGCGCTGCTGAAGCAGGAACAGCAGGCGAAGGATGCGGCCCGGCCGGCCGCCCGCCGGGAGCCGGTCGCTCCCCGGACGGCATAGGTCCCGCCCATGTGGATGCTGATCAGAGCCAACCCGCTGGGCGGCGAAACGGCCGCCGAAACGGGCGCCAAGATCCTGGCCGCATGCCCGGACTCGGCTGAGCGCGGCGACCCGTGGCGGTGGACGGTGCAGCTGGACGAAACCGGCCCCGAACCCACCGTTGAACTCGAAGCCGATGCCCGCTATATCGCCTCCGAAAGCCACCGCTACACCGGCAGCTACACGGGCACGCTGCAGCGCGGGCCGGGCGAGCAGCTGATCGTCACCGGACTCGGCGGCGAAGCACTGGTCGCGGCGGCGGACGGCCCCTGGGAACGCTGGTTGCGGGCCGGCGACGTCTTCATCGTCGAGGGCGAGGAAGCCGAGACCATCCGGCTCTCGCTCGCCGCCGGCGAAGCCGCCGTCCAGGTCATCACCCTCGCCCCGCGGAAAGCCAAGGTCCTGCGGTGGGTCCCTTGACCGACCACGCCCTTGTCACGAGTCGCCGGACGCACCTCCCTGCTGCACGTCGAAACCGAATTTCTAGCACCGAGGCACTGGTCGTCTCCTGACCAGTGCGGATATCCAGACCCGGACAATGCCGTCCGGACCATGAAAGGAAAGTCCATGCGTCATTCACATCACCGTGCCAGCCGTTCCTACCTCTTGGCCGGATCCGTCCTGCTGGCCGTGTCGCTGACCGCCTGCACCAACGCCTCCGGCGCGGCCACGGGTCCAGCAAATACCGGTGCGCCAGCAGATGCCGGCGCTGCAGCAGGATCCGTGGAAGTCAACGAAGCGGCCCGGGACCTGCTGCCGGACGCGATCGTGGCCTCCGGCACGCTGAAAGTCGCCTCCGACCCGACCTACGCCCCGTTCGAGTACTACGACACCGACAACAAGACCATGATCGGCTTCGACGTGGACTTCGCGGATGCCGTCGGCGCGGCCCTAGGACTGAAGGTGGAGCACGTTCCGGCAACTTTTGACACGATCTTGGCCGGCCTGGCCTCCGGCAAGTACGACATGGCGATGTCGGCCTTCTCCGTCACTGAAGAACGCGAGAAGATCGTCGACTTCGTGGAGTATCTCTACACCGGCACGGGCATCGCCGTCGCTCCCGGAAATCCACTGGGCATCTCAATGGACCCGCTGAGCATGTGCGGAAAGAAGATTGCCGGCCAGAAGGGATCGATCCAGTCGATGGAGTACCTGCCGGGGTTCTCCAAGGAATGCAACGCGGCAGGTAAAGAAGAAATCAAGATCCAGAACTTCCCCGGGCAGACCGACGCCAACCTGGCGCTGGCTTCCGGCCGGGTTGACGGGGTTATCGCCGACAGCGTGCCGCTGGCCTACCAGGGCAAGGAATCCAACGGCCAGTTCGAACTGGCCGAGGGCGAGGACTACGATGCCGTGCCGTTCGGGATTGCCCTGGCCAAGGACACCGGTATGAAGGAAGCCGTTGCCGCCGCAGCGAAGGGAGTCATCGCCGGGGGCCACTACCAGGAGCTCGGCGACAAGTGGGACTTCCCGGAGTCCGTGCTGATCACCGCCGACACGATCGACCAGAAGTAGCGGAGAGGACGCAGCCGCATGACTGCCGTGACTACCCGAAGCGAGCAAACAGCCCCTACGGCCGATGGCTACACCGTCGTCAAGGCCAAGCATCCCGGCCGGTGGCTGGCCGCAGCGGTGATTGTTGTGATCGCCGGACTGCTGGCGCGGTCCGTGATGACCAACCCCAACTTCGGCTGGGACGTCGTCGGACTCTACCTGCGCGATGTGTCCATTGGCCGGGGCATCCTGGTCACGCTTGGCCTGACCGCGGTCAGCATGGCCATTGGCATCGTGCTGGGCGTTGTCTTCGCAGTCATGCGGCTCTCCGTGAATCCGGTGGTGCGCAGTGCCGCCTTCGCCTACGTCAACTTCTTCCGCGGCACGCCGGTGCTGGTGCAGCTGCTGTTCTGGTTCAACCTGGCGGCACTCTATCCGGTCATCACGCTCGGCATTCCCGGCGTCGAACTGGACGCCAACCAGCTGATCACCCCAATGACGGCAGCAATCCTCGGTCTTGGCCTCAACCAAGGGGCATACATGTCCGAGATCGTCCGGGCCGGAATCCTGTCCGTGGATCACGGGCAAACCGAGGCAGCGGAGGCCCTGGGCATTACCCGGATGCAGACCATGCGCCGGGTGGTGCTGCCGCAGGCGATGCGCGTCATTATCCCGCCCACCGGCAACGAAACCATCGGCATGCTCAAGACCACCGCGTTGGTCAGCGTGATCTCGGTGCCGGAGCTGCTGTACTCGGCGCAGATCATCTACGCACGAACGTTCGAGACCGTGCCGCTGCTGATCGTCGCCAGTCTCTGGTACCTGCTGATCACATCGATCCTGACCATCGGCCAGTACTACCTGGAGCGTCGCTTCGCCCGCGGCAACCAGCGGAACCTGCCGCCCACGCCACTGCAGCAGCTCAAGCGGTTTTTCGCCACGCATGACGCTCTCTCCCTGAAAGGCACCAAGAAATGACGGTTACGCACGGCGTTGAGCCGATGGTGAAAGCCGACGCCATCTGTAAGAATTTCGGCTCCAACCAGGTGCTGAAAGGCATTGACCTGCACGTCCAGCCGGGGGAGGTGGTCTGCCTGATCGGTCCTTCAGGATCCGGCAAGAGCACGTTCCTGCGCTGCATCAACCATCTTGAAACGGTCGACGGTGGCCGCATGTGGGTCAACGGCAAAATCGTGGGCTACGACCTCAAGGGCAGCAAGCTTTATGAACAGAGCCACAACGACATCTGCCGCAGCCGCACCGAAGTCGGCATGGTCTTCCAGCAGTTCAACTTATTCCCGCACATGACCGTGATGGAAAACCTGATCGAAGCACCGCGGCTTGTCCGCAAGGAGAAAAAAGCCACTGCCATGGCCCGGGCCATGTCCCTGCTGGAGAAAGTCGGGCTGGCGGAAAAAGCCGACGCATATCCGCGCCAACTCTCCGGCGGCCAGCAGCAGCGGGTGGCAATCGCCCGCGCCCTGTGCATGGAGCCGCAGCTGATGCTCTTTGACGAGCCGACCTCGGCCCTGGACCCCGAGCTGGTTGGCGAGGTCCTGAAGGTCATGAAGGACCTGGCCAACTCCGGCATGACCATGGTGGTGGTGACGCACGAGATGCACTTTGCCCGCGACGTCGCCGACCGGGTGGTCTTTATGGCGGACGGCTATGTGGTGGAGCAGGGACCTGCCCGCGAGGTCATCACGAACCCTCAGAACGAACGCACGAAGGCCTTCCTTGCCTCGGTGCTCTCCGAACCGGCCGCGGCCTGACACGGCGGAGGTGAATCATGACTGAAGAATTTTTCGACGTCGAGGTCCGCTCCATCCGGCGCGAGTCCAGCAGCGTGGTCTCGTTGGAGTTGGAACACCCGCTGGGTGAGGACCTGCCCGAGTGGGAAGCCGGCGCTCACGTGGACGTCCTGCTGCCCAACGGCCTTTTGCGCCAATACTCGCTCTGCTCGGAGCGGTCCAGCCGCTCCGCTTGGCGTTTAGGCATTCTGCGCGAACCCGAGGGGCGTGGCGGTTCGGCCTATGTGCACGACTTGCTGAGACCGGGGACCAAAATCCAGGTCCGTGGGCCGCGCAACAACTTCGTCTTGGCCCCCGCGGGCAGCTATGTCTTCATCGCCGGCGGCATCGGTATCACCCCGATTCTGCCGATGATTCGCGAGGCCGCAGCGCTTGGAGTGCCCTGGCGCTTGGTTTACCTGGGCCGGAGCCGCTCTTCGATGGCTTTCCTCGAGGAGATCCAAGCGCTCGGTGGAGATGTTCACATCCACGCTGACGACGAGAGCGGACTCTACCCGCTTGCCGAACTGTTGGCGGACCAGCAGTCGGACCTGCACGTCTACGCCTGCGGCCCCGGGCCGCTGCTCAATGTCATTCAGTCGATTGCCGACGGCTGGGAGGAGCCCGGACGATTCCACTGTGAGCGCTTTACAGCCACGGGCGAGGCCAAGGCGCCGTCGGAGGTCCGGGACACGGCCTTCACGGTAGAACTCGTGGACGGGACGGAAGTCCCTGTTGGATCCGATGAAACCATCTTGCAGGCCCTCGAAGCGGTCGGGATCAACCCCCTGAACTCCTGCCGTGAAGGAATCTGCGGCACCTGCGAGACGGCGGTGCTGGGCGGCGAGATCGATCATCGTGACTCGTTGTTGTCCGACCACGAACGTGAAGCCGGGGACACCATGATGATCTGCGTTTCACGATGCAAGGGCAATCGGCTGCTGCTGGACCTTTAGAAGCGTCTGGGATTCTGCTACCAGAAAGGAAGTTCTGACGGTGGAAAGTGAGCAACCGGTACGGATATTTGCCGCGAAGCGAATCATGGCCATGGACGGAACGGAACCGGAGGCCTTTGCCGCACAGGACGGCAGGATCATTGCGGTTGGATCCCGGCGTGGACTGTCCGCGCGCTTTCGGTCGGCGGATCGAATCGACCTCGACGGCGCCTTGGTGGTCCCGGGCTTCAATGACGCTCATAGCCACGTCTCGCAAGCGGCATTGGCCCGCGTCCGGGTCGACCTTGCCGACGTAACCGATGCAGAAGAGCTGCAACGGATGATGAGTGAACGTGCTGCACTGGTCGGCGAGGACGATTGGGTGCTCGGACACGCGTTCGACGAACGGAACCCCGGCCTGGGAGGGATGGACCGTCGTTTTTTGGACGGAGTATCAACGACCCGGCCGCTGGTGCTGATTCATTACAGTTTCCACAAAGCGGTGGGCAACAGTCGGGCCCTTGAATTGATGGGATACCGCAGCGCGCAAGACGCACCGGCCGGTGGAGAGCTGATGACCGATGCCGACGGTCGGTTAAATGGGTGGATGTACGAACGGGCCTGGCTCGATCCCTGGCTGCCCGGGCTTCAGGGAACATCCGTCGCTTCCGCCGGCGAGATGAGAGCGCAGGTCGCCGCCCTGCGTGCCGTCAACGACGAGATGCACGCCGTCGGCATCACCTCCTATTGCGATGCAATCGTTACCGCCGTGGAGCAGGACATGTATGCCGCTGCGCTGGCTGACAACGTCCTGACACCCCGCGTGAACATGCTGCAGTGGTACAGCTGTTTTGATGAGCAGGCTGGATCGCCCTCCTTCAGCAACCCGGAACGATTGCGGTTGGCTGGTGTGAAGATGATGCTGGACGGGGCGCTGTCCGGAGGCACCTGCTTATGCCAGCGTCCCTACCAAAGCGCCACGGGGTCGGACAACGGGCTGCAGATTCTCGGAGACGATGAGTTCGCCGCTATCGTCCGCCGAGTCCATGGCGCTGGGCAGCGAGTCGCTGTCCACGCCAACGGCGATGCCGCTGTCGACAAAGTGTTGCAAGTCTATGAATCCCTGCCGCACCCGGCGGGTCAACGGATGAATCACCGCATCGAGCACTGCAGCATGGTCGATGACTCGCTCATTGCCCGGATGAAGGCAATCGGCGTCACGCCCGTTCTCTTCGGCGCATTCATCCACTTTCACGGGCAAGAAATCTCTTCCTTCTATGGGCCGGACTGGTCGCGAATGATCTGTGCACACAAGTCCCTGCTGACTGCCGGCGTGGAGGTTGCCGGCTCGTCCGACTACCCGTTGGTGCCTGCCGACCCGCTCATGGCCGTGCAAAGCATGGTCACACGGCGAAGTTCCGAGGGTCTGTTGCTCGGTCCGGAGCAGCAGTTGAGTGTGTCGGAGGCACTGGGGGTCTATACGGTCGGCTCCGCGCATGCGACCGGGGAGAGCCACATCAAGGGCCAACTAACCGTCGGGCGACTGGCGGACTTCGTCGTACTGGACCAGGATCTAACCGCGATGGAACCGTCCGAAATCGGTACAGCCGGGATCCGCTCCACGTGGGTAGGAGCCGAATGCGTTTGGCGAAACTCTTGAGTCGCCGTTTCACTCTGTTCTGATCGGCTATGGGGAATCCGGTTCGGTGAGCGACTGCCCGCCGTCGACACACGGCAAGATAGTGGCTATGGACAAGCAGAAGGTCATCACCGCGAGCGCGCCGCGCACGCTGAGTTACTACCGGGCGGAAGTGCTCATTGTGCTCGGGGTTTCGCTGGGGCAGTCGGCGGTCTACGCCGTGGTGAACCTGCTGGAGAAGATGACCCGCGCGCCGCTGGCCTCGCAAACCACCACGTTGAATCCGGTACTGAACTCGCGGGAAATCTTCGATTTCGTGTACCAGATGCTCGGTATCTGCTTTGCACTGGTGCCGGTGGCACTGGTGCTGCTCCTGATGACCTCGCCCGGCCAATCGGCCTTCCGGTCGATCGGCTTCACCTTCTCCCGGCCCCGGGTGGACTTCGGCCTGGGCTTCCTGCTGGCCCTGGTGATGGGTGCCGGCACGTTGGCGGTCTACGCCGCCGGCAGGGCGCTGGGAATCACCACCGCAATTGTGCCCGCGGCCCTGGATGAATATTGGTGGACCGTGCCGGTGCTGGTGCTGTCAGCACTGCGCCACGCCATCCTCGAAGAAGTGATCATGGTGGGCTACCTTTTCGACCGGTTCGCCAAGTTCGGCTGGGGGATCTGGACCACGATCTTCGTCAGCGCCGCCCTACGCGGGACCTACCACCTGTATCAGGGGATCGGCCCGGGTATCGGGAACTTCCTGATGGGCCTAGTGTTCGGCTACGTCTATTCGAAGGTCAAGCGGGTGATGCCGCTGGTGATCGCGCACGCGCTGCTGGATATTGCGGGTTTCGTCGGCTATTCGCTCGTGGGGCCGGCCATCGGTATCGGGAGCTGATCCTGCCGATACCTTCGGGGCAGGCAGCAGACCTGCAGAGCACTCGGGCGCGGATGCTCACCGGGGCTGGTCCTTTGCCGCCGGGTGCCGCTCATTCCCGTTTTACCCGCCAGCCGCTCCTGTTCGTTGGGGAGCGCTCCCGGTGGTGACTGGCGCTCCCATTCGTTGGGGAGCAGACGGTCAAACCGGAGCGGCCAAGGGTGGGACTCGAGGAGCCGCTACATGCCGTCCCATACGTTGCGGTGATCTTGCCGGAGCCCGGCTTGGAGGAGTTGCTGGGTAAGCCCCGGCTGGTTTCCTCCGGCCGGGAACAACGCCGACCACATCCATCTGGCCATGCCTACCCCGGTTGCCCGGATCTTGTCTTCGCGCTGCTTCTCCTTGATGAGAACGTCCGCAGCCAATTGGCCCTGGAGGCACTCATTTCGTCCGTATTTGACGGAACCATCAAACTCTCCGACCAGACGGTTGGCCCTCCAGAAGTAGTCGACAACACCGATCCGCACGCCGCTGGAGTCGAATATAGGCACCTGCAGTTCAGGCTGCGGGAAGTGGTTCAGGTACATCAGGGCACGGGAATACGACTCTCCTGCCGACTACGCGAGGGGATCAGCGAAGCTTAGTACTCGTTCAAACCGGCGGCGCCTTCCCGCGGGCAACAGCTCTGCCAGCCGTGACAGCTGTTCCGGTTCCAGAGCGCGCAGACCCCGTCCTCGGTCGTTGCGCAAAACGTGGTCCATCACCGGTATAGCCTCCTCAAACCGGCAGTAGGCGGCTATGTCGACGGCAGTCTGGGCCCTCGAAGTCACCATGAACCCGTTGTGTCTGACTACTGGTTCCAAGAGGACCCGGGCATGGTGTCGGACACCCGCTCGGGCGCGGCCGTGGGTGCCGTTGCGGGCCAAGACCAAGACGTAAAAAGAGCGTCCGATCGTCGGTATTCCCCAGATCGCGGCGGCCGACTGCTGGATAAGTACTTGTTCGCTGCGCCGAGTTCCAACGACTGCATCAAGGTGTACCAAGCGCTGCTCCCACCAGGGAAGCGCGCGGTACTCGGCGGACGGAACGTAGACACCACGGCGGATACGAGTGAGCCTTCCCGACTTTTCTTCGCGGACCAGCAGTTGCCGGTCGAGCCCGGCCCTGTCATAATCCCGGGTGTAGATGAGTGCAAGCGCCATGAACCACAGCCTGCGGCGGAATCGCTGTGCTGGAAACCGGATCAGCACTTTTGTGGACAACGCACGCGCAGTGCAACGGACTGGAGGACTGGAGACAATCCGGCTTCAACGCCGGTTCGTCTCTTCGTCCGGCTGTTTGCCCTGAGTGGACATGCAAAAGGCTCCCTGCCCACCTCGTGGGCCACCTAGGGGGCCAGAGGTAGGGCGGGAGCCCTTGCGAAAACGGGGGCTGGGTAGCCCGACGAGCCGCGGAACCTTAGAGTTCGACGATGCCGTGTGCCGTTTCGAAACGGACCGACATGATGCCCGGTGTACCGTTCGGGGCGGTCCAGGCAACCTTGACGTCGTCGAGCAGGTCATCCACCGGGGTGCCCAGCCAGTCAGCCACGCGGTCCGACGAACCGGCAATGGTCAGACCGATCAGCTTGACGGTGGCCGGCCGGGCGTTGGAAGGGTGGAGCGCCTCGGTGCCTTCATCCCAGCGCAGCATGTAGGGAACCTGCGGGTCGGCGATCAGGCCCTTGATGCCGATCTGCTGCCAGCTCAGTTCCTGTCCATCCGGGAATTTGCGGTTTCCGGGTACCGCGTGGCGGCCCAGTCGCTCTTCGAACGGGGTCAGGTCGTCCACTTCCACACACCAGCCCATCCAGCCGCCGCCGGCTTCGGACCGGGCACGCACAGCCTGGCCGAAGGGTGCCTTGTCGGATGCGGGGTGGTCCAGGACCTCCACCACTTCCAGGTAGTGGTGGTCAGTCAGAGGGAAGATCATATTGCGGGTGCCGAAGCGGGGGTGCACCCCGCCCTTGACTGCGTCGATACCCAGGGCTTTGGAGATCCGCTCTGAGGTGGCAGCCAAACCGTCGGGCTCAACAGCATAAGAAACGTGGTCGAAGCGCATGGACATATCTTGGCACTTTGTGAACCCTCTCTCGACTTAGGGTGACCTAAGTCACTGAGTTTTCGCCGTGCTCCTCCATGTCAAGCCTTGACACCGAGGATGACGCGGCAGCCCGGCGAAGCAGGCCAATAGGCCCGATACGGCGGTCATAAGGTGTCACATTGTTGCGGCCGGCCGGGCTCTCCGCCGAGACTGTACCCAGGTCATGAGTGCCAGCGTGAAACCCCGGTTTGCTGGCCGGCAACCCTCCAACCGCGGTGGGGTGCCCCGGGTGAAGACCAGGCAGCCGCCACAAGGCGGTGCGCAAGCGCGGGTCACACCCGGGATAGACATGCCGGCACGGCCGGATCCCGGATGACCCCTTCCGTTGAAGGAGTTGCACCATGTCCAATGCAGACTGGTCTTTTGAAACCCGTCAGATCCACGTCGGCCAGGAGCCGGATGCCGCCACCGGTGCCCGGGCGCTGCCGATTTACCAGACCACGTCATTCGTGTTCCCCAGTGCCCAAAGCGCCGCAGACCGCTTCGCCCTGGCCGAACTGGCGCCCATTTACACCCGGATCGGCAATCCGACCAGCGAGGCCGTCGAAGCCCGGATCGCCAGCTTGGAAGGCGGTGCCGGCGCGCTGCTGCTGGGCTCCGGCCAGGCTGCTTCCACGTTCTCCATCCTGAACCTGGCCGAGGCCGGCGACCATATTGTGGCCAGCCCCAGCCTGTACGGCGGAACCTACAACTTGCTTCGTACCACGCTGCCCAAGTTCGGCATCGAAGTGACCTTCGTCGAGGATCCGGACAACCTGCAGCAGTGGCGCGACGCCGTGCGGCCGAACACCAAGGCGTTCTTCGGCGAGGTGGTCTCCAATCCGCGCCAGGACGTGCTGGACCTGGAGGGCGTCAGCGGTATCGCGCATGAGAACGGTGTGCCGCTGATCGTGGACAACACGCTGGCCACCCCCTACCTGATCCGCCCGATCGAATGGGGCGCAGACATCGTGCTCCACTCGGCCACCAAGTACCTCGGCGGACACGGGACGGCGATCGGCGGCGTGATCGTGGATGCTGGAACTTTCGATTTCGGGGCCGACCCGGAGAAGTTCCCGGGCTTCAACACCCCGGACGAGACATACAACGGGCTGGTCTTCGCCCGCGACCTGGGGGTGGGAAGTGCGCTCGGCGCCAACCTCGCCTACATCCTCAAGGCCCGAGTGCAGCTGCTGCGCGATCTGGGCTCGGCCATCTCTCCGTTCAACGCCTTCCTGATCGCCCAGGGTTTGGAAACGCTGAGCCTGCGCGTGGAGCGCCACGTGGCCAACGCGCAAAAGGTGGCGGAGTTCCTCGAAGCGCACGACGACGTTGCTTCCGTTGCGTACCTCGGCCTGCCGTCGAGCCCGTGGTACGACCGCGGCCGCAAGTACGGACCGAAGGGGACCGGCGCCATCGTGTCGTTCGAGATCAAGGGCGGCATCGAGGCGGGCAAGCGTTTTGTGGACGGCCTTGAATTGCATTCGCACGTGGCCAACCTCGGCGATGTGCGCTCGTTGGTGATCCATCCGGCGTCGACCACCCATGCCCAGCTTTCGGTCGAGGAGCGGGTCTCCGCCGGCGTGACCGACGGGCTGGTCCGGCTCTCGGTTGGCATCGAAAACGTCAATGACATCATTGCCGATTTGGAGGCCGGGTTCCGTGCCGCCAAGGGCTCGGACGACTAGGCAAGCAGGTAGAACGCAGCGTGACGATCGTGCAACCGCAGGAACTGGTGGATCAGGCGACGGATGGCATCCTGCGCAGGATGCCTGTTGGTGCGCTGGAACTGGAAGCCGGCGGCTACCTGCCCGAGGTGGTCCTGGGCTTTGAAACCTGGGGCACGCTGAATGCGGATGCGACGAACGCGGTCCTGATCGAGCACGCCTTGACCGGAAGCACGCATGTGGCCCGGGGTGCTTCGGATGAGGACGGCTGGTGGGACGACCTGGTCGGTCCCGGTGCCACTATCGACACGGAGCGCTATTTCGTGGTGGCCGCCAACATGGTTGGCGGCTGCTACGGCTCCACCGGTCCGGCGTCGCCGGCACCGGACGGCTTGCCGTGGGGTTCGCGGTTCCCGTTCGTCACCATCCGGGACTCGGTCCGGGCCGAGGCGCGGCTCGCCGATGCACTGGGCATCCGCCGCTGGCATGCCGTGCTCGGCGGCTCGATGGGCGGGGCGCGTGCGCTCGAGTGGGCTGCGACGTTCCCGGACCGGACGGCCCGTTGTGCAGTCATGGCGTGCGGGGCTGCCAGCACGGCCGAACAGATTGCGTTTGCCCAGGCCCAGGTCGCAGCTATCCGGCTGGACCCGCACTTTGCCGGCGGCGACTACTACGGCGGTCCCGCCCCGGACGCCGGGCTGGGCATCGCCCGGCGGATCGCCCACATCAATTACCGTTCCGAGCCGGAACTGGAGTTCCGGTTCGGCCGCTCGGCGCAGGCGGAGGAACAGCCGTTTGGCGGCATCACGCCCGCGGCCCGCGGCCGCTATGCGGTCGAAAGCTACCTGGACTACCAGGCGGAAAAACTGGTGTCCCGCTTCGACGCGAACAGCTACATCCTCCTCACCGAGGCCCTGGTCAGCCACGACGTGTCCCGTGGCCGCGGCACGCTGGAGCAATCCCTGGGCAGCCTCGAGGAGACAGAGTTCTTCATCGCGGCGGTGGATTCCGACCGCCTCTACTTCCCGGAACAGTCGCGGCAGCTGGCCGAGGCGCTGCCGGGATCGGTCAAGGTGCACACCATCGAAACGCCGCTGGGCCACGACGGTTTCCTGACCGATGTCCACCAGCTGCATGACGAGCTCAGCCAGGCGTTTTTCCCCCCGTCCTGACCGCTGTTACTGCCAGCGCGCCCATCGGACCCGGACATGGGCGATGATGAGCTGGGCCTAATATTGCAGTTTGATCACGGTTGAAAAGAATAAATCCATTTGATGGAGCCCATCGGTAGCATGCCCGTAGGCTCGCGACCACGCCAACGGCGTCTGGCCCGGAAGCCTCCACTACGAGGGGGAACCATGCTGCGTGACTACCGATTCAAAGTGTCCCTGATGGCCGTTGGAGTGCTGGCGCTGACCGGCTGTTCCGGTGGCGGCGGAGGCGGAGAAGGGGGAACCTCCCAAAGCTCCGCACTGCGGATTGTGTACCAGACCACCGAGGCCAACGCCACGATGGATGAGGTGATGAAGAAGGCGAAGGCCGACTTTGAGGCTGCGCACGACGGCGTGACGGTCAACTTGGAATCCATCACCGGCAGCGACGAAGACTATGCGACCAAGCTCGCCTTATCCCAGCGATCGCCGGACACCGCCCCGGACGTGTTTTACGAGGACACCTTCAAGATCCGTTCGGACGTTGATGCCGGCTACCTCCTGAATCTCGATCAGTATTTGGCCGGGTGGGACGACTGGGCGAATTTCAATGAGGGGGCCAAAGAGGCCGGCCGGGCGGACGATGGCAGCATCTATGCTGTCCCTCTGGGCACCGATACTCGGGCCATTTGGTACAACAAGAACGTCCTGCAAAAGGCCGGCGTGGACGTCCCCTGGGCGCCGAAGGACTGGAACGCCATCCTGGAGGCGGCCCGCGCCATCAAGTCCTCGCAGCCGGACGTGGTCCCGTTCAACCTCTACGCGGGCACGGGTACCGGCGAAGGCACCGTCATGCAGAGTTTCTACCAGTTGCTCTACGGTACCGGCGACACGCTCTATGACGACGCTGAAGGCAAGTGGGTGGTCGGTTCGCAGGGCTTCATCGACTCGCTGGCCTTCCTGCAGACGCTCTATCAGGAGGAGCTGGCCGTCACTCCGGCCGAGGCCCTGGACCCGAACGTATGGCAGATGGTCTTCGGCCAACTGTTTCCCGAGGACAAACTGGGCGGAACCGTGGAAGGCTCCTACTCGCCGTCGTTCTGGCAAGAGGGAGGGTTGGTGGACTGGCCCGAATATGGTGACGTGATGGGCGTTGCCCCGTTCCCCACGCAGAACGGCCAGGAGCCCGGTGCGGTCAGCATGTCCGGCGGTTGGACCCTGGCGGTGGGAGCCAATACAGCGAATCCCGATCTCGCGTTCGAGTTCCTCACGGAGGTCATGAACCAGGAGAACTCGCTGCAGTACACCGTGGCCAATTCGCAGATCGCAGTCCGTACCGATGTGGCCAAGGACCCCGCTTACTTGGACGCCAATCCATTCGTGGGCGACGTTTCCGAACTGGTCTCGGTGACGAATTACCGACCCGCCACAGCCGACTACCCGCAGATATCCACCGCCGTCCAGGAAGCCACCGAAGCAGTGATGATGGGGAAGCAGACGCCCGCGGAGGCCGCGGCCGAGTTTGACGCCGCCGTCACCGACCTTGTCGGCGCAGAAAACACAGTACAGAAGTAGCCGGCAGTGACAGCCGCCGAGGTGGTGGCCCGTGACGCCGAAACGCGTCGCGGCACTGAGCAGCGCGGCCGGGGCCGCCCGCCGCGGAGGGGCGTCCTGCGGCTGGTGCCGCTCGGCCCTGCCGTGCTGCTGCTGGGCGTGTTCCTGGCCGGCCCGATCCTGTGGGCTTTCTACGGGTCCCTGACCAATGCCGCCCTGACCGGCGTCGCGGCCAAGGACCCGCAGTGGGTCGGGCTGGAAAACTACACTGAGCTGCTCAGCGACCCGGACTTCCTGCAGTCGCTCTGGCTGACCGTCATCTTCGTCCTTGTCTCCGCCGTGCTCGGCCAGAACCTGCTGGGCCTGGCGATCGCGCTGCTGATGACGAAGGCCAGCAAAGCGGTTTCCGCTGTGGTGGGGGTCTGCGTCGTCGCGGCCTGGGTGTTGCCGGAAATCGTGGCCGGCTTCGTGGCCTATGCCTTCTTCAACCGGGACGGAACCCTGAACCAGCTCACCGCGCTCTTCGGCATCGACGGGACCGACTGGCTGTTCACGGTCCCGATGCTGGCGGTGATCCTGGCCAATATCTGGCGGGGAACCGCGTTCTCCATGATGGTGTACCAGGCGGCGCTGAACGATGTGCCGGAGGAAATCACCGAAGCGGCGATGATCGACGGCGCCGGCGGGTCAAAGCGGTTGTGGTACATCACGCTGCCGATGATCCGGCACAGCATTGCCACCAACCTGATGCTCATCACCCTGCAGACGCTTTCGGTCTTCACCCTGATCTACGTGATGACGGCCGGCGGCCCGGCAGGAGCCAGCACCACGCTGCCGCTCATGGCCTACGAGGAAGCCTTCCGCTACAGCGACGTTGGCTACGGCACCGCAATCGCCGTCGTCATGCTGTTGATCGGGGCGGTCTTCTCCATCATCTATATCCGGGCGCTGCGCGAAAGGAAGGGCTGATCCGATGAACCGTCCAGGTCCGCTGTCAGTGGCTTCCGGCCGGCGCAGTACCGTTGCGGCGCTGGCGAACGTCTCCTTGCTGGTGATTGCGGCATGTTTCTTGCTGCCGTTGAGCTGGTTGGTCCTGGCATCCCTGGATGCGGAGGCCAGCTATCAGACACAGATCCCCAATGAGGTGTCTACGGCCAACTACACGGCGGTGCTCACCCCGGAACTGACGTTTGTGCCACTTCTCAACAGCTTCCTGCTGTCCGGCGGGACCGCGGTGGTCACCGTGCTGGCGGCGGTGCTCGCGGCCTATCCGCTCTCGCGGTACCAGCTGCGTTTCAACAAGCCGTTCCTGTACGTCGTTTTGTTCGGGACGTGCCTGCCGATCACGGCGATCATGGTCCCGGTCTACAGCCTGTTCGTGCAGCTGAACTTCCTCGATTTGCTGGCGGCCACCACGCTGTTCATGGCGGCATCCTCCCTGCCGATGGCCATCTGGATGACGAAGAATTTCATGGATTCGGTCCCGGTCAGCCTGGAAGAGGCGGCCTGGGTAGACGGCGCCTCGGCGATGAACGCCCTCGCCAGGATCGTGGTGCCGCTGATGCGTCCGGGACTTGCAGTGGTGTTCATCTTCGTCTTTATCCAGGCCTGGGGGAACTTCTTTGTGCCCTTCATCTTGCTGCTCTCGTCAGCCAAGCAGCCGGCGGCAGCGAGCATCTTCAGCTTCTTCGGCCAACATGGTGCCATAGCCTACGGGCAGTTGGCGGCGTACTCGGTCCTGTATTCGGTGCCGGTGGTGCTGCTCTACATCCTGGTGTCGCGCGGGATCGGCGGTTCCTTCGCGATGGCTGGTGCGGTCAAGGGCTGATGCGGCAGATCTGACGGAGAGGGCGGTGCCATGCACGACGACGGGGCCCAGGTCCAGGCGCGAATCAGCCGGTTTATTCTCGAGCGGCTGCAACCGGCCGTCTATCCGGCAGCGGTTCCGGCCCGGCTCGGGGCCTGGCATGTTCCGGGCGAGCCGGTCCCGTTCGCCGAGGCGGTAGCGGCCGGCTTCTCCGAATTCACCACGGGCAGCGCCTGGGGGCCGCCCTGGTCCACCAGTTGGTTCCGGCTCACCGGACAGATCCCGGCGGCATGGACAGTGGACGCCGGGCACCGGCCGGAACTGCTGCTGGATCCAGGATTTACCCCCGGGATCCCGGGTTTCCAAGCAGAAGGGCTGGTCTACACCCCGCAGGGCAGCATCATTAAGGCCATCGAGCCGCGCAACCCCTACGTTCCGCTGGACGCCCAGCCCGGCGCCGCCGTCGAGCTTTATCTGGAGGCCGCGGCCAACCCGGACCTGATCGGGAACTTCACCTTCCAGCCCACGCTGCTCGGAGACCCGGCCACCTCTGGGCAGACCCCGTGCTACACGTTCCGCCAGGCCGACATTGCGCTGCGCGACGTCGTGGCATGGGAACTGCTGCAGGACTTCACGGTGCTGGAGCAGCTCATCCTCCAACTGGATCCGGGCCAGCCGCGCCGCGCCCAGATCCTGCGCGCGCTGGAGCACGCCCTCAGCGTGCTGGACCCCGCGGACATCGCCGGCACCGCGGCAGCCGGCCGGGCAGTGCTGGAGCCCGTGCTCTCGGCACCCGCAGCCCACAGCGCGCACCGGATCCATGCAGTCGGCCACGCGCACATTGACAGCGCATGGCTCTGGCCGGTCCGCGAGACCAAGCGCAAGATTGCCCGGACCTTCGCGAACGTCGTCGCGCTGCAGGAGTCGGACCCGGAGTTCGTCTTCGCCGCCTCCTCTGCGCAGCAGTATGCCTGGCTGAAAGAGTCGCAGCCGGAGCTGTTCGCACGGGTGGCGGACCAGATCCGGGCCGGCCGCTTTGTCCCGGTCGGCGGGATGTGGGTCGAATCGGACACGAACATGCCCGGTGGAGAGGCACTGGCCCGCCAGTTCATCGCCGGGAAGAAATTCTTCCTGGCCGAGTTCGGCGTCGAACCGCAGGAGGTCTGGCTCCCGGACTCCTTCGGCTACTCCGCGGCCATGCCGCAGATTGCCCGCGCCGCCGGATCCCGCTGGTTCCTGACCCAGAAACTGTCCTGGAACGAGACCAACACCTTTCCGCACCACACCTTTTGGTGGGAAGGAATCGACGGCAGCCGTATTTTCACCCACTTCCCTCCGGCAGATACCTACAACGCCGAGCTGACCGCGGCCGATCTGGCCCGGGCCGAACGGCACTTCGCTGAGAAGGGGGCCGCCAACACCTCGCTGCTGGCTTTCGGCTACGGCGACGGCGGCGGCGGGCCCACGCGCGAGATGCTCGCCGCCGCGCACCGCACGGCCGACCTGGAAGGCTCGCCGCGGGTGCAGCTCTCCAGCCCGGAGCGGTTTTTCCGCGCCGCCGAGGAAGAGTACGACCGGCCGCCGGTCTGGTCGGGGGAGCTGTACCTGGAGTACCACCGCGGCACCTACACTTCGCAGTCACGCACCAAGCGGGGCAACCGCCGCAGCGAGCACCTGCTGCGCGAGGCCGAGCTCTGGGCAGCGACGGCGGCGGTGCGCGGCGCAGCGGCCTACCCTTACGACGCGCTGGAGCGGGCGTGGCAAACCGTGCTGCTGCAGCAGTTCCACGACATCCTGCCCGGATCCTCGATCGCCTGGGTGCACCGCGAGGCCGAGGCCAACTACGCCAGACTGGCGGCAGAACTGGCGGGCCTGATCGATGGCTCGCTGCGTGCGCTGCTGGGCCGGGGCGCCAGCAGCGCTGTGGCCAATGCCGGGCCGTATCCGATGGAAGGCGTGCCCGCGCTGGGTGCCATCAGTACCTCCGGACCGGCCGAGCCGGCCGCGCCAAGCGTGGTCATTGAACCGAACGGTGACGGCTGGTTGCTGGACAACGGCCTGCTGCGGGTGGTGATCGATTCCGAAGGCCTGATTTCCTCGCTCATGGACGTGGATACCGGCCGGGAAGTGATCCCGGGCGGCATGTCGGCGAACCTGCTGCAACTCTTCCGCGACACACCGACCAGATGGGACGCCTGGGAACTGGAGGAGCACTACAAGTCCGTCTGCCAGGAACTGCGGGAAGTTCATGCCGTCGAGGTGTTTTCCAGCACCGCGGACAGCGACGACGCCCGTCCGGAAGCATCTCACCCTGGCGATGCCCCTATCGGTCCGGTGCCGCTCCGGGGTCCCTGCGCCGGGCTCCAAGTCAGCCGCCGGTTCGGCAGCTCGCAGGTTACCCAGACGGTCTGGCTGGCCGCCGGCTCCCGTTCACTGGAATTCGAGACGACAGTCGACTGGCACGAGCGCCAGAAACTACTGAAGCTGGCCTTCCCGCTGGACCTTCAGGCCGACCGGGCGGCATCGGAGATCCAGTTCGGCCACGTCTTCCGGCCCACGCACAGCAACACGTCATGGGACGCGGCACGGTTCGAAACCTGCGCGCACCGCTGGGTGCAGGTGGGCGAGCCCGGCTTCGGCATCGCTGTCGCTAACGACTGCAGCTACGGGCACGACATCCGGCGGACTGATTCGACTGCCACGCCGGCTACCGTCGTGCGTCAGTCGCTGCTGCGGGCGCCGCTGTACCCGGACCCGCAGGCCGACCAAGGCGAGCACACGTTCCGCACGTCCTTGGTGGTCGGTGCCGGGATTCCGGAGGCGGTCCGGGCCGGGTACCGGCTCAATCTGCCGCCGCGTCGCGTGCAGGGCGTGGGGGCCGGCCCGGTGGAACCGCTGTTCACTGTGGACAATCCGGCAGTGGTCATCGAGGCCGTCAAACTGGCCGAGGATCGAAGCGGCGATGTGATCCTACGCTGTTACGAGGCCTTCGGCAGTCGCGCGGAGGCCACGATCGGCGCCGGTTTCGGCTGGGTCCGGGTTTCGGCTACGGATTTATTGGAGCGGGACGTGGCCGGTGTCCGGCTGGAGCAACCGGCGGAGCGCACAGTGAGGTTCGAGTTGCGCCCGTTCCAGCTGTTGACGCTCCGCTTCCACCGCGGGGCCAGCGGCTGACGATCGCGGTTCAGGCCGGTTCCAGCGTGAGCGGTCGGCGCAGGAACGCCGCGTAGCGTGCCACGGCACGGTCTATGGCCACGTGCTCCGCAGGGCTGAACGCGCGCAGCGGCCTGAGCCGCAGTTCGGCGAGTTCCGGCTTGAGGACGTGTTTCCAGTTCCCGGCCATTTTGCCGTCCAGCAGCAGCACATGCTGCGGCACCGCGCTGCTCAGCGCGGCGGGGGCCGACCCGCCCAAGTAACCGCGGGTTTTCGTGTAGCCCATGACGTACTCGTCGTAGCACTGGATCAAGTCAGCGCGGGGCCCGGCATTCGCCGCCGAGCGGGCGCCGCCGCCGTCCCCGGCTGCGGGGGAGAACCACAGTTCCACGCCGTCGGCTTCGGCCCGCTCCAGTCCTTCGTGCGCGCCGGCCTCCAGGCCGCGCCGGATGTCGGCCTGTGGCAGCTTGGACCAGTCCGAGCAGTCCTTCACCGAGGCCGGTCCCCGGCTGGTGAAGTACCGCGCGGTGAGCTGTGCCAGTGCTGCGTCGCGGTCAAAGTCCGTTGCCAGCGGCGGGACGCGCTCGTCGAAGGATGCATACGTTTGCTGCACCGTGCCGGAGTCCGCGGACCGCGGCGTTCCGCTGACCAGGATCCGCGACATTTCGGCGTGAAACACCAAATGACCCAGCCGCTGGCCGCGCAACGGGGCGCCATTCAGCTTCGCCCCGTCGTCCTCAAGCAGCCCCGCTTCGGTGAGCCGGGCAGCCAGCTCGTCCCGGGTGCGGTGCCGGCCATCGGCAACCGTCTCGGCCAGCAGTTCGTTGCTGCGCGCGACCGTCGTCTCGTCCAGTCCCAGCTGCCGGTCCCGGCCCTTATTGCCTGCCTTGAGCCGGGGTTCGGAGAGCAGCATCAGCCAGCGCAGATCGCTGTGGTGCACGAAGTGCCAGGTGGGCCGCAGAACGTGCGTGCGCAGGATCGTTCCGGTGGCGATTGCCGCGTCAATGGGCGCTGCGCTGTCCCGGGCCGCTCCGCCGGTCCGTTGCGCCAACGACCAGCGGGCATAGGCATACTCCTGCGATTGGAAGGCGAGGAGCCAGCGCAAGGCGGCCTCGGCGTCGTCCGCGGGACGGTCCCAGAGCCGCTGGGCCCGCAACCGGTGGCGGCGGACGTCTTGGGCATCCGGCTGCTGCATGCCGGGTGCCGTTATCCGGCGGTGCCGGGAGGCATGCCCGGGCCGAAGAACGGATCCGCAGCCGGACGCTTCGGCAGGATCCCGTCACCGGAGGACTGGTGCCGGAGTCGCCGCAGCACCCAGGGGACCAGGTGTTGGCGGGCCCATACCAGGTCCTCCGTGCGGGCGGTGCGCCAGCGCTTGGGCGGGAGCGGTTTGGGCGCTTCCGGCTGCAGCGAATGCTCGACGTTGAGGGCGTCCAAGACCATGGCGGCAATGGTGTGGTGGCCGAGCGGCGAGAAATGCAACCGGTCCGGTGCCCACATCTGCGGCGCCTTCAACTGCCGCAGCGCCCACATGTCGGCAATGATGGCGTCGTGGCGGGCGGCCACCGTCCGCAGGTTCTCGTTGTAGATGGCCGCCTTGCCGCGGACACTGCCGATCAGCGGGGTATCCCCGACATCGGGCGCGGTGAACAGCACAATGGTGGCCCCCGAGGCAGCCAGCTGGAAGACGGCCCGGTCGATCTTCTCCGCCAGGGCATCCGGATCGGCCCGGGGGCGGATCACGTCGTTGCCGCCGGCACAGATCGAAATGAGGTCGGGCTTCAGCGCCAGAGCGGGTTCGATCTGTTCATCGACGATCTGCTGCAGCAGGCGGCCGCGGATGGCGAGATTGGCGTACGCGAAGTCCTCGTGGCCGCGGGCCAGTTCCTCGGCCACGCGATCGGCCCAACCTCGGTAGCCGCCCGGGCTGCCCGGATCAGGGTCGCCGATGCCTTCGGTAAACGAATCACCAATGGCCACATAGCGGCTCCAGGGGTGGCCGGCGGCACCGGCGGAAGAGGGAGCTTCGGGACGGGACAAGTTACTCACAGGTACATCCTGCCAACAAGCAGCCGCGGATGCACAGAGATGCCCGTAGAAAAACCTGAATCATCTTTCAGGAAAGCATGGCCTGCGGGAAAATCTTTGGCTAGTCTGTGAGCTGGAGCCGGCCATCTCGGCCGACCGGATCTCGAGGAGCTCAGATGGAATTGCTGGCGGGAATCACTGCGCGGCGGGTGCCGACCGAGCGGCTGACGATGAACGTCCTGGAGCGTGCCGGTGACCGGCCTGACGGCATTCCGGTGATCCTGGTGCACGGGAACGTCTCCTCCTCACTGTTCTGGCAGGAGACCATGCAGGCGCTGCCGCCGGAGTACCGGGTGCTGGCGCCGGACCTGCGCGGATTCGGCCAGACCGACACCGCCCCGGTGGACGCAAGCCGCGGGTTGCGTGACTTCGCCGACGACCTCCATGGGCTGCTTGAGGCTCTGCACTTGAGCCCCGCGCACGTGGTCGGCTGGAGCATGGGCGGTGGTGTGGTGATGCAGTACGCGCTGGAGCACCCGGTTCTCAGTCTTGCGCTGCAGGCGCCGGTCTCGCCGTACGGCTTCGGCGGCACGGCAGGTCCGGAGGGGCGGAGGCTCACCGAGGACGACGCCGGGACCGGCGGAGGGGGTGCCAACCCGGACTTCGTCGCCCGGCTGGAGGCGGGCGACACGAGCGACGACGCGCCAGCCGCGCCCCTGTCGGTCTACCGCTCCACCTACGTGCATGCCGGCTTCGAATCCCCGCACGAGGACATCTGGATCGAATCGATGCTCAGCACCAAGACCGGCCCCGACAATTATCCCGGGGATTCCGTCCCGTCGCAGAACTGGCCGGGCTTCGCACCAGGGCGCCGCGGCGTGCTCAACACGATGGCGCCGGGAGTCTTCAATACCAGCGCCATCGTGGATCTGACGGACAAGCCGGACATTCTGTGGATCCACGGCGACAGCGATGCAATCGTCTCCGATGCGTCGTTCTTTGACCTGAACTGCCTGGGCAAGGCCGGTGTGCTGCCCGGCTGGCCGGGGGAGGAGACGGCACCTCTGCAGCCGATGGTCTCGCAGACCCGGGCAGTGCTGGAAAAGTATGCGGCCAACGGCGGACGCTTTACCGAGGTGCTGCTGGAAAACTGCGGGCATTCGCCGCACCTGGAATACCCCGAGCGGTTCATCGACGAACTAACAGCACACATCGGGCGGAGCGGCGCTCCGGCATAGCTCCGGGCTTCCGAGGGACGGCGGGCAGATTCTGGACGTCGGCCAGTCAGGTTGCCGACGGCCGCCCCTGGATGACGGCGGCCCGCTTGTGGACGACGGCGGCCTGCTTGCCGACGGTCGGACCGCTTGGCGACGGCGGCCCGCTTGCCGACGGCCAGCCCACCAAAAGGCGGCCACCCCGGAGAAACTCAAACTTTCAAGTAATGACGTTTCTGTGCGATCATGGACGGCATGACTGAAACTACTTATCAGCCCGTGGTTGCCTGGTCCAAGCCCGAGCAGGAACGGGCAGGCACGCCGCTGCTGGTGCTCTTCCACGGCTACGGATCCCACGAGCAGGACCTGATGGGCCTGGTGCCCGGACTGCCGGAGGAATTCACCGTGGCGGCTGTCCGCGCGCCGGTGGCGATGGGCCCGGGCTTCACCTGGTTCCCGCTGATGCACGAGCCGGACTTCTCCGTGGATAAGGTGACCAAGGCCGTCAGCGACGTGGTGGCCTGGCTGGACAGTGTCAAGGGCCAGCACAGCAGCGTTTCGGTGCTTGGCTTCTCAATGGGCATGGCCGCGGCCACGTCGGTGCTGCGCCACCGGCCGGAGGAGATCGCCGCCGTCGTCGGGCTCTCCGGGTTCGCCGTGCCCGCCGACGGCAACGAGTTCTTCCGCGACGAGGCCGTCAAAGCCATCAAGCCGCCAGTCTTCTGGGGCCGTGACCAGGATGACCCGGTCATCACCGCTGACAAGATCGAGTTCACGCACGAGTGGGCGAACGAGCACGTGGAGCTGACCAAGGTGCTCTACGCCGGGATCGGCCATGGCATCAATGCCCAGGAACTGTCGCACGTGAAGGAGTTCCTGACCTACAAGGTGCTGAACGCCCAGTAACACTCACCTGGTGGTCGATCCCGGTGGTCGATGGAGCCGCGCCAGCGCCGAGTAGAGACCTGGTCGACCACCGGGGTCTCCGCGCGTTCGTTGGCGCTCTCTTGGTCGACCACCGGGGAGACGGGTCGGTGGTCGACCAAGAGAGCGCCAGCGCCGAGTAGAGACCCGTCGACCTCGGGTCCATGGAGGCGTCAGGCCGAACGAGGGTCGATGGAGGGGCGTCAGGGCCGGACTGGGGTCGGACTGATGGGTTCGCGTGATTCGCTCCCACGTATAGGGCTAACTTCCCTTGTTTCAGAACGTTTAAATAGCGCTGACTAGGGGAAACGTCACGGGCCGCCGCTAAGACGTGGGAGCGAACGAATGGTGACTTACGTCCAGCCTCCCGACCTCTGCTGGAGCCAAGTGGGGTCCTGCCGGCGCCGATCCCGGTGGCCGATGGAGGCGCGCCAGCGCCGAGCATGTACTTGGTCGACCACCGGGTCTCCACGCGTTCGCTGGCGCTCTCTTGGTTGACCACCGGGGTCTCCACGCGTTCGCTGGCGCTCTCTTGGTTGACCACGGGGTCTCCACGCGTTCGCTGGCGCTCTCTTGGTCGACCACCGGGGTCTCCACGCGTTCGCTGCGTTCGGGGGTCGATGGAGGCGCGCCAGCGCCGAGTAGAGACCGGTCGACCACCGGAGGAGTCTGACGGCCGTCAGGCGCGGCTGACGCGCACCGTTTCGCCGTTGCAGCTGACCGTGTCCCCATCGTGGAGCTGGCGCCCGCGGCGGGTCTCGATCTCGCCGTTGACCTTCACCAGCCCGTTCTCGACGAATTCCTTGGCCTGGATCCCGTCCTCGGCCAAGTTGGCCAGCTTGAGCAGCTGGCCCAGCCGGATCATTTCGTCACGGATCGGCACGTCATACATTTCGTCGGAAGCCATGCTTCCATCATGCCTGACCGCGCCCGGCATAGGGTGTCCTGTGTGTCCAGTAACTCGCCTCTGCCGCTGATCCTGAGCCTACCGCTGGCGGTCGGCACCGGGCTGGCCATCCCGGTGCAGGGTCGGATTACCGGTGCGCTCGGTGCGGAGCTCGACGACGGTCTGGCCGCCGCCGTCGTCAGTTTCAGTGTGGGGCTGGCGGTGATGGCGACGGTGTCCCTGGTGCTGCCCGCCGGTCGGGCCGGAATCCGCCGGATTGCCCCTGCCCTGCGCGAACGGTGTTTCCCGCGCTGGTACCTGCTGGCCGGGTGCCTCGGCGCCTTCATGGTGTTGTCCCAAGGCCTGACCGTCTCGCAGATCGGCATCGCGCTGTTCATTGTGGCCACCGTCGCCGGCACCTCGGTCAGCGGCCTGCTGGTGGACCGGCTGGGGCTGGGACCGGCGGGACGGAAGGCGATCACCGCACGGCGCATCGCCAGCGCGGCGCTGACCTTGGTGGCTGTCGCCTGGGCGGCGTCGCCGAAGTTCTCCGTTGAGGCAGGCGGCCTCGGGCTGTTGCTGGTGCTGCTGCCGTTGGCGGCCGGCTTCCTGCGCAGCTTCCAACAGGCGATGAACGGAACCGCCACCGTGCATTACGGCACACCGCTGACGGCCACGCTGATCAATTTCGCCGCGGGCAGCGCTGCGCTGTGGCTCGCCTGGCTGGTGAAGGTGGCGGTGGCGGGCACGGGCAATCCGCTGCCCTCGGACTGGTGGTACTACCTGGCCGGTCCCATGGGTTGCGTGTTCGTGGTCTTTGCCAACATCCTGGTGCGCTCGCTCGGCGTCCTGCTGGCCGGAATCGGAATGATCGCGGGGCAACTGCTCGGGTCGCTTGCGCTGGATGCATGGTTCCCCGTGCCCGGAAGCCTGCTGGCTCCCGCCACCGTGCTGGGGACGCTGCTGGCCATGGCCGCGCTGCTGCTGGCCACGGTGCCGGCGCCGCGCTGGACGGCGGGACTGCGAAACCGGCCGGCGGAGCAATCCGGCGCTAGGACGGCAGGGCAGCCCGGGATCGGGGCGCCGCGCTGGACGGCGGGACTGCGCAACCGGCCGGCGGGACAGCCCGTGACTGAGGCGGCGGAGCGGTCCGGGATCGGGGCGGCGGAGCGGTCCGGCACCGACGCGATGCCACGGCGGTGAGAGCACCACGGCCATAAGGTAGTTGGTGTGTCTGTCCACCATCGTCTTCCGCTGGCCGTTGGCCTGCCCTTGGCCGTTTTTGCTGGTATCTGCATGCCGATCCAAGGCCGGATCAACGGTGCCCTCGGCGCCCGGCTCGACGACGGGCTGGCGGCCGCCGTCGTCAGCTTCAGCATTGGCCTGGTCCTGCTGGCAGCGCTATGCCTGCTGCTGCCGGCGGCCCGCCGCGGGCTGCGTCGGGTGGTTCCGGCGCTACGGGAGCGGAAGTTCCCGCGCTGGTACTTGCTGGCAGGCTGCAGCGGCGCATTCCTGGTTCTGAGCCAGGCTGAAACAGTGGCGCTGATCGGCATCGCGCTGTTCACGGTCGCGGCTGTCACCGGGCAAACCGTCTCGGGTTTGCTGGTGGACCGGCTGGGCTGGGGCCCGGGCGGTCGGAGTCCGGTAACGGGGATCCGCCTGATCAGCGCGGTGCTGACCGTGGTGGCCGTGGCCTGGGCGGTGTCGCCCAAACTCTCGCTCGGCGGCCCGGCCGGCGCCTGGCTGCTGCCGGTGATGCTGCCGCTGGCCGCGGGCTTCCTGCAAAGCTTCCAGCAGGCCCTGAACGGCGTGCAGACCATGCACTACAGGTCGCCGTGGCCCGCCACGTTGATCAATTTCGTGGTGGGCGGCGCGCTGCTCTGGGCGGCCTGGGGCATTAAGGTGGCGATCGCCGGCACCGGCAATCCACTGCCGTCCGAGTGGCGGTACTACCTGGGCGGCCCGATCGGTTGCGTTTTCATCGCGCTCGCGGCGGTGCTGGTCCGTTCGCTGGGCGTCCTGCAAACCGGCCTGGGCATGATTTCCGGGCAGATCCTGGGCTCGCTCCTGCTGGATCTCACCGTTCCGGCTCCGGGCACCATCATTACGACGGCGACGGTGCTGGGAACGCTGCTGACGCTCCTGGCGGCCGTGCTCGGCACACTGCCGTGGCGGCGCCGTGACTTCGGCTGACGGAGCCGTGGTTGCGTCGGGCGCCTTATTCGGGTTCGGGGGAGCGTTTTCGGTAGGCTAACGTTGTAGCTTCGCTATGCGCCGATCCGCATCCGGAACCGCCGGACGGGTCTGTGCCATAACAACCCTCGGACCGCACCCAGCGGCCCTGGAGAGATACGGAGAACCACCTCATGGCAGCAGCCAAATCAGTCCTCGATTCGATCATCTCGCTGGCCAAGCGCCGCGGCTTCGTTTTCCAGGCTGGTGAGATTTACGGTGGATCCCGCTCCGCATGGGACTACGGGCCGCTCGGCGTCGAGCTGAAGGAAAACATCAAGCGCCAGTGGTGGCAGACCATGGTGCGCGGCCGCGACGACGTGGTCGGGCTGGACTCCTCGGTAATCCTGCCGCGCCAGGTCTGGGAAGCCTCGGGCCACGTGGACGTCTTTTCCGACCCGCTGGTGGAATGCCTCAACTGCCACAAGCGCTACCGCGCCGACCACCTCGAGGAAGAATACGAGGAGAAGAAGGGCCGGGCGCCGGAAAACGGCCTCAAGGACATCGCCTGCGCCAACTGCGGCACCAAGGGCGAGTGGACCGAACCGCAGGAATTCTCCGGCCTGCTCAAGACCTTCCTGGGCCCGGTGGCGCACGAGGAGGGCATGCACTACCTGCGCCCGGAGACCGCGCAGGGCATCTTCGTGAACTTCAACAACGTGCTGACCACCTCGCGGAAGAAGCCGCCGTTCGGCATCGGCCAGATCGGCAAGAGCTTCCGCAACGAAATCACCCCGGGCAACTTCATCTTCCGCACCCGCGAATTCGAGCAGATGGAGATGGAGTTCTTCGTGGAGCCGGGCACGGACGAAGAATGGCACCAGTACTGGATCGACGCCCGGCTGCAGTGGTACGTGGACCTGGGCATCAACCGGGACAACCTGCGCCTCTTCGAGCACCCGCTGGAAAAGCTGAGCCACTACTCCAAGGGCACCACCGACGTCGAATACCGCTTCGGTTTCCAGGGCTCGGAATGGGGCGAACTGGAAGGCATCGCCAACCGCACGGACTTCGACCTGTCCACCCACACCAAGCACTCCGGCACCGACCTGAGCTACTTCAACCAGGCCACCAACGAGCGCTACACCCCGTACGTGATCGAGCCGGCCGCAGGCCTGACCCGGTCCTTCATGGCGTTCCTGGTGGACGCCTACACCGAGGACGAGGCACCGAACGCCAAGGGCGGAGTGGACAAGCGCACCGTGCTGCGGCTGGATCCGCGGCTGGCCCCGGTCAAGGCCGCGGTGCTGCCGCTGTCCCGCAACGAGGACCTCTCGCCCAAGGCCAAGGAACTCGGAGCGGCGCTGCGCAAGAACTGGAACATCGACTTTGACGACGCCGGCGCCATCGGCCGCCGCTACCGCCGCCAGGACGAGATCGGCACTCCGTTCTGCATCACGGTGGACTTTGACACCCTTGAGGACCAGGCCGTGACCATCCGGGAACGCGATTCGATGGCCCAGGAACGCGTCTCGCTGGACAAGGTCGAAGGCTATCTGGCGGCCCGTCTGATCGGCGCCTGACAGGAGCCTCGAGCATCCGCTACCGTCACAGGAACCGCCCGTTCCAGGGCCTCGCACCCGCTGAACGCACCCGCTGAAGGAGAACCATGGCCCAGCTGACCTACCGCGACTGGCGCGAAGACGATGACCTGGCCCTGCTGGAAATTTGGGGCGATCCGGAAACCGGCCAGGCCGGCCATTTCCGTGCCATGCTCAGGCCATCCGCGGACCAGCCCTGGTCGCGGTGCATCGTGGCGGAGGACCAGGGGATAGCGGTAGCTGCCGGCGCGGTCTACGAGACCAGCCTGCACCCGGACCGGTTGTGGGTCTACGTAGAAGTGGCCCGCGATCACCGCGGCGCCGGAGTGGCCAGCGACCTGCTGGCGCGCCTCCGCGCCGAAGCCGAGCAGGCGCCGTCGGGCGTGCGGAAGCTCCGGGCCAAAGTGGAGCCGGACACCTCCGGTGCCGCGTTTGCCCGGGCTGCCGGCCTGACCCAGATCCAGAGCTCGCGCGTGGTGCAGGTGTCGCCGGGGGCGCTGCCGCTGCCGGCCCTCGGCGAAACCGGCCCGCAACTGGAGGAGGCGGCCACCGGATCGGTGGAGCTGACCCGGGCAGTGGCGGACTTCTACAATTCCGTCCACGTGTGGGACCGCGCGGACATGACGGTGGGCCGGGCACAGCAGATGCTGCTTAGCGAGTCCGCGGGAGCCGGTGGCGCGGTTGTACTGCGCGGCGCCCCGAAGGCTGAAGGCGGCACCATCCAGGCCTTCGCCATCAGCTACACGCACGAGCGCACCGACGCACCGGCGGACGTGCTGCTGGGCTACGACACCGCCCTGCCGGCCGACGAAGCCGAGGCCGCGGTGCGTGCCTTGCTGGCCATGCTGGTGGCCCAGCATCCGGTGCAGCTGGAGGTGGACGATTCGATGACCGCCGTGCTGGCCGTGCTGCAGCCGCTGCTGGACTCCGGCCTCGCCCGGCAGCTGGGCCCGGCAACCTCCATCGTCAGCGACTGACCCGCCGAGGCAAGGAGCGGACATGAAGGGCGTGCTGTTCGACGTCGACGGGACCCTGGTGGACTCGAACTACCTGCACGTACTGGCCTGGTGGCAGGCCTTCCGGCAGGCGGACGTAGACGTTCCGATGGCCGCCATCCACCGCTGTGTCGGGATGGGCGGTGGCCGCCTGGTCGAGGAGTTGCTTGACGGCGGCCGCGACCGGTCCGGAGACGAACAGATCAAGGCCGCACACGGCGCCGTGTTCTCCACCTACTGGCCATCGCTGCGCCGGTTTGAAGGTGCCCGGGAACTGGTGGACCGCGCGGCGGCGGAGGGACTCGCCGTCGTGCTGGCCTCCTCTGCCGAAGAAGCCGAGCTGGCCGTGCTGCGCCGGGTGATCGACGCCGACGGGTCGATCACCGCCGCCACCAGCTCGGCGGACGCTGACAACAGCAAACCGGCGCCGGACATCCTGCAGGCGGCCCTGGACGCGGCCGGATTAAGGGCCGAGGACACTGTTTTTGTGGGCGACGCCGTCTGGGATATCCAGGCGGCCGGCGAGCTGGGGATTCCCTGCATCGGCCTTGAGAGCGGCGGAACCATGGCGCAGATCCTGACCCAAGCAGGCGCCCGGGAGGTGTACCGGAACCCGCAGGACTTGCTGGAGCACTTCACCGAAAGCGCCCTCGGCGGCCTGCTGCGCGCCTAAACGGTGAAAGCGCCCCGGATTCCGGCGGTGGCCGGGCACAGCCCACAGCGGCGGGACGATCCACAGGCGGGCTGGCGGCCGCGCGGATTTGCCCGGTTTTGAGAGAATAGACGGGTGACACTTACCGCTGCATCCGAACCGGCCGCCAAGCTTGAGCTTCCACCGCTCAAACTCGGCCCGATCACCGTCGACACACCCGTCGTCCTGGCCCCCATGGCAGGCATCACCAACAAGGCGTTCCGCCGGCTCTGTCGCGAGTACGGTGGCGGTCTCTACGTGGCCGAAATGGTGACCTCCCGGGCGCTCGTCGAACGCAACCGGGAGTCGATGCGGATCATCTCCCACGACGAGGACGAGGACGTGCGCTCCGTCCAGTTGTACGGTGTGGATCCGAAAACGGTGGGTGCTGCCGTCCGGCTGCTGGTGCAGGAAGACCGCGCCGACCATATCGACCTGAACTTCGGCTGCCCGGTTCCGAAGGTCACGCGCCGCGGCGGCGGTTCCGCGCTCCCGTGGAAGACCGAGCTGTTCACCGCGATCGTCCAGGCGGCGACGCGCGAAGCCGGCAAGGGCAACGTGCCATTGACCATCAAGATGCGCAAGGGGATCGACGACGACCACCTCACGTTCATCGAGGCCGGCAAGATCGCGCGCGACGCCGGGGTGGCCGCCGTCGCCCTGCACGGCCGCACGGCCAGCCAGTTCTACTCGGGCCAAGCGGACTGGAACGCAATCGCCGAACTGCGAGAAGCGCTGCCGGACATCCCGGTGCTGGGCAACGGCGACATCTGGAGCGCCGAGGACGCGGTGCGGATGGTGCAGCAGACCGGAGTGGACGGTGTCGTCGTCGGCCGTGGTTGCCAGGGGCGCCCCTGGCTATTCGGTGACCTGCAGGCGGCTTTTGAGGGGACCGACACCCGTTTCCGGCTGGGGCTGAAGGATGTTGCGGACAGTTTCTACCGGCACGCCGAGCTGCTGGTGGACTATTTCGAGGACGAAGGGAAGGCGCTGCGGGATATCCGGAAGCACGTGGCCTGGTACTTCAAGGGATACGCGGTCGGTGGCGAATTGCGGGCCGCGCTGGCCCAGGTGCCCACGCTCGAGGTGCTCCGCGAACTGCTGGCCGAGCTGGACGCCGAGGCGCCCTACCCCGGCGCGGACGCCGAGGGTCCGCGGGGCCGCGCCGGTTCGCCCAAGCGGCCGGCGCTGCCGGACGGCTGGCTGGCCAGCCGGGAACTGAACGCCGAACACAAGGCGATGATCGCCGCAGCCGAACTGGATGTGTCCGGTGGTTGAGGCGCGCACCGGTCGCCCGGCGCCGCCAACGCCCGGATACACGGACTTTGATCAAGAGCGCTGGTACGCGGAGGAACCGAAGAGCACCTACCGGACGCAGTTCGAACGGGACCGTGCCCGCGTGCTTCATTCGTCGGCTTTGCGCCGCCTGGGCGCCAAGACGCAGGTGGTGTCGCCGGATACGGACGATTTTGTCCGGACCCGGCTGACCCACAGCCTGGAAGTGGCGCAAGTGGGCCGCGAACTGGGCCGGACGCTGGGCTGCGACCCGGACGTGGTGGACGCGGCCTGCCTCTCCCACGACCTGGGCCATCCTCCGTTCGGGCACAACGGGGAGACCGCGCTCAACGCGGCCGCGCATGCCATCGGCGGTTTCGAAGGCAACGCCCAGACCCTTCGGCTGCTCACCCGGCTGGAGCCGAAGATCCTGCGCCCGGACGGCTCTCCGGCCGGCCTGAACTTGACCCGGGCCAGCCTGGACGCGGCCTGCAAGTATCCGTGGGCCGCCAACGACGCACCGGTCATCCACGGCAAACGCACCAGCAAGTTTGGCGCCTATGAGGACGACCTTCCCGTGTTCAATTGGCTGCGGGAAGGAGCTGCCGAGCGTCGCTCCTGCCTGGAAGCCCAGGTAATGGATTTGGCCGACGACATCTCCTACTCTGTGCACGACGTCGAAGACGCCATTGTGGCCGGACGGATCCAGCTCAAGTGGCTGGACAGCGCCGACACCCGCAGCCGCGTGATCGGCTACACCCAGCAGTGGTACCTTCCCGCCAGCGACGCCCAGGAAGTGGATGACGCCCTCACCCGGCTGGAGCAATCCGGGGTATGGGTGCGCGAAGCCGACGGCAGCCGCAAAGCGATGGCCGCGCTGAAGGACATGACCAGCCAGCTGATCGGCCGTTTCTGCTCCAGCGCGATGGAAGCCACCCGCTCCATTTACGGCCCGCAGCAGCTGACGCGCTACGAGGCCGAACTGGTGGTACCGCAGGCGACCGCCACCGAGATTGCCGTGATGAAGGGGCTGGCCACCACGTTCGTGATGACCACGGATCTGCGCCAGCCGGTCTACGAGCACCAGCAGGAAATCCTGCACGACCTGGTCAGCGAGCTGCACGCCACCGGGGAGAAACATCTGGAAGAGCCCTTCGCCGCCGATTGGCGGGACGCCGACGACGACGGCGCCCGCCTGCGCGTGGTGATCGACCAGATCGCCTCGCTCACCGATGTCTCCGCGCTGGCGCTGCACGAACGCCTGATGGGGGCCCACCGCACGCTGCTCTGATGCCGCGGACCTGCCGACTCGCCCTCCACAGGCGGCCGCCGGGGCATCGCCGTCCCCAGCGGGCACGGCGAGCGGCGCCGATTTGGCGCCGCTGCATAACATAGGACTATGGCCGGACTCATTAAACGTGAAGACATCGATGAAGTCCGCCAGCGTACAGACATCAAGGAAGTCGTCGACGGCTACGTCACGCTGAAATCGGCAGGCATCGGTTCCTTCAAGGGCCTGTGCCCGTTCCACGACGAGCGTTCGCCGTCGTTCCATGTCCGTCCGCAGGTGGGAACCTACCATTGCTTCGGTTGCGGCGAAGGCGGGGACGTCATCTCCTTCCTGCAGAAGATGGACCACACCACGTTCTCCGAGACCGTGGAGAAGCTGGCCCACCGGATCAACTACACGCTGCGCTACGAGGACGGGGGGACCGGCCCGCGCCGGGAAGACGTCGGCAAACGGCAGCGGCTGCTGGATGCCCACAAGGTCGCCGCCGAATTCTTCCGCGAGCAGTTGCAGACTCCGGGCGCGGCCGCCGCGCGGGAATTCCTGTCCGGGCGGGGCTTCGACCAGGCAGCCGCAGAGCATTTTGCGGTGGGCTACGCGCCCCAAGGCTGGGATGGCCTGCTCAAGCACCTGACCGGCCGCGGCTTCAGCCAGGACGAACTGCGCCTGACCGGTATGTTCTCCGGCGGGTCGGACGGTTCCGACGGCAGGAACAGCCGGATCTACGACCGTTTCCGCGGACGGCTCATCTGGCCCATTCGCGATTTGACCGGCGCGACGATTGGTTTCGGCGCCCGCAAGCTGTACGAAGACGATCAGGGACCCAAGTACCTGAACACCCCGGAGACGGTGCTGTACAAGAAGTCGCAGGTCCTCTACGGGATTGACCTGGCCAAGCGGGACATCGCCCGCAGCCGCCAACTGGTGGTCGTGGAGGGCTACACGGACGTGATGGCTTGCCACCTCTCCGGCATCCAAACGGCTGTGGCGACCTGCGGTACGTCCTTCGGCACGGACCACATCAAGATTGCCAGGCGGCTGCTGTCCGATGATGGAACCGGCGGCGAAGTGATCTTCACCTTCGACGGTGACGAGGCCGGCCAAAAGGCCGCGCTGCGAGCCTTCGAAGAGGACCAGCGCTTTGTTGCCCAGACCTATGTTGCGGTGGAGCCCAGCGGCGCCGACCCTTGCGACCTCCGCCTCAGTCATGGCGAAGGCGCGGTGCGCGAACTGATCGGTTCCCGCCGTCCGTTGTTCGAGTTCGCCATCAAGGCCACGTTGAAGAAGTTCAATCTGGATACCGTCGAGGGGCGCGTCTCGGCGCTGCGGGCCGCCGCGCCGGTGGTGGCCGAGATCAAGGACCCGGCGATGCGGCCCGGGTACTCGCGTGAGCTGGCGGGCTGGCTAGGCATGGACGTTGAGGACGTCGCCCGTGCGGTGGCCGGTGCCGTCAAGCGTGGGCAGGCCGGGGCCGCCGGAAAGACCGGCCGGGAGCGGGACCAGCAGGGCCGCGGGCAGGACCAGCCCAACCGCGGCGGGCAGCAGCCGCAGGCGCGGGACTGGCAGGGCAGCAACCGTTCGCCAAACCGGCAAGGCGGATGGAACGCAGCCGCCCCTTCCCGGCCGCAACCGGACGGCCATGCCGGGGCTCCGCCGTACGACCAGGCTGCGCAGCACTCCTACCGCGACGGCGACCAGCACGGCGGTTTTCCTTCCTATGGGCCGGAATCCGGCCAGATGCCAGCACCGGAGCCGGCCTACCCGCGGCCGGACCTGCGGGACCCCGTCGTCCGGTTGGAACACCAAGCGCTGGAAGTGGCCATCCAGCAACCGGGCCTCCTCGATGCGAACCAGTGGGAACAGTTCATGCAGGCCCGTTTTCTGGCGCCCATGCACGTAGCCGTCCATGGCGCCGTGAGGGCGGCCGGCGTGTCCGGGGCCACGCCGTCGCAGTGGGTGGAGACCATTCGGCAAGAGGTGCCTGAGGAACTGCGCAGCTTTGTCTCCGAACTGGCCGTCACGCCGCTGCCGGCACAGAACGACGACGCCCTGCGGCTCTATTGCCGGGGGATCCTCAATCGAATGCAGGACCTGCAGATCACCCACCTCAAGGCGGACAAGCTAGGCCAATTGCAGCGGATGGATCCATCAGCCGATCCCGAGGCCTTCCAGCAGATCAACCGTGAACTGATGGAACTGGAGATGCAGCGACGCGCCCTTCGCTCGGAATAGCAATGCGGGGGAGCGGCCGTGGGTGCCTGGCGTGTTAGGCGCGCCACAAGGCGCCCGATGGGCAGTCCACGATTGGCAAGTTCCGGGCTGCATTGAGTATGCTGTTGGAGGTCAAACCGCCGATGGCGGATGACTGCTTTCCCCCGTAGCTCAATTGGCAGAGCATTCGACTGTTAATCGAAGGGTTACTGGTTCGAGTCCAGTCGGGGGAGCGGATGCACCGGATCCCTGTCCTCATCGTGAGGGCGGGGATCCGTTGTTTTGTGGCCTTGCGGGCTGAGGCACGTGAAGCTTATGGGCCAAAAGCGTGTGTCTGGCCTATAACCCGCATGTGATGTTTTCCACGGTCGACGCGTCCCGACCTGTGCGTAATTCCCGACGCCCGCGCCCCGGGTGATTCTCGATTTCGCTCCGTGTCGGCGGACTGCTAGAGTTTTATTCGCTTCATTCCCCCGTAGCTCAATTGGCAGAGCATTCGACTGTTAATCGAAGGGTTACTGGTTCGAGTCCAGTCGGGGGAGCTCAAGGAAAAGATCCCGCACCGATGTCCGGTGCGGGATCTTTTTTCGTGCGGTGCCTTTACGGGGCGGTGCCAACCTGGTTGCTGGCCGCGACCTGGGCATACCAGCGGCCGCTGGACTTCACCGTCCGCTCCAAGGTGTTGTAGTCCACCCGCGTCAATCCGAAGCGCTTGGCGTATCCCCAGGCCCACTCGAAGTTGTCCATCAGGGACCAACCGAAGTAGCCCCGGAGATCCACGCCGGCCTGAATGGCGCGATGGCATTGCACGATGTGGGCGCGGAGGAACTCGAGCCGGTGCGGGTCGTGGACTGCGCCGTCGTCGGAGACCTCGTCGTCGAACGCGGCGCCGTTCTCCGTAATGTAGAGCGCCGTCCCGGCCGGACCGCTGTATTCGTCCTGCAGTCGCAGGAGCAACCGGTACAACCCATCGGGCTGGATTTCCCAGCCCATCGCCGTCGTCGGCAGGCCGCGGGACACGGAACTGACATGGTCGGCTGCGGGGTAGGCCGGAGCTATCTGCCGCTCGACAGGGGCGGCATGCGCGTTTTCGGCATCCGCCCGCGGATGGCCGGTCACCGCTTCACCGTGGTAGTAGTTGACCCCCAGCGTGTGGATCGGGGTCCGGATCAGGTCAAGGTCGCCGTCCCGGATCTGGGAATCCAGTCCGTACTCCTCCACGTCCGCCAGAAAATCATGCGGATACTCCCCGTTGAAGATCGGATCGAGGAAAGCGCGGTTGAACTGGCCGTCGATGCGCCGGGCGGCATCGACGTCGACCGGGTCGTCCGGGTCCAGGGGGTCTGCGATCGTGAAGTTCAGCGTGAGGCCCAGCTTGGCGCCCGGATCGCGGCGGCGCAGTTCGTCCACCACCAGGCCGTGGCCGAGGAGCAGGTGGTGCATGGCGGCCAGGGCCTGGGCCCGGGACTGTATTCCCGGCGCATGGACCCCTGAGCCATAGCCGAGGAAGGCCGAGCACCATGGCTCATTGAGGGTGGTCCAGACCCGTACCCGGTCCCCGAGCGCCGCATGGACGTCCAGGGCGTAGTCCGCGAAACGGTAGGCCGTGTCACGGTTCGCCCAGCCGCCCTGTTCCTGCAGCGCCTGGGGCAGATCCCAGTGGTAGAGCGTGAGCCACGGCTTGATGCCGGCGGCACACAGTTCATCGATGAGTCGCGAATAGAAATCCAGCCCGGCCGGATTCACCGCTGCGTCGTCCGGTTTGATCCGCGGCCACGATGTGGAGAACCGGTAAGCATCCAGATTCAGGGAGGACATCAGGGCAACGTCCTCGCGGTACCGGTGGTAGTGGTCGCACGCGGTCCCGCCGTTCTGGCCGCCGACGACGGCGCCGGGAAGCCTGCAGAAGGCATCCCAGATTGAGTCGGTACGGCCGTCTTGGTCCGACGCGCCTTCGATCTGGTAAGCGGCCGTGGCCGCACCCCAAAGGAATTTCTTCGGAAAGTGCAGGACCTTGCTCATGGGTTGATCTCCCGAGGGGGCGGATAGTGACTGCCTGCCAGCCTAGATGGCGCGGGATACGAACGTAAGCGTTTACTCACAATTTTTGTCCCACGGCACTGCAATGAATGTCCTCCCTACGACTGAGGAGCCGAGCTGGGGCAGAATGATAATTTGATGGTGTGGACACTCGCGCACTACCGACAATGATGGAGGCAGAGCCCATGACCGGTCCGGAAGGCCCCAGAAGCACCGCAACCGGTGCGAAGATGTCGACGGTGGAACTGGCACGGCTTGCAGGCCAACTGACACCCCGCCAGCTTCAGGACGAAGTCTCGCTCGCCCTGCTCGAGCTCAAAGGCAAGGGTGTCAAGGTCGGCGTTGCTGCCGGAATCGTGGTGGCGGCCGTGGTGTTCTTGGTGGCCATGGCCATCTCCATCTTGGTGGCGGCGATCATGGGGCTGGCCCTCGTGATGCCGGCCTGGCTGGCGGCACTGATTGTGGCGGCAGTCTTCCTGGTGTTGGGAAGCATTCTGGCTCTGATCGGATATGCGGCCGTGAAGCGGACCATGCCCCTCCTGCCGGCCGAAGCCATCCGTGGCGTCAGGTACGACGTCGGTGTGCTGCGTGAGGGAACCAGCTTCGATCCGGCGACTTTGGAGGAGAAGCCGGTGAAGGAAGCCCCGCCGGAGAAGCCGGAGCGGGAGGAGCCCAAGCCGCCGGCCCCGACGCTGGAGGAGCTGCGTGCCCGCACGTCCGAACGGCGCGACCACCTGGCGAGCATCAGGGACGATCTCGGCCGCCGGGTCGACCCCCGTCCCCGGGCGGAGCAGGCCAAGGCCCGCGCGAAGCATGCCGCAGATACAGCCACCGAACGTCTGGTGGCCGGCGCCGACTCAGTGGGCGAGGCTGCCCCGGAGTTGAAGGAGCGCTGGAAGCCGCTGGCCACGCTGGCGGTCTCGCTGACGGCGATGGGCGTCATGCTTCGGCGGCTGCTGCACAAGTAACTCATGACGTGCCGCACAACGGCGTCGGAGCCGGCTGTAGGTCAGCCGGCTGACGAGCATGGAACAACAGCTGAGGGGAGGGACAGCGTTGAGGATTATCGGTGCCGGAACGCGGCGCGATTTCGAATACCGTGAACTGCACACATTCTGGACCATCCCGAACCTCATTACGGTGCTGCGCTTTCTAGCCGTACCGCTGTTCGTCTGGCTCATCGCCAAGGAGTCATACGGTGCCGCCACCATCACGCTGGTGGTGCTGGGATCCACCGACTGGGTAGACGGCTACGTAGCGCGGCGCTTCAATCAGATGTCTTCCGTTGGCAAGTGGCTGGATCCGTTCGCCGACCGGCTGGCACTGATCATCGTGGCCATCACCTTCGTTGCTGCAGGTATTGCGCCCTGGTGGCTGCTGCTGTCGATCATCATCCCGGATGCCATCTTGCTGGTGTTCTCGTTGATCCTTTTCCATGGCAGTCCGGACCTTCCCGTCACGGATATCGGCAAGATTCGCACCGCTTTGCTGCTGGTGGGGACTCCGCTGCTGCTGCTCTACCGGGTTGAAGGCTTCGGCCACGACTGGCTCCTGACTTTCTCTTACATCATCCTGGCTGCGGGCTGCGTCGGGCATGTCCTCGCCTGGCTGGGATACATGCGGGCGGCCTGGCGAAAATACAAGGGCCAGCAAACAGTTGCCGAGGACGGGCCAAGCCGTGGTTGACCCGGCGTTGGGCCTTGACCGGGTCCCTGCCGATGGGACCCCATGGTCTGGTTAGCAATCCTCTGTGCCCTGCTGGGCGCTTTCTTCCTCGCGCTCGGTACGCAGCGCCAGGCCAGTGCTGTGCGAGCCAACACCGGCGGCCTGGCCATGAGCGTCTCCGGCTTGCTGCGGATGCTGCGCAATCCGCGCTGGGTTCTGGGCCTCGTGATGTTGGCCACCGGCATGGCCCTGAACGTCTTCGCGCTAGTCAGCGCGCCGTTGACCGTGGTGCAGCCAATCGGCGCCATTGCTTTGGTGATTACCACCATCATCAATTCCAAGGATCAGGGAATCCGGCTCAACCGGATCACCGTGGTGGCGATCTCCGCCTGCGTCGCCGGCAGTGCCGTGTTCGTACTGTTGGCCGTCAATGTCACCGGCGAAAGCCATCATGTCCGGCCGGATGAGGAACTCTCGGCGGTCCTCCTGCTCGCGGTGGTGATTGCCGTCTTCCTCTCGCTGGAGTTGATGTTCCGGCACCGGCTCAATGCCTTCGCGTACATCTTGGGCGCCGGCATGCTGTTCGGATTCGTGGCCGTACTGGTGCGGATCATCGGGCTGCGGTTGCTGGAGCCGGGCGGCGGTTTCATCGCCAATGTGCCCATCTACACCCTCATCGCAGTAGCAGCCGCCGGCGGCCTCGGATCCTGGTTTGTGCAGAGCGCCTACGCCAGCGGACCGCCCGATTTGGTGATCGCCGGGCTGACCGTCATTGATCCGCTGGTGGGCATTTCGATCGGTATTTTCATCCTCGGGGAACTGAGACCCGACGTCGAACCGGTCTTCGCGATCGGCATGGTGGGAGCGGGATTGGTTGCTATTGTTGGGGTCATCGCCCTCTCACGGCATCATCCCGACGTCCTGCAGAAACAAGAAGAAGCCCGACGACGGGCCCAAGCCTCGGGCAAGAAGCCGTAGCTTCCGTGCCGATGAAGATAACTGCCACAACAACCAAGGAGTCCTGCCGCAGGTGAGCGACGACATCGGACCTAAACCCCTGAAGATCCTGATTGCTGCCGATACCTATCCGCCGGACGTCAACGGAGCGGCGGTCTTTGGCTTCCGTCTGGCCACAGCGATGACCAAGCGTGGGCACAGCGTAGACATCATCGCCGGGCGCAGCGAGAAGGGCCCGACCTTCTTGGAGCAGCGTCCCGAGGCGCAAGTGCACCGGCTGCGCTCGCACTCGGTGCCGACGCATGAGACGTGGCGCATCTGCCTGCCGTGGGAGATCAAGCGCGATATCAAGCGGGTCTTCGATGAAGTACAGCCGGATGTGGTGCATATCCAGTGCCATTACATGATCGGACAGGCCACCATCGCCGAAGCGGTGCGACGCGGCATCCGCACCATTGCGACCAACCACTTCATGCCGGAGAACCTGGAGCCGTTCCTGCCCTTCCCGCAGTGGTTCCTCAACATCGTGGCCAAGAACTCCTGGCGCGACATGGGCAAGATCATGGGCAAGGCAGCCGTAGTGACCACGCCGACGCCGCTGGCTGCCAAGGCGATGCGTGACCATGCCTTCCTGCACAAGGTGCTGCCCCTGTCGAACGGCATCGACGCTGCCGCCTACGAGTTGGCGCCGGGGGAGAGCATCGACATGCCGGAGCACCCCACGGTGTTGTTCGCCGGTCGGCTCGCGGTGGAGAAAAACGTGGATACGCTGATCGAGGCGCTGGCCATGACAGACCCCGCGCTGAACGTCCACCTCGAAATCGTCGGCGACGGCGATGAGCGGAAGAACCTCGAAGGCCGGGTTGCCGCTATGGGCCTGGGCCGCCGGGTTTCCTTCCTCGGCCACGTCGACGACGACGAGTTGCGCCGGGCGTACCTGCGCGCCACTGTTTTTTGCCAGCCGGGAACCGCGGAGCTGCAGTCCCTGGTGTCGCTGGAGGCCATGTCCGCCAGCAAGCCCGTGGTGCTGGCCAATGCGATGGCCCTGCCGCATCTCGTGGAAGACGGCGTCAACGGGTATTTGTTTGCTCCCCGCGACCCTGCCGATCTGGCGGCCAAGCTCAATGCCGTCCTCGGGCAGAGCCCGGAACGGATTGCGGCGATGGGGGAGGCAAGCCATGCGAAAGCGGTGCGGCACGGCATCGACGAGACCATGGACACCTTCGAGCAGCTCTACCGCGGCGGTTCTGCCGACGACTACCTCAACTGATTCGTTGTGCCGCGCCGTGCCGGTTTCAACATCGTGGTCGGCATTCAGTAACATCGAAGGGCACGGGGCGATAGCTCAGTCGGTTAGAGCAAACGACTCATAATCGTTCGGTCGTGGGTTCAAGCCCCACTCGCCCTACTGTGTGCATACGGACCGGGTCCTGGAGCCAGAGCTCCTGGACCCGGTCCGTTGTTGCAGGGGAGAAATGCGCAGGTGACGGAGGCCTCGGGGGTCCCGGACGCCAGCGTGATCGTTCACAGAAATGTGCGGAGCAACGGGTGGCTGTGCCCGCTGTTCCGCACATTGTGGGCCGGAGCCTCACCCCGGCTGGATGGTGCGTGTGTCAGTAACGATCGTGCTACCGGTGATCGCAGTCCCTGTACCACCCGCGTTCCCAGTGATCGTGATGACGGTACCAGCCATAGTTCCATTCGCACCGGTCGTTATGCCGACGCTCGTGGTGCCGGCGGTGCTCTCGGTGGTCGCGGCCGTCGCCGTGGTGATTGCCGTCGTGACGATTGCCGTTATGGTCATGGCGGTAACTGTTGGCGGACACGCTTTGAACCGTGCTCGCCGACGCAGGAGCGGCGGTCATTGCCAGGCCCGTGAAGCCGAATGCGGCAACCAGCAGAGAAGACCCAACGACGCGCAGCTTTGTGGTGTTCATGATGATTCTCTTTTCCAGTCTTGCTTCTACAGCGGCTGCATTTTGCGCTGTAGTTTCGGACAAGAAAAACGCTACTCGCCCTGTGACGGACGGCACCCGCCCGGGGAATTGTTACGTGGTGAACCGTCGCGACACGCCCATCAGGAAGCGCCCGGTTAAACGTGCAGTTGCAGCTGCGAAGGGCGTAAATAAGCCAAGCGGAATGCTTACCGAAGCGCCCTAAACTCGCGCAAATATTAACGTTCCATCAGGCAATTTGTGACGCGTGACCACCCCTCTGGGCCGCGTCGAGGTGCAGTGAAAATCGACTCGCGCGCGGCGGGCTGGTTGGTGCCGTCCGGGGGTGCTGACGCCCCTGCGCGAGGAGCCGTGCCGGGAAGTAGCACTGGGCCGCCGTCCGGATGTGTTCGCGAACTGCCACGGGCTCAGTCGGGACTCGGGAAAATCGTTGCCTGGGGACCGCTTCTGCGCTATGTTACTGCTCAGTAACTTCGCGGCGCCCCTCTTGCCATTTCGCCGGCGCCGGACCCTGCCTGATTGAAAAAGGAAGCCACTATGGGCCAGCGCGTCATTGATCCCAACAATCTCCCCTACGCCGACGGAGACTTCTACGCCTTCGAGTCGCTGCTCTCTGAAGCGGAACGCTCCCGGTTGCGCGACATCCGCGACTGGCTGGCCAAGGAAGTCCGCCCCATCGCCGTCGACTGTTGGAACCGGGCCGAATTCCCGATGGAAATCATTCCCAAGCTGGCGGAGCTGGACATGGTCAGCCCGGTCAGGCGGCAGGGGCACTCCAATTTGTTCGCCGGTCTCATGCACGCGGAATTTACCCGTGCGGATACATCCATTGCCACGTTCATGGGGGTCCATGACGGGCTGTTTACTGGATCAATTGAAGCGCTGGCCTCGAAAGAGCAGCAGGACGCGTGGCTGCCGGACATCTATGCCATGAAGAAGATTGGTGCCTTCGGGTTGACGGAGCCGCTGGGCGGTTCCGACGTCGCAGGCGGCACCCGAACCACCGCCCGGCGCGACGGCGGTAACTGGATCCTGAACGGTGCCAAGCGCTGGATCGGCAACGCGACGTTCTCCGATTGGGTGGTGATCTACGCCCGCGACGTGGCTGACAACCAGGTCAAGGGATTTCTGGTCGATACGTCCACGCCCGGCTACAGCGCCACAAAGATCGAGAACAAGATCAGCCTTCGGACGGTGCAGAACGCAGACATCACCCTGGAAAACGTGGTGGTCTCCGACGACTTCCATCTCAAGGGAGCCAACAGCTTCCGGGATACCAACAAGGTTCTGAAGGTAACCCGGCTCGGAGTAGCTTGGCAGGCCGTCGGGCAGCAACTGGCTGCCTTCGATGTGGCGCGGCGCTACGCGGTGGAGCGGTATCAGTTCGGTAAGCCGTTGGCGTCATTCCAGTTGGTGCAGGACCAGTTGGTCCAGATCCTCGGCAACGCCGTGGCATCGATGGGCATGATGGTCCGGTTGGCGCAGATGGAAGATGCCGGCCAGGCCAAGGACGAACATTCCGCGCTGGCCAAGGCGTTCACCGCCGCGCGGATGCGGGAGAGCGTGGCTCTGGGCCGCAGCATCCTGGGCGGGAACGGCATCGTCGCCGACTACGAGATGGCCAAGATCTTTGCCGACGCCGAAGCCATCTACTCCTACGAAGGAACCCACGAAATCAATTCCTTGGTCACCGGCCGGGCCATCACCGGCGTGGCAGCATTCGTCTAGCCGTCCGGCACCGCCAGCAACACCGACGGCCGCAGATCCATGACGAACTGCAAGGGGTTGATGTAGGTCTCGCCGCGGCGCACTCCCCAGTGCAGGCAGGCGGTCGGGCAATGCCCGCCCTCGGCGACGGTTCCGACCGAGTCGCCTGCGGAGACCGTGTCCCCTGCCTGTAGGTCGGACGCCACCGCCAGCAGGCTGCTGCGCAGTCCGTCGCCGTGGTTGATCGTGATCACTCGGCGGTCCACCACCCAACCGGAGAAGCTGATCCGGCCGTCGGCGGGGGAGAGGACTGCGGTTCCTGCCGGGACGGCCAAGTCGACCCCGCGATGGCCGCTCAACCACGGTTCGGGCGGCGGATCAAAGCCACGCAGTACAGCGGGCGCCGGCGATGCAGGCCAGCTCCACGGCGCATCGGCCGGGTCGGCGGCCACGGAGGTGGCCGGGGCGGCGGGGCCTGCGGCCAGTAGCAGCATGACCGAAGCTGCGGCAGCTGCGCAGCGAGTGGCGGGTGGCTTCATGGCACCCATCGTCACTGCAGACGAGGGCCAAGGAAGCGGCGTGCACCCACCGTGTGCAAAAACCCATGGCGTGGACGCCTGTGGAGGGCTGGAAGGCGCGGGATTGGGCCGCCTCCTGTAGTACACTGGGCGAAGCAGTTTTCCGTCCATGACGCATGTCCGGACTGAGGCTGACTACGCGTGTCTGAAATCCATCGTCGCAAATTCGCTGCGCTGGAGTGTGCCCAGGCGGTCCGGAAACCCGGTCCGGGCACATGCACCGCCGTCCAGGCGGGGCCGACAGACACCAGGAGCTTCGCCCGCCGGGCGAGAAGCTAATAACCGTCTATGAGGCAGCAGCCCAGGCCCAGCCGGATGCTGCCGGAAGGAGTGACGACATGCCAGTCGTTACCATGCGCCAGCTGCTCGACAGCGGCGTGCACTTCGGTCACCAGACCCGCCGTTGGAACCCGAAGATGAAGCGCTTCATCTTCACCGAGCGCAACGGCATCTACATCATCGACCTGCAGCAGTCGCTGTCCTACATCGACCGCGCCTACGAGTTCGTCAAGGCCACCGTTGCCCACGGCGGCACCGTGCTGTTCGTCGGCACCAAGAAGCAGGCTCAGGAAGCCATCGCCGAGCAGGCCACCCGCGTTGGCCAGCCGTACGTCAACCAGCGTTGGCTCGGTGGCATGATGACCAACTTCCAGACCGTCTCCAAGCGCATCTCGCGCCTGAAGGAACTCGAAGAGATCAACTTCGACGACGTTGCTTCCTCCGGCCGCACCAAGAAGGAACTGCTCCTGCTGCAGCGCGAGAAGAACAAGCTCGAAACCACGCTGGGCGGCATCCGCAACCTCACCAAGACCCCTTCGGTCATCTGGGTTGTCGACACCAAGAAGGAACACCTGGCCGTCGACGAGGCCCAGAAGCTCGGCATCCCCGTTGTGGCCATCCTGGACACCAACTGCGATCCGGACGAAGTTGACTTCCCGATCCCGGGCAACGACGACGCCATCCGCTCCGTGAACCTGCTGACCCGCGTGGTCGCCGACGCCGTTGCCGAGGGCCTCATCGCTCGGAACAACCGCGCCGCAGGCAACACCGAAGCTCCGGCCGAGCCGATGGCCGAGTGGGAGCGCGAACTGCTCGAGGGCTCGGCAGAAGCACCGGCCGCCGACGCTTCCGCCGCCGAAGCACCGGCTGCTGAAGCCCCGGCTGCCGACGCACCCGCAGCGGACACCGAGAAGTAAATCCGACTCAACCGGCGGCGCCTTGTGCGCCGCCGGACTTCCGCTGGCGGCCGGCCGGTATCGGTCCGGCGCCAGCGGTACCGCACACTACGTATTACGGGAGGACTGGAGTCCAAATGGCGAACTACACCGCTGCTGATATCAAGGCCCTGCGCGAGCGCACCGGCGCCGGCATGATGGATGTCAAGAAGGCCCTGGACGAGGCCAATGGAGATGCCGAGAAGGCCATTGAGCTGATCCGCATCAAGGGCCTGAAGGGCGCCACCAGGCGCGAGGGCCGTTCCACCGCCGAGGGCCTGGTTGCTGCCAAGGTCATCGACGGAACCGTTGGCGTCATGATCGAGGTCAACTGCGAGACCGACTTCGTCGCCAAGTCCGCCAAGTTCATTGAACTCGCTGACAAGGTTCTGGCCGTGGCCGTTGAATCGGGTGCCGCTGACCTTGAGGCGCTGCTGGCCGCAAGCGCCGGCGACAAGCCGCTGGCCGACTACGTCGTCGAAGAGGGCGCTGTGCTGGGCGAGAAGGTCGTCGTCCGTCGCGTAGCCCGCGTCGAAGGCAAGACTGTCGATGCTTACCTGCACAAGACCTCCAAGGACCTGCCCGCGCAGGTCGGCGTCCTGTTCGCCGTCGACGGCGAAGGTGACGCAGCCTTCGAGGCCGCCCACGATGTCGCAGTGCACAGCGCTGCCTTCGCGCCGACCTACCTGACCCGCGAAGAGGTCCCGGCCGAGACGGTGGAGAACGAGCGCCGCATCGCCGACGAGACCGCACGCGCCGAGGGCAAGCCCGAAGCCGCGCTCGCCAAGATCGTCGAAGGCCGCCTGAACGGTTTCTTCAAGGAAATCGTGCTGCTGGACCAGCCCTTTGCCAAGGACCCGAAGAAGTCCGTCGGCAAGGTGCTGGAAGAGGCCGGCGTCAACGCCACCGCCATTGCCCGCTTCCGCGTCGGGGCGTAACCTCGGTCCAACCGCCTAGGCGAACTGGCTGATTCAATGACAAGGGGGTGGTCACCAACCGGTGACCGCCCCTTTTTCATGTCCGGATCAGCAACCCGCCGTCACCGCTGAGCCTTCACGTAATCTTTTCCCAGAACCACGCACGCCGGGAGGCACCATGGAACCCCAGAACACCCAGACCACCACCGATACTGTCAAGCGCCGCCGTGTGCTGCTGAAGCTGTCCGGCGAAGTCTTCGGCGGAGGCAAGCTCGGCGTCGACCCGGACACCGTCCGCGGCATCGCGAAGCAAATCGCCGCCACCGTGGGCCAAGTGGAAGTGGCGATCGTCGTAGGCGGCGGCAACTTCTTCCGCGGTGCCGAACTCTCGACGTCGGGCATGGACCGGTCCCGAGCCGACTACATGGGCATGCTCGGCACCGTGATGAACTGCCTGGCGCTGCAGGACTTCCTCGAGCAGGCCGGTGTGGACACCCGGGTGCAGAGTGCGATCACCATGGGCCAAGTGGCCGAAGCCTACATTCCGCGGCGGGCCATCCGGCACATGGAAAAAGGCCGCGTAGTGATTTTCGGAGCCGGCGCCGGCCTGCCCTACTTCTCCACGGATACCGTGGCCGCCCAGCGCGCCCTCGAGGTGCACGCCGACGTGGTCCTGATGGCCAAGAACGGCGTGGACGGCGTTTACACCGCGGATCCCAAGAAGGACCCGGCCGCCGAAAAGCTCGACACCTTGACCTACGACGAAGCCATGCGCCGGAACATCCGGGTGATGGACCAGACTGCCTTCAGCCTGTGCCGCGACAATAAGCTCTCCATGGTGGTCTTCGGCATGGAGGGCGAAGGCAACGTGACGCGCGCAATTCTGGGCGAGCAGATCGGCACCTACGTCACTGCCTGACGTCGCCGGCCCGGCCGCCGGATAGCCTAGGATGGAAAGCAGAGTCAGGACCGCGGACACCGCGGAGCGAACGAAGGACGTGAAGGAGAGACCGTGATAGACGAGACGCTGCGCGAAGCTGCCGAGAAGATGGACAAAGCAGTGGAGGTGGCCAAGGAAGATTTCGCCACCATTCGCACCGGCCGCGCCAATCCGGCCCTGTTTTCCAAGGTCACGGTGGACTACTACGGAACGCCGACCCCGCTGCAGCAGTTGGCATCGTTCCAGAACCCCGAGCCGCGCACGCTGCTGATCACCCCGTATGACAAGGCGGCGCTGAACGACATTGAGAAGGCCCTGCGCGATTCCGATGTCGGCGCGAACCCGGCCAACGACGGCGTGGTCATCCGCGTGGTCCTGCCGGAACTGACCCAGGAACGCCGCAAGGAATACGTCAAGGTAGTCCGGGGCAAGGCCGAAGACGCCAAGGTCTCCATCCGCAACATCCGCCGCAAGGCGATGGACACCATCGGCAAGCTGGTCAAGGACGGCGACGTCGGCGAAGACGAAGGCAACCGGGCCGAAAAGGACCTGGACGCCAAGACCAAGTCGCACACGGACAACGTGGACGAACTCCTCAAGCGCAAGGAAGCCGAGCTGCTCGAGGTCTGATGAGTACGGACCAGCCTCAACCCGTGGCTGGCGGTTCGCCGACTCCGGCGGCTGGTCCGGGATCGCAGCCGGGCGGGTCCAGCCGGCGTGCACTGCGGGCCGCCGCCAAGCCTTCCCGCGCCGGACGCAATCTGCCGGCCGCCATCGCCGTCGGCATCATCCTGATGGCGGTGGTCTTGGTAGGGCTTTTCCTGCTGCCGGACGCCTTTGTGATGGTTGTGGCGGGGTTCTCCGCCGTCGGCGCGTGGGAGGTTTCCCGAGCCCTGACGGTGAAGAACATCAAGGTGCCGCTGCCGCCGCTGTTCGCGGGAGCGCTGGCCATGCCGATGGCGGCATATTACGGCGGGCCGGAAGGGTTGGCCTTCGCCCTGGTGGCGACCTGCGTTGCCCTGATGGTGTGGAAATGCCTGGACAGTACCGAGGGCGCGGTCCGCAGTGTGCTCAGCGGAACCTTCATCCTGTGCTGGGTGCCGTTCTTCATCAGCTTCGCGCTGCTGTTGCTGCTGGAGGAATCGGGTGCGCTGAAGGTTGCCACCATGCTGTTGTTGGTGGTCTCCAACGACACCTTCGGCTACATCGTGGGCGTTCTGTTCGGCAAACATCCGATGGCGCCCAAGATCAGCCCCAAAAAGTCATGGGAAGGGTTTGCCGGTTCGGTCAGCGGTGCCGTTCTCGTCGGGATCCTGTGCTCGGTCCTCCTGCTGGACCTGCAGTGGTGGTTCGGGCTGGTGCTGGCGGTCGCCACCGTCGCCGCCTCCACCGTGGGCGACCTGGCCGAATCGATGGTCAAGCGGGAACTGGGCATCAAGGACATGAGCAACATCCTGCCGGGCCACGGCGGCGTCATGGACCGGTTGGATTCCATCGTTTTTGCCGCTCCGGTTGCCTACCTGCTGGCATCGCTGCTCGCCCCGGGAGCAGTGTAGGCGCAGGCCTTGCCCGGGATTCAGCACTCTTCCGGCATAGACTGGGCAGCGAACACAAGCGGAACGTTTTGAAGGAACAGGAACTCACAGGACACCATGGCGCGACGAACCATTGAAGCCGGCAAGGGCAGTGCCCCGTTCGACCATGTGGACCGGCGGGACTTCGGCTACAACGCCCGTCAGGTGGACGACTTCCTCGGGCAGGCCCGGGAGTACTACAACAGCCCCGAGCCCGACGACGTGCCCATCACCAGCCGCGATGTGCGGGCCAAGACGTTTGATCCGGCCAAGGGCGGTTACGACCCGCGCGCCGTGGACGCCGCGCTCGACCGGCTGGAGGACGTCTTCGCCCAGCGGGAACGCGACGCACTGATCAGCCGCGAGGGCGAGCAGGCCTGGCTGACGCAGATTGGCCGCGTCTCAGCGATGCTGCGTGCCCGGCTGCACCGTGCACCCGGAGAACGCTTCCGCCGCCCCACAAAGCGGAATGCGGTCAGCTACGACATCGAGGATGTGGACGCCCTCTGCGTGGAACTGCTGGGCTATTTTGAGCACGACCAGCCGATGAGCGTGGACGTGGTCCGTCGGGCCGTGTTCCGCGAAGCCAAGGGCAAAGACGGCTACGAGGAAAACCAGGTGGATGCCTTCCTGGACCGCGTGGTCGAGCTCATGGCCTCAATCGACTAACCAGCCGGGACGGCCACTGACCCGGTCATTCCGCCGGGCGGTCCCTGCGTGGCCGGCCGACCGGAGCCCGGTCTTCTGCCCGTTCAGGGGTGTGCAGCCGCGCCATCACGCGGGCAACCGTCGCCGGCCTGCGTGAAGCGGTGGCCAGCGAGACGGCCACCGTGACCAGGAAAGCCGTCGGAACGGTCCAGGCTGCCGGCTGTCCAAGCGGCTCGGCCCACGCGCCCAAGTCCGGCCCGGCTACTGTCGCCGCCAGCAGCGAACCGCCACAGAGCACGGCTCCGGACACCATGCCCGCAATGGCCCCGGCATCGGTCAGTCCGCGCCACCAGATGCCCAGCAGCAGCAGCGGACAGATGGTTGACGCGGTGAAGGCAAACACCGTGCCCACGCTGCCGGCCAAGGCCAGCGACTCGGTTCCCATGGCAATGCCCAGCGGCACGATGGCGGACAGCACCGCGGCCAGCCGGAAACCCTTGACGCTGCCGCGGAACAGGTCCTGGCTCACCACACCGGCCAGCGACACCACCAGCCCGGAGGTAGTGGAAAGGAACGCGGCGAAGGCGCCGGCCACCACGCAGGCGCTCAAGAGGTCGCCGGCCACCCCGTCCACGATCCGCCCCGGCAGCAGCAGCACGGTGGCGTCGGACTGGCTGCCGCCCGCAAGCCGCGGCGTGTGCAGACGGCCGAGCACACCGTAGATGGTGGGGAAGAGGTAGAACAACGCCAGCAGGCCCAGGACCAGCTGCGTGGTGCGGCGGGCAGCAGCGCCGTCGGGATTGGTATAAAAGCGAACCAGCACATGGGGCAGGCCCAGGGTGCCGAAGAGCAAAGCAACGATCAGAGAGATATTCCGGTAGAGGGATGCATCACCGGAGACATCCAGCGCCGGGTCGAAGGCCGCGCCGCCGCCGGTGGGCGATTGGCCCGAACCGGTGAGGACAAGCAGGATGAAGACCACCGGGACGGCCAACGCGGTGAGTTTGAGCCAGTACTGGAAGGCCTGCACGAAGGTGATGGAGCGCATCCCGCCGGTCACCACGGAGAGCACCACCACGACGACGACGATGACGGCGCCGGCCCAGCCCGGCAGGCCGGTGGCGATGCGCATGGTCAGGGCGGCCCCGTGGAGCTGCGGCACAATGTAGAGCCAACCGACCGCAACCACCAAGAGACTGGTCACGCGCCGCGCCGCGGTGGAATCGAGCCGGGCGGCGGCGAAGTCCGGGATGGTGTACGCGCCGGAGCGGCGAAGCGGTGCGGACACGAACAGCAGCAGCATCAGGTAGCCGGCGGTGTAGCCGACCGGGAACCAGAGCGCATCGATTCCCGAGATCAGGATCAGTCCGGCCACGCCCAGGAAGCTGGCCGCGGAGATGTATTCGCCGCCGATGGCCGAGGCGTTCCACCACGGCTTGACCGTCCGCGAGGCGACGTAAAAATCACCGGTGGTCCGGGAAATCCGCAGTCCATAGATGCCGATCAGCACGGTGGCGGCGCACACCGCTGCCACAGCTGCCAGACCGACGGCCGTGTTCACTGTTTGGTCCCCGGCTCGGTCCAGTCGGCCGTCAATTCGCGGAATTTGCGCTCATTCCGGGCAGCTGCCTTGTTGTAGAGCGCGGCGCAGGCCAGGATAACCGGGTAGATCCCGATGCCCAGCAGCAGCCAAGGGAGCGGGATGGTGGCAATGGTCAGGGTGGCGGTGACGGGCACCAGCGCGATCAGCACTGCCACGCCCAGCAGGATGAGGCCAAACCCCGCCGCCACGACGACGGCTAGGCGCAGTTGGGAACGGACCAAGGACCGGACGAAGAGCTCGCCGATCTCGGACTGCTCGGCCAGCTCATGCGAAAAGGTGTAGCCGCCCGGCGGCTGGGGCGCGGCCGAACGGGGCGCCACTACCCGGACCCGCTGTCGGAAGGTGCCGGACGCCAGCCCGGCATCGCCGTCGGGCAGCGGGGCGTCGCGGTCGGGGAAGGGCTCGCCGCCGTCGGGCAGCGGGGCGTCGCGGTCGGGGAAGGGCTCGCCGCCGTCGGGCAGCGGGGCGCCTCCGTCGGGCAACAGTGCATCGCCGTCGGGCAGCGGGGCGCCTCCGTCGGGCAGCGGGGCGCCTCCGTCGGGCAGCGGGGCGCCTCCGTCGGGCAGCAGCTCATCGCCGTCGCCGTGTGGGCCACCGCTCATCCTCGGGGCCTGACCCGGGTGGCTTCCAGCTTGTCCCGGACGGCGGGCAGGTGCCGCCGGCTGACCGGCAGTTCGGCGCCGCCGACCAGGATGCTGGCCCGGCCCGCGCTGATCCGCATCTGCTGGATCTGGTCCATGGCCACCAGGTAGGAACGATGGATCCGGATATAGCCGGCGTCGGCCCACTGGCGTTCCAAGTCATTCAACGGCACCCGGATCAGGTAGCTCGCCTCGGCGGTGTGCAGCCGGGCGTAGTCGCCCTGCGCCTGCACATACTTGATTTCGTCGCGCCGGATCATCTTGGTGATGCCGCCCTGGTCCACCGTGATGACTTCCGGCTTGGCCGCACTGCCGTCTTCCATCAGTTCACAGATCCGGCGCACCGATTCCGCCAGCCGGTCGGCGCGGACCGGCTTGAGCAGATAGTCCACGGCAGCCAGTTCGAAGGCCTGCAGCGCCTTGTCCTCGTCGGCCGTCACGAACACGACGGCGGGCGGGCGGCTGAAGCGGGAAATGACCTTGGCGATGTCCAGCCCGGTCAAGGCCGGCATATGGATGTCCAGGAAGAGCGCATCGACGTCGTGGCGCTCCAAGGCACGGAGTGCTTCCGCCCCGCTGGTGGCTTTGTGGATTTCCCCGATCCGGGAATCCTGCCCCAGCAAGTACGCCAAGGCCTCGACGGCGGGAGCTTCGTCATCGGCGACAACCACATTGACCATGGGCCACAGTCTATTCGCCCGCAGCGGCCGGCGCGGCTCAGCCCCGGCCGGCCTCATTCCACGAGGTTGCCGGGCTGGAACTTCGGCACACGCAGGGTGACCAGCGTACCGGCGCCGGGAGCGGTGTCGATGACCAGGCCGTGTTCTTCGCCGTAGACCTGCCGCAGCCTCACATCCACATTCCGCAGGCCCACGTGGTCGCCTTCGGCGTGGCCGGCCAGCACGGCGCGCAGCCGCTCCGGGTCCATGCCCACGCCGTCGTCCTCGATGGTCACCTCGGCATATGCTCCCGCGTCCTGCGCGGTGATGGTGATCCGGCCCGGGCCTTCCTTGGCTTCGAGCCCGTGCCGCACGGCGTTCTCCACCAATGGCTGCAGGGACAGGAACGGGATGACGGTGCTGAGGACTTCCGGACCGATCTGCAGGCTGACCGTGAGCCGGTCGCCGAACCTGGCTCGTTCCAGCAAAAGGTAGCGGTCAATCGACTTCAGCTCTTCGGCCAGCGTGGTGAAATCGCCGTGCCGGCGGAAGGAGTAGCGGGTGAAATCGGCGAACTCGATCACCAGGTCACGTGCCCGGGCAGGATCGGTAAGGATGTAGGACGCGATGGCGTTCAGCGCGTTGTAGATGAAGTGCGGGCTGATCTGCGCCCGGAGTGCCCTCACTTCGGCTTCCATCAGCAGTGTCCTTGATGTGTCCAGCTCGGCCAGCTCGATCTGGGTGGCCACCCAGGCCGCGACTTCCGTGGTGGCCCGCACCAGGGAAGCCGCCACGTGTCCGGTATATGCCCCGACGGTTCCCACTACGCGCTCCTGGACCCGGATCGGGGCGAAGACCGCTTCGGGCAGCGCGTGCCGGGCACCGGTACCCGGCGGGACGCGTCCGTCCGGCAGCAGCTGGTTGCCTCGGAAGACCTGGGTCCGGCCGGACTTCATCGTCTTGGCGGCGAGGCGCAGGGCCGACTCCGGAGGCTGGCCGGTTCCGTCCCAGCCCAGCACATCATCCGGGCCGGTCAAGACCAGAACATCGGAGCCCAACAAGCCGCGCAGATGCTTGCTGGCCTTGGCCGCGCCGGTCGGCGTCAGCCCGGAGCGCAGGTATTGCCCGGCGAGTCCGGCGGTGTGGAGCGTGGCATAGGTTGCACGATCGGCCTCGGAACCCAGGTCGCGGTAGGAACGGGTGAGCTTGAACCCCACCAGCGCGATCATCGCCACCGCCACCACGGCGACGGCGGCGATGATCGCGATGTCCACGGCCGGGCTGAGCATGCTGACCAGCCTAGCTGCCGGCCCGTTCTGCGGCGCGCAGCTCGGCGCAGATGAGCGCCATTCACCGCAACTGGTGAACCGTTCAGCGATGCGCCCCGCACGGTTGCTGGCCTCCGGAACCGCGAGCTAGCAGAGTGAGCGCAGTCACACCCTGCGTGTGCCCGATGAGGAGGAAAAGATGGGTAACGACCCCAACCCGGACGCCGGCACCGCCGCTGCCGTGGACTTCCAGGCGGTCCAGAGCAGTCCTGAGTTCACCGAACTCCGCAAGCGCCACCGTTCGTTTGTGTTCCCCATGGCAGTGGCGTTCCTGCTGTGGTATTTCGCCTATGTGCTGTTGGCCGACTACGCGCACGACTTCATGTCCACGAAGCTGTGGGGCAACATCAACGTCGGCTTGGTACTGGGCCTGCTGCAGTTCGTGAGCACGTTTGCCATTACCACCTGGTACGTCCGCTACGCGAACAAGAAGCTGGACCCGATCGCCACTGACATCCGCCACAGCCTCGAAGACGAGGGCGTCGGCCTACCGGAGGAGACCAAATGAGCCACGCCGTGAACATTCCGCTGGCCGTCACGGCGGATGACATCAAGGATTCCACCTGGATCAACATCCTGATCTTCGCGCTGTTCGTCGGCGTCACGCTGGTGGTGGTGCTGCGCGCCAGCCGGAACAACAAGACCGCGGCCGATTACTACGCCGCGGGCCGGTCCTTCAGCGGCGGGCAGAACGGGACGGCCATTGCCGGCGACTACCTTTCGGCGGCGTCGTTCCTGGGCATTTGCGGTGCGATCGCCATCAATGGTTACGACGGCTTCCTGTACTCGATCGGCTTCCTGGTGGCGTGGCTGGTGGCCCTGCTGCTGGTGGCGGAACTGCTGCGCAACACCGGCAAGTTCACCATGGCCGACGTGCTCTCCTTCCGGCTGCGGCAGCGCCCGGTGCGGATTGCCGCCGCGATCACCACGCTGGCGGTGTGCTTCTTCTACCTGCTGGCGCAGATGGCCGGAGCCGGCGCGCTGGTATCGCTGCTGATCGGCATCGACTCCAGGCTGGGGCAGTCCGTGGTGATCACCGTGGTGGGCGCCCTGATGATTCTCTACGTCCTGGTGGGCGGCATGAAGGGCACCACCTGGGTGCAGATCATCAAGGCCGTCCTGCTGATTGCCGGTGCGTTCATCATGACCGTTTGGGTGCTGGCGCTGCACGGCTTCAACCTGTCCGAACTGCTGGGCAGCGCCGTGGAAACCGCCGGCAATCCCAATCTGCTCAACCCTGGCCTGCAGTACGGTGTCTCGGAGGCATCCAAGCTGGACTTCATCTCGCTGGCGCTGGCCCTGGTGCTGGGCACCGCGGCCCTGCCGCACGTGCTGATGCGCTTCTACACCGTGCCCACCGCCCGGGAAGCCCGCCGGTCCGTGGTGTGGGCCATCTGGCTGATCGGCGCGTTCTACCTGTTCACCCTGGTGCTGGGCTACGGCGCGGCTGCGCTGATCGGTCCCGAAGCCATCAAGACCGCCCCCGGCGGCGTCAACTCCGCCGCACCGCTGCTGGCCTTCGCGCTGGGCGGTCCGGTACTGCTGGGCCTGATCTCGGCAGTCGCCTTCGCCACCATCCTGGCGGTGGTGGCCGGCCTGACCATTACGGCAGCTGCCTCCTTCGCACACGACATCTACGCAAACGTGGTGCGCAAGGGCCAGGTCGACTCGGCAGGCGAGGTCAAGGTGGCCCGCCGCACCGTGGTGGTCATCGGCGTCGTCTCCATCCTCGGCGGCATCGGTGCCCAGGGCCAGAACGTGGCCTTCCTGGTGGCGCTGGCGTTCGCGGTGGCCGCCTCGGCCAACCTGCCTACCATCGTCTACTCCCTGTTCTGGAAGCGTTTCACCACCCAGGGCGCGGTGTGGAGCATGTACGGCGGCCTGACCGCGGCCATCGTGCTGATCGCGTTCTCGCCGGTGGTCTCCGGAAAGGAGACGTCGATGATCCCAGGCGCGGACTTCGCCATCTTCGGCCTGAACAACCCGGGCATCATCTCCATCCCGCTGGCGTTCTTCCTCGGCTGGCTGGGAACCGTGCTGGACAAGAACCGCGAGGATGCGTCCAAGCAGGCGGAAATGGAGGTCCGTTCGCTCACCGGCGTCGGTGCCGAAAAGGCGGTGGACCACTAAAACAACGACGGCGGTGCGCACCAGCCTGGGTGTCCCCACCTGCAGCCACGCGGGCCCGGCCGAGGACGGCCGGGCCCGCGTGGCTTTGCCCCGGGATCAGCGGGAGTGCGCCAGCCGCACCGGTTCGGAAACGATCTTGCCGTCCCGGGTGCTGAGTCCCGGCAGCAGTTCCGGACGCCGCGTGGCGGCGGCATCGAAGCCTTCGTCCGCAATCAGTTTGGCGTAGGGGAGCGTGGCGTTGGTCAAGGCATAGGTGGAAGTGCGCGGCACGGCGCCGGGCATGTTGGCCACGCAGTAGAAGACCGCGTCATGGACTTTGAACGTAGGATCGGCGTGGGTGGTCGGCCGGGAGTCTTCGAAGCAGCCGCCCTGGTCAATCGAGACGTCCACCAGCACGGCCCCGGGCCGCATCTGGCTGACCATCTCGTTGGTCACCAGTTTTGGCGCCTTGGCGCCGGGAATCAGCACCGCTCCGATGACCAGGTCCGCGGCCAGGACGGCTTCCCGCAGCTCCAACGCGTTGCTGGCCAGCGTCACCACCCGGCCCTGGTACAGGTCGTCGAGCTGCTGCAGCCGGCGGACGTTGGTGTCCAGCACGGTGACGTTGGCCCGCATGCCCACCGCCATGGACACCGCATTGGCTCCCGCCACCCCGGCACCGATCACCACGACGTCGGCATGCTGCGTGCCGGGGACGCCGCCCATCAGGACGCCGCGGCCGCCCAGCGGCTGCATCAGCGAATACGCCCCCACCTGGGCGGCCAGCCGGCCGGCGACCTCGGACATCGGGGCCAGCAACGGCAGTGACCGGTCCGGCAGCTGGACGGTTTCATACGCTATCGACGTGGTGCCGCGGGAGCACAGCTCCTCGGTGAGTGCGGCATCCGCAGCAAGATGCAGATAGGTGAACAGGGTCAGGTCGCTGCGGAGCCGGTGGTATTCCTCCGCCACGGGCTCCTTCACCTTCAGCACCAGCTCGGCTTCCTCCCAGAGGGCGTCGGCCGAATCGATGATGCTGGCGCCGGCCGAGGCATAGTCCTCGTCGGAAATGGAGGAGCCCCGGCCTGCCCCTGCCTCCACCAGCACCTGATGGCCGGCGCTGCTCAGCTCGTTGACCCCGGGCGGCGTGATGGCCACCCGAAATTCATTGTTCTTGACCTCGCGTGGCACTCCAATGCGCATGGACGCCGTCCCTTCTGTTCGGGCCGCCGGCCGGTGCGATGGGGACCCAGGGACGCCGCCGGCGGTACAGGGCTTGCTCGATGGACCGAGCTTACCGCCAGCCTCGCCGACGTTAGCCGGCGGGCCGGGCTCCGCGGGCCAGCAGCGGCTCGATCCGGAAGGGGATCAGTTCGTGCATGGCCAGCGAGGTGTCGGTCCGCTCGACGCCGTCGATGGCCAGGATGGTGCCGTTGATCCGGAACAGGTCCTCGGCGCCCTCCGAGACCACTCGGGCCAGGATGTCCGCCTGCCCGGTCACGCCGAAGGCCTCGAGGACTTCCGGAATGCGGGCCAATTCGTCGGTGATCTGCTGCAGCTTCGGCTGGTGTACGTGGATGTGGATGAAGGCCGCCAGCGGGTAGCCCAGTGCGGCCGGGTTGATCCGCCGGTCGAAGGAAAGGAAGACCTGCTCCTGCTCCAGCCGGGACATGCGGGCCTGCACCGTGTTGCGGGCGAGGCCGAGCTTCTGCGCCAGGGCCACCACGGTCCGCCGGGGATCCTGCGCCAGGGCACCGAGCAGCCGCAGGTCGGTGCCGTCCAGATTCCGCATAATGCGCAGGCTAGCACGGCCATGCCCCGGCGGACAGGGCAGAATGCTCAATTCTGGCGTTGATCATTGCGCTACTTGCCGGACGTGAGTAGTGTCACAAACACCCGCGGGCAACGGTGCCGGTGGGTCTGTCCGGCGCCGGAGATCCACAAGATCACTCCCGGCCCAGAAGACGCAAAGGGAGTGTCGCAAGTGTCCTTACCAGGCACGGACCCGACCGGTCCGCTCAATGATGAAAGCTATATCCAGCTGCTCGCGCCGGACGGAACACGGATCACCAGCGCGGAGTTCGACCCCTGGCTGGAAGATATCGACGGCGACCGGCTCGCCGGTCTGTACGAGGACATGGTGGTGGTCCGCCGGCTGGACCAGGAAGCCACCGCCCTGCAACGGCAGGGAGAGCTGGCCTTGTGGCCGCCGCTGCTGGGACAGGAAGCGGCCCAGATCGGTTCCGGGCGGGCCTTGCGCAAGGACGACTTCGTCTTTTCCAGCTACCGGGAGAACGGCGTGGCCTACTGCCGCGGTGTCGACCTGACGGACATGATCCGGGTGTGGCGCGGCAACAGGCCTTCCGGCTGGGACCCGTATGAGATCAACATGGCCACCCCGCAGGTGATCATCGGGGCGCAGACCCTGCATGCCACCGGTTATGCCATGGCCGCCAAATTCGACGGCGACGACGCCGTGGCGGTCGCCTACTTCGGCGACGGCGCCACCAGCCAGGGCGATGTGAACGAGGCCATGGTCTTCGCGGCGAGCTTCCAGGCCCCGGTCCTCTTCTTCTGCCAGAACAACCAGTGGGCGATCTCCGAGCCGGTCGGCCTGCAGGCCCAGGGCAAACTCTCCGACCGCGCGCCGGGATTCGGCATTCCAAGTTACCGGGTGGACGGCAATGACGTGCTGGCCTGCCTGGCCGTGACCCGCAAGGCCCTCGACCATGCCCGCATCGGCGGCGGGCCCTCCTTCATCGAAGCGGTCACCTACCGGATGGGACCGCATACGACGGCGGACGATCCCACCCGCTACCGCGACGCCAACGAACTGGAGGACTGGAAGCGCCGCGATCCGATCGACCGGCTGGCGGCCCTGCTAAGCGCCGAAGGGCTGCTCGACGAAGCCCTGCGGCAGCGGGTCCAGCAGGCCGCGGACGACGCCGCCGCCGAAATGCGCGCCGGCTGCATCAACATGGCCGAACCGGGCGACCTCGAGCTCTTCGAGAATGTCTACACCGCCCCGCACCCGGTGCTGGCCCGCCAGCGCCAGCACTACGAGCGCTATCTTGATTCATTCGAAGCTGCGGAATGGGGCCACTGATGACCACCATGACGTTCGGACGGGCCATCAATACCGGGTTGCGCAAGGCCATGGAGAACGACCCCAGGGTGGTGATCATCGGCGAGGATATCGGTGCCCTGGGCGGGGTCTTCCGTATAACGGACGAATTGCAGAAGGACTTCGGGGCGCACCGGGTGATCGATGCTCCACTGGCCGAATCAGCCATCCTGGGCACCGCCGTCGGGATGGCCTACCGCGGCTACCGGCCGGTCTGCGAAATCCAGTTCGACGGGTTCATTTATCCCGCGTTCGACCAGATCGTCAGTCAAGTGGCCAAACTGCACTACCGCACGCGCGGCCGGGTCAGGATGCCGCTGACCATCAGGGTGCCCTTCGGCGGCGGAATCGGTGCGGCCGAGCACCACTCGGAATCTCCGGAAGCGTATTTCACCCACACCTCGGGACTGCGTGTGGTGGCGGTATCGAATCCCCAGGATGCCTGCACCGTGATCCAGCAGGCCATCGCCAGCGACGATCCGGTGCTCTACTTCGAGCCGAAGCGGCGTTACCACACCAAGGGCGACGTGGACGAGAACGCGCTGGAGGACGCGCTGCCGATGGACCGCGCGCGGGTGGAAGTGCCGGGGACCGACGTGACGCTGGTGACCTACGGTGCGTTGGTGCAGACCGCCCGCGAGGCGGCGCGGGCAGCCGAAGACGACGGCGTGTCGGTGGAAGTCATAGACCTGCGCTCGCTGTCGCCGCTGGACTATTCCACCGTCGAGGCGTCCGTGCGGAAGACCGGCCGCCTGGTGGTGACGCACGAGGCGGCCCGGACCGGGGGACTCGGCGCGGAGATCGCGGCCAGCCTGACCGAGCGCTGTTTCTACTACCTGGAGCACGCCCCGGTGCGGATTACCGGGATGGACATCCCGTACCCGCCGGCCAAGATGGAGCGGCACCACCTGCCGGACCTGGACCGCATCCTTGACGGGGTGGACCGGGTGCTCGGCCGACCCAACTCATTGACCGGACTGGAGGACTGAACCCGTGGGGATCAAGGTATTCAAACTCCCGGATCTGGGCGAAGGGCTCACTGAGTCGGAGATCGTCAGCTGGCATGTGGCCGAAGGCGACGCGGTGCAGCTGAACCAGATCCTGGGCGAAGTCGAAACGGCCAAGGCTGTGGTGGAGCTGCCCTCGCCGTTCACCGGTGTGGTGCGCACCCTGCATGAAGGTCCCGGGACCACAGTCAGCGTGGGCGAACCGATCGTTTCCATTGAAGTGGAAGACCAGGGTCAGCCGGACGACGGCGGGAATGCGTCCGGGGAGCAGATGCAGCAGCGGCAGCCGAACTTGGTGGGCTACGGTGCCGCCGCCGAGCGGAACGGCCGGCCGGCCCGGCGCCCGCGACGCGTAGGCGGGGCAGCAGGAGCGACCTCCGGGCCGGTTGCCCAGATGGCAGCAACGAACGTTGCGGCCTTGCCGGTTGCCCAGGGTGCGGAGCCCGGACCGGCCGCCGCGGTCACTGATCACGGACCCGCTGGCTCGGTCGGGGAGCCCGCGCCGGCCGCACCGGCTGCGGAGCGGCCGCGCTCCACCCCGCCGGTCCGGAAGCTGGCCAAGGATCTCGGCGTCGACCTGGCGCAGGTCAGGGGAACCGGGGAGCGGGGGCTGATTACCCGCGGGGATGTGCAGGATTTCCACGACGCCGGTGCGGCTGCCCCGTCCGGGTCCACGGCGCCTGCGCCTGCCGGCGGCTGGCTGGCCGGCGCGGCCGGACCGGAGACCCGCATTCCGATCAAGGGGGTGCGCAAGCTGACCGCCGAGGCCATGGTGGCCAGTGCGTTCACCGCACCCCATGCGTCGTCGTTCCTGACCGTCGATGCCACGGCCAGCATGGAGCTGATCCAGCGGCTCAAGGCGCACAAGGCGTTCGCCGGGCTGAAGCTCACGCCGCTGACCATCACGGCCAAGGCATTGTGCCTGGCGTTGGGACGCCATCCCGAGTTGAACGCCCTCTGGGACCAAAATGCCGGTGAGATCGTGCAGCAGAACTACGTGAACCTGGGCATAGCGGCTGCCACCCCGCGTGGACTGACAGTGCCGAACATCAAGGACGCACACCGGATGGATCTGCGCGGGCTGGCCGAGGCCTTGGGGGAGTTGGCCGCAACCGCCAGGGCCGGCAAGACCGCTCCATCCGAGCTGCGCGGCGGGACCATCTCCATCACCAACATCGGCGTCTTTGGCATCGATGCCGGCACGCCCATCCTCAACCCGGGGGAGTCGGCCATTCTTGCCGTCGGGGCGGTGCGCCGGCAACCGTGGGAGTACCGCGGCGACGTGGCGCTGCGGGACGTGGTGACGCTGAGCCTGTCCTTCGACCACCGTGTGGTGGACGGCGAGCAGGCAGGGCGTTTCCTGGCCGACATCGGCAGCATCCTCTCGGATCCGGGGATGGCGCTGACCATGGTGTGACGTGACCCGGGGCCGAGGCATGAGCCCTGGTTCAAGCCGTCAGCAGCCGAGAGCCCGTGCAGCAGAACGCTGCACGGGCTCTCGGACGACGGGCGGAAGCCGGGCTCAGGCCAGTTCGAGGATCTCCTCGGTCACCACGGCGCCGCGGGCATTGGCGAACCCCTGGGCTTCACCAACGGTGCGGAAGCCCAGTTTGTGCAGGACCTTGACCGAACCCAGGTTGTCCTTGACCACGCGGGCGCGGATCGGGCGGGCGGTGAATTCCTTCAGGAACGCCTCGACGGCGGCCGTGGTGACGCCTTTGCCCCACTGCGACTTGGCCGTCCAATAGCTAAGTTCCGGGTACCCCTCGTTCGGGTAGGCCAGCACGCTGCCCACCACTTCGCCGTCGACGGTGACGGTGCGAACGGTGATGGTCTCGTCATCGAGCAGGCTTTGCCAGTGCAGGTTGAAGACGCCGCGGTCAGAGGGATTCTTGGCCGCGAAGGCGGCCATATGGTTGGCGTCGGGATCCTGCTGGTACTCGAAAAACTCGTCGAGGTCGGCAGGCTCTACAGGACGAAGCTCAATCACAGTAGACCTTTCGGCTAGTTGGTATCTGATACACATTACTCGGCTTTCAATGCCGCCCATGCCATTTGTTCCAGCAGATTGCGCCGCCAGGCTTCGCGCGGCGGCCGGCTCCGATGGGTCGAGTGCGGGGTGGAGTTGATCAGCCCGAAAGCGGCGTGGGCGCGCACCCGCAGCTGGGCCGCGTCGGCCTCCGGCAGCAGCCGGGCCAACACGGAGACCCACACTTCCACGTAGGTGCGCTGCAGCGTCCGGACGAGGGTCGAATCGTCGGCGGGCAGGCTGTCCAGGTCCCTGTCGTGGACGCGGATGACGTCGGGATTTTTCAGGGCGAAGTCCACATGGAAGGCGACCAGCCCGCGGAGCGCTTCCTCGGCGTCGTTCCGGCTGGCAGCCACTTCCTGGCCGCCGTCCAACAGGTCCTGGCTGACGCCCGTGAGCAGCGCGGCCAGGACCGCATGCTTGCTGTTGAAATGGCGGTACACGGCAGGGCCGCTGACGCCCACCGCCGACCCCAGGTCCTCGATGGAGACGCCGTTGAAACCGCGCTCGGCAAAGAGGCGGGCGGCCGCATCCAGCAGCGCGGCGCGGCGGGTGGCCTTGGCCCGGCTGCGCCCGGTCTGCCGGATCTCGGCGTCGGCATGCGGTGCTGTCGGCATGGATCGGCTCCCTCGCGCGAATGCTGGATGACTGCTGGACAAGGATGAATGCTGGACAAGACAGTATGCGGCAACTAGCCTGATTTCAGTTAGTACAGACTAACCAAAATGCATCTAGCAGGCCAGTTGTTTCTGCCCCGATCGGCGGCGGGCTGCGGGATGCGCAACGGCTTCGGCCAGGAAGGTGTCGATGGAGACACTGGCTTCCCGGGTGGACACTACCAGTGAAAGCTTCCGGACCAATGATGCGGCGCAGCGCAAGCTGGCGGCGGAACTGCACGACCGTCTGGCCTCGGTGGCCTTGGGCGGGCCGGAGAGTGCGCGTGCGCGTCACCTGGACCGCGGCAAGCTGTTGCCGCGGGACCGGGTGGACACGCTGCTCGACGACGGCAGCCCGTTCCTGGAGATCGCCCCGCTGGCCGCGGAAGACATGTACGACGGCGATTCGCCCGGCGCCGGGATGATCGCCGGCATCGGCCTGGTCCATGACCGCCACGTGCTGGTGGTCTGCAACGATGCGACCGTCAAGGGCGGCACCTACTATCCGATGACGGTCAAGAAGCATCTGCGCGCCCAGGAAGTGGCGCTGGAGAATAACCTGCCCTGCATTTACTTGGTGGACTCCGGCGGCGCGTTCCTGCCCAAGCAGGACGAGGTGTTTCCGGACCGCGAGCACTTCGGGCGCATCTTCTACAACCAGGCGCGGATGTCGGCCGCCAAGATCCCGCAGATCGCCGCGGTGCTGGGGTCCTGCACCGCCGGCGGCGCATACGTGCCGGCGATGAGCGATGAGACCGTGATCGTCCGCAATCAGGGCACCATCTTCCTGGGCGGCCCGCCGCTGGTGAAGGCCGCCATCGGCGAGGTGGTCACCGCCGAGGAGTTGGGCGGCGGGCAGCTGCATGCGCAGACCTCGGGGGTGACCGACCACCTGGCGGAGAACGACCTGCATGCGCTCCAGACCGTCCGCGACATCGTCTCCACGCTCCCGTCCCAGCCACCGGCGTGGGAGGCGGCAGCTGTCGAAGAGCCGGCCGCCGAAGCGGAGGAAATCTACGGCGCAGTTCCGGTGGACGTCAACGCGGCCTACGACGTGCGGGAGGTGATTGCCCGGTTGGTGGACGGCAGCCGGTTCCATGAGTTCAAACGGGAGTACGGCACCACCCTGGTCACCGGTTTCGCCCGCCTGCACGGGCACCAGGTGGGCATCGTGGCGAACAACGGCGTGCTGTTTTCCGAATCCGCGCTCAAGGGCGCGCATTTCATTGAACTGTGCGACCAGCGCGGCATCCCGCTGGTGTTCCTGCAGAACCTCTCCGGCTTCATGGTGGGCCGCGACTACGAGGCCGGCGGCATCGCCAAGCACGGCGCCAAAATGGTGACCGCCGTCGCAACCGCACGGGTGCCGAAGCTGACCGTGGTGATTGGCGGGTCGTTCGGTGCCGGCAACTATTCCATGTGCGGACGCGCCTACTCGCCGCGTTTCCTCTGGATGTGGCCGGCCGCGCGGATCTCCGTGATGGGCGGCAACCAGGCCTCCTCGGTGCTGGCCACCGTCAAGCGTGACCAGATGGAGGCCCGCGGAGAGCAATGGAGCAGCGAGGCCGAGGACGAGTTCAAGGCCCCCATCCGGGAGCAGTACGAGGCCCAGGGGAACCCGTACTATTCCACCGCCCGGCTCTGGGACGACGGCATCATCGACCCGGCGCAGACCCGCACGGTGCTGGGCCTCGCCCTCGATGTCTGCGCCAACAGCCCGCTGCCGGAGTCCGCTTTCGGCCTGTTCAGGATGTGAGAGACGTGTTCGAGACCGTCTTGGTTGCCAACCGCGGCGAGATTGCCTGCCGCGTCATCCGTACCCTGCGCGGCATGGGTATCCGTTCCGCGGCCGTCTATTCAGACGCCGACGCCGGTGCCCGCCACGTGCGCGAGGCGGACATCGCCGTGCGGATCGGTCCTGCGCCCGCTGCCGAGAGCTATCTGCGCATCGACGCAGTGATTGAGGCGTGCAAGGCCACCGGGGCCGAGGCGGTCCACCCCGGCTACGGATTCCTCAGCGAGAACGTGAACTTTGCCCATGCGCTGGAGGCGGCGGGCATCGTCTTCATCGGGCCCAACGTCGGGGCCATCGGGATCATGGGGGACAAGATCCGCTCCAAGAACCATGTGGCGTCACACGGGGTTCCGGTGGTCCCCGGGATCGACGAACCCGGGCTCGACGACGCGCGGCTGGTCCTGGCCGCCGAGAAAGTCGGCTATCCGCTGCTGATCAAGCCGTCCGCAGGCGGCGGCGGCAAGGGCATGCTCGCGGTGCAGCGGCCGGAAGAACTGTCCGCCGCTCTCGCCGCCGCCCGGCGTGTGGCAGCCTCCGCCTTCGGGGACGACACGCTGTTCCTGGAGCGGCTGATCACCCGGCCCCGGCACATCGAAGTGCAGGTGCTCTGCGACCAGTACGGCAACGCCATCCACCTGGGCGAACGCGAATGCTCGCTGCAGCGCCGGCACCAGAAAGTCATCGAGGAAGCGCCGTCGTCGTTGTTGGATGAAGCCACCCGCGCCAGGATCGGTGAAGCGGCCTGCGAGGCCGCGCGTTCGGTGGACTACACCGGGGCCGGAACCGTTGAGTTCCTGGTCTCCGACGACACCCCGGACGAGTTCTTCTTCATGGAGATGAACACCCGGCTTCAGGTGGAACACCCGGTCACCGAACTGGTGACCGGACTGGACCTGGTCGAATGGCAGGTGCGGATCGCGGCCGGCGAGGCGCTCGCCATGGCACAGTCCGACGTCGTGCTCACCGGACATGCGGTGGAAGCCCGCGTGTATGCCGAAGATCCGGCGCAGCAGTTCCTGCCCTCGGCCGGCACGGTGCTGGAACTTGCCGAAGCGGCGGGCGAGGGGATCCGGGTGGACAGCTCGCTGCTGCCCGGCCTGGCCATCCCGTCCGAGTACGACCCGCTGCTGTCCAAGGTGATCGCCTGGGGCACCGACCGGCAGCAGGCGCTCGCGCGGCTGGACGGCGCGCTGGCCGACACCTCCGTGCTGGGCATCCACACCAATGTTGAGCACCTTCGCAGCCTGCTGGCCGACGACGATGTGCGGGCCGGCCGGCTGGACACCACGATGATCGACCGGAAGATCGTGCAGCAACAGTTCCGGCGCCCACAGGATGCGGAACTGGCCGTCGCGGCGGTGGACTGGCTGCTCCGGGAGCGGGAGACACGGAGCCGGACCGGGGCGGCTCCACGCGCCGGGTCCGCGTGGCGAAGCGACGGATGGCGGATGAGCGGGCCGCGCCCGCACACGGTCAGCTTCGATCTGGGCGGCGGTGAGCACCGCGAGGTGTCTGTGGCCTGGGCGGGGGAAGCGGCATCAGGTCCACGCGGCGGTGCCGTGGTCAGCACAGCCGGCGGCAGCTACGCCGTCGTGCCGGACCGGGACGGGCAGGCGGTGGAAGTCGACGGGGTCCGCCGGCCGCTGCGCCACGCCTTCGGCGAGGACGGCTCGATCTGGCTGGGCGACGCCGGCTGGTCGGCCCGGTTGTTGGTCCGCAGCCGGGAGGATCGGCTGGCGGGCCTGTTGGCGGAGGTCCAGCAGAGCGAAGGCCAGACTTCTCCCGAGGTGCGCTCGCCGATGCCGGGCACGGTCACGTCCGTGGCCGTGGCTACCGGGGAGCAGGTGTCGGCCGGCCAGCCGCTGCTCACGGTGGAAGCGATGAAGATGGAACACCAGTTGAGCGCCGGGATTGCCGGCGAAGTCAGCATCAACCTGAAACCTGGCGATCTGGTCAAGGCCGACCAGATTGTCGCCGTCGTGCGGGCAGCAGATCCTGCCCCAGGACATGAACAGAAAGGGGCATGACCATGCCTGACTTTTCGCTGAGCGAGGACCATCAGGACCTGGTGGACACCGTCCGGGACTTTGCCCGCGAGGTGGTGGCCCCGGCATCCGCCAAGCACGACGAGGAGCACAGCTTCCCGTACAAGGTGGTGGAACAGATGGGCGAGATGGGTCTGTTCGGCCTGCCGTTCCCAGAGGAGTACGGCGGCATGGGCGGCGACTATTTCGCGCTCGCGCTGGCCCTGGAACAGTTGGGCGCGGTCGACCAATCGGTGGCGATCACGCTGGAAGCAGGTGTCTCGCTGGGCGCGATGCCCATCTACCGCTTCGGCAGCGAGGAACAAAAGCAGCAGTGGCTGCCCATGCTGGCCAGCGGCGAAGCGCTCGCCGGTTTCGGCCTGACCGAACCGGAAGCAGGCTCGGACGCCGGCGGCACGAAAACGCGGGCCGACCTGGTCGACGGGCAATGGGTGGTCAACGGGCACAAGGAGTTCATCACCAACTCCGGTACCGAGATCTCCAAACTTGTCACCGTCACCGCCGTCACCGGCATCTCGGAGCGCGCAGACGGCTCGATCAAGAAGGAAATATCCACCATCCTGGTCCCCACCGACACACCGGGTTTCACCGCCGAAAAGGCCTACAACAAGGTGGGCTGGAACGCCTCCGACACGCACCCGCTCACGCTGGACAACGTCCGGGTCCCGGAAGAGAACCTGCTGGGAGCGCGGGGCCGCGGCTATGCCAACTTCCTGCAAATCCTGGACGAAGGCCGGATCGCCATCGCGGCGCTGGCCACCGGCGCCGCGCAGGGCTGCGTGGACGAGTCAGTGCGCTACGCCAAGGAGCGCCAGGCCTTCGGCACCAACATCGGCGCCTTCCAAGCCATCCAGTTCAAGATCGCCCGGATGCAGGCCCGTGCGCACACCGCGCGGTTGGCCTACTACGACGCGGCCGCCCGGATGCTGGCCGGCCAACACTTCAAAACGCAGTCTGCGATTGCCAAGATGGTGGCAGGCGAGGCCGCCATGGACAACGCCCGCGACGCCACCCAGATTTTCGGCGGCTTCGGTTTCATTAACGAGTTCCGGGTGGCGCGCCACTACCGCGACTCGAAAATCCTGGAGGTCGGGGAAGGGACCACCGAAGTGCAGTTGATGCTCATCGCCCGCGAGCTGGGCCTGTAACAAGGCCCCGCGGTGATCGACCAAGGGCCGCCAGGCCCGCGTGGAGATCCTGGCCCCCGGTGATCGACCAAGGGCCGCCAGGCCCGCGTGGAGATCCAGGCCCGCCCGGTGCTTGACCAAGGGCCGCCAGCCCGCGTGGAGATCCTGGCCCAGCCCCCGGTGATCGACCAAGGGCCGCCAGGCCCGCGTGGAGATCAGGAACCGAACGCACTAGACCAAGGAGGACTCAGTGATCAACAAGGTAGTAGCAACCGCCGCGGAGGCCGTGGCGGACATCCCCGACGGCGCCTCGCTGGCGGTGGGCGGCTTCGGTCTGTGCGGCATTCCGGTGGCCCTGATCCAGGCATTGCACGACGCGGGCACCACGGACCTTGAGACCATCAGCAACAACTGCGGCGTGGACGACTGGGGACTCGGCGTGCTGCTGGCCGACGGCCGGATCCGGCGCACCATCAGTTCCTACGTGGGCGAGAACAAGGAATTCGCCCGGCAGTTCCTGGCCGGCGAACTGGAAGTGGAGCTGACCCCGCAGGGCACGCTGGCGGAGAAGCTGCGGGCCGGCGGTGCCGGGATCCCGGCCTTTTACACTGCCGCCGGGGTCGGCACCCAGATCAGCGACGGCGGGCTGCCGCGCATGTACGACGCCGATGGGTCGGTGGCCGTGGCCTCGGAACCGAAGGAGGTCCGCAGCTTCGGCGGCGCCGACTACGTGCTGGAGGAATCGCTGCGTCCGGACTTCGGGCTGGTCCACGCAGCCAAGGGCGACCGGCTGGGAAACCTGGTCTTCCATGCCACGGCCATGAACTTCAATCCGCTGTGCGCGATGGCCGGGAAGATCACCATCGCCGAGGTGGAGGAACTCGTGGAACCCGGAGAACTGGATCCGCAGCAGATCCACACCCCGGGCATCTTTGTCCAGCGCGTGGTGCTGGCCCCGGATGTGGAGAAACGGATCGAAAAACGCACGGTGCAGCTGGCTGGCCAAGCCACCGGCGGAGCCGGGAAGTAGAAGGAGCACGCCATGGCACTAACGCGCAATGAGCTGGCCGCACGCGTGGCCCAAGAGCTGGAAAACGGGCAGTACGTCAACCTCGGCATCGGGATGCCCACGCTGATCCCGAACTACATTCCCGACGGTGTGGAAGTCATCCTGCATTCGGAAAACGGCATTCTGGGCGTCGGGCCCTATCCCACCGAGGACAAGCTCGATCCGGACCTGATCAACGCCGGCAAGGAAACCGTGACGCTCAACCGCGGAGCGGCGATCTTCGATTCGGCCGCGTCGTTCGGCATGGTCCGCGGCGGGCACGTGGATGTGGCCGTCCTCGGGGCCATGCAGGTGGCGCAGAACGGGGACCTGGCCAACTGGATGATCCCGGGAAAGATGGTCAAGGGCATGGGCGGAGCGATGGACCTGGTCTTCGGCGCCAAGCAGCTGATCGTGATGATGGAGCACGTGGATAAGAGCGGGAACCCCAAGATCCTCACCGAATGCACGCTCCCGCTTACCGGCAAGGCCTGCGTCGACAAGATCATCACCGACCTTGCCGTCATCGACGTCACGGAGCAGGGCCTGGTGCTCCGCGAGACGGCCCCGGGCGTGGAGGTCCAGGACGTGGTGGCCGCCACCGGCGCCGAGCTCCGGACCGACCAGTTCCAGGCGCGTGCCCGGTGAATACCGACGCCGGGGCGGCGGCGACGCCTTCCGAAGCGGCCGGTGCGCAGAAAGTCATCGTCCAGCGCGGGCTGTATTTCGAAGAAATCGAGCCGGATGTCATCTATGCCCACCGGCCGGGCCGAACCGTCACGGAAGCGGACAACGTGCTGTTCACCACCGCCACCATGAACAACCAGGCGTTGCACCTGGACGCGGCCTGGGCTGCCGAGCAGCCGTTCGGGCAGCGGCTGATGAACTCCATGTTCACCCTCGCCACCGTGGTGGGCCAGTCGGTCGGCCAGCTGACCCAGTCCACGATTGTGGCGCAGCTGGGCCTCACGGACGTGACCTTCCCGCACCCGCTCTATCACGGCGACACGCTGTACACGGAGACGGTGGTCACCGACAAGCGGCTCTCCAGGTCCCGGCCCGGCACCGGCGTGGTGACCATGCACCACACCGGCCGGAACCAGCACGGCGACGTGGTGGCCACGGTGACCCGCAGCTGCCTGATGTGGACCGAGGACGGGCACGCTGCCGCGATTGCGGGCTCTGAAACCAGCGACGCGGAACTGTGGGACGGCCGGCCCGAAGGCGGGCACCGGTGACCGGGTTCGAGATGGGCCCGGCCATCCTGTTCTGCCCGGCAGACCGGCCGGACCGCTACGCGAAGGCCGCCGCCCGCTCCGACGCGGTGATCCTCGACCTGGAGGATGCGGTGGCCCCGGCGGAGCGCGCCGCGGCCCGGGAAGCCGTCATCGGCCACCCGCTGGACCCGGAACGCACCATCGTCCGGGTCAACCCGGTCGGCACCGCGGACCACGCCCTGGACATGGAGGCCGTCGGCCGGTCCGGCTACCGCAGCATCATGGTGGCCAAGGCGGAGGATCCGTCGGCGGTGAAGCAACTGGGGGAGTATTCGGTGGTGGCGCTCTGCGAGACAGCGCTTGGCGTGCTGCATGCTGCCGGGCTGGCAGGGTGCACGAATGTCACGGCGCTGATGTGGGGCGCCGAGGACCTGGTCGTCTCGCTGGGCGGCAACTCCAGCCGGTTCGCGTCCGGGACGTACCGGGACGTCGCCCGGCAGGCGCGCTCGCAGGTGCTCCTGGCGGCCGGCGCACACGGCAAGGCCGCGATCGACTCCGTCTACATCGACATAGCGGACCTGGAGGGGCTGGCAGCGGAAGCCGAAGATGCGGCAGCATCGGGTTTTGCGGCCAAGGCCATCATCCATCCGAGCCAGGCCGACGTCGTCAGGGGCGCCTACCGTCCCGGCCAGGCGGAAGCGGACTACGCGGCCGCTCTGCTGGCTGCCGCCGCCAACGAACCCGGGGCTTTCCGGTTCCGCGGCAAGATGATCGACGGGCCGCTGCTCAAGCACGCGGAGCTGACCCTGCGGCGGGCCAACATTCCGTCCTAGCTGCCGGTCAGGAGGTAGAACTTCTCCGGCCGGCCGGCGGTGCCGTAACGCGGCGTGATCCGGGCCTCGCCGCGCGAGACCAGGTACTCCAGATAGCGCCGCGCACTCACCCGTGCCAGCCCCAGCCGCCCGGCGACTTCGGAGGCCGACGACGCCGCCCCGATGGCGTTGAGGTCTGCGATGACCGCCTCCAGGGTGGGCAGGGACAGGCCCTTGGGCAGCGGGACCTGTGCCCGGGAACCCGGGAAAGCGGCCAGCGGTGCCCCGGTCCGGTGGCGGCCCCCGGCGGCGGCTGCCGGCCGTGGCGGACCGGCGGTCGGCTCGGCGGGCTGGCCGGATGCCTGTCCGCTGCCGCCTGCATCCGCGGTCTCCCGGGCGGACGTACTGCCGGCGTTACGCGCGGGTGCCAGCAACCGGTCGATGCCGTCTTGGTCCAGCACGGCGGCTTGTCCGCTGCCGCTGATATGCCGCCGGTGCTCTACATAAGCGTCCAGCCGGTCCATCAGCACTCGGGCGGTGAACGGTTTGACCAGATAGTGGAGCACGCCGCCCGCCATGGCCGCCCGCACGGTGTCCAGTTCGCGGGCAGCGGTGATGGCGATGACGTCGACCGGTTCGCCCGGCAGGTTCCGGACCGCGCGCAGTACCTCGATGCCGCTCAGGTCCGGCAAATGGATGTCCAGCAGCACCAGTTCCGGGCGGAGGGAGGAAATCATGGCCAGCCCGTCCGCCCCGGTGTAAGCGGTGCCCACGGCGTCAAAGGATCCGTGGGCCAGCAGGAAGCCGGTGTGGACGCCGGCGACTTCCTTGTCATCGTCGACGACGACGGTGCGGATCTGGTTCATGGGACCGGGATTCCTTGTGGGCGGGCGTTCGACGGGGTCGGCGAGAAGCTTACCGTGAACTCGGCACCGCCGGAGGCCGACGCCGTTACCCGGGCCGAACCGCCGCGCCGGGCAGCCACCCGGCTGACCAGGGCCAAGCCGAAGCCGCGGCTGCCTGGCAGCGCAGCCTCCTTGCTGGAGAAGCCCGGTTCGAAGATCCGCTCACGTTCCTCCGGCGGGATGCCGGGGCCGTCGTCGGCGACAGTGATGGTGCAACCATCCGCCTCCTCGGTGATGGACACGGCAATGGTTCCGTGCGGTCCCACGGCCTCCATGGCGTTGTCCACCAGGTTGCCCAATACCGTGACCGGATCGGTGGTGCCGTCCGGTGCCAACACGGAGGCCGGATCTATGACCAACTGAATGCCCTTTTCGTCGCAAATGGTGGTCTTGGCCATCAGCAGGCTGGCGGCATCCGGGTCGGTGATTCCCGGAGCCAGTTCGCCAGCCACCACGGAACCCCCATGCCCGGACCGGGAGATGAAATCCACAGCTTGCTGTGTGCGGCCGAGTTCCAGCAAGCCGGAGATCACATGCATCTTGTTGGAAAATTCGTGCGCCTGCGCGCGCAGCGCCTGGGTGACGTCCCGTGCACCGTCAAGATCCTGCAGCAGTTGGTGCAGTTCGGTCCGGTCGCGCAGGATGAGCACACTGCCCACCCGACGGGAGTCAACCGTGGCGGCGTTGGCCCGGGCCAGCAGCACGCGCTCGCCGGCAAGCACAGTTTCGTCGGCCCCGCCGTTGGCGGCCAGCATGGCGGCCAGCCCCGGCTCCAGAATCGTCGTGGCAGGGCGGCCGAGCGCCGCGTCGGAGACATCCAGCAGGCGTTTCGCCTCGTCGTTGAGCAGGGCGATGCGCCCGCGGTCGTCGACGGCGACGACGCCCTCGCCGATGCCGTGCAGCATGGCGTCGCGGGTTTCGAGCAGGGCGGCGATCTCTTCGGGCTCTAGCTGGTAGATCCGCCGCCAGACCAAACGCGAGATGTAGATGGCGCCGGCCGAGCCCACCAAGGCCGCCGCGATGAGCCACGCCAGCAGGACGGGCAGGTCGTCGTTAAGGTCCTTGCGCAGGGTGGACTCCAGCGTTCCCACCGAGGCGGTGCCAATCACGGTGGCGCCCGAGCGGTCGTAGATCGGTACCTTCACCCGCCATGACTCGCCCAGAGTCCCGGTCTGCCGGCCAATGTAGGTCTCTCCGGACAGTGGGATCGACGGATCGGTGGAAACCATCTGCCCGATCAACGAGTGGTTCGGATGCGAGTAGCGGATGCCGCGGTGGTCTGTGACCACCACGTACGTGACCCCGGTCGACTGGGCGATCAGCTCGGCGATGGGCTGGATGGTTTGGCTGGGGTTGGCATCGTCGAAGGCCTCCACGATGGACGGCAGTTGGGCTACCGAGCGGGCCACGCCGACCATGCGACCTTCATAGGCATCGCGGATCTGCTGTTCCTGCATGGAGATGGCGACTGAACCGGCCACCAGCACGACGACGAGCAGAATGAACAGCTGCAGCACGAACAGCTGGGCGCGCAGCGACAGGGAACGAAACACCCCGCCATCTTCCCATGCTGTTAGCTGCGCCACAGATGTCTGTGGTGATGACCACAATGACCAATACGGCCACAATGACCGCATTCTTCCGGCCCGCCGGGCTGCTCTCTACGCTGGGGCGACGGCGTGGTGATGCCCATCACGCTGGTTGGAGGAGGAAAACCTAGATGAAGCTCGACCGTACGATGAGACGCCGCTCGGCCCTGGTGGCCGCCGCGGCAGCATCCGCGTTGGTACTGGCCGCCTGCGGCTCCACCGGTGCCGGCAACGGCTCCGAAGAGGCCGGCATCGACAAGCTCAACATCATTGTCCCGGCGGACCCGGGCGGCGGCTGGGACCAAACCGGCCGGTCCATGCAGAAGGACCTGCAGGAAAATGACCTGGTCTCCAGCGCCTCGGTGGTCAACATCGGCGGCGCAGGCGGCACCAACGGCCTGGCAAAACTGGCCACCGAAAAGGACCCGAACACCCTGATGGTGATGGGCTACGTGATGGTCGGCGCCGTGGAGACCAACAAGGCCGCAAACCGGATCGAAGACACCACACCGATCGCCCGGCTCACCGAAGAGCCGCTCGTCGTCGTGGTGCCCGCCGATTCGCCCTACCAGACCATCGATGACCTGCTCGCCGATATCAAGGCCAAGGGCAAGGGTGTCTCCATCACCGGCGGCTCCGCCGGAGGCGCCGACCACATTCTGGCCGGCATGATGCTCAAGGAAGCCGGCATCGGTGCCGACAGCCTGAACTACATCCCGTACTCCGGCGGCGGCGAATCCCTGGCAGCGCTGCTGGGCAACAAGGTTTCTGCCGGTATTTCCGGCGTGGGCGAGTACGCCGAGCAGGTCAAGGCCGGCAAGCTGCGCGCCCTGGCCGTTTCCGGCCCGGAAGCCGCCCCGCAGCTGCCCGAAGTCAAGCCGTTGAAGGAACAGGGCCTGGACCTGGTGCTGACCAACTGGCGCGGCGTGGTGGCTCCCGGGTCCATCGACGATGCGCAGGCCGAGAAGCTCACCGCGCTGGTGACCGACCTGCACGGCACCGACGCCTGGCAGAAGACCCTGACCACCAACAACTGGGCAGACGCCTTCCTGGCCGGCGAGGAGTTCTCGAGCTTCCTGACCGAGGACATCGAGACGGTCACCGCAACCCTGACGGATATCGGTCTGCTGAAGTAACCATGGGTTCTTCCACTACTGGAGCGGTCCGGGGCGGCAGCGATGCCGCCCCGGTCAAGCCGCTCGGAGAAATCATCTTCGCGGCAGTCATCCTGAGCATCGGGATCGTCGGCTTCGTGGCCGGGGCAGGGATCCAGACGCCCGACTCGGCCAGCGACATTGGTCCGCGGGCGCTTCCCTACATTGTCTCCGGCCTGCTGGTGATCGTCGGCGCCGGGCTGATCGTGCAGCTGCTGCGCGGCAAGACCGGCGAGGCGGATGAGGGCGAAGACATCGACCCCGATGTCCGGACCGACTGGCTGACCGTGGCCAAGATGGCGGGCACCGTCGTCGTGCATATTTTCCTGATTATTCCGCTGGGCTGGCCGGTTGCCGCGGCGGTGCTGTTCTTCGGCGCCGCGTGGGCGCTGGGCGCCAAGCCGTTGTGGCGGGCCGCCGCGGTCGGCGTGGTCATGGCGCTGGTGCTGCAGTTCGCTTTCGGCGGGCTGCTCGGCGTCTCGCTGCCTGCCGGAGTGCTCGAAGGGGTGCCGTTCCTGAATGGATAATTTCTACGCCCTCCTGGAGGGCTTTTCCGTGGCGATGCAGCCGATTTACCTGCTCTACGCCTTGGGTGGCGTGCTGGTCGGCACCGCAGTCGGTGTGCTGCCGGGCATCGGCCCGGCCATGACCGTTGCGCTGCTGATGCCCATCACGTACAGCCTGGAACCGACGGCGGCGATCATCGTCTTCGCGGGCATCTACTACGGGGGCATGTACGGCGGGTCCACCACCTCGATCCTGCTCAACACGCCGGGCGAATCCGCGTCGATTGTCACGGCGCTGGAAGGCAACCGGATGGCGAAAGCCGGCCGGGGAGCCGCGGCGCTGGCGACGGCGGCGATCGGCTCGTTCATCGCCGGCACCATCGCCACGGTGCTGCTGAGCTTTGTGGCACCCTATGTGGCCGCATTTGCCGTGCAGATCGGTCCGGTGGAGTACGTGGCCCTGATGGTGGTGGCGTTCCTGACCGTGGGCGCGCTGCTGGGAGCCTCCGTGTTGCGCGGTCTGGCGTCGCTCGGCCTGGGCCTGTTCCTGGCGTTCATGGGCGTGGACCTGATGACCGGGCAGCAGCGCTACACGTTCGGCAGCCCGTTCCTGGCGGACGGCATCGACGTGGTGCTGGTCGCCGTCGGCCTCTTTGCCTTGGGCGAGGCGCTGTACGTTGCCTCCCGGCTGCGGCATGGCCCGGTCAAGGTCATCCCGGTGACCGGCGGCTGGACGTCCTGGATGAAGAAAGAGGACTGGAAGCGGTCCTGGAAGCCCTGGCTACGCGGAACCTTTATCGGCTTCCCGATCGGCACCATGCCGGCCGGCGGCGCCGACGTGGCCACCTTCCTGTCCTATGCGGCGGAGAAGAAACTGGCCAAGGGCACGCACAAGAAGCAGTTCGGCCGCGGCGCCATCGAAGGCGTGGCCGGGCCGGAATCGGCCAACAATGCGGCTGCGGCCGGTGTGCTGGTGCCGCTGCTGACGTTGGGCATTCCGACGACGGCGACGGCGGCGATGATGCTGGTGGCGTTCCAGCGTTACAACATCCAGCCGGGACCGCTGTTGTTCGAGGTTGAAGGCGCCCTCGTCTGGGCGCTGATTGCCAGCCTGTACGTGGGCAACCTGATGCTGCTGGTGTTGAATCTGCCGCTGGTGGGCATCTGGGTGAAGATCCTGCAGATCCCGCGTCCGTACCTCTACGCCGGCATCTTGGTCTTCGCCGCCTTGGGCGCGTTCTCGGTGAACTTCACCCCGGTGGATGTGTTCGTGCTGCTGGTCATTGGCGTGCTCGGGTTCGTCATGCGCCGCTACGGCTATCCGATCGCTCCGCTGGTGGTGGGCATGATCCTGGGGCCGATTTTTGAGAGCCAGCTGCGGCGTTCGCTGGCCATTTCCCAGGGCGACCCGCTGGCCTTGGTGTCCACGCCGATCGCGGCCGGGATCTACATCTCCCTTGTGGTCATCTTCGTGCTGTCCTTCTGGATGAAGAAGCGCCAGCGCCTGATGGAATCGGCAACGCTCGACGACGAGAGCCCGCGGGGCAAGGAGGTCAGCGCATGAGTACGATCGTGGTGGGGTATGTCCCCAACGCTCTCGGCGATGCGGCCCTGGCGGCAGCCATCGACGAGGCCGGACGCCGGGCGGCCAAGCTGCTGGTGGTCAACGCCACCAGGGCCGACCGCTTGGTGGATCCCGGCTACGCAGACGCCGCGGACGTCACCCGGCTGGAGGCCGTGCTGCACGGGGCAGGAGTCGGCTTCAGCATCCGGCACGGAATTTCGGACGGGCTGCCTGCCGAGGAAGTGCTGGACGCCGCCGAAGAGTCCGGAGCGGAGCTGATTGTGATCGGAGTGCGCAACCGCACGCCGGTCGGAAAGCTGCTGCTGGGCTCGACGGCGCAGACGATCCTGCTGTCCGCGCCCTGCAACGTGCTGGCGGTCAGGCAGCCATAATCGAGGTGCGGCGATGCTGGCGGTCCGGCAGCCCTGACGCCGCGCCGCACGCTTTTATGGCCACCGGTTTCGTCGGAGCAGGGTATCGCTGCCGGTGCAGGGTCCACGGACCCTGCACCGGCGGATTTACCCTGTCCCGGTGGTGCGGAGCTTGGCGGCGTTTTTGAGGTCAGGGGTTACCGTCGAGATGACCTGTTGCAGAGGGTCATCTGACCACGGTTACAGGGGATAGCTTCGAACGCACCCCCTGCAGCCGGTGATCTCGAGGCCAGAGGGTGATCTCGTCCGCGGGCGCTCAAGCCAGGCAGTTCCGGGCGCCGCTTCTCTAGCCGCGTATGCATCCTAGGGGCGATCCGGGCGCCGCGTACCCATCCGCAGGGCGATCCGGCGGCGGCGTCTCCAGCCGCGTCTCCATCCGCAGAGGCGATCTCGGCGCGGGGACCCCCGAGACGGGCCGTCCGGGTGGCCGGTGACGGAGCAGCGGTGCTGGATAATTGACCGCATGGAGTTCCGCGATCCACCCCACGCCGCCCCGCCATCCGCCCGCCGCAAGGTGGTGCTGCTGGGGTCCACTGGCTCGATTGGCACGCAGGGCATCGACGTCGTGGACGCCGCCCCGGAACGTTTCGAGGTCACGGCGCTCGCCGCCGGCGGCAACCTGGAACTGGCCGCCTGGCAAGCGGTCCACACCCGGGCGCAGGCAGTCGGCGCCGCCGCGGGCTCGGTGGATGACCTGGCGACTGCGGTCAAGGCGGCAGCGGCGGATGCCGGAGTATCCGGCTACGCTCCGGAACTGTTTGCCGGCCCCGACGCAGCGGCGAGCATCGCCGCCTGGCCGGACGCCGACGTCGTGCTCAATGGCATCACCGGGTCCATCGGCCTGGCGCCGACGCTGGCGGCGCTCCGAGCCGGGCACGTGCTGGCCCTGGCGAACAAGGAGTCCCTGATCGCGGGCGGTCCGCTGGTCAAAGAGGCGGCGCGGCCGGGGCAGATTGTCCCGGTGGACTCGGAGCATTCCGCGCTCGCCCAGGCGCTGCGCTCGGGCACAGCCGGCGAGGTGGACCGGCTGATCGTGACCGCCTCCGGGGGACCGTTCCGCGGTTTCAGCAAGGAGCAGTTGCGCGGTGTCACCCCGGCGCAGGCGCTGGCCCACCCCACCTGGGACATGGGCCGGATGGTCACCACCAACTCGGCGACCATGGTCAATAAGGCGCTGGAAGTCATCGAAGCGCACCTGCTCTTCGACGTCCCGCTGGACAGGATCGATGTGGTGGTTCACCCGCAGTCGGTGGTGCACTCCATGGTGCAGTTCACCGACGGATCCACCATCGCGCAGGCCTCGCCGCCGGACATGCGCCTGCCGATCGCCCTGGGAATGGGCTGGCCGGAGCGGGTGGCTGGGGCGGCGCAGCCCTGCGACTGGAGCCGGGCCACCAGCTGGACCTTCGAGCCGCTGGACGAGGAAGTGTTCGGTGCCGTGCGGCTGGCCAAACACGCGGCGGCCAGCGGCGGCACCTTCATGGCCGTCTACAATGCGGCCAATGAAGAGGCCGTGGATGCTTTCCACGAGGGCCGGATCCGTTTCGACCAGATCGTGGAGACGGTGGCGGCAGTAGTGGAAGAGCATGCGCCCTCCGGCGAACCGACCGTGGCCACGGTGCTGGCCGCAGAAGATTGGGCACGCTCGCGGGCCCACGAACGTTTGGCTATGTTGTGACCATTCTGCTTTTCCTCTTCGGCGTGCTCTTCGTGGCCGTCGGCATCGCCGTGTCCATCGCCCTGCATGAAGTGGGCCACCTGCTGCCCGCCAAACTGTTCAAGGTGCGGGTGACCCAGTACATGGTGGGTTTCGGCAAGACGCTGTTCTCCCGACGGCGGGGCGAGACCGAGTACGGCATCAAGGCCATCCCGCTGGGCGGCTACGTCTCGATGATCGGCATGTACCCGCCGGCCAAGGACGGCCACGACGGCGATGGCGTGGTCCGCCGATCCAGCACCGGGATGTTCCAACAATTGGCCAACGACGCCCGGCAGGCGGAAGCGGAGCGGCTGCAGCCCGGCGACGAGACCCGGATGTTCTACCGACTCCCGGTCTACAAACGCGTCATCATCATGCTCGGCGGCCCGTTCGTGAACCTGGTCATCGGCACGGTGCTGATCGGCATTGTGCTGGTGGGCTTCGGCACCGCGCAGGCCACCACCACCATTTCGTCAGTCAACAAATGCGTGGTCCCGGCATCGCAGGCCGCCGAGACCGGGCAGACCGATTGCCTGCCCAGCGACCCCGAAGCCCCGGCCACCGCGGCCGGCATCCGGCCCGGCGACACCGTCACCGCCTTTGACGGCAAGCCGGTCACCGACTGGTCACAGCTGACCGCCTGGATCCGGGAGGCCGCGGGGGAGAAGACGCCGATCACGCTGCTGCGCGATGGCCAGGAAATCCAGACGAGCATCACCCCGATTCTCACCGAACGCCCGGTGTACGACGACGCCGGACAACCGGTGCTGGACGGTCAGGGCAAACCGGTCACGGAACAAGCCGGGTTCGTCGGCATGGGTGCCGCCACGGCGCTGGTGCCGCGGCCGGCAACCGAAGTGCTGCCGGCAGTGGGGGAGAACCTGCAGGCGATCACCGGCGTCGTGCTGCATCTTCCGCAGCGGCTGGCCGACGTGGCGGAAGCCGCTTTCAGCGATGCTCCGCGCGACCCGAACGGGCCGATGAGCGTGGTGGGCGTGGGCCGGATCGCCGGCGAAATCAGCGCGATGGACGAGATCCCCTTGGAGGCGCGGGCCGCCACGCTGATCGGGTTGGTTGGATCGGTTAATCTGGCCCTGTTCGTGTTCAACCTGATCCCGCTGCTGCCGCTGGACGGAGGGCACGTGGCCGGGGCGCTCTGGGAAGCTATACGGCGCACCGCCGCCAAGCTGTTCCGCCGGCCGGACCCGGGACCGGTGGACATTGCCAAGCTGCTGCCGCTCACCTACGTGGTGGCCGTGGTGCTGATGGGCATGGGCGCGCTGCTGATCTACGCGGACATCGTCAAACCGGTCAACATTTTCGGTTGACGCCTTCGCGGCGACTATCGGGCCGCTTGCACTGGCCCCGCTGGGCGCTGGAGTACGGGTCGTCTGCCTGCCCTGGGGCTGGATCTCGGTGCGGCCGCAAGCGGCCTTACTCGGATCACCGGGGTGGCGGGCTGGCAGCCAATTCGTGAGGGCGGGGTAGATCGGTCAGGGCGGGGTCCATGGAGGCCGCCCTCACCGATTTACCCCGCCCTCGCTGGCTGCCATGGCGAACAACGACGGCGATTGCCGCGCGCGTCTGCGTGGCACGCCGTCACAGGGCTGGGGTAGCCGCACGGCCGTGGTTAGACTGGCCCGAACCGGCGAAGGGAGCCAGCCGCCGTGAGTGCAGCAGCGCGGACAGTCCGTACCGAACCGAGCCTCCGGACCGTCATCCGGCCGGCAACAACGCACCGCCGAACAAGGGTTGCAACCGGCATCGCCGTCGCTGTGGCGGCCGCCCTGGCCATGGCCGGCTGCACCGCCCCGGGCGAAGCGCAAGGTCCCGGCTCGCCGGCCGTTTCCAGCGCTGCGGGCCCGGACCGCGTGCAGTTGAACAATGCGGCCGCCGGTCCCCAAGTCATTCCCGGCTCCGATGCGGAAGCCTCGCTGGCCGCCAGCCAGGCGTTGTTCGCGTCCAGTCCGGTGGCGTTCGTAGCCGCGGCCGACGACGCCAAGGCAATAGCGGCAGCAGAAGCGGAGTCGGTGCCGCTAGGCGTGCCGCTGCTGCTGGCAGGTGACGGCCTCACCAGCGAGCTGGAGCGGCTCGGCGTGCGACAGGTCAAGGCCTTTGGGCAGCCGCCAACGGAGCCCGGAGCCAGCCCCAGCAGCGCGCCGGATGCAGCGTCCACCAGTGCACCGGCAAGCGATGGCGCCGCGTCCGGGGAAGCCTCCGGGGCAGCGTCCGGGACCGGCGCGGCATCCGCTGCCGACCCCGAGGAAGCTTCCGCCTCCGCGGCCACCGAATCCGCTTCTTCCTCCGCTTCCACCTCCGCTTCCACCTCCGCCTCCGGCGCCACCGAATCCGCTTCCGCCTCCGCTTCCGCCTCCAGCGCGACCGGAGCCGCTACGGGTTCGGGCGGCGGCATCACCGGGTGGGCCGCCCTGCTGCCGCGGGTGGAGGTCCTCCCGCCGGACGGACAACTCGATCTGCCCGAAAGTGCGGCGGAGCCAGCGGCGGTCTCGGTCTTGATCGATCGGAAGGGCGAGCGGGACTATCCGGCAACACTGGCCGTAGCCGAGGCGGCCGGCGCACGTGTCTTCCACGACCCGAAAGCCGATCCACGCCAGAGCAGCGCGACCATCGACTTCCTCCGCGCCGAGCCGGAGCGCCGGGTGCTCGGCATCGGCAAGGCGTTCGGCAACAATGACACGTTCGGCCGCCGGGTGCAGGCGGCATTGGAGGTGCCCGAACTGCCGGGCGGCGGCCAGTTGGCCTTCCCGTCGCGCAGGATGGTGGCGCTGTACGGGCACCCGGCGGGGCCGGCGCTGGGCGCCCTCGGTGAACAGGGCATCAAGGAGTCCATCCAGCGCGCCAAGAAACTGGCCAAGCGCTACCAGCCGCACAGCAAGGAACCGGTGATCCCGGCGTTCGAAATCATCGCCACGATCGCTTCGTCGTCGGCCGGGAAAGACCGCGACTATTCGGCGGAGACGGACGTGGACGAACTGCGCCCCTGGGTCGATGCCGCCGGCGAAGCAGGCGTCTACGTGGTGCTGGACCTGCAGCCCGGGCGGTCGGACTTCCTGGCCCAGGCCAAGATGTATGCGGACCTGCTGAAGGAGCCCCATGTGGGACTGGCGCTGGATCCGGAGTGGCGGCTGGGCAAGGGCGAGCGGCACATGGAGCAGATCGGGTCGGTCAGCGCCGCCGAAATCAACAAGGTCAGCGACTGGCTGGCAAACCTGACCCGGAAGCACTCGCTGCCGCAGAAGGTCCTGATCCTGCATCAGTTCCAGCACCAGATGATCGCGGACCGGCAGAAGCTGAAGACCACGCACCCGGAGCTGGCCATGGTGCTGCACGCCGACGGCCATGGGAATCCCGGCCAGAAGATGGAGACGTGGCGGGCGCTCCGCCACGACCTGCCGAAGAACATCCGGATGGGCTGGAAGAACTTCTACGACGAGGACACTCCGACGTTCAGTCCCGAGCGCACTTACACCGAGGTGAAGCCGGTGCCTTGGTTCGTTTCCTACCAGTAACGTCCGCCATCCGGGGCCGGGTAAGGTGAAGGCCATGAGTGTTTTCGCCGTTGAATACGTGTATGCCCCCGATTCCGAAGCCGGCCGGGACGAACACCGCCCGGCCCACCGCGCCTGGCTGGGAAGCTTCGTGGACCAGGGCCGCTTGCTCGCCTCGGGACCCTACGCGGACGGCACCGGCGCGCTGTTGATCTTCACCGCGGAGAGCGAAAACAGCCTGTTGGACGAACTGAAGCAGGATCCCTTCAATGTCCACAACTTTGTCTCCGGACTGAAAACCACGGAATGGGCACCCGTCACCGGGGCGTTCGCCGACTACGCATGATCCACACCACTCCCGCAGCACGTGCCATGGCCGTGCCGGCAGGGGGATAATGAAATCTGTTCAGCAACTGCCGACCGGCACATGGAGGACGTCTTGACCTCGGTCAATCTTGGAATGCCAGCTTCACCACCGCCTGTCCTGGCGCCCCGCCGGAAGACCCGGCAGATCAAGGTCGGTTCGGTCGGCGTTGGTTCGGACTCGCCGATCAGCGTGCAGTCGATGACCACCACGCCGACCACGGACATCAATGCCACCCTGCAGCAGATCGCCGAACTGACGGCGTCCGGCTGCGACATCGTCCGGGTGGCCTGCCCCAGCGCGGATGACGCCGAGGCCCTGCCAATCATCGCGAAGAAGTCCCAGATCCCGGTGATCGCGGACATCCACTTCCAGCCCAAGTACGTCTTCGCCGCCATCGACGCCGGCTGCGCTGCGGTCCGGGTGAACCCGGGCAACATCCGCAAGTTTGATGATCAGGTCAAGGAAATCGCCGCCGCCGCCAAGGACGCCGGAACCTCGATCCGGATCGGCGTCAACGCCGGTTCGCTGGATCCGCGGCTGATGGAAAAGTACGGCAAGGCCACCCCTGAGGCCCTGGTCGAATCCGCCGTCTGGGAAGCCTCGCTGTTCGAAGAACACGACTTCCACGATTTCAAGATCTCGGTCAAGCACAACGATCCGGTGGTCATGGTCCGCGCCTACGAGCTGCTGGCCGAACGCGGCGACTGGCCGCTGCACCTGGGCGTCACCGAGGCCGGCCCCGCGTTCCAAGGGACCATCAAGTCCGCCACTGCTTTCGGTGCGCTGCTTTCGCAGGGCATCGGCGACACCATCCGTGTGTCGCTGTCGGCCCCGCCGGCTGAAGAGATCAAGGTGGGCCTGCAGATCCTGCAGTCGCTGAACCTGCGCGAACGCAAACTCGAAATCGTCTCCTGCCCGTCCTGCGGCCGCGCTCAGGTGGATGTGTACAAGCTGGCCGACGAAGTCACTGCCGGTCTGGAGGGGATGGAAGTACCGCTGCGGGTCGCCGTCATGGGGTGCGTGGTCAACGGACCGGGTGAAGCCCGCGAAGCCGACCTGGGCGTAGCTTCCGGAAACGGGAAAGGCCAGATTTTCGTGAAGGGCCAGGTCATCAAGACTGTTCCGGAAGACCAGATTGTTGAGACACTCATTGAAGAAGCAATGAGGATTGCCGAGGAAATGGGTGACTCCGATGGCGAAAATGCTGTCAAGGGTAGCCCCGTGGTTAACGTCAGCTAGCCGAGAGGCAGCGGGTACGGCAGACGCCGTACCCGCCAATCCGTATGCCGGAATCCGGCCGCTGGAACATGCGGACACCGAGGTGCTCTGGGAACTCGTCTGCACCGATCCGGTCGCCAACGTTTTTCTGGCCGCCCACCTCGAATCCGCCGGCACCGCCGGCCCCACCCCTTCCGGGGCCCAGATTTTGGGAGTGTACGACGACGGTGCACTCACCGGGGCCTGCTGGGCCGGGGTCAACGCGGTCCCGGTCGCGCTGGACGCCGAACAAGGCGCCCGGCTGGGGGCCCACTTGGCTGCCGGCAATCGCCGGATGTCCTCGATTTTCGGCCCCGCGGAAGGCGTGCTGGGCATCTGGTCGTCGTTCCGGCACGCGCACCCACGGGCCTTTGATGTGCGGCCCAACCAGCCGCTCATGGAGCTGCGCGGCACCCCGGACGTAGCCGCCGATCCGCAGGTGCGGTATTCCACCGACGACGACTATGACGTGCTGGTGCCCGCCTGCGTGGCGATGTTCGAAGAAGAAGTCGGATACTCGCCGTTGGCCGGAGGCGGCCAGCACTACCGGCAGCGCGTGGCAACCCTGATCCGCAAGGGCCACTCGCTCATCCGGCGGGACAGCCACGGGCAGGTCGTGTTCAAGGCCGAGCTGGGCAACGTCAGTGCCCAAGCCGTGCAGATCCAAGGCGTGTGGGTGAACCCCGCCTACCGCGGGCAGGGTCTCGCCGCCGGCTGCATGGCAGCCGTCGTCGAACTGTCGCGGAAGTTTGCCCCGGTGGCCAGCCTTTACGTCAACGACTACAACCACCGGGCGGTGGCTGCCTATACGTCGGTCGGTTTCTCCCAGGTCGGCACGTTCGCCACCGTGCTGTTCTAGCCGCGCTGTTATCCCGGCCGGTGGCACCCGGCCCTGCTGCGGCTTCAGCCCGGAGCCCGCGCTGTCCATTGCGGTAGGCCGCCGCTGGTCGCAAGCATGCGCACGGAGCCAGTAGATTAGAAGGCAGTTGTTTTCGCGGGCCGGTGCTGGCCCAAGCCTTGAGAAACGGATTCTTGCAGTGGTTCTTCGCCTGTCCAGCTTGTTCCTGCGCACCCTGCGCGATGACCCGGTAGACGCCGAGGTGGCCAGCCACAAGCTGCTGGTGCGCGCCGGGTACATCCGCCGTGCCGCCCCCGGCATCTACTCCTGGTTGCCGCTGGGGCTGAAAGTGCTGGCCAAGGTGGAGGCGGTCGTCCGCGAGGAGATGAGCGCGATCGGTGCCCAGGAAGTGCACTTCCCGGCGTTGCTGCCGCGCGAACCGTACGAGGCGACCAACCGCTGGACCGAATACGGCGAGGGGCTGTTCCGCCTGCAGGACCGCAAGGGTGCGGACTACCTGCTGGCCCCCACGCACGAGGAAATGTTCACCCTGCTGGTCAAGGACCTGTACTCCTCGTACAAGGACCTGCCCGTCACCCTGTACCAAATCCAGAACAAGTACCGGGACGAGGCCCGGCCGCGCGCAGGGCTGCTGCGCGGCCGGGAATTCATCATGAAGGATTCCTATTCCTTCGATATTGACGACGAAGGCCTGGACATCAGCTACGACGCGCACCGCCGCGCCTACCTGCGGATCTTCGAGCGGCTCGGCCTGGAAGTGGTGACGGTCAAGGCGACCTCCGGCGCCATGGGCGGGTCCAAGAGCGAGGAATTCCTGCACCCCACCGTCGTCGGCGAGGACACCTTCGTCCGTTCGCCGGGCGGCTACGCTGCGAACGTCGAAGCCGTCACCACCGTGGCGCCGGAACCGATCGATTACGCGGACGCGCCGGCTGCCGAGGTCAAGGACACTCCGGACACGCCGACCATCGAGACCCTGGTGGCCGCGGCCAACCAACTGGCCCCGCGCGCCGACGCGGAATGGACTGCGGCCGATACGTTGAAGAACGTCGTCTTGGCGGTCAAACTGCCCACCGGCGAGCGGATCGTCCTGGTCATCGGGGTGCCCGGCGACCGCGCCGTCGATCTCAAGCGCGTCGAGGCGAACATCGGCGCCTTCCTGCCGATCGGCGGCGAGGTCGAGGTCGAGGCCGCCACCGAGGACGACCTGAAGCGGCACCCCGGCTTGGTCAAGGGCTACATCGGGCCCGGCGACAGCCTGGACGCCGCGGTGCTGGGAACCGAGTCCGCCACCGGCCTGCTGTACCTGGTGGATCCCCGGGTGGTGCCGGGCTCGCGCTGGATCACCGGCGCGAACCAGGACGGCAAACACGTGTTCGGACTGGTTGCCGGCCGCGATTTCCAGTGGGACGGCATCATCGAGTCCGTCGAGGTCCGCGAAGGTGATCCGGCACCCGACGGTTCCGGACCGCTGGAGGCGGCCCGCGGTATCGAAATGGGCCACATCTTCCAGCTCGGCCGCAAGTACGCCGAGGCGCTCGGCCTGCAGGTCCTGGACCGCAACGGCAAACTGGCCACCGTCACGATGGGGTCCTACGGCGTCGGGGTCACCCGCGCGGTGGCCGCCCTGGCCGAGGCGAACCACGACGAGAAGGGCCTGGTGTGGCCCCGCAACGTGGCCCCGGCCCATGTGCATATTGTCGCCACCGGAAAGGGCGAGGAGATCTTCGAGGCGGCCAACAAGCTGGCCGAGGAGCTGTCCGGCGCCGGCGTCGAGGTCATCTACGACGACCGGCCCAAGGTCTCCCCGGGCGTGAAGTTCTCCGATGCCGAACTGATCGGCGTGCCCACCATCGTGGTGGTCGGCCGGGGCTTGGCCGACGGCGTCGTCGAAATCAAGGACCGGTCCACCGGCCAGGCCGAAAACGTGCCGGTGGGCATGGCGGCTGCGCACTTGGCTGCCCTCGCCGGGAAGTGATTTCCGGACTCGAAGAACTGCAGCTGGCCACCCTCGCCCTCGTGGTGGTGGGTGGCTTTGCTGCGGGTTGGGTGGACGCGGTGGTGGGAGGCGGCGGCCTGATCCAACTGCCGGTCCTGCTCCTGGTCCCCGGGATCAGCCCGGTCCAGGCGCTGGCCACCAACAAGATGGGGTCCATTTTCGGCACCACCACCAGCGCGGTGACCTATTACCGCCGGGCGCATCCGGATCTGAAAACCGCCCTGCCCATGGCCGGCGTAGCGCTGGCGGGCAGTTTCGGCGGCGCCATTGTGGCCACCGTGCTGCCGGCCGAGGTCTTCAAACCGATCATCGTGGTGGCGCTGATCGCGGTGGCAGTGTTCACCGCGCTGCGGCCGACGGCCGGTACTTTGACGCGGCTGCGGTACCAGGGCGTCCGGCACCTGGGCGCCGCGGCGGGAATCGGTCTGGTCATCGGCTTTTATGACGGACTGATCGGCCCCGGCACCGGGTCGTTCCTGATCATCGCGATGGTGGCACTGCTGGGATACAACTTCCTGGCTTCCAGCGCCAAGGCCAAGATCGTCAACATGGCGACCAACCTCGGTGCCTTGGCCTTCTTCCTGCCCAGCGGCGCGCTGCTGTGGGGACTCGGGCTGGTGCTCGGCCTGGTCAACATGGCCGGGGGCTATGTCGGCGCGCGGATGGCCGTCACGCAGGGCAGCAAATTCATCCGGGTGGTCTTCTTGTTCGTCGTCGCCGCGTTGATTCTTAAGCTGGGCTATGACGTGCTGCAGGAGAACGTGCTCGGCCGTTGAGCAGCGCCGGAACGGGGCCGGGCCAACCGCTCGGGCCAACCGCTCAGGCCGGTGCCGCCAAGGCGTGCGCCGGCGGAAGATCCGGCAGGGTCCTGCCGGCCAGCGTGGACGCGACCCAGAGCGACCGCAGGGCGTCGCCGGCCGCACGGTGCTGCAGGTAGTCCAGGGCATTGTCCACCTCGCGCGCCACCGCCCATTCGCGGGCAGTTTCCGGGTCCAGCCCTGCCGCCTCAGCCAACTCCACACACCGGCGGCGTAGCTGGCGGCCGGCATCGGCGGTAGACAACTCGGCGATCCGGTTCCAGAGCATCGGCGCGACGGCGAATTCGGGTTCGCCGGTCAGCGGCTTGGGGTCAATGGCGGCAAAACGGTCCGGGGAGTCCAGCCGGGCCAGGATGTTCCCGTAGTGCAGGTCGCTGTGCAGCAGGACGTCTCGGTCCTCCCGCCGGCCGACGCTGCCACGGACCTGGCAGACTTCCAAGGCGCACTCCAGCAGCCAGGTGGGGAAGGGTTTGCCCAGTTCAAGCCAACGGGCCGGGAGGGTGTCCGTCCATTCTTCCGCCAGTGCCGAGACCTGGTCGAAGCTGCCTGCCGGGGCCGGGGTCGGGGCTGGGGCTGGGGCTGAAGCTGGGACCGGGGACGGCTGCAACTGGCGCATCAGTCCGCCCCAGATGCCGACGGTGTCATCCAGCGGGACGGCGGAGAGCGGGCGGCCGGCATCTAGGCGTTCCAGCAACAGCACGAAGGGGCCGCGATCGGCCAGCAGCCGGACGGCTCCGCGGCCGTCCCAGAGCGTCAGGGCCCGGGCTTCGCCGGCGGCCTCTTGATGCGGAAAAGTCAGCTTCAGCACCGCAGCGGCACCATCGGGTGCCAGCACGGGGAAGACCGCCGCGGTCTGGCCGAACCACGGGCCGCCGGGCGTGGTCTGCAGGTTCCAGTCCCGCATGGTCCCGGCATAAAGGTCGTTGAAGCCCCGCAGCCAGTCCCGGCCGGCAGCAGATCCGGCCGCGCTGCGGCGCAGCGCCGGGGGCAGGTCTACGTCGGTATTCACGGGGCGGTGGTGGGAGCAGCCCGCAGTTCGTCGTCCAGGCCCGGTGCCGGCAGCACCTCGCCGGCTGACGCTGCGAGTTCCGCGGCTGCCTCGGCGAGCCCGGCCACCGCGTGTTCCCGCACTGTTCCGTCGCTGAGCGCGACCAGGTCGGCCAGCGGGGCGAGGGCGGCGGCTTCGGCGTCCTCAAGCGCCGGAAGCGGGTCGCTGGCGAACTCGCGGTCCAAGGGGTAGACGGGTTCGGGCAACGGCAGGTCGAGGCACTCGGCCACCGCCAGCGATCGCCAGTGTTCTGCTGAGTCGGTGTGGCCGGCGAGCCTGGCGGCGGCGGCCGCACGGTCCGCGCCGGCCGGGCGCGGCAGCACGGTTTCATAGGCGTAGGCCAGGCGCTCCTGGCTGAGGACGACGACGGCGATGGCTTCCGCCGTCGTGGGCGAGGCGGGCGTTGCCGGACCGCTCTCGTCCTCCGTTGGCGCCGCAGCAGGACACCCGGTTGGCTCCAGCGGTATCTCCGGATCTTCCCACGGTTGCGTCACCCCGGTTCCGCCCGGCAGCGTCTGCGCCTGGGCGTAGAGGCCAGCACCGATCGACGCGAGCAGCCGGGCGAGTCCGGGATCGGTTTCGCGGGCGTCGGCGAGCAGGCTGCCGGCCAGTTCGGCCAGATCCTCGGCTCCGGGCTGTTTGGGGGCCGACGGTGCGCCGGAGCCGGCGGCGGACGGGACCTCGGTGGTTTCAGCGGCCGCCGGGGAGCCGGAGGGCCACGACGTGGTCAGCGTCAGCAGTTCGGCCTGGCTGCGAAGCAGGGCAGCGGTGGGGGAGTCGCCGTCGTCGTGCTTCTCAAAAGCAGCCGCCAGGTCCTCAAGCCCTGCCAAGGCGTCCAAGCGTGCCTGCTCAGTGGTGCTCGGCGGCGGAGCCGACGCGGTGATGCTCGCCACCACGGTTCCGGTGCTGACCACGAGCGCAGCGGTCAACAACAGCAGCGGCACCCGGCGCCAGGCCCGGGATGGCGTGGCTGGTCCGCCGTCCCGGCGTCTTGAAGTAGATCCCACAACTGATGATGATGTCACGGGTTTGGCTTCCGCTGCACCGGCGGGGACAGCTGCTGGCGGCGGGAGGCCACCACTCACGGTAAAGTCGCTAGTCTAGAAGTCAGACGCACCAGAACAGGGAGACAGCATGGCCCAGCGGCGCAATCAAGGCGGCGTGCCCACTACCGGAGGGAAATCCGGTACCGACACGATCGCGGAAGCCGCACGCCTGAAAGAGCTGCTGGAACAGGCCGTGGCATCCCACGGATTGTTCCTCGAGGACGTTGAGATCCGGGTTGCCGGAGCACTCCGCACCGTGCACGTCATCGTCGACCTGCCCGAGGATCAGACCGGCGGCGTCGGGCTGGACGCCATCGCCGAAGTCTCACAGACTCTCTCCAAGACCCTGGATGAGGACCCGCAGGACGACGGCCGGCCCTACAGCCTGGAGGTCTCTTCGCCGGGACTGAGCCGGCCGCTGACGCAGCCGCGCCATTGGCGCCGGAACGTAGGCCGACTGGTCAAGGTCAAGCTGGTGGCCGGTGAGGACTTCACCGGCCGCGTGCTGGAGGTAGGCGCCGACGGCGTGACCATGCGGCCGGAGGAAGCCCCGAAAAAGGGCATGAAGCCCCGCCCCGGGGAACCGGTCCAGGTGGAATTTGCGAACATTCGCTCCGGCAAGGTGGAAGTGGAGTTTGCGCGGTTGGACGAAGAAGAAATATTGGAAAACCCGTCTGCCGAGGCCAACGGCGAGCTGGAGAACGAGGAGGAGGCCTGAGATGGATATCGATATGAGCGCCCTGCGGCTGCTTGAGCGCGAACGCGAAATTCCGCTGGACCTGCTGATCCCCACCATCGAGCAGGCTCTGCTGGTGGCCTATCACAAGTCTCCGGGCTCCATCGAGCGTGCCCGCGCCGAGCTGGACCGGAAAAGCGGGCATGTCACCATCTGGGCCGCAGAGGTGGACGACGACGGCACCGTGGTGGGCGAGTTCGACGATACGCCCAGCGGGTTCGGCCGGATCGCCGCGAGCACGGCGCGCCAGATCATCCTGCAACGCCTGCGCGACGCCGAGGACGACAACGTGCTGGGCGCTTTCCGCGGCAAGGAGGGCGAACTGGTCTCCGGTTTGATCCAGCAGGGCCACAACCCGCACATGGTTCAGGTGGACCTGGGAACCGTGGAAGCGCTGCTCCCGCCGCCCGAACAGGTGCCGGGGGAGAGCTACCAGCACGGCACCCGGCTGCGCGCCTACGTGGTGGATGTCCACCGCGGCATGAAGGGCCCGTCGATCACGCTGTCCCGTTCACACCCCGGTCTGGTGCGCAAGCTTTTCGAACTCGAGGTCCCCGAGATTGCGGACAAGAGCGTGGAGATCGTGGCCCTGGCCCGCGAGGCCGGACACCGCACCAAGATCGCCGTCAAGGCCAATGTGCCCGGGCTGAACGCCAAGGGCGCCTGCATCGGCGAAATGGGCTCGCGCGTGCGCGCCGTGATGACCGAGCTGCACGATGAGAAGATCGACATTGTTGACTTCAGCGAGGATCCTGCGACGTTCATCGCCAGCGCGCTGTCGCCGTCGCGGGTCAGCTCGGTGACCATCACGGATGCCGAGACCCGCTCTGCCCGCGTGGTGGTTCCGGATTACCAGCTCTCGCTGGCCATCGGCAAGGAAGGCCAGAACGCCCGGCTTGCCGCTAAACTGACGGGCTGGCGGATCGATATCGTCTCGGACGCCGCCACCGCGGAACAGCGGCGGTAGAAGCGAAGACCCACCAGGCCACGCGCCTGAAACACGCTCGGTTCGTTGGCCGGGCACTGGAAGCGGTAGAATATCCATGGCCGGGTTTCCCGACAGTCACAAACCCATGCAGCAGCGTGCCCCCGAGGCCGCGCCGCCCCAGCGGACCTGCATAGGCTGCCGGCGCCGGGAAGACCAGGCCGTTCTGCTGCGGCTGGCAGTCGAGGAAATTGGTGGCGTTGCCACCGTCGTCGTCGATCCTGTCCGCCGCAGGCCCGGACGTGGTGCCTGGATGCACCACGAACCGGAATGTGTGGAGCTGGCAGTCAAGCGGCATGCCTTCGGCAGGGCCTTCCGGGCCAAAGTCGACAGCAGCGCCGTTGTAGACCAGTTCCGTGCTCACGACGAGGCCGCCACCACGGCGGGTCCTCGTCACACCAACCGTCCAACCTGAAAGCGGGTCAGAAAACTGATGGAAACCCGATGAGTGCCAAGTGATGAGTACTTCATTGTGCTCCGCCCGCGGTATTTCAGCCGATTCTGCTGAAAGCCGCAGCAAGAAATAGACGGTTCGTGCCCGGCAGCCCTGCCTCGTGCGGACCGAGACAGGAGAAATGTGGCCAAGGTCCGCGTACACGAGCTGGCAAAAGAGCTCGGTATTACCTCGAAAGACGCAGTGTCCAAACTGCAGGAACTGGGCGAATTCGTCCGTTCCGCCTCATCCACCATTGAGGCACCCGTCGTGAAGAAGCTTCGCGACGCATTCCCCGCCGCCGCTCCGAAGAGCGAGCAGGCGGCCCCCAAGGCAGCTCCCAAGCCTGGCGCCAAGCCTGCTGCGAAGGCAGCACCGGAAGCCCCGGCTGCAACACCGGCGACTCCGGCCCCGGCTCCGGCAGCACCGGCACCGGCTCCGGCCGCAGAACCGGCCAAGCCCGCCCCGGCAGCTCCTGCTGCCGAAGCACCGGCTGAAGCTCCGGCGGCCAAGCCCGCATCTGCTGCACCCCGTCCCGGCGGCACCGCCGCTGCGCGCCCGGGGGCCCCGCGCCCCGGTGGCCCGCGCCCGGGCAACAACCCGTTCGCCACCTCGCAGGGCATGCCCCGCGGCCGTGGCGGCGACCGCGATGCCGAGCGCGCACCGCGTCCGGGCAACAACCCGTTCGCCACCTCGCAGGGTATGCCGCGCCCGGGTGGGCCGCGTCCTGCCGCAGGCCAGGGTGGCCCGCGTCCGGCGGCACCCCGTCCCGGCGCAGCCGCACCCCGTCCGGGTGCTCCGCGTCCCGGTGCACCCCGTCCGGGTGCTCCGCGTCCCGGCGGCGCCGGCGGTTCCCGCCCGACGCCCGGCATGATGCCTAACCGCACCGAGCGCCCGGCCCCGGCCGGCCGCGGTGGTGCTCCCGGCCGTCCGGGTGCCCCGGGCGGCGCTCCGGGCCGTCCCGGTGCCGGCGGACCGCCGGCCGGTGGTGGCTTCGGCAAGGGCGGCCGCGGTCGCGGCGGTACCCAGGGTGCCTTCGGCAAGGGAGGCGCCGGTCGCGGCAAGCAGCGCAAGTCGAAGCGCGCCAAGCGCCAGGAACTGGAGCAGATGAGCGCACCGTCGCTGGGGGGTGTCTCGGTACCCCGCGGCGACGGCAACACCGTTGTCCGGCTGCGCCGCGGCTCCTCCATCACCGATTTCGCCGACAAGATCGAGGCGAATCCGGCAGCGCTGGTCACCGTGCTGTTCCACCTTGGCGAGATGGCCACGGCCACCCAGTCCTTGGACGAAGACACCTTCGAACTGCTGGGCGTGGAACTGGGCTACAAGATCCAGGTTGTCTCCCCGGAGGACGAAGAGCGCGAACTGCTTGACTCGTTCGACATTGACCTCGACGCAGAGCTTGAGGCCGAAGGCGAAGAGGACCTGGAGAAGCGCCCGGCCGTTGTTACGGTCATGGGCCACGTCGACCACGGTAAGACGCGACTGCTGGATGCCATCCGCAACACCCAGGTCGGTGAAGGCGAGCACGGCGGCATCACCCAGCACATCGGTGCCTACCAGATCGACTTCCAGCACGACGACCGTGATCGCAAGATCACCTTCATCGACACCCCGGGCCACGAGGCGTTCACCGCCATGCGTGCCCGCGGCGCGAAGGTCACCGACATCGCAATCCTGGTGGTGGCCGCGGACGACGGCGTCATGCCGCAGACCGTGGAAGCCTTGAACCACGCGCAGGCGGCCGACGTGCCGATCGTCGTCGCGGTGAACAAGATCGACAAGGACGGCGCCAACCCGGAGAAGATCCGTGGCCAGCTGACCGAGTACGGCCTGGTTCCCGAGGAATACGGTGGCGACACCATGTTCGTTGACGTGTCGGCGCGCGAGAGCCTGCACATCGACGACCTGCTCTCGGCCGTGCTGCTGACCGCGGATGCTGCGCTGGACCTGCGGGCCAACCCGAACAAGGACGCCCGCGGCATCGCGATCGAGGCGAACCTGGACAAGGGCCGCGGTGCGGTCGCAACCGTGCTGGTCCAGTCGGGAACGCTGCGGGTGGGCGACGCGATCGTTGCCGGCAGCGCCCACGGCCGTGTCCGCGCCATGTTCGACGAGGACGGCGCGTCCGTCACCGAAGCCGAACCGTCGCGTCCGGTCCAGGTGCTGGGCCTGTCCACGGTGCCGCGCGCCGGCGACACCTTCCTGGTGACCGACGACGAGCGTACCGCCCGCCAGATTGCCGAGAAGCGCGAAGCCGCTGACCGCAACGCTGCGCTGGCCAAGCGCCGCAAGCGCATCAGCCTGGAAGACTTCGACAAGGCTGTGGCCGAGGGCAAGGTCGACACCCTCAACCTCATCCTCAAGGGCGACGTGTCCGGTGCCGTGGAGGCCCTGGAAGACTCGCTGCTCAAGATCGATGTGGGCGAGGACGTCCAGCTCCGGGTCATCCACCGCGGCGTCGGTGCGATCACGCAGAACGACGTCAACCTGGCGACCGTGGACAACGCGATCATCATCGGCTTCAACGTGAAGCCGGCCGAGCGGGTGGCGGAACTGGCCGAGCGCGAAGGCGTGGACATGCGCTTCTACTCGGTCATCTACGCGGCCATTGATGACATTGAGCTGGCGCTCAAGGGCATGCTGAAGCCGGAGTACGAAGAGGCGCAGCTCGGCACCGCCGAGATCCGCGAGATCTTCCGTTCCTCCAAGTTCGGAAACATCGCCGGCTCCATCGTCCGCTCGGGCACGATCCGCCGTAATTCCAAGGCGCGGGTCAGCCGTGACGGCAAGGTCATCGGTGACAACCTCACCGTCGACTCGCTCAAGCGGTTCAAGGACGACGCGACCGAGGTCCGCGAAGGATTCGAATGTGGTATCGGACTTGGGTCGTTCAACGACCTCAAGGAAGGCGACATCATCGAGACCTTCGAAATGCGCGAAAAGCCGCGCATCTAGCAGTCGGCTTGCAGCGGGCGTCTGGTGGCATCGCCGCCGGGCGCCCGCTGTTCCGCCATCATCATCAGAATTGAGGAGGGGTTATGGCAGACCCAGCACGCGCCGCCAAAATGGCCGACCGGATCAAGGTCGTGGTGGCCCAAGCGCTTGAGCGCCGGGTCAAGGACCCACGCCTCGGGTTTGTGACCATCACTGACGCCCGGGTGACCAACGACCTGCAGCACGCCACTGTCTACTACACGGTCTTCGGCACCGATGAAGAGCAGGACGGTACCCGCAAGGCGCTGGAATCCGCCAAGGGCATCCTGCGGGCGGAAGTGGGCCGGAACATCACCGCGCGGCTGACGCCCACGCTGGAATTCGTCCCGGATGAAATCCCGGTCAACGCCAGCCATCTGGAGGAACTGTTGCGCACCGCAAAGGCCAAGGATGCCGAGGTGGCAGCGATGGCCGAAGGAGCCGCCTTCGCCGGCGGCGAAGATCCGTACCGCAAACCCGGCGACGAAGACGAGGACGAATCGGCCCGCGGGCCGCGCCCGGAGTAACCAACCACTGCACGACGACGGTGGGCCACCTGCTGCACGCGGGTGGCCCACCGTTGTTTGTTATGCCGCTGAGCCAGGCCGTCAGCGCAGTTTGATCTTGAGGATCTTTCCTGCGGGCGGTGTTGGACCGGTGAAGTCGGGCAGGGCATGCGTCGTGGCGTAGAGCCTGTTGTCATGAATCTCGAGTGCACCCGGGGCGGTCGCCTCAAGCAACGTCCGAGGCTTGTGGTACCCCTTCTTCACCACGGAAATCTTGTTGCCAAACATCTCCGCAACGTAAATGTCACCCCGCGAACTGACGGCCAGGTTCGTGGCGCCGGAGAAGCCGCTGGCCAGCTGTACCACCTTGCCGGATCCGGAGTGGACCTTATACACCCGTCCCAGCGCACCAAGGCTCCCGTCTTCCGGTCCGCCCGGCAGCGACGTGACGTACAACCAGCCGTGCTTGCCAAACTCCACATCCGTGGGCACCGGCTCCAGGTAATACTTCTCGCCAACCACGCAGTCCGGCAGGCCCATGCCCGCGGCGAGGACTGCGGTGATGCGGACGTAGGTCGCCGGCAGTACCGCCACGGTGCTGACCCGCTTGCTGCGCTTGTCCACCTTCAGGATCGCATTGGCGCCGGCGTCGGCCACGTAGATGCTGCGCTTGTCGACTGCGGTGGCGTAGACATGGGAGTCAACCTGGCCTTGGTACTTCCCCGGGATTCCCTCGGGGATCTGGTCCAGGCATCGTTGGTCCCGCACATTGCGGAACCCGTAGGTAATCCGGCCGTCCGGGTTCCGCTTGGCCTCATAGGCGGCGATATCCGCGATCTTCTGCGGCGAGGCCTTGCGGTGATTGTCCAGCGACTTGATCCACTGTTCGTTCGGCTGGCCGTCCATGCCGCCGGCGCCTTCCGAAAAGTAGACGGTGTCCTTGTAGAGGGAGACGGATCCGACCTCGGGGGGCGGGACGGATCCGACTTCGGAACCCCCGGAACTGCGCACAACTTTGGGAGCGCCGTTCGACTTGACCTTATTCAAGATGCCGGCGAAATTCTGGGTTACGTAGAGTCCGTGCCGACCAGCAGCCAGGCTCAAGGGAGACAGCAGGCCATCGGCAAGCGTGGCGGTCGCGGGTGGCTTGGCGCTGTAGCGGTCGGCGGACGATGCCGGCGCCAAGCCAGCACTGAGCGACAAGCCGAGCACCAAGGGCAGGGCAAGATAGAGCCTTCTGTTGTTCACGGATCAGCTCCTGTAAGAAGCCGCGGGGCACCTCAGATGTCTCGCAGTTCGGCGGAATAACTGGAGTAAAGCGCAAGTGATGCCAAAAAAGGCGACTGTGCCCAGCCTGTTGTTTCCCCCTGCTGATGTTCCCCTCAGGCCGAGTGCGGCACGCAGTGAGCTCAAGCTATTCCGGCCGACAGGGGCTGTCAACGATTCATGCTTTAAGCCCCGAGAACCGACCCGCACCCGGGACGCCATATACTGAAAGGCGTGACTTCTGGCCTGCTCCACTCTGGACTGATACTTGTTGACAAGCCGCAGGGGTGGACCAGCCATGACGTGGTTGGACGCATGCGCCGCCTGTCCGGAACGCGAAAAGTCGGCCATGCCGGCACGCTTGACCCGATGGCCACCGGCGTCCTGGTGATCGGTGTCAACAAGGCAACCCGACTGCTGACCTACATTGTCGGTGCCAGCAAAACGTATGACGCGACCATCCGCCTGGGCCAGTCGACGGTAACCGACGACGCCGAAGGCGATATCACTGCGGAAACCATCGCCGCGGCCGTGACTAAACAACAAATCCGTGATGGCGTCGCCGCGCTGACCGGTGACATCCAGCAGGTGCCGAGCAGTGTCTCGGCCATCAAGGTCAACGGCCAGCGGTCCTATGCCCGTGTCCGTTCCGGCCAGGAGGTGTCGCTGCCGGCGCGGCCGGTCACCATCCACCGGTTCGAGATCCACGATATCCGGCGCGAGCGCGGCGGGAAGGTGCAGGACGTGGACGTGACCGTCGAATGCTCGTCGGGCACCTATATCCGTGCCCTGGCGCGCGACCTCGGGGAAAATTTGGGGGTCGGCGGTCATTTGACCGCCCTGCGCCGGACCCAGGTGGGGCCGTTCCGGATCGAAGACGCCGCTACCCTGGAACAGTTGGCCGACAACCTGAAGTTGACGGCGTTGGACGATGCCGCCCGGGTGTTGTTCCCTGCCCGTGAACTCAGTGCCGCGGAAGCCGACGACGTCTCCCACGGCCGGCGGATTCCGGCCGGGGGAGCCGCGGGCGCCACCGCGGCGTTCGCCCCGAACGGGTCACTGGTAGCGCTGCTGGAGGACACCGATTCGCAAGCCAAGCCGCTGCTCGTCTTCGCACCGGGAAACGAGGCGGCAGACAAATGATGTTCGACGGATTCTTCATTGCAGGCATCGTGATTACGCTGCTGGCGGCTGTCATCTGCGTGGTCGCGGCCATCCTGAAGCACGGTCCGAATGACATCACGATTCTCTCGCTGGCGGCGGTGGAGTTGTTTCTGCTGGTCTACGCTGTGGCCGGCATCATCCGGCAGGCTTCCGGTGAAAACGTCGCCGGGGAGGCCTGGGAATTCTGGGGCTATCTGATCACCGCGCTCCTGGTGCCGGTGGCGGCCTTCTGGTGGTCGATCACTGACCGCAGCCGGTGGAGCAATCTAGTGCTGGGCGCCGCCGCCGTGACGGTCTTCGTGATGTTGGTAAGGATGGAACAGATTTGGGACGGACCAATCGTCGTATGAACACGGGCAGGGAACAACAGCAGGTCCAGCGGGGGCAGGACACCAACGAGGTAGCGCGCCGGGCCACCGGTTTCGGGCGTCTGCTGGTGGCCGTCTACGGTGTCTTTGCGCTGTCCGCCACCGCGCGGGCGGGATACCAGATCGCCACCAAGTTCGACGAAGCCCCGGTGGCCTACCTGCTTTCCGCCTTCGCCGCCGTGGTCTATATCCTGGCGACCATTACGCTGGCCAAGTCCGGAATCCGCTCCTACTGGCTGTCCGTGGCCGCCGTGGGCATCGAACTTCTGGGCGTCGTCGCCGTGGGACTCCTCAGCCTGCTGGACCCGGAACTGCTGCCGCAGGACACCGTGTGGTCCGGCTTTGGCAAGGGCTACGGCTATGTCCCGTTGCTGCTACCAGTGGTCGGTCTCTGGTGGCTCTGGCTGCACCGGCCGGCCGCCGGGCAGAAGCCCGCGGAAGATCGTCCATAATGGAAGGTGCCCGGCGCGGGGCCGCAACCGCTCAAGGCCCAATCAACGAGGAGTTCACTGTGCACTACTGGAAAGACCTGGCCGACGTACCCCGTGGCTTTGGTCCATCAGTGGTGACACTGGGCAACTTCGACGGCGTGCACCGCGGCCACCAGCAGGTGCTGCGCCGGCTGGTCGAGACGGCTGCCGACCGCGAAGCGCAGGCCGTGGCCATCTCCTTTGACCCGCATCCCTCACAGGTGCACCGGCCGGACGCGGCCCCGCAGCTGATCATGGGGCTGGAAGACCGCGTCGAGGCGCTGGCAGCCAGCGGCCTGGACGGCCTGCTGATGATGACCTACACACTGGAACTGGCCGGGGAGACCCCCGAGCAATTTGTCCGCAACGTTTTCGTGGAGACCCTGGGCGCAACGGCCGTGGTGATCGGACACGATACGCGCTTCGGCAAGGACAACGCCGGCGATGTCAGCACCATGCAGGAACTCGGGCGGCAATTCGGATTCGCCGTCGAGGTGGTTGAGGAATACGAAGCAGATGCGGATGGCGGCTCCGACGGCAGCCGGCGCTGCTCGTCGTCGTGGGTGCGCGAGGCACTGGCCGCCGGCGACGTGGCCATGGCAGCCGAGGTGCTGGGACGGACCCACCGGATGCGCGGCGAAGTGGTGCACGGCGACGCCCGCGGGCGCGAACTCGGCTTTCCCACGGCCAATCTCTCGAAGCATTCCTCCGGGCTGATCCCGGCCGACGGCGTGTACGCCGGCTGGCTGGTGGATGAGCGCGGCACCAGATGGCCGGCCGCCATCTCGGTGGGCTCGAACCCCACGTTCGAAGGCGCCAGCCGCCGGGTCGAGGCACACGTCATTGACCGGCCGGAGGAGAGCACCGACGACTTCGATCTTTACGGCCAGCAGGTCGTGGTCGAATTCGTGCAGCGGCTGCGCGGCATGGTGGCCTACACCGGCCCCGAGGCGTTGATCGCCCAGATGTACGACGACGTGGCGCGTACGCGCAGCCTGCTTTCGACAGACTGAGTCCGCAACAGGTAAACTTGCCGGTGGATTCGGCTGCGGTCCGTGGCGGCTGTATCCCTCTGTGCTCGGCTTCCGGCAGTCTCTGCCTGCCGGCGAATGGTACGGAGCCCCCGGCAGCGAAGTGCTGACTCGGGCCTCACGGCACAACTTCTAGGAGTTATTGTGGCATTGGACGCCGCGCTCAAGCAGGAAATCATCAAGGAATACGCCACGCACGAGGGCGACACGGGTTCCCCCGAGGTACAGATCGCTGTTCTGTCCCGTCGCATCTCCGACCTGACCGAACACCTGAAGATGCACAAGCACGACCACCACACCCGCCGCGGCCTGATGGCCCTGGTCGGCCGTCGCCGTCGTATGCTCACCTACCTGCGTGAAACCGACATTACGCGCTACCGTTCGCTCATCGAGCGCCTCGGCCTGCGCCGCTAGTCAGTGAAGGAGGCGGCTCTTCCGTTCATCGCAACAAGCGAACAGAAGAGCCGCTTTTTTCCTACCTCGCCCTACCGGCGCGGCAGGAGACGGCCAGCGGGACACCGCTGGGCGATAACTACATCAACTGGAGACTTCCGGTATCGCGGCATTCGCGGTCCTCGGTAGTGGCTTCCGGGACGTCCCTTGGACAGCCCGTAGGTCTCGATCGAAGACCGGGTGGCGTACAGGCAGGCCGGCCGTGCAACGGCCGCAGGTCTGGGCAGATACCGGCAGCCTCCGCTCACTCGAAGAAACGGAGGTGACTCTCTTGGAGGGTCCCGAAATTCAGTTCTCAGAAGCGGTCATTGATAACGGCCGCTTCGGCCAGCGTGTGATCCGGTTCGAAACCGGCCGTGTTGCCCAGCAGGCGGCCGGCTCGGCGATGGTCTACATCGACGAAGACACCGCCCTGCTCTCCGCCACGACGGCGGGCAAGTCGCCGCGCGAAGGCTTCGACTTCTTCCCGCTGACCGTCGATGTGGAAGAGCGCATGTACGCCGCCGGCCGCATCCCGGGCTCGTTCTTCCGCCGTGAAGGCCGTCCGTCCACGGAAGCGATCCTGGCCTGCCGCCTGATGGACCGCCCGCTGCGTCCGGCCTTCGTCAAGGGGCTGCGCAACGAGGTCCAGATCGTGGTCACCGTGCTGGCGATCAACCCGGACGTGCTGTACGACGTCGTGGCAATCAACGCCTCGTCCATGTCCACCCAGCTGTCCGGCCTGCCCTTCTCCGGTCCGATCGGCGGCGTCCGCGTGGCGCTGGTGGACGGCCAGTGGGTGGCCTTCCCGAAGCACTCCGAGCTGGAACGCGCCGTGTTCAGCATGGTCGTGGCCGGCCGCATTGCCGGTGACGACGTCGCGATCATGATGGTCGAGGCCGAGGCAACCGACAACGCCTGGAACCTGATCAAGGAAGAGGGCGCCACCGCACCGACCGAAGAGGTTGTGGCCGAGGGCCTGGAGGCGTCCAAGCCGTTCATCCGCGCGCTCTGCGACGCCCAGTCGGATCTGGCCGCGCGGGCCGCCAAGCCGACCGTCGAGTTCCCGATCTTCCGGGACTACGAGGACGACGTCTTCGCCGCCGTCGAGTCCGCCGCCGCTGCCAAGCTGACCGAGATCTTCTCGATCGCCGACAAGCAGGAACGCAACGACGCCGCCGACGCCTTCAAGGCAGAGGTCCTGGCTCAGTTCGCCGGCACCGAGACCGCCGAATTCGCCGGCCGGGAGAAGGAAATCTCCGCAGCCTTCAACTCGGTCACCAAGAAGGTCGTGCGCCAGCGCATCCTGACCGACCAGGTCCGCATCGACGGCCGCGGCCTCAGCGACATCCGCAAGCTCACCGCTGAAGTGGAAGTCCTGCCCCGCGTCCACGGTTCGGCCATCTTCGAACGCGGCGAAACCCAGATCCTGGGCGTCACCACCTTGAACATGCTGAAGATGGAACAGCAGATCGATTCGCTGTCGCCGGTCACCCGCAAGCGCTACATGCACAACTACAACTTCCCGCCGTACTCCACCGGTGAAACCGGCCGTGTGGGTTCGCCGAAGCGCCGCGAAATCGGCCACGGCGCACTGGCGGAGCGTGCCCTGGTGCCGGTGCTGCCGTCGCGTGAAGAGTTCCCGTACGCCATCCGCCAGGTCTCGGAAGCCCTCAGCTCCAACGGCTCCACCTCGATGGGCTCGGTCTGCGCCTCCACGCTTTCCATGCTCAACGCCGGTGTGCCGCTGAAGGCTCCGGTGGCTGGTATCGCCATGGGCCTGGTCTCCGACCAGGTGAACGGCGAGACCCGCTACGCCGCGCTGACGGACATCCTGGGTGCAGAGGACGCGTTCGGCGACATGGACTTCAAGGTCGCCGGTACCTCGGAGTTCGTCACGGCCATCCAGCTGGACACCAAGCTCGACGGGATCCCGGCCTCCGTGCTGGCCGCCGCGCTGAAGCAGGCCCGCGAGGCCCGGCTGCACATCCTCGGCGTGATCAACGCCGCGATCGACCGTCCGGACGAAATGAGCGAATTCGCCCCGCGGATCATCTCGGTCAAGATCCCCGTGGACAAGATCGGCGAGGTCATTGGCCCCAAGGGCAAGATGATCAACCAGATCCAGGAAGACACCGGCGCGGACATCTCCATCGAAGATGACGGTACGGTCCTGATCGGCGCCACCGACGGTACCGCCGCCGAAGCTGCCCGCGCGGCAGTGAACGCGATCGCCAACCCGCAGGTCCCCGAGGTGGGCGAGCGGTACCTGGGCACGGTCGTGAAGACCACCACCTTCGGTGCGTTCGTGTCGCTGACCCCGGGTAAGGACGGGCTGCTGCACATCTCCGAGCTGCGCAAGCTGGCCGGCGGCAAGCGGGTGGACAACGTCGACGACGTGGTGTCGGTGGGCCAAAAGGTCCAGGTCGAGATCACCAAGATCGACGACCGCGGCAAGCTGTCGCTGGCTCCGGTGGTCGCCGAGGAGGCTGCAGCTGAAGAAGCCGCAGCCGAAGAGGCCGCGGCCGAGTAAATATGGCCGTTGTCGCCCTGCCGCTGGCCGGCAGCATGCAGCATGCCGATGCCACCGAGCTCGGCGGGTCTGACCCGACGCTGATCCACGGCGAACCGGGCGGCGCCATCGTGCGCCGCTCGGTGCTGCCCGGGGGAGTGCGGGTCCTGACCGAAGCAATGCCCGGCCAACGGTCGGCGACGATTGGTTTCTGGGTCGGTGTTGGCTCGCGGGATGAAGCCGCGGGCCAACACGGCTCGACCCACTTCCTGGAGCATTTGCTCTTTAAGGGCACCAAACGCCGCACCGCATTGGATATCGCGTCCGCTTTTGACGAAGTCGGTGGCGAATCGAATGCGGCCACGGCCAAGGAAAGTACCTGCTACTACGCCCGGGTCCTCGATTCGGACCTGCCAATGGCCATCGACGTCATCGCTGACATGATCACGTCCGCGGTCCTGGATCCGCAGGAACTCGAGCAGGAACGCGGAGTCATCCTCGAAGAGATCGCCATGGACAATGACGATCCCGCGGATGTGAGCCACGAAAAATTCGTTGAGGCAGTGCTCGGCGGGCATCCGCTGGGCCGGCCGATCGGCGGCACCCCCGAAGCGATCAAAGCCGTGGCCCGCGACTCGGTCTGGTCCCATTACCAGCGCTACTACCGGCCGGATGAGCTGGTGGTAACCGCTGCCGGCGGGCTGGACCACGACACGGTGTGCACCCAGGTGCTCGCCGCGCTGGAATCTGCCGGCTGGCACCTTGAACCCGGCGCCGTGCCGGTGCCGCGGCGACAGACCGCCGCAGCAGCTGTCACCCCGGTTGCCGGCACCTATGTGCACCGCCGTCCGGTGGAGCAGGCGAACATCGTGATGGGCTGCCCGTCCATCAACGCCACCGATGAACGCCGCTTCGTGATGAGCGTGCTGAACGCGGTGCTGGGCGGCGGCATGTCCTCCCGGCTGTTCCAGGAGATCCGGGAGAAGCGCGGGCTGGCCTACGCCACCTATTCCTTCTCCGGCGCGTACGCCGACGCGGGCTACTTCGGCATGTACGCCGGGTGTTCCCCGGCCAAGACCGGCCAAGTGATCGACCTGCTCGGTGCCGAACTGGACCGGCTGGCCGCAGACGGCATTACCTCCGACGAGCTGCGCCGGGCCGTCGGCCAGCTGTCCGGCGGCATTGTGATGGCGCTGGAGGACAGCGGCTCAAGGATGTCCCGGCTGGGCCGCGCCGAGTTGGTCTCCGGGGAGTTCCTGGATATCGACGAGTCGCTGGCCCGGATCAAGGCGGTCACCGTCGAGCAGGTCCGGGAACTCGCCGCCGAATTGGCAGCGGCGCCCCGGGTGGTCACCGTCGTCGGTCCGTTCGACTCGGCAGCAGACTTCGCCAGCTAGGCCGTGTCCAGCCAGCTAGGCCGGGCCGACCGCAGCCCCGCCTGCGGGTCAGCCGCCGGCAAACGGCGGCAGGATGTCAATCACGTCAGTTGCCTGCAGCGGCGCCTGCCGGTCTTTCCACGCCACCTCGTTGCGCAGGAAGCTGCTGCGGGCAAGCACTGACTCCATCGAGGGGGCCGACGAGTGGCGAGCTGCCGGCGCTGACGACGGGGCCGCCCCGGCTCGAGCCGATGCCCCGCTTCCAGAGGCGGCGGTTGCCAGCACCCGTTCCTGGCTCTCCGCCCGATCCGCGCTCTCCGGAGTGTGGCGTGCCACGATTACCTGCAGCAGCGCCTCCAAGGTCGTGCCGTCGGGCAGTTCCAGGGTTTCCTCTTCGACACCCGCCGCGGCCTGGGCCGCGCCGAAATACCGGATGATCATCTATCCGCCTATCGCACTCATGGTCCGGTCCGGCTGGACGAAGTCCGCGCCGCCCAGTCCTGCATGGTCCATCCCGTGGGCCTTGGGTTTGGCCCACATCGCGTCGCGCCAGCGTTCCGCCACAGCTTCGTCGCCCGCCTCACTGCGCAGCAGGGCCAGCAGGTCGGTTTCCTCGTGCGAGAACAGGCAGGACCGCACCTTGCCCTCCGCGGTGACCCTGGTGCGCCGGCAATCGGCGCAGAACGGTTCCGTCACGGAGGCGATAATCCCCACCGTGCCGGCGACAACGTCGGGGGAGCGCCGCCGTCGTACTTCCCACCGCTGGGCCGGAGCCCCGTCGCGTTCGCGCGGGTCCGGGGAGAGCAGGAAGTCCGGCTCCAGCAGGGCGCGGATCTCGGCGGCCGCCAACATGTTCTGCCTGGTCCAGCCGTGATCGGCGTCGAGCGGCATTTGCTCGATGAAGCGCAGTTCGTAGCCGCGGTCCACGGCCCAGTCCAGCAGCGCAGGAGCCTCGGCGTCGTTGATGCCGCGCATCAGCACCGCGTTGATCTTGACCAGGCCCAGTCCGGCGGCGTCCGCGGCCTCGATGCCGGCGAGCACCCGGTCCAGGAACGGACGCCGGGTCAGCTGGGCGAAGGTGTCCGGGTGCAGCGAGTCCAGCGAGACGTTGATTCGGGTCAGGCCAGCCGCCTTCAGCGCGGCGGCCTTCTTGTCCAGCCCCAAGGCATTGGTGGTCAGCGAGACCGGCAGATCCGGGTGGTTATTCCTGATGGCGGCGATGATGTCCACCAGGCCGGCCCGGACCAGCGGCTCGCCGCCGGTCAGGCGCAGTTCGCGCACCCCCAGATGCTCCACGGCGATCCGCACCAGCCGGACCACTTCCTCGTCGCGGAGGACCTGCTGCTTTGACAGCCAGTCGAGGCCTTCGGCAGGCATGCAGTAGGTACAGCGGAGGTTGCACTTGTCCGTCAGCGAGATCCGCAAATCGGTAGCAACGCGGCCGAATCGGTCCACGAGTGTGGGGCCTGCGGCGGCCGGGCGCGCAGGTGCAGCAGCCGCTGCAGCGCCGGGAACCCGCGGCATGCCCAAGTCAACGCTCATACCACGAGGGTACGCGAGGAAGCCGGTTGGTGCAGGGCCGGTCCGCCTATCGGGAAGGCTCGAGGTCGGCGACCCTACCGGATTCCTCATTTGAGGAACTAGACTCGCTTTTATGACGCAAATACGCATCTCTGACGCAGCGCGGTTCATGGGCGTCAGCGACGACACCGTCCGGCGTTGGCTCGACGCCGGCACCCTGACCAAGCACAAGGACGCCTCCGGCCGGGCGACCGTGGACGGCGCGGAGTTGGCCGCCCTGGCCCGGGAGCAAGCGGCCCTGCCGCAGGACCCCACCGGGATCGGCAGTTCGGCCCGCAACCGCTTCGTGGGCATCGTGACGGAGGTTCTGCAGGACACGGTCATGGCACAGGTGGAGATGCAGTGCGGACCGCACCGCGTGGTGTCGCTGATGAGTGCCGAAGCCGTGCGCGACCTGGGCATCGAGCCCGGCTCCGTGGCCGTCGCCGTCGTGAAGGCCACGATGGTGGCCGTCGAGACGCCACTCGGAAAGGACTGACATGGCACACTCTGCACCCCCGAGGAGCGCAACGAAGCGCACCGCCCGTCGCCGTCTGTTGGCCGTGTTGCTGGGCGGGGTCCTGCTGGCGACCACGGCCTGCTCGGCGGGAGGGCAGGGCCCGCAGCAGGCATCCGGGTCCGGATCACCGGGGTCCGGCGAGCTGAATGTTTTCGCCGCGGCCTCGCTCAACGGCGTGCTGACGGACCTGGCCGCCGAGTTCGAGGACGACCACCCGGGCGTGACGGTACGGCTCAACTTCGCCGGTTCCTCCGACCTGGCCACCCAGATTCTCTCCGGCGCACCCGCGGACGTGTTTGCCTCGGCCAATCCGGAAAACATGGACAAGGTCACGGCGCCCGGGCTCGCAGCCGGGGACCCTGTCACGTTTGCCACGAATGAGCTGCAGATCGTTGTCCCGGACGGGAATCCGCACGGCATCACATCGCTGGCCGACCTCGCAGACCAGCGGATCAAGACGGTCATCTGCGCCCCGCAGGTGCCGTGCGGTGCGGCCACGCAAAAGGTCTCCCAGGAAGCCGGCGTCGAGATCCCCGCGGTGAGCGAGGAATCATCGGTGACGGATGTGCTGGGCAAGGTGGTGTCGGGTGAGGCCGATGCCGGCCTGGTCTACGTGACCGATGTGAAGAACGCACAGGGCCAGGTCGAAGGTATCGACTTCGCCGAAGCCGGTGCCGCGGTCAATGATTACCCGATTGCGCGGCTGGCCGAGAGCACCAATCCGGACGCCGCGGAGGCATTCGTGGCGCTCGTGACGGGACCGGACGGGCGAAAGGCACTGGCGGACTACGGCTTCGGAACACCGTAACCGCCGGTGCGAAGAACGCCGCACGAAGGCTGGACACGGGTGCAGGGAACTAAGACGGACCGGCAGAGGACGGATCGAAGACCATGGATACAACGACGGCGGCGCCGGACACGGTGACCACGGTGCCGGATGCCACGACGGCGGTGCGCGCTCCGGTGCCGTACTGGATCTATCCGCTGGCCGCTGCCGGGGCCATTTTTGTGCTGCTGCCGCTGGCGGGGATGGCTGCCCGGGTGAATTGGCAGGAGTTCCCACAGCTCGTCACGTCCGAGGCATCGCTGGCCGCACTCGGCCTCAGCCTGCGGACGGCCACCGCCAGCACCGCGTTGTGCATCGTGCTGGGCATCCCGATGGCCCTGGTCTTGGCCCGCAGCAGCTTTCCGGGGCAGCAGGTGCTCCGCTCCCTGGTGCTGTTGCCGCTGGTGCTGCCCCCGGTGGTGGGCGGACTGGCCCTGCTGTACACCTTTGGCCGGCGCGGGCTGCTGGGCGGGACCTTCGAGGCGTTCGGGCTCGAGATCGCCTTTTCCACCACCGCCGTGGTGCTGGCGCAGACCTTCGTGGCGCTTCCATTCCTGGTCTTGAGCCTTGAGGGGGCGCTGCGCACGGCAGGAACCCGGTACGAAGCCGCCGCGGCGACGCTGGGCGCCGGGCCGTCCCGCGTGCTTCGCACCGTCACGCTGCCGCTGGTGCTGCCCGGGCTGGTCTCCGGGGCGGTCCTGTCCTTCGCCCGGTGCCTCGGCGAATTCGGGGCCACGCTGACCTTCGCCGGGAGCCTGCAGGGGGTCACCCGCACACTTCCCCTGGAGATCTACCTGCAGCGGGAAACCGATGCCGATGCGGCGGTGGCGCTGTCACTGGTCCTGGTGGTGGTCGCCGTCGTGGTGGTGACGCTGGTCCACCGCCGGTCCGGGCTGCCCCTGGCGGCGGGTATCCGGTGAGCCTGGAACTGACCGCACGGCTTCCGTCCCGCGGATTCGAGGCGGACTTCGGCGTTGCCGACGGGGAGACCGTGGCCGTGCTCGGCCCGAACGGTGCCGGCAAATCCACGCTGCTGGGCCTCATCTCCGGGCTGCTGCGACCGGGGTGGGGCCGGGGGCAGTTGGACGGCACCGTGCTCTTCAGCGCCGGGCAGCAGCAACCCGACCGCTGGGTGCCCGCCCACGCGCGCGGCATTGGCCTGATGGCGCAGGAGCCGCTGCTGTTCCCGCACCTGAGCGTCCTGGCAAATGTTGCTTACGGCCCGCGCAGCCGCGGAGCCTCCCGTGCCGAGGCAGACAAGACCGCTCGCCACTGGCTGGCCGAACTGGACGCCTCCGAACTGGCCGGCCGGCGCCCGGCCCGGCTCTCCGGCGGCCAGGCACAGCGGGTGGCAGTAGCCCGCGCCTTGGCCGCCGAACCCTCTCTGCTGCTGTTGGATGAGCCGATGTCAGCCCTGGACATCACCGCGGCACCGGCCCTGCGCAGGCTGCTGCGCAGGGTGTTGGAAGGACGCAGCGCCGTGCTCGTGACCCATGAGCCACTGGACGCGCTGCTGCTGGCGGACCGGGTGGTGGTAATGGAGGGCGGGCGGATCGTCGAGCAGGGACCGGTGCGCGAGGTGTTTGCCCGGCCGCGCAGCTCCTTCGCGGCAGGCATGACGGGCCTCAATCTGGTCACCGGCACCGCCACCGACACCGGTTTGGTGGATTCCGACGGGGTGCACTGGAGCGGCGAAGCCGAGGCCGGACTGCGCCCCGGCGACCCCGCGGCGGCCGCGTTCCGCCCTGCCTCCGTGGCGCTGTTTACCGATCTCCCGGCCGGCAGCCCGCGCAACGCCGTGGCGGCCACCGTGACCGACCTGGTGCCGCACGGCGGCCTGGTCTCGGTCCGGGCCGGCTGGCTGGCGGCCGAGGTGACACCGGCCGCGGTGTCCGACTTGTCGCTGGCGCCGGGGGAGCGCGTGCACTTTGTGGTCAAGGCGGCCGAGGTAGCGATCTATCGCCGGTGAGCCGGTAAGCCGTTGAAAGCGTGCAGGCTTCCCCTAGGATGACAGCAGACCATGTACCGCGGCGGACCGGTCCAGGCGCACCGCGCGGCGCCGGTCCCGTTCGCTCACCAAGGAGGGCCCGTGGCCAAAAGCGTTGCCGAACACCGTGCCGAGGTGGAGGAACTGCTCCGGTTCGCGGCACGTGCCAGCCTGGCCGGCAGCGAGTCGGTGGCGGTCGAAGCGGCGTACGGGCGTGTGCTGGCCGCCGATGTGGTCGCGCCGATGAGCCTGCCGCCGTTCGCGAACTCGCAGATGGACGGCTACGCGGTCCGCAGCGCGGAAACGTCCGGCGGGGCGGAGCTCCCGGTGGCCGCGACGATTCCCGCCGGATACGCCGCGCCGGCGCTGGCTCCGGGCTCGGCCGCCCCGATCATGACCGGGGCCATGCTGCCCGAGGGGGCGGACGCCGTCGTGCCGATCGAGGAAGCGGTGCCGGACAGGTTCCTGGCCGAAGACGACGGACGAACGGTCAGGCTCCCGGAAACGCCTGCCGGCCGGTTTATCAGGGGCGTCGGCAGCGACATTGCCGCCGGCAGCCTTGCGCTGGCCGCCGGAACGGTGCTCAAGGCGCCGCAGCTGGGACTGCTGGCGGCCCTGGGCCTGGCCTCGGCCGCGGTGAGGCCGCGGCTGCGCGTGCTGCTGCTGAGCACCGGGGACGAGGTGGTGGCGGCCGGCGGAGCGCTGGACGCCGGGCAGATTTTCGACGCCAACAACACCATGTTGGCGGCCTCGCTACGGGAAGCCGGCTGCGAGGTGGTGGAGAGCCGGATCCTGGCCGATGCGGCGCCGGAGTTCCGCCGCCTGCTCGACGCCGAACTGCGCCGCCAGCGGGCGGATCTGGTGTTGACCTCCGGCGGCATCTCCAAGGGCGCCTTTGAAGTGGTCCGGCTGGCGCTCGAGCCCGAAGGCGTTGCCTTCGGCCCGGTGGCCATGCAGCCGGGCGGCCCGCAGGGCGCCGGCCGGATCGGCGACGCAGTGTTCCTGGGCTTCCCCGGCAACCCGGTCAGCTGCCTGGTTTCTTTCGAGATGTTCCTGCGCCCGGCGCTGACCGCCGCGCTGGGCACTCCGGCGCCGCGTACCGTGTTGCGCGTTCCGCTGGCGGACGCCGCCGATTCGCCCGCGGCCAAGCACCAGGTGCGGCGCGGCCATTACGACGGCGGCCGGGTGCGGCTGGTGGGCGGTGCCGAATCCCATTTGGTGCACGCGATGGCGCAATCCAACGCCCTTGTCCACCTGCCGGTTGGAACCGGGCACGCGGAAGCCGGCCAGGACGTGGAAATATGGCTGCTATGAGCGAAGCAGAACGACTGACCCACGTCCGCGAAGACGGCACGGCACACATGGTCGATGTCAGCGGTAAGGACGAAACCACCCGGCAGGCCACCGCGCAGGCCGTGCTCTCCACCCGCTCCGACGTGGTGGACCTGCTGGCCGCCGGCTCGCTGCCGAAGGGCGATGCGCTGGCCGTCAGCCGGGTGGCCGGCATCATGGCAGCCAAGCAGACCCCGCAGCTGATCCCGCTGTGCCACCCGCTGCCGATCAGCAAGGTCACGGTCGATTTCTTCCCGGCAGCGGACTCGGTGCGGATCGAAGCCACGGTCAAGACCCGTTCGGTCACCGGCGTCGAAATGGAGGCGCTGACGGCCGCCTCGGTGGCGGCGCTCAGCCTGTATGACATGGTCAAGGCGGTGGACAAGCACGCGGTGATCTCCGACATCAAGGTGCTGGCCAAATCCGGAGGCAAGAGCGGGGACTGGGTCCTGTGAGCGCCAGGACCGCCGGCATCATCATCGCCTCCACCCGCGCCGCGGCCGGAGCCTACGAGGACGAATGCGCGCCGTTGATCTCCGAATGGCTGGCCGGCCATGGCATCGCCGCCGGAGTCCCGCAGATCGTTGCCGACGGCGAGCCCGTCCGCCGGGCGCTGCGGACCATGCTGGCCGCGGGGCCCCGCGTCATCGTCACCAGCGGAGGAACAGGACTTGCTGCCGACGACCGCACCCCGGAGATCACCGCCGTCGTGCTGGAACGCGAACTGCCGGGCGTGATGGAAGCCATCCGTGCCTACGGACGCACCAAGACGCCGCTGGCGGCGCTGAGCAGGGGAGTAGCCGGTACCGCCGGCTCCACCTTTGTGGTCAATCTGCCCGGATCTCCCGGCGGAGTGCGCGACGGCCTGGCCGCACTGGACCCGCTGATCGGCCATATTTGCGCCCAGCTGGAAGGTCACACCGACGCCGGCCACCCGGGGCCGGGGGATACTGGAAGAAACCAGCGGACGGAAGGACAACCATGACCAGCACGGTGTTGTACGCGGCGGTGACCGGCGAAGCGATCGACGCCGCCGAGGCGACTGCCGCGGTGGACTCGGTCGAATGCGGCGCCGTGGTCAGCTTCAGCGGCGTGGTCCGCAACCACGACGGCGGGCAGGCCGTGGCGGCGCTGTCCTACTCGGCCCACCCCAGCGCCCAACGCGTGATCGCCGAGGTCGCCGGCCGGATTGCAGCGGAGCACGACGGCGTCCGGATCTGGGTGGCGCACCGCACCGGCCCGCTGGCCATCGGCGACCCTGCCTTGGTGGCCGCCGTGGCATCGGCGCACCGGGCCGCTGCCTTTGCCGCCTGCTCCGAGCTGGTGGACCGGATCAAGGAAGAGGTGCCGGTCTGGAAGGAACAGCACTTCGCCGACGGCAGCACCGAATGGGTCGGCATCGGCCATTGACATCCTCCCCGTAGTGAATAGGGGGATTCCTCAGGCGGGCGCTTGTGCGACCACTCGCAGGATGGTTCCTGTTTCATCGGGGTGGGCCGGCGCTGACGCCGGGCTTACCTTCCCTCCACAGGCATTTAGGGTCTCCGCATGCCCTGCGGCGACTCGCATCAAGTTTATTGCGGCATTATTGTCACGGTCGTGCACAGCCCCGCATTTGCAGGTCCAAGACCTGACTTTCAGTGGTTTGGTTTCGCCGAGGAATCCGCACGCCGAGCAGAGTCGAGTGGATGGGAATGACCGTTCCGCTTTGATGAGGGTGCGTCGGACTCAGCGGCTTTTTCCCCGATCAGCCGCAGGAGCATGCCCCAGCCTGCGTCGTGGACGGACTTGGCCAGTCGGGTCCTGGCCAAGCCCGTAATGCCCAGGGTTTCGGCACCGATGACTTGGTTTTCGTCAACGATCCTGCGGGCAAGTTTGTGATGGTGATCAGCCCGGGTCTCCCGGACCTCGCGGTGGAGGATCGCGACCCTGCGACGGGACTTCCTTCGGTTAGCCGATCCCTTCTGTCTGCGGGCCAACTCCTTTTGGGCCTTGGCCAGCTTGGCAAGCTTCTTCTTCAGAAGCCGCGGGTTCTCAACCTTTTCACTGGTGCCGTCGACGTATGCGATCGTGGCAAGATGCTCCAAGCCCAGATCGATGCCAGCCACTTCATGCTTTGGCAAGGGGCGGTGGACCGAGGACACCCCGACTACAAACGAGGCATAGTAGCGGCCGTCCGCTTCCCGGATCAGGGTCACGCTGCTTGGTTCCGAAGGCAGCGGCCGGGACCAGGCAACCCTCAATGCACCGATCTTGGGAAGCACCAGCCGGCCTCCGCCTGGACTCGTATTGGCCCAGCCGCCGTTGACTCGGAACCGTGCGTTCCTTGTGAACCGGGCAGTCTGGGTGGCATCGCGCCGCGACCTGAACCGCGGAGCACCCACTCGATGACGCTTGCGGCGGCCGGTGACTGAGTTGAAGTGATTCCGGTGAGCCCTGTCGGCATCCGCCAGCGCTTGCTGCAATGGAATCGCCGACACCTCAGCAAGCCACGCACGCGCCGGGGTCTGCTTCGCAGCCGTCAGCTCGCGAGACAGTTCCGCGGCAGACGGAAGCCCTTCACCCTGTTCACGGGCGGTCCGGCGTGCAGCGATGGCATCGTTGAACACCACCCGGACGCAACCGAACAGCCGGGTCAGACGCTGCTCCTGGTCCGGCGTCGGGTAGGCGCGGTAGCGGTAACGCTTCGACATACTTCCAAGGTATTCGCTGCCTACGACAAAAATCGGTGTCTAGAAACTAAAGCCCGTGCTCCAGGACACCAGTATTTTGTACATGACCAAAGTGCGACAGTGGGGAATTTGAAGAGCTCCCTGATGTGATCCCACTCGCAGTTAGAGCCCACAGTTCCCGAAGCCGGAATGGCTTTACCGGAACAACATGCGGCGTCACTCCGGGCAATACTTCGCTGGATCCGTCGTTGAACCGTTCGCTGGACGTCATCCGAGAGTACGTGGATCCACAAGTACGAACTTGTTGGTGTCGAACGCGAAGCCTACGCCGACACACGGACTTTTCGCGCAGTGCCTCATCCAGTAGCGATACGCTGGAGGGCATGACTGAGCAACTTGCGGTGGCCGTGCTGGGCGCCGGCGGACGGATGGGGAGCGAGGCCGTCATGGCCGTCGAAGCCGCCCCCGACCTGGAACTGGTGGCAGCGCTGAAGCGCGGCGACTCCCTCGAAGAACTGGTCTCCGCCGGAGCCCAAGTGGTGGTGGACCTGACCACACCGGAGAACACCGAGGCTAACGTCCGGTTCGCCGTCGAACACGGCATGCATGCAGTGGTCGGCACCACCGGCTGGGACGAAACCAAGCGCGCCTCGCTGGCCGAGCTGCTGGAACAGCACCCCGGAACCGGGGTCCTGATCGCGCCCAACTTCGCGCTCGGTTCGGTGCTCGCATCCTCGTTCGCCGCGACGGCGGCCAAATACTTCGAATCGGTGGAGATCATCGAACTGCACCACCCGGACAAGGTGGACGCCCCCTCCGGCACCGCCATCCGCACCGCGCAGCTGGTGGCAGCCGCCCGCGACACCGCCGGCGTTCCCGCCGGCCCGGACGCCACCACCAAGGCGCTGGACGGCGCCCGCGGCGCGGAGGTGGACGGCGTGCGGGTGCACAGCGTGCGGCTGCGCGGCCTGGTGGCGCACCAGGAGGTGCTGCTCGGCGGGCCGGGCGAACAGCTCACCATCCGGCACGATTCGTTCGACCGCGCCTCTTTTATGCCCGGTGTGCTGCTGGGCGTCCGGACCGTCACAGGGCATCCCGGGCTGACCTACGGACTGGACGGGTACCTGGAACTCTCATGAGCAACACCGAACACACGGCCGGCGGGCTCGACAACGGCAGCAACAGCGTCGGCTGGTACACCCGGCACGGGGCCAAAATCTGGGTCGGCGTGATCATCGTTCTGCTGGTGGGCTACCTGGTCGCCACCTTGCAGCGGGCCTGGCTGATGCTCAACGAACCGGACCTCGTGGCCAAAGGACTGGGCGTGGCCCTGGTGATCCTGCCCGTGATCGGCGCCTGGGCGCTGAGCCGGGAATTGCTGTTCGGCTCGCGGATGTCCAAGCTGGCCCGCACGCTGGAAGCCGAAGGCGGCCTGCCGGTGGACAACCTGCCGCGCACGCCCGGCGGCCGGATTGTCCGCGAAGCAGCCGACCAGGAGTTCCTCAAATACAAGGCCGAGGCCGAGGCGGCACCGGAAGACTGGCGCAGCTGGTTCCGGCTCTCCTGCGCCTACGACGCGGCCGGCGACCGCAAACGCGCCCGCGAGTCGATGCGCCACGCGATCGGACTCAGCCGCTCCTGACCGGCTGAGTGGGATCGTCGTTGTTAAGCGGCTGACCCCGCTCGCCAGCGCTCAAGCGGGCGGGCGCTGCGGAGGAACCCGGGCAACCCGCCGCTTGGGCCGCTCAGCGGGAGCGGCTGCCGGTGGGCCTGAGCGCATCCCGGGTGAGCCAGGACGCAGTGGAAATCACCAGTTCGAACGGTCCGCGCCAGCCCAGCGCGTGGAAGACCATCCCGATGGCGATCGCTGCGAGGGCCTGCCACAGGTAGACCGGCAGATCCGGGGCATCCGGGGGCAGCGTGCTCATCACCCAGACATGGGCGGAGTAGAGCGTCAGGGTCATGGCGCCCGCGCCGGAGAGCGGCAGCAGCAGCCACGGCAGCCGCGAGGTCAGCAACAGGCACAGCGCCAGGACCACGGCCGAGGTGCCCACCGTGTGCAGCAGGTCAAAGCTCGTCCCGGAGTGCGGCGACGCGCCGCCCAGCCACCACCAGGAGCCGCGCTGCTCCACCCAGCTCATGTTCACCTGGTACACCAGATCGAAGTCGGCCCGTTGTGCCGGCTCGGTGGCCGCTACTTCGGCATAACCGCCCATCCGGTCCATGACCAGCCAGGAGCCGGTCTTGGCTGCCACCGCCAGCACCGCGCCCACGGCCAGCAGCCCCAGCTGCACGCCGGTGCGCTGCAGTTCCATCCGGCCGATCAGCAACCCGGCAAGCAGGTAGCCCAGCCACTGCACCACCGGGTAATAGCCGGTCAGGAAAACGTCGCTGAGCAGCGTCGCCGGTGTGATCAAGTCGTAGACCATCGGATTGTGCCCCAGCTCGGCCGGCTCCACGGCAGCTTCCACCACGGGGCGCAGCAGATGGGCCAGCACCGGGGAGAGGACGATCCATCCCGCGGCCCACAACGCCAGCACCCGGCGGCGCAGCTGGAGGAATGGCAGTGCACACAGGAACAGCACGGCATAGTGGACCAGGATCACCGCAATGTTCACTTCCAGCAGGCCCAGCATCATGCCGACTGTTGCAATCAGTAGGGCGCGTACCGCAATTCCGCCGCGGTCCGCTGCCAGGCTGCCGCCCTGGTGGCCGCGGCTGCCGCCTGTCAGCAGGGCCAGCCCTACCCCGGCCAGGACCGCGAACAGCGCCGACGACCGGCCGGACAGCACCAGGCCGACGAAATTCGGCTCCGGATCCGTCCCGGCAGTCCACGGCGCGAAGATGTGGGTAGCCATCATGCCCAGCAGGGCGATGCCGCGGGCGGCGTCGATGCCGGCAATCCGGTGGCCGGCGGGGACAGAGGGCATGCACCGATATTCTCACAGCCGGCCGGAGGTCCGGTGGGAAAATTCGCGGCCGGCACGCGATACCGTGAAGGAATGGACACCTTCGCATACTGTTTTTCGGCGGCCGGGGAGCGGCCATGATGGGATTCGCTGTCAACGAGGACGACGGCGTCCGGCTGGCTTACGAGGACACCGGCACCGGCGAACCGCTGCTGTTGGTGCACGGAACAGCATTGTCCAAAGCAGCCTGGCGCGGGCTGGGCTACCAGCGCGCCCTCAAACCGCGGTACCGGGTGGTCTCGCTCGACATGCGCGGTCATGGCCGCAGTGACAAACCGCACAACGATGACGCTTATACGATGGAGCGCTTTATCGGCGACGTCGAAGCGGTGCTGGACGCCTGCGGGCTGCAGAGCGTGCACTACTTCGGCTACTCCTTCGGCGCACGGGTCGGGCTCGCGATGGCTGCAGCCCGGCGGCACCGCCTGCGCACACTCACCACGCTCGGCGGGACCCACCGGAGCCTGGCCGGCCAGGTCGGCAAGCTCTTCTTTCCCGACTATCTGGAAGCGCTGGAGACGGGCGGCATGGAGGAATTCATCCGCCGCTGGAACGATCGACGCACGGTGGCGGTAGACCCGGCCACCCGGCAGGCGTTCCTGGCCAACGACCCGGCAGCGCTGGCAGCCTACTTCCGCGCCGGCGAGGAGTTGCCCGGCCTGGATCCGCGCGACGTCCAGCAGATCCAGCTGCCGGTCCTGCTGATCGCCGGCAGCAAGGACCATCCGCGGGCGGAGGAATCGCGCCAGGCCGCCGCTTTGCTGCCGGACGGACACTTTGCCGAACTGCCCGGTTTGGACCACGCCGGGTGCCTCTCCGCTCAGGAAGACGTGACCGCCTTGTTGACCGGTTTCCTGGACCGGGTCCACTCACCCCGCTGAGCCGCCCGGCCCTGGCCGGGTCTAAGGCGCCCGCGCGGACCGGGTCCATGGCGCCCCGCGCGGCCCGGGTCCATGGCGCCCCGCGCGGCCCGGGCCTAGGCACCCGCCCGCCCTTGGCCGGGCCCAGGCGCCCCGCCCTTGGCCGCGCCTAAGGCGCCCGCGCCACGCGGCCTGGCGCCTCCGCCCGTGACGGACCACTCTGTGGCGCCGCCGTTACGCCGTGGCCTCAGACCGCCGCAGGACACGGTAACGTTTTCCTTATGGCTGAGTCTGACGTTCGTGAGTATCCCTTCGGCACCCTGGTCACCGCGATGGTTACCCCCTTCACCGAGGAGGGTGAAGTGGACTACCTCAAGGCCGCCGAATTAGCCGACAAGCTGGTCCAGGATGGCTGCGACGGACTCGTCGTCACCGGCACCACCGGTGAAACATCCACGCTGACCGACGACGAGAACGAAGCGATGTTCCGCACGGTCGTTGAGGCAGTCGGAGGCCGTGCCAAGGTCATTGCCGGGTCCACCACCAACGACACGCGCCACTCCATCAACTTGTCCCGGCGCGCTGCCGCCGTCGGCGTGGACGGGCTGTTGATCACCGCCCCGTATTACAACAAGCCGAGCCAGGCCGGCGTCCAGGCCCACATTGAAACCATTGCGTCCGCCATCGGGCTGCCGGTCATGGTCTACGACATCCCCGGCCGCGCCGGCATCTCGATCGCGACGGACACCCTGATCCGGTTGGCAGAGCACCCGCTGATCATCGCCCTTAAGGATGCGAAGGCGGACTACGGCGAGACCACCCGCGTCCTGGCCAACACCGACCTGGATGTCTACTCCGGCGACGACGGACTGACCCTGCCGCTGATGGCGGCGGGCGCGGTCGGCGTCGTGAGCGTGACCGCCCACGTGGCCACCCGGCAATTCCGCGAACTGGTCGATGCGGCGCTGGCGGGGGACTTCGCCACGGCACGCCGGCTCCACTTCGAACTGGACCCCGTTATCCGCGCCGTGATGACCCATGTGCAGGGCGCAGTCGCCGCCAAGCAGGTCCTGAAGTGGCAGGGTGTGCTGCCCAACTCGGTGGTCCGGCTGCCGCTCGTGGAACCGTCGGAGGCCGAACTCGCGCCCGTCCGCGCCGACCTGGCCGAGGCCGGCTGGTCGCTGGACGCCCTGAACGCCCGATGAGCGAGTCGACGCTGACCCAACTGCGCACCCCGCCCAGCCTTGAACCGGGCACGCTCCGGATTGTTCCGCTCGGCGGGCTCGGGGAGATCGGCCGCAATATGGCGGTCTTCGAAATCGACTCGAAACTGCTGGTGGTCGACTGCGGCGTGCTGTTCCCGGAAGAGTACCAGCCGGGGGTGGATCTGATCCTGCCGGACTTTTCCTACATTGAGGACCGGCTCGACGACGTCGTGGGCGTTGTGCTCACCCACGGGCACGAGGACCACATCGGCGCCGTCCCGTATCTGTTGCGGATGCGGCAGGACATTCCGCTGATCGGGTCGCAGCTGACCCTGGCCCTGGTCGAGGCCAAGCTGGCCGAACACCGGATCACGCCCTACACCCTCACCGTCGCCGAAGGCCAAATCGAGCAGTTCGGGCCGTTCGAGTGCGAATTCGTGGCGGTCAACCACTCGATCCCGGACGCGCTTGCGGTCTTCCTCCGAACGTCCGCCGGCACGGTACTGCACACCGGCGACTTCAAAATGGACCAGCTGCCGCTGGACGGCCGGATCACCGACCTGCGGGCCTTCGCCCGCCTCGGCGAGGAGGGCGTGGACCTGTTCATGTCCGACTCCACCAACGCCGACGTTCCTGGCTTCACCACCGCGGAGAAGGAAATCGGGCCGGTGCTGGAGCGCCTCTTCGGCCAAGTGCAGAAGCGCATCATCGTCGCCTCGTTTTCCTCCCACATTCACCGCGTCCAGCAGGTGCTCGACGCCGCTGCCGCCCACGGCCGGCATGTGGCGTTCGTCGGGCGGTCCATGGTGCGGAACATGGGCATTGCCGCCAAGCTCGGCTTCCTGAAGGTTCCCGAGGGCATCCTGGTGGACCTGAAGAACGTGGAGGACTTCCCGGACGACCGGATAGTGCTGATGTCCACCGGATCACAGGGCGAGCCGATGGCGGCACTGTCCCGGATGGCCAATGGAGACCACCGGATCCAGGTCGGCAAGGGAGACACGGTGATCCTGGCGTCCTCGCTGATTCCGGGCAACGAAAACGCCGTCTTCCGGGTGATCAACGGCCTGTTGAAGCTCGGCGCCGAGGTCATCCACAAGGGCAATGCCAAAGTCCACGTGTCCGGGCACGCGGCCGCCGGCGAGCTGCTGTACTGCTACAACATCCTGCGGCCCAAAAATGCCCTGCCGGTGCACGGCGAGACCCGCCACTTGATTGCCAATGGCAGGCTGGCCGAACAGACCGGCGTACCGGCGGACAACGTGTTGCTGGCGGACGACGGGTCGGTTATCGACCTGAAGGACGGCACCGCGCGGATTGTCGGCCAGATCGAATGCGGCTACGTGTATGTGGACGGATCCAGCATCGGCGAGATCACCGACGCCGACCTCAAGGACCGCCGGATCCTGGGCGAGGAGGGGTTCATCTCCGTGATCACGGTAGTCAACCGCAGCACCGGCCAGATTGTCTCCGGGCCGGAAATCCATGCCCGCGGGTTCGCCGAGGATGATTCGGTCTTCGACGACATCAAACCGAAGATCATCAGCGCGCTCGAAGAGGCAGTGGTCAACAACAAGGACCACACGACCTACCAGTTGCAGCAAGTGGTGCGCCGGGTCATCGGCACGTGGGTGAACAAGCGGCACCGCCGCCGGCCCATGATCGTCCCGGTGGTCCTGGAGGCCTGACCCCGGTCCGGCGCAGTCGGCCCCGCGGGCGAAATCCCGCGGATGGTCAGCTTCAGCCGGTAACCTTGCGACTATGGCGACTCGTACTTCCCCTGCCCGAAAAGGCACCCAGCAGTCGCGCGGTAAGGGTACAGGCACTGCTGCGCGCTCCTCATCGGGGCGTTCCAGCAAGACCAAAGTGCTCGATGTGCAGCCGGCGGAGGAGCAGCTGCCGCTGCTGGCGCGGATGGTCCACGGACTGTGGATGAGCCTGGCCCGTCCGGTGGCAGCCGGCGTTCGGAAACTGGGACCCGACGTGCGGCCGGACCACGAATTGCGCCGCGACGGCACCGGTTTCTTCCTGCTGCTCCTGGCCGCCTGCGTGGCCACCGTGGAGTGGTGGGCACTGGGCGGTTGGTTCGGAGACGTGGTGCATGCCGTGGCCGGCGGAACGTTCGGCTGGATGGCACTGGTGCTGCCGGTGCTGCTGCTGATCATGGCCGTGCGCCTGATGCGCCATCCGGAGGACTCTCCGGCCAACAGCCGTATCTCCATTGGCCTGGTCCTGGCCCTTGCGTCCGGCTCCGGACTCGCCCATGTGATAGGCGGCCAGCCGGCCCTGGCCGATGGCTTCGATGCGTTGTGGGCGGCTGGCGGGATGGCCGGCTTCCTGCTCGCGGCCCCGCTGGCCGCAGTCAGCCTGTGGCTGCCGGTGGCCGTCTACGGCCTGCTGGCCTTCACCAGCATCCTGATCATCACGGCGACTCCGTTCCGCCATATCCCCATGCGCCTCCGGATGCTGTACGAGCGGCTGATGGGCCAGGACCCGTCCGCCGCGGCAGCGCCGTACCAGCCGGACGATGCGCACGACCAGAGCTACCTCTACGCGGACGAGGCTCCGGTCAAGGAGCGCAAACCGCGGCGCAAGCTCTTCGGCAAGCGCAAGGCCGAAGAAGCAGCAGCCGAGGACGAGGGATTTTACTTCGACGAAGCGTTCGAAACCGCGGTCATCGAGGACAAGGAGCCGGAGGACCCGGCCCCGGCCGAGGAAGCGGCACCGGCCGTACCTCCGGGAGTTCGCCGGCCGACGCAGGCAGAACTGGCCGTCGAGAAGATCAAGCGTGACCAGGGACTGGTCCCCGAGGGGGCCACCGAAGCGCTGCCGGTCCTGCCCTCCGCCCCGCCGGCATCCGCCGCACCGACAGTGCCGTCCAACCCGGTGCAGCCGCAGCCGCCGGCCACCCCGATCCCGCAGCGCACCGAGCAGTTGCAGCTGGCCGGCGACGTGGCGTACACGCTGCCGCCGTCCGATTTCCTGCCGCCCGGACCGCCGTCGAAGGAGCGCTCGGAGGCGAACGACGCCGTCGTCAATGCCCTGACCGAGACGCTGGACCAGTTCAAGGTCGATGCAAAGGTGACCGGGTTCTCCCGCGGCCCGACCGTGACACGGTACGAAATCGAGCTCTCGCCGGGGACCAAGGTGGAGCGCGTCACGGCACTGTCCAAGAACATTTCCTACGCTGTGGCCAGCTCCGACGTCCGCATCCTCTCGCCGATCCCTGGCAAGTCGGCCATCGGCATCGAGATCCCCAATACCGACCGCGAGACGGTGTCCCTGGGCGACGTGCTGCGCTCGAACAACGCCCGCAAGACCGACCACCCGATGGTGATGGGCGTGGGCAAGGACGTGGAGGGCGGCTTCGTGCTGGCCAACCTGGCCAAGATGCCGCACCTGCTCGTCGCTGGCGCCACCGGTGCGGGCAAATCCTCGTTCGTGAACTCGATGATCACCTCCATCCTGATGCGATCGACGCCGGACGAGGTGCGGATGGTCATGGTGGACCCCAAACGGGTGGAATTGACCGCCTATGAGGGCGTGCCGCACCTGATCACACCGATCATCACCAACCCGAAGAAGGCCGCCGAGGCGCTGCAGTGGGTGGTCCGCGAGATGGACACGCGCTACGACGACCTGGCCAACTTCGGTTTCAAGCACATCGACGATTTCAACAAGGCCGTGCGCAATGGCAAGGTGGTCCCGCCGGCGGGCTCCAAACGAGTGGTCAAACCATACCCGTATCTGCTGGTGATCGTCGACGAGCTCGCGGACCTGATGATGGTCGCCCCGCGGGACGTCGAAGACTCGATTGTCCGCATCACCCAGTTGGCCCGCGCCGCCGGTATCCACCTGGTGCTGGCCACCCAGCGGCCCTCGGTGGATGTGGTCACCGGCCTGATCAAGGCCAACGTCCCGTCGCGGATGGCCTTCGCCACCTCATCGGTGACCGACTCACGCGTGGTGCTGGACCAGCCCGGCGCGGAGAAGCTGATCGGTCAGGGCGACGCGTTGTTCCTGCCGATGGGGGCCAGCAAGCCGATGCGTGTGCAGGGCGCCTGGGTATCCGAGTCGGAAATCCACAAGGTCGTTGAACACGTCAAGGGCCAGCTGCAGGCGGTCTACCGCGACGACGTCGCCGTTGAGGCGCCGAAGAAGCAGATCGACGACGACATCGGCGATGATCTGGACGTGCTGCTGCAGGCGACCGAACTGGTGGTCACCACCCAGTTCGGTTCCACCTCGATGCTGCAGCGCAAACTGCGCGTCGGGTTTGCCAAGGCCGGCCGGCTGATGGACCTGCTGGAATCCAGGGGAGTAGTGGGTCCGTCCGAAGGCTCCAAGGCACGCGACGTGCTGGTCAAGCCGGACGACCTCGCCGCCACCCTGGCCGCGATCCGGGGCGACGAGCCGGCGGCCGCTGCCCCCGGGGAGACCGGGACTGCGGACGCGTTGACCGAGGCGCTGGCGGACAATGCCAACGTCAACCACGGGTTCGACGGTCCACGCGACCTGGTCGCCGAGGACCTCGACGCCCGGCCGCAGGCGGTGGACTATTACGACGACGAGGACGATTCCGGATCCGAGGACGCTTGGAACCTGACCGGGAGGTGACGTCCGCCCTCCGGCGGTCGACCAAGGGCCGTCAGGCCCGGGAGGTGGCGTCCGCCCTCCGGTGGTCGACCAAGGGCCGCCAGGCCCGCGTGGAGACCCGCTACGGGTAGCCTTGAACGCGTGACTGATTCAGTGTCCCGGCCTGTGCCCCTCCTCAACATCGCCAACGTCCTCACCACGGTGCGGATCCTGCTGGTTCCGTTTTTCATCTGGTTCCTGCTGGCTGACAACGGCGCTGGGGGAGTGTTCCGTTGGCTGGCGGTGTTGGTTTTCGCCGTCGCGATTTACACGGACAAGCTGGATGGCGATCTGGCCCGCAGCCGTGGCCTGATCACCAACTTCGGCAAGATCGCCGATCCGATCGCCGACAAGCTGCTGATCGGTTCGGCCTTGATCCTGCTGTCGGTATTGGGAGACCTGCCGTGGTGGATCACCATCGTCATCCTGGTGCGCGAGCTGGGCATCACCCTGCTGCGTTTCGTGGTGATCCGTTATGGGGTCATGCCGGCCTCGCGCGGCGGCAAGCTGAAGACCGTGCTCCAGACGCTGGCCATCTTCCTCTACCTGCTGCCGCTGGAATCCTGGCTCGGCCCGTGGGCCGTCTGGGTGGCCTTCGCCGTCATGATGCTTGCCGTCGTCGTCACGGTGGTCACCGGCGTCGACTACGTGGTGAAAGCCATGAAGCTGCGCCGCGCTTCGCTCGCGGGGACCGAGGGCCAGCGATGAATACCACCCAGGCTGCGGCCGTCGTCGCCGCAGCCATCGCCCGGAGCCTCACGGTGGCCACGGCCGAGTCCTTGACTGCCGGAATGGTGGCGGCCGAACTGGCCACGATTCCCGGGGCGTCGGGCACGCTCCAAGGCGGAATCGTGTCCTACCAGAGCCAGGTCAAGGCAGCGGTGCTCGGCGTCGACGCGGATCTGTTGGCGCGCGAGGGCGCGGTCACCGAGGGCGTGGCGTGCCAAATGGCAGAAGGCGCCAGGCGCGTGCTCCAGGCGGACATCGCGGTGTCCACCACCGGGGTTGCCGGACCGGAACCGCACGGCGGCCGGGACGTGGGAACCGTGTGGATCGGTGTCGCAGCCCCGCACGGAACGTGGGCCAGTGAGTACCACTTCGACGGCGACCGGGCCAGTATCCGGCAGCAGGCCTGCGAAGCCGCCATCATAGAACTGGGCCGGGCAGTCGGCGATGAGGCGGCAGTTTTGTCCGGATCGTAGATTTAAGTCCGGGGAACAAAAATATTGATCCAGTAGTTATCAAGGGTGTCAGCAGATGTTAGGTTGTTGGCCTAGGCTTGAAAACAGCGGCGGATGCCGCCCAGCTTAAGAGGGAGCAAGGCGATACAGATGGTAAAGCAGCCCGTGTCCGTAAACGGTGTTGTCCGTTGGCGTGATGTGGGATTGGCCGAAGAACCCCGCAGGGAGCAGAAGGAGCGCAAAATGGTAGTGTTGCGACACGAAATTGGCGATGTCCTCCGTGATGTCCGGCAGCGGCAGGGACGAACCCTGCGTGAAGTGTCGCACAGCGCCCGCGTTTCCCTTGGCTACCTGAGCGAAGTCGAGCGCGGCCAGAAGGAAGCATCGTCTGAGCTATTGTCCTCGATTTGCTCGGCCTTGGACGTCCCCCTGTCGCACATGCTGCGGGAAGTGAGCGACCGGGTCGCAGAGGCCGAGGGCGTGGTCATTCCCGATACCGTCCCGCAGGAACTCTCGCGTGAGTTTGTCGGCGACATTCCGGACGAGCTGCCCGAGGATCTCCGCGGTTTGGCTTCTGCCCGATACTGACCACCAGACCCCAACGGGCCGGTTCCGCCACAGCGGCGGAACCGGCCCGTTTCTTTGTGTCCGGCGCCCGGCTGGATCCTGCGGTTCAGTGGATGGGCGGCTCATTGGCATAGGAAGCGTTCAGCCGGTCCAGCAGATGTCCCAGTGTCGACAAGTCTTCGACGGACCAATCGCCCAGGCGCTCGTGAAAGGCGATTTTGCGGGCCGCCTGTGCCTCGGCCAGTTTTTCCAGCCCAGCGGGAGTCAGGGTGATTGACTGCGCCCGCCCGTCCAGTGGATCCGCCTGCTTGCCTACCAACCCCAGTTGCTCGAGCATGGCAATTTGGCGGCTGACCGACGGTTTGCCGACCCCGATGGCGGCGGCCAGTTCCGTAAGCCGCAGGGAACGCTCCCGCTGAAGGATCAGCAGGAGTCCGTACGCGGCCGGCTCCATGTCCGGGTGCACGCTCCGTGCCACCCGGTGGGAGTTCGCCCTGGCCCGGCGCCAGAGCAAGCTCAACTGCCGCTCTAGAGCTTCGATCGCCGAATCGAACCCTGCATCTGCGCTGCCCGTGGCATGGTCTGTCATGGCCTTATTCTAATGAGCGCTGGTGCCGGCGCAGAGAATCTTGCGCGACGCGTCGCAGGCCGCCGGCAGCTACGAGGGAATCTTGCTGCCGGCCGCTCGGGCCAGACAGACACGTGAGAAGATGTACCCGTGCGACTCAGTGACTTCTGGCGGTTGATGGACGACGAGTTCGGTTCTGCCTATTCACACGTCCTGGCCGCGGATTTGGTACTGGGACAACTCGGCGGCAGGACCGCCACAGAAGCGTTGGCTGCGGGAATTCCCCCGAAATCGGTGTGGCTCGCGGTTTGCGATATCCAAGATGTTCCGCAGGAGCGGCGCTGGGGCAAGGACCGCGAGCCGCGTCGCTGAGCGGACACGCCCGGCAAAAACTACCGATATGTTCGAAAGTGTGTTCGGATCCCGCTAAGCTTCTACACAGACCGCCGAGAGGCCGGATTATCCACATGCTCCGCTGCCGATCCGATTTTGTCCGAGCCGGACGTTACGGTCGGAAGAGTCAAGACAGACAAGGCCCGAGGGCCGCAAGAGACTGAGGTGAACAATGGCCGCACCAGCTGACCGCGAGAAGGCACTGGAAGCTGCGCTGGCGCAGATCGACAAGCAGTTCGGTAAGGGCTCGGTGATGCGGCTCGGCGACGACACCCGCGCCCCCATCGAAACGATCTCCACCAGTTCGATCTCCTTGGATGCTGCCTTGGGCATCGGCGGCCTGCCGCGTGGCCGCGTGGTCGAGATTTACGGTCCGGAATCTTCGGGTAAGACCACTGTGGCGCTGCATGCCGTTGCCAGCGCCCAGCGCAACGGCGGAATCGCCGCCTTCATCGACGCCGAACACGCGCTGGACCCGGAATATGCCAAGAAGCTGGGCGTTGACACTGACGCCCTGCTGGTGTCGCAGCCGGATACTGGCGAGCAGGCACTGGAAATCATGGACATGTTGATCGGCTCCGGCTCCCTCGACATCATCGTGATCGACTCCGTCGCAGCCCTCGTGCCGCGTGCCGAAATCGAAGGCGAAATGGGCGACAGCCACGTTGGCCTCCAGGCGCGCTTGATGAGCCAGGCCCTGCGAAAGATCACCGGTCGACTCAACCAGTCGAAGACCACGGCCATTTTCATCAACCAGCTGCGCGAAAAGATCGGTGTGTTCTTCGGCAGCCCGGAGACCACCACCGGCGGTAAGGCGCTGAAGTTCTACGCCTCGGTGCGCATCGATGTGCGCCGCATTGAGACGTTGAAGGACGGAGCCAACCCGGTGGGCAACCGGACGCGCGCCAAGATCGTCAAGAACAAGATGGCGCCGCCGTTCAAGCAGGCAGAATTCGACATTCTGTATGGCCACGGTATTTCCCGCGAGGGCGGCCTGATCGACATGGGAGTGGAGCATTCACTCGTCAAGAAGTCGGGGGCCTGGTTCACGTATGACGGAGACCAGCTCGGCCAAGGCAAGGAAAATGCCCGCAAGTTCCTGATCGACAACCCGGACCTGGCGGATGAGCTGGAGCGCAAGATCCGCCAGAAGCTCGGCATCGACGCAGTCCCGGACAACGGGGAAGAGGGCGAGCCGAAGCTCAAGGCCGTCGACGGGTTCTAAATGTCGCCCAGGAACGGACAGGGCGCCGGCCCGACGCCGGGCAGCCCGGCGGACCTGGGGCCGGACGCGGATCCTTACGCAGTGGCGCGCGCTATTGTGCTGCGCGCGCTGACCCAGTCCCCGAAGAGCCGCGCACAGCTGGCTGCGAAGCTGGCTGAGCGCGGCGTCCCGGACGACGTCGCCGAGGCAGTGCTCGAGCGGTTTGAAGAGGTCAACCTCATTGACGACGCCGAGTTCGCCAGAATGTGGGTGCGGAGCCGGTCCCAGACCCGTTCCTTGGCCCGGGCAGCACTCAAACGGGAGCTTGCTGACAAGGGGATCGTCGGTGATCTGGCCGAGCAGGCGCTGGACCAACTGTCGGCGGACGACGAGGTTGAAGCGGCCCGCAGCCTGGTTCGCCGCAAGATCCGTCCTGATTGGCAACTGCATGAGCGGTCGGAAAGGGACAAGCACTTGCGCCGGCTGGTCTCCATGCTGGCCCGGAAGGGCTATTCCGCCTCAATCGCGTTCCGGGTCGCCGATGAGGAACTCGACGCGGCCGGCACCCCGGAAGTCTGACTCGGCAACGCTGCTCGCCGGCGGCTTGACTCGTTCACGCCGTCGCGTCGGAGGTCTGACTCAGCAAGGCTGTTCTCCGGCGGCTTGGCTCGGTCCCGCCGTCACATCGGAAGTTTGACTCGGCAAGGCTGCATTCTTCGAACCGGCCCGTCATCACCGCTGTTATCGTTTTGAGACTTTTCCCAGATTCGGTCGTTACCGTAGTGCGACTGTGAGTGCACCGCAGAATGAACGTCGACAGAAAACCCAGCAACGCAGGCGCAGCCGCAGGCAGCGCCGCCTCAGGATCGCCGCAGGCCTAACACTTTGTTCCGTTGCCGCCGTGGGCGCAACGGGAGCCGCCAGCGCGGTTCGGAACGGCCATAGCGCCTCAGAGGCCGTGGGATCGATCACATCTCCGGTGCTCGAATTAGTGGGCCTGGTTGAGCCCGCCGAGGGCCGGACAGTGGATGCCCAGCAGCAAGCAGCTGAAGCAGCAGCAGCGGAGGCGGCCGCGAAGAAGGCCGCGCAGGCGGATGAGGCGCGCCAAGAAGCTGCCGATCAGAAGGCAGCCGCGAAGAAGGCGGCCGCCAAGAAGGCAGCTGAGCGGAAGGCCGCTGCGGCGAAGGCTGCAGCGGAGAAAAAGACGAGCGAAAAACGTGCCGCTGCGGAGGCGGCTAAGAAACGTGCTGCCCAAAAGGCTGCTGAGGCGAAGGCTGCCGAAGAGAAGGCTGCTGCGCAGGCGCAGGCGTCGCGAAACGATCCGGCCGCTGCCAAGGCCTACGCTGAAGGCGCGCTGGCATCCTTCGGCTGGGGCGCCGGAGAAATCGGCTGCCTGGAAACGCTCTGGCACAAGGAGTCGGAATGGAGCCTGGACGCCACGAATCCATCCAGCGGGGCGTATGGCATTCCGCAGGCCCTGCCCGGTGACAAGATGGCTGCCGCCGGCGCTGACTGGCAGACGAACTTCCAGACCCAGGTCGACTGGGGGCTGGGCTACATCGAGTCCCGCTACGGTTCCCCGTGCTCGGCCTTGAATTTCCATCTGGCCAACAACTGGTACTGATCCCGGGCGGTTGCAGATTGTGGCCCGCCCGGCCGCAGGCCGTACCCTTGTAAGGTGAGTTTGACTGTCCCCGCCCCCGCCATCGAGAAGCAGCCGGAAGCGCGCACCTACCAGGTGCGGACGTTCGGCTGCCAGATGAACGTGCACGATTCCGAGCGCCTTGCCGGGCTCCTCGAAGCCGCCGGGATGGTCGAAGCCCAAGCCGGCCAGGCCGACGTCGTGGTGTTCAATACGTGTGCGGTGCGGGAGAACGCGGACAACAAGTTGTACGGCAACCTGGGCCAACTGGCCCCGGTCAAGGAACGCCACCCCGGGATGCAGATCGCCGTCGGCGGCTGCCTGGCCCAGAAGGACCGCGAGACGATCCTCAAGAAGGCGCCCTGGGTGGACGTGGTGTTCGGCACCCACAACGTCGGGTCGCTTCCCGCATTGCTGGAGCGCGCGCGGCACAACAACGAAGCACAGCTGGAAATCCTGGAATCGCTCGATGTGTTTCCCTCGACGTTGCCCACCAAACGGGACGCGGTGTACTCCGGCTGGGTCTCCATCTCCGTAGGCTGCAACAACACCTGCACGTTCTGCATTGTGCCCTCGCTGCGCGGTAAGGAACGCGACCGCCGGCCAGGCGAGATTCTGGCCGAGGTCCAGGCACTGGTCGACGACGGGGCCATCGAAGTCACGCTGCTGGGGCAGAACGTGAACTCCTACGGGGTGGAGTTCGGCGACCGCGGGGCCTTCGCGAAGTTGCTGCGCGCCTGCGGCAGCATTGAGGGCCTGGAACGGGTACGGTTCACCAGCCCTCACCCGGCAGCCTTCACCGATGACGTTATTGACGCCATGGCCGAGACGCCCAATGCCATGCCGCAGCTGCACATGCCCCTGCAGTCCGGATCGGACAAGGTCCTGAAGGACATGCGCCGGTCCTACCGGTCCAAGAAGTTCCTGGGCATCTTGGACAAGGTCCGCGAACGGATTCCGCATGCGGCCATTTCGACGGACATCATCGTCGGTTTTCCCGGGGAGACCGAAGAGGACTTCCAGGCAACGCTGGCGGTGGTGGAACAGGCCCGCTTCGCCAGCGCCTTCACGTTCCAGTACTCCAAGCGGCCCGGAACCCCGGCCGCAGACTTGCCGGACCAGCTGCCCAAGTCCGTCGTGCAAGAACGCTACGAGCGCCTGATCGCCTTGCAGGACAGGATTGCCGCGGAAGAAAACGCCAAGCAGCTGGGCAGCCGGGTGGAGGTCATGGTGACCGCGCAGCAAGGGCGCAAAGCAGGGGAGACGCACCGGCTCTCGGGCCGGGCCCGCGACCAGCGGCTGGTGCACTTCTCCGTGCCCGACGGCACGCAGGCACCTCGTCCCGGTGACCTGGTGACGGTGACGGTCACCGAAGCTGCGCCCTTCCACCTGATCGCCGATCCGGCGTCCGCATCGGACTACCAACTGCGCCGCTCACGCGCCGGGGACGCCTGGGACCGTTCTCAGGCTGACTCCTGCGGAGTACCCGCGACCCCGGGCAGCAAACCTGCCCAGGTGTCGCTGGGCATGCCCGCGCTGCCGGTCCGGCCCGCCTGAGCGCGATGCCGGCCGACCCACAGCGCCAGCAGGACAGCCCGGCGGTCATCGCCGTCGTCGGGCCCACCGGATCCGGAAAATCCGATCTCGCCGTTCAGCTGGCCCAGCGGCTGGACGGAGAAGTGATCAACGCCGATTCCATGCAGTTCTACCGCGGCATGGACATCGGTACGGCCAAAATGACGCTGGCCGAACGGCAAGGAGTGGCCCACCACCTGCTGGACATCCTCGATGTCACCGAGGAAGCGAGCGTCTCGGCATACCAGCAGCAGGCCCGCGACGCGATCGATGCCATTCACGGCAGGGGCCGCCGTGCCATCCTTGCCGGCGGTTCCGGACTCTATCTCCGGGCGGCCCTCGACGCGATCGAGTTTCCGGGTACCGATCCTGCGCTGCGCCGCTCTCTGGAGGAAGAACTGGCCGGCCGCGGCCTGGAAGCGATGAGGGACCGGCTCCGGGAGGTCGATCCGGTCTCGGCCAGCCGGCTGGGCGACGCCCGGCGGGTGGTGCGTGCGCTGGAAGTGCAGCAGCTGACCGGGCGCCCCTTCAGCTCCTACATGCCGGAGCGGCAATACGTCCGCCCCACGGTCCAGATTGGCCTCCGCGTGGACCGCGAACAGCTCAAGCAGCGCCTGGCCGGCCGCGTTCATGTGATGGTCGAGCGCGGTCTGTTGGACGAAGTCGCCACACTGGACCGAGAAGGACTCCGCCGGGGCCGGACTGCCCCTCGCGCGCTCGGTTACGCCCAGTTCCTGAGGGTGCTCGACGGCGGGTGGAGCCAGGACCACGCCGTCGAGGACACCATCACCGCCACCCGCAAATTTGCGCGGCGCCAGCTGACCTGGTTCCGGGCCGACCCCCGGATCCACTGGCTCGACTGGCAGGATCCGCTGGTGGCGGACAAGGCCGCTGGCCACCTCGCTAAGCTTGATGCGTGAACAAACCCCTTCCTGACCATTTGTCCGCCTTGTCCGGGCTGTCCTTCGCCAAAGGGCATGGAACCGGCAACGACTTTGTGCTGATCGCCGATCCGGATGGCGTCAAGGACATCGAACCCCAAGCGGTCGCTGCGCTGTGCCACCGCCATCTGGGGATCGGCGCGGATGGGCTGATCCGTGCGGTCCGTTCCGCGCATCTGCCTGAGGGCCGGGAGCTGCTGGCGGCGGCGCCGGAGGCCGAGTGGTTCATGGACTACCGCAATGGCGATGGCTCAGTGTCAGAGATGTGCGGCAATGGCGTCCGGGTCTTCGTGCATTTCCTGCTGGACGAAGGACTGGTAGAGCTGGCGCCGGGGGAGTCCCTGACCATCGGGACCAGGGCCGGGATCAAAGTCATCCGCCGGTCCGCCAATGGCTACGCGGTGGACATGGGGCCGTGGGAATTCATCTTCCCGGCGGAGGCTGCCGCCAGGGCCATGGATTCCACCGTCAGTGCCGGAGGCTTGGAGGTGCCGCGGCCGGCGTTGTCCGTGAGCATGGGCAACCCGCACACTGTCGTGGCCCTTGCCGGACTCGAAGAACTTGCCGCCACCGAACTGTTCGCAGCCCCGGCGGTGGATCCGGTTCCGGCACGCGGAACCAACGTTGAATTTGTGGTGCCGGCCGAACCTCTGGTTGCCGACGGAGCCGGACACATCAGCATGCGCGTGCACGAGCGGGGAGTGGGGGAGACACAGTCCTGCGGGACAGGTGCCTGCGCCGCCGCCGTCGCCATCCGCTACTGGGCCGGGAAGGGAGCTCCCGACGACTGGCAGGTCGGCGTCCCCGGTGGAACAGTTCGTGTTCGGTTTCTTCCGGCAGCGGACGGGCGCGAACATGTGGAGCTGAGCGGTCCCGCGGTGCTGGTGTCCCGCGGCACGGTGGCCTGAGCCGGGCGGTCAGTCCGCGCGCCGGACGCAGAGCACGCGGAAGGCCTTGGCCGTGCTTTCACGCGTGACGGAGTAATCCGGCGGCAACTCGCCCGAGAGCCAGCGCTGCAGCGAGTCCGAGCCCAGGTTCTTCTGGACTACCAGCCAGGCTGTGCCTCCCGGGGCGAGCCTGGGCAGCCAGAGCAGCAACAGTTCGTGAAGTTCACTCTTGCCGATCCGGATCGGCGGATTGGACCAGATGGTGTTGAACTGCAGCGACGGGTCGACATCTTCCGGCCGACAGGCACGGACGTTCTTCAGGCCCAGCGATGCGGCGTTGTCGTTGGTCAAGGCGATGCTGCGCTCGTTGACGTCCACGGCCCACACTGCGGCCGCTGGAGACTTCAGGCCCAGGGTCAGGGCGATCGGGCCCCACCCGCAGCCTATGTCCAGCAGGTTGCCGGCCGCAGCCGGCGGCGGCACTTCGGCCAACAGCACCGCTGTGCCCTTGTCGACGCCGTCCGGGCTGAAGATTCCGCCCGCCGTCTGCAGTTGGCGGGTGCGGCCGTCCAGCTCGACCTCCAAGGTGCGGCGGACCTCGGGTTTTCCTGGTTGCGGGCTGAAGTAGTGCTCTGTTCCCATAATCGGCCAGATTAGTGCGCGCTCAGCGGAATCGGTATCTAGGCGCACCTAAGCTGCGCCCGCTCTGGTAGCGTGAACCCCATGAAGAAGTAATGATTGCGCCGCCACCATGCTGTCCCGTTCGCTACGGCACAGCGCGTGCCGTTGGTTGAGAATCCATTCTCCCCGGCCGCCGGGCAATCAACGTTCCCCGAATACTTCTGGAACACTCCACCTCCGCAGCCGCTTGATGCCGGCTGTTTATGGTCCCCGGTGCCGGTTGTTCCGGCCGCACCAGCAGGCGCCAGCAGCCACACATTTCCTGCCCCGCACCGACGGGGCCCATGCCAGGAGGACTTTTGGCCAATCATCCACAAACCACATCTTCGGACTCCGCCGGACGCAGCCCGGAGGACTACGATAAGACCACGGACATTTCGAAGGAGAGCATGACCACCAACAGCCCCCAGCCGTCGCCGGAACCGGAAATGACGCCGGATGAGATCCAAGCCGTCATTGACCGTATCTTGGCCCGAGATACTGCGCCACGCAGCAAGCCGGGCGTCGGCGGACGAGCGCAGGCCCTGTCCGACCTTAATTCCGAACATTCCGAATTCGACGGTGACCAGCAGGACTTGGCCGAACGTCGTGCCCTCCGCCGCGTCGCAGGCCTCTCCACCGAACTGGAGGACGTCACCGAGGTCGAGTACCGGCAGTTGCGCCTGGAACGCGTGGTCCTGGCAGGCCTCTGGACCGAAGGCACCGCCGACGACGCCGACAACTCCTTGCGGGAACTGGCCGCGCTGGCGGAGACTGCCGGCTCCGAAGTGTTGGACGGTATCGTGCAGCGCCGGATGAAGCCGGACCCGGGTACCTTCCTCGGTTCCGGCAAGGCCCAGGAACTGCGGGACATCGTGATGTCCACCGGTGCGGACACGGTCATTGTCGACGGCGAACTCTCGCCTTCGCAGCGCCGCGGGCTGGAGGACATCGTCAAGGTCAAGGTCATCGACCGCACCGCGCTGATCCTGGACATCTTCGCGCAGCACGCCAAGAGCCGCGAAGGCAAGGCACAAGTCGAACTGGCCCAGTTGGAATACTTGCTGCCGAGGCTGCGTGGCTGGGGCGAGTCGATGTCACGCCAGGCCGGCGGCCGGGTAGGCGCTGCCGGTGGCGGCATCGGTTCGCGCGGACCCGGTGAGACGAAGATCGAACTGGACCGCCGTCGTATTAGGACGCGGATGGCGAAACTGCGCCGCGAGATCGCGGCCATGAAGCCGGCACGGGAAACCAAGCGTGCCAACCGCCGACGCAATGCCGTGCCCTCAGTGGCCATCGCCGGGTACACCAACGCCGGCAAATCGTCGCTGCTCAACCGGCTGACCGATGCCGGCGTGCTGGTGGAGAATGCGCTTTTTGCCACCTTGGACCCCACCGTCCGCCGCGCGGAGACGCCCGACGGTATAGGCTACACGCTCGCCGACACTGTCGGATTTGTCCGTTCGCTGCCCACCCAACTGGTGGAAGCCTTCCGCTCCACGCTGGAAGAAGTTGCCGACGCCGATGTGATCCTGCATGTGGTCGACGTCTCCCACCCCGACCCGGAGGGGCAGATCGCGGCGGTGCGCGAAGTGCTTTCCGAGGTGGACGCGCGGCACATTCCCGAAATCGTGGTGCTGAACAAAGCCGATGTCGCCGATCCCTTTGTGGTCGAGCGCCTGCGCCAGCGCGAACCGAACCACGTCGTGGTGTCGGCGCGCACCGGCCAGGGCATGGACACGCTGCTTCGACGGATCAGCGAGACCATTCCCCGGCCCAGTGTGAAGCTGCGGCTGCTGGTGCCCTACGACCGCGGCGAAGTCATCAGCCGGTTGCACAGCGAGGACGCCGAAATTCTCGCCATGGAGCACGGAGAAGACGGCACTCGGCTCGATGTGCTCGTTCGTGAGGGGCTGGCAGCGGAGCTGGAACGATTCCTGCGGCATGACTGATACCCGGGTTCCGGCCGGCGAGGCGTTGCGGCTGCTGGATGTCGCAGTCCAGGGAATGGGCGGCCAGCATCGCGCCGGCCAGCATGAAATGGCTGCCAAGGTGGCCGAGGCCTTCGACCGCCGACGGCATCTGCTGGTGCAGGCGGGCACCGGCACTGGAAAGTCGTTGGCCTATCTGGTCCCGCTCATGGTGCAAGCGTTGGAAGGTGAGAAGCCCGCTATCGTTTCCACGGCGACGCTGGCCCTGCAATCGCAGATCGTCAAACGGGATCTGCCGCGGCTGATGGAAGCCGTCGCCGATGAGCTTCCGCGGCCGCTGGACGTCGCGTTGCTCAAAGGGCGGAACAATTACGTCTGCCTGCATAAGCTGGCCGGCGGCTTTCCGGACGAAGACGCGCCAGCCGCGCTGTTCAGCCTGGGCGAGGACGCCGTCCCGCATCCGGCGCCCGCCGGCGGAGGGGCATCCGGCGGGGCGTCGAGTGCGTTGGGCAAGGAGGTGGTGCGCCTGCGCGAATGGGCGCAGGAGACCGAGACCGGCGACCGCGATGAACTGGTGCCGGGTGTCAGTGACCGGGCATGGCGCCAGGTTTCCGTGGGATCGATGGAATGCCTCGGCGCGCAAAAGTGCCCCCTCGCGGCGGAATGCTTCAGCGAACTGGCACGCGGACATGCGGCCGAAGCGGACATCGTGATCACCAACCATGCCATGCTCGCCATCAACGCCTTCGAGGGCGTCGCAGTCCTTCCGGACTACGACGTGGTGGTCATTGACGAGGCCCACGAACTGCAGGACCGAGTGACCAGCGCGGTGGCCGGGCAGCTGTCCGCGGCCATGGTACGCACCGCGGCCTCTACCGCGCGCAAGCACACCGGAATCAGCGTGGAACCCCTCAATTCGGCGGCCGGCGCGCTGGAGGATGTCTTGGAAGCCGTGCCGAGCGGATTGCAGGCCTCCGGTCTGCGCCAGGAGCAAGAACTGGTGCTCATGCAGGTGCGGGAGGCCGCCCGCGTGGCGCTATCCGATTCCAAGCCCGACGGATCCGGAGCGGCGGACGGCGGCCGGCAGATGGCCCGTTCGCGTCTCGCCGCGGTGTTGGAGATGGCAGAACGGCTGCTGTCCGCGGCGGATTCCCGCGAGGTCATTTGGGCAACCCGTCCCAGCACCTACGGCGAGGCCGGGGACTACGTCGCCAACGACGACCAACCGGCTACCCTCAACATTGCTCCGTTGTCTGTCGCGTCCAGACTGCGTGAAGGGCTCTTCGACGAACATACGGTGGTGCTGACGTCTGCCACGCTGTCGGTGGGCGGAACCTTCGACGCCGTCGCCGGTTCGCTCGGGTTGCTGGGGGCCGGCGCTCCGGCTTACTCGAGTGCCGATGTGGGCAGCCCCTTCGACTACCCGCGCCAGGGCGTGCTGTATGTGGCATCGCATCTGCCCAAGCCGGGCCGCGGCACCAGTCCGGAGCAGCTCGACGAACTCGAGGAACTGCTGCAGGCCTCTCGCGGCGGTGCCCTCGGACTGTTCTCCTCGCGGCGTGCGGCAGAAGAGGCTGCGGCTGAAATGCGCAAGCGCACCGACCTGACCATCCTGTGCCAGGGCGAATCCTCAATGGCGGCGTTGGTCCGCCAATTCGCGGATGAACCGGACACCTGCCTGTTCGGCACCATGACGCTGTGGCAGGGCGTCGATGTGCCCGGCGAGGCATGCCGGCTGGTAGTGATCGACCGCATTCCGTTCCCGCGGCCGGACGACCCCCTTACCACCGCCCGGACCCGGTCGGTGGCCCAAGCGGGAGGCAACGGTTTCATGACCGTCTCAGCCACCCACGCCGCCGTGCGGCTGGCGCAGGGAGCCGGCCGCTTGATCCGAGCAGCCAATGACAAGGGAGTGGTAGCCGTCTTGGATTCCAGGCTGGCCACGGCGCGCTATGGAAACTTCCTGCGCAGCGCCCTGCCGCCGTTCTGGAGCACGAAGGATGGTGCGACCGCCCGCCAGATTCTGGAGCGGCTGGCGGCCGCCGCAGCCTGAAACGGCGGCGGCAGGAGCGCCGCCGCCGTGGGCAGGTCCAACCGGCCCGGGTGATGGGTGACCGAGCGGTCAGAGCGCGCGCATCACGGAGACAACCTTGCCCATGATGGTGGCGTGGTCGCCCAAGATCGGTTCATAGCGCGTGTTCTGCGGCAGCAGCCAGGTGTGCCCGTCGCGCTGCCGGAAGGTTTTAACCGTTGCCTCGTCGTCGAGCAGCGCAGCAACGATATCTCCGTTCTCGGCGGTGTGCTGCTGCCGGACCACCACCCAATCGCCGTCGCAAATGGCAGCGTCGATCATCGAATCGCCGGAAACCTTGAGCATGAACAACTCGCCGTGTCCCACCAACTGACGGGGCAGCGGCATGACGTCCTCGACCGCCTGATCTGCAAGGATCGGCCCGCCGGCGGCGATCCGCCCCACCAGCGGCACCATGGCGGTATCGGATGAGGTGGTGAGTTCGGAGACCGCGACGCCGCTGGAGCTGCGCAACTGCTGCGGCTCGTCGACGCCCACGATTTCCACGCCGCCGTTGTCGAGCGTCAGCGGGGTGAGGATCTCCATCGCCCGGGGGCGCTTGGGATCCCGCCGGATGTAGCCCATCTTCTCCAGTTGAGCCAACTGGTGGGTGACGCTGGACAAGCTCGCCAGACCGACGATATCGCCGATCTCGCGCATCGACGGGGGATACCCGTGGGCAATCACGGAGCGCTGGATGGTTTCCAGGATCTTTTTCTGCCGCGGGGTCAGGCTGCGTCCGACCTTGACAGGGCGGCCGCGCCGCCGTGCTCCGGCAGTGGTGGTGGTCTCTTCGGACATATCCGGCCCCGGTCTTCCCATGATGGTCCATGCGCCGGCCTGGCTAATGCGCAACCGGCACGCGGATTGCTGTCTCGACTGTTTTGTCAGTGGCGGCTGATGCACTTCATGTCATAGCCGCCTCTGCCATCAACGCTAGGCGAGGCGGTGAGGAATTTCAAACATTTGTTCGACTGAGTCTCGACAATAGTCGATCACCAGTGCTAGAACTGTAGAAGACGCATTCGAAGATACGTTCGAATGCGGTGGTTCGATGATCGAAACCAGTCGAAACAGATCGAAAATCGGAAAGGTGGCACCATGTCCGCCCAGCTCGCACCGCAGCCCGCAGACTTTCACGCCAATGCCCGCCTCCGGCTCACTCGCCGGGGCCGCTTGCTGCTGATTGGCCTGCCGCTCATGCTTGCCGCGGCCGCTGCGCTCACCTTGATCGGCTTCTTCACTGCACCGGCAATGGCTGCAGCCGGCGGCTTGGGTCCTGGGCCCGCCGTGACCGTCACGGTCGGCAGCGGCCAGACGCTCTGGGATGTGGCGGTGCATTCCGCGCCTGATCGCAACCCGCACGATGTCATCTTCGAGATTGCCCAGCTGAACGGCCTGGACGGGGACATCGTCCATTCCGGTCAGCAGCTTCTCGTGCCTTCAGCGAAGTGAGCCAACCGTAATATGAGCTGCTTCGGTCCGCCCGATTCCTGCCCCGGGCGGACCGAAGCTTAAGCTGGATCGGTGAGTGAGCAGCTAGAACGCCTGAACCGCCTGCCGTTACGGGAAAATCTCCGGGGCCTGGAGCCGTATGGCGCCCCCCAGTTGGAGGTGCCCATCCTGCTGAACGTCAATGAAAACACCCACGGCCTGCCCGAGTCGGTGCATCAAGCCATCGTTTCGTCCGTCAGCGCCGCCGCGGTTGGGCTGAACCGGTATCCGGACCGCGAGTTTACCGAGCTTCGGCAGGCGTTGTCCGGCTACCTGGGCCATGGCCTCACTGCCGAGAACATCTGGGCAGCCAACGGATCGAACGAAGTGCTGCAGCAAATCCTTCAGGCCTTCGGCGGGCCGGGCCGGACGTTGCTGAGCTTCCCGCCGACGTACTCCATGTACCCGCTGCTGGCCAGCGGGACCGACACCGAGTATGTGGCGGTGCCGCGGGGGGCAGACTTTACGCTCACTCCGGAGGCGGCTGCCGCTGCGGTCGCAAAAACCGCCGCAAACGTCGTCGTCTTATGCTCCCCGAACAACCCGACGGGCACCGCGCTTGGGCTTGATGTTGTCGAGGCAGCCTACGAAGCGGGGGAGGCATCCAATGCCATCGTGATCGTGGACGAGGCCTATGCCGAATTCGCCCACGCCGGAACGCCGAGCGCGCTGACGCTGCTGCCCGGGCGGGAACGGCTCATCGTTTCCCGCACCATGAGCAAGGCCTTCGCCCTGGCCGGAGCCCGGGTGGGATACCTCGCCGCCGCACCACAGATTGCCGATGCCTTGCGCTTGGTCCGGCTGCCGTACCATTTGTCCGCCATCACGCAGGCAACGGCGTTGGCCGCGCTGGAACATGCAGACGCGTTGCTGGCCAATGTTGAGGACATCAAGACCCAGCGGGACCGCATTGTCGAGGGACTGGCCGAACTGGGGTTGAAGCCGGCGCCGTCGGATTCTAACTTCGTGTTCTTCGGCGGCCTGGAGGATCCGCATGCTGTGTGGCAGGGGCTCCTGGATGACGGCGTGCTGATCCGCGACGTCGGGATTCCCGGACACTTGCGGGTGACCGCGGGCACTGAGGCCGAGACCACAGCCTTCCTCGAAGGCATCAGGGCTCTGATGTCGAGCCCAGTCTCCTAAACTGTTAAGAGCGAACCGGCTTGGGCCGGTCAACCATTTCGTCAAAGGATTCCCATGACCGTGGATATCACCACCGGACGTACCGCACGCCTCGAACGCACCACCAGTGAGTCGTCCGTGCTGGTTGAACTGGATCTCGACGGCACCGGCCGTTCCGAGATCAGCACCACCGTGCCGTTCTACGACCACATGCTCACGGCACTCGCGAAGCACTCGCTGATCGATCTGACCGTGAAGGCCACCGGCGACACGCATATTGACGCCCACCACACCGTCGAAGATGTGGCGATCACGATCGGCGAGAGCTTGAAGCAGGCGTTGGGCAACAAAGCCGGGATCCGCCGGTTCGGCGAAGCAACGGTACCGCTGGATGAAGCGCTGGCCCACGCCGTCGTCGACATCTCCGGGCGCCCCTACCTGGTGCACTCGGGAGAACCTGCTGGGCAGGAATACCACCTGATCGGCGGACACTTCACCGGGTCGCTGACCCGCCACGTATTTGAAGCCATCACGCTGCATGGCCAGATCTGCCTGCACATGCGGGTGCTTGGCGGCCGCGACCCGCACCACATCGTCGAGGCCCAGTTCAAGGCTTTCGCCCGGGCGCTGCGCGCGGCCGTAGAGCCCGATCCCCGGGTCGAGGGCATTCCCTCAACGAAGGGCGCCCTGTGACGGCTGGGCCCAAAGTCACTGTCCTGGACTACGGGTCCGGGAACGTGCGCTCGGCGGTCCGGGCGCTGGAACACGTCGGTGCCAATGTCACGCTCAGCCATGCTTCCGAGGATGTGCTCAACGCGGACGGGCTGTTGGTCCCCGGTGTCGGCGCCTTCGCCACGGTCATGGAAGGGCTGAAGTCCGTGGATGCGCTGCGTTGGATCGGACGACGGGTAGCCGGCGGCCGCCCGGTGCTGGGCATTTGCGTGGGCCTGCAGGTCATGTTCGAAGAAGGTGTTGAACACGGCGTACGCACCCAGGGGATCGGGGAGTGGCCCGGAGTCGTGGAAGCGCTGCCGGCGGAGGTGGTGCCGCACATGGGGTGGAACACCGTTGACGCCGCGGAAGGCAGCCGGTTGTTCGCCGGCATTGAAGACGAACGGTTCTACTTTGTCCACTCCTATGGTGTGCAGCACTGGAACTTTGATGTCACCCAGCCGGCGATGACGCCGCCGCGGGTCACCTGGTCCACGCACGGGGAGCCCTTCATCGCGGCCGTTGAGAACGGTCCACTGAGTGCTACCCAATTCCACCCGGAGAAGTCCGGGGACGCCGGCGCGGAGTTGCTCCGCAACTGGCTGAAGACGCTGAGGTAGCCGTGGGCAGCCTACTCCTCATGGCCCTGGCCGGCCTGCTGGCCGGCGGAGCCATCTCGTTCCGGCAACAGCGGCTGCCCAAATGGTCGGCCATCGTTTTCTGGATTTTGGCCGGTATGTCCCTGCTCGCGGCCTACCTGCTCACCCTCGGTCCAACCGAGTAACCACCTACAGCCCGCGCAGCTGACGGCGCAGAAAGCGGAACCACAATGACGAACCCAACGCCCATCCTTGAGCTCCTGCCCGCAGTCGATGTAGCGGACGGCCAGGCAGTCCGGCTGGTCCAAGGTGAAGCCGGCAGCGAAACCAGTTACGGAGATCCGCTGGACGCTGCACTGGCATGGCAGAACGACGGAGCGGAGTGGGTGCACCTGGTGGATCTCGATGCCGCATTCGGCCGTGGCAACAACACGGAAGTGCTGCGCCGCGTCGCCGACGAGCTGAAGATCAAGGTGGAGCTGTCTGGCGGCATTCGGGACGACGAATCCCTGGAGCGGGCCCTCGAATTCGGTGCAACCCGCGTCAACCTGGGCACCGCCGCCCTGGAAAACCCGGAGTGGACCGCGCGCGCCATCGCCCGGCACGGCGACGCCATCGCGGTGGGTCTTGATGTCCGCGGCACCACGCTGGCAGCCCGGGGCTGGACCGAGGAAGGTGGCGACCTCTGGGAGGTCCTGTCCCGCCTTGAAGACGCCGGTTGCGCCAGGTACGTGGTGACCGACGTGACCAAAGACGGAACACTGCGCGGGCCGAACATCGACCTTCTGCGGCAGATGTGCGAGCGGACCGAGAAGCCCGTGGTGGCCTCCGGCGGCATTTCGAGCCTGGATGACTTGCGGGCCCTGCGGGAACTGGTTCCGACCGGAGTCGAAGGGGCGATTGTCGGCAAGGCCCTCTACGCGGGCAAGTTCACCCTGCCCGAAGCCCTCGACGTAGCCGGACGGCGCTGAGGGTCCAGCGTGGGAAAGAAGGAGCTGCCGGCCCACATTGCTGCGGCCTTGGCGGGCGCCGGCGGCGCAGGGGACTCGGCGGGCCAAAGCTGGACCGGGCGCGACCTGAGTGGCGCAGGAAATCCGCTGCACCAGTTCGATCACGACGACGGCAGCACCGATCCGGCCTATGAAGCAGCTCTTCAGTGGCTGGCCGCCGGCACCGGCGGGGAAGCGGAAGTAGTGGCCGCACTGGCCAACGCCCGCGTCTTCGTCCCCATCGTCGCCACCCTCGGTGAAGAAGCCGAGGGTAGCGGCGGCTTGACGGCCGATAAGCAGGCGGACATGGCCTTGGTGACGCTGCAAGCCCCGGACGGGCGCCGTGCGCTCCCCGCGTTCAGCAATACCGCCGCCCTCGAAGCCTGGCATCCCGAGGCCCGTCCGGTTGCCGTTTACGCGCCGCGGGCGGCGTTGGCGGCAGTGTCCGAAGACGCGGAACTGTTGGTCATCGACCCGGGTGCCGCGCTGACCTTCGTGGTCCGGCGGCCGGCCGTGTGGGCGTTGGCCAAGCAACAGGAATGGCTGCCCTCCTACCGTGATCCGGCGCTGCTGGACTGGGTGGCCGACGCCACCAGTACGGAGGAAGCCGTCTTGGCAGCATCCGTCGAGCCGGGGGCCGGGATCGCGGTCCGGACGGCCGATGGTTCGGTGGTGGCAGGAGGCGGCCACGGACCGGAGCTTCGCCTGGTGCTGCAGGTACGTGACGGTCTGGGCCGCGAGCAGTTGGCTGCTTTGGCCGGGCGAATCCAGGAGAGGCTGCAGGCACGGCAGGAGTTTGCCGAGCGCGTGGATTCGCTGGAGCTGAAGTTCACCCGCTGAGCGGTCGGGGGATCCGCACGCCCTGCCTGCTGTAAAGACAAGAACGACGCCGGTGCGTGCACCGGCGTCGTTCTTTTTTGTTGTGGAGTTCTTGCCAGATTAGTTGACCGGGCCGGTGAACTTCTCACCCGGTCCCTTGCCCGGCTCGTCCTGGATCACGGACGCCTCGCGGAAGGCCAGTTGCAGGGAGCGGAGGCCATCGCGTAACGGGCCGGCATGCTGGCTGCCGATTTCCGGCGCGGCAGCTGTCACAAAGCCAGCCAGCGCCGTGATCAGCTTGCGGGCTTCGTCCAGATCTTTGAGCTCTTCAGCATCGTCGCCGGCGGCCAATCCGCATTTAACGGCGGCGGCACTCATCAGGTGGACGGCCGCGGTGGTGATGACTTCCACAGCGGGCACTTCGGCGATGTCGCGCATCTGGCCCAGGACTTCCTGTTCCTGGGTAGAAGCAGAACCGGCATCCGGCGCGAAGCTGTGTCGGTGGCCGTCGTTCTGCGGATTGTTATCTGAGCTGCTCATACTGGTAAGCTTGTCACAGACCAATTGGATCCGGTTACTTATGTGCCTGAAAGCACTTAGTGAAAACGGGGTCCAATCTGCAAGCGGAGACCTCTCCCACCCGTCGGTATGGCTAGCCAGAGCTGCCGGGTTTTGGTCGGCAGGATGTGTTCGGTTCCTTTCACGGAAGGAGTCCGTGCCCAGTCCGCGGAACCTGTGCGGTTCCGGCTGCCGCTACCTTCGAGGCCTTCGATTGCGCTTGCAATGGGAGGCCTTCTTTCATTGCATGGGCAGCCAAATATCAGTGACAGGAGCCACACATTAGCGAGCCAAGAATCAACGATCGTATCCGCGTTCCGGAGGTCCGGTTAGTCGGACCGAACGGTGAGCAGGTCGGCATCGTCCGCATTGAGGACGCCCTCCGCCTGGCCACGGAATCGGATCTTGACCTGGTTGAGGTCGCACCGCAGGCAAAGCCTCCGGTGTGCAAGCTTATGGACTATGGCAAGTACAAGTATGAGGCTGCGGTCAAGGCCCGCGAGGCGCGCAAGAACCAGACGAACACTGTGCTCAAGGAAATCCGGTTCCGGCTGAAGATCGATAAGCACGACTACGAGACGAAGCGCGGCCATGCGCTTCGGTTCCTCGCGGCCGGCGACAAGGTCAAGGCCATGATCCAGTTCCGCGGCCGTGAGCAACAGCGCCCGGAAATGGGCATTCGCCTGCTGCACAAGTTTGCCGAGGACGTCGCCGAAGTCGGCGTCATCGAGTCGACTCCGCGGATTGACGGCAGGAACATGGTCATGGTGATCGGCCCGACCAAGAACAAGGCCGAAGCCAAGGCAGAAGCCCGGCGCGCCGCGCAGAAGGCGGATGCCAAGGCTGCGAACGAGGCCAAGAAGCAGCGGGTGGAGACCTCCGCCGACCAGGAACCGTTCACCCAGAGCCTGGGCGACCTGATCCCGGAAGGCCTTGCCGCCATGGCAAGCCAGCCGGAGGAAACCACCGAAGCGCCCGCCGAGCCGGCCGCACCGGCTGTTTCCGAACCGGACGTTCAGGCCACGGAGCAGGCCACGGAGCAGCCCGAAGAGGCCAAGCCGGCGGAACAGCCCAAGGCGAAGCCCGCGGCTGATGCCGAGGCGAAGCCTGCAGCGGAGGCCAAGCCTGCGGCCAAGGCGAAGCCTGCAGCGGAGGCCAAGCCTGCCGCTCCGGCGAAGCCCGCAGCACCTGCCGAGGCCAAGCCCGCGGCACCCAAGCCCGCAGCCCGGCCCAAGCCGACAGCGCGGCCTGCGGCTCCCAAACCTGCTGGCCGGTCCGGCTCCAAGAGCTAAGACCGTCCAGAGAGCATCCGGCATCTCGCCGGGCACATCCTCGTGCCCGGTGCCGGTACACAAGTAAACCGCCGGTGCCCGCAGCGGCACCGCACGAGCCGAAGGTCAGCAACGGCCTGAGGAAGACGTAAGGAGAACGGCAGCCATGCCGAAGCAGAAGACCCACAGCGGCGCCAAGAAGCGCTTCAAGCTCACCGGCAGCGGCAAGCTCAAGCGCCAGCAGGCCAACCGCCGCCACTACCTGGAGCACAAGCCTTCCACGCTGACCCGCCGCCTCGCAGGTGACAAGATCGTTGCTCCGGCAGACGTGCGCAACATCAAGAAGATGCTCGGCATCTAACTTCTCCCCTCCGGTCCGCACGGCGTCAGCCGTCAGTACCATCCCAGCAAGTTTTGCCCCGACCGCTGATCGTGGCGGTCGAACCACCGGGCACCAATCATCAAAAGGAGTACGCACGTGGCACGTGTGAAGCGGGCGGTCAACGCCCACAAGAAGCGCCGGGTTATCCTGGACCGGGCTGCCGGATACCGCGGACAGCGGTCCCGCCTGTACCGCAAGGCCAAGGAACAGCTGCTGCACTCGTTCGTGTACAGCTACGGCGACCGCCGCAAGCGTAAGGGCGACTTCCGCCGCCTGTGGATCCAGCGCATCAACGCTGCTTCCCGCGCCAACGGCCTGACCTACAACCGCCTCATCCAGGGCCTGAAGGCCGCCGAGGTTCAGGTTGACCGCCGCATGCTGGCCGAACTGGCCGTCTCCGACGCCGGCGCCTTCGCTGCTCTGGTGAAGATTGCCAAGGATGCGCTGCCCGCCGACACCTCGGCTCCCGCCGAGCGCCCGGCCGCCGCTGCCAAGCCGGCTGCCAAGGCCAAGGCCGCTCCGGCCGCTGAAGCCGGCGAAGTTGCCGGCGCCGTGAAGGCTGTTGACGGCGAGGATGCACCTGCCGGCTACACCATCAAGGGCAACCAGTCCAAGAAGTACCACGTTCCGGGTTCCACCTGGTACGAGAACACCACTCCGGTGTACTGGTTCGAGTCCGTCGAGGCCGCCAAGGCTGCCGGTTTCGAGCCCGCCGGCGGCGAAGCCCGCCAGAAGGTTGCCGAGTAAGCACCGGATGCAGGAACCGCCATACGGCGACGTTATAGTCGCTGTATGAGCATTACCGGGCGCCCGCAAGCTACGATCATGTCCAACCCCCGAGCCGATCGGGTGAAGGATGTGGCCAAGCTTGCCGGGCGCTCGGTGCGCTTAAAGCGCCGGCAGTTCCTCGCCGAAGGCCCGCAGGCTGTCCGCGAGGCCTTGTCCGCCCACCGCGCGAACATCGACTCCGGGGGCGACGGGATCGTGGCCGAGGTCTTTGCCACCGACGCCTGCCTGGACCGGTTGCCTGAACTGGCGGACCTGGCCGACGGTGTGCCGCTGCGGCTGGCCACCGACGCCGTGCTCGCGGCCATGGCCGACACTGTCAACCCGCAGGGAATCGTGGCAGTCTGCCACTACCTGGACCGGCCGCTGAATGAAGTGCTGCAGGCCAAACCGCTGCTGCTGGCCATCATGGTCCGGGTGCAGGATCCCGGCAATGCCGGCACCATTTTGCGGGCAGCCGACTCGGCCGGCGCGGACGCCGTCATACTGACCAGCTCCAGCGTGGATATCTACAACCCCAAGGCCGTGCGTTCCACCGCTGGATCGCTTTTCCACCTGCCGGTGGTCACGGGACATGATTTTGATGAGTTGGCTGCCGCCCTGCGGGCGGCCGGGCTGACCATGCTCGCTGCCGACGGCTACGGCACGATCGATTTGGACGATTTGCAGGACCGCAGTGCGCTTCGGCGGCTGGGGAGCGGTTCCGCTTCCGACGACGGCGGAGGACTTCCCGATCTGGCGGCGCCGACCGCCTGGCTCTTTGGGAACGAGGCCCAGGGGCTCTCATCGGAGGAGCTCGCCTCGGCGGCCCACCGGGTGGCGGTGCCGGTCTACGGCCAAGCCGAGAGCCTCAACGTCGGTACGGCCGCCACGGTCTGCTTGTATGCCTCGGCCAGATCCCAGCGGCGGGGTGGCCAGCCGGTCTAGCCCCTGCCGATCGGCCCGGGCCGAAGGTACGGTAAGAACCGAAGCCGCATCATTGCGGAGGTCGGGTTGAACCGGGAGGCGCAGGATGGCTGGAAGCGGAGGGACCAAGGCTGTCGTCGCGGCGTTAGCCGCCAACCTGACCATTGCCGCGCTGAAGTTCGTCGCATATCTCCTGACCCTATCGTCGTCGATGCTGGCAGAAGCCATCCACTCGGTGGCCGATTCCGGCAACCAGGTCCTGCTCTTGGTGGGCGGCAAACGAGCCGCACGGCAGGCGAGCCCCAGCCACCCGTTCGGTTACGGCCGGGACCGGTACATCTACGCGTTCATCGTCTCGATCGTGCTGTTCAGCGTCGGTGGACTGTTCGCGTTGTACGAGGCTTACCACAAGTGGCAAGACCCGCACCCCATCGAAGGCTTCTGGTGGTGGGTCCCCTTGGCTGTACTGGCCGGCGCGATCATCGCCGAATCCTTCTCGCTGCGGACCGCCGTCAGGGAGTCCAACCCAATGCGCGGCACCACCGGCTGGGTGGACTTTATCCGCCGCTCGAAGGCGCCGGAACTGCCCGTAATCCTGCTTGAGGACTTTGCTGCCCTCCTGGGCCTGGTGTTCGCGTTGTTTGGTGTCAGCCTCACCCTGCTGACCGGCAACGGGCTGTGGGACGCCGCCGGCACGGCCATGATCGGTCTGCTGCTGGTGGCCATCGCTGCCGTGCTTGCCATTGAGACCAAGTCGTTGCTGCTGGGCGAATCAGCCTCGCGGGAGCACCTGCTGCTGATCGAGCAAGCCATCGCCGCCGACGATGAGACCCGAGTTATTCACCTGAAGACCATGCACCTGGGGCCGGAGGAACTCCTGGTCGCAGCCAAGATCAGCGTGGGACGGAGTGACTCGGGCCAGGAGATCGCGCGGTTGATCGACGGTGCAGAACGGCGCATCCGCGACGCGGTGCCGATTGCCACCCTCATCTATTTGGAACCGGACATCTTCCGTTCGGAATCCGTTGGCCGCCCAGCGGGCCCGGCCTAATCCTGGCCGGTGCGCCCCGATGCGGACATGGCTGATCCCGGGGCCTGTGCTGGTGCCGCCTGCGGCGATGCCGGGTTGGGCCGCTTCTCGACGGCGCCGCTGATCCCGGCGATGCCCAGTCCCAGGGCGGCCAGGCCGGCACCAACCAGCGCCGGTGCAGCGAAGCCCCAGCCCCAGGAGATCACCACACCGCCCAGGAACGCGCCCAGCGCGTTGGCCATGTTCAGGGCCGAATGGTTGAGCGATGCCGCAAGGGTCTGGGCATCCGGCGACGCGTCCATCAGCCGGGTCTGCAGGGCGGGGATCAGGCTGGATCCGGCGACGCCGAGGAGGAAGACCAGCGGGATGGCCAGCATCGCCACCGAGGAAGCTGCCCAGAAAAGCACCAGGACGACGATGATGGCCGTCATGACCTGATAGATGGTGCCCATCACGGACCGGTCCGCCAGCCGTCCGCCGATGAAGGTGCCAACGACCATGCCCAGGCCGTAGAGGCCGACGATCAAGGGCAGGGCGGCGGGGGCCAGCCCGGTCACCTCCGTCATGGTGGGGCTGATGTAGGAATACACGGCAAAGAACCCGCCGAAACCAACCACGCCAACGAGGAGCGCCAGCCAGACCTGGATCCGTTTCAGCGCGCGGAGTTCGCGGCGGACGCCGGCTTCTTCATGCGCCGGGCTGAAGGGGACAAGGCGTTGGATCATCAGCACAGTGACCGCCCCGACCGCGCCGACGGCCACAAACATCAGCCGCCAGCCGTACTGCTGGCCCAGCCACGTGACGAGCGGGACGCCAACCACGTTGGCCACTGACAGCCCCAGCATCACCATGGCAACGGCCTGTGCCCGGCGGCCAGGCGATACCAGCGAGGCTGCCAGGACGGCGGCCACGCCAAAGTAGGCGCCGTGCGGCAGGCCGGAAATGAATCGGGTCACCAGCATGGTGGCATAGTCGGGAGCCAGCACCGACGAAAGATTCCCCAGCGTGAACAGGACCATCAGCCCCAGCACCATGTACTTGTGCGGCAGTTTGGCTCCGAGCGCCGCCAGCAGCGGGGCTCCGATCACCACGCCCAACGCATAAGCGGAGATCAGGTGCCCGCTCTCCGGGATACTGATGTTCAAGCCTTCCGCCACGTTCTGCAGCAGCCCCATAATGGCGAATTCCGTGGTTCCAATGGCGAACCCGCCCATAGCCAGTGCAACGATGGCCCACACCGTCCGGCGTTTGGCAGTGGGCGTCCGTGTGGTGGCGGGGACAGGGTGGCTCATCTGGTGGCTTTCGTTTGGCGGCAGGGGATGCAGAGGAAAGAAGTGGCCGCGCCAGTGCGGCGGAAGCGGTGGGCCCTGGGGAGCACGCTCCGGCAATTACAGTATGGCAACACCTCAGCGCAGCGTCGCATTCCGGGATCGCCGGGCCTGTGGTGAGCGACATAATCCTGCTCCTGAGCAAAAGTCAGGAGCCAAACCTCCCCGTAGACTGAGCGGCGTGCAACAGAGTCTGAAACAAATCGTTGGCGCGGCCATCCTCGATGCCCGTGAAGCGCCGCGCACCCTGCTTGCTGCGCGCCGCACAGCACCCGAGGCCTTGGCCGGCCTGTGGGAGTTTCCCGGCGGCAAGGTGGAGCCGGGGGAGAGCTGCGAGGACGCCCTCCGGCGCGAAATCCGCGAGGAGCTTGGGGTGGGGATTGAGCTTGGCGCGGAGGTAGCCGGTCCGCACGAGCAGGGCTGGCCGCTCAACGAAACGGCGGCCATGCGGGTGTGGTGTGCGTACATTACGGACGGGCGGCCGGAGCCGCTTGAAGACCATGACGAACTGCGCTGGGTCCGGCTGGACGAGGGCGAAGCCACGTCATTGCCCTGGATTCCGGCCGACTTCCCGATCGTTGCCGCTGTCCTCAAGGCGGCCGCGGCGATTGGCCACCCCTCCTGACACCCAGGCACGTCCAACCGGTTCGAGCCCGACGCCGCGCGGTCAGAACAGCGTCGCCTGCCCAACCTCAGGCAGTGCGGCGGCCTTCGGTCCTCCCATCGGCCGTCCGCGAGCAGTGTCTGGCTGCTGCGTGTTGATGTCGCGCAGCCGGGCTCCGCTCTGCAAACCGTGCCGGCGTTTGGCCGCGCCCACCCGTGCGGCCAGCCAGCGCCGGTAATCCTTGGAGGCGTAGGTTCCGCCGTTGTAGAGGCGGCGGTAGCTGTCGACCAGCTGCGGATATTCCTTGGCCAGCCACTGCATGTACCACTCTCGCGCACCGGGACGAAGGTGCAGCGCGCCAGCCGTCATGCTGGTGGCACCGGCGGCAGCTACCGAGGCACACAGGTCGTCGAGCGCCTCTTCGGAATCCGTCAGCCAGGGCAGGATCGGCATCGCCATCACCGAACACTCCAGGCCGGCGTCGCTGAGCTTGGCGATCAGGTCCAGCCGCGCCCGCGGCGTCGGTGTTCCCGGCTCCACCCGGTGCGCCAAGCCGGCGTCGGTCATGGCCAGCGAGATGCCCATGCCGACCTCGACGTCCTTGGCCACATCATGCAACAGGGGCAGATCGCGGGCCAGCAAGGTCCCCTTGGTCAGGATCGAAAACGGCGTTCCGGAATCGGCCAGGGCCCTGATGATCTCGGGCATGAGCTTGTACCGGCCTTCTGCCCGCTGGTAAGGATCCGTGTTCGTGCCCATGGCCACCTGTTCGTGCTTCCATGATGGTTTGGCGAGCTCCCGGCGCAGCACCTCGCCGGCATTGATTTTCACTACCAGCTGGCTGTCGAAGTCCAAGCCGGTGTCCAGGCCAAGATAGCTGTGGGTCTTGCGAGCGAAGCAGTTGTGGCTGACGACTCCATTGGCAATGAAGTCGCCCGTTCCCGTTGTGATGTCGAACATTTCTTGTTCTTGGCGGAGATCTTCGATCAAGACGATTCGGAGGTCGGCTTTCGATTTCACCGCCAGCCCCTCGATCTTCAACTTGCGGGAGATAGCTGGAGCTGTGGCGCCAAAAAGGCGTGAACGCATCGGAAGTCCTCCGACTACGCGGATATTGGCGACGCCGTTTGCGCGGGCTCGTTCCCTAACATAGGTGATTCCGAGAGCCGACATAGCGGTTTCGATGTGCCTGAGTATCTCCTGATTGGAGTTGCTGATCCGCAGCACTCCTCGGGAGCAACTGCCCTCGGCATCGAAGACTCCAGCCAGAAAGCCGGCGCTCCATGTGTCGCTGGGGTTAACGGGCCATTCAATGAGGCCTTGGATGGCATCATAGTGGGCCGCACGGGAGGTATGAATCGCCGTCATTTGTTTCCGGGTATCGGTTTTCGTTCCGAAGGGGCGCTGGGTGGTCGATATCCCCGCCTTCGCCAGATATCCTCGCGTCCGCTCCAATGCCTGTGAATCCGTGAGCGCTAAACGGAACATGCTGACGTTGTTCGGCGTGCCGCTGGCCCGTGTATAGGTGCGCCGCAATAACATCGCATCGCCACGAATCATTCCGGTGAGATATCCACGGCGGTAGGCTTCGTCGTGCTCTGGCCCATAGGCCTCTTGCGCCAGTCCGTGGAGGCCGAAACCCATGAGCTTGTTATTTGGCGTCAGATAGGGCCGTTGTTCTGCTCCCCACATCGTGCCTTGTACAAATTTCCAGCCGCGATCGCTAAGGAAGCGGTGGTCGCCGCTGGCCACAATTTGAGTACCATCTCCCAGTGTGAGCCGATAGGCGTGCTTGCGAGTGGGCCATTTAGCCCTCACATGCGTCCTCGTATAGCGACGATAGCTGCCACGGACTTCTGTCCCCATGACCTCATCGCCAACCATTACCTTGCGGAGCGCCTTTTGCCTGCCGTCCGCCATCAGGATCAGCGTGTCTGGATGCAGGCAGTATGTGCAGGCATGCGAGCAGCCCCGGTACGGGTTGATGGTCCACTCGAAAGGCATCGCAGACTGGCTGGGCACCCGGCTGAGGGCGGATTTCGCCAGCACTTCGTGAAAGGTGATTCCCGCGAACTCCGGCGTCTGCACACTGCGTACAAGGTTGCTCGTTTTGGCCAGCCCGGGCAACGCAGCGGGAGACTCGGCGGTGACTAACTGTCCATCCCAGCGCATTCATTTATTAGAACACATCTTCGAATTGCTGCCCAGCTCTGGGGTGAGGTGTTGGCCGCTCTGCCGCGCGGGTTGAAAAGCTGGGTGGGGACCCAATGTCGGGCGCCGGAGGTATAGGGCAGACTAGTGGCGTGAGCGGAATCCCGTGGGTACTGCATGTCGATCTCGACCAGTTCATCGCGGCCGTTGAAGTGCTCCGGCGCCCGGAGCTCAAGGGCAAGCCGATCATTGTCGGCGGTCGGGGCGACCCTACGGAACGAGCAGTGGTATCGACCGCATCCTACGAGGCCCGGGCGTTCGGTGTGGGTTCCGGAATGCCCTTGCGCATAGCCGCACGGAAAGTGCCGGACGCGGTGATTCTGCCCGTCGATCAAGAGACTTACCTCGCAGTATCTGAAACCGTGATGGCTGCCCTGCGCGCCCAGCCCGGCGCCACCGTCCAGGTGCTGGGGTGGGATGAAGCTTTTGTGGGGACGGAGACCGAGAATCCGGAAGCCTATGCCCGGCAGGTGCAGGCCGCTGTGTTGGAACGGACCCAGCTGCATTGCAGTGTGGGCATCGGTGACACCCTGGTCCGAGCCAAGGTCGCCACCGGTTTCGGTAAGCCGGCCGGCGTTTTCCGTCTCACGGCCGGGAATTGGCTCGATGTCATGGGCGCTCGGCCTACCAAGGACCTGTGGGGCGTCGGGACCAAGGTGTCAGGCCGGCTAGCCAAGCTCGGCATCAATACGGTAGCAGAGCTCGCCGCGACCGACCCTCAAGACTTGGTGCCCGAGTTCGGCCCCAGGATGGGCCCTTGGTACGCGGAGCTCGGGCGTGGGGATGGCACCAGCGTGGTGGACGACACTCCGTGGGTTGCCCGCGGGCACAGCCGGGAGACCACCTTTCAACGCGACCTGACCGAGCCCGCCCAAGTTGAAGGCGCCGTGCGGGAGCTGACGGCGCGGGTCCTTGAGGACGTCGTGGCCGAGGGGCGGCCCGTGATCGGGCTCACCCTTAAGGTCCGGTATGCGCCCTTCATCACCAAGACCCACGCGCGGAAGATTCCCGAGACCTTCGACCGAAACGACATCCTCGCGCGGGCCTTGGACCTCGCGGCTGCACTGGAAGCGGGCCGGCCGATCCGCCTCTTGGGCCTGCGGGCCGAGATGGCCATGCCGGAGGATGCGCGAAAGGGGCACACCCCGACGCGTGGCGGTTGGTGACGGCATCGTGCCGCTGGATTGATAAAGGCTGGTCCGGCACGCCGGGTCGGCCCACGTCGGTCCGGCACACGCCGGGGCCGGTACACCCTGGCCGGCACGGGCCATTCCGGTACAGGCTGGACCGCCCGCAGGCCGGGTGGGCCGTGGGTCAGGCCACCGGAGCGGACGGAGCCCTGCGCCGGCCCGGTCCCCGCCGGACTGCCCGCTCGGTGTAGCCGCCGGCGCGAAGCCCGGCGTTCCGTTCGAAAACGTTCCGCGATGCCGGATCGCCGGTCCGCCATACGGACCACAGCGCGGCACCAGCGTAGAGCGGCAGGAACGGTAGGCCGAGGCACAGGGCATATTGCGTGCTGTGGCGCGACTCATGGCTTAGCAATTGGGGGTTGTCGGCCAAGCCGGCCGCACTCCGGTGGAAGAGCACCACATTGCCCACCGTGAACGCGGCTGCCTTCGGCAGCCCAAGCCCATAACCGTGCGCCAGGATCAGGCCCTGGGGGCCGGGGGCCAGGCTGCAGCGCACCGCCGCGGCCAGGCCCAGCCCGACCAGCGTGGAGCCATTCACCAGGTTCCACCCGGCACGCAGCTTTTCAAACGGCGTCATGGGCCCATCGTAGATGTTTCGAGCCGGAGCCTGCCCGTGAACTAGACTGGTGTGGTTGCCCGTGCGCGGGCAGAAACCCTTTAACCTATTCCGAGGTCCCAACAGCACATGTCTGACGTGACACCCCCAGCCCAGGAGCAGCTCGTGCCGAGCCCGCTCGATGAAGCGGCGGTTGCCGCCGCCGTCGAGCAGGCGATGATGGCCTTCAAGGCCGCTTCAGACCTGGACGAGCTCAAAACGGCCAGGCTCGCCCATTCCGGCGAGAAGTCCCCGCTGAGCCTTGCCAACCGTGAAATCGGCAAGCTGGCCAAAGAAGACAAAGCCGCCGCCGGCAAGATCATTGGCCCGGCCCGCGGACGGATCAACCAGGCGCTCGCTGCCCGCACCGCGGAGCTGGAAGCCGAGCGGGAGGCGCAGATCCTCGTCGAGGAAGCGGTGGATGTCACCGCGGCTCCGCGGCGCCGTCGTGCCGGAGCCCGGCATCCGCTCTCCACGCTGCAGGAGCGGGTCAGCGACATCTTCGTGGGCATGGGCTGGGAGATCGCCGAAGGACCGGAAGTTGAATCCGAGTGGTTCAACTTCGACGCCCTGAACTTCAAGCCGGACCACCCGGCACGCGAGATGCAGGACACGTTCTTCGTGGAGCCGCCGGAGGCCCACCTGGTCCTGCGCACCCACACCTCTCCGGTGCAGGTCCGCTCCATGCTGGAACGCGACCTTCCCGTGTACGTGCTGTGCCCGGGCCGGACCTTCCGCACCGATGAACTGGACGCCACCCACACACCGGTGTTCCACCAGTTCGAGGGCCTGGCCGTGGACAAGGGCCTGACCATGGCCGACCTGCGCGGCACGTTGGAGCACTTCTCCCGGCAGATGTTCGGCGCCGAGGCGAAGATCCGGCTGCGTCCGGCCTACTTCCCGTTCACCGAGCCCTCCGCCGAGATGGACATCTGGCACCCCGGAGCCAAGGGCGGGCCGCGCTGGATCGAGTGGGGCGGCTGCGGCATGGTCAACCCGAACGTGCTGCGCGCCGCCGGCATCGACCCGGAGGTCTACTCCGGCTTCGCCTTCGGGATGGGCATTGAACGCACCCTCATGTTCCGCAACGACGTCCCGGACATGCACGACATGATCGAAGGCGACGTCCGCTTCAGCCAGCACTTCGGGATGGAGATCTAGAACTATGCGTATTCCCCTTTCCTGGCTGCGCGAATACGCGCAGGTTCCGGTTGACGCCACCGCCGAGGACGTCATGGCCGACCTCGTCAAGGTCGGCCTTGAAGAAGAGGACGTGCACCGTCCGTCCGACTCGATTTCCGGACCGATCGTGGTGGGTCAGGTCCTCGATGTGGTCAAGGAACCGCAGACCAACGGCAAGACCATCAACTGGTGCCACGTCCGCGTGGTGCCGGAGGGCGCCGCACAGCCGCTCACCGGCGACGGAATCGACCCGTCCGGCGTGCAGGGCATTGTCTGCGGCGCCCACAACTTCGAGGCCGGTGACAAAGTCGTGGTGACACTGCCCGGCGCCGTCCTGCCCGGAGACTTCCGGATCACCCCGCGCAAGACCTACGGGCACACCTCCGCCGGGATGATCGCTTCAGCCCGTGAGCTCGGCATCGGCGACGACCACGACGGCATCATCGTGCTCTCGCGGCTTGGACTCAACCCGGAAATCGGCACCGACGCGATGGAACTGCTTGGCCTGACCGACGAGGCCGCCGAGATCAACGTGACCCCCGACCGCGGCTACTGCTTCTCCATCCGGGGCGTGGCCCGCGAATACGCGCTCGCCACCGGTACCTCCTTCACCGATCCGGCTGCCCAGATCGAGGTTGCGGACGCGAGCGGCGAGGGCTACCCCGTCCGGCTCGAAGACCAGGCCCCGGTCTACGGCAAGCCCGGCTGCGACCGGTTCGTGGCCCGCGCGGTGCGGGGCGTCGATCCCTCGCGCCCGACCCCGCAGTGGATGGCCTCGCGGCTGCGCCTGGCGGGCATGCGCTCCATCTCGCTGGTGGTGGACATCTCCAACTACGTAATGCTGGAGCTGGGCCAGCCCCTGCACTTCTACGACGTGGACAAGCTTCAGGGGCCCATTGTGGTCCGCCGGGCGAACCCGGGGGAGACCCTGGTGACGCTGGACGGCAAGGAGCGCAAGCTCTCCACCGAGGACCTGCTGATCACCGATGACCGCGGGGCCATCGGTCTGGCCGGCGTGATGGGCGGCGCCGAAACAGAGGTCGGGGACGGCACCACCAACGTGCTCATCGAATCCGCGCACTTCGACGACGTCTCCATGGGACGCACCCGCCGCCGGCACAAGCTGCCGTCGGAAGCATCCAAGCGCAATGAGCGCGGCGTGGACTGGGAAGTGGCCGATGAAGCGGCGCAGCGCGCCGTGGACCTGCTGGTGCAACTCGCCGGCGGCACCGCCGACACCACCGCTACGGATACCGGGTCCCGTCCGTCGCCGGTCGTGATCGACCTGCCCGAGGGCTTCGCCTCTCGGCTGATCGGCGTGGAATACAGCACCGAGCAGATCGAAACGACCCTGACCGGAATCGGAGCGTCGTTCGAACAGTACGACGGCGGCCTGCGCGTCACGGCGCCGAGCTGGCGCCCCGACCTGGCCATCAAGGAAGACCTGGTCGAAGAGATCGCCCGGCTGGTGGGCTACGACAGGATTCCGGCCACCCTGCCGGTGGCCCCGCCCGGCCGCGGACTGACCCGCGGCCAGCAGCAGCGCCGCCGCGTGCTGCAGTCGCTGGCCGACGCGGGCCTGACCGAGGTTCTCAGCTACCCGTTCGTCTCCACGGAGCAGAACAGCACCTTCGGCGCACCCCGGGGCGGGTCCGAGGTCGCGGCGCTGAAGCTGGCGAACCCGATCTCTGCCGAATTCGGCTACCTGCGCACCAGCCTGCTCCCCGGGCTGCTGGAGACCGCCCGCCGCAACCACTCCCGCGGTTTCCGCGATCTGGCGTTGTACGAAGGCGGGCTGGTCTTCCTGCCCGGCGACCAGCTCGGATCTGAAGTGCTGCCGCCGCTGGGCGTCAAGCCCGCGGAGGAAGTGCTGGAGGAGCTGTACGCCGGCATCCCTGACCAGCCGTGGCACGTGGGCGCGGTCCTGACCGGACATGAGGCTGCACCCGGCGCCGGGTTCACCCCGCGCGCCTGGGAGTGGTCGGATGCGGTGGATGCGGCGCTGACCGTCGGCGACATCCTCGGCATTGAACTCGTCGTCGCGCAGGGCGAACACCAGGCCTTCCACCCTGGCCGCACCGCCCAGCTCTCGCTGCGCACCGGTGAGGTGGTCGGCTACGCCGGCGAGCTGCATCCGAAGCTGCTGGCAGACCTGGACCTGCCGGCGCGTACCGCCGCCATGGAACTGAACGGCGAGGCTCTCTTCGAGGCTGCCGCGGACGTGATCGTGGCCAAGCCGCTGTCCACCTTCCCGCTCTCCACCCAGGACGTGGCGCTGGTGGTGGACTCGTCCGTTCCGGCCGAAGCGGTCCGCGAGGCGCTGCGCGAAGGCGCCGGTGAACTGCTGGAGGACATCGCGCTGTTCGACGTGTACTCCGGCAGCGGTATCGAACCCGGCAAAAAATCGCTGGCCTTCGGGCTGCGGTTCCGCGCCGACGACCGCACGCTGACCGCTGACGAGGCGTCCGCAGCGCGGGCACAGGCCGTGGAACTGGCCGCCGCCCGCTGCGGCGCCGTCCAGCGGTGACCGGCTGACTGAAGTGAATAACGACGGCGGGGCCCACCGACCCAGGTGGGCCCCGCCGTCGTGGGGGAAAGGGAAAAGGAACGCATGAAGGCCCAGGTGATACTGCAGTTGGTGCAGCTGCAGAACGGGTTAGCGGCTGCCGGCGAGCCGGACCGGCGTCCCAGCATCCGCACGCGCACCCGCGAAGCCGTCCGCCTGCTGGCGGCACAGGAACTGAACGTCGACGCCGACCGGATGAGGCTGACGTTTGACTGCCGCAACTGCCAGCGGGGCAATGATGGCCGGCATGGCCAGCCGCAACTGCTGCTGGACGGCGCTCCGGCGGCGGCCCGCCTGAGCTACGCACGGTCGGGGCAGTGGCTGCTGGCCGCGCTGTCCTTCCGCCCGGTGCTGCTCGGGGTGGACATCGAGGATGCAGGGGATGACGCGTTCCGGCCCGAGGACAATATCGACGCCGTCATGCTCACCGCCTCCGAGCGGCCGCTGGTAGAACAGGCTGCCGATCCGCGCCGGCTGAGGGCCCAACTGTGGACCAGGAAAGAAGCCGTGCTGAAGTCCACCGGACACGGGCTGCGGCTGGCACCGGACACGATCGGCGTCGCCGGCGCGGACGGCGAACCACAGCTGTCCAGCTGGCCCGGCGAAGCAGGGGACCGCCCCGGCCTGCAACTGCTGGACCTATCCCTGACTGACGCTGGCGCAGCAGTCCCGCCGGGACTTGCCGCGGCACTGGCCGTCGGCGGTTCCGCCGACCCGAAGATCACCTACCGGGACATCGCCGTAGTCCAAGGCTGAACAGCCACGGCAGCCAATTGATCAGCCCCCGGCGGCACGGATCCGAAGGGGCCGGACGCGCAGGACCATGCCGGGAGAGGCCGGCACGACCTGCGCGTCGAGCGGCCTACGGAATGAGCAGCAGCTTGCCGGTGGTGCGGCGGGCCTGCAGGTCTTCGTGGGCCTGCGCAGCTTCGGCCAAGGGGTATTTCCGGCCCACACGGAGCGTCAACTGGCCGGACAAGACGGCGTCGAACAATTCGCTGGAGCGCCAGCGACGTTCCTGCGGCGTGAGCAAATGGTCCTTGAGCTTGGGCCGGGTGACGAAGAGCGAGCCGCCCTGGTTGAGCCGCTGCAGGTCGAACGGCGGGACCTGGCCGGACGCGCCGCCGAAGAGCACCAGCATGCCGCGGGTCCGCAGGCTGGAGAGCGATCCGTCGAAGGTGTCCTTGCCTACGCCGTCGTAGACCACGTCGACGCCGGTGCCGCCGGTCAGGTCCCGGACCCGCCGGTCAAAGCCGTCGTAGCGCAAGACTTCATCCGCGCCGGCGCTGCGGGCCAGTTCTTCCTTTTCGTGGGTGGAGACCGTGGTGATTACCCGGGCTCCCTTAACCTTGAGCAACTGCGTCAGGATCAAGCCCACGCCACCGGCGCCGGCATGGGTGAGCACCGTCTGGCCCGGCTGGACCTTGAAACTGGAGTTGACCAGGTAGTGCGCCGTCATGCCCTGCAACGGGATGGCAGCCGCAACGTCGTCGTCCACCCCGTGGGGCACCGGAAGCGCGGCCTCTGCGGACACCACCGTGTACTGGGCATACGTGCGCGTGCCTTCGGCGAAGGCCACACGGTCTCCAGCCGTGAACTCCTCGACGCCGTCACCGACAGCTTCCACTGTGCCCGCAGCCTCGCCGCCGGGGGTGTACGGGAAGCGGACGTTGTACACGCCGCTGCGCTCGTAGGTGTCAATGAAGTTCACACCGGCTGCGGCCACCTTCACCAGCAGTTCGCCCGGGCCAGGCTGCGGAATGTCGACATCCTGCAGTTGTAGAACTTCCGGCCCGCCGGGAGCGGCAGCCACGATTGCCTTGGCCATCTGGGGTCTCCTTAACACTCTGGGGGAGTCGTTGCCGGCAGCTAAACTGGTCACAGACCGGCCGCCTCTCATCCATCGTAGGCGCTAGCCCGTGCGCCACTGCCCTGCTTCAAGGGTCGCGACCTCCCCGCCTTCCACTGCATAATTATCCTCTATCGTGAATACTTTTGCTGTATGCTGGACCTCATGACGATTAAGGTTGCGGTGTCCGGTGCCAGCGGTTACGCGGGCGGCGAGGTTCTCCGCCTGCTGGCTGGCCATCCCGACGTCTCGATTGGGGCGATTACCGCGCACAGCAACGCTGGCTCACGATTGGGCGTACTGCAGCCGCACCTGCATTCGCTGGCGGACAGAGTCCTGGTGGACACCACCGTAGAGAATCTGGCCGGGCATGACGTGGTGTTCCTGGCGCTTCCGCATGGTGCCAGTGCGGAGATCGCCGCCGCGCTGCCGGAAGACACGCTGGTGGTGGACGCCGGTGCGGACCACCGGCTGGTCGACCCGCTTGCCTGGGAGAAGTTCTACGGTTCGGCCCATGCCGGCAGTTGGCCCTACGGCCTTCCGGAACTTCCCGGCCACCGGGAAAAGCTGCGGGGCGCCCGCCGGATCGCTGTCCCGGGCTGCTATCCCACCAGTTCGCTGCTGGCACTGACCCCGGGCTTTGCCGCCGGTCTGCTGGCGCCGGAAGATGTGGTGATTGTTGCCGCCTCCGGCACCTCCGGTGCGGGCAAATCCGCCAAGGTGAACCTGATCGGCTCGGAGGTCATGGGCGGCATGAGCCCCTACGGCGTGGGCGGCGGCCACCGCCACACCCCGGAAATTGAACAGGGACTGTCGGCGGCTGCCGGCGAATCGGTGAGCATCTCCTTCACCCCGACCCTGGCGCCGATGAGTCGCGGCATCCTGACCACGGCCACCGCGCGGGTCAAGCCGGGCACAGACATCGGACAATTGCGGGCTGCCTGGGAGTCCGCCTACGCCGATGAGCCTTTCGTGCATGTGCTGCCCGAGGGCCAGTGGCCGCACACCAAGTCCGTCCAGGGCAGCAACCACGCCGTCCTGCAGTTGGCCTTCGACGAGCACGCCGGCCGCGTTGTGGCCACCTGCGCCATCGACAATCTCACCAAGGGAACAGCCGGCGGCGCCATCCAGTCCATGAACATTGCCCTCGGTCTGGACGAGACCGCGGGCCTGACCCAGCAGGGGATTGCACCGTGAGCGTTACCGCAGCCAAAGGATTCCGCGCCGCCGCCGCCACCGCCGGCCTGAAAGCCTCCGGGAAGCCGGACGTCGCCCTGGTGGTCAACGACGGACCACAGCGGGCGGCCGCAGCGGTCTTCACCTCCAACCGGGTGGCTGCCGCGCCGGTGCACTGGTCGCGGCAAGTGGTCAGCGACGGCCGGGTCGACGCCGTCGTGCTCAATTCCGGCGGTGCGAATGCCTGCACCGGTGCCGAGGGCTTCCAAAACACCCACGCCACCGCGGAGAAAACCGCCGCCCTGCTCGGCATCTCCGCCGGCGACGTCGTGGTCTGCTCCACCGGACTGATCGGCGAGCAGCTGCCAATGGACAAACTCCTGCCCGGCGTTGAAGCGGCCGCAGCCGCATTGTCCGACGACGGCGGCGCCGACGCGGCCGGGGCGATCATGACTACCGACACTGTGTCGAAGCAGGCACTATTCGACGGCGACGGCTACAGCATCGGCGGGATGGCCAAGGGCGCCGGCATGCTGGCCCCGGGTCTGGCCACCATGCTGGTGGTCATCACCACCGATGCCGAGCTGGCGCCGGCGCAGCTTGAGTCCGCGCTGCGCGAGGCCACCCGGGTGACCTTCGACCGGACCGACTCCGACGGTTGCATGTCCACCAACGACACCGTGGTGCTGCTGTCTTCCGGGGCCTCCGGGGTGGTTCCGGGATTGGAAGACTTCACCGCTGCCCTGACCGGGGTCTGCGCTGACCTGGCCCGGCAGCTGATCACCGACGCCGAGGGCGCCAGCCACGACATTGCCATCACCACGATCAACGCAGCCTCCGAACGCGACGCGGAAACCGTCAGCCGGACGGTGGCCCGCTCCAACTTGTTCAAGACCGCCATTTTCGGCAACGACCCGAACTGGGGCCGGGTGCTCTCCGCGATGGGCACGACCGATGCCGTCTTCGAACCGGACCAGCTGAACGTCAGCATGAACGGTGTGCAGGTGTGCCGCGACGGCGGTGTTGGCGACTCCCGGGATCTGGTGGACCTGAGCGGCCGCGACGTGACCGTGGTGATCGACCTGCAGGCCGGCGGCGAGACCGCGACCATCTGGACCAACGACCTCACGCACGAGTACGTGCATGAGAACTCTGCCTACTCCAGCTGAGGACCGATGAAGAACACAATGCTGATGGCACAGGACAAAGCCGCCACGCTGATCGAGGCGCTGCCGTGGATCCAGCGGTTCGCCGGTACCACCATGGTGATCAAGTACGGCGGCAACGCCATGGTCAACGACGAGCTGCGGCAGGCCTTCGCGGAGGACATCGTCTTCCTCCACCACGCAGGCATCAAGCCGGTGGTGGTCCACGGCGGCGGACCGCAAATCAATGCCATGCTCTCCCGGCTCGGCATCGAATCCGAGTTCAAAGGCGGATTGCGGGTTACCACGCCTGAAGCCATGGACGTGGTGCGCATGGTGCTCACCGGACAGGTAGGCCGTGAACTGGTCGGGCTAATCAATTCGCACGGGCCGTACGCGGTGGGGCTGTCCGGTGAAGACGGCGGGCTGCTGCAGGCGGTCCGCACCGGCACCGTAGTGGACGGCGAGGAGGTCGATCTCGGCCTGGTCGGCGAAGTGGTCGGCGTCAATCCCTCCGCGATCCTGGATTTGCTCGACGCCGGTCGCATCCCGGTGATTTCCACCGTGGCGCCGGAGATCGGCGGCGACGGCGAGGGCACCAACCAGGTGCTCAACGTCAATGCGGATACCGCCGCCGCCGCGGTCGCTGACGCGCTGCACGCCTCGCGGCTGGTCATCCTCACCGACGTCGAGGGGCTGTACGCGAACTGGCCGGACAAGTCCTCGCTGATATCGTCGCTGACGGCCGCGGAACTGCGCGGGCTGCTCCCCGGATTGCAATCCGGCATGATCCCCAAGATGGAAGCGTGCCTGAAGGCAGTCGATGGGGGAGTGGAGCGGGCCGCCGTCGTGGATGGCAGGATGCCGCACTCCATCCTGCTGGAAATCTTTACCGCAGCCGGGATCGGCACCCAGATTGTTCCGGACGGAGACGCATCATGACCACGACCCATACAACCTCCACCGCCGCCGGCTTGGCCGGACTGGAGGGCCTGGACAGCAAACAGTTGCTGGAGAAGTACCGCGAATCGCTGATGGGCGTCTTCGGCAGCCCGCAGCGTGTGCTGGTGCGGGGCAAGGGCTGCACCGTCTGGGACGCCGACGGCCGGGAGTACCTGGACCTGCTCGGTGGAATCGCGGTGAACGCGCTGGGCCACGCGGACGAGTTCCTGACCGGAATCGTGGCCGACCAGTTGTCCACCCTCGGCCATGTCTCCAACTTCTTCACCAGCCCCGCCCAGATTGCGTTGGCCGAGCGGTTGCTGGAACTGGCCGACGCTCCCGCCGGCTCCAAAGTGTTCTTCGCCAACTCCGGCACCGAAGCCAACGAAGCGGCATTCAAGCTGGCCCGGCGCAACTCCAGTCCAACGCGGACCAAAATTATTGCCCTGGAGGGCGCCTTCCACGGCCGCACCATGGGCGCACTGGCGCTGACAGCCAAGCAAGCCTACCGCGAACCCTTCGAACCGATGCCGGGCGGCGTGGTCCACCTTCCCTTTGGTGATGAAGACGCACTGCGCGCCGCCGTCGACGAGACGGTCGCCGCCGTCGTGCTGGAACCGATCCAGGGCGAGGTGGGCGTCCGGCCGTTGCCGGAGGGATACCTGAAAGCGGCCCGGGAAGCCACCACGGCGGCCGGTGCACTGCTGATCCTGGACGAGGTACAGTCCGGCGTGGGCCGCACCGGCAACTGGTTCGCGTTCCAAGGCAAGGTGGCCGGCGGCGAACGTATTGTCCCCGACGCCATCACCCTGGCCAAGGGCCTGGGCAGCGGACTTCCTGTCGGTGCGCTGCTGACATTCGGCGCGGAGACCTCGAGCCTGTTGACCGCAGGCCAGCACGGCACCACGTTCGGCGGCAACCCGGTGGCCACGGCGGCCGGTCTGGCCACGCTCCACGCCATCGAGTCGCGCGGGCTGCTGGCCCACGTCTCCGCCCTCGGAGACAAGCTGCGCGAGCAGTTGGCCGGCATCGAGCACGTCGTGGAGGTCCGCGGCGAGGGCCTGCTGATCGGCTTCGACCTGGACGCGGACATTGCCGCCGCCGCCGTTGAGGCGGCACTGGACGCCGGCTTCATCATCAACAGCCCAGGCCCGCGCACGCTGCGGCTGGCCCCGCCGCTGATCCTGGCCGCCGAGCAGGCCGACCGGTTCACCGCCGCACTGCCACACATCCTGACCACCGCGGCCGCCCGTACCGCCGCCACCAGCAAGGACGCCTCATGACCCGCCATTTCCTCAAGGACACCGACCTCAGCCCGGCCGAGCAGGCCGAAGTGCTGCAGCTGGCTGCTGAGATGAAGCAGTTCCCGTACCGGTACCAGCCGTTCGCCGGCGACGGGGCCGGCCGGAAGACCGTGGCCGTCATCTTCGACAAGACCTCGACGCGCACCCGGGTGTCCTTCGCCAGCGGAATTTCGGACTTGGGCGGTGTCCCGCTGATTATCAACCCCGGCGAATCGCAGTTGGGGCACAAGGAGACCGTCTCCGACACCATCAAGGTGATGGAGCGGATGGTCTCCACGGTGGTCTGGCGGACGTACGCCCACTCCGGCTTGGAGGAGATGGCGGCCATTTCGAAAGTGCCGGTGATCAACTCGCTGTCCGACGATTACCACCCCTGCCAGCTGCTGGCGGACCTACTGACGGTCCAGGAGCACAAGGGCAAACTGGCCGGGCTCACCATGGCCTACCTGGGCGACGCCGCCAACAACATGGCCAATTCCTACCTGCTCGCCGGTGTGACCGCAGGCATGCACGTGCGGATCGGCGGGCCGGAAGGCTACCTGCCGGCGGACTCCGTGGTGGCCGAGGCCGAAGCCAGGGCCGCAGAAACCGGCGGCTCCGTCCAGATCACCACGGAACCGGCGCAGGCGCTGGCCGGGGCCGATGTGATCGCCACCGATACCTGGGTCTCGATGGGTCAGGAAGACGAGAAGGCGCAACGACTGGAGCTGTTCAAGGACTACGCCGTGGACCAGGGCGCCCTGAAACTGGCTGCCGGCGATGCCATCGTGCTGCACTGCCTGCCGGCCTACCGCGGTTACGAGATCTCTGCCGACGTCATCGACGGTCCGCAGTCGGTGGTGTGGGACGAAGCAGAGAACCGCTTGCACGCGCAGAAGGCCTTGATGGCCTGGCTGATGGACAAGTCGGCGCTGGCACCGCTGGCCACGGCCTGATGGCAGAGCAAGCCATGAACACGATGCCCGCCACCAAGACTGCCCGCCAGGCCAAGATCACCGCGATCCTCACCGGAGAATCGGTGCGCTCGCAGGCCGAACTGGCGGCCCGGCTGGGCGACGAAGGGGTGCAGGTCACCCAGGCCACGCTGTCGCGCGACCTGGTGGAACTGGGGGCCGTGCGGGTGCGCGGCCAGGACGGCGGCCTGATCTACGCGGTGCCCAGCGAGGGCGGTGAACGGGCGCCGCAGAGCGGTGTCACCCAGGAGATCCTGGACGCCCGGCTGGCACGGCTGTGCGCCGATCTGCTGGTGACGGCCGAAGCCTCCGCCAACCTGGTGGTGCTGCGCACGCCGCCGGGGGCAGCCAACTTCCTCGCGCTGGCCATCGATCATTCGGTCATGCCCTCGGTCCTGGGCACTATCGCGGGAGACGACACGGTCCTGCTGGTCACACGCGATCCGTCCGGTGGCGCCGCTCTCGCGGCACGGTTCCTGCAGTTCGCCGACGACTCGTCGCGCAACGCCTGAACGCCATAACCTAAAACGCAAGCAAGGGCCGCCGCCTCAGGCGGCTGGCCATCTCCGCCAACCGATACGGCAGCGCGGGGAACCGTCACCAGGGCGACCTGGCGGAAAGGGAAGACAACGTGACGCAGGAACCGAACACCAGCGCAGCCGGGCACACCAATGAAGGTGCCCTCTGGGGCGGCCGTTTCGCCGGGGGCCCGGCCGATGCACTGGCCGCGTTGAGCAAGTCGACGCACTTTGACTGGCGTCTGGCGCACTACGACATCGCTGGGTCGCGTGCCCACGCCAAGGTGCTGCACAAGGCGGGATTGCTGGACGACGCCGAACTGGAGGGCATGCTCGCTGCCTTGGGCCAACTCGACGACGATGTTCGTTCCGGCGTGTACGTGGCAGCTGAGTCGGACGAAGACGTCCACGGCTCGCTGGAGCGCGGACTGATCGAACGGGCCGGCACCCAGTTGGGCGGCAAGCTCCGCGCCGGTCGTTCGCGCAACGACCAGATCGCCACCCTGGGCCGGATGTACCTGCGCGACCATGCACGGATCATTGCCGGGGGAGTGCTGGCCACTGTCGACGCGCTCCTCGCGCAGGCCCGCCGGCACCCGGACGTCGCGATGCCCGGGCGTACCCACCTTCAGCACGCCCAGCCGGTGCTGCTGTCACATCATCTGCTGGCCCACGCCTGGGCCCTGCTGCGCGATGTGCAGCGGCTGGCCGACTGGGACAAGCGGGCGGCCGTCTCGCCCTACGGATCCGGCGCCCTGGCCGGTTCCTCGCTGGGGCTGGACCCCAATGCCGTCGCCGCAGACCTCGGCTTCGACTCCGCCGTCTGGAACTCGATTGACGGGACGGCCTCGCGTGACGTCTTCGCCGAATTCAGCTGGGTAGCGGCCATGATCGGCGTGGACCTGTCGCGGATCTCCGAGGAAGTCATTCTCTGGGCCACCAAGGAATTCTCCTTTGTGACCCTGGACGATGCCTACTCCACGGGCTCCTCGATCATGCCGCAGAAAAAGAATCCGGACGTGGCGGAGCTGGCCCGCGGCAAAGCAGGCCGCCTGATCGGCGACCTGACCGGATTGCTGGCCACGCTCAAGGGCCTGCCGCTGGCCTACAACCGCGATCTGCAGGAAGACAAGGAACCGGTCTTCGATGCCGCAGACACCCTGGAGCTGCTGCTGCCCGCCGTCGCCGGCATGATCGAGACCCTGGTCTTCAACACCCCGAGGCTCGAAGCGCTCGCCCCGCAGGGCTTTGCGCTGGCCACCGACATTGCCGAATGGCTGGTCCGGCAAGGCGTGCCCTTCCGCGAGGCGCACGAACTCTCCGGTACCGCCGTCAAGCAGGCCGAAAGCCGCGGCGTCGAACTCTGGGATCTGACGGACGAAGAGTTTGCCGCAATTTCGCCGCAGCTGACCGCGCAGGTACGTGAGGTGCTGACCGTCGAAGGTTCGCTGGCCAGCCGCAGTTCGCAGGGCGGCACCGCCCCGAGCGCCGTGGCAGCCCAAATCGAGGCGCTGCAGGCCGGACTGGACCGCGCGCGGGAGTACGCCGGCGGCAGCCGCGGGTAGCCCGCACAGACCACCGGAAAGATAAGTTACCAACCGGTAGCAAATGTCTCTGCGGTAGTTTGTGAAGCGATGGAGGCATAGCCACTGAGCCGAGGGAGCGAGCATGTCGACGCTGAGCCAGGACGAGGAAAAACTGGTTCCGGAGGGCCGGATTGAGCGGGTAGACGGGGACTACGTCTTGGCCTTCGACCGCCAACTCGACTACCCGCACAGCTACATCTGGAGCCTGCTGGCAGAAAAGGACAACGTCGCCAAATGGCTGGGCACGCTCAACGCCGACTGGGAACTGGGCCGTACCTATGAGCTGATGCTGGGCGGAGGCATCTCCAGCGGCACGGTGCTGCAGCTGAACCCGCCGCTCAGTCTGCAAATCAGCTGGGAGGACGAGCTCGGACAGGAGTCGGTGATTGAATGGCGGGTCCTGGAAAGCGACGGGGGGACTCTGCTGCAGTTCCGCTCCCGCGCCGAGGGACCCGAATTCCTGACCGAAGGCAGCGCCGGCTGGCAGACCATTCTGGATGCGCTGGCCGAAGTGGCCGCCGGGCGCCGGCCGAATTGGGAAACCGACCGGTGGACCCCGCTGCGGGAAGCCTATTCCCGCCAGTACCAGCTCTCGCATTCGATGGGCACCGTGGAGAACGATTCCGGGCACACCTGCCTGCGCTTCGAACGGCTGCTCGACGCCGGCCCGGACCGGGTGTGGGCGGCCCTGACCGAGCCGGAGCTGCTCGCGGCCTGGCTCGGACCCGGCCGGGTGGAGCTGCAGGCCGGCGGCGCCGTCGAATTCAACCTGCCGGGACGGACCGTCAGCGGAGACGTGCAGTACGTGCTGGCCGGCAGCCGGCTCGACTACACCTGGTCCGCACCGGAAGGCACCGGCACGGTGCACTGGATGCTGGAACCGGAGGAGGGCAAGACCCGCCTGACCCTGGTTCACAACGTCGACCGGGAAACCATGGCAGGGGGCCTGATGGCCGGCTGGCACATGCGGCTGGACGCACTGGCCACCGTGCTGGGCGGCGGGCACGTACATGACTCGGCGCACCGGCGCGAAGCCCTGGCCCGTTTCTATCAGCGCCTGCAACCCGCCTAGTGGATGCAGCCCTGCTGCACTGGCTCGCCCGGCCTGCCGTGGAGGTGGCTCCGGGGCTGCTCGGTGCCCGATTAGCGCATACGACGGCGGACGGCACCGTTGCGGTGCGCCTCACCGAGGTCGAGGCCTACATGGGGGAGCACGATCCGGGGTCGCATGCCTTCCGCGGCCAGACCAATCGCAACAAGGTGATGTTCGGCCCGCCGGGACATATCTATGTCTACTTCACCTATGGGATGCACCATTGCGTGAACGTCGTATGCGGCCACGAAGGCCAGGCCACCGGCGCCTTGCTCCGCGCGGGCGAAGTCATCGAAGGCGTGGACCTGGCCCGCAACCGGCGTACCTCGGCCAAAGATGATGCGGAGCTGGCACGGGGGCCGGCCCGGCTTGCCGTGGCCCTCGGGCTGGAGCTCGGCGACAACGGCCGGGCCTTCGCCGCCGGGGAACTGACACTGACCCGACCGGCGGTCCAGGCGTCGCATCAGCATGTTCGGACCGGCCCGCGGGTGGGCGTCAGCGGAGAGGGCGGCACCGATGCGTACCCGTGGCGCTTCTGGCTGGAAGGCGACCCGACGGTCTCGCCGTACCGGGCAGCGAAACCGCGGCGCCGTGCCGGCAGCGGGTAGGGTAGTTGGGTGAATGAACGCCCTCGCGAATCAGTTGAAACCTTGGTCAACCGTCTTTCGGAAACGGTCCGGGACTATCCACAGCCCGGCATCGTCTTCCGCGACCTGACTCCTGTATTCGCCGACGGGGAAGCATTGCACGCAGTGGTGCACGCTTTGATCGACCCGTTCCAAGGCCAGTTCGACGCCGTGGCGGGGGTGGAGGCCCGCGGCTTCCTGCTGTCGGCCGCCGCGGCTTACGCTTCCGGCACGGGCGTCATCACGGTGCGCAAGAAGGGCAAGCTGCCGCGAAAGACGATCTCCGAGGACTACGCGCTGGAGTACGGGTCGGCCACGCTGGAAATCCACGCCGACGACCTGCTGCCCGGGTCGCGGGTGCTGATCCTGGACGACGTGCTGGCAACCGGCGGAACCCTCGGTGCCGCCTGCCGCCTGTTCGAACGGGCCGGAGTCCAGGTGGCCGGGTTCGGTGTGGTCCTCGAGCTTTCGGCCCTGCGTGGCAGGGCTGCTTTGGCGGGACACCGGATCCGTTCGTTGGTACGCGAATAGCCCATGAATCCGGCCGGGCCAGACGGACCGGTGGCCGCCTGCCCCGCCGTCGTTCTGCTCTCAGGAAAATCCACCGTGCCGGTAGTAGAATGGACGGTCGGCCTTTTGGGGAGGGATAACACAGATGCCAGAATCGCTTTCGGCCCACGCCGAGCTTGAACACGAACGCGCCTATGTCGCCGGGCTGTACCGCCGGCTGGAAGAACTGCGCGCCGAGAAGCAGGAGCAACTGGCCCGGGTCCGCGGCAGCGGCGCGGTGGGCAGCATGCAGAATATTTCCGAACGCGATGCGTTCGCGACCATGTACGAGGACCGTCTGGCCCAGCTCAATGCTGTTGACGACCGGCTGGTGTTCGGCCGCCTCGATCTGGACGACGGCGACCGGCGCTACATCGGCCGGATCGGGCTCAGCACCGCCGACCTGCAGCAGCTGATGGTGGACTGGCGTGCCCCCGAAGCCGGAGCGTTTTACCAGGCCACGGCCTTCGAACGGCTGGGCGTAAGGCGCCGCCGGCATTTGATCCTGCAAGGACACCAGGTCAAGGGCATCGAAGACGACGTGCTTGATTCGACCATGCTGACCGACGGCGAGTCGCTGCAAGGCGAAGGCGCCCTGCTGGCAGCGCTTAACTCCAAGCGCACCGGTGCCATGTCCGACATCGTCGGCACGATCCAAGCCGAACAGGACCGCATCATCAGGGCCCCAATGCCGGGGATCCTGGTGGTCCAGGGCGGCCCCGGCACGGGCAAGACCGCCGTGGCCCTGCACCGTGCCGCATACCTGCTGTATTCGCACCGCGAACGGCTGAAGTCCGCCGGCGTGCTGCTGGTGGGCCCGTCCAATTCCTTCATGAAGTACATCGAGCGTGTGCTGCCCTCGCTGGGTGAGACCGGCGTCGTCATGTCCACGCTCGGCGGGCTGATGCCCGGCGTCCGGGCGGTGCCGGAAACCAACCCGGCGGTGGCTGAGATCAAGGGCCGTTTGTCCATGGTCGACGTCGTGGCCAACGCGGTGGCGAACCGCCAGCGGCTGCCAGCGGAGCCACGCAAGCTCAACGTCGAGGGCACCATCTTGACCTTGACGCCGCGCCAGGTGGCACGGGCACGCGACCGCGCCCGGGCCACCGGCAAACCCCACAACGCCGCCCGGGTGACCTTCGTGAAGATCCTGCTCCGCGAGCTGACCGACCAACTACGTGAAGCTTTGGAAGCGTCCTCAGGGGCGGGCAACAACGCAGACCGGGCTTATCTGGCAGAAGACGTGCGGACGTCGCGCGATGTCCGGGTGGCACTGAACCTGGCCTGGATGCCGTTGACCCCGGAGAAGCTGATCGGCGAATTGCTCAGCAAGCCGGCCCATCTGGAGGCGGCCGCCCCGGACCTGACCGAAGCGGAACGCAACCTGCTCCTGCGCGCCGCTGATGCGGCCTGGACCGAAGCGGATGTGCCGCTGCTCGACGAAGCCGCCGAACTGCTCGGCGAGATGGACGCCTCGGCCGGGCGTGACAGGGCCCAGCAGGACGCTGACAGGGCCCGCGACATCGCCAATGCCGAGCAGTCGCTGCGCAACGTCGACCAGTCGCTGCGCGACATCGGCATCAACGGGTTGGTCAGCGCCGAGGACCTGGCGGGCTACAACCAAACGCAGCAAAACCGTCTCACCGCCGCCGAACGTGCCGCCGGCGACCGCACGTGGGCCTTCGGTCACATCGTTGTCGACGAGGCCCAGGAGCTGTCTGCCATGCAGTGGCGCCTGCTGATGCGCCGCTGCCCTCTCAAGTCGTTCACTGTGGTCGGCGATATTGCGCAAACCAGTTCCCCGGCCGGCGCCGAGTCCTGGCAGCAGGCCCTTGAACCGTTCGCAGGCAAACGCTGGCAGCTTGAAGAACTGACCGTGAACTACCGCACGCCATCGCAGATTGCACAGGCAGCGGTCCGGATGGCGAACGCCGCCGGCCAGGTTGTATCGGCTCCCAAAGCCGTCCGTGATGGACGCTGGCAGCCGATTGTGGACCGCGTGCCGGCCGGTCGCATGATCGAACATCTGCTGGAGGTCATGCCCGAGGAAATCGAGGCTGCCAATGGGGGACTGCTGGCGGTCATCGCCGCAGACCATCAGCTGCCTGAGGTCCGAAGTGCACTGGCCGCGGTCTACGCCCAGCGGGTAGGCGGCGGAGCCGGTGGCCTGGAGCAGGACATCAGCGTGCTTGGCCCGCAGGAGGCCAAGGGACTCGAGTTCGACGCCGTGGTGGTGCTCGAACCCGGCGAACTGTTGCACCGTACCGGAGGACGCGTCGGCGACCTCTACGTGGCCATGACCCGTCCCACCCAGCGGCTGCGGCTGCTGGCCGAGGGCGAGGTCCCCGAGGGAATTGAAGGCTGATATTTTGGAATCCGTGAATAATACGTTTCTGGCTTCCCAACGCAACGACCCTGGTTTCGCCAACGTCTGGCAGGAACTGAAGTGGCGCGGACTTGTCCACGTTTCAACCGACGAGGCTGAACTGGAGAAACTGCTGGCGGGGGACCCGGTGACGTATTACTGCGGTTTCGACCCGACAGCGCCGAGCTTGCACCTGGGCAACCTGGTCCAGCTGCTCACCATGCGCCGGCTGCAGTTGGCCGGGCACAAGCCGCTGGGACTCGTGGGAGGCTCCACCGGGCTGGTGGGAGACCCCCGGCCCACCGCCGAGCGGACCATGAACACCAAGGAAACGGTCGCCGAATGGGTGGACCGGCTGAAGGGACAGGTCCAGCGCTTCCTTGATTTCGACGGCGATAACGCCGCGCGGATGGTCAACAACCTGGACTGGACCGAGCCGATGAGCGTGCTGGACTTCCTGCGCGACATCGGAAAGCACTACCGCGTCGGCACCATGGTCAAAAAGGACATCGTTGCTTCCCGGCTCAACTCCGACGAGGGCATCAGCTACGCCGAATTCAGTTACCAGATCCTGCAGGGCATGGACTACCTTGAACTGTTTCGGCAGTACGGCTGCATCCTGCAGACCGGCGGATCGGACCAGTGGGGAAACCTGACCAGCGGCATCGAACTGATCCGCAAGGTCGAGGGCAGCGCTGTGCACGCCATCGGCACGCCATTGATCACCAACTCCGATGGAACCAAGTTTGGTAAGAGCGAAGGCAACGCCATCTGGCTGGATGCAGACATGTGCAGCCCCTATGCCATGTACCAGTTCTGGCTCAACACCGCCGATGCCGACGTCGTCCAGCGGCTGAAGGTCTTCACCTTCCGTTCGCGGGAGGAAATCGAAGGGCTCGAGCGAGCCGTGGCAGAGCGGCCGCATGCCCGTGAAGCCCAGCGGACGTTGGCCTACGAAGTCACGTCTCTGGTGCACGGAACAGCTGCGACGGACAAAGTGATCGCCGCATCGTCGGCATTGTTTGGCCAAGGAGAGTTGGCCGAGCTGGACGAGTCGACCCTGGTTGCCGCCACGGCCGAGTTGCCCAGCGCCGTTGCCGGCCCGGAAACGACCGGGATCATCGAGTTGTTGGTCCAGTCCGGGTTGGCCGCCAGCAATTCGGCGGCCCGCCGCACCGTGGCCGAGGGCGGTGCCTACGTGAACAATCAAAAAATCACGGACCCGGACACCGTTGTTGGAACGGATCAGTTGCTGCACGGCAAGTACCTGTTGCTGCGCCGCGGAAAGCGGACACTCGCGATAGTGGAAGTGTCCGGCTGACCTCACCGCTCGGCTAATAGCTCATTCGAAGGGCCCGCCGTTTTCCTCCACACAGGAGGGCAACGGCGGGCCCTTCCGCATCGGTGGCGGGCATCACCCTCCAGCGATTTGCGGGGACTGCCGGTGCCGTGTAATGTTTTCTGAGTCGCCGCCGCGGGTTGTGAAACAGCCGGCCGGAACGCGACAAAACCCCTTCGATAAAACGACAGCGGTTGGTCATGCGCCCAGTGCGCAGGCAGATTAGCTGAAGTTTTTCGCTGGGATCATGCTTTTTCTAAGTAAATGACGCGGAAACGCCGATTTGACAGAAAGAAAAAGAATGAAATAAAGTAGAAACATCGCAGCGAAGAAAAGCAAAGCGGATTCAAAGAAATTCTTTTGTGAAGTAATCGTTTGCTCCTGTTGTTTGAGAACTCAATAGTGTGCCAAGTTTGTTGATACCAATTATTTATTGGTTGAAGTGCCGTGGCGTGCCGCCCCTGTGGTGTGTCGCGGTTTTTATCAGCCTGGTTTGAAT